>CAWHFQ010000002.1:0-1181803 GCA_963828675.1 uncultured Gammaproteobacteria bacterium
TCGATGATTGTCCCCTTCCCTCAGGGGGACGCCCACGGCATAAGCTGCCCGGGCGATCGCAGTCCCGCCCCACCGGTACGGTGAGGCAGAAGACGCGATGACCAACACCGGTCGGTCGGTCACGGCCAAGATCCTGGAAGTGGATCGCCACTCCCAGCAGCAGACAGCCCACGCCCAGGGTGGATCGCCTTGGTCGCCGCCTGCAGCCTCATGAAGAGGTCGGGCAGGCGCCGCACCCCGAGGCCGCGAGGAACATGAAGGAGGCACAGACCACCAGCAGCGCCGCGCTGATTCGTTCACTCATCGCTCCCCCGTTTACCAGCGGTACCGGGCAAAGGCCACCGTGCCGAGAAATCCGACCAGGGCCAGCACCGCAGACCGGGTCCATCAGCTCCGGGCTGGTCTGTGATCACGGCGTAGGCGGCGAGCATGCCCACCGACAGCACGCCCATCAAATCCAGAGCGACCACCCGGTCGGGCAGGGTCGGCCCCCTCGCACCAGCCGAATGAACGTGAGGAACATGGCCAGCCCGATCAGGCCCAGGGCCACCCTGGGTTGGCCGAACCGTCACGTTCAAAGGGGCCGTCATTCATCGCAGCAACTCCAGCACCTCGCCGCTCCAGACCTTCTTTAACGGATCAGCGCGATAGGCCTCGACGTCGCCGCCGTCGATGTACATCGCGTGGACGTGAAGTACGCTGAGGTCCTCGGAGAGGTCCAGGGTCACGCTGCCGGGGGTCAAGGTGATCAGGTTCGCTAGCAGGGTGATCTCCGCGTCGGTGCGGGCGTCCAGGGGGATGGCGACGACCCCCGGGCACACGAAGGACTCGCCGCCAGCGGCGCGGAGGTTGCCCGAGAAGGCGGGCGACCCCGCCGGGCTCGCCCGCGGAGCGTAGTCCGGCGACAGTCCCGTGCCCGGTCGGGCCAACGCCCCCGGCACGAGCACGTCGTAGGCTACTCGGAAGTTGGCGAGGAACAACTCCCAGAAGATCGCAGGAGCGAAACGCGAGCACCAGGGTCACCTTGGCGAAGTACGGTGAAGGCCCAGGAACCCGCTGGGAGAAGCGAAGGATCAGGTAGCCCAGGGTGAACCCGAGCGCAGGTTCGGCAGGTGAACGTCCCGGTCGCCATCCCCCACGTCACGGACAGTAGAACATTCAACAAGAAATATTCATGGCAACCCTCCCAGCACGGCCCGGACATATTCCTCCCGGTCGAGTAGCTGTTCCGCTGCCCCTCGGGCCAACGCGAAGACCGCCTCTGCCCCCAAGCCGATGGTCACGGTCATCGCGGCCAGCGCCCAGAATGGGCACAGAAGAGGGGCCAGGGACCAGGAGTCAGGGTTCGGCAAAGCATCGTCCCGTCCAGCGGAGCCGCGCCTCCTCGCCTTTGACCTCCGACTTCTGACCTCTGACCTCTGACTTCTGACCTCTGACCTCGACCTCTGGACGGGCTTCCACGCCTCCCCCCAGATCCTCGTTACGAGAAGCACAGGGTCAGCAGGCTGACCGCCAGCGCGGTGGCCATGATCGCCACAGTGCCGGCCGGCGAGCCCGGCCTGCACCAGCAGCAGCTTGGCGAAGAAACCCGACAGCGGCGGGATGCCCGCCAGGGCCAGCGCCGGGACGAGGAAGAGGAGCGAGACCCACGGATGGTCGCGGTAGAGGCCGCCCAGGCGATCGAGCTCCAAGCTGCCGCGCAGGCGCTGCGCAATGCCGCCGACCAGGAACAGCGCCGACTTCGCGAGGGTGACGTGCACGATGAAGAACACCGTGCCGGCCAGCGCCAGCGGCGAGGCGAGGCCCAGGCCCATGATCAGGTAGCCGATCTGGCTGACGACGTGGAAGGCGAGGAGGCGCCGCATCTCGTACTGGGCGACGGCGCCGAGCACGCCGGTCACCATCGTCAGTCCGGCCACCGTGAGCAGCAGCGGCTGGGTCGACGGCGTCGACGGGGAAGCGCGAGGGTGAAGACGCGGATCAGCGCGTAGACGCCGACCTTGGTGAGCAGGCCGGAGAAGAGCGTCGTCACCGCCACCGGCGGCGTGTGGTACGAGGCCGGCAGCCAGAAGAAGAGCGGGAAGATCGCCGCCTTGACGCCGAAGGCGACGAGCAGCAGCATCGCCAGCGTGCGCGCCACGCCGGGATGTGGCAGCGACGCCGCGCCCCGCGCCAGGTCGGCGAAGTTGAGCGTGCCGACGGTGCCGTAGCGTGATGCCGGCGGCGGCGAGGAACACCGCCGACGAGACCAGGTTGAGGGCGACGTACTTCACGCCGCCCTCGAGCTGCGGCCGCTCGCCGCCGAGCACCAGCAGCACGAACGAGGCGATCAGCATCACCTCGAACCAGACGTAGAGGTTGAAGAGGTCGCCGGCGAGGAAGGCGCCGCAGACGCCCATCAGCAGCACGTGGAACAGCGGGTAGTAGCCGAAGCGCTCGCGCCCCTCGTCGAGGCTGCCGAGCGCGAAGATCGACACGGCGACGGCGACGACGCCCGCCACGAGCACCATCATGGCGCTCAGCAGATCGGCGGCCAGCGTGATCCCGAATGGCGCCGGCCAGTTGCCGACCTGCAGCACCAGGATCCCCCGCGCCCGCACCGCCGCGAGCAGCTCGACCCCGACGCCCAACAACGCCACCGATCCGACAACGCTCAACGCCCGCTGCGCCACCACCGACCGCCACGCGAGCAGCGATGCCACGGCGCACGCGAACGGCACCAGGATCGGAAGGATCAGCAGAACTCATTTCAAACGTCTCGTCTCATGTGTCGGTGGACCGCATCGCGTCGAGGTCGTCCGTCCCCACCGCCTGATACGCGCGCTTCAGCAGCACCAGCGCGAAGGCCTGGACGCCGAAGCCGATGACGATGGCGGTGAGAACCAGGGCCTGCGGCAGTGGGTCGGCGTACGGCGGCTGAGCGCCGCCGCCGTCTCGGCGACGATCGGCGGCCGGCCGCGTGCGCGACGCCGGCGGCGGTGATGATCAGGAGGTTGGCCGCGTGTCCGAGCAGGACCAGCCCGATGACGAGCTTCACCAGGCTGCGCCGCAGCAGCATGTAGACGCCGCAGGCGTAGAGGGCGCCGACGGTGACGGCGAGCAGCAGTCGCCATCAGTCCTCGCTCAGCGGTGAACAGCATCAGCAGCACGATGCCGAGCACGACCAGGTAGACGCCGACGTCGAAGAGCAACGGCGTGCCGGGAACGCGCCGATCAGCGGCACGGGCGCTGTCCGTCCAGACAGCCGGTGCGATCAGGGAGGGCTGCCGGCGACCGCGGCCGGAGGCCGCTGACGCCGGCGACCAGCAGCCCGCCGCCGATCAGCAGCGTGCGGGTCCGCGCGCAACCGCTGCCGCGCCGCGGCGGTGCCGAAGGCGAGCAGGTAGAGGGCGAACGCCGCCGCCGCCGTCAGGCCGCCGACGAAGCCGCCGCCGGGCGCGTTGTGTCCGCGCAGCAGGAGATAGAGCGGAGAACAGCAGCAGCAGCGGGAAGAGGTGGCGGGTGGCGATGCGCAGCAGCAGCGACGGCGGCATGATGGCCCGGCGCCGTCGTCGGCGTCGGCCTGCGCCGTCGTCGCCGAGGCGCAGCCCGACCAGCGCCCAGATGCCGAGCGCCGCCACGGCGAGCACGGTGATCTCGCCGAGCGTGTCGAGGGCCGCGGAAGTCGACGAGGATCACGTTGACGACGTTGCGGCCGTGCGCCGCCGTCGGGACTCTGCGCGGCGAAGAACGCGGCGAGGCGCGACGGCAGCGGCGACGCCGAGGCGACCAGCACCAGGGCCGCCATCAGCGGCCCCGACGCCGGCGGCGACGGCGGCGTCGCGCCGCGTGCACGCGCGCGTGCGACAGAGGACGCGAAGCGCGGCAGCCGATAGATGACCAGCACGAAGAGGATGACGGTGAGGGTCTCGATCGCGAACTGCGTCAGCGCCAGGTCCGGCGCGCCGAAGAAGACGAAGAGCAGCGAGATGCCGTAGCCGACGGCGCCCAGCGCCGCGATCGCCGCCAGGCGCGACGTCGAGCGGGCCGCGGCCAGCGCCGCGATCATGATGAGGCCGCCAACCCCGGCTTCGTGGAACGCCAGGTCCGACCAGCTTCCACGCCACTCGGCACGTGCCGCGGCCGCCCGAGCGTCGCCCGTACCCGGCCGTCGCGGCCACGGTGATCAGCAGGTAGTCCCGCAGGTAGCCGCTCTGCAGACCCGCGTCTGGCCGCCGGCCAGACCGCTGAGCCCCGTTCAACGCCGTTCGTACAGGCGGGCCGGGCCCCAGCGCGGCGGCCCCCGCCGACCGCGGCGCGCTCGCCGCAGTAGCCACCCGGCGTAGGCGCCACGCCGGCGGCGACGGTGGCGGCGCTCAGGGCAGAGCCGGGGTCAGCCCCGTGCCACAGCCAGGACAGGGACGTCGGGCTCGGCCGCCGAAGGGCTCGCCGCGGCCACCAGCGCCTCGAGCACGCCCGGCCAGAGGCCGATAGCAGGCCGAGGCCGCCAGCACCAGCGGCCCAGCAACAGCCGAGTGGCGGTCGTGGGCGCCGGGGGCGGGGCCGGGCCGGCCCCAGAACGGACGGAGCGCGACGAGGCCGGCGACCGCGACGAACGAGGCGTTCGCGGCGACGCCCGCGGCGGTGACCCCCCACGCCGCCGGCGCCTGCAGCTTGGCTTCGTAGAGCAGTTCCTTGCCGATGAAGCCGAGCATCGGCGGCAGGCCGGCCATCGACAGCCCGGCGACCCCGGCGGCCAGAGCCAGCGGCATCGCCGGCCGAGCCCGCCGAGGTGGTTCACGTCGCGCGTGCCCGTCCCGTGGTCCAGCCGCCCGCGAGATAGGCGCGACGACGAGGAAGAGAGCCCCCTTGTACAGGGCATGACCCGGCGGGAACACCATCGCCGCCTGGATCGCGAGCGATCCGCCAGCCCCAGCAAGAGCGTCAGCGTACCGAGGGCGCTGACCGTCGAGTAGGCCAGGATGCACTGAGGTCCGACTGCCCGGCGCCGTCCACGCGCCGACCAGCATGGTGGTTCCCCCGACGATAGAGACGATCCCGACCCAGGCGTCCGTGCCGCCGAGCGGCAGCCGCCGGGCCAGCAGGTAGACTCCCGCCTTGACCATCGTCGCTGAATGCATTTAATCCGGGTACGGTTATAGATAAAGAGCGGGTGCGTGTTGACGTTGCTGCTTATTATGATCAGGCGATGAAAACAAGGGCCGAGGTTCTACAAAAAATCAGGCATGTAGGATGATTGGGCTTATCAGCCAAGTCGCTGGAAAAGTGGGCGTCGCGAGTGCGACCTGCCGCCATATCGCTGCGACTGCTTATAAGAGATACAAGATATGCCATTTCCGAAAAAGAATGGCCGGGATTTGCGCCTGGTTGCACAACCCGCTCCGTGAAGTTAAGGCGATACAGCGGGCTATAATTGACATAGTGGGGGAGTTTCTTCCTGTTCATAACAAAGCTGTCGCCTACAAGCGAGGTTCGTCCATATTTATCAATGCATTGCACCACGTAGAAGCAAAGTTCTTAACTAAGCTGGATTTTTGCGATTTTTTTCCTTCTATAGGAGGGCTGACTTTAGAACGACATTTAAGACATCATTTTTACCGAATAATATGAGTGATGCGGAAATTGCGTTCCATTATAGATTCTTGCACTTGGCGTCCAGCGGGCGTGCCTGTGCTTTGTGTTGGAGCACCTAGCTCGCCTTTGCTTTCGAATACGGTGATGTTCGAATTTGATAGCGATTGCGACACGCTCTGTGAAGAACTTGGCGTGGTCTACACGAGATATTCAGACGATATTGCCCTTTCTTCGCCAAGGTACAGGACGTTCTGAAGACTGCAGAAGATCGAGTGAGAACGCGATGCCGGGATAGCCAACGTCCCGTGATATCGCATAAACGAAGGAAAGCGGGTTGCTGTGGGGCGGGCTTCCGCAATGCGGGTTACAGGGCTCACGTTGTCTAACGAGCGAAAGGTCACAGTCGGTCGAGAGCGCAAGCTTGGTGTATGCGTGCTGGTCATTCGTAATATTTGCTTGGACAGCTGGACGGAGAAGCCGCTGCCCAGTTAAAGGGAGAGATTGCTTTCGTGTTAAATGTTGAGACCCGACTTCAGGGCTGTGATACTTCTGTATGGGTTTAAGGCTTGGCCGCTGCTTCCAAGACTACGCGACGCGATGTCTGAGCAATAAGCGAAGCACTATCGGGATCAGGTTCACATACAACCGTTTGAACCGTGAGAGGCACCGACCGGTCAGGCCTCCGGCCGTGGATCGTCCTGCGGCCATCGTCATCCGACTTGCGCTGTTTCTCTGTTCACGGTGGGCGTGCGCTGCGATACGGGACGAGTGCACGGGATGCGCGAAGTGTAGCCAACAGCTTCGGTCCGCCCGATCGAAGCGGCGCACCCTGCGTGCTGATCGACTCGCAAGGCCGAAACCTCAGGCCGAAAAAGGTGTCAGGGACAATTTCCCGGCTAGCAGCGCCCAATTCGGTCGGGCCCAGCTCCTTACCGGCTCCGTAAAAAGCGGATCAGCGGGTCAGTGTTTGTTGTTCAGTTGGTTACAATCGTCAAAGAATCCAAAGCTTCGGGGAAAACCTTGGGCCTCCAATTCTTCCTGATCGATTTTGAAAACGTCCAGCCGACTGACATCGGATCGGTGTTGCCAGGCAGCTGCAAAGTCATGATGTTTCTCGGTCAGAACCAGTCCAAGGTGCCAGTCGCGCTGTCACGGGTCCTGCAGCCCTTCGGTGCAGATGTGGAGTATTTCCGGTTTCAGGCAGCGGTCCCAACGCGGTGGATTTCCATATCGCGTTCTACATCGGCAGGCTGGCTGCATCCCATCCGGATGCCAGGTTCACGATCGTGTCGAGAGACACAGGCTTCGATCCCTTGGTCAAGCACTTGGCCAGTTTGAAGATCGCTTGCAATCGGGCCGCTGTCGATCGGTGGTTCAGTGAAATTGCCGAGTCCAAAGACGGCGCCCGTGACCAAGGGAACGGCGGCAAAGGTAGCGGTCGCCGCGAAACCGAAAGCTGCGAAGAATGTCGTCGTGACGATCGTGCCTGGAGCGACCGGGGGCACTACGAAGTCGAAGCCAGTGGCCGGGCATGTCGCCGAGGTGCTCAAGCTTCTTAAAGGTCTGAAATCCGCCAAGCCGGCGACGCTCGAAGCCGCTTCAATCGTCGCTGAAGTCCTGGTTCAAACCCGCCTTGAAACCCGATCAAGTTGCCTCCGTCATTGAGAGCGCTTCAAACCTCAAAGAAGATCAGCGTGAACGGTACCAAGTGGTCTACGCACTAGGGTAGACAGCTGGCGCAAGCCGGTGTCCGACAGTGACTTGGTGGCTGGCGATTCCAGAACGCTCTGCCGCAATTCCCCGCCATCCACGCGCAACCCCTAAACCCTCGCGCACAAGGTTCCCGGTGTTCACGCAAGCTTCCGACCCTTGCGCGCAAGCCTCGCACCCTTGCGGCCGCAAGGCTCGGAGCGTTGTGCGCAAGGCTTTCGGTGTTGTGCACGAGGGTTTCCGGCTTGCACGCAATAGTTTGACCCTTGCCGTATGCCACAAGAAGAGCCTCGCGTTGCGTCGCGAGGCTTTTTTGTGTGGAGAGTCGCAACGGGATGCGGCAATCATCTGGCAGAAGTGCTGGTGACCGTGACAGGCTTAACCGGACAACAAGCAAGCCCGCTACTTCAGGTCATCAAGAATCGAAATCCAGGCACGAATTAAACCCATGCCTGCATCACAATCTATTTTTGTAGACTTCGGAAATGCGGACGACTCCGACATAATCCGCCTTACGACTGTCGGCACGTTGCGTGATTTGGCAACGCTTGGCATTGAGCTGAAAGAAGGGCTGGAGCTGCACATCACAGACGGCGAGATATCGGCTTCTGCTGTAGTGCAACGTCGAGACGGCATGTGGGTCGCCAAAGTGCTGCGCTGGGACTAGCAGCAACTATCAGGTTCGCTTATCCAGGCCTGTCTTGACTCCCCTCCACTGCCGTAGCAGACTCGATTGCAAGGAGCGTAGAAACTCCTCACACAGCGGTACCCACCTCCGACAAACCGGTGGGTTTTTTGTGCCTGTGCCTTGCAGGTGCAACCGACGCGAAGCCTGCGTCGGGAGGGCGGCTAATACAACACCCGCAAGGGGAATATGCCCGCCGGCTGTGTGCGGTTTCGAACCTCCCGACTTCCCGTCCGCCGTCATGCCGTGGACGGGCACTTCATGGAATGAGGAGGCGACCATGTCGACGTTCGATTCGGATGATCTGGAAACGACGGGCTATTTCCTGCCGGAGGACAGCCAGCTGCGGCTGAAGAAGCTGCGCGAGTACGTGGAGTTCCTGTCGCAATCTGGCGCAACCGCGCAGGCCGGACGAGGAGCAGGAATGGTATCCGCGAGATTCGCCCGGGCGAAGTGGCGATCTGCCTGGAACTGCTGGAGGAGCAGATCGCCCAGGTGCTGGACGAACTCTCCTGGCCGGCCGAGCGTGGCGAACGGGCGGCGGCCTGCGAGGCCGCTGCGGACGCAGCGGAGGCTTGCACGGAAGCCGCGGAACCGGACACCGCCGAGCCGGTGAGGGATGCGGCCGGCAACCGCTACCTCTTCGGCGTCACCCTGGATCAGATCGACGAGATCGACCTGTTGCTCGACAGCCTGCGGGCCCTTGGCAATGTGGTGACCTGCAGCGATCACGCCGAGTTCTCCGACGTCACGCTGTCGATCATGGGCGATGCCATCGTCCGCGACGTGGAGAAGCTGCGCGACATCGTCAGTGACGTGAATGCGCAGGGCCTGAAGCCACCGCACGGTACGAAACCCGGTGTGCGCGAGGAGCAGGCCACGTTACCTCGCGCTCCCCGCGCGTGTGCCCGGGCGGCGCGTCGTACGTCGTGCGGCAGCATCCAACCTGTCAGTAGCCGGGAGTCACGGCGATCGCTTGCCAGACCGAATAAGGGGCGGCCGCGAAACCGGGGCGGAGGAAGTTAAATCGAACTGGCAATGTCCGCTCCTTATAGCGAACATTGCAACGGCTCGAGTTGAATCCATCGGACGACACAAAGGAAACGTTGGTGTCAGACATATCAGCCGCGTCCATCGACGCGACATTCCTTGAACAGGAACTTCGGACCCTCGGCGTACCTCGGGGGGCTGTTGTCGTGGTTCACTCGTCGCTGTCGGCGTTCGGTGCAGTGGATGGCGGAGCGCAAGCGGTGATCGATGCGCTGCTGTGTTGCGTCGGTGATGCGGGAACGCTGGTGGTGCCCACGTTTACGCCCCAGATATCCGATCCGCATCCGCAGTCGCGCGCATTCGACGACCCGGTGGCCGATGAAGCCCGCCGAAATGTATCCCTCTTTCGTGATGACCTGCCGACCCCGATGGGTGCGTTGCCCAACGCGGTCCTGTCTGGTCCAGGGCGCTTGCGCAGCGATAGTCCCCAGGCATCCGTTGCCGCCCTGGGCGTTCGTGCCAGTGAGATCACGGTCGACCACCCCCTTGTGTACGCACTCGGAAAGAACTCGCCGTTCGACAGGATGTACGGGCTGGGTGCCTACATTCTCCTGCTGGGGGTGGGCCACAACCGCAACTCGTTCCTGCATTACGCGGAGTCGTTGACGCCCCGCCATCGTACGAAGCTTCGTCGGTTTCCGCCCTGGTCGGAAAGGATCGCCTCTGGATGGAGGCACCCGATGTGGGCGATGACAACGGCGACTACTTTCCGCAACTGGGTGCCGAAGCCGATGCTGCTGGTCTGATTCGCAGCAAGACGATCGGCTTCGGCAGGTCAGCTCATGGAGAGCGTTCCATTTGTCGATTTCGCGAAGGCGAGGCGCGGCTGGATGAGTTGCTTGCAGGGAAAAGGCGTTAGGGGCAATTGTCGGTGCGGGGGTCGGAAAAAGATGTCACGGACAATTCCTGGAAGAGATAATTGCCCGCTCCAATAGGGCATCCGGTATGAACCAGTGAAAGTTGTCTCCTGTTGCACGACAGTTGCCACAAAAAATCCGCAGAGTCCAATGTCTCACGAGCCAGCGCCAGCTTCTCTATCGTGGTGCTGTCAGTCACGCTGAGACGATGAGCCGCTTGCGCCAGCTTATCCAGCCGACCACGAGTGACCATGTCGCCACGACAAGTGGTGGCACAGCGTGCCCGTATTCGCCGTGGATGATGACGGTCGCGAGGGCGGCAAGCATGACGGTGCAGCCGAGCGCCGAGCCCAACAGGCGACTGCGCGCACCGGAAAAGCAGAATGGCCGCGGTGAGTTCCAGCGATCCAGTCACGAAATGGAACCAGTGCGGGTACCCCCACTTCAGGTATTCCTGGTAGATGGATCCCGGGGCGATGATGTTGCTGAGTGAACCCACGACGAAGAAAGCCGCAAGAGCCAGGGGCAGGACTTGGCGCCAGGAGATTTTAGACATTAGTGCGACCTCAGATGATGAGTTTGCTGCCGATGGGATGCGAATCTCCGGAGTGGATTCCGAAAGTCGTCCCATCGCCGATCTGCGGACCTATTCCGTAGCGGCCTTCTGGGCCGCCGCGAAGACATCGCGGGCGGGCGTCGTGCCAGGAACGTGCTCCGTACCCTCGACCCCGAGAGCCATCCAGCCTGAGTTGACGGCGTCAAACATCGCTTCGGCTGGTCCCGTGTGGCCCTTCGGAATGCCGAACTGCTCGAACGCCGCCGGCCACCCGGCCCGCGGGATAGCAAAAGCCTTGACGTCGACCTTCAGGACTTCACCCAGTTGTGTCGCTACTTCATCCGCGCTGACCATCGAACCGAGCTCGATGACCCGATGCCCCGACCATGCCGGCCCGGTCAGAAGCGATGCGATTTCGGCGCCGATGTCATGGGTCGCGACCATGGTCGATTTCAGATCTGTCGGGTCGTAGTAGACGGGGAGCGTGCCACCCTGGGCAACATGCAAGCCGTAGAGGAAGTTTTCAAAAAAGCCGCCGGCGCGCACATAGGCGATCGGCAAGGTCAGGTCGCGAAATCCTTGCTCCAGAAGCGACAGGGCCGTGATCATCCCCAGCCCGCTGGTTCTGTTCGCACCCATGGACGAGAGTGCTACCACCCGCGGCGGTGCTGCCTTGGCAAGCGCACCGACATAGTTCGCAATCACGGCCTTGGCTTCTTTGTAATCGGGCGAAGGTGCCCATACCGCCGGCAACATGACAAACGCGCCTTCGACATCTTTAAGCGCCATCTCAATGGCTGCCGAATCATTCCAGTCGCCGTCTACCAGTTGCACGCCTTGGTCGGCCCACTTCGCCGCCTTTTCACGATTACGGACGAGCGCGCGTACTTCTTTGCCCTGCGCCAACAGATGTTTTGCCGTTGCGCCGCCAACTTTTCCCGTAATTCCCATGACTAAAAACATGAGCGTTCTCCCGATCTTTGAGGGTTCTGTATGCAAAGGCCAACCAACAGGCCTGGGGTTGGTCTACTATAGAGACCGTCTCCGCGGACCGTAAGGAGGCAGTTTTTTGTAACCAGCAGATCGCGAGGAATTCCGCATGAGCAACGCATTGAGGGTGATCGAAAGATTCAGCCAATATCCAATGGGCGAGTCCTCATCCGTACACTGCCCGGTGCGCGACGTGCTCGACCGTATCGGCGACAAATGGAGCATGCTCATGATCATGGCTCTCGCGATGCGACCGCACCGCTTTAGCGAGCTTCATCGCGCTGTCCAAGACATTTCCAAGCGCATGCTCACCCAGACCTTGCGCGATCTGGAGCGCGACGGACTGATCACCCGCCATGTCTTTCCGACCAAGCCGCCGGGCGTTGAATATCGTCTGGCCCCGCTAGGCCTATCGCTGCTGGACCCGATGGCGAGCCTCGTCGAGTGGGCGGACCGTTGCCATGGCGACATCCATGCAGCGCGCGCCCGCTTTGACGGTACGACCGGTGATGCCCCGCGTCAGGCTTTTCCTGCTCGGTCGAAGGTACCGCCTGTTCACAAGAAGATGGCATGAAGCTCTGTTGACCCACTTCACGTCCATTAGCGTTCGAGCGCATGGGTCTAATGCGCTGTGCGAAATTTCGTTCTCCGAGAAGTTGTGAGCTGGACCGAGGCTGCATGGTGTCGAATCGAGCGGCCCTTTTCTTGCCATCCGCGCACCGGCGCTAAGATGACCTCATACGGGGCGAGCGGAGCGGGGGATGTGGAAGCGGGTAGTCGTCGGCTACGGCGCGCTGCTGGCGGCGGGAACGTTTGCCCTGCAGTGGCTCGACTACCAGCGTCTGGCGCGGATGCATGCGGGCGACGTCTATCTGTTCCTGGTCGCGGCCGCCTTCCTGATGCTGGGCATCGTGCTGGGCGTGCGGGTGTTCGCTGCGCCGGCGCCGACCGCCTTCGGACCGAAACCCGGGTCGAAACCCGGGTCAGAGTGCACTTTAGAGCACCACTGACCCGCAACCCCTAAACCCCAAGGCCCACCTTTACGTATTCGCTCTCGCGTGGAGTCTTGTCATTCGACAGCTCACCGGTAGGGGGCTCGTGTGGTGGCTTCGACTTGCGGACAACGTGGATTTGTTTTCGCCAGGGAGTAATCCCTGGTGGGTTGCGCCGAATGTCCGCCAACCAAAGCGGCATGCAGGCCAGGGCCGAAAGCCCTTAGGTTGTTTACCGCAAAGCTTCGGCGTGGTAGCACATCGCCACGTCGCACCTTTCATAGCGTGCTCCATACCGGGCCATGATTTCGGCATCGTGCTGGAAGCCAAGCTTCTCGTACAGGTGAATGGCAGCGGCGCATTTGGCGTTGGTGAGCAGGTACAGCGGCTCGGCTCCCAGCGAGCTTGCCCGGTCGATGATCGCGGAGAGTAGAAACTCCCCGGCCTTCATGCCGCGTGCCGACTCGCGCACACCCATCTTGGTGAGCTCGTAGCTGGTGGCCCCCGTCTTCTGAAGGGCGCATGCGCCAACGATCCCAAGTCCGCTTGCCTCGACAAAGAGAATGACGCCACCCGCGTCGATGATCTTCGCCCGCGGGTTCTCCAGCACATCCCGATCGGTTTCTTCGAGGCGGAACATGGCATGGATCCATTCCGCATTGATGTCCCGGAAGTGCACCGCGAGATCGTCGCTGAACTCATGGAGGGTAAGGACGTCACTCATGGCGCACCCGCTCTCAGTGTGTGGCGACGCCGAGCGTCTTGCGGAAGAACGCCAGTGCGCTGGCGTCGATGCGCCGGTGCGCCGCGGCGCGATCGACGCCCGGCGGGTCCTTGCAGATGTCCGGTGCGCCCTTGGTAAGTTGCGGCGAGCATGGCGCGAGAAACACGTAATGCCCCGCCTTGGGAATCATCGTGGTGCCGGCGAGCGTCTTGATCAGCGGTGCGATGTGCAGAACGTTTTCCTGCGGCAGCAGCACCCGGTCGTCCTGGCCGTAATAGAGGAAAACCGGGCGGTCGACGTGGGCAAGACCGGCCTTGTCGAACACCAGGCTCAGCGGCGCCATGGCGAAGGCGGCTTTCACGCGCGGATCGGCGGGCTTGCCCCAGCGGTCGACGCTTGCCTGCAGCGCGGCGAGGGCCGCTGTCGCGGTGCCCTGGGACTGCAGCTTCTGCAGCATCGCGCAGTCCGGGTCTTTGGGATGGCGTGCGCAGTAGCCGACGTAGAGATCGAAACGCGGTACCGCGCCGACCACCATCAGCGCGGCGTAGCCGCCGGCGGAAAAACCGGCGACGCCGATCCGGTTCGGATCGATCAGCACCTTCCAGTGCGGATCGTTCAGCAGTTCGCTGATCGCAGCCTTGACCTGGATCGGCCGGCCGGCCAGCACGGCGGCGGTTCCGACGCCGCTCGTGTCGTGGAAATTGTCCTTGGGGTGTTCCACCGTCGCCACCACGAAGCCATGGCTCGCCAGATAGGTCGCGAGGTCGTGATGGCCCAGATCCGAGCCGGCGTGGCCGTGCGAGATCACCACCAGCGGCTTGGCGCCGGCGATGGGCGGCGCATCGGGCGTGGCATGCAATGCGTAAGATCCGCGCCAGGTGGCCTTCGAGGGCTGCGCGGACGGATAGAACACGTAGCCGGGCGTCGTGCCGCCGTTGACCGGGTCGTGAATCGCGATCGCCTGGAATCCCACGCCGGTCACGGCCTGGGCGATGGCGACGACGGGCGCGAGGAGCAGCAGCAGGATGAGCAGGCGGCTCATCAGAGCGCGGCGTGAACGGATATTCATGCGGTCGACCTTTCACGAAAGAAGGCGGGAGTGTAATGAGTCGGTAGGGATGGTGTCAGGGACAAATTTTGAAACGTGGATTCTTGTCGGCATGCCAACCGCATCAGTCGAACCGTTCCTTACGACTGTCCAAATGCACCACGGGCGCGGGTACAACGTTCAATCCAGGTGGTAGCTACCATGACCGACCGTAAAGCAACCTGCAGCTGTGGAAACCTCGTCGTCCGTACGCGCGGCGAGCCGGTACGGGTCTCGATCTGCCATTGCCTCGCGTGCCAGAAGCGCACGGGCAGCGTGTTCGGCATGCAGGCGCGGTTCCCGTTGGATGCGCTGACGATCGAGGGGCAGGGCAGGGAATACGCCCAGGCCGGCGACAGCGGCAGCATCGCCCGGTTCCGGTTTTGCGGCGATTGCGGCGCCACGGTGTGCTGGCAGAGCGATGCGTTGCCGGGGTTCGTCACTGTGGCGGTCGGCGCCTTTGCGGATCCGGGTTTTCCGCCTCCGCAAGTGTCGGTCTATGAGGAACGCAAGCATGCCTGGCTGGGCTTGCCGGACGATATGGAGCACTTCGATTGAGGCGTGGCCACCGGTGACCTGAAAAATGCCCGGGACACTTCCTGCTGACTGGCGAGGAAGTCGGCAATCCATCGCGGGGGCGACCAACCGGGAGCTGCATACCACGATTGCGTTGAATGCCATCCATGCCCGATGCTGCGCCAGGCGCAGCGTGCTGCCGGGGTAATCCGATGAGCGATCACGTAGCGGAGGCCGCAGGGCCGGACTCGCCTGCAGCGTGTGGGTTGCCCCGGCGGCATGCGGTCGCGGTGGCATGGGGCAATGCGCTTTCGCCATGACCGGTCTGGAAAGCCGCACACGCGGCGCCTTGCGCGAGCACGCCGCCGTCGTGCCGATGCCAGGCAGCGTCGACATTCAAGGCGGCGCTTTGCTCCCCTGATGGCCCTGCTAGTGGGATGGAGCCGCATCCCATTTCGGCTTCATTTCGTGGCCCCATTTCTCGGGGTCTTCCTCGTGCATTTTCTTCATCGCCCTGGCGGTATCCGGGTGCTTTTCCATGACGTGTGCGGTCATGGATTTCACCATCTCCCCCCACGACGCAGCCGACATTTTGTGGTCGCAGGGACCGCCAAGTTCTTTGCAAGTCATCGTCTTCATGAGGTGTGTCCGGTTGCATGGCATGAGGCCGGGAAGAAGCTAGCCGGGTCCGCGCATGGCATGCGTGACGATCGCGAAACCGCCGGGAACGGGGTCGGCTCGGTGCACCTCGGGTGCATCGCGTCAGAGCTTTGCGAGCGCTTCCCTGGCGAGGGTCAGCTCCATCGCTTCCTTCCTGTCGACGGGAAGCGTTGCATACACCGTGACCTTGAACGATACGTCGCCATGCTTGACCAGGAGCCCGGCCTGATCCCCGGTAACGAAGTAGTAGGCGTCGTCGCCAACGGCGGCCGGCTTGACCGCCGCGCCCGCGGCGGCCATCTCGGCAGCCATCCGTTTGCCACCGTCATAGGCCGCGACGGTCTGCAGGTAGAGCGTCACGAATTTCACGCTGGAGCTGCCGGAGGCATTCCAGGTGCAGGTCTTGACGAAGGTCGGCGTGACGTGTGTTCCCGCCGCGACCGATCCGCCGATGGCCGCGCCCACCTGGGCCGGGGTCAACACGGTGCAGGCGTCGGTATCCGCTCGTGCGGTCGATGGCATGGCAGCCACGCCTGTCGCGAACGAGGCCGTGATGAGAATCCCAAGGTGACGGGTGTTCATATCCGGTGCTCCTCTGACTTGTGCGAGTCAACTCACTCCGGTCGGCCTGGTCAGCGGCAAGGAAGCTGGCTGTCGACGGCGCGGAATTATGGAACCGGGTGGGTTTGCGGACGGTGAAGCAGGGTTCCTGCGGAAGCCGGTGCGGAGGAAGTTCCATCCCGTCGCGGGAAAGGCAGGACGATAGTGCTTGCTTGTCCGATCCGAATCGCCCCGCGGGGTGTGTCGCGTGGGAATCGGCCCTCACATCTTTCAGGCGGTTCGCCGCCGTCGTCGAATAGCCGACAAGAGAGCGCTATTGCTCCGGTTCAATGCGCTCCGATCCCTTGGGCCGCTTGCGCGTGGGTTCGGCGCTGTTGCGCGAACAGCATCCAGCTGCAGGCGGCCAGTACCAGCACGCCCAGTGCGCCGTACCACCACAACCAGCCGAATCCGTGCACGAGGGCCGCGTGCGCGGGCGCATCCGCCGCGACGCCGCCTGTCGAGCCTTGCACCGCGTCGAGATCGCCTGCCGCGATCCGCGCCGCAAGCGATTGCCATTCGCGGATGCCAGGCAGGGCGCCGGCCGCGCTGCGCAGGCGCGAGGCGATGCCCGCGACCATGCCAGTGCCGCCAGCGGCGCGTGCGCCAGGAATACCCACGGCCAGCTCGACATCGCGACGATGCCGCCGCCGCTTCTCCAGCGTCGGCAGGATCACCGGCACGCTGGAGATCTCCAGCCCGAACATGGTTTCAAGGTCAAAACCCAACCGGTGCGCGTATTACGCTGTTTGGACTTTACGCCGCGATTTGGCGGTAGCCATTGACGGTTTGCACGACGTCTTTGCGACTCCGCAGCTGTCGTCGGACTGGCTGCAGCAATGATCCGTGAGATAACCGATGAGGTCGTTCATGGACTCGATCACGGGCGCGTAGTAGATGAAGCGGCCACTTTGCTGGCTGGTGACAAGGCCCGCATGCGACAGCTCCTTCAGATGAAAGGAGAGTGTCGCATTGGCCAACCCCAGTTTCTCGGCAATCGCACTGGCGGCGAGACCGTCCGGCGCGTGCTCGATCAACAGCCGATAGACCGCCAGCCGCGACTCCTGGGCAAGCGCTGAAAGGATCGTGAGGGCTTGTTTGGTCTGCATGATGCGGCTAGCCGTTTCGGAACAGTACGGGGTGGGCTTCTTGGGCAGTGTAATGCCAGGGCGCAGCATCGGATCAACCGGGCGCATCGCTATCGGGCGCTCTCCCGATCGCATCGAGCCGACTCGATAGCGCGAGCCGATCCAGGGCCGCCACGTTCAAATTGAGCAGTAGGCTGATCCGTTGCTGCAGAAGGTTTCTCGCCAACACGAAGGCGTTGTACACGGTCGCCTCATCGCCCTGTGCCTTGGCCGGATCAGGAATGCTCCAGTGAGCGCTGATCGGCGCACCCGGCCACGCGGGGCAAACCTCGCCGGCCACCTGGTCACAAACGGTGATCACAAAATCCATCACCGGGGCATCTGGTGTCGTGAACCCCGCCCAGCTCTTGCTGCGCAGCCCGTCGATGGGAAGATCAACGGCCTTGAGCACGTCCAGCGTCTGGGGGTAGATGAAACCTTTGGGCTGACTTCCAGCGCTGTAGCCATGAAAGCGATCGCGGCCAAAGTGATGGACGGTCGCTTCGGCCAGAATGCTTCGCGCCGAGTTGCCGGTGCACACGAACAACACGTTGTAGTGACCTTGCATGAGGATGCTCCGATCAAGCCGGCTGTGATTCATACCAACGCTTGCTGCCGTTGACGATGCGAACCACCGACAACATCACCGGCACTTCGATCAGGACGCCGACCACGGTGGCCAGCGCAGCACCGGAGTGCACGCCGAACAGACCCACCGCGGTAGCGACAGCCAACTCGAAGAAATTGCTTGCACCGATCAGCGCTGAGGGACCAGCCACGCAATGGGGCACACCGAACCGACGGTTGAGCAGATAGGCCAGTCCGGAGTTGAAATACACCTGGATCAGGATCGGCACGGCCAGCATGGCGATCACCGCCGGCTGGGCAAGGATTTGCTGCCCCTGAAAACCGAACAGCAGCACGAGGGTGGCCAGCAGCGCGAACAAGGACGCCGGTCCCAGGCGCTGTAGCAGTTTCTGCAGCTGTGGCTCGCCGCCTCGCGAGAGCACCCAACGACGAAGCACCACGCTGATGGCCACCGGCACGACGATGTAGAGCAGCACCGACAACAGCAACGTGTTCCAGGGCACCGTGATCGAAGAGATGCCCAGCAGCAGCGCCACGATGGGCGCAAACGCCACCACCATGATTGTGTCGTTCAAGGCGACTTGGCTCAGCGTGAAGTTCGGCTCGCCGTGGCAGAGGTTGCTCCACACGAACACCATCGCCGTGCACGGCGCGGCTGCCAACAAGATCAGGCCGGCAATGTAGGAATCGAGCTGATCGGCAGGAAGGTAGCCGGCGAAAACGTGGCGGATGAAGATCCAACCCAGCAGCGCCATCGAGAACGGTTTCACGGCCCAGTTGATGAAGAGCGTGACACCGATGCCCTTCCATTGGCGACGCACGCCACCGAGCGCGCTGAAATCAATCTTCAGCAGCATCGGAATGATCATCAGCCAGATGAGCACGGCGACCGGCAGATTGACTTGCGCGACCTGCATGCCTCCCAGGGCTTCAAAGGTGCCCGGCAGCCAGTGACCCAGAACGGTGCCCGCCACGATGCACAGCAAGACCCAGACCGTGAGGTAGCGCTCGAAGAAGCCGATGCTGGTGCCACTGGCCGTATCCGGATCGGCGTCGACCACTTCAGCAGACAACCGGTTCATACGTGTTCCTCTTCGGCGTCGGTGATGGTGCCGATGTGATCAAGGGCCAACTTCAACTCGTCCCGGTTCATCGTTTCCACCGGCAGGTTCAGCAACGCGTTGACTCGATAAAGCACGAGCGTGTGGGCAAGCCGAAAGGCTTCGATCGCGGCACCTTCACCGTGGGCTGCCGCCGGATCGGGCTGACCCCAATGAGTCTTCACGAAATCGCCGAACAGCACCGGGCACGTCTCATTCGCTGCGTTGTCGCAGACCGTGATCACGATATCCAGCGGTGGCGCACCTTCCCCGGTGAAACGATCCCAGGACTTGCTGCTGAGGCCTTCGGTGGGTATGCCGAAGGCCTTGAGCTCCTCGATCGCATAAGGATTGACGCGGCCGGTCGGCTGACTGCCGGCGCTGAAGGCTTCGAAGCGGCCTTTGCCCAAATAGTTGAGGGTCGCTTCAGACAGGATGCTGCGGGCGGAATTGCCCGTGCAGATGAATAGAACGCGGCACGGATGCATGACGGTCTCGAATTGGATTCTATATTTCCATAATGATAGAATCATTTAATCAAAGCAACAGGAACCGTGTTCATGACGATGCCGGATCTGCCCCACATTGCCGCCGATGTGCTGGATACCCCAACCCTGGCCAAACTGGCGCTGCCGGCGGACTCCAGCCATCCACCGCGCATTCTTATCCTGTATGGGTCACTGCGCCCGCAGTCGTTCAGTCGCAAGTTGGCCCTGGAGGCCGAGCGCATCCTGCGCCAGTTCGGCGCGGAAACGCGCGTGTTCGATCCGCATGAGTTGCCCATTCTGGACAGCGTGCCCAACACGCATCCCAAAGTGCAGGAACTGCGTTCGCTGTCCTTGTGGTCGGAGGGTCAGGTCTGGGTCAGCCCGGAGCGTCATGGTTCGGTGACAGCCGTCTTCAAGAATCAGATCGACTGGCTGCCACTGGAAGAAGGCAGCGTGCGGCCGACACAAGGGCGCACCCTGGCGGTCATGCAGGTCAGCGGTGGCTCGCAGTCCTTCAACGTCGTAAACGCGTTGCGTGTGCTTGGCCGGTGGATGCGTATGGTGGTCATCCCGAACCAGTCGTCCGTCGCCAAAGCCTGGCAGGAGTTCGATGATGCGGGCCGGATGAAGCCATCGCCGTTTTACGATCGCGTCGTGGACGTCATGGAGGAACTATTCAAGTTCACCCTGATGGTGCGCGATCGCAGTGATTACCTGGTCGACCGTTACAGCGAGCGCAAAGGTGCGGCTGAGGCGCAAGCCTTGGCAGTGGCAGCCGGCGTGACCGAAATGGCTGCGCCGGCTCCGGTTGTAATGGCACCGGTCAAGACCAGCTGCTGTGCCAGTGGAGCCTGCTGACGATGAGTACGGTGACACCGATGACCGCCACGATCTATCACAACCCGGATTGCGGCACCTCTCGCAATGCGCTGGCCCTGATCCGCCATGCCGGTATCGAGCCTACGGTGATCGAATATCTCAAGACACCACCGAGTCGCGAACAATTGATGAGGCTCATCGATGAAGCCATGCTCAAACCACGCGAAGCCTTGCGTGAGAAAGGAACTCCTTTCGTCGATCTGGGGCTGGGCGAGGCTGGCATCACCGATGACATCATCATTGATGCCATGCTGAAGTATCCAATCCTGATCAATCGCCCCTTTGTAGTCACACCGCGTGGTACGCGGCTTTGCCGTCCCTCGGAAATCGTGCTCGATATCCTTCCTGCGATCGCACAACCCTTCACCAAAGAGGATGGCGAGATCATCATGGGTCGTGCATAGCACGAGGTAGTTCACACGACATGGCTGCAACGCTGAATTTGCAAGTATCCGTCGCACTCATCAATCAATTGGCGGAGCTGGTGAGACTCTGCGTCGGTTCGCGCAGCGAGAATTGATCGGACTTCCGAGATCGGGGTAGAACCCCTGCAGCACGATCAGCGCGTAGGCATCGGTGTTTGCACCGAAGGCTCCATCGAATTCGATCGCACGCCGGGCCAATCACGACCGTGATTCAGTCGCGGATTTTTCATCCGATGGCGGCGCGCAACGATGGCTCCTGACGGCGCGCCGACGTCGACGCCGATCAGGCCACTTCGGCCTCGCCGATGGGTGGTCCATCGGTTGCAGGCGGGTACGCAAGTGTCTTGTCTTTTCGATCACTCGGGCATAACAGCAACTGAGTAGAATCCCGCGCGCTACGTCGGGCGGGTACACGCAGCGACGTCGCGCGATGGAGATGATCCGGCCGCGCGCAAACAGGCCGGATGCTGATCGTCGTGTGGCGCGAGCCACTCCCTGGAATCCAAGGCTGCCGCTCCCGTCCGACCGCTTGCTTGCGGCGATGAATCCCGGATGCCAGGACGGTTTTGGTGCACGCGTACGCTGTGCCTGCAGCCGTGCGTTGCGTCGGGAAAAGGCTCGCAAACCTTTGCAAAGCCGCGGCCTCCGGTCCGCGGCTTCTTGCATCAGCGTTGCACCGCGGCGGACCCGGTAGCCAGATGACTCGACATCGTCGAGCGGTCTGCAGTGCGAGGCGACGCGGCACCGCCCGATCTGCCGCATCCTCCCTGGAGAACATCCCATGACTCATCGCAAGCTTCTGCTAGCCAGTGCCCTGGCGCTCGCCATCGGCTGTGCGGCATCACCCACGCTCGTTGCCGCCGAATCGACGGCGTCACCGAGCGCGAGCGATATCGCCAGCCTGGTCCAGACCCACACCAGTTATCCGGTCAAGGTCTCGATCTACGCCACCGGCCTCAATAGCCCGCGCGGCCTGAAGTTTGGTCCCGACGGCTACCTCTACGTCGCCGAAGGCGGCAGCGGCGGCACCCTCTCGACCACGGCGATGCAATGCACGCAGGTGCCGAATGTCGGCCCGTATACGGGAAGCCGCACGGGCGGGCGCATTTCGCGGATCGACCGGCACGGCCACCGCACCACGGTGACCGACAAGTTCCCGTCCAGCCAGACCAACCCGGCGCAGGGTTCGCTGGTCAGCGGCGTGGCGGATGTCGCCTTCCTCGGCCATACCTTGTACGCGATCACCGCCGGAGCTGGCTGTTCGCACGGGCTTGCCGGCACGTTCAATGGCGTGGCGCGCATCGGCCATCATGGCTCGATCCACTGGATCGCCAACCTCAGCGCGTACCAGAAACACCACCCCGTGCAGAACCCGGAGGAGGATGACTTCGAGCCGGACGGCACCTGGTTTTCCATGGTGGCGCTGCACGGCAATCTCTTCGCGGTGGAGCCCAATCACGGCGAACTGGTGAAGATCACGCCCTACGGCAAGGTGCGGCGCATCGTGGACATCTCGGCCACGCAGGGGCACATCGTGCCGACGGCGCTGGCGTATCACGGCCATTTCTTCATCGGCAATCTCAACACGTTCCCGATCGTGGCCGGATCCTCCAGGGTGCTCAAGCTCACCTCGAACAGGCAACTCTGGCCGGTGGTCGGACACTTGACCACGGTGCTCGGCGTCACCTTCGACAGGTGGGGGCGCATGTATGTGCTGGAGAACACCACGGGCAAGGACAACCAGTTCCCGACGCCGGGCACGGGTGACGTGGTGCGCATCGACCCCTCCGGCGCGCGCAAGACCATCATCAGCGGTCTGGTGCTGCCTACCGCCATGACCTTCGGCCCTGATTGCGCGTTGTATGTCTCCAATGGCGGGTTCGGCCTGCCGCCCGGCATGGGCCAGGTATTGCGGTTCGACCTCGACGGCGGGCGCCATGCTCCGTAGTCGATGACAAGGGGACGGCCCGCGGTCCGGGCGGGTCGTCCTTCGAAGCGCGAGGCGCCGCCGGTTCATCCGACGCTCCACGTCGGGACACATGGCGAGGAACACTTCATCGATTGCGTGCCACCGTGGCCGCGGCAGGTGTGTCGGGAGCGAGCCGGTTGTTGTGCGTTTGCCGGGATCCATTCGGCGCCGTGAACCAGCCCAACAGCCACGCTGGCGACAGACGCGACCGTCAAGTCATCCGTGACTCAACCCGGCATGATGGCGCTTACCTTCCTCTGCAGGACATTGAGGGAGAAGGGCTTGGTGAGCACGTGCATGTCCGGTTCAAGGTGGCCGTCGCCGACCATGGAATTCTCGGCGTACCCGGTCATGAAGAGAATCTTGAGATCCGGTCGCGTCGTGCGTGCGAGATCGGCCATCTGACGACCATTCATGGCGCCAGGCAGGCCGACGTCGGTGATCAGCAGGTCGATCGTCTCGCCCGATTGCAGGATGCGCAGGCCCGCGGCGGCGTCGCGGGCCTGCAGCAAGGTGTAGCCGGCATCGGCCAGAATTTCGCAGACCAGTTCGCGAATGGAGGGCTCGTCTTCAACTACCAGGATCGTCTTGCGTCCCTGGGCGGTGGCGGCCTGGCTGGCTGGTTGCGTGATTTCCGGTTCGACCGGAGGCTCGCCGTGGCGTGGCAGGTAGATGCACAGCGTGGAGCCGGTGCCGGGTTCGGAATAGATGCGTACCTGACCGCCCGATTGGCGGGCGAAACCGTAGATCATCGACAGGCCCAGGCCGGTACCCTGGCCAAGTGGCTTGGTGGTGAAGAACGGATCGAATGCCCGCGCGATCACGTCGGCGGCCATGCCGGTGCCGGTGTCGGTGACGCAGAGCGAGACATATTGTCCCGGCTCGAGTTCGCATTCGGCGGCGGCGTAGATGTCCAGCCAGCGGTTGGCGGTCTCGATGGTCAGGCGACCGCCATCGGGCATCGCGTCACGCGCGTTGATGCACAGGTTGAGCAACGCGTTTTCCAATTGGTGCGGATCCACCAGGCTCGGCCACAGGCCGCCGGCACCCACTACTTCCAATCGGATCGACGGGCCGATGGTGCGGCGGATCAGCTCCTCCATGCCGGCAACCAGCTTGTTGATGTCGGTGGAGCGCGAGTCGAGCGTCTGCTGCCGCGAAAATGCCAGCAGGCGCTGGGTCAGCGAGGCCGCACGGCGCACGGCAGTTTCGCCGAGCGACAGGTAGCGCGGCACATCGTCGATCTTGCCTTCGTCGAGCTTTGTCCGCATCGCTTCCATCGCCCCCATGATGCCGCCAAGCAGGTTGTTGAAATCGTGCGCAAGACCGCCGGTGAGCTGTCCGACCGCCTCCATCTTCTGTGACTGGCGCAGCGCGGCCTCGGTATGGGCAAGCCGCTCGGCGGCGTGCTTGTTGGCCGTGATATCGCGAGCGCTGCAATAGATTTTGTCACCCTCGGGTATGGCCACCCACGACAGCCAGCGGTATTCGCCATCGGCGTGACGGTATCGATTCTCGAAGTGCAGCAGCGGCTCGCCGAACCCGATGGCACGGGCAAAGGCAAGCTGGTTGCGTGCCAGGTCATCGGGGTGAAGGAAGTCGAAGAACGGAGTGCTGGAGATGGTTTCCTCAGGCCAGCCAAGCACGCTTTGCCACGCGGGATTGGAAAGCTCGAAGATCCCTTCGGCGTTGAGCACGCCCATGATGTCGGTGCTCAGTTGCCAGGTGCGCGATCGGCCATGCGTCCGCTGCGCCACCTGCTGCTCCAGATCGGCGTTGAGCGCGCGCAAGCGGGTTTCGGAGGCGCGCAGTGCATTCTCGGCCAGCATGCGTTCGGTGACGTCCATCCCTTCCACGAAAATACCGGTGACTTGATTGGCGGCGTTCCTGATCGGCTGGTAGACGAAGTCGATGTAGCGGTGGCTGATCGGTGCCTCCGGGGAAGGTTGCACGGCGAGTGGCGTGGCCTTGGCCGAGTAAGGCTTGCCGCTTGCGTAAACCGAATCCAGCAGGTTCACGAAACCTTGCCTGGCGGCATCCGGCAGCGCCTCTGCGACGGAATGGCCCAATACATTGCGTCCGCCGATCAGCCGCACATAGCTGGGGTTGGTCAGTTCGAAAATGTGTTGTGGCCCGCGCAGCACAGCCATGAACGAGGGCGCCTGCTCAAACAGTTCGGCCAGATCCCTGCTTTCTTCCATCGCGCGCATCGACACCAGCATATGCTCGGTCGTTTCCGTACACACCACCAGCACGCCACCCACGCCACCGGGCGCCGATTCGTCGTCGACGGGACCATAGCTGTAGGTCCAGTAGGTATCCTCGTCACGACCATTGCGCCGCAGCACCAGATGCTGGTTCTCGTGCCAGGTGGCCTTGCCGCCGGACATGACCTGGGAAATCTGCGCACCGATGTCGTCCCATATCTCCGGCCACACCAGATGGCCGGGCAGTCCGAGCGACGAAGGATGGCGCTCGATCGTCAGCGTCTGGCCGTAGGCATCGTTGTAGAACCAGAAGGCTTCGCCGCCCCAGAATATGCACATCTGGTGGCGCGAATTGAGCATGAGCCGCACAGCCGTGCGCAACGCCTGTGGCCAGGTGTCGGGTTTGCCCAGTGGATGGTGCGACCAGTCATGGACTCGCATGAGCGCGCCCATGTCACCGCCACCTGCCAGAAACGAAACGTCCATCATGAGCTCAAGGCCCCTTTACGATCTGGCGCAATCGACAACGTTGTGCCGCAAGGTGGACATGGATGCCAAGGTGTCACGGAGCGCGTGAAAGGCGGGTAAGGTCTGTCGTCGCGGTCCGCCGGATGCGCGTGTGCGGGCTGGCGCGGTTGTCCAGGCAGGCCTGCGCCGCCTCGCGTGTGAATCGTGCGAGGCGGTGTGCCTGGCAAGGGAATCCATCGCGCCGTGTTTATAATTCGCCGCGCGGCACGTCGCCGCCTGGTTGAAGGGGACCATTTCATGTTGCATTCGCGAATTCGCACGTTGTGGCGACCGTTGCTGTTGGCGCCGATCCTGTTGTTGTTGATGGCATCCCGCACCGCACCGCTGGTCGACCCGCCACCGATCCCGCTGCCTGCCGGCATCAGCCAGGACACCGTCGTGCATGTGATCGGGCGGGCACTGAGCAGATATGGCTGGCGAATGGTCAAGAGCGTGCCCGGCGAGATCGATGCCGTCTACGATCCGCGCGAATTCAGCGTGACCATCGCGGTGCACTACGATGCCAGGGAAATCCAGGTCAATTACGTCACCAGCGATCACCTCAAGTACAAGGTCAGGCATGGCCGGCCTTACATCCACGTCAGCTACGACCGCTGGATCAGGCACCTGGTCACCGACATCCATAACGACCTGGCGGCGGGCACGCGTGAAGGGGAAGGGGTGAACTGACCCAGTCCAGCGCAAGCGAAGGGCCGGGGAACGCAAAATCATAGGGTCAAACAAAGGGGCGGAGGCGATCAATTCCGTTTGATCGCCTCCGCCCCTTTTTGCTGCAACGATGGCCAGTGACTCCGACCGCGTCCGGCGCTTCATTCGACCGCACCGCGCAGCGGCTCCGCATGGCTGCTCACGGTCTTGCGTGGGTGGCTCGCGTGGTCGATGGACGCGATTGGCATCTGAAATAGAGATGATTGAGCATATATGGGATCCGTTTGAGCATTAAACATTCCATGGCATTTCCCTAAAGTGACTCCTCGTTCAATCACCCAAGGAGTCCGTCATGTCACGTATCACTGTCCCTTCGATCGAGTCCGCCACCGGCGCCACCGCCGAGGTCTATGCACAGATCCGCAAGGCCGCCGGCGGGGTGCCCAATACTTTCGCCGCGATCGGCGCGCATGGTCCGGCCGCGCTGAAGGCGATCCTGCAGGCTGAAGCTGTTCTGGGTGCCGGCAGCCTGGGCAAACAGGACCAGGAGACCATCAAGCTGCTGGTCAGCGAGGTCGCCGGTTGCGATTACTGCGTGGCCGCGCACAGCATGCTCGGCAAGATGGCCGGGCTGAAGCCGGAAGCACTGAAGCAGATCCGCGCCAATCAACCGACCGGTGATGCCAGGCGCGATGCACTGACGCGCTTCGTGCGCACCCTGGTCGAAACCCGCGGCACCATTGCCGAGCCGGAGTTCGCCGCGATCAAGCAAGCTGGCTACACCGACGCGCAACTGGTGGACATCAGCCTGGCGATCGCCCTGATCGTCTTCACCAACACGTTCAACCGCATCAACGACACCGAGCTGGATTTCCCGGCGGTGGCGTGAAATGCGCAAGAGGTGCCGCCAACCGGCGGCGCCTCATCGTGTGGCCCATGAATCGTGGCCATCCGTCGGACGGGTGCACATGCGCAAGCCGCACGACACCGCGTCGTCGGCCTTGGCACCGTCAACATGTCCCGGCCGTACGGCCATGCATGCAGCCGGAGATCGACTCTACGCGTGCCTGTCCCGGCCGAAGGCGATCGGTTGATTCTCCACGGCCATGCCCGCCGCCTGCTTCCGCCACCTCGCCGGCGTTACTCCCATGTGCTGCTTGAATGCCCGCTGGAATGCCGCTTCTGATTGATACCCCGCGGCTTCCGCCACGGTGCCGGTGGAGAGATGGGGTTTGCGCAATGCGTTGGCGGCGAGCGTCATGCGGATGTCGGTCAGCAGATCGCTGGCGGAGCGGCCGAGGCTTTCGTTGAACAGACGCACCAGGGTCGCGCGCGAGACGTTGCACAGGCGCGCGAGCGCGGGCAGCGTCCAGGGATGGGCAGGGCGTTCGAACATGGCGGCGATCGCCGGGGCCAGGCGGGAGTTGCCGGCGAGTGCCAGCAGGCCGGCGGGCGCTTCGCCGGATTCGCTGGACAGGCGCAGGGTGAGCGCGAACAGCGCGGTCGAAAGCGCGTTGAGCATGGCGCGGCCGCCGAGATGGTCCGTGGCCGATTCGGTGCGCATCATCGCTACCAGACTGGCGACTTGTGCGGCGGTGGCATTCGGCGCGTCCTGTGCCGCAGTCGCGCGCACCAGCAGCCGCGAGGGCAGGTAATCACGCAGCAGGCGTTCGTGCGACGCGGCCAGGACGAAGCGGCCGCAGAGCATGTCCAGCCGTGCCCCGCTGCCGGTGTTTTCGCTGAAGGTGAGGTTGAGGCCGGCGCGTGCACGCGCCGGGACCGGCTTGGCGCCGCTGCCGTCATGCAGGGTATGCGCGCCACCCTGGGCGACGAACAGGATGTCGCCGGCAGCGAGGTGTTGCGGCGGTCCTCCTTCGGGATCCTCGAGCACGGCCGATCCGCCGAGTACCAGGTGGTAGGGAATCTCGCCGGGTTCGGCCTGCGCCTCGTCGATGCGCCACGGCGCGCCATACAGGCACCGAAGGTCGAGCCGGCCGCGCACCGGGGTCATCTCCAGCAGGCGGCTGAGCCAGTCCATCGGTGGTGACATGTCGTGGCTCCGCTAGAGACGAACAAGCATGAATTAGAGCATGTGTGACATTAACAGGCTCACGTGGGCTCCGTACAGTGAAGCCTTGTCGCTCCCATGAAGGAAGCCGGCATGGCTGGTATGGCCGTCCATTTCCTCGAATCCACCGCCGGACGGGGATCGACCTTTCATCCGCCGCATGAGCGCCGGAACCTTTCGACAACCGCAATGAGGACACGATGATGAATGCACTGGTGAACGCGCTGGCCCGCACCGGCCTGCTCAAGGAAGACCTGGATTACCACGTGGTCCGGGCTGCGATGGTGGTGATGTTCTTTTTCTTCGGCTACCAGAAATGGTGGGCTTACGAAGCGCAGACGCTGATCCCCTTCATCAGCAACGGGCCGCTGATCGCGTGGATGTATCCGGTGTTCGGCATCCGCGGCGCAAGCTGGTTCCTGGGCGTGTCCGAGTGGCTGTTCGGCGCGCTGCTGCTGGGCGGATTCTGGAGCAGGCGGCTGGGCGTGCTGGGCGCGGCAGGATCGGTGATCACCTTCGTCGTGACGGTCACCATCATCCCGTTCATGCCCGATGGCTGGGCCGCGTCGGCCGGCGGCTTCCCCGCGATGGTGGGCAACGTGCCGTTCCTGATGAAGGACGTGGTGCTGCTGGCCGCGTCGGTGTACCTGTTGCGGCAGGATGTGCTGCGGCTGGCGCTGCGGATCCATCCCGGGTGATCTGCGACGCGCGAGAGGGGCGTGGCGGAAGGCGCGATGCCTTCCGCCACGCCCCTGTTTCAGCGGGCGAAGACTTCCTCGATGGCGCGGGCGATCTCGGCCGCGTGCGTTTCCAGGGCGAAGTGTCCGGTGTCGAAGAAGCGCACGTCCGCGGTGGGAATGTCGCGCTTGAACGCTTCGGCACCGGGCGGCAGGAAGAACGGATCGTTCCTGCCCCAGACGGCGAGGAGGGGCGGCTGGTGCGTGCGAAAATATTCCTGGAACTGCGGATACAGCGCGACGTTGTTCCGGTAGTCGCCGAACAGGTCCAGCTGGATCTCGTCCGCGCCGGGGCGTGCCAGGTAATAGTTGTCCAGGGCGATGCCGTCCGGCGATACCGACGACTCGTCCGCGACGCCATGGGTGTACTGCCACTTCGTGGTCTCGGGAGCCAGCATGGCGCGCAGCGCCTGGCGGTTCTCGTCGGAAGGGTCGGTCCAGTAGGCGCGGATCGGGTTCCAGCCTTCGCTCAGGCCTTCCACATAGGCATTGCCGTTCTGCGAAATGATCCCGGCGATACGCTCCGGATGTCTGGCGGCGATGCGGAAGCCGGTGGGCGCGCCGTAGTCGAAGACATAGACGATGAAGCGATCGAAGTGCACGACCTCGGTGAAGCGGTCGATCACGGCGGCGATGTGGTCGAAGCTGTAGTCGAAGTCGCTGCGCGGCGGCATCGAGGACTGGCCGAAGCCAGGAAGATCCGGCGCGATGATGTGGAAGCGATCGGCCAGCAGCGGAATCAGGTCGCGGAACATGTGACCCGCGCTGGGGAAGCCATGCAGCAGCAAGAGCTTGGGCGATGTCGGCGAGCCGGCTTCGCGATAGAACACCTTCAGGCCATCGACATCGGCGGTGCGGTACTGGACGTTGGACATGGCGGTTCTCCTCGATGGAATAGGACGCGGCGCGTCGCGAGTGGCAGCGGTCAATCGGAGTGCGTCCCGTGAAGCGCGCTGCCGGGCGCCTCCGGTCGCAGGTACAGGATCAGGGTCATGCAGACGAGGACGAACCCGAGCCGGGGCAACAGCAGCGAAATCGCCGCTGCGATGACGAAGGTCAGCAGCGTCCCGACGGAGCGTCGACGGGCCAGGTGCTTGCACCGGGCATCGATGGACGCATCGTCCGCCTGTTGCAGGACGTCCCGCTCGAAGAGGCAGTACGCCACATTCACGAAGACAAAGACGGCCGCATACAACGCCACCGGCGCGGCGGCCAGCTCGGTCCGCGCGATCCAGGCGGTGGAAAAGGGCACCAGCGATACGGCAAACAGGTGCGCGAAATTGGTCCAGATCAGACGGGGTGTCGCATTCCTCACAAATCGCAGCAGGTGGTGATGGTTGACCCACACGATGGCGATGAAGAGATAGCTCACCGCATAACTCACCGCGGTCGGCCAGAGCGGCCACAGCGCAGACCACGCCGGGCTCTCCGGCGCCTTCAACTCCAGCACCATGATCGTGATCACCACGGCGATGACGGCGTCGGAAAACGCGCCCAGGCGGTCTGCCGATGGTTTGTTCCCATGCAGGTCGAGTTCCATGCGCGACGGCGTTTTCAGCGTCCTTTCGAGCGCGGCGAGATCCTCGGCATGCGAGGTCAGCGCGATGGGGGCAGTAACTTCTCCAGATCTCATGGACTGGAATTGTCCAGTCGTCTTCGCCCGGCTCGACCCATCCGCCCGAGTACCGGGGACCAGGACCGTGGTGATGTTGTTTGAAGACATGGGAAGCCCTGCCTTGGCTGGTTTCGATGTGTTTGCCGACCCTGTGCGCGTGCCGCCGGCCTGGCCGTGCTGGCGTAACCCTCTTGAGTACGATTGAGAGGTTAGGAACGCGAACGTAACTTGTCAAGCGTTTTCTAGAAGGTTACTATTGGATCATTCAGAGGCCCCAGAAAATGTCCCCATCAGCGCCCGCCATGTTCGTCGCCGATTCGGTCGGTCTCGATTTCCTCAATTCCCTCGCAACGCCCGTCGATACGCCCGTGGACTGGATCGGGGACGGCGAAGGCCTGCTCCGCTGGCTGGAGCAGGCGCAACTGGTCCCGACGGACGTGCTGCAAGACATGCGCAAGGACGCCATGCCCGGAGAGCTGGATCGCGTTGCTGCCCAGGCCCGGGATCTGCGTGAGTGGTTTCGTGGCTTCGTGCGCACGCACCAGGGCCGGGCGTTGACGGCGGCCACGGTCAAAGAACTCGGGCCGCTGAACCGGTTGCTCGAACGCGACGAGGGCTACGAAGTCGTCACGGCAAGAACCGGTCACGGGCATGGCGTGCAGTTGCAGGCCATGCGTCGCTGGAAGTCACCGGAATCGCTGTTGCTGCCGATCGGCCAGGCGCTGGCACGGCTGCTCACGGAAGAGGACTTTGCCCAGGTGAAAGCGTGCGAGGGTCCTGCGTGCACCTTGCTGTTCGCGGATCACACCCGTGCAAGGAACCGCCGCTGGTGCAGCATGGATATCTGTGGCAACCGCGCAAAGCAGGCGGCGCACAGGCGCAGAAGCAAGGGGCATCACTGAGTCTTTCCGACCCGGTCGCCGGCAACCCTTGACCACGGACAGCCCTCCATTCCCGGCGAGTTTCAGGTCAGGCCGAGAGCCGTTTTACCGCAAGGTTTCCGCCTGGTAGCGCATGGCCACGTCGCACCTTTCATAGCGCGCTCCATACCGGGCCATGATGTCAGCATCGTGTTGGAAGCCAAGCTTCTCGTACAGATGAATGGCAGCGCCGCATTTGGAGTTGGTGAGCAGGTACAGGGGATCGGCCCCCAGCGACCTTGCCCGGTCAACGATGGCGGAGAGTAGAAACTCCCCGGTCTTCATGCCGCGTGCCGACTCGCGCACGCCCATCTTGGTGAGCTCATAGCTGGTGGCTCCCGTCTTCTGAAGGGCGCACGCACCGACGATCCCGAGTCCGCTTGCCTCGACAAAGAGAATGACACCACCCGCATCGATGATCTTCGCTCGCGGGTTCTCCAGCACATCCCGATCGGTTTCCTCGAGGCGGAACATGGCATTGATCCATTCCGCGTTGATGTCTCGGAAATGCACCGCGAGATCATCGCTGAACTCGTGGATGGCAAGGACGTCACTCATAACGCACCCGGCTTTGTGTGGGAGATAACCTGACTGTTGCAGCATGACCGCTGCCGCGCTGGTGCCGTGGCAGCGCTCTGGCCGCCAGCATGAACCGTCGCACGCGCGATGATGCCATGCGCGTCAATAGCTCTTGCCGCGCGCCGACACCGGCCAGACCACTTCGACCTTGCCGTTGCGTACGCCGACATACCAGTCGTGGAGGTTGCAGGTCGGGTCGCAGTGCCCGGGGACGAGCTTGAGCTTTTCGTTGATGCGCAGGACACCGTGCGGGTCCTCGATCACGCCGTGTTCGTCCGAGGCGCTGATGTACGTCACATCGTCGCGGCCGTGGATGACGGGCAGGCCGCTGTCGAGCGACATCACCTTGAGTCCCGCGTCGCAGACCGCCTGGGCGGGTTTCGCGTGGCTCATCACCGAGGTCAGGATGAACAGCGCGTTCTCCCATTCACCCTGGTCGAGGCGATGGCCGTCCTTGTCCAGGATGCGCCCGTAGTCTGCGTCCATGAAGGCGTAGCTGCCGCATTGAAGTTCGTTGTAGACGCCTGAATTGGACTCGAAGCCATAGGAGCCCGTGCCGCCGCCGGAGACGATTTCGGGTGCGAGCCCGGCCGCCCGCAGAGCTTCGACGACGGCCTTGGCCAGCACGATGGCGTCGTCGAGGCTGGCCTTGCGATCCGCGTGGTTTTCCAGATGCTGCATGGCGCCCTGGTAGGCCTGGATGCCGGTGAATTCCAGGCTCGGTGCGGCTTCGATGGCCTGGGCGATCGCGACCGCGTCGCCGGGCGTGGCCACGCCGCAGCGGCGCGCGCCGCAGTCGATCTCGACCAGGCATTCCAGCGTGGTGCCGTGCTTCTGCGCGGCGGCCGACAGTTCGCTCACGTTCGCCAGGTCGTCGACACAGACGGTGATGCGCGCGCCGCAGCTTGGCAGGCGTGCGAGCCGGTCGATCTTGGCCGGGTCGCGCACCTGGTTCGACACCAGGATGTCCCTGATGCCGCCGCGCGCGAATGCTTCCGCTTCGGAAACCTTCTGGCAGCACACGCCGACTGCACCGCCCAGGCGTTCCTGCAGCCTTTGCACATCGACGGACTTGTGCATCTTGCCGTGGCTGCGGTGGCGCATGCCGTGCGCTTGCGCGTAGTTGCCCATCCTGGCGATGTTGCGCTCCAGCGCGTCCAGATCGAGCACCAGGCAAGGTGTCTGGATGTCCGCCTCGTCCATGCCCGGACGGGCGGGGATGTCGTAGCCGACTTCGCAGTCGGCGAAATCCATCGTTGCGTTCACGGGAATCTCCGCGGTCTTCAGGTGGCCTGTGGGGATGATGTCTGCCGGCGGCGATGATGACATTGATGCGCTTCCCATCGGCAACAGGTCGAGCGCTAGACTGACGTTTCCGAGTCGTTCCCGCACGGAGGTATGTGATGAACCTGCGCCACTGGTCTTCGGTGTTTGCCTGTGTGCTGATGTTCGGCGTGGCCGGTTCGGGCATGGCGGCTGAGACGCCGTTGCGGGTGATGACGTTCAACGTGCGGGTGCCGGTGGATACCGGCATGAATGCCTGGGAGAACCGGCGCGACCTGATGGTCAAGGTGATCGAGGCGGCGCATCCGGATCTGCTCGGCACGCAGGAGCTGACCGAGGAACAGGGCGAGTATCTTGCCGCGCACCTGCCGGGCTACGCCTGGTTCGGACAGGGCCGGGACGGCGGCAGCAAGGGCGAGCACATGGGCGTGTTCTATCGCACGGACCGCCTGAAGGTGGAGCGCTCCGGCGATTTCTGGCTTTCCGATACGCCACGCGTGCCGGGCAGCAGGACCTGGGGGCAACCCTATCCGCGCATGGTCACCTGGGCGCGGTTTCGCCTGCGCGACGGCGGCGGCGCGTTCGACTACCTCAATACGCATTTTCCGTATCGTACGGAGGATGTCCGCGCGCGCATGCTCAGTGCGGACGAGATCCTGCGATGGATCGGCAAGCTGCCGCGCGGCGGCAAGGTGATCCTGGCCGGGGATTTCAATTGCGCGCCGGATACGCCAGTGCACACGAAGCTGACCCAGGGCCTGCATGATGCCTGGATGACTGCCGCCTCGCGCTCCGGCCCGGCAAAGACCTTCCACAATTTCACCGGCGAGCCCGACCAGCGCATCGACTGGATACTGAGCCGCGGCTTCAAGGCCATCGCCGTCCACACGGTCACCTCGCACGAGGGCGCGCGCTATCCCTCCGACCACTTTCCGGTCGTTGCAGAGTTCGGTCTGTAGAACTGTTGCCACGGCCTTTCACGATCTGCACACGACGCGTGCCGTCTTGTCGCGGTTGTCTTCGGTCGTGCGCAGGGCAAGCCGCGGAAAAATCATGAACGGTTTCTGACGTCCGGGCCAGAAGACCATGGCGTTCCAGCGCCTGCGGGCTGGAAAGTGAACCCATGCCCATTCCATCGCGGGGGACGGGCGCAAGATCGAGTACACCGGGCAAGAAAAAAAACATCAACCAGGGGCAAAAGGGAGGCCTGCATGAACCATCGTTGCGCGTTGCACGGCGCCGTCGCGCCAGTCCATTTCCATCTTCGTCCATTGGCCGCCGCCTGCGCGGTGGCGTTGATCGCCATCGCGGGGGGCGGTCCCGCCTTTGCGCAGGAGGCGTCAGGCCAGCCGCCGCAGGTGTCCGCCGGCGTGTTGGCGACACCACCGGATGCCGGTACCGCGAAGGCCGACGACACGACCCGGAAGGGCAAGCGGAAGTCCGCGAAACCGGTGACGGATTTGAGCCGCGTGGTGGTGACCGGGATCAGCGGCAGCATCGCCAGTTCGATGAAGACCAAGGAGGACTCCAACAACATCGTCGAGGCGATTTCCGCCGAGGACATCGGCAAGCTGCCGGATGTGAGCATTGCCGACAGCCTTTCGCGCGTGTCGGGCCTGGCCACGCAGCGCGCGGATGGCCATGCCAACGCCATCGCCATCCGCGGCCTGTCGCCGGACTTTGCCGGCACCACCCTCGACGGGCGCGAGCAGGCGACGATCGGCGAGAACCGCGGGGTGGAGTACGACCAGTATCCGGCCGAGCTGGTCAACGGCGTGACCATCTACAAGACGCCCGATGCCAGCCTGGTCGGGCAGGGCCTGTCCGGCACGGTGGATCTGCACACGATCAATCCGCTGGATCTGTCGAAGCGGACGTTCGTGTTCAACCTGCGTGGCGAACACAACAGCAACGGTTCGCTCAATCCGGGCACCGGTACGGGAACCAACGGCCATCGCGCCAGTTTTTCTTACGTCGACCAGTTCCTCGATCACACCCTGGGCGTGGCGGTCGGCGTGGCCACGATCGACGAGCCGATCCAGGAGAAGCAGTACCAGGCCTGGTGGTGGAGTGCGGACAACGGCAGCGCCGGCATCGACCAGAACTGGAGCGGTCCGCACACGCCGGGCATGCCGGACAACGTGATTTCGCAGGAGGGCATGCAACTGCGCGCGCAGTCGCAGAACCAGAAACGCAACGGCCTGATGGCCGTGCTCGAGTGGGCGCCGAACGACGTCTACTACTCGAAGCTGGACATGTACTACTCCACGTTCACCAAGCGCAAGTTCACCAATGGCGCGCAGTGGTCGAGCAGCCCGTACGACAACGTCGGCTACGACAACGTGCAGACTTCGCCCGGGCAGCCGCTGCCGATCGTCACGTCCGGCACCATCCTCGGCGTCGCGCCGATCCTGCAGAACGAATACACCAAGGAGCACGACAAGCTCTACTCGATCGGCTGGAACAACAAGCTGTACCTGGGCGACTGGACGATGATGGCCGACCTGTCCTCGTCCAGCGCGCGGGTGAAACTGCACGATGCCTACCTGTTCAGCGGCCTGGCGAACGGTGCCTTCACCAGCGTCGACTTCAACACGCCGAGCGGCTTTGGTTATCCGGATTTCCGTCCGGCGGTCGATCTGCGCGATCCCGGCACGGTGGTGTTCACCGATCCGGACAACTACGGCTACAACGGGCGCGAGGAACTCGACCGCCAGGACGACACCATCCACGCACTGCGCCTGCAGGCCAGCCATCCGGTCGGCTGGATCTTCAGCGACATGGACGCGGGACTGGCCTGGTCGGACCGCACCAAGACCAAGCATGCCGATGTGTTGTTCGCCTATCTGAATGGCAACGGTTCCACGCTGGACACTTACCAGAACCACTTCAGCGCGCCGATCGATCCGTCGTTGCTGTACAACCCGACGTCGCTCGGCTACGGCGGCATTCCCGGCATCCTCAACTACAACGTGCTGGGTGCGCTGTATGGCAACCAGGTTTACCTGGTCCCGAAGAACGGGCAGGGCGACTGGAGCCGCAACTACACCGTCGAGGAGAAGGTGCCGCTGGCGTACGTGAAGTTCAACATCGACACGCACCTGGGCGGCATTCCGCTGCGTGGCAACGTGGGCGTGCAGTTCGTGCACACCGACCAGTCATCGCAGGCGCTGCAGACCAATGGCGATTCGCTGGTCGGCAGGATCACCGACGGGGCGAAGTACAACAACGTGCTGCCCAGCCTGAACGTGGTGGCCGAGATCGGGCAGCGGCAGTACTTGCGCTTCGGCCTGGCCAAGACCATGGCGCGTGGCCGCATCGATGACGAAAAAGTGTCCACCTCCGCCAGCGTGTCGCAGATCACCAACGGCCCGGCCGCGGGCCAGGTATTGTGGTCCGGCAGCGGCGGCAACCCGCAACTGCGGCCGTATGTGGCGGTCGGCACCGACATCTCGTGGGAGAAATATTTCGGCACGGCCAGCTACGTGGCGGCGGCCGTGTTCCACAAGAACCTGCTCAACTACATCTACAACCAGACCGTGCTCGATTACGATTTCTCCCACTACACCAACGACACGCCGACCCTGGTGCCGACCAGCAACATCGGTTCGTTCACCACGCCGGAAAACGGCACCGGCGGCAAGATGGACGGACTGGAACTGTCCGGCGCACTGGAGGGCGGCCTGCTCGCGAGCGCGCTGCAAGGGTTCGGTGCGCAGGCCAATTTCTCGCTGACCAACAGCTCGATTCCGCTCAGCTCGATCTCGTCGGTGCCCGGCGGTCCGAAGACCTTGCCGGGCCTGTCGCGCAAGGTGGCGAACCTGGCGCTGTTCTACGAACGCTACGGCTTCTCCATCCGCGTGGCCGAACGTTATCGCTCGTCGTTCACCGGCGAAGCGGTGGCCCTGTTCGACCAGCTCGGCTACACCAGGATCCTGGCCAACCGGCAGACCGACCTGCAATTCGGCTACGCGTTCACCGGCGGCCGTTGGGACGGCTTGTCGCTGCTGTTGCAGGTCAACAACCTCACCAATTCCTCCGATTCGTCGGTGCAGGTCTCCACCTTGCCCAACAACGTGCCACTCACCCGGCCGCTGGAATACGACACCTGGGGCCGCACCATTCTGTTCGGCGTCAATTACAAGCTGTAGGCTGGGCCGGCCGCACGACACTCACGCCGTGCGGCCAGGTTCGACGACAAGAAAGAGAGTTTCCGATGATCGGTAGCAGGTGTGCGGGTCTGGCTTGCGCCAGCATGGTGATGCTGGCTGCGAGCAGCGGCGTGGCGGCAGCGGATGCAGCTTCACCCGGGGTGACGAACCAGGCGCTCGCGCCGACCCATTACACCGATTGGCCGCGGATCCATCCCCGCACGAAAGCGGACCCGCAACTGGATGCCCGCGTGCGCGACATCGTCGCGCAGATGAGCCTGGCGCAGAAGATCGGCCAGATGACGCAGGCGGAAATCAAGTCGATCACGCCCGACCAGGTCCGGCAGTTCTACATCGGTTCGGTGCTCAACGGCGGTGGCTCCTGGCCGCAGGGCAACAAGCACGCCAGCGTGGCGGATTGGCTCGCCCTGGCCGATCGCTACTACGACGCCTCGATGGCGGTCGATTCACCGGTGAAGGTGCCGATCATCTGGGGTACGGACGCGGTGCACGGCGACAGCAACGTGTTCGGTGCCACGCTGTTTCCGCACAACATCGGCCTCGGCGCGGCGCATGACCCGGCATTGATCCGGCAAATCGGCGCGGTCACCGCGCGCGCGGTGCGCGCCACCGGCGTCGATTGGGCCTTCGCGCCGACGCTGGCCGTGGCGCAGAACGTGCGCTGGGGGCGCAGCTACGAGAGTTTTTCCGATTACGGGCCGCTGGTGCGCGCTTATGCGGACGCCTACGTCACCGGTCTGCAGGGCGACTTCGGCGACGCGAACGTGATGGCCACCGCCAAGCACTTCATCGGCGATGGCGCGACGGCCAACGGCACCGACCAGGGCGTTGCCAAGGTGGACCGGCTGGACATGATCAATGTGCACGGTTCGGGATATGTCGGCGCGCTGCAGGCGGGCGTGCTCAGCGTGATGGCGTCCTACAACAGCTGGGACGACGTGGCCGACGGAGTCGACTACGGCAAGATGACCGGCGCCAGCGCGCTGCTGACCGGCGTGCTGAAGGACAAGATGGGCTTCCCCGGTTTCGTCGTGTCCGACTGGAACGCCATCGGCCAGTTGCCCGGCTGCAGCAATGCCAGTTGCCCGAAGGCGATCAACGCCGGCATCGACATGGTGATGGTGCCCGACGACTGGCAAGGCGTTCATCGCCAACACCACGCGCCAGGTGAAGGATGGCGAAATCCCGATGACGCGCATCGACGACGCGGTGAGCCGCATCGTGCGGGCGAAGCTGGTGATGGGGGCGTTCGGCAAGCGTCCGTCGCAGCGTGCCGGGGCGGGCGACGTGCAGCTGCTGCAGTATCGCGCGCTGGCGCGCCGCGCGGTGCGCGAATCGCTGGTGTTGCTGAAGAACAACCGCGACGTGCTGCCGCTCAAGCGCGGCAGCAGGGTGCTGGTGGTCGGCAAGAGCGCCGACGCCATCGCCAACCAGGTCGGTGGCTGGTCGCTGACCTGGCAGGGCACCGACAACGGCAATGCCGATTTTCCGCACGCGACCAGTGTGCTCGCCGGTATTCGCGACGCCGATGGCGCAGCGCAGGTCACGTATCGAGCGACGACCGAGGGCGTGGATCCCAAGACCTTCGACGCCATCATCGCGGTCATCGGCGAGACGCCTTACGCCGAGACCATGGGCGACATCATGCCGTCGGCCACGCTGCGCCACAGCGACCGGTACCCCGAAGACCTCGCGGTGTTGAAAGCGGCCGCGAAGTCGGGCAAGCCGGTGGTGGCGGTGTTCCTGTCCGGACGTCCGCTGTTCGTCAACGACCTGCTCAACCAGTCCGATGCGTTTGTCGCGGCGTGGCTGCCGGGAAGCGAAGGTGACGGCATTGCCGATCTCCTGTTTGCCGGCAGGAACGGCAAGCCCGCGTTCGACTTCACCGGCACGCTGGCGATGCCCTGGCCGGGCGCGCCGTGTCCGTACGCCGGCGGCGACAAGGCGACTGACTGGTTGTTCGCGCGCGGCTACGGGTTGCACTATCGCGCCCGGCGCAGCGTGCCGATGCTGCCCGAACATGCACAGGTGAAAACCTGCGCCAGTACGTCGACGCTGCCGATCTTCCACACGCTGGCGCAGTCGCCGTATGCGTTGTACCTGGGCAAGGGCAGCAGCGGCCACCAGGTTCACGCGGTGGGAGCGGACCTGAATGCGGTCATCGATTGGCCAGCCGCCCATCCGGTCATCAGCCTGCGCACCGTGCAGGTCAACACGCAGCAGGACGCCAAGTCCGTCACCTGGCACGCGCCCGGCCGCTTCTTCGCGCAGAGTCCGCAGCCGACCGACCTGATGCCGCTGGTGGCCACGCATGCCGTGTTGCAGTTCGATGTGGTGATCGGCACACCGGCGCGCAGTGCGGTGAAAATCTACATGGGCTGCGGCGACGACTGTGTCCGTGCGGTGGATGTCACCGGCACATTCGCCGCGTATGCGCCGGGCAAGCGGCAGACCATGTCGCTCCCGCTGCAGTGCTTCATCAAGCCCGGCGCCGATCTCGCGCGGGTCGACGTGCCGTTCGGGGTGCTCGCCGCGCCGCCGTTCTCCGCCGCCTTTGCGAATGTGAGGATCGTCGCGGGGGCCGGAAATGGCGCGGATGCGGCGTGCCCCGAGACGGCCCCTTGATGATCGCGGGAACGGAGTTGCATGAAGCCGTGGCCGTCCGCCGCAAGCACGCCCGCCATGGATGAAGCGCAGGGGGTTGGCCGCCGGACGGCAATTGCACTGGTGGTCCTGCTGACGCTGCTGGCGTTGTCGGCCATGTACTGGCCGCGCCCGCAGCCGATCACGGCGGTCATCGGCAAGGTGCTTGCGCCCAGCGGTCCGCTGGTCCAGGTCTGGTTGAGCACGGCGGATCGAAGGCTGCGCCTTGCCGAACAGGCCGACGTTGTCGCTGACGGACACGACACGGGTGACAAGGCGTCCGATGTCGTCATCGACCTCGATCGGAAATACCAGACCATGACCGGTTTCGGCGCGGCGCTGACCGATTCGTCGGCGTGGCTGATCGAGAACAAGCTGAGCTCACCGCAGCGCGCCGCGTTGCTGCGGGAACTGTTCGGGCCGCCGCCCGGGCTCAACTTCAACATGCTGCGCATCACCATCGGCGCATCGGATTTCTCGCTGCAGCATTACACCCTGGACGACATGCCCGCAGGCCAGGTGGATCCCGACCTGCAGCACTTCAATATCGTCGAGCCCCAGCGCGATGTCATACCGGTGCTGCACGACATCCTGGCCATCCAGCCCGACATGCACATCATTGCCTCGCCTTGGAGCGCGCCGGCGTGGATGAAGACCAGCGCCAACGTGATCAGCGGCACGCTCTTCGAACAATACGAGGCAACCTACGCGAATTACCTGGTGCGCTTCGTCGATGCGTTCCGCAGCGACGGCATTCCGATCTTTGCGCTGACCGTGCAGAACGAGCCTGAATTCGAGCCACTGACCTATCCGGGAATGAACCTGCCGGCGGAAGCACGTGCCCGCATCATCGGCAAGTACCTTGGCCCCGCGCTGGCGGGGCGCAAGACCGGCACCGTGATCCTGGGCTGGGATCACAATTGGGACGAGCCGAATCAACCCCTGAGCGTGCTGGCCGACCCCGACGCGCGACGCTACATCGCCGGTATCGCCTGGCATTGCTACCGCGGTGATCCGGGCACGCAGACCACGGTGCGTCGCGGCTTTCCGAAGAAGGACGTGTACCTCACCGAATGTTCGGGTGGTGACTGGCCGTCGGCCATGAACGGTGAATTGCTGCTGTTTGCGCGCAACATCATCATGGTCGGGATCACCAACTGGGCGCGTGGCGTGGTGTACTGGAACCTGGCGCTGGACGAAAACCATGGCCCGCACGCCGGTGGCTGCGACGAGTGCAAGGGCGTGGTCACGATCGACTCCGCCACCGGTACGATCAGCCGCAATGACGAGTATTACGCGTTCGCCCATTTCAGCCGTTTCGTGCTGCCCGGCGCCGTGCGCGTGAAGTCCGGCAACACCAACGCGGGTATCCACGAAGTGGCCTTCCAGAATCCACACGACGGCTCGGTGGTGCTGGTGGCCGTCAACGGCAACACGACGAGCAACCGGCTGTCGGTCAGGCAAGGCTCCCTCCGCTTCCAGTACGAGCTGCCGGCGAGCAGCGTGGCGACGTTCGTGTGGTCGCCCAGTGCGACAAGGGCCCCTGCATCGGCAGCAAGTTCCTCCCGCTGACATCCTGTGCGGCGCCGGGATGCGCCCTGTATCGAATCCGGAGCTCTTCGCCGGGTTCTGCCTGCCTACGTGGTCTGCCGCTGCAGGAGTTCGCGCATCGACTCCAGCGTTGCCAGGCCGTCGCGATCTTCTCCCGCGCAGGCGACGTAGCCATCCGGACGGATCAGCGACATCCCCGGTCGTGGTGTCAGTCGCAACTCGACGAGCTCGACGAACGATCCGGCGAGCTCGCGCGCCGCCTCGATGGTCGCCGGCGCCGCGTCGCTGTCGAGCATCAGCAGGAAGCGGCTCAGGATGCCGTGGCCGCCGCGTATCGAGTCGTCGAACCAGCGCGCTCCCGACCCGTCGACGATCGGACTGCCGCCATAGGCAATGCCGAGCTCGGACAGGCGCTGCACGAACGCATGCTGGAACGGTGCCAGTCGCGACACCATGGGGATCACGGCGTCGCGCAATGCCTGCGCGAACTTGCTGGGCGTACCCAGCGCCTTGGTCATCAGATCGGTGGTCGCCACGACGTTCTTGATTACCGGCAGGCGCTCGGCTCCGTAGCTTTCGAGCAAGCGCTCGTTGCCGTGGCCGTGCAGGACGAGGTCGAGTTTCCAGGCCAGATTCCAGACGTCTTGCAGGCCGGTATTCATGCCCTGGCCGCCGAACGGGCTGTGGATGTGGGCGGCGTCACCGGCCACGAACATGCGTTTTTCGCGCAGTTGCGCGACATGCCGATGGTGAATGTGGAAGTAGCTGCTCCAGTGCAGGGCATGCGCTGCGATGCCCGCCGGTGCACGCTGCTTCAACAGGTCCCGCACCAGATTCAGCGACGGCGCATCGCCTTCCGGTGCCTGGATCATGGCCACGATGCGGCGGCGGGTGGCGCTCATCGGAAAGATCGCCACGGGCCCCTGTTCATGCGGGCACAGCTGGAGCTGGTCGGCGGGCAGGGCGTCGTTGGTCTCGACGTCGGCCAGCAGGAACAGGTCATGGTATTCGGCGCCCTCGAACGACAGGTTCAGCAGATGCCGAACCGGGCTGTGCGCGCCATCGCAGCCGACGACGAAGGCGGCGCGCAGTTCCGTGTGCTCGCCTTTGCGATCCAGCGTCACGCCGACGTGGTCGTCGTGTTGGGTCGCGGTGACAAACGCGGTCTCGTATTCGACGTCGCCGCCGCGGCGCTGCAGTTGCTCGACCAGCAGCCGCTCGGTCACGTTCTGGGGAACCATGGCAACGAAGGGATAGGCAGAGTTGTCCGGCTTGAATGGCATGTGAGCCAGCGTTCGCCCATGCGCCATGACCGCGACCGAGGTGACGCGGTTGGCCACGTCAAGGAAGGGGGCGACGACCCCGGCCATGTCGAAGATCTCGAGCGTGCGTGGAAAAATCGCCAGCGCCTTGGAGTGCTCCGACTGGCCCGCGCGTGCCTCGACGATCCGGTAGCGCAGGCCGCGCCGCGCGCATTCGGTGGCGAGGAACAGGCCGACGGGGCCGGCGCCAACGATCAGGACATCGGTATCGATCTTCGTATCCGGCATGCGGCTACTCCTGCGGTGTGCGCGCCGGATGCGATCGCTCGACCCGGTACGCCAGTGGGTGCTCGATGCCCGGCAGACACGATCCGACCCCGTGCGCTGGATGGATCGACGGCACGTTCCGCATGTCGAACAGGCCGAGCAGGGAAGGTGCGCCCGCATGGTGTCGCGGGCAGGTGCGGACGGAAGGTCCGGTCAGTTCGGTCAACGAGCGTTGACTATTTGTAATGCGCCCGAGTGCGATTGTCAACGCTTGTTGACTCAGCGCATACTTGGCGCGTGAACAGAGAACGCCCCACACGTGCGGAGCAGGGAGAGGCGACCCGCGCCAGCATCCTCGCCGCCGCTCGTCAGCGCTTCGCCGCCGACGGCTACGAGCGTGCGACGATTCGCGCCATCGCCATCGAAGCCGGCATCGATCCCAGCCTGGTGATGCGCTACTTCGGCAACAAGGAAGGCCTGTTCGTGGCCGCCGCGGAGATCGACCTGCGCATGCCCGACCTGGGCAAGGTGCCACGCAACAAGCTCGGCGCGGCCCTGGTCGAGCATTTCCTGCATCGCTGGGAATCGGACGACATCCTCAAGGCGCTGCTGCGCGCGGCGGCCACGAACGAACCCGCGGCCGAGCGCATGCGCACGATCTGGGCGAGACAACCTGCGCCGGCGATGGCGGCCATCGGCCTGGATCCACGCACGGCCGGCAGACGCGCCGCACTGATCAGCAGCCAGTTTCTGGGCTTCGCGTATTCCCGCTGGATATTGAAGCTGCCGCCGCTGGCGGGGATGAGTCGCGCCGATGCCGTCCGCTGGCTGGCGCCGGTCATCCAGCATTACCTGTTCGGAAAGATCGCGCCATGACACAAGCGCAGGACGCCATCCGAAAGCCCGTTGGCCCATCAGGTTCCCCGCCCGCACCAGCCCGATATCATGGCGGCTGCATATCCATCCGGTCAGGCACGCACATGCTTTCAACGATCCGCATCCGTCTGTTCACCGCCGCAGTGTGTCTGGTCGTCTCGCTGCCATCTGCAGCCGACTCGGCGCCAACCGCGACCGTTGGCGCGCAACGCGAGGCGGTGCTGTTCTGGCCACAGTCGCAGCGCGAGGCGCAGTTCCGGCAGATGTACAAGCGGTTTCCCAGTGACCGCGCCGCCCATGGCGCGCATGTGCACGAGCTGCCGCAGGGCAAGCCGTTGGCGCTGGGCGGTCAGGTACTGGCGAGCTACATGGACGAGCATCGCCTCGCGGGCGTGATGGTGCTGCAGCGCGGGCGCATCCGCTTGCAGCGTTACGCACTGGGCTTCTCGCCGGAGCAGCGCTGGGAGTCGTTCTCGGTGGCCAAGTCAGTCACGTCCACCTTGCTGGGGATTGCCCTGCAACGCGGGGACATCCACAGCATGGACGACACGCTGGGCAGGTACATCCCGGAGTTGCGCGACAGCGCCTACGCCAAGGTCACCGTGCAGCAGCTGCTGACGATGACCTCCGGCGTGCACTGGAACGAGGACTACGCCGACGCCAAATCGGACGTGGCGCAGATGTATCTGCATGCCTGCGTCGATGGCCAGGCACACATACTGTCGTACCTGAAGAAGCAGCCGCGGCAATGGCCGGCCGGCACGCACTGGAACTACAACACCGCCGAAACCGACCTGCTCGGCATCCTGGTGCAGCGGGCCACGCACCGTTCGCTGGCGGCGTACCTTTCGCAAACCATCTGGCAGCCGTACGGCATGGCCGCCGATGCGTACTGGATCAAGGACGAATGCGATGGCAGCGACACCGGTGGCAGCGGCTTGTCGGCCACGCTGGGCGACTACGCGCGGCTGGGCCAGTTCATGCTCGATGGCGGTCGCATCCACGGCAAGCCGGTGGTTGCCAGGGCGTGGCTCGATGGCGCGTTGCGCCGCCAGGAAAACGTCGATGATCCCGATCGCGGCTACGGCTATCTGTGGTGGACCGACAGCGACGGCAGCTTTGCGGCCATCGGCATCTTCGGCCAGATGGTCTACGTCGATCCTTCGCGCCAGTTGGTGATCGCCCAGGTGGGCGCGTGGCCGCATGCGACATCCGACGCGTTGATCGCGGCGCGGCGCGGGTTCGTGGCGGCCGTCAAGCGCGCGGTGGATGCGGAATCGCCGAACCCTGCCCGGTGAATCGGAGTGGGCATGACCACACGGCGGGCAAAAAGAAGAGAACGCGTCGGGCGACTCCGATCACGCCGCACGGCGGTCGTTGCGCAATGACGCAACATCATGGAAACCCCACTCACTTCCCCGAGCACCACGCCGACACCGGAGCCAGGTATGGACAAGCCACCGCAGGATCTGCCCGTCTATCGCGTGTTGACCGGACCGGACGACGCGTCATTCTGTCATCGCGTGAGCGCGGCCCTTGCGCTGGGGTACGCGCTGCACGGTTCGCCCTCGATCACGTTTGACGGCAGCAGGGTCGTCGTTGCGCAAGCGATCGTCTGGCCGGGAGTCATGCGTCATCTTGAGACTTCCGTCCGGTAAGGACTTTTGTGACCGATGGTGGGCGCGGCGATTCGTCCCACTGCGCGAAACGCACCGCCCCGGTGGCGTTGCATGGCGGCGTTGCATTGCATTGTGCGGAGAGATCATGACAAGTGTCTTCAAACCAGACGGCCACACGGCCGTCTCCCCTTTCTTGCTGATAGCAGACGTGCCGGGCATGCTGGATTTTCTGACCGCCGCGTTCGGTGCCGTTGAGCGCTTCAGGATCCAGGCCCCGGATGGGTCCATCAAGCACGCCGAAGCACAGATCGACGACTCCGTGGTCATGATGGGCGAGCGCACCACAGGCGCGACGTGTTCGACGCATGTGTATGTTGCGGACGTGGACGACACTTTTCGGAGGGCCCTGGAGGCGGGTGCCGCGAGCATTTCAGAGCCAAGGGACCAGCCCTATGGCGACAGAAGCGCCGGATTTCGCGATCCCCAGGGCAACCTCTGGTGGGTCGGCACGCACCTCGGCAAGCCCCCGGGTCCAATCTGATCCCATCGTTGCCTGGGCCGAAGGCGTTGTACCAATCCTCATTGCTTCAGGGAAACGGGATCGGTCGTGGACAGTCGCCACCTTCCATCGCCTCCCTTGTTCGAGAGAAGCGCGCGAGACGGGTGAGTGCCATCTGCTCGAACTGCTCCGCGCTATCGAGAACTACAACCTCCAGCCGGACGTGATCAACTGGCAGCATCGTCGCAACGCCCGGACCGACGAGTGCCGCCAGGTTGTGCAGACGCCTGGGCCTTGGGCGTTCGCTTCCGGGTCCATGATTTCCCGCCGACTGCCTCGAGCCGCGACGGGTGACGGACCAGGCTTGCATACCGTCCGGTGCTTTGGAACGAATGACTTCCGACCGATGGTGTGTGATGGCTTAGCCGCTATCTTGCGTGGTGTGCAGTCCAGGAGCAGCAACGTGCCGAAACGCCGATGGTTCATCGCTTTTCTTACCGTCCTCGGGGCGGTTGCGGTTTCCCACGCGGCGGCGCCCGCACCGGCGTGGGTGATTCCGCTCACGCCATATCTCGGCGTCCTGCCGTCCATGCAGGTGCAACTGGGTGGCAGCCCGACCACCGTGCTGCTGGATACCGCCGGCGGGCTGACGGTGCTCATGCCCGGTGGCGCGAAGAAAGCCGGGTGCCATCCGTGGGGGCGGCTGTCGGGCATGCGCATGCGCGGAGACCGGATCGACCTGCCGCGCTGCGACGAGGTGAAACTGAAGGTGGCCGGCCACGGGTTGACGATCCCGGAGGCGGGCATCTGGGATTTCTCCAGGCTGTTGCCCAAGGACGCACCGCTGCTGGACGGGTCGGTGGCGCTGGATGCCTTCGCCGGAAAGGTGATCACGCTGGATCTGTCGGGCGGGCGTCTCATCGTGGAGACGCCTGCAAGTGCGAGGGCACGCACCGCCCACGCGACCGAGCTGCCGATGCGCCTCTCCCGCGAGCTGGGCGGTGCGTCGCTCACCCCTCTGGTGGCAGTTCCGACGGCAAAGGGAAAGCTCTGGTTCGAACTCGATTGCGGCAGCGATGGCCCCTTGATGATCAACCGTGCCGTCGCCCCAGCTCTCGGATTGGACCCTGCCTCGAAGCACGGCCAGCCCGCGCATCTCGCGCTCGCTCCACGGGTTCATTTGCAGGGACGTGCGCAGGTGCTGGACCTGGTCGTCGACGGGAATATCGGCGCGCCCATCCTGCGCCAATGGATCATCACCATGGACCTTGCCCACGAACGCCTCTGGCTTTCCCCGGTCGCGTCCAGCATCAGGCATTGATCCAGTAGTCGACGCCCCGGGTCGGGTCTGCGGATTCGAAACTCGGCAAGAGTGCATCTCCGGGCCCCGTCGTGCTCGCCCAGTTCGCTGTTGCAACCGTCGCACGATGTGCGGATGACGTCGTGCGCTTCGGCGCATCGACATCGAACGTCAGTGTCGGTTCCGCAATGCATCCACCAGCAGCGAGAACACAGGCGTGGATTGCCGTCGGCTCGGCTAGCAGAAGTGGTAACAGGGAAGGGCGGGCATCCATCGGCGAGCAGCGTCGCAGCTTGCCGTTCGCGATATTGGCCTGAACCATGTCTTCCGGCAGTTAGGCCAGGCCGAAGCCATCGTCGCGTCGGGCAAGGAACCGGACCCCATGCGAAGGCAGGGCGATCGTCGACGGCGAGATAGTCGAGTGGATGGAGAAGCCAAGCGATGAGGAATATCTTGTAGGGCGCCGCCTCGATCCCGTCCGGCCATCCCCCTGCGAGGAAACTCCCATGAGCACCAAAGCCTATGGCGCACACGCCGCCGACAAACCGCTGCAAGCTCTCGACATCGAGCGCCGCGCGCCCGGACCGCAAGACGTGCAGATCGAGATCGCCTATTGCGGCGTCTGCCACTCCGACCTTCATACCGTGCGTTCCGAATGGGGCGGCACGCTTTACCCATGCGTACCCGGCCACGAGATCGTCGGCCACGTCAGCGCCGTGGGCAACGAGGTCACCGGCTTCAAGGTCGGCGACACCGTGGGCGTGGGCTGCCTGGTGGGAAGCTGCCAGCACTGCGCCGCCTGCGACGAAGGGCTGGAGCAGTACTGCGAGAACGGTTTCGTCGGTACCTACAACGGCCCGACCGCGGACGCGCCCGGGCACACCTTGGGCGGCTACTCGCAACGCATCGTGGTCGACAAGAAGTTCGTGCTGAAGATTCACCATCCCGAAGAACAACTGGCGGCGGTGGCGCCGCTGCTGTGCGCCGGCATCACCACCTATTCGCCGCTGCGGCACTGGAAGGTCGGCCCCGGCAGCAAGGTCGGCGTGGTCGGCATCGGCGGTCTCGGCCACATGGGCGTGAAGCTCGCGCATGCGATGGGCGCACACGTGGTGGCGTTCACCACCTCGGACAGCAAGCGCCAGGCGGCGCTGGATCTCGGCGCAAACGAAGTAGTGGTATCGCGCAACGAGGGCGAGATGAAGGTGCACGCCAACAGCTTCGACTTGATCCTCAACACCGTGGCCGCCAGCCATTCGCTGGACGCCTTCACCGCGCTGCTCAAGCGCGACGGCACCATGGTGCTGGTCGGCGTGCCCGAGCATCCGCATCCGTCGCCGAACATCGCCAACCTGATCTTCAAGCGCCGCGCGATCGCCGGCTCGCTGATCGGCGGCATCGCCGAAACGCAGGAGATGCTGGATTTCTGCGCGGACAAGGGCATCGTCTCCGACATCGAGATGATTCCGGTGCAGCAGATCGACGAGGCCTACGACCGCATGGTGAAGGGCGACGTGAAATATCGCTTCGTCATCGACAGCAGCTCACTGGCCAGCTGACCCGCCACAGCCGATCGTCTGCACTTGCGGCGATCGGCTTTCAAGCCCCTCTCCCCGTGGGAGAAGGTTTGGGGTGAGAGTACGCCGCAGAACGCAACACGGCTTCTTCATTGAACCGTTCGCCGCCGGAAGCAGGGAAGAGGGCGCCGCCTTCAAGCGACTCATGCTCCTGGCCTCTTCGCGTGGTCGCCGTCGAAACCTGCGGTCTTGCCGTGGCTGCTGCTCAGTCGAGCGGCCACGGAACCGAGTCTGCGAGACGATCAGCCTCGGACTCCGCGACAGGGGCGGGCGCGTCGACCTGGTGTTTCCGCGTGGTTCTTTCATCGCCACGCCACCATGGCGTCACCGGCCCGCGCTGCGCCGGTTCGACCGCTTCGCCGAGCCGCGGCAACAGCAGATGCGCCCGCTGTGGATCAGCCAGCGAAAGCAGCGTTTCCACCGGCTCGTCCCAGGCGTGCGTGGACAGGGCGAACGTGCCCCAGTGCACCGGCATCAGCACGCCGCCGCCGAGCATGTCATGCGCCGCCAGCGCATTGGCCGGACCCAGATGGATGTCGCCCCACGAGGGATGAAACGCACCGACTTCCAGCATCACCAGGTCGAACGGGCCAAGCCGGTCGCGAATGGTTTCGTATTCATCGGTGAGCCCGGTGTCGCCGCTGAAGAACACGCTGTGTCGTTCGCCCTGCATGACCAGCGACGACCACAGGGTGAGGTTGCGATCCTTCAGTCCGCGCCCGGAGAAATGCTGCGACGGCGCGGCCGTGATGTTCAGGCCGGTACCCGGCACGCGATGAGTCTGCCACCAGGCCAGTTCGGTGATGCGCGAGGGCGCGATGCCCCAGGCTTCCAGATGCGCGCCGACGCCGAGCGAGGTGACGAAGGGGACGTCCGATTTCGCCAGCGCACGGATGGTCGGATAGTCCAGGTGATCGTAGTGATCGTGCGAGATCACCACCGCATCGATGGCGGGCAGATCGCGCAGGCTGACCGGTACCGGCTGGAAGCGCTTCGGGCCGAGCAGGGTGAACGGCGAGGCGCGCTGACCCCACACCGGATCGGTCAGCACGCGCCAGCCGTCGATCTCCAGCAGCACGGTGGAGTGGCCCAGCCAGGTGGCGCGCAGTCCGCTGGCCGGTGCTTTCAGCCATGCACCGCGCGGGTCGTCGGCAGGCAGTGGTGCCGGCGGGGTGCGGTCCGGACCGCCGCAGACGAAATCGCGCAGGGTGGGCTTCGGCGCGGACGGATTGCGCAGACCGGGCAGTACCGGGTGGATGTTGCGCAGCCGTTCGCCGTCCCACAGCGGCAGGTCGTGCAGACGTTCGAGACGTTCGCCCTGGGCGGGTTTGCCGAAAGATCGCATGGCGTGATTCCTGTGGCGGGTGCAGCACCTGCGAGGAATGCGCGCTGCAACGGTACAAATCAAGGGCCAAAATCACCCGCGCCAGTTCGCGTGCTGCTCCCAGAACGCCACGGCACGCCGATAGGCCTCGCGATCCAGCGGGACGCCCGATCCGCCCTCGGCCACGCCCAGTGCATTGCGCAGCATGGTGATCGGCACCATCGGAATCTCCTCCGGCTCGGCGGTGTAGAGGCAGCCGACCACACCCCAGTCGGCATCGATCGGTTCGCCTTCTTTCGCCAGCTGCTCGCGGCTGTAGAGAATCGGCAGCAGATAGTTGGCCACCGGCGGATCGATGCCCTCGAACCAGCGCACCAGCACTGGCAGCTCCTCGCGACTGCGCGCCTCGTACGCGGAGCACAGCAGATGGCGGTTGGCTTCGGTGATGGGCGTCGCGGTGCAGCGGGTGGACGTCCAGTTGCGGTGAACGTGCAGGCGGCAGAACGCGGCGTAGCCGCCCAGCACATTCACCGGTGGCTCGGTGTTGAGGTGCTGCTCGAACTCTTCGGCGCTGCAATCCTGGATGGCGCTGCGGCGGCGGTCGCGCGGAAACAGGCGGGTGCGGGCAAAGGGCGTGAGGACGATGGACATGGCGATCGATGGCAGGAAGTCAGCGTATGAGGTTAACCCGTCGGGCGTGTGGCTGGCTCCACTTGTTGTGCCGCCTGGTCTTCACCGTATCCACAACCTGAACTCCTTACGATGAAGACATGATGTTTCCCTCATGGCTGCATGACTTGGCGATCGGGATGCTCGTGCTGGGGGTTGTCTGCGCAGCGGTCATCCTTGTCCGTGTCGTGCGCAATCCCGAAAAGATGGCGGTGATGAATGTCGTCTGGCCGGTGTGCGCGCTGTTCGGCAGCGTGGTGGCCGTGCTGGCTTACGCACGTCTGGCCGCGCCAGCAAGCGACCAGGGAGAGGGCGGAAAGGTCCCCTTTGCCGCGGTGGTTGCCAAGGGTGCGCTTCATTGTGGCAGCGGCTGCGCGCTGGGAGACTTGGCGGCTGAATGGCTGGCGTTTTTCGTTCCGGTTGTCGCGACATGGTTCGGCTGGCATGCGCTGTTCGAGGAAAAGGTCTTCGCGGTGTGGGTGCTGGATTTCGTCTTTGCGTTTTTGCTGGGCATCGCCTTCCAGTATTTCGCCATCGTGCCGATGCGCGGCCTTTCGTTCGGCAAGGGCATCGTGGCTGCCGTGAAGGCGGATGCGATGTCGCTGACCGCCTGGCAAGTGGGCATGTACGGTGCGATGGCGCTGCTGCAGTTCGCCGTGTTCAAGCCGGCCTACGGACATATCGCGGCGGTGGATACGCCCGAGTTCTGGTTCGTCATGCAACTGGCCATGCTCGCCGGCTTTGCCACCGCCTACCCGGTGAACTGGTGGCTTATTCGCAGCGGACTGAAGGAAGCGATGTAGCGTTGCGGGGCGGGACGAATGCCAGAACGGAATACCACGCCTCATTGATGGAACGCGGGCGTTCGGCGACGTGCGCGTCAATGAATTGCTTGAGCTCATCGGGGATGGAGATGTTCATGGTGGCGATCGGCTGCTATGGCAAGGTTTGCCGCAGGATCGAGCGTTGAATGACGTGCGCAGGCAAGGTCTTCGCGCTTGAGATTCCGCGCAATCGCTTTCTCCGCCAGGGTGCGTACCGGCGGCCTGAGGCTTCACGGTCATTCTTCGCTCCGTCGGCAATGAACAACACCGACGGAGCCACGAGGGTCGACAGCGGCCGGGAGCTTCGGCGAGGCCTATTCCGTTTCTTTCGACACCCGCGCCGGCTGGAGGTTTTTGCCCGAGCCCCGGCGGGCCGTCCTCACGCCACAAACTGCAACCGCGCCAACTCTGCATACAACCCGCCCTCGGCCAGCAGACTTTCATGCGTGCCTTGCGCCACGATGCGACCACCGTCGAGCACGACGATGCGGTCGGCGCGTTGCACGGTGGCGAGGCGGTGGGCGATGACGAGGGTGGTGCGGCCTTTTTCGAGGCGTTCGAGCGCTTGCTGGATGGCGGCTTCGGATTGTGCGTCCAGTGCCGAGGTGGCTTCGTCGAGCAGCAGCAGCGGGGCGTCGCGCAGGATCGCGCGGGCGATGGCGATGCGCTGGCGCTGGCCGCCGGAGAGGCGCACGCCGCGCTCGCCCATTTCGGCCTGGTAGCCGTCGTTGAGCGCGCTGATGAACTCGTGCGCTTCGGCGGCGCGGGCGGCTTCGCGCACTTCCTCGTCGCTGGCGCCGTCGCGCCCGAAACGGATGTTGTCGGCGGCGCTGCCGCTGAAGATCACGGTTTCCTGCGGCACCAGTGCAATCGCGTTGCGCAGGTCGTCCAGGGTCACGGCGCGCAGGTCGATGCCGTCGAGGCTGATCCGTCCGGCCTGCGGATCGTAGAAGCGCAGCAGCAGCGAAAATACCGTGCTCTTGCCGGCACCGGACGGGCCGACCAGGGCGACGGTTTCGCCGGGATGCACGTCGAGCGTGAAGTCGTGCAGCGCGGCGGTATCCGGACGCGTGGGGTAATGGAAGCTGACGCCGTCGAAACGCAGCGCACCGCTGATCGGCCGCGGCAGCGCCAGCGGCTGCGCGGGTGCCACGATCTCGGGGCGCTCGTCGAGCAGTTCGCCCAGCCGTTCCATCGCGCCGGCCGCACGCAGCACGTCGCCCCATACCTCGGACAGGCCCGCCACCGAGCCGGCGGCGAACACGGCGTACAGCACGAACTGGCCGAGCACGCCGGCATCCAGCGTGCCGGTCAACACGTGGCGCGCGCCGGCCCACAGCACCAGGGTGATCGCGCCGAACACCAGCACGATCACCGCCATGGTCAGCAGCGCGCGCATGCCGATGCGCCGGCGCGCGGTGGCCAGCGCACGCAGGATCGCATTGCTGTAGCGGGTGCTCTCGATGTTTTCGCGGGCGTACGCTTTCACCGCGGTGGAGGCGTTGAGGGTTTCATTGGCGATGGCGGCCGCATCGGCCAGACGATCCTGGCTGGCGCGCGACAGCTTTTGCACGCGGCGCCCGAACACAAGGATCGGCAACATCACCGCGGGTATCACCAGCGCGGTAAGGCCGGCCAGCGACGGTGCGGTCCACACCATCATGGCGCTGGCGCCGATCAGCATCACCGCACTGCGCAGCGCCACCGACACGCCCGACCCGATCAGCGCCTGCACCACTTCGGTGTCGGCGCTCAGGCGCGACAGCAGTTCGCCGACGCGGCTGCGTTCGAAGAAGCCCACGTCGAGCCGGATCACCTGCGCGTAAAGCGTCTGCCGCAGCGAGGCCAGCGCCCGCTCGCTGAGCAGGGTGATGCAGAAGTAGCGGGCCGCGGTGGCGACTGCCAGCACCAGCGCGACGCCGAACAAGGCGATGAACGTCTCGTTGATCACCGCCTGGCTGGAATGGCCGAAGCCCTTGTCGATGATGTAGCGGAATGCCAGCGGCAGCATCAGCGAGGCACCCGACGACAGACCGAGGAACAGCAGCCAGCCGATGGCCAGCGAGCGATGCGGCTTGAGGAACGGCCAGAGCCCGCGCAGGGCACCGATGCGGCGGGAGGAACGGGACTGATCGGGAGAGGCGGCGCTCATGGGTTCTCGCAAGACGGATCGAAAGGGCTGCGCGGACGCGGGCAGTGCCATTCAAGGTGGGGCATGCGCTGGTGGATTCAATCCTGGCGCCGGTGATCGGACGAATCAGTCCAGCCGTTTTGCCGCGCTGCGACCCCGACTGATGTCGCTGATCAGCAGGACGGCGTCGTCCACGCGGCTGTCGGGCAGGCGCAGTTGCAACTCGACACCGTCGGTGCCGAACACCTCGTGCTCGATCCCGGCCTCGATGTCTTTCAGGCGCGATTTGAGCAGGCCCAGTTCGGCGAAGTCGCAGCGCAGGCCCAGTCGTGTCGTAGCGACGATGGCGACGCGTTCGGCCTGGCGCAGGCATTTCGCTGCGGTGCCGCCGTAGGCACGCATCAGGCCGCCGGCACCGAGCTTGATGCCGCCGTACCAGCGCGTGACCATCACGGCGACCGCGTCCATCCGCTGGCCTTCGATCGCCTGGAGTATCGGCCGGCCTGCGGTGCCGCCGGGTTCGCCGTCGTCGTTGAAGCGGTAGTCCGCGCCGACGCGGTAGGCCCAACAGTTGTGGGTGGCGGCGGTGTCGGCGACCTCGCGCAGGAAGGCCAAGGCCTGTTCGGCCGAGTTCACCGGTGCGGCGATGGCGAGGAAGCGGCTCTTCCTGATCTCTTCCTGGTGACGGCAGCGCTGGACCAGGGTGGACAGCGTCTCGCTCATGGCTTGCGCAGGTGCACCCGCAAATCCTCCGCCAGCTCCCATTGCGGGTAGTTGCGGTGGAAGTTCTCCAGCCGTCGCTGCGCCTCTGCGTCGTGGTGCCCGGCGAACAGCTTGCGGATGTCGTCCAGCTCGCGCCGCTGCGCGGCAGTGGCCTTTTGTGCATTCGACGGTTCATCGACACGCGCCGATGTCATCGTGGCTGGCGCGGGCATGGCTTCGGCAGGCAGCGCCGATGGAGCTGGTGGCGGTGCGAAAACAGCTTGTGCCGCGACCTCGGCGACGGGTGGAGGCGGCGTTGTGGCCGTCGCGCGATCGGCTGCCGTGCCCAGCTGGCGGTCTTTGCCGTCGTGGTCCGGCGACGGCGTACGCGATGGCGCCAGTGACTTGCGGCTGCCGGGACGCACCATCTGGGCAATCAGGGCGGGTGGTGCCATGCGCGCCGCCATGGTGGCGTTCCCGACCTTCGTTGGCGGAGTTGCCTGCGGCGGCGACGTGGCAGGTTTTGCCGCCGTCGCGCCGACGACGGATCCCGCTTGCCGATCCTGTGCCGGTGTGGGCACCGCGGCTGCGGACTCACTCACGGAGGCGGGAGATTCGCCGTTTGCCGACGAGACCTGGACACCGGCCATCGGCTGGCTGCGCATGTGCCAGGCGAGGCCCGCCACCAGTACCAGGCTGGCGGCGCTGGCCAGCGTCAGCAGCCAGGGCGGCAACCGGCGGCGTGCGCGGGGCGGTACGCCGATGGAATCGATGTCGCGCAGCGGGACGTCTTTCGGGTGTACCCAGTCGCCGCGCTCGCGCGGGCTGCCGCGGCGCTCGACGGCCAACGGGTTTTCGCTGGCGGCCAGCGCCTGCGCTGCAGCGCGCAGCACGGCCGCATCCAGTGCAGGGTCTGGTTCGCTCTGCGGCAAGTGCCGGTACAGCGCGGCCAGTTCGGCTTCGCCGGGGAGCTGGTCGTCCGGTGCGGGCGGATCGGTCGGTGGCAGGGGCGTGGTCATTCGGACAGCACTTCGCGGAGTCGATTCATGGCATAGCGCAGGCGCGATTTCACCGTCTCGCGGCCGCTGCCGGTGACCATGGCGATCTGCTCCAGGCTCAATTCCTGTTCCAGGCGCAGCAGGACGGCAATGCGCTGCTCGTCCGGCAATTGCTCGATCGCGCGCTGCAGGTTGCGTTGGCGTTCGAACTCGGACAAGGCGTGCTCGGGCTGCCCGCTTTCGGGCGTGGCGGCGTTCGCCAGCGCCATCTCGGCTTCGTCGCCATCGGCCATCGGCCGTTGTCGGCGGATACCGTCGATCATCAGGTTGTGCGCGATCTGCAGCAGCCAGGTGCTGAACTTCGCCTGTGGCTGGTAGCGCGAGCGTGCGCTGATCACCCGGCTCCAGGTTTCCTGGAACAACTCATCGGTACGGTGCGGGTCGCGCACGCTGCGCAGCAGGAAGCGGTACAGCATGCCGCGGTGCTTCGCGTACAGGGCTTCGAACGCAGCGAGATCGCCACGCGCGTAGGCAAGCATCAGCATTGCATCGGGATCGACCGCGGCATCCATGGAGTGCGAGCGTAAGGCAAATCGCCGAAGAGCGGGTAGGTCGCGGTGCTTCCTTCGAAAAGCGCCATCTTCTTTCCGCGACCGCCTGCCCGGCAGGCGAGGATCGCCAGGCCCGGTTCCCTTCCCTGCACGCAGGGGAGGGTTGGGATGAGGTGCCTTTGCATGTTCCGGCCTGGCGGCGCGGCGGCGGCTGGGGAAGGGCGGCGTCGTGTCACCACCCATAGCCGCCGCTCGCGCCGCGAGGCCGGAAACCTCAGCGCAGCGCCGTATTGCTGTTGCTGTCATGACCGTGCGTGGCCAATCCGTCGGCCAGCTTCACCAGTTGCACGAAGCCGGCGCGATAGCCGTCGGCATCGTCGCCGCGCGCGCCGTTGGCGAGCCTGGCGATCTGCGCATAGTCGTAGCCGTCCAGATACTTGCCGCCGCGCAGGTCATCGGCGAAGGCGGCCACCGCGGCGGCGTAGCGCAGGCGTTCACTTGACTGCGCTCCGGCGTGCGCGGAAATCGGCCGTTCGATCAGCTTGCTGTCCGACTGGCCGGGCAGCTTGTAGCGCAGACGCAGGAAGGCCAGTTCGTTTTCATCTTTGTCGGAGGTGGTCTGGTCGCCATAGCGCAGCGGATCGATGCGAACCGCGTCCGAGCCTTTCGGAGTGATCTCGTAGATCGCGGTGACGTTGGCACCCGCGCCGATCTCGCCGGCGTCGACCTTGTCGTTGTTGAAGTCCTCGCGCTTGAGCATGCGCTTCTCGTAGCCGATCAGCCGGTACTCCTGCACCTGCGACGGGTTGAACTCGACCTGGATCTTGACGTCCTTCGCGATCGTCAGCAGGGTCGCGGACATTTCGTCGACCAGCACGCGGCGGCCCTCCTGCAGGCTGTCGATGTAGTGGTGACTCCCGTTGCCCGCGTCGGCCAGCATCACCGCCATCGCGTCGTTGTAGTTGCCTTCGCCGAAGCCCAGCGTGGTCAGGGCGACGCCGCTCTTGCGATGGTCCTCGATCGTGGTCTTCAGAGCCTCCTGGTTGACCGTGCCCACGTTGAAGTCGCCGTCGGTCGCCAGGATCACCCGGTTGACGCCACCCTCGATGAAGCCCTGCTCGGCCTGCGCATAGGCCAGTTCGATGCCGGCACCGCCGTTGGTGGAGCCGGCCGCGCCGAGGCTGTCGATCGCCGCGTCGATGGCGGCGTGCCGGTCGCCGGCGGTCGAGGGCAACGCGACACCGGCGTATCCGGCGTAGGTGACGATGGCCACGCGGTCCTGCTTGCGCAGCTCGCGCACCAGTTGTTTCAGCGAGGCTTTCAACAGCGGCAGCTTGTCCGGTTCGTTCATCGAGCCGGAGGTGTCGATCAGGAAGACCAGGTTCGATGCGGGAATTTCCGCAGCCGGCACGCGATAGCCCTGGATGCCGATCAGCAGCAGCTGGCGTTTGGCATTCCACGGTGCCGGCGCCAACTCGGTGGTGACGCTGAACGGCTGCGCGCGATCCATCGGCGGCGTGTAGCCGTAGTCGAAGTAGTTGATGAATTCCTCCGCGCGCACCGCATCGGCCGGCGGCAGCATCCCTGCATTCAACATCCGGCGCACGTTGGTGTACGAACCGGTGTCGACGTCGATGCTGAAGGTGGACACCGGCTGCTCGCTGACCCGTTGCACGGGATTGGTGTCGCGATGGGTGTAGTTCTCGCTGTTGATGTCGCCGGGCATCGGCTGCATCCGCCGCATCGGCATGGGCGCGGACAGGTAGGCCTGGCGCACCAGGGCCTGCGGCACCAGGGCAGGACTCGCCATCGCGCGTTCGGTCATCGCTGGCGGTGCGGGTGGAGCCGGCGGGCGCAGCGTCAGCGGCTTGGAGGCGGGTTCCACCGGTGGCGGCGATGGTACGTCGGCAGCGGCGGAATTCTTGTCGGGCGCCGCGGGTTCGAGCCGTGGCGCGGCAGCCGTGGCCGCGCCGGTCACGCCGGCATCCCTTGCCGACGGCGCATGGGATTTGGGTTCGGATGCGCTGCAGCCGGCCAGCCACACCAGCAGGGCGATCAGCAGGCTGTGCAGCAGGATTCTCAGGTTCATGGTGCGGTTTCTCCTCCGGGTTGTGGAAGATGAAACGCGGGGATGACGCAAAAGGGGTCAAACCCGGCCTGGCGCTGTAGCATGGCGTCCCCTGCAGGATTCACGAACGACATGATCAACAACGACGTACTGCGCGCCATCCGCTACATGCTCGATCTCAGCGACGGAAAAGTGGTGGACCTCATCCACCTGGCGGATGCCGGTTACCCGATCGAAAAGGAGGACGTGCAGGCGTTCCTGAAGAAGGACGACGAGGCCGGTTACGTCGAGTGCAGCAACAAGGTGCTGGCGCTGTTCCTCGATGGCCTGGTGTTCCATCGTCGCGGCAGGGACGACAGCCTGCCGGCGCGTCCACCGGAGAAGCGCGTCACCAACAACGTGGTGTTGAAGAAACTGCGCGTGGCGTTCGAGCTGAAGGACGTCGACATGCACGAGATCCTCGAAAGCGCCGGCTTCCCGGTTTCCAAGCCGGAACTCAGCGCGCTGTTCCGCCAGGCCGAGCACAAGAACTTCAAGCTGTGCGGCGACCAGCTGCTGCGGAATTTTTTGAAGGGACTGACGATGCGGGTGCGTGGGAACGCCTGAGGCTGCTCAAGCAGACAGCCATGGATGATCGTCCTTGGCCAGGTTGTTCCAGCAGGTATTCATCGTGCGTACCAGGCGTCGGTCTGGCTGCGCAGAGCCCGCACAAGACCATGTCGATCTCCTGTGCATGCATGTAGAGCGCGATATGGCCGCGGGCGTGGCGGCCGATGACCAGTTCGCGCTTGCCACCTTCCGCAGGACGACTGATCAGTGGATCGTGGTCGCGTACGTCGCTTCGCCGAGACCGAAAGCAGAGCAGCACCACTGTGCTACAAGCGCTCGGTCTCGCTCTGCGCATTCACCGTCGCCTTGCGATCCTGCTTGCCCCAGCCTACCGATGGCCCGCGGATAGCCGTCCATACCGAGCGCACCACCACGTAATACATCAGCTGGCGGTAGCCGAAGCGTTGCAGGACGAGCCACCACAGCAGGCTCCACTTTTCCTTCTTTTCCATGGCGAAGGCCAGGGCTGACGCGGCCAGGTCGACGGCCATGAAGGCGGCGTAGAACACCAGCATCCTGATCAGGTTGGTATCGTCGAACTGGCCGCGATGCTGCAGGTAGTCCAGGCCGGTGCCGATGATCTGCCAGACCAGCACCAGGTCGACCAGCGGCGACACCACCGAGAAGAGAATCTGGAACAGCCACACCTGCGGCAAGGCGATCGTGCCGAGCGCGCCGTAGCGTGGATTGAAGGTGGCGTTGCGGTGTTTCCACAGGCATTGGAGGGTGCCGTAGGCCCATCGGAAACGCTGGCGGGCGAGGCCGCGGGCGGTGTCGGGGGCTTCGGTCCAGGCGATCGCATCGGCATCGAACAAGGTGCGGTAGCCGGCTTTCTGCACGGCGATGGTGAGGTCCTGGTCTTCGGCCAGGGTGTCGGCGGGGAAGCCGCCGAGTTGCTCCAGCGCCTCGCGCCGCCATGCGCCGACGGCCCCTGGCACGACAGTGATCGCGCCCAGTGCCGCCAGCGCGCGACGCTCCAGGTTTTGCGCGGTGATGTATTCCAGTGCCTGCCACAGCGTGATCAGGTTGATGCGATTGCCGACCTTGGCGTTGCCGGCCACGGCGCCGACGCCCGGGTCGGCGAACCAGCGCACCAGCCGCGGGATGGTGTCGGGTTCGAACTGGGTGTCGGCGTCCAGCGCAACCACCACGGCACCCTTTGATTCGTGCAGTGCGGTGTTGACCGCGTGCGCCTTGCCGCCGTTGGGAATGGTGAGGAGCCGCACGCGCGGATCGGCTGCATAGTGCTCGGTGACCACCGCCGAAGTGGCATCGATGGAGCCATCGTCGACCACGATGACTTCGAGATTCCCGTGGCGGCTGCGGAGGATCTGGCGGATCGAGCTGGCGATCACCTTCTCTTCGTTGTGGGCGGGGATCAGCACCGACACCAGCGGTGGCTCATCGCCGAGCACCGGCAGCACGCGGCGTCGTTCGCGTGCGCGGTTGAGCAGGGCGAGGCCGCCAAGCAGCAGCAGCCGGGCGACGCCAAGGGCGATGGCGGTGGTCAGCAGCCAGCGGATGAAATGGCCGAACCATCCCAGCGCGAGGAACACCGAACGGTCGGCCCACTGCGACAGTGAGCCGGGCGGCAGCGCCGGCATGGTCTGCGCGCGGGTGAGGCCGGCCAGTTCGGACACCGTGACGAAGTCGTAGCCTTGCGCGCGCAGGCCGTCGATGATGCGCGGCAACGCGGCAATCGTTTGCGAACGCTCGCCGCCGCCGTCGTGCAGCAGGACCACCTGACCCTTGCGATCCGGATTGGTGGTCTCGATGCCGCCGAGCACGTTATGCACGATGGCGTCGACGCCGGGGCGCTGCCAGTCTTCGGCATCGACATGCAGGCCAACCGAGAGGTAGCCCATTTTCTGCGCGATCTGGATCGGCACCAGTTCGTCGGCGGTGGTCGGCTCGGCATCGCCGAAGTAGGGCGCGCGGAACAGCCGCATCGAGTGCCCGGTGAGTGCTTCGAACAGCCGCTGGGTGGCGTTGAGTTCCAGCGCCACGATACCCGGCGGGCTGTCGCCCAGATTCGGGTGGGTGAAGGTGTGGTTGCCGACGTCATGGCCTTCGGCGACCTCGCGCTGCACCAGCCGCGGCGACATCTCGGCGTTCGAGCCGATGATGAAGAACGTCGCCGGTACATGCTTCGCCTTGAGGATGTCGAGGATCTGCGGCGTCCACTCCGGGTCGGGGCCGTCGTCGAAGGTCAGTGCGATCTTGTGCGGCAGGGTGCCGGCGCGCTGGATCACGTAGGAGCTGGGCAGGGCGGTGTAGCTTTCGTCGTCGACGCTGCCATCATCCTTGTCCAGTTCGATGGTGCGCGCGCCGGGCGACGGTTGCGAGGCGATCTCCAGCACCTCGCCCTGGCCTTCGATGTCGATGTCCTCGCCCTGGCCGATCGTGCGCAACTGGTCCGGCGCGGCCGCACCGTAGTTGCGGCCGAGCACCGACCAGATCGAGGGGTCTTCCGAGCCCAGCCGCCACAAGGCGTAGCCGTAGGGCTTGTAGTCGTCGGCGGCGTGGATCTGGTTGTACGCCGTGGCACCGTCGAGGAACCAGACCTGGTGCGTGCTGCCATCGTCTTCGCTGTAGGAGAAGTGCGGGTTCTGCGTGTCCGGATCGAAGCTGATCTGCGCCTGCGCATCGGCGGCGCGGTCCATCGTGTCCTGGAAGGTCAGCGCCTCGGCATTCTGCCCGTGCGACCAGTCGTAGCCGTAGCTGCCGATCGCCACGATGGTCTGGTCCGGGTCGAGCGTCTTCATGCGCTTTTCCAGCGTCTGCTCGAACCAGTCTTCGCCGGCGATGCTGCCGGGGTCCTTGCCGGCCCAGTGCTGGTCGTAGGCCATCAGCAATTCGAAGTCGACGATGTCGGCGTAGCCGGCGTAATCCCAGTCGGCGTCGTCGAATGGCACCGACAGCACGATGCCCCAGCCGTGCGGATCGAATGCATCGTTGAGTTCGGACAGGAAGGCCTTCAGATCCGGTTGCGCGCTGGCCGGGATTTCCTCGAAGTCGATCGTCACGCCCTGGAAATGGTTGGCGGAAAGGAAGGCGACGATCTGCGCGATGCGCGCCTGCCGCATCGCGGGATCGGCCAGCAGGCGCGCCAGGCCCGGACCGTCCCAGGTACCGTCGACCGCGTTCTGCAGCAACGGCAGGATCGGGGTAGACGGCTTCTGCGTGCGGATCAGGTTCAGTGCCTTGGCGTCGACGCTGGTATGCAGCGCCATGTCCGCGCCGCTCACGCTCATCCAGGTCGGGATCACCCAGTCCAGCGTCGGCAGCGCGCGCTTCAGCGACGGGTAACTGCTGTCGTCCCAGTTGACGTAGAAGCCGATCGCCAGCGGCCGGTCGGCCGGCTTGTCCAGCGATGGGGGCGGTATGTGCAGGGCGGCTGCCTTGCTGGCATGCGTGCGCGGGGCGTGCAGCTGTTTCTGCCGTGCGCGTACTTCGGCGGCCAGCTTTGCCGCCGGTTTCAGCAGTTCCGGCGCGGCGGCCTTGACCCCGGCCAGGGCATGGCGGGTCCGCGCGCGTTCGCCGATGTGCAGGCCGACCATGTTCGGCCCGACGAACAGGCTGACGGCGCATGCCACCACGAACAGTGTGCTGATCACGCCGGCGAGCAGCGCCAGACGCGAGACATGACTGGCGCGCCGGCCGGTGGGGTCGAAGAAGATCGGTTTCTTTTGCATGCCGGAATCGGATCGACGAATGCCGCAGGTCGCCAGTGTGGAGTGGGCCCGAAACGGCGGTGGCGTGACTGCTGAGGTCGGGGAGGCGCAGTATCGCCGATCCATCGGGGTTCCACGCGCGATTGGACACCGGGTCGGTCAGCCGGCGTTGCCCGAGGGTGTGGGACCTGATCGGTCCGGAAACTCTCGTGCGGTCGCCGCATCATCGGTTGCGCAGCAATGCGCTGGCAGCGGCGCCCAGGGCGAAAGCGTCGCAACTTCCTGCGGATGAGTTCGCCCATACGCGCAGCGTGGCCAACCTTGCCTGCAATCGTGCAGTTTTCGGTGCCTACCCGATCACCGGACCCGCGACCGGCTTGCTGAAATCCTGTGGCGTCAAGCGCTGGGTCAGCCGGAACACGCCTTCGTGGATCTTGCGCGGCAGTACCACGTCGAGGACGGTGGTCTGGTGCGCGCCGAGCATGCCGAACAGGTCATCGCGTGCGGTGCTTTTCGCCAATGCGTGGTGCACCAGGCCGTTGAGGTCGAGCGGCTGCACGCTGGCGCCGTAGGGACGATGGCTGGCGACGGCGGGGCGCAGCGTCTTGCGGCTGTTGCGCGGATCGGCGACGCGATCGTCACCGCCGAGCAGGCTGTGGTCGAGGAACAGCGAGATGGTGCTGCGGTTGCGCGAGTTGGCCTGGCGGTCGAGCATGAAACCGGTCGGCAGCAGATCCGCGCTGGCCTGGATGCCGGCGGTGAGCAGGAAGCCGGCGCCGGTCAGTGGTTCACCGGCTTCATCGGTGAGGCGCACGATCAGCAGACTGCAGGGGTCGTGGATGTGCACGCGCGGCGCGAACGGGCCGGCCGGTTCCAGTTCCACCTTTTCCGCGTCGCGTGCGGCATTTTCACTTTCGAACGCATCGCAGAGCGCAGCGTACTGGTCGGCGCTGCGAACCAGCAGGCAACGCAGGATCGCCTGCACGGTGGCGGGCGCGGCGCTGGCCATGATGCCGTGGGCCTCGCCGGCATGTGCCGCGCCGGCGATCAGCTTGAATGCACAGCGCGGGCCCCGGCTGAGGGTGAGCGCCAACGCGTCGACGCCGCCGGACATATCGGCTTGTGGCGACAGCACCGCATGGTGGCCATTGAGATTGGCCGCCGCGAGGCGCACCACGCCGTCGGACCCGTCTTCGCCGGTGTAGCTGTTGAGGTGGTCGTACAGCGAGCGGTCGGGTCGGTCGCCGATCAGCACGAACTGGAACTGCCCGCGTTTGAGCGGATCGTCGCTGTGGATGTAGTCGAGGTTGAGCGACAGTGATTCGGCGCTGCCCAGTTCGAGCCAGTCGAGAATGCGCTGTCCCGGATCGACCCCGGCGAACCACGACTTCAGCCGGCCCAGCATGCCCTTGCCCAGTTGTGCCAGCGCCGAGCCGTAGTTCGCCGGAGCGAGCATCACCAGGTGGCTGAGCCTGATCGTGCTGTGGGTGGCGGGTTTGTCGCGTTGCGCGCGCAGCCACTCGCGCAGCACCGGGCCGCCGGTCGAGTGGGTGATGCAGGCGAAGCTGGCGTCGATCAGGTGCAAATCGCGCAAGGCATGATCGAACGCGCGCACCAGGTCGGACATGGTTACCGCATCGTCGAAGCTGACGTATTCGGACAGCCAGATATCGGCGAGTGCGAGCGACAGGCCCGCCGCTGCCGCTTGCCGCTGCAGCTGTTCCGGCAGCTGACCGTAAGTGGACGTGCTGGTGACGCTCCAGCCGTGGACGAAGACGAGAGTGGTCATGGTCCGCTCCTGCTGCGATGACCCAGCCTAACCAAAGTCACGCAGCGGAACAGCATGTCGGCAGGTATTTTCCAGCGGCGCGGGTCGCGCCGGGCATAATCGTGCTTCATCCCTGCCGCTTTGAAAGTCGACGGTGTCCATGATCCTGAACGTGCTGCTCATCCTGGTGCTGCTGGCCATTGTGCTGGCGTTGTTGAAGTGGCGTCGCTGCAGCCGCGCGCTGCTGGCGCTGGCGGCGATCCTGTGGCTGGCGATCGGCTGCGGGCCGGTGCCGATCGGTCTGCTGACGCGGCTGCAATCCGGTGGCGCCGCGGACGCGCCGGTTTCATGGGGCCAGCGCAACGCGATCGTGCTGCTCGGCGCAGGCGCGATCCGGGCGGAGGACGGGCGGGTGGAGGCAAAGCTTTCCGCCTTTGGACGCATCAGCAAGGCGGCGATGCTGTATCGCGCCTGCCGGCAGGCTGGCCGGTCGTGCAAGGTCGAGGTGAGTGGCGGCGATGCGCTTGGCCTCGGAAAATCGGAGGCGGCGGTCTATGCGGATGATCTGCGAAGGCTGGGTGTCGATCCCGCCGACCTGCTGCTGGAATCGCGCAGCATGAATACCTGGCAGAACGCGCAATTCAGCGTTCCGCTGCTGAAAACGACGGGTGCCGACCGCGTGCTGCTGGTTTCGTCGGGCTTCCATCTGCGCCGGAGCATGCTGTATTTCACGCACTTCGGGATTGCGGCGACGCCGGTGCGGGCGGATTACGTGAACGGCGAGATGTCGTGGTGGCCGCTGTCGCAAAACTTCAGCATGACCGACGTGGCACTGCATGAATACGCGGGCATCGCGCGTTACCACTGGTACAACGCGATGGGCTGGAACGTGCAGGCGACCAAGCCCGGCGCATTGTAGAAGGCAATGCCTTGCTGCGCGAAGCAGAGCGGTGCCGATATCAGGATTCGCGCATCACCATCAGGCGGATCTCGGTCATGTCCTCGATCGCGTAGCGGATGCCTTCACGGCCCAGGCCCGACAGCTTGATGCCGCCGTAGGGCATGTTGTCCACGCGGAAGCTGGGGATGTCGTTGACCACTACGCCACCTTGTTCCAGTTCGTTCCACGCGCGCATCGCGTGGTCGAGGCTGTCGGTGAAGATGCCGGCCTGCAGGCCGAAATCGGAGTCGTTGACCATCGCGATCGCATCGTCGAACTTCCTGAACGGGGCGAGCAGGGCGAACGGGCCGAACGCTTCCATGGTGTTGGCCTTGGCATCGGTCGGTACGTCTTCCATCAGGGTGGCTTCGAGCATGTTGCCGTCGCGTTTGCCGCCGCAGAGGATCCTTCCTCCGGCATTCTTCGCCTCGTTGATCCAGCCATGCAGGCGTTCAGCGGCAGCCACGTCGATCATCGGGCCGAGGAAGACGTCCCGCTTTTTCGGGTCGCCGGCCTTCAGCTTCTTCGTGGCCGCGACGAGCTTTCTTTTCAGCGCATCGTAGATGTCGGCATGCGCGTAGATGCGCTGCACGCCGATGCAGCTCTGGCCGGACTGGTAGAACGCGCCGAACACCAGCCGCTCGACCACCTTGTCCAGCTTCGGGCCCTGGTCGGCATCGATGATGCAGGCCGCGTTGCCGCCAAGTTCCAGCACGACTTTCTTGCGGCCGGCGCGCGCCTTCAGCTCCCAGCCGATCTGGCCGCCGGTGAACGAGAGCAACTTGAAACGCTCGTCCTCGACCAGCGGCGTGGCATGCGCGCCGTCCACGGTGAGGATGGAGAACGCACCTTTCGGCAGGTCGGTTTCAGCCAGCACCTCGCCGATGATCAGCGCGCCGATCGGGGTTTTCTCGGCCGGCTTCAGCACGAACGGGCAACCCGCCGCGATCGCCGGCGCCACCTTGTGCGCGACCAGGTTCAGCGGGAAATTGAACGGCGTGATGAACGACACCGGCCCCAGCGGCACGCGCCTGGTGTAGCCGTGATAGCCGTCCAGACGGCTGGCCAGTTCCAGGTTCAGTGTCTCGCCGTTGATGCGCACTGCCTCCTCGGCGGCGATGCGGAACGTCTCGATCAACCGGGTCACCTCGCCGGCGGAGTCCCTGATCGGCTTGCCAGCCTCGATGCACAGCGCCTCGGCCAGCTCGTCGCGACGTTCGGCGAAGCGCTGCGCGCAATGCTGCAGCACGGCCTGACGCGCCCATGGCTTGTACTCGCGCATCGGTTTGGCGGCCTTGACCGCGCCGGCGATGGCTTTCTCGATGGCCTTCGCATCAGGCACCGCAACGCGGGTGGCGAGCTTGCCGCTGAACTTGTCGCGCACGTCGAGCATGTCCTTCGACGTCTGTGGCCGGTTCGCGAGGTAGTAGGGATAGGTCTTGTTGAGCATGAAGATCTCCAGGTCAGACGGCGGCGCTCAGCGCGTGGATCTGTTCGTCGAGGATGCGGTGATTGTCGGAATAGTCGATGGCCAGATTGATCGGGTGCATGCCGCCTTGTGCATGGGCGCGCGGCAGGGCCGGCAGGAACCCGTTGGCGCCGGCCGGGCGGCACCCATGCGCGCCGTCGGTTCGGCCAACAGAGCGAAAACAGGGTTGCCGAACCGCATACCGTAGTCGGCGTAGCCAATCCGGGACTGCTTCCAGCGGATCATGCCGCAAGCATCGTTGCGCGGCAGCAGGATCACCAGGTCGAGCTTCAGCCGGGTTGCGGCCAGATCGAGGTTCTTTTCGCCGGGTACACCGAAGGTGCAGTGCACGTCCTCGGCTTCAAGGGCCTTCACGAACAACGGTGCTGTCTTCATGCCAGGGCTTCGCGGTAAAGGCGTGCAGGATGCGAGCTGTGGCGTTCAGTTTCCGTGTATGTCAGCCCTTGTCGACACGCAACGGCAGTTCGCCATCGGCAAGGCGTGCGCGCAAGCGCGTGTCCGCCGCGACGCCCTGCGCGGAGCGCAGCACCTGGCCGTCCGCATCGAACAGGATCGCGTAGCCGCGATCGAGCGTGGCCAGCGGGCTTACCGCGTGCAATGCGTGGCCGGCATGGCGCAGTGTCGTCTGCCTGCGTTCGAGGATGTGCATGATTGCGCGGCGCAGACGTTGATCCTGCTCGACCAGCCGGCGCGCCAGCAGCGACAGGTGCGCGCGCGGATGCTGCGCCAGCAGCCGTGCATGCAGCCGCTCCAGCCGCGTGCGGCGCAGTTGGCTTTGTTCGCGCAGCACGCCGGTGAAGCGGCGTTGCAAGTGTTGGAGTCGTTCGCGGTCGCGTTGCAGGCGCGCCTGCGGTCGCTGGGTCTGCAGCCGGGCCAGCAGGTGATCGAGGCGTTGCGACTGCACCTGCAGCTGGCGCTGCTGCAAGGTGAGCATGCGTTGTTGCAATTGCTGCAGGTGACGGCCGATCGCCACCGCATCAGGCACCAGCAGTTCGGCGGCAGCCGAGGGCGTCGGCGCGCGCAGGTCGGCGACGAAGTCGGCGATGCTGAAGTCGATCTCGTGGCCGACGGCGCAAACCACCGGTACCGCGCTGGCATGCACGGCGCGCGCCACGGCTTCGTCGTTGAACGCCCACAAGTCTTCCAGCGAACCGCCGCCGCGGGTCAGCAACAGCACGTCGTGGCGAGCGCTGGCCGAAGCCTTGCGCAGCATCGCCACGATCGCCGGTGGCGCCTCGCGACCCTGCACCGGCACCGGCAATATCTCGACATCGGCCAGTGGCCAGCGCCGGGCCAGCACGCTCAGGACGTCGCGCACTGCGGCACCGGTGGCCGAGGTGATCACGCCGATGCGGCGCGGAAAAGCGGGCAGGGCGCGCTTGCGCCGGGGTTCAAACAGGCCTTCGGCCGCGAGCCTCGCCTTGAGCTGTTCGAACTCGCGTTGCAGGGCGCCTTCGCCGGCCGGCTCCATGTACTCGGCGACTAGCTGGAACTCGCCGCGCGGTTCGTACAGGCCGACCTTGGCGCGCAACAGAACCTGCATGCCGTCCACCGGGCGAAAACGCAGGGTGGACGCCTTCGGCTTGAACATCGCGCAACGCACCTGTGCACCGCTGTCCTTCAGGGTGAAATACAGGTGGCCGGAGGCGGGCCTGGCCACGTTCGACAGTTCACCCTCGATCCACACCTGCGGCAGCGCATCGCCCAGCAGGTCGCGCACCAGCCGGTTGAGCGAGCTGGGGGTTAGGACGTGGCGTGGCGTGGCGTTGTCGGAAGGCGCTGGCATAAGGGCGAGAGCCTAGCATGCGCACCGTATCAAGTCGTGAGAAAACATCCGCTTGACGCAGGAAGCGCATGAATGACATCAAGGTGAAGCGCCGGCTTCAATCGTCGCCGATGTCGCGCGGTTTGCGCCAGCGGCGTTTGCGCGCCCGCCAGCAGCGGATGCCCAGGTTCAGCGCGAACCAGGCGGCAATGACGCCGAACGGCCAGCCGATCCAGGCCGGCCATGCGAAGGCGATCACGGCCAGTGCGGCGAGCACGAGGGTGCCGATCACCAGCGGCCCGCCGGAGGTATCGCCGAGCACGCGGCGATTGGTCAGCGCGGCACCGACACTGTTGGCGATGCGCAACGCACCGGCGGCGGCACGGCCGGAACTGCCGCCGGCATGGCGTACCCGCGGCGGTCGCGATTCGCTGCTGCGCACGTGCTCGCTGCTGCCGCGGCGTCGACGGCGAGCAAGCACGATTTCGGTGGCGTTGTCGAGGTCGCGCTCGTATTGCTCGGCCAGCTGGCCGGCGAAGCCGGCATCCTCCACGGCCACGTCGAGTTCGCGGTTGCTCAGCCAGCTGGCGATGTTGAGATTGGACGATCCGACCCGCGCCCACTGCCCGTCGGCGACCGCGGTCTTGGCGTGCAGCATCGAACCGTTCCATTCGAACACGCGAATGCCGGCCTTCAGCAACGGTCGATAGCCCGAGCGCGACATGCCGGCCACCACCGGGATGTCGCTGCTGCCGGGCACCAGCAGGCGCACGTCGACGTCGTCGCGCGCGGCCGCCACCAGCGCCTGGATGTAAGGGGCTAGACCGACGAAATAGGCATCGGTAAGCCACAGGGTCTTGCGCGCCATCGAGGCAATCAACTGATCGAGCCGGTACATGCCGGCCGTGGCCGGCTGGGTGGCGATCAGCCGCAGCGAGATATTGCCGGGTGGAACGGCCGGCGCCGGAATGGGCGCGAACTCGCGCAGCGGAACGCCGATTTCGCCCCAGCTTTGCGCGAATGCCGTTTCCAGTTCCGCCACCGCCGGGCCGTGCAGCGCCACGCCGGTGTCGCGCCACGGCGGCACGTTGCGCGCCGGGTCGCCGAGCCATTTCGCGCTGATGCACACGCCGGACAGGAAACCGTGCACGCCATCGACCACCAGCAGTTTGCGGTGGTCGCGGCTGATCCAGCCGAACGGCTGGCCGAGCTGCGGCGGGTTGAACACGCGCACCTCGCCGCCGGCCGCGCGCAACGGTGCCCAGAACGATCCGCGCGATTGACCGAAGCAGCCGATCCAGTCGACCACGACCGCGACGAAGACGCCCGCCTGCGCCCGCTCCACCAGCGCATCGCGAAACGCGCGGCCGACATCGTCGTCGCGGATGATGTAGTTCTCCAGCAGCACGCGTTGCCGGGCGCCGCGGATCGCAGTCAGCCAGGCGTCGTAGTGGGCGGCCGCATCGATCAGCAATTTCACCGCGTTGCCGCTGAGCAACGGCGCACCGGCGGCGCGGCTGAGCGCCTGTTCCGCCAGCAGGCGACTGGGCGTGGAGGGGATCAATGGCTTGGGCATGTGCCTGAGTGTAGGTCATCACCCGAGGCCTGCTTCATCAGCTCGACGCTGCGCGGCGCGGCCAGTCCACCGTAGCGTGCGTCGATGTCCTGCAGCAGCTTGCAGGCGGCGCCGGGGCTGCCGTTTTCAAGGCGTGCCTGCGCTTTGCGCAACTGCTCGCGCAGGGATGCGTCGACGCGGGCACGGCATGCCGCGAGCCGTGGCGTGGCGGCCGATACGGGTTGGTCCAGCGCAGCCAGTGCCCGGGACCACGCCGACGGACTCGGCAGCTCGTGTTCGCTGCGCGGTGCGTCGATGCGGGTCACCCCGGCGACGCACCATTGCTGCATCGAGTCGCGGCTGCGACTGTCCATCGCCTGATGGAGGTCATCGCGCTGGCCGGTCAGGTACACCAGCCGCGTGGCCTGCCGGAACTGGCGGAACAGCGAGGCCGGCGGCAGCGGCAGTTGCGCGGTGCCAATCGGGTCGCTGCCGGCGATCAGCAGGGCGCCGCGAAACAGGTCGGGGTAGCCCAGAGCAAGACGCAGGGCGACCCGCGCGCCGCCGGAGAAGCCGGCGACATAGATGCGCCGCGGGTCGATCCGGTAGCGCTGGCTGATGTTGTGGGCAGCGAGCAGGGCGAGCGGTTCGCGGCGGTCGAGCACATCGGCGTCGTTGCCGGCGTGGGCGGGGCTGACGAAGATCGTGCCGTCGCGATCGAGCGCCGGGATCCATCCTGCGGGTACGCGTGCGTCGTCCCATGGCGGCACGAATACCAGCAGTGCGTAGCCATGCGCGGGAGCCTGCGCGGGAACATGGACGACGAATTGTTCCTGGCTGAGATCGACGGATTGCTGGCGCATGGCGTGGCCGGGCAAGGCCGCTTCAACGCTTACGCGCTGGCCGTTCAGCGGACTCAACAGGCGGCGAATCATTTCCTTGCTGCGTGACAGCCGCGAAGTACCGGGTGAACACCACATCGTGCCGCGTACCCGCCGCGGAGGCGGCAGGCATGTCGCTTGCGCCGGCGAGCAAGGGCAGCAGGAACGCAACGAACGGGAGAAGGCGGCGGGCGATCATGCGCGGACGGTAGCACTGCGCGGCCCGCGGTTCGAACGCAGGCGATCATTCCGGGAAGCGGGCTGACCGCCGCGTCCGAAGACCCTCAGGCCAGCGTGCGCAGCTTGGGTTCGCGTGCCCACTGTCTCGTTTTTGCCGCCGCGATGAAGCCGGCGCTGTCGCTGGCGTCGACCACGCCGGCGTCCTTCATGACGCCGCCGGCTTTCAGCACGGCTTGCGCGCCGGCGTCGGCGGCGATCGCCTTGAGGTGGCCGAAGGCGTCGCGGACGAAGTCGACGGCGGCGGCTTCCTTCGCCAGCAGCTTGCCGGCGTCGGCCGACAGCACCAGCGCCACCGCGTCGAAGACCACGGACGGCGTGCCGGCGAGTTGGCCGTCAGCGGGATGCTGCTTGCCGTCGCTCAGTTTCGCGCCGCCGACTTTCAGCGCGACGATCTTGACCGTGGCACCAGCGGACTCGGCCGCCTTGCGCAGCGCCTTGACCGCGGCGGCGTCGGAGCCGTCGTGGATCAGGATGCCGACGGCGCGGCCTTTCAGGGTGTTCTTCATCTTGCCGATGATCTGCAGTGCCGGCGATACCGGCTGGTCTTTCGCCGGCACGGCCTTGGGTTGTGCCGGCGGGAAGGTCGCGAGGGCGAGGCCGGCGGCGACGCGGCGGGCGAGGTCTTCGTCGACATTGCGCAGGTGACCGACCATCGCCTCGCGCACGTGCAGCGTCTCCACCTTGGACAGTTCGAACACGAAGGCCGAGGCGATGTGCGCCTGTTCGGGCGTGGTCTGGCTGCGATAGAACTGGCGCGCCTGGCTGTAGTGGTCGGCGAAGCTCTCCGCGCGGATGCGGCCCTTGGCGCCGTCGCCGGCCGGCTCGGCAAAGCTGGGAAAGCCGGCGGTTGTGGCGCGTGCCGAGGCGGGGTCGAGCGAACTTGGCTCGTAGTTCACGCGGCCCCTGGGCACCTGCATCTGCATGTGGCCGTCGCGTTGCTGGTTGGCGAACGGACACTTCGGCGCGTTGATCGGCAGCTGGTGGAAGTTGGGTCCGCCCAGGCGGATCAGCTGCGTGTCGAGGTAGGAGAACAGGCGGCCCTGCAGCAGCGGATCGTTGCTGAAGTCGATGCCCGGCACGATGTTGGCGGGGCAGTAGGCGGCCTGTTCGGTTTCGGCGAAAAAGTTGTCGGGCCAGCGGTCCAGCACCATGCGGCCGATCACGGTCAGCGGCACCAGTTCCTCGGGAATGATCTTGGTCGCGTCGAGGTGATCGAACGGGAAACTGTCGGCCTGTTCCTGGCTGAACAGCTGCACGGCCAGGTCCCACTCCGGGAAGTCGCCGGCCTGGATCGCCTCGAACAGGTCGCGGCGGTGGAAGTCCGGATCTGCCCCGGCCACCTTCACCGCCTCGTCCCACACGTGCGACTGCAGGCCGAGCTTCGGCCGCCAGTGGAACTTCACGAAGGTGCTCTCGCCGCTCTCGTTGATCAGGCGGAAGCTGTGGATGCCGAACCCCTCGATCATGCGCAGCGAGCGCGGGATCGCACGATCGCTCATCGCCCACATGATCACGTGCATCGCTTCGGGTGTCAGCGAGATGAAATCCCAGAACGTGTCGTGCGCGGTGGCGGCCTGCGGGAAACCGCGATCCGGCTCCATCTTCACAGCGTGCACCAGGTCCGGGAATTTCATCGCATCCTGGATGAAGAACACCGGGATGTCGTTGCCGACCAGGTCCCAGTTGCCTTCCTTCGTGTAGAACTTCACCGCGAAGCCACGGATGTCACGAGGCGTGTCGATGGACCCGGCACCACCGGCCACGGTGGAGATGCGTGTGAACAGCGGGGTCTTTTCGCCGACCTCGGTGAGGATCTTCGCGGTGGTGTGCTCCCTCAGCGACCTGGTCAGCTCGAAATAGCCATGGGCCGCCGAGCCGCGCGCATGCACGATGCGTTCGGGAATGCGCTCGTGGTCGAAGTGGGTGATTTTTTCGCGCAGGATGAAATCTTCGAGCAGGGTCGGCCCGCGCGGACTGGCGCGCAACGAGTTCTGGTTGTCCGGAACGGGAATGCCCTGGTTGGTGGTCAGCGGCGGGTGCGAGCCGCCGGCCATCTGCTGGAGTTCGTCGCCACGGCCGCGGGTGTCGGGTGCGTTGCCGGCGGTGTTCTTGTCGGAGGGGGAGGGTTTGCCGGCTGTCTTGGGCTTGGTCATGGTGCGCTCCGGGTGCAGGGGATGGACGCAAGGCGCGAATGATCATCCTTGCGCCAGCGGCGTGAACACCACGTCGCCCGTTCCACGGGCCGGGCCGCTCAGCGCGGCGGGAAAACCCGTCTGCGCAGGTGCGACGCGGCAGCGCCGGTCAATGCCGTGATCGAGCGGCTGAGATGGGCCTGATCGGCGAAGCCGCAAACGTGGGCGATGGCCGAGGCCGTGAGCGACGTGCTTCGGTACAGTTTCATTGCCGCATGCGTGCGGGCCTGCAGCCGGAACGCCTTGGGACTGATCGCGAATAGCTGGCGGAAGCCGCGGCTGACACTGCCCGGATGGATGCCATGGCTGTGCGCCCAATGCGCCAGGGACAGGCCGGGATCGGCCAACAGCGACTCGGCAAGCTGGGCGGGCCAGTCGTCGAGCTGGCGTGGCACCGGCCGGGCACACGCCAGCAGCTGTGCCACGGCCGTTGGCACATCGCGTTCGGCCTGGCGGGCAAGCGCGTCCGCATCGGCCACGCACGCATGCGGTGCGCCATCCCAGTCGTCCGGCAGCGGCAACAACAAGACTTCGGCACCACGGCCGCCCATGCGATCCAGATGACGCTCGTGACTGCGGTGAAACAGGACGTTGCCCGCCTCCACGCGATGCAGCCCGCTGTCGCCGGCCTCGACGTAGCCTCCGGAAAGCACCACGGCGGCAAAGGGATGGACGTGCCGATGGCGGGTCAGCACCTCGCCACGCGCGTGCCATTGCCTGCCCGGGTCGGCAGCGCGCAGGCAATCGTTGCACGGTGTCTGGCGATCCGCGCCGCGGACAGGGTGAAGTTCGTTCAAGACGCGCATGGTCCGGGACTGCGAAACTCGTCCTTCCACTGTGATCGGAATCGACAATTATGCGTCATCTCCTTGCCGCCCTGCTGGCCTGCGGACTGGCCCTGCCGGCTTTGCCTGCCCATGGCGAAGACTCGCGCGACGGCGCCATCGCGACGATACTCGCGGCCAACCATCGTGCGGCCGGCGCCAGTGCGGCGACCGGCACGGTAGAGCGTCATTACCGTTACACCGGACAAGGTCTCACCGGTACCACCGAGGTGATGTTCGACCTGGCGACGGGACGCTACGTCGACCGCTATGACACCCCGCCGGTGCACGGTGCGTCGGGCTTCGACGGCAGCACACCATGGATGACCGACATCTCCGCAGCGACGACGCCGCAGACGGGCGGCGATCGCCCGGCGCAGGCGGTCAATCGGGCCTACCGGTTGGCCAACCTCTGGTGGCGCCCCGATCATGCCGGCGCGCGCATCGAATCGCTGGGGCGTGACAAGGACGGCGACCATTTGCGGGTGACCCCGCACGGCGGCAAGGTGTTCGACGCGTGGTTCGATCCGTCCTCGCACCAGCTCGTGCGCATGCACGAAGTGCGCGAGTTCCACTCGACCATCGACGAGCACTACCGTGACTTCGTGAAGATGGATGGCGCGACGGTACCGCGCACCACCGTCATCGACGACGGCAATGGTGCGGCCGGTCAACAGACGCTCATCCTGGTCGATGCGAAGACAGGCCCGGCACGGCCCGCCGCCGATTTCGCGATGCCGCGGAAGAAGCCGCACGACTGGTCGATCGGCGGAGATGCGGCGGCAACCGGCGAGGTGACGTTGCCGTTCCGCTTGCTCAACAACCACATCTTCATCGACGTGATGGTCAACGGAAAAGGGCCGTTTCCATTTTTTGTGGACACCGGCGGGCATGCCATCCTGACGCCTTCGACGGCGAAAGCGCTCGGTCTCGAACAGGAAGGCGCGACGATCTCCGGTGGCTCGGGTGAGAAGACGCAGACCTCCGGCTACACGAAGGTGCACGCGCTTGCGATGGGTGCGGCGACCATGTCGGACCAGACCGTGCTGATCCTGGACATGAGCCCGATCCCGGTGGAAGGTTTCCAGCCCGGCGGCATGGTCGGCTTCGAGATGTTCCAGCGTTTCGTGGTGCGCATCGACTACGGCGCAAGCACGATCACGCTGACGGATCCGGCGCGCTTCGAACCACGCGGCGCGGGCACGCCGGTGCCCTTCGATTTCTACGAACACATGCCGCAGGTGGCGGGACGCTTCGCCGGCATTCCGGCGCGTTTCGACATCGACACCGGCTCTCGCTCGGAGGTGACGCTGGCGACTCCGTACGTGCGGACGCATCGACTGCGCGAACGCTTGCGGCAAAGCATCATCGCCACCGATGGCTGGGGCGTCGGTGGCCCTTCGCGTTCGCAGGTGGGGCGTGCGTCGTCGCTCGAGATGGGCGGCATCACCGAGCCGGACGTCGTGGTCGGCCTCAACCTGCAGAACAAGGGCGTGTTCTCCGATGCCAACTTCGACGGCAATGTCGGTAGCGGGTTCCTCAAGCGTTTCGTGGTGACGTTCGACTATGGCCACCGCGTGATGTACCTGAAGCGACTGGCTCGGCCCGGCGCGGATGCCGGCAGTTTCGACCGGTCGGGCATGTGGATCAATCTGGACGGCGATGGCTATGCGGTGATGGATGTTGCCTCGGGCAGCCCCGCCGCAAAGGCCGGCCTGGCGGTAGGCGACGTGATCACCCGTTTCGACGGTCGTGGTTCGCGCGAGTTGTCGCTGGCCGACGCACGGCAGCTGCTGCGCATCACGCCGGCCGGCACGTCGATGGAGTTGACCGTTCGCCGTGGCAAGGCGACGCGCACGATGAAGCTGGTCTTGCGCGATCTCATTCCCGTGCATGCACCGCCACTGGGGCGCTGAGCCGGTTTCCGGCTTGATGCCGGAGGCGCCAAACGCGCAGAGGCCTCGCATGACGAGGCCTCTGCGCGGCGGTTGGTGACAGCGGGGGTTACGCTTCGGCCATTTCCTTGTACGCATCCAGCGGGATGCACGCGCACATGATGTTCTTGTCGCCGTAGACGTTGTCGACGCGGGCGACCGGCGGCCAGTACTTCTGCAACTTCAGGCTGGCCAGCGGGAACGCGGCCAGTTCGCGCGGGTAGGCATGGGTCCACTCGCTGGCGCTGACCATGGTGGCGGTGTGCGGAGCGTTCTTGAGTGGATTGTCCTCGCGGTCCAGCTGGCCTTCCTCGACCGCGCGGATCTCGTCGCGGATCTCGATCATGGCATTGATGAAGCGGTCAAGCTCGACCCGGGATTCGCTCTCGGTCGGCTCCACCATCAGCGTGCCGGCGACCGGGAAGCTCAGCGTGGGCGCGTGGAAGCCGAAATCGATCAGCCGCTTGGCGACGTCCTCGGCACCGATGCCGGTGGCGTCCTTGAGCGGGCGCAGGTCGAGGATGCATTCGTGCGCGACCAGGCCGTTGCGACCGGTGTACAGGGTCGGGTAGTGCGCTTCGAGCCGCTTGGCGATGTAGTTCGCATTGAGCAACGCGACTTGCGTCGCTTTCCGCAGCCCCTGCTGGCCCATCATCGTGATGTACATCCAGCTGATCGGCAGGATGCTGGCGCTGCCGAAGCTGGCGGCTGACACCATGCCGACCGGGCTTTCCTCGCCGAACTTCCTCGGCAGGAAGGGTTCAAGATGCGCCTTCACCGCGCACGGGCCGACGCCCGGTCCGCCGCCGCCGTGCGGGATGCAGAAGGTCTTGTGCAGGTTCAGGTGCGAGACGTCCGAGCCCCACTTGCCGGGCTTGGCCACGCCGACCAGGGCATTCATGTTGGCGCCGTCGGTGTACACCTGACCGCCGTGCGCGTGCACGATCTCGCAGATCTCCACGATGTCCTCCTCGAACACGCCATGCGTGGACGGGTAGGTGATCATCAGTGCGGCGAGGCGGTCGCTGTGCTTTTCCGCAGCGCGGCGGATGTCTTCCACGTCGACGTTGCCGTTGGCATCGCACTTGGTCACTACCACGGTCATGCCGCACAAGTGGGCGGAGGCCGGATTGGTGCCGTGGGCGGACTCGGGGATCAGGCAGATGTCGCGTTGCGACTGGCCATTCGCGCGGTGGTAGGCGCGGATCGCCAGCAGGCCGGCATATTCGCCCTGCGCGCCGGAGTTCGGCTGCAGACTCACCGCGTCGTAGCCGGTGCATTCGACCAGCATTGCCTCGAGTCCGTCGATCAGCTCCTTGTAGCCCTGCACCTGCGCGGCCGGGGCCAGCGGGTGGATGTTGCCGAACTCCGGCCAGGTCACCGGGATCATCTCGGCGGTGGCGTTGAGTTTCATGGTGCACGAACCGAGCGGGATCATCGTGCGATCCATCGCCAGGTCCTTGTCGGCCAGTGCGCGCATGTAGCGCAACAGTTCGTGCTCGCTGTGATGGGTGTTGAACACCGGATGGGTGAGGAACTCGCTCTGGCGCAGCAGCGCGCGCGGCAGGGCGTCGTGGACTTCGGCATCGAGCGCGTCGATGTCCACCTCGGCGCCGAACAGCCCCGCCAGCGCGACGACATCCGCGCGGGTGGTGGTCTCGTCCAGGCTGATGCCGAGGCTGTCGGCATCCAGTTCGCGCAGGTTGATGCCGGCAGCGCGGGCCTTGGCATGGACAGCGGCGGCGTCGATGTCGGTGATGTGCAGCGTATCGAAGAAGTCGCCGCCCACCTTCACGCCGGCCCGGCGCAGCGCGACGGTCAGGATCACGGCGAGGCGATGCGTGCGGCGCGCAATGCGGGTGAGACCCTGCGGACCGTGATAGACGGCGTACATGCTCGCCATCACCGCCAACAGCACCTGCGCAGTGCAGATGTTGGAGGTGGCCTTCTCGCGGCGGATGTGCTGTTCGCGCGTCTGCAGGGTGAGGCGGTAGGCAGCCTTGCCCTCGGTGTCGATGGAGACACCGATCAGGCGACCCGGCATCGAGCGTTTGTACGCATCGCGGCAGGCCATGAACGCGGCGTGCGGGCCGCCGAAGCCGAACGGCACGCCGAAGCGCTGCGAGTTGCCCACCACGATGTCGGCACCCCATTCGCCGGGGGCGGCGATCAGGGTCAGCGCGAGCAGGTCGGTGGCGACCGCGACCAGGCCACCGCGCGCATGCACGGCATCGGCGATGGCCTTGTAATCGTTGACGCTGCCGAAGGTGTCCGGGTATTGCAGCAGCACGCCGAATGCCTCGGTGTCGGCCGCGTCGCCGTCGGCGCCGACCACCAGCTCGATGCCCAGCGGCTCGGCGCGCGTGCGCACCACTTCCAGCGTCTGCGGATGCACGCCGCTGGAGACGAAGAACACGTTCGACTTCGACTTGCACGAGCGCTTGGCCAGGGTCATCGCCTCGGCTGCGGCGGTGGCTTCGTCCAGCAGCGAGGCGTTGGCGATCTCCATGCCGGTGAGGTCGGCGCACATCGTCTGGAAGTTGATCAGCGCCTCCATGCGGCCCTGCGAGATCTCCGCCTGGTACGGCGTGTACGCGGTGTACCAGGCCGGATTCTCCAGGATGTTGCGCAGGATGACGTTCGGCGTCAGGGTGCCGTAATAGCCCTGGCCGATGAAGCTGCGGAACACGTCGTTCTTGTCCGCGATGGCGCGGATCTTGGCCAGCGCTTCCTCTTCGGTGATTGCCCTGGGCAAGGCCAGCGGTGCGGCGGACTTGATTGCACCGGGGACGATGGCGTCGGTCATCGATTCGAGCGAATCGTGACCGATCACGCGCAGCATCTGTGCGACCTCGGTGTCGTCCGGGCCGATGTGGCGTTCGATGAATGCGCCGTGGTGTTCGAGGTCGCGCAGGGAGGTCGGGGTGTTCGGGGTCATGACTTGGGCATCCGCAGACAACGTGCCGTGCCGCACGCGGGCGCCCCTCTGTCCTTTTGCCTGAGAGTTTGGAAACGCGGTGGCGTCTCTTGCCCCTTCGGCGGCGGATTCAACCGCTCTCTCCAGAGTGTTCGCGCATGATGGTATGGGAGCCTGAGCGATTACGGGCGTTGCGTCTTCGGCAGCGGTCGTGCCCGTGAAGGTCGACCGCTTCTCCCACCATGCGTTTACCGCCGCGATTATACAGGGCTGGCGGCGCGTATAGCGGTCCGCCGGGCTGTGGTTCAGAAACCCCTCGCGATATGCTTCAAGGCCCACTCCCTGACCCGCTGGAATCCCATGATCCGTATTGGTGAGATCGACCATGTGGTGTTGCGCGCCATCGACATCGAGGCCATGCAACGCTTCTACTGCGACGTGCTGGGATGCCGCGAAGAGCGACGGCAGGACGAGATCGGTCTGGTGCAGCTGCGGGCCGGTGCGTCGCTGATCGACCTGGTCGGCATCGACGGCAAGCTGGGCCGCCTCGGCGGTGCGGCACCGGGAAGCGAAGGCCACAACATGGATCACCTGTGCCTGCGCGTGGAGGATTACGACGAGGCGGCGATCCTGGCGCATCTCGAGGCGCACGGCGTGCGCATCGGCGAGCTGGGTTCGCGCTACGGGGCACGCGGCGAAGGCCCGTCGATCTACCTGTACGACCCGCAAGGCAACATGGTCGAGCTGAAGGGACCTGCGGGCGGTTGAAGTGCGAGGGCTTCAATGCTCACACCATTCACCCGGATCAAGTCCGGGGGAGGTTCTGAGCGGAGACCCGAAGGGTCGAAGGGACGAAGGGTCGTACGCTGAAGACGGGAGACCCTTCGACTTCGCTGCGCTACGCTCAGGGTGAACGGCGTGAGGGAAGCGGTCCGTCCTGACTTCAATCGAACCCGGAAAAGACGAAGGCTGCCTTGAGAGGTGGCCTTCCTGACTTCAATCGAACCCGGAAAAGACGAAGGCCGCCTTGAAAGGCGGCCTTCGTTTACAATTGGTGCCCAGGAGAGGACTCGAACCTCCACGGAGTTGCCCCCGCTAGCACCTGAAGCTAGTGCGTCTACCAATTCCGCCACCTGGGCAGGTGTCACGTTGCTCGACGAGCTGCGTGAGCCGCGTAATCTAGGCATCTGTCCGCAGCTTGTCAACACTTTTTCACATCCGTTCACTGCGACGTGGCATTCTCCGCGGCGCAACCCATCACAAGGATATTGAGTGACCAGAAAAACTCCCCCCTCATCCGGTAATCCCCCGGACCCGCGCTCCGCGAAGAGGCCCGCCAAGCGGGCGCCGCGTGCCGCATCCGCACCGGACAAGCGCAACAAGGCCGCTGCAGGCGCCGTGCGCGACCCTCATGCCGATCGCGAGGCGCAGCGTTATGCGCGTCCGATTCCCAGCCGCGAAGCGATTCTCGCCTTGCTCGAAGAACGCGGCGAACTGCTGACCGAGGCGCGCATCGCCGAAGCCCTCGCGATGCATGACGAAACCGACCTGGAGGCGCTGCGCAAGCGGCTCGCCGCCATGGTTCGTGACGGCCAATTGCTGCTCGGTCGACGCGGCGGTTATGCACCGACGCAAAAGCTCGACCTGATCGCCGGCCGCGTGCTCGCCAATGCCGAGGGTTACGGTTTCCTGCGCCCGGACGAAGGCGGCGAAGACCTGTACCTGTCGCCGCAGCAGATGCGCGCGGTGATGCACGGCGATCGCGTACTGGCCAGCGTGGTCGGCATCGATCGCCGCGGCCGCAAGCAGGGTGCGATCGCCGAGGTGCTCGAGCGGCGTTCACCAAGGCTGGTGGGTCGGGTCGTGATCGACAACGGCGTGACCCTGGTGGCGCCGGACGACCGCCGCCTGAATCAGGACGTGATGATCAAGCCCGGCCAGGAGCAGGGTGCACGTTCGGGTCAGATCGTGGTGGTCGAGATCACCGATCCACCGACCTCCCAACGTGGCCCGATCGGCGAGATCCGTGCGGTGCTGGGCGAACGCCTGCAACCATCGCTGGTGGTCGAAATGGCGATCGCCAGCCACGACCTGCCGCACGAATGGCCGCCCGAGGTGCTGCGCGATGCGGCACAGGTGGAATCGATGGTGACCGCCGCCGAACGCGAGGGTCGCACCGACATTCGCAAGCTGCCGCTGGTGACCATCGACGGTGCCGATGCGCGCGACTTCGATGACGCGGTTTATGCCGAGCCGAAGCGCGGCGGCGGATGGCGCCTGATCGTGGCGATCGCCGACGTGTCGCACTACGTGCAGGTCGGCAATGCGCTGGATCGCGAAGCCTACGAGCGCAGCACCTCGACCTACTTCCCCGGTTTCGTGGTGCCGATGCTGCCCGAGACGCTGTCCAACGGGATCTGCTCGCTGATGCCGAAGGTCGAGCGGATGTGCATGGTCTGCGACATGCTGGTCGATGCCGAGGGCAACGTCACCAAATCGAAGTTCTACGACGCGGTGATGCTGTCGCATGCGCGGCTCACCTACGACAAGGTGTGGGAGGCGGTGGGCCTGTGCGAGAAGGATGCACGCCACGAAGTGGCCGACGTGCTGCCGCAGCTGGAAAACCTGCACGCGCTGTACAAGGCGATGGCCGGCCAGCGCAAGCGTCGCGGCGCGATCGACTTCGAAACACCCGAAGTGAAGTTCCGTCTCGACCAGACCGGCAGCGTCGAGTCGATGGGCGCCACCGAGCGCAACGATGCGCACAAGCTGATCGAGGAATGCATGATCGCCGCCAACGTGCAGGCGGCGCTGTTCCTGGAGAAGAAGAAAATACCCGCGCTGTTCCGCGCGCACGAGCCGCCGCCGGCGGAGAAGTACGAAGACCTGCAGCAGTTCCTGCGCGAATTCAAGCTGCGCATGCCGCCGGTCGACGAAGTGACCCCGGCGGATTTCTCCGAGATCCTGGCGCTGGTCAAGGACCGTCCCGAGCGCGAGCTGATCCAGAACGTGCTGTTGCGCTCGCAAAGCATGGCGGCCTACCAGCCGGACAACCGCGGCCACTTCGGCCTGGCGCTCACGGCGTACGCGCACTTCACCTCGCCGATTCGTCGCTATCCCGACCTGCTGGTGCATCGGGCGATCCGCTACGCGCTGACCGGCCGCAAGCCGGCCGACTATACCTATAGCCCCAGCGACATGGCGGCGATGGCGATCCACTGTTCGCAACGCGAGCGTCGTGCCGAGGAAGCCGAGCGTGACGTCGACGAGCGCTTCAAGTGCGCCTGGATGGAAAAGCACATCGGCAGCGAGTTCGACGGCGTGGTCACCGGCGTCACCTCGTTCGGCCTGTTCGTGGAACTGGACGAATCGAAGGTGTCCGGCCTGGTCCATATCAGCCAGCTCGCCAACGACTATTACCACTTCGACGCCACCCGCAAGCTGCTGAAGGGCGAGCGCACCGGCGCGCAGTTCCGCCTCGGCGACCACGTGCGCATCCAGGTGCTGCGCGCCAGCCTGGAGGACCGCAAGATCGACTTCCGACTGGTCTCGCCGCGTACGCCGGCCACGCCGCCGAGCGGCAGTGGCAAAGCCTACGACTACGCCGCCAGCGGTGAGCGCTATTCGTTGCCGAAGAAGGCCGCTGCCACGACCAAGACGCCGGGCATGTTCGGTCGCGCCGCCAAGGCCATCGGTCGTGCGTTTGGTCGGAAAGAAGCCGAGGTGCCCGCACCGGCGCCGGCCCCGCGCAAGGCGGCAAGCGACCATCCGCCGCCCCGCGCGCATGGCTCGTCCACTCGCCAGCATGCCGGCGAGCAGCGCCCGGGCCGCAAGACCGAGCAGTCGTCTGCCAGACGCCCACGCAAGGAAGGTTCCGGCAGCGGTTCCGCCAGGCGCGGCGCGGCACCTGCACCGGCCCCGACGGCGCCCGCGGCGCCGAAGAAGAACGCCCGGCGTCGTTCGAAACCGAAATCGAAAGGCCAGTCATGAGCGAGAGTTGGATCGTCGGCATCAATCCCGTCGAAGGTGCGCTGAGCAATGATGCCGAGCGTGTGCGCGAGGTGCTGGTCGAGAACGGCCAGCGCAATGCCCGTGTGCTGGATCTGGCGGAGCGTGCGAAGAAGCTGAAGATTCCGGTGCAGCATCGTCCGCGCGATGAACTGGACAGGCTCGCCGGTGAGGCGCGCCACCAGGGCGTGGTGGCGCGTTACGAGGCGGCGCCGTCGGCACACGAGAACGATCTGGCCGGTCTGCTCGAACGCGACGGCAGCGACACCCTGGTGCTCGTGCTCGACGGCGTCACCGACCCGCACAACCTCGGCGCCTGCCTGCGCAGCGCGGCGGCCGCGAAGGTCACCGCGGTGATCGTGCCGAAGGACCGCGCGGTCGGCCTGACCCCGGTGGTGCGCCGTGCGTCGGCAGGGGGCGCCGATCGGGTGCCGCTGATCGCGGTGACCAACTTGGCAAGAACATTGCGCGAACTGAAGGATGCCGGCGTGTGGATCACCGGTCTGGCCGGCGACACCGACACCACGGTTTACGGCGTCGACTTCAGGGGTCCGGTGGCGGTCGTGCTGGGCAGCGAAGGCGAGGGCATCCGCCGGCTCACCCGCGAGCTGTGCGATTTCGTGGCGAAGATCCCGATGCCGGGCACGATGGAAAGCCTCAACGTTTCCGTCGCCACGGGTGTGGTGCTGTTCGAGGCCTTGCGTCAGCGGAGCGCGAAACGATGACCACCTTGTTCTGGCATGACTGGGCAGGCTACGTCGGCGTGGTGCTGGTGTTGCTGGCGTTCCTGTTGCTGCAGGCTCACAAGCTGCATGGCAACGGCCTGGCCTATCAGCTGATGAACATCTTCGGCGCTCTCGGCGTGCTGCTGTCGTTGTTGTTCGGCAGCTTCAACCTGTCCGCGTTCGTGATGGAAGTGGCCTGGGCCGCGATCGGCATCTATGGTGTGCTGCGCGGGTTGCGGCTGAGTCGCGAGAAGCGTCCGCGACTGCCTTGAGATCGGGCAGGGGCGCTCCTCGCGGTCGCCTCATTCGCCCAGCTTGGTCATTTCCGGATTGGCGGTGAAGTCGCGCTTGCTGCGCTGCTTGTTGAGCGGTTCGCCGGTGACCTGGAACCACACGTTTTCGGCGATGTTGGTGGCATGGTCGCCGATGCGCTCGATGTTCTTGGCCATGAACAGCAAGTGGGTGCAGGGCGTGATGTTGCGCGGGTCTTCCATCATGTAGGTGAGCAGCTGGCGGAAGTAGCCGGTATAGGCTTCGTCCAGCACCACGTCGTTTTTCCACACCTGGTACGCCGCCTCGGCATCGCGGTCGCGATAGGCCAGCAGCACGTCGCGCACCTCGCCTGCCGCAAGATCGGCCAGGTGGCTCAGGCCTCCGACGGGAGCCACCGGGGCGACCATCGACAACGGGATCGAGCGCTTGGCCACGTTGGCGGCGTAGTCGCCGATGCGTTCGATGTCGGCAGCGATGCGCAGCGCAGCGTAGACGTTGCGCAGGTCGCCGGCCATCGGTGCGCGCAGTGCCAGCAGGCGGATCACGTCGTGGCTGATTTCATGCTCCAGCTGGTCGATCGCGTCGTCATTGCCGACCACGTGCTGGGCCGCACGCTCGTCGCGGCGTTCGAGCACGTCGATCGCCGCTTCCAGCTGGGTCACCGACAATTCGCCCATGCGCACGATTTCGCCGGTGAGCCGGGTCAACTCGCTGTCGTAACTCTTGATGATGTGGTCGGTGCCGGTATTCATGGTGTGCCTCGTGTCTTGTTCCTTCTCCCCTCGGGAGAAGGTGCCCCGAAGGGGCGGATGAGGGGGCGGGCGGAGCGAAGCGTCGAGGCTTCGTCTGGACCCTCACCCCAACCCCTCTCCCGGAAGCAGAAGGGCTTTCAATCTGTCAGCCGAACCGCCCGGTGATGTAATCCTCGGTCTGCTTCTGGCTTGGCTTGGTGAAGATTTTTTCGGTGACGTCGAACTCGATCAGTTCGCCCAGGTACATGAAGGCGGTGAGGTCGGAGACGCGCGCGGCCTGCTGCATGTTGTGGGTGACGATGACGATGGTGAACTGGCTTTTCAGCTCTTCCACCAGCTGCTCGATGCGACCGGTGGCGATCGGGTCGAGCGCGGAAGTGGGCTCGTCCAGCAGCAGTACTTCCGGCTTCAGAGCGATCGCGCGGGCGATGCACAGACGCTGCTGCTGGCCACCGGAGAGGCCGAGCGCATTCTGCTTGAGCTTGCCCTTCACCTCATCCCACAGCGCGGAACTGCGCAGCGCCTGCTCGACACGCTCCTCCATGTCCGTTTTCGACAATTTCTCGTGGTGGCGGATGCCGTAGGCCACGTTCTCGAAGATGGTCATCGGGAACGGTACCGGCTTCTGGAACACCATGCCGATCTTGCTGCGCAGGCGGTTCATCGAATAGCCGGAGTCGAGGATATTCTCGCCGTCCAGTTCGATCGAGCCCTTCGCCTGCAGTTTCGGATAGATCGCGTAGATCCGGTTGAAGATGCGCAGCAGGGTGGACTTGCCGCAGCCGGAAGGACCGATGATGGCGGTGACCTGCTTCTCGGGGATGTCCATGTCGATGCCTTTCAGCGCATGGAAACCGTTGTAGTAGAAGTGCAGGTCGCGAACGGTGAGTTTCGGAGGCACTGCCGCCGCGGCCGCCACCGGCGTCGGGTTTGTGGCGATGGCGGATTCAGTCATGGGACACCTTGTTGCGGGAAAGGATCAGGCGCGAGCCGAGACTCAGCAGCAACACGAACATGGTGATCACGAACGCGCCGGCCCAGGCCAGCGCGTGCATCGCATCGCCGGGGTCGTTGGCGTACTGGTAGATGATCTGCGGCAGGCTGGACATCTTGTCCATCGGATTGATCGCCATGTAGTTGTTGCCGAACGCGGTGAACAGCAGCGGCGCGGTCTCGCCGCTGATCCGCGCCAGCGCCAGCAGCACGCCGGTGATGATGCCCGAACGTGCCGCGCGTATAAGGATCTGCAGGGTCAGCTTCCACTGCGGCACGCCGAGCGAGAGCGCGGCTTCGCGCAGGGTGGACGGCACCAGCCGCAGCATTTCGTCGGTGGTGCGCACGATCACCGGCAGCGCGATCAGGGCCAGGGCCACGCCACCGGCGAAACCGGAGAACGTGGTCGAACCGTGGGTGAGGGCGGTGCTCGGCAGCACGATGATGGTGTAGACGAACAGGCCCATCACGATCGACGGTGCCGACAGCAGGATGTCATTGAGGAAGCGGATCGATTCGCCGAGTTTGGTGCGGTTCGCGTATTCGGCCAGCCAGGTACCGGCCAGCACGCCGATCGGGGTGGCGATCGCGATGCCGATGAAGTTGATGACCAGGCTGCCGACCATGGCGTTGGCGAGGCCGCCGTTCTCGCCGTAGGCGGTGATCTTCGTGAACAGTTTCAGATCCAGCGCGCTGATGCCCTGGCGCAGGGTTTCCCACAGGATCCAGGCCAGGAACGCCAGTCCGACCAGGGTTGCCGCCATGCTCAGCGTCATCGCCACTGCGTTGGTGATGCGTCGGCGCAGGTATAGCGTGTTCATCAGCGACCCTCCTTGCTGGCCAGCCGGCGCAACATCAATCGCGCGATCAGCAGCACGATGAAGGTGACCACGAACAGCAGGAAAGCCAGCGCCATCAGCGCGGATTTCTGCAGGCCGGCGGCTTCGCTGAACTGGTTGGCGATGGTCGAGGCGATCGAGGTGCCCGGATCGAGCAGCGAGGCCGACAGGTGCATGGCGTTGCCGAGCACGAAGGTGACCGCCATCGTCTCGCCCAGCGCGCGGCCGAGACCGAGGAAGATGCCACCGATCACCGCAGAACGGGTGTACGGCAGCACGATGTCCCACGAGACCTCCCACGTGCTGGAGCCCAGTGCATAGGCTGACTCCTTCAGCCGCGTCGGCACGGTCTGGAACACCTCGCGCATCACCGAGGAAATGAACGGAATGATCATGATCGCCAGCACGATGCCGGCGACCAGGATGCTGGCACCGAACGGGTAGTCGCTGCCGAACAGCTTGCCGACGAACGGCACGTGTTCGGCCACCCACGACAGCTTGCCGTCGTCGGGCTTGTTGCCAAGGTTGCTGGTCAACCACGGCTTGATATGGTCGGCAAAGAACGGGGCGAAGATGAAAAGCCCCCACATGCCGTAGATGATCGAGGGGATGCCGGCCAGCAATTCGATCGCCGAGGCGACTGGCGTGCGCAGCCAGGCCGGCGCGACCTCGGAAAGATACAGCGCGATGCCGAAGCTGATCGGTACCGCGATCAGCAGGGCGATGAATGAGGTGACGATGGTGCCGTAGACCGGTACGAGGGCTCCGTAGACATCGTTGCCCGGATCCCACTCCGAGCTGACCAGGAAGTGCCAGCCGAACGTGGCGAATGCGTCGCGCCCGCCCCACAGCGTCGCGCCGGCGGCGCCAAGCAGGGCGGCCAGAACGATCAGCGCACAGCCCTTCAACAGCCAGCGGAACAGCCGCTCGTGACGGGCGTCGCGGCGGCTGCGCTGTTCGAGGATGTCGGCGGCGGTAACGGGCATGTGGACTCTACGGTGCGATCTTATTGGCCGTTCGCCCTGCGCGTAGCGCAGCGAAGTCGAAGGGGTTGCCCTTCGACTTCGACCCTGCGGGTCTACGCTCAGGGCGAACGGGGCGGGGAAATCCCCGTTCGGTCAAACCATCAATGCTTGAATTCTGCAGCCCAGTACGCCTCGATCCTGCTGACCAATGCAGCCGGCAGCGGCACATAGTCCAGTTCGCTGGCAGCCTGCTGGCCGTTTTCCAGCGCGTACTTGAAGAAGTCGAAGGCGACCTTGCCGTTGCCGGCGTTCTTCGGCGTCTTGTACATGATCATCCAGGTGGTGGCGGTGATCGGCCACGCCTGGGCGCCCGGTGCATTGGTCATGATCAGGTTGAAGTCCTTGGCGCTGGCCCAGTCGGCCGTGGCGGCAGCGGCGGCGAAGGCATCGGCGCTGGGCTTCATGAAGTTGCCGCTGGCGTTCTTCAGGTCGATCCAGGCGAGCTTGTTCTTCACCGCGTAGGCGTATTCGACGTAGCCGATCGAGCCCTTGATCTGGCGAACATACTGCGACACGCCTTCGTTGCCCTTGCCGCCTACGCCGGTCGGCCATTCCACCGCGGTGCCGAACTTGACCTGGCTGGCCCAGGTCGGATTGACCTTGGACAGGTAGTTGGTGAAGTTGAACGAGGTGCCTGAGCCATCCGAACGATGCACCACGGTGATCTTGCCCGCGGGCAGGCTGAGGCCGGCGTTCAGCGCGGCGATCTTCGGGTCGTTCCAGTTGGTGATCTTGCCCAGGAAGATGTCGGCCAGCGTGGCGCCGTCCAGCTTGATCTGGTCGGCCTGCACGCCGGCGATGTTGACTACCGGCACGATGCCGCCGACCACGATCGGGAACTGGCCCAGGCCGTATTTCTGCAGATCCTCGGCTTTCATCGGCGCGTCGGAGGCACCGAAGTCGATGGTGCCTTCCTTGATCTGCGCGATGCCGGCGCCGGAACCGACCGACTGGTAGTTGAGGTGGTTGCCGGTCTTCTCGGCATACGCGGCCGACCACTTGGACATGACCGGGTAGACGAAGCTGGAACCGGCACCGGTGATGTCGGTGGCCTGCGCGGCAGCGCCGAACGTCGAGGCCACGGCAATGGCGGCAACGGCAGCGAATCGAAGCGGGGTTTGGTTGATGGTCAACACGGTAGCTCCTTGGAGGGAAGTCGGATGCGACCCCGCCATTTCAGGCTTTTCGTGTTGCCATTGGATGAAATGAATGTTTCAGGAAGATGACAGGTTGTCATCTTGGGGCTGGAACAGTGCACTGGCCGCAGGCATGGGTTTGGCACTCTTGCCGGTTTTGGGATGCATATGATGGAAACACCCGACCGTTCGGGCGAACGGTGGAAGCGCGTAATGCTCTTTCCTTTCCCCGTTGCCCGCCTTCCTCAAGCCGCGTCGAGGCCCCTGTGTGCCTGCTCGAGCAGCTCGAGCTGACGCCAGCGGTTGACCACGGTGCAGAACAGTTCGGCGGTGCGTTCGGCGTCATATACCGCCGAGTGCGCTTCGCGACTGTCGAACGCGTGGCCGGCAGCCAGCACCGCCTTGCTCAATACGGTCTGCCCGAAGGCAAGGCCCCCGAAGCTGACCGTGTCGAAGCAGCTGAACGGATGGAACGGATTGCGTTTGTGACCACAGCGGCGCACCGCCTGGTTCAGGAAGCCCAGGTCGAACGCGGCGTTGTGGCCAACCAGAATTGCCCGCTGGCAACCCGCCTCGCGCATTGCCTCGCGCACGGACTGGAAGATGTGGTCCAACGCCAATCGCTCCGCCATTGCGCCGCGCAAGGGGTTGTACGGATCAATGCCGGTGATTTCCAGCGAGCGCGGATCGAGATTCGCCCCGGGAAATGGGTCAACATGCGTCGACACGGTCGGCTGCAGCCGCAGGTAGCCGTCGGCATCCATGCTCAAGGGGATCGCGGCGATTTCCAGCAAGGCATCGTGTTCGGCATCGAAACCGCCGGTTTCCACATCGACCACGACGGGTAGAAAACCGCGGAAGCGTTCGGCCATGCGCGGTGCGGTGCTGTTGCTGATCATCTCCATCCGCAAAGCATATCAGCCGCTCATGCCGAGGCGTCTGCAGCTTCGCGGTGCGCTGTCTTGAATTTGTCACGAAAGATGCATCCAGCCGTAAAAAAGCCTCGGCAAACTTGTTAACGAATCGCTAGCCAGCCATCGGATCGATGGCGTCGATATGTTTCCCATCAAACTTGCGGAGAATCACATGCGTTCCAAATTGATTGCGTTGGCGATCGCCGCCGGCCTCGGCGTTACCAGTTTCGCAGCCAGCGCCGCGCCGGCGCAGCAGGTCGTCAACAGCAGCGAAGTCGAATTGCTGAAGGCACAGCTGGCGGCGCTGCAGGCCAAGGTGGATTCGCTGGAGCAGCGCACCGACGCGCAGTCCGACATCAACGTCAGTACCGGCCAGGCGGTCGAGAAGGCCACCCTTGTGACCGCGGCCAGCGACAAGAAATTCGCTGCGCTGGAAAAGGCCGTCAACAACACGACCCTGTCCGGCAAGATGTACTTCGACTTCACCAGCATCGACCAGAAGAACAGCGACACCGGCAAGACCGACGCATCCGGTCTTGGCCTGGACGTGAAGCGCTTCTACCTCGGCGTCGACCACAAGTTCAACGATGTGTGGTCGGCCAACCTCACCACCGATTTCAACTACGTCAGCAGCGACGGCGAAACCAACCTGTTCGTCAAGAAGGCGTACGTGCAGGCGAAGTTCGACCAGGCGGCCGTGTTCCGCATCGGTTCGGCCGACATGCCGTGGATCCCGTTCGCCGAGAAGTACTACGGCTTCCGTTACGTCGAGAACACGCTGACCGATCGGCTGAAGTACGGCAACTCGGCTGACTGGGGCCTGCACCTCGGCGGCGACATCGGTGGCAGCAAGTCGCTCAATTACGCGGTCTCGGTCGTCAACGGCAATGGCTACAAGAACCCGGGTCGCAGCAAGGGTGTGGACTTCGAAGGCCGCGTCGGCTTCGTGCCGTTCGAGAACATGATCGTGGCCATCGGCGGCTACAGTGGCCATCGCGGCCAGGAGACCGAGAACACCGATGCACCGAACACCGCCCAGCGCGGTGACCTGATGGTGGCCTACGCCAGCGACGCGTTCCGTCTCGGTGCCGAGTACTTCACGGCGAAAAACTGGAACAACGTGCTGACCACAGCGACGGACAAGGCGAATGGCTACTCGCTGTGGGGCAGCGTGGCGATCGCCGATGGCGTGAACCTGTTCGCCCGCTACGACAATGCCAAGCTCAGCAAGACCCTTGATCGCGACAACAAGGACGTCTACTACAACGCCGGCGTCGAGTTCCAGATCACCAAGGGCTTCAAACTGGCGGGCGTGTGGAAGCACGAGAAAGCCGACAAGTCGGTCGCCACGCCGGTGCCGCTGCACGTGCAGAACGTGAAGACGAACGAGTTCGGCGTGTTCGGCGAAGTGGCGTTCTGAGTTGAGTCGCCCTGCGCTGCAGGGAAGGAGCTCGGAAAGGGTTCCAACAGTTATCGCAAGGGAGTTCCACCCATGGACGGAAAACGGCGGGCAGATGCCCGCCGTTTGCTTTTGTCGATCCCGAAGGTGTCCTCAGCGATGGTCCAGGGTCACGCCGGTCAGCAGGCCGCGCGCCAGCATGCTGCACTGGCGCCGGTACAGCAGCAGTTGCCACTGGCGACCGCCGACCTGTCGCCACAGCACCGCCGAGCGCATCGCGGCGAGCAAGTTGGCGCGCACCTTTTCCACCACGACGGGCATCTGCAGTTGCTGCGGATTGCCGCTGACCATCACCCGCGGCTTCAGGATCGACAGGGTGGATGCATAGAGTTCGGCCAGGCGGCTGCTGACCTGCGGCGAGTTCTGGCCGAAATGCTCGACCTGCCGCTGCGCGGCGACGATGCCCTGCTGAAGCTTGTCGAGCAAGTCGGGCCGGCCGGACAAGCCGCGTTCCAGTCGCATCACGGTCACCACCATGCGTGTCACCGCCATGTCGCGGTCGCTCTCGTCGAGTTGAGCGATCAGGTTGCGCAGGCCGATCCGCACATTGGAAATATTGCCGTAAACCCCGACGACCGAAGGCGCGTCGATACGGAACACGCTGGCGATGCTGGCCTCCATCGCGCTCTCGTCGCAGCGTCCTTCGTTGGCCAGTTGCTGTGCGAGCGTGCAGGATTGGAAGAGGCCGGCGAGGGCGAGCACGCGCTCTTCATTCATGGAAAAGGTTTCAAACACGGGGCTGCTGTTCTCTTGCGGGGAGCGTGGGGGAAGGGTCGAATGTCGGCAGCAGGCTGCCGTAAGGCGCATCGGTGGCTGCAATCACTGCACCACCGAGGCAGACCTCGCCATCGTAGAGGACCACCGACTGTCCCGGTGTGACAGCGCGTTGTGGCTCATCAAAGCGTATCTCAAGGCCGTCGCCGCGCACGCTTACGAGGCAACCCTGGTCGGACTGGCGATAACGGGTGCGCGCCGTGCAGCGAAAGTCGACGGATGGCGCACAGCCTGCGACCCAGTTCGGCGCTTCCGTCTGCAGCCGCTGCGAAAACAGCCAGCGGTTCTCGCCGCCCTGGGCGACGTACAGCACGTTCGCCGGTACATCCTTGCCGACCACGTACCATGCCTCGCCGCCTGCGCCGTGACGCCCGCCGATGCCCAGCCCGTTGCGCTGGCCCAGGGTGTAATACATCGCGCCCTGGTGCTCGCCGAGCAGGTCGCCGTCCGGCGTGCGGACCTCACCCGGTCGCGCTGGTATGTACTGGGCCAGAAATGAGCGGAAATCGCGTTCGCCGATGAAACAGATGCCGGTGGAATCCTTCTTCGCGTGGGTGGGCAGCGCCGCTTCGCGGGCCAGCTCGCGCACCCTGGATTTCTCGATCCCGCCGAGCGGGAACAGGGTGGCGGCCAGTTGCTGCTGGCCCAGCGCATGCAGGAAGTAGCTCTGGTCCTTGGTGGCGTCGACGGCGCGCAGCAGGCGGTAACGGCCCTCATGAAAGTCGACCCGGGCATAGTGTCCGGTGGCGATCTTTCCGGCGCCCAACGCGTGGGCTTCGTCCAGAAAGGTCTTGAACTTTATCTCGCGATTGCACAGCACATCGGGATTGGGTGTGCGACCGGCGCGGTATTCGGCGAGGAAATGCGTGAACACGCCGTCCCAGTACGCCGCCGCGAAGTTGCGTGCGTGGAACGGGATGCCTAGCCGGCCGCAGACGGCCACGGCATCCTTGCGGTCGGCATCGGTGGTGCAGGGGCCGGAACGATCATCTTCCTCCCAGTTCTGCATGAACAGGCCTTCCACGTCGTGCCCCGCCTGCTGCAGCAGCAAGGCTGCGACGGACGAATCGACGCCGCCGGAAATGCCGAGCATCACCTTCATTTCGTGCCGCCATCAGGCAGGCAATCGAGCGCTTCCAGCGGCAATCGTCGGCCCGCCAGCCACGCGTCGATACTCAGCAGCACCAGCGGGCTGCGCAGGCGCTCGCCCAGGGCGGCGATCTCGCCCCGGGTCAGCCACAACGCGCGGTTGATGTCGGTGTCCAGCGGGCGCTGCGGATCGTGGCTGACGGCGTGCGCGGCGAAGCTGAAGCGGATCACCGCGTCGCCATGCTCGGTGCTGCGCCACTGATGCACGCCGATCAGATGCTGCAACTCCACGGTCCATCCGGTTTCCTCCAGCGTCTCGCGCAAGGCTGCGGCACCCAGGCTCTCACCGTCGTCGAGGTGGCCGGCAGGCTGGTTGTAGGCGAGTCGGCCGTTCACCGTTTCCTCCACCATCAGATAGCGATCGCCGTCGGCGACCACGCAGGCCACGGTGACGTGCGGTCGCCATATCTCGGTGCTGGAAGTGGAAGCGGCCATGAGCAGGGCAGGACTGGAAAAGCCGCCATTGTGCCACTACCTCGGTTGGCACACTGCCGGACAGGCGCGCAGCCGCCGCGGCGTATACTTCGCATCAGAGATCACACCTCAAGAAACCATGGCCCACGAACCCGAACATGAGCACGACAGCGGCCGCGGACTGGCGCTGGAAACCGCAAAGCCCGAAGTGGCGCGGCCACCGCTTTTTCAGGTGCTGCTGTTGAACGACGACTTCACCCCGATGGATTTCGTGGTGGAGGTCTTGCGCAGCTTCTTCAACCTGGACCAGGAGCAGGCGGTGCAGGTGATGTTGCACGTGCACACCCGCGGGCGCGGCGTGTGCGGCGTTTTTACCCGTGAAGTTGCTGAAACCAAGGTAACCCACGTCAACGAATATTCACGTTCCCATCAGCATCCGTTGTTGTGCACTATGGAAAAGCTCTGAGCGGTCCCCATTTTGTGTCCATCGCGGTGTTGCAGACCGCTCAACATTGCACCCGGAGACGATCCGAATGTTCAGCAAGGACCTTGAAGTCACCATCGGCCATTGCTACAAGCAGGCCCGTGAGCAGCGCCACGAGTTCATGACGGTAGAGCACCTGTTGCTGGCGCTGACCGAGAACCAGTCGGCGCTCGGTGCGCTGCGAGCCTGTGGCGCCGATTTGCCGCGGTTGTCGGCGGAGCTCGAGCGCATCATCAGCGAAACCGTGCCGATGCTGCCGCCTGGCGATGAACGCGACACGCAACCCACGCTGGGCTTCCAGCGCGTATTGCAACGCGCGGTCTATCACGTGCAATCCTCCGGCAGGAAGGAAGTCACCGGCGCGAACGTGCTGGTGGCGATATTCGGCGAGAAGGATTCGCACGCGGTGTATTTCATGCACCAGCAGGAGATCACCCGGCTCGACGTGGTCAATTACATTTCGCACGGCATCGCCAAGATCGGCGACGAGCCGGCCGCCGGCGTGTCCGGCAGCGAGCGCGAAGGCGAGGAGGGTGGCGAGCCGAAAGGCAATCCGCTGCACGAATTCGCCAGCAACCTCAACGAACTGGCGCTGGAAGGCAAGATCGACCCGCTGATCGGCCGCAGCGACGAGATCGAGCGCACCATCCAGGTATTGTGCCGTCGACGCAAGAACAATCCGCTCTACGTGGGCGAGGCCGGGGTCGGCAAGACCGCGCTGGCCGAGGGCCTGGCCAAGCGCATCGTCGATGGCGAAGTGCCCGAGGTGCTGGAAGATGCCACGATCTGGTCGCTCGACCTGGGCGCGCTGGTGGCCGGCACGAAGTACCGCGGCGATTTCGAGAAGCGCCTGAAGAGCGTCATCGCCCAGCTGAAGAAGCAACCCGGCGCGATCCTGTTCATCGACGAGATCCACACCATCATCGGCGCCGGTTCGGCGTCGGGCGGCACCATGGACGCGTCGAACCTGATCAAGCCGATGCTGGCCTCGGGCGAGCTGCGCTGCATCGGCTCGACCACGTTCCAGGAATACCGCGGCGTATTCGAGAAGGATCGCGCGCTGGCCCGGCGTTTCCAGAAGATCGACGTGGTCGAACCGACCGTGGCCGACAGCATCGAGATCCTCAAGGGGCTGCGCTCTCGCTTCGAGGAACATCACCACGTCGCCTATACCAATGAAGCGTTGAAGGCGGCGGTGGATCTGTCGGTCAAGCACATCCCGGATCGCTTGCTGCCGGACAAGGCGATCGACGTGATCGACGAGGCCGGCGCGCGCCAGCGGCTGCTGCCGGAAGACCAGCGCACCGGCACGGTCGACGTCACCGAGGTCGAGTACATCGTCGCCAAGATGGCGCGCATTCCGGCCAAGCAGGTGTCGGCGTCCGACCGCGACGTGCTGCGCAACCTGGAGCGCAACCTCAAGATGGTCGTGTTCGGGCAGGACCCGGCGATCGAGGCGCTGGCCGCGTCGATCAAGATGGCCCGTTCGGGCCTGGCCGATCCGTCCAAGCCGATCGGCTGCTTCCTGCTCGCCGGTCCGACCGGCGTGGGCAAGACCGAGGTGACCAAGCAACTGGCGATGCAGCTCGGCATCGAGATGATCCGCTTCGACATGTCCGAATACATGGAAGGCCATTCGGTATCGCGGCTGGTCGGTGCGCCCCCGGGCTACGTCGGCTTCGACCAGGGCGGCCTGCTGACGGAGGCGGTCACCAAGCATCCGCATGCGGTGTTGCTGCTGGACGAGATCGAGAAGGCGCACCCGGACGTGTTCAACATCCTGCTGCAGGTGATGGACCGTGGCGTGCTGACCGATACCAACGGGCGCGAGGCGAACTTCAAGAACGTGGTGGTGGTGATGACCACCAACGCCGGCGCGGCGATCGCCGCACGCCGAAGCATGGGCTTCGTCGAGCAGAAGCACGAGTCGGACGCGATGGAGGTGATCCGTCGCATCTTCACGCCGGAGTTCCGCAACCGGCTGGATGCGGTCATCCAGTTCGGCGCGCTCGACTTCGAGCACATCCTGCGCGTGGTCGACAAGTTCCTGATCGAGCTGGAGAGCCAGCTGACCGAGAAGCGCGTGAGCCTGGACGTGGATGCCGACGCCCGCCGCTGGCTGGCCGAGCACGGCTTCGATCCGCAGATGGGCGCACGGCCGATGGCGCGGGTGATCCAGGAGAAGGTCAAGCGCGCGTTGGCCGACGAATTGTTGTTCGGCAAGCTGGCCGATGGCGGCGTGGTTCGCCTGAGCGTGGCCGACGGCGAGCTGAAGGTCGATTGCAAGGAGGCCGAGAAGCTGCCGGCGGTGGTCGGGTAAGCCCGGGCGCGTCGAAACGACAGGCAAAGCAAAGGCGGCGCATTGCGCCGCCTTTTGCATGTCCGACAACACCCTCGCGCTGCCGGGCGCGCGCGCCCGGAGGCGTCGCCTTATTTCATGCGGTAGGTGATGCGTCCCTTGCTCAGGTCGTACGGGGTCATTTCGATCTTGACCTTGTCGCCTGTGAGAATGCGGATGTAGTGCTTGCGCATGCGGCCGGAAATGTGGGCGATGATCACGTGCCCATTCTCCAATTGCACACGAAACATGGTGTTGGGCAGGGTCTCCTGGACCGTGCCTTCCATTTCGATGACGTCGTCTTTGGCCATGTGTTCCGGGGTTCACGCGCAACCGTCATGGCTGCGTAAGCCGACGAGTATGCCACGAACAGGCGCCTGGTTAAAGAATCATCAAGGCATCCCGGCGGCGCTCAGGCAAAGTGTTCATCCAGCTTGCGCCGGATCTCCTGCTCGACCATGCCCTTCAACGGCGCCAGCATCAGGCCCAGTTGCGCCTTGACCTCGATGACGTCGCTGCCGACGGCGATCGTGCCGCTGACTCCCGATCTGGAAAACCGCAATGTATCGCCCTGCCATTGGCCATCCATGCCGAATTTTTCGTGCATACGCGCGGCGACCTTGTCGACCACGGCACGGGCCTCGGCGATCGACAGCTGATGCGGTCGGCGGATATCGATGGTGGGCATGACGGCTCCTGGCGAAAACGCAGCATGGTAACGCCTGCCATGCACTGGAGCGTGACGGGCCGCATGCTAGAGTTTCGCGGTCCATCGATTGGTTCACACATGCGTATCGAATTTCCCAATGCGGCTCGCGAGGATTTCCATTGGGAACAGGCGCAACTGCGTATCGGCAGCTCCCCCGACAACGACCTCGTGCTGGCCGCCAGCCAGGCGGCAGCCCGGCATCTGCGCATCCAGCAGGATCGGCGTGGCTGGGTATTGCAGGTGCTGCCGTCGGCCGATCGGATTCATGTCAATGCGCGGCCGGTGCGCGAACGGGCGTTGGTGCGTGCCGGCGACGTGGTCAGCGTGGGCGATTGCCGCATGCTGTTGCGCGACGACTATGATCCGAAGCTGCGCATACCGCTGATCGTGCCGGAGCAGGGCCGTTGTACGGTGGCCCTGCGCGCGGTGGCCGGGCCGCTGTCCGGACGCGTGCTGTCGCTGGAAGACAGCCTGGAACTCGGGCCGCAGGGCCGCTGTGCCCTCGAGTTGCCGCAAGGCGACATCGTCTCGTTGCGAATCTACTGGGAAGCCGGCCAATTGCTGCTGGAAGTGGTCCGGCCGTGCGCGCGCCATCCGGTGCGGGTCAATGGTGTCGTGGTGCAAAAGCTCGCGTTGCGGCCGGGCGATCAGCTCGGCGTGGCGATGCATCGCTTCGTGGTGGATGCGCCGGGGATGGAGCCCGAACCGGAGATCGTGATGCCCGCACCGCTGCCGACCCGGTTGCCGGAAGAAACGGCGGGTCCGTCGGGTGAAGTGTGGTGGCTGATCGTGACTGCTGCCGTGCTGGCGCTGGGCATCGCCCTGGTGCTGCTGATCCGGTTCTGAGGTTGCATGGGCGTGCAGCAGGGCAGTTGACCGCTCCATGCTGCGCCGCGCCATAATGCGTGGACCACCTCGACGGGATCACTCGCACGTGAGCAGAGTCTGGAATTTCAGCGCCGGTCCGGCAGCGATGCCGCAAGCCGTACTCGAACGCGCCCAGCGCGAAATGCTCGACTGGAACGGCAGCGGTGCGTCGGTGATGGAACAATCCCATCGCGGCAAGCGCTTCATTGAAATGGCTGCGCAAACCGAGGCAATCCTGCGCGAATTGGTCGGCATTTCCGCCGATTACGCCGTGCTGTTCCTGCAGGGCGGCGCCACCCAGCAGTTTGCGCAAATCCCGATGAACCTGGCCGGTGAGGGCGACAGCGCCGACTACATCGTCAGCGGGCACTGGAGTGCCAAGGCGGTCAGCGAGGCGGCGACGTACGTGCGGGTGAACGTCGCCGCCAGTGGCGCGGCCGACGATTACCTGAAGCTGCCGGCGCGCGACACCTGGCAACTCGATCCGCGTGCGGCATACGTGCACTACACGCCGAACGAGACGATCCACGGCGTCGAGTTCCATGACATCCCCGAGGTCGGCGCGGTGCCGCTGGTGGCCGACATGTCCTCGAACATCCTGTCCGAGCCGCTGGATATCACGCGCTTCGGCCTGGTTTACGCCGGTGCGCAGAAGAACATCGGCCCTTCCGGCCTGGTGGTGATGATCATCCGCCGCGACCTGTTGCAACGGGCCGGCCGACCGATGGCGCGGATTTTTCGTTACGCCGAGCAGGCGGCCAACGATTCCATGCTGAACACGCCCAATACCTGGGGCTGGTACGTGGCCGGGCTGACCTTCCAGTGGCTGCAGGCACAGGGCGGCCTCGCCGCGATGGCCGAACGCAACCGGGCCAAGGCAGGGTTGCTGTACCGGACCATCGACAGTTCCGGCGGCTATTACCGGAATCCGATCGAGCCATCCGCACGCTCGCGCATGAACGTCCGTTTCACCCTGCACGACAGCGCCCTGGATGCGGCCTTCCTCAAGGAATCGGAGGCCGCCGGCCTGCTCGCGCTGAAGGGCCACAAGGCGCTGGGCGGCATGCGCGCCTCGCTGTACAACGCGGTCCCGCCCGAGGCCGTCGACGCCCTCGTCGCATTCATGCGCGATTTCACGCAACGGCATGGCTGAGTGGTCATGCCCGGTACTTTTCAGGCAAGATACAAGTCAATCATTTGGACTTCTATCCATCCAGGCGGCTAAAAGCATGACCGATCCGAAAACCCCGCTGAGCGAAATGCGCGAGCGCATCGACAGCATCGACCGGCAGATCCAGCAGCTTATTTCCGAGCGCGCGAAGCATGCGCAGACGGTCGCCCAGGTCAAGGGAACGGGGCTTTCGGCCATCGACTATTACCGTCCCGAACGCGAGGCCCATGTGTTGCGCATGGTGGTGGATCGCAATGACGGCCCGCTGTCCGATGTCGAGATGGTGCGGCTGTTCCGCGAGATCATGTCCTCGTGCCTGGCGCAGGAGGACCCGCTCAAGATCGGCTTTCTCGGTCCGGAAGGCACCTTCAGCGAACAGGCCGTGCGCAAGCATTTCGGTCACGCCGCCTACGGTCTGCCGCTGGGCAGCATCGAGGAGGTGTTCCAGGAGGTCGCCGCCGGCCATGCCGATTTCGGCGTGGTGCCGGTGGAGAATTCCGGGCAGGGCATGATCCAGGTCACGCTGGACATGTTCCTCACTTCGGAGGCGACCATCTGCGGCGAAGTGGAGCTGCGCGTGCACCAGTGCCTGCATTCGCTGACCGGCAAGCTGGACGAGGTCAGGCGTGTCTACGCGCATGCGCAGTCGCTGCAGCAATGCAAGACCTGGTTGCGCATCAACCTGCCGGGTGTCGAATGCATCGCGGTGGGCAGCAATGCCGAGGCAGCGAGGCTGGCACGGCATGACGATGACGCGGCGGCGATCGCCGGCGAGACCGCCGGCAAGATCTACGGACTCAAGGCCGTGGCGCAGGGCATCGAGGATCGCGCCGACAACACCACGCGTTTCCTGGTCATCGGCCGCTCGCTGTTTCCGCCGTCCGGCAACGACCGCACCTCGCTGCTGATCACCGTCAACGACAAGCCGGGCGCTCTGTACGACGTGCTCAGCCCCTTCGCGAAGCACGGCATCAGCCTGAACCGGATCGAGTCGCGGCCGGCACATACCGGCAAGTGGCAGTACGCGTTCTTCATCGACGTCTCCGGCCATATCGACGGGGACGCGCTGCAGGCCGCGGTGCACGACATCGGCGAATCGGCGGCCACCATCCGCGTGCTGGGTTCCTATCCGGTGGCGTTGCCCTGAGTCGATGACGCGCATGGAGAACGTCGCTTGAATCGTCGCGACTGGAGCAGTGAACCTGGCTCGGCACTGCATGGCAGTGTGCGGATACCCGGCGACAAGTCGGTGTCCCATCGCGCCCTGATGCTGGCCGCGATCGCCGAGGGGGAGTCGCGCATCAGCGGTTTTCTCGAAGGCGAGGACACCCGCGCCACCGCCGCCGTGCTGTCGCAGCTTGGCGTGCGCGTCGATACGCCGTCACACGGCGAGCGCGTGGTGCATGGCGTCGGCCTGCAAGGCCTGCGCGCGCCCGCGCATCCGCTCGATTGCGGCAACGCCGGGACCGGCATGCGCCTGCTGACCGGGTTGCTGGCCGGACAGGCGTTCGACAGCACGCTGGTCGGCGATGCTTCGCTGTCGAAGCGGCCCATGCGGCGTGTCACCGACCCGCTGACCTCGATGGGCGCTCGCATCGACACGCACGATGGCCTGCCGCCAATACATGTGCACGGCGACCAGCTGCTGAAAGGCATCCGCTACGAGCTGCCGGTGGCCAGTGCCCAGGTGAAATCCGCACTGCTGCTGGCCGGCCTGTACGCCGCCGGCGAAACCGAGATCATCGAGCCACATCCGACCCGCGACTACACCGAGCGCATGCTCGCGGCGTTCGGCTCGCCGATCAGCTTTGCGCCCGGGTGGGCGAAACTTGCCGGTGGCCATGCGCTGCGTGCCACCGACGTCAGCGTGCCGGCCGACTTCTCCTCAGCCGCATTCTTCGTGGTCGCCGCCAGCATCGTCCCCGGTTCCGCGCTGCAGTTGCCTGCTGTCGGCCTGAACCCGCGGCGGACCGGATTGCTGCAGGCACTGCGGCTGATGGGGGCGGACATCACGATCACACACGAGCGCGAAAGCGGCGGCGAGCCGGTGGCTGATCTGCTGGTGCGCCACGCGCCGCTGCACGGGGTCGAGTTGCCCGAGGCGCTGGTGCCCGACATGATCGACGAGTTTCCCGCGCTGTTCGTTGCCGCTGCGACGGCCAGCGGGCGCACGGTCATTCGTGGTGCGGGCGAGCTGCGGGTGAAGGAATCGGACCGCATCGCGACCATGGCCGCCGGCTTGCGCGCACTTGGCATGGCGGTCGACGAAACCCCGGACGGCGCGATCATCCACGGCGGCCGGCTCGACGCCGGCGTGGTGGAGACTCACCTTGACCATCGCATTGCAATGAGCTTCGCGGTAGCCGGGCTGGTCGCCGATGGCCCGGTGCGGATCAACGACTGCGGCCATGTCGCCACGTCTTTCCCCGGCTTCCTGGAACTGGCCAACAGCTGCGGGTTCGCGCTGAAGGCCGCCGGCTGAGATTTTGGCGCGGACGTGTATCGTTGCGGCATATCACGCCGCCTGATCGAAGGATCCTCATGTCGAACGCCGTTCCCCCGTTCATTGTCGCCATCCCCGCGCGCTATGGTTCGACCCGCTTGCCGGCAAAGCCGTTGCGTGAGATCGGCGGGGTGCCGATGGTGTCGCGGGTCGCGCAGCGTGCGTTGCAGGCGGGCGCAAACCAGGTGGTCGTGGCGGTGGACGATCAGCGCATCGCCGAAGCACTGGCAGGCCTGGACGGCGTGGATATCTGCATGACTCGCAGCGATCACGCCTCCGGCAGCGACCGGCTGGCCGAGTGCGCGGCACGTTACGGCTGGCCGGACGACAGCATCGTGGTGAACCTGCAGGGCGACGAGCCATTCGCGCCCGCGGCCGGCATCCGCGCGGTGGCGCAGGCGCTGGCCGGCGACGACGCGCCGATGGCGACGCTGGCGACACCGATCATCGACGCCGAGGAACTGTTCGATCCCAACGTGGTGAAGCTGGTTCGCGCCGTGAACGGCCGCGCGCTGTATTTCAGCCGGGCACCACTGCCGTGGGCGCGCGATGCCTTTGCCGCCGATCGGCACGCGTTGCCGTCCGGCTCGCCGTTCCTGCGGCATATCGGCATCTACGCTTACCGTGCCGGCTTCCTGGATCGCTACAGCCACCTGTCGCGCACGCCACTGGAGCAGACCGAATCGCTGGAGCAATTGCGCGTGCTGGAACACGGCCACGGGATAGCCGTGCGGCTCACACCCGAACCGTTCCCGCCCGGAGTCGACACCGAGGCCGACCTGGAACGTGCCGAGCTGTGGTTGCGCACGCACCATTGAACCACTACATCTGACGACAACGCCGGCGCATCCGGCTTTCCGGCACCGTTGGAATCCGAAGCATGCAATCCGCACCACCACCGCCACCGCCACCGTTCGACGGCAAGGCCTTCGTCCAAACGCTCACCTCCTCGCCCGGCGTCTACCGGCATTTCGACGCCGGTGGCGAGCTGCTGTACGTGGGCAAGGCCGGCAACCTGAAGAAGCGCGTCAGCAGCTATTTCCTGAAGCCGCGGATGGAGCCGCGCATCGCCGCGATGGTGGCGCAGATCGCGCGCGTGGAAATCACCGTGACGCGCACCGAGGGCGAGGCGCTGCTGCTGGAATCGCAGCTGATCAAGTCGCTCAAGCCGCGCTACAACATCCTGCTGCGCGACGACAAGAGTTATCCGTACATCTACCTCTCCAGCGGCGAGGACTATCCGCGGCTGGCCTTCCATCGCGGCGCGAAGCAACCTGCCGGGGCGCTACTTCGGGCCGTACCCGAGCACCTACGCCGTGCGCGAAAGCCTCAGCCTGATGCAGAAGCTGTTCAAGGTGCGCCAGTGCGAGGACAGTTATTTCCGCAACCGCTCGCGGCCGTGCCTGCAGCACCAGATCGGCCGTTGTACCGCGCCTTGCGTGGGCCTGATCAGCGTGGACGATTACCGCAATGACGTGCGCCATGCCGAGATGTTCCTGGAAGGGCGCAGCAACGCGGTGATCGACGAACTGGCCGAGGCGATGGAGCGTGCCAGCAAGGCGCTGCAGTTCGAGCGTGCGGCCAGGCTGCGCGATCAGGTCGCCGCGCTGCGCCAGCTGCAGGCGCAGCACCACGTGCAGGGCGCCAGCGCCGACATGGACGTGATCGCGTGCCGCATCGAGGCCGGCATGGCCTGCGTCAGCGTGCTGTTCTTCCGCAACGGCATCAGCCTGGGCACGCGCGACTTCTTCCCGCGGCTGCCGCTGGATGCCGAGCCGGCCGATGTGCTGACCCAGTTCATCGCGCAGTACTACCTGGATCGACCGGTGCCGCGCGAACTCATCCTCGGCGAAGCGCTGGCAGACCAGGCCATCCTGGCCGAGCTGCTGAGCCAGCATGCCGGTCGCACGGTGGAACTGAAATCCAGCGTGCGCGGCGATCGCGCACAGTTCCTGCAGATGGCCGAGCGCAACGCGCAGGCCTCGCTGACCGCGCGGCTGGCCAGCCGGCAGACGCTGGGGACGCGCTTCGACGACCTGCAGAAAGTGCTGGAACTGGCTGAGCCGCCGCGCCGGATCGAATGCTTCGACATCAGCCACACGATGGGCGAGCTGACCGTTGCCTCGTGCGTGGTGTTCGGGCCGGAAGGACCGGAGAAATCGCATTACCGGCGCTTCAACATCGCCGGCATCACCCCGGGCGACGACTACGCCGCGATGCATCAGGCGCTGACCCGGCGCTTCCGCAAGGTGGTCGAGGGCGAGGGTGCACGCCCGGACATCCTGCTGATCGACGGCGGCAGCGGGCAGGTGGCGCAGGCACTGGACGTGTTGCGCGAACTCGGCGTCGGCGGCATCGAGGTCGTCGGTGTGGCGAAGGGTCCGGGCCGACGCGCCGGCGAGGAGACCCTCGTGCTTGCAGACTCCGGGCGCGAATTGCATCCGGGCTCGTCGTCGCCTGCACTGCATCTGGTCGCCGCCGTGCGCGACGAGGCGCACCGTTTCGCGATCAGCGGCCACCGCAAGCGGCGCGAGAAGGCGCGCGAGCGCAGCGTGCTGGAAGATGTGCCGGGCATCGGTGCACGCCGGCGCTCGGCCTTGCTCAAGGCCTTTGGCGGCATGCAGGGAGTGGAGGGCGCGGGCATCGAGGAATTGATGCAGGTGAAGGGCATCGATCGCGGACTGGCCGAACGCATCTACGCCAGCATGCATGGCTGAACGCCCGCCGGGTGTTCACTCCGCGCTGGTGCGACGACGTGCGAAACTGTGCCAAATCACTGGATCAAATCATGCGCATCAACCTGCCGACATGGCTCACCCTGTTTCGCGTCGCCTTGCTGCCGGTCATGGTGGTGGCGTTCTACCTGCCGTTTCCGGGGCACAACATCACCGCGGCGATCGTGTTCCTGCTGGCGGCAGTCACCGATTGGCTGGACGGCTATCTCGCGCGCCGGATGGGTCTCACATCGGCTTTCGGTGCCTTTCTCGACCCGGTCGCCGACAAGCTGATGGTTGCGGTGACGCTGTTCCTGCTGGTGGAGTCGCATCGCGGCGGCTGGCCCGGGATCCTGATGGCGGTGACCGCGGCGGTGATCGTGGGGCGCGAGATCAGCGTCTCGGCATTGCGCGAATGGATGGCTGAAATCGGCATGCGGGCCACGGTCAAGGTTGCCTTCATCGGCAAGCTCAAGACGGTCATGCAGATGATCGCGCTGGTCGTGCTGATCGTGCAGCACGAGAAGGCCGCCGAGGCGCTGCGCCTGTATCACATCGGCGAGGCCTTGCTGGTGATCGCCGGCGTGCTCACCATCTGGTCGGGCATGCACTACCTGCGTGCGGCGTGGCCGATCCTGAGCGGCGACGCGCCGGGAGCGCCGCGCGAGGGAAACGGTGACGTGTGATCGGCATTCCGCCGACGGGCGATCCGGACTTGACGATCGGCATTCACGTATTAGAATGCCCCGCTCCGATGCGGGAATAGCTCAGTTGGTAGAGCACGACCTTGCCAAGGTCGGGGTCGCGAGTTCGAGTCTCGTTTCCCGCTCCAGTTTGCAGACAAAGCCCCGACATGTTCGGGGCTTTGTCGTTTCTGGCTTGTCCACTCTCCCGCCGCATCCGGATTCGCGGCCAATTCAAAAAAGTGTCATCGCGGCTATTCACAAACGCCGGCACTCTGCTATCATTCACGGCTCAGATGCGGGAATAGCTCAGTTGGTAGAGCACGACCTTGCCAAGGTCGGGGTCGCGAGTTCGAGTCTCGTTTCCCGCTCCAGTTTTTTGCAAAGCCTCGGCTCACCGGGGTTTTGTTTTTTCCAGGCAACTGCGATCATCACGGTCGCGATGCACCAAGCAATGGCCAGGTGGCAGAGTGGTCATGCAGCGGCCTGCAAAGCCGCGTACGCCGGTTCGATTCCGACCTTGGCCTCCATTGCGCAAAGGCTGCAATTCAGCCCTCAAAACCCGCCGCTGGCGGGTTTTTTGTTGCTGCTGCAAGACCCTGCCTCTGAGGCTGGCCTCAGGCTTGGGGCGCAACTCAACGATTGGTGCCCGGGGCGGGGGTCGAACCCGCATCGCCTTGCGGCGGAGGGATTTTAAGTCCCTTGCGTATACCAGTTTCGCCACCCGGGCAGGGTGTGTCGGAGGGCGGTGCAGGCGAGGCTGCAGGCGGCGCGCATCGTAGCATGCGGGGGCAATGACCCAGCCGGCTGGCGGATGATCAGAACAGGCTCTTGAAAATATGGATGCCGGCGCTGTACTCGCCGATGATCGTGCCCACGCTGACCAGGAAGAAGTTCAACAGGGTGCGCGCGACGCGGTTCTTCCACCAGCCGCTCCAGTGCACGATGTCATCGCGCAGCGTGTCGAAGTCGACCACGCGCGGACGGCGCACCCATGCTTCGGCCATCGCGCTGATGCCGCCGGCCGGGATGCCGGGACGAAATGGCTTGATCGGCGCGGCGATGAAGGCAGCGACGATGCTGAGCGGATGGCCGCCGGCGGCGAGCGCGCCCAGGGCGGCGAAGCCGCCGGTGAACAGCACCCAGTCACGCAGCGCCTGTGCGCCCAGTGCCGCGTTGCGATGGAAGGCCCAGGCAATCGCCGCGAACACCAGCAACACCAGCCCGGCGGCCAGCCACTTCGGCCAGCGCGCCTTGGGTGGCGGGGCGGCCAGCTCGGCGACCTTGCCGGCAGGGTCGTCTTGTTGCGAACGCAGCAGTTCGCCCAGGCCCTTGAGATGACCGGCGCCGATCACCACCAGTACGCGGCGGTTTTCCGAGGCGAGCGAGCGGGCGGATTCCTCGCGCAGGCGCGCCGCCATGAAAGCATCACGTTCTCCGATCAGGCTTTCGTACAACGGTTTCGATTCGCTGGCGAATTCGCTGAACGCGCTCTCCAGCAGATCGCCTTGCTTGAGTTTCTCGATCTCGCCCTGTTCGATCTGCTCGCGTTCGAACACGCTGGCAAGCAGGCCGCCGAGCAGGCCGAAACGTTGCCAGAAGCCTACGCTGCGCCAGGCCCGCTTGAGCGTGGTGCCGACTTCGCGGTCGATCAACCATAGCGGCAAGCCGTGCTGTTCGGCGCCGTCCATCGCGGCTTTCATCTCCGCGCCCGGCTGGATGCCGGACTGGTCGGCCAGGCGTTTCTGGAAGGTCGACAGCACCAGGCTCGCCGCGACCATGCCGGCCTTGCCCTGGCGGATCACCTTGAACAGATCCATCTGCTTGAACGCTTCGGGATCTCGCATGCTCTGCGCGCGGCTGTCGCACAACTCCACCGCGACCGCGTCGAAGCGTTCGTGTTCGAGCAGCGCTTCGACCGCATCCATGCTGCTGCGCGAGACATGCGCGGTACCCAGCAACACGTATTCCACGCCATCGCGTTGCACGTGCTCGATCGGCTGGCCTTGCAGGGCGGGCAGCAACGCGGCGGGATCGGTTGGGGAAGCACTCATGCGATCAGCGGACCAGTCTCGGGGGAAATTCAAGCATGGGGACGACCATCGTGCGGAACAAGCTTGCGGTCTCAGTCACGAAAGCGCCTGAGCAGGTCGGCATAGGCGTCGATGCGGCGGTCGCGCAGAAAGGGCCAGATTCGCCGCACGTGTTCGCTGCGCGCCAGGTCGATCTCGGCCACCAGCAGTTCGCGCGCATCCGTGCCTGCCTGCGCCAGGAACTCGCCTTGAGGACCGGCGACGAAGCTGGAGCCCCAGAACTGGATGCCGGCGCCGACGCCTGATGGGTCGGCCTCGTAGCCGGTACGGTTGCACGCCAGCAGCGGCAACCCGTTGGCCACCGCGTGGCCGCGCTGCACGGTGATCCACGCGTCGCGCTGGCGGTCCTTTTCGGCCTGTTCGTCGTTCGGGTCCCAGCCGATCGCGGTGGGGTAGAGCAGCAGATCGGCACCGGCCAGCGCCATCAGCCGCGCCGCCTCCGGATACCACTGGTCCCAGCACACCAGCACGCCAAGCCGGCCGATCGAAGTGTCGATCGGCTCGAAGCCGAGGTCGCCGGGGGTGAAATAGAACTTTTCGTAGAAAGCGGGATCGTCCGGGATGTGCATCTTGCGGTAGGTACCGGCAATCGCGCTGGAGCGATCGAACACCACGGCGGTGTTGTGATACAGCCCGGCGGCCCGCCGCTCGAACAGCGAGGCGACCAGCACCAGTTGCAGTTCTTCGGCCAGCTTGCCGAGGCGTGCCGTGGAAGGCCCGGGAATGCTTTCGGCCTGGTCGAAGATGTCCACCGATTCGCGCTGGCAGAAGTACGGACCGTTGTGCAGTTCCTGCAGCAGCACGAGTTCGACGCCGGCAGCAGCGGCGTCGCGCAGGCCGGTTTCGATCGCATCGAGGTTGGCGTCGCGGCTGCCACGGTCGGTTTCCTGCAGCAGCGCGACCTTGAGGGTCTTGTGGGTCATGGCGGTTTTCCTGCCGGCGGTGACGTAGCCCCGTAGTGTAGCGAAGCGACGCTGAGCCGTTCGGAAAGGAAGCATCCGCGAGTGCGGGAGCGACCGTGATCGACGGCCCGGCGAGGGGCGCCACGCCTGCCCGTTTCGACCTTTGCAGGCGCAACGAAACACCTGATAACCGGCGGCCATTCAGCTAACCTCGGCGGCATCGGGCAATCCGCTCGGATGATTCGTCGTCGCCTGAATACGCCAACCCCGGTTGGCCCGAAAAGAGGGTCAGCGCAGCATGAGCAGGATCGGACACTTGCTCCGTCGAAGCTATGAGCGCTGGAAACATGACACGCTGAGCCAGGGCGATTTCCGGCCCAGCTTCAGCGTCCTGAAACTTTCGTTGATGGCGGTGTTCATCGGCATTGCCGCGGCACTGATCGCGCTGCTGCTGTACGGCATGATCAGCTTCGTCACCAACCTCGCGTTCCGCCAGCAAGTCTCGTTCGCTTTCGTGGTGCCGGCGCTGCATGCCTCGAACTGGGCGATCCTGCTGGCGCCGCTGGTCGGCGGCTTGCTGGTGGGCTTGATGGCGCGCTACGGAACCGAGCGCACCCGGCCACGGCATCCCCGAGGCGCTGGAGGCGATCCTGTTCCGCAAAAGCAAGATGATGCTGAAGGTGGCGATTCTGAAGCCGCTGTCGGCGGCGATCGCGATCGGCACCGGCGGTCCGTTCGGGGCGGAAGGCCCGATCATCATGACCGGCGGCGCGGTCGGTTCGCTGTTCGGCCAGATGTTCTACCTGACCTCGGTGGAGCTGTTGCTGTTCGAGCTGCGTCCACGCAGCACGATACCGGTGGCGATTGCGTGCTTCGTGGCTGATGCGTTGCGCGCGTCGCTGCTGGGCCCCGGTGCATTGTTTCCGGTCGACAGGCCGTTCGATCTGACCCTGCCGGTGTTCGGCATGGCCGTGGTCTGCGGCTTCCTTGCCGGCTTGCTGGCGACGGCGTTGACCGCGCTGGTGTATCGCGCCGAGGACATGTTCCACAAGCTGCCGGTGCACTGGATGTGGTGGCCGCTGATCGGTGCGGTCGCGGTCAGCATTGGTGGCTGCATCGAGCCACAGGCGCTGGGTGTGGGCTATGACGTGATCGGCAAGTTGCCGACCGGGCAGATTGTCGGGGTGGCAATCCTGGTATTCATGCTGGTGAAGTCGCTGATGTGGATCATCTACCCCGGTTCGGGTACGTCCGGTGGCGTACTCGCGCCGTTGCTGGCGTTGGGCGCCGGCCTCGGCGGGCTGGAGTCGACGGTGTTTCCCGGGCATGGCTCGCTGCTGTGGCCGCTGCTGGGCAAGGGCGCGACGTTGGCCGGGGTGATACGGCTACCCTTCACGTCGATACTGTTTGCGCTGGAACTTGCCCACAACGCCAGCGCGTTGCCGGCCTTGCTGGTCGCCTGCACCACCGCGTACGGGGTCAGCGTGTTCCTGATCCCGTCGCGGCTTCGACATCTTCCGCGAGTACTCGGTGGACCGGCTGGAACACATCCCGGTCAAGGACGTGATGACGACCGAGATACTGACCGTGTCCGGCGACCTCACGGTGCGCGAACTGGCCGATCGTTACCTCGGCGCGGACCAGAAATATCGCGTGTTCCCGGTAGTCGACGACAGCGGCGGCCTGCTCAACGTGGTCAACCGGCAGGACGTCGCGCAGTGGCTGAAGGACAACCCGGGCGGCGCCCGTCGGTTGGCCGACGTGGTCGGCAAGGAGCCGGTGATCGCACTGCCGGGCGAGAGCTGCCAGAGCGTGGCGGCGCGCGCCGCCGTCGAAAACCTCGACCGCGTGTGCCGGTGGTCACCGCCGATCGGCGCACGTTGCTGGGCAACGTGACGCGTTACGACCTGCTCAAGCCGTATACGCACTATCACCACGAGGAAAAGGTGCGCGAACGGTTTTTCCGGAACAGGCCGGGGGCGTGAGGGGTTGGATTGGGGAACAGGGAACAGGGAACAGGGAACAGGGAACAAGGAACAAGAGCGTGGCGGTCCGCCGTTCCCCGTTCCCCGTTCCCCGACTCAGACAATCCCCGCCGGCAGCTGCATGGTGATGCAGTGCAGGCTGCCGTTCTGCCAGATCAGTGGACGGCAGGGCACTTGCACCACTTCGCGGCCCGGATGTGCGTCGCCGATGATGCGTGCCGCTTCGTCATCGGCCGGATCGCCATAGGCCGGCACCAGCACGGCACCGTTGACGATCAGGTAGTTCGCATACGAGGCGGCCAGGCGGCGGCCTTCGTCAACGATGGGTCGAGGCCACGGCAGAGGGTGCAGCTGGTATGGCCGTCCATCGACGGTACGCAGCGCAGCCAGTTCGGCAGCCATCCGTTGCAGCTCGTCGTGATGCGGGTCGCCGGCATCGTCACAGGCCTGGAACACGATGCGTTCGCCCGGCGCGAAGCGGGCGAGGGTGTCGATGTGCGCGTCGGTGTCGTCGCCTTCGAGATAGCCGTAGTCCAGCCACAATACGCGCGTCGCGTGCAGGCTGTCGCGCAGGATCGCGCTCATTTGCTCACGTGATTGCTCCGGATGACGCTGCACCAGGCAGCGCCAGGTGGTGAGCAGGCTGCCTTCGCCGTCGCTCTCGATGCCGCCGCCTTCGAGCGCCCAGTCGATGCGTTCGTGTGCGGCATCGCCGAACACGCCAGCCTCGAACAGGCCGCCTACCAGGGCGTCGTCCTGCGCCGCGCCGAACTTCCCGCCCCAGCCGGTGAAGCGGAAATCGGTGAGCTGGAAACCCTCGGCGCCACCAGCAAGCGTGATCGGACCGGAGTCGCGCAGCCAGGTGTCGTCGTAGGGCAATTCGACGAAGCGGACCTTCGACAGATCCACGCCGGCGTCATCCAGCAGCGATCGAACATGGGCGTTCAGCGCGGCATCGGCTACCACGATGATCAGCCGCTGGAACCGCGTCACCGCGGCGGCCAGCGCCACGTAAGTGGTTTCCACCGATGCCAGTCGCTCGGCCCAGTCGGTGCCGGCGTGCGGCCACGCAATCAACACGGCGGCCTGCGGTTCCCATTCCGCCGGCAGGCGCAAGGAGGGGTCGGTCATGCTGGAGATCTCGATCGGGGCAGGGCGCGCATTGTACGACGCAGCTCCGGCGCACACGAAAACGCGGCCCGTGTCGCCACGGGCCGCGTTCGTTGACAGCCGGTTCAGTTGACGGTCGCGGGATTGGTGTTGTTGCCCGCTGGCGTGTTCAGCACCGAATGAATCACGTGGCTGTGCTCGAAATACACGATGAAATTCGCGTACTCCCAGCGGTTGATCTGCGGATGCTTGCTGGTATCGCCACCGCGTGGCGACAGCTTGCGCTGCGGTGCGCCCCAGGTCTTCTCGACCTGGCCCATGCTCATGCCGCGGCTGGGCAGGTTCATGCTTTTTTCCTGCTGTACGCGATGGATCAGCAGGCTGTCCCCATGCTGCCGTGCCTGCGCGACCTGCGGCGCGGCAAAGCCGGCGGCAACCGCCAGCATGACGATGATCGGCAAACTGCTCGTGAACTTGACCATGGCTCCCCTCTCCCTGCAAGGCTGTTGTGCGGCGTCGTTGTAGCAGACCTGCCCATGCTACGCCATGCCTGCTGGCGCCGATTGCGATGGGTTGTGCATTCGGTGACCGCACCGGCACCGGCGGCGGGCTCGTCGAGAATAGCGCCATCACCGCTATCATGGGTGGCTGCAGATGACTGCATGCCCGTTCCGGACGTAAGTTTTTACATGATTTCCTTTCGACACTTTGCCTTGCGCCGCGGCACCCGCCTGCTGCTTTCCGATATCGACCTGGTGATCCAGGGTGGCTGGCGCCTCGGCGTGATCGGCCGCAACGGCTGCGGCAAATCCAGCCTGTTCGCGGCATTGCAGGGCAAGCTGGAGGGCGATGCCGGCGAACTGGAGATGTCCGGCAAGCTGCGGCTGGCCTCGGTGGCGCAGGAAACCCCGGCGCTGCCGGATGCGGCGATCGACTACGTGCTGGGTGGCGACGAGGAACTGGCCGCCGCTGTCAATGATGAAGCAGACGCGGGCGAGCGCGGCGACATGGAGGCCATGGCGAGAGCGCATCACCGCATCGAGGAGCTGAACGGCTACGACGGCCGCGCCCGCGCCGGCCGTTTGCTGCACGGTCTGGGTTTCCCGCCGGAAACCCACGAGCGCGCGGTGCAGGAATTTTCCGGCGGCTGGCGCGGACGGCTGAACCTGGCGCGCGCGCTGATGTGTCCGTCGGATTTGCTGCTGCTCGACGAGCCGACCAACCATCTCGACCTCGACGCCGTGCTGTGGCTGGAGGAATGGCTGCGCCGCTATCAGGGCACCTTGCTGATCATCTCGCACGACCGCGAGTTCCTCGATGGCGTGATCACCCACACGCTGCACCTCAACGACGGCAAGGCCAAGCTGTACAGCGGCAACTACAGCGCGTTCGAGCGACTGCGCGCCGAGCAGTTGCGCCAGCAGCAGATCTCGCACGAACGCGAACAGGCCGAGCGGGCGCACCTGCAGTCCTTCGTCGACCGCTTCAAGGCCAAGGCCAGCAAGGCCAAGCAGGCGCAGTCGCGCATGAAGCGGCTGGAAAAGCTGGCCGGCACCGAGGCGGTGCGCGCCGAGCGCCCCTTCAGTTTCCAGTTTCCGGTGCCAGGGCGGCTGCCCGATTCGATGCTGCAACTGGAAGACGTCACCGCCGGCTACCTGGCCGATCCGTCCATGCACGGCGAAGAGGTGGCGAACATCGTCCTCGCCGACGTGCGCTTCAGCATCGAGGCGGGCGAACGGATCGGTTTGCTCGGTCCGAACGGCGCGGGCAAATCCACGCTGGTGAAAACCCTGGTCGGCGAACTCGAACCGTTCGGTGGTGAGCGCAAGGCGCACAAGGACCTGAAGATCGGCTACTTCGCCCAGCACACCGTGGAAAGCCTGCGCGAAGGCGCCAGCCCGCTCGACCACCTGATGGACAAGGCGCCGGGCGTGGCCACCCAGGTCATGCGCGACTTCCTCGGCACCTGGAATTTCGCCGGCGACCGCGCGTTCGAATCGGTCGACGGTTTCTCCGGCGGCGAGCGGGCGCGTCTCGCATTGGCCCTGATCGCGTGGGACAAGCCCAACCTGTTGCTGCTCGACGAACCGACCAATCATCTGGACCTGGACATGCGCGAGGCATTGGCCGATGCACTGGCCGACTTCGACGGCGCGTTGGTGCTGGTCTCGCACGACCGCCACCTGCTCGGCATGGTCTGCGACAGCTTCTGGCGCGTCGCCGACGGCGTGGTGGAGAGTTTCGACGGCGACCTGGACGACTACGCACGCTGGTTGAAGACCCGCGGCGCGGCCAACAAGAAGGCGGCGAAAGCCGGGGCAGCTGCGGTCAAGCCGGTGGTGGTGAAAGTCGTGGAGGAATCCCCCGAGGAACGCCGCCGCAACGCGGCGACCCAGCGCGACAACGAAAAGGCCGCGCGTCAGCGCGTGAAGAAGATCGAGACCCGCACCGCTGCCATCGATACCGAACTGTCGGCGCTGGAAACCCGGCTGGCCGACCCGGCTACCTACAATGGCCCCACCCAGGAGCTGATGCGGCTGGGCCAATGCCAGGCCGAGCTGCGCGGCGAGAAGGAAGTGCTGGAAACGGAGTGGCTCGAACTGGTCGGCCAACTGGAAGCCTAGACATGTCGACACCGGAGCTGTCATTGCAACTGTGGCTGCCTGTGCTGGCGCATTTCGAACCGGACCATCCGCTGCGCGAATGGTTGCCTCGCGCCGACCGTTTGAGCGCTGGCGGTGGCGGATACCTGGACGGACTTGGCGACTACTTCAGCGATGTCGATGCCAGTGTGTCCGCCGCGGCGATCACCCGCGAGTTTCTCGCCGGCGATGCCGGTGACGCGCTGTGGTTGTCGGCCGATCCCGCCTGGGTAGAGCCGGACATGAATGGTGTGCGCCTGCTTGCCTGCGGTCAGCTGCAGTTGAGCATGGACGAAGCGCAGGCCTTCGCCACGATGCTGCGGCCGGTGTTCGACGAGGCCGGCATGCAACTCGAGGTTTCCGCACCGGATCACTGGCATGTGCGGCTGCCTGCCGATACCTCGTTGCCGCATTTCGCTGCGCCCGAACAGGCGCTGGGCGAGGATCTGTCGCAGCATCTGCCGCAAGGCCCGGATGGACGCCGCTGGCGGGTGCTGCTAAACGACATCCAGGTGCTGCTGCACCAGCATCCGCTGAACGCCGAACGGCGTGCGCGTGGGCTGCCGCCGGTCAACAGCTTGTGGCTGTGGGGCGGCGGGGCGCTGCCGAGTCCACCGCAAAGCCCGCTGCGTGGCGTGATCAGCGACGATCTGCTGCTGCGTTCCCTGGCCAGCCGCGCTGCCATCGGACACCAGCTGCGAACCCCGGAGACGGTAGCCGCCGCGGCTTCGGCATGGCTGATCGATCTGCAGGATCTCGCTCCCGCCGACATCGCGTCGTCATGGTGGTCGATCCTGCGACCGTTGCTTGAACGGCAGCCCGTCGTCCTGCATTTCGCCAGTGGCGAGCGGTGGCAGCGCAAGCCTTCGCATCGCTGGCGCTTCTGGCGCGGGGCAGGGCGTTGAACACGTTGCAATTGCGTCGACGCGAACGCAAGGGCGAGCCCGACGGCTGGCCCGCCTCGGTGCATCCGGTGCTGCAGCAGGTCTACGCCGCCCGCGGCGCGTTGACGCCGGCCCAGGTCGAGCACCGGTTGGCGCGGATGCTGTCGCCGCAGACGCTGGGCGGCATGCCGCAAGCGGTCGAGCTGCTGGCAGGAGCGATCCGCAACGACGGGTCGATCCTGATCGCCGGCGATTACGACTGTGACGGCGCCACCGGTACCGCGGTGGCCGTGCGCGGGCTGCGCCTGCTCGGCGCGAAAAGGGTCACGTATGCGATCCCGAACCGCTTCACGCACGGCTACGGACTGAGCCCCGCATTCGTCGCCTCGTTGCAGCCGACACCGCAGCTGATCGTCACCGTAGACAACGGCGTGGCCAGCGTGGCCGGGGTGGCGGCGGCGAAGGCGCGCGGCATCAAGGTCATTGTCACCGATCATCATCTGCCCGGCGCACAGCTGCCGGACTGCGATGCGATGGTCAATCCGAATCTGGTCGGCGATCCGTTCCCGAGCAAGATGCTCGCCGGCGTCGGCGTCATGTTCTACCTGCTGCTTTCGCTGCGCGCACGGTTGCACGAGCAAGGCGCCTTTGACGACGCGAAGCCGGATCTGTCGAGCCTGCTCGACCTGGTCGCGCTGGGCACGGTCGCCGATCTGGTGCCGCTGGATTTCAACAACCGCGTGCTGGTCGAAGCCGGCCTGCAACGCATGCGCAGCGGTCGTGCCTGCGCCGGCATCACCGCGCTGGTGGAAGTCGGCAAGCGCAGCATGGCGACGCTGTGCTCCAGTGACCTTGGGTTCGTCGTCGGGCCACGCCTGAACGCGGCCGGGCGCTTGGAGGACATGCGCCTTGGCGTGGAATGCCTGCTCACCGACGACGCAGCACAGGCGCAGCGACACGCCGGCCAGCTCGATGCGATCAACCGCGAGCGCCGTGATCTGCAAGCATCGATGGTGGCCGAGGCCGAGCAGATGGTCGCGGGCCTGACCGACATCGACGCGATCGGCGTGGCGCTGTACGAGCCGTCATGGCACGCCGGCGTGGTCGGCCTGGTCGCCTCCAAACTGAAGGATCGCCTGCATCGTCCGGTGATCGCGTTCGCACCTGCCAGCGAGGACGATACCGACCATCTGCGTGGGTCCGCGCGCTCGATCGCCGGCTTCCACATCCGCGATGCACTGGCCGCGATCGACGCGCGCCAACCCGGCCTGATCGAGCGCTTCGGTGGCCACGCGATGGCGGCGGGGTTGAGCCTGAAGGCTTGCGATTACCCGCGCTTCGCGGCGGCGTTCGATGCCATCGCGCGCGAATTGATCGACGCCGAACGCCTGCAGGCGGTGCTCTACACCGACGGGGAACTGCCACCCGGTGCGGCCTCGCTGGACCTGGCCCGGCAACTGCGCCAGGCCGGCCCGTGGGGACAGGCATTTCCCGAACCGCTGTTCGACAACCTGTTCGAGTGCGCAGGCTGGAAGGTGATGGGTGAACGCCATTTGCGCCTGCAATTGCGCGATGCGCGCGATGGCATGTTGCACGATGCGGTGATGTTCAACGCCTATGGCGGCCAGCCACCACCGCCACGTTTTCGTGCGGCCTACGAACTGACCATCAACGACTGGCAGGGTCGCGAGACGCCAAGGTTGCTGTTGCGGCATATCGAACCGGCTTGAGAGACGCGACCCACGTCTTGCACCTTTTTCACGCAGCCTGCGTCAAGCTGCCAGCCAGTCAACCCGAGGAGTACACCCGTGATCGCACAGATCGAAGGATTGCCTGCCGGCACGCTGGGGTTTCGCGCCCATGGCCAGGTGACCGCGGCAGATTACGAGAACATCATCGTGCCGGATGTCGAGGCGGCATTCGCGCTCAATCGAAAGCTGCGCCTGCTCTACGTCACCGCGGACGACTTCACCGGCTTCGATCCGGGTGCCATGTGGAACGACGCCAAGTTGGGCGCGCGGCATTTCAGCGGCTGGGACCGGGTTGCGCTCGTCACCGACGTGGTCTGGCTGCGCGGCACCGCGAGCGCGTTCAGCTTCGCCATCCCGGCGCAGGTCCGCCTGTTCCACGGCGCCGAAATCGACGAAGCCCGGCAATGGATCACCGCCAGCTGACTGGGGCGTGTCGGTCGGACCGTGCACTTGCAAGGTCGCGGCCGATCTGCTGAAGTCGACGCCATGCATTCCCTCGCCATCCACTGCCTGAAGCTCACTGCGCGTTCCGCGCAACGCGTCGTGCTGGTCGGCAACAACAATAATCGTGCGAACAATAACGCCAACCACTGGCGGGTCCGCGCGTAGCTTCAAGTCTCCACGAAAATTACGCGACGAAGGCCCGCCCAGTGCGGGCCTCTTTCGTTTTGGGTCTTTGGTTTGTGCGCGGCTCCATCCGCGCAGAGCAGAACCGGCCATCCATGGCCGTGCATTCCCTACTGCGCGAGTCCATTCGCGCAAGAGCAAATCCGGCCATCCGTGGCCGACTTTTCATAAGAGCGGCATCCACAACAAATGACCGAGGAAACCTCACCATGTGCTCGATTTTCGGAATGTTCGATCTGCAGCCCGGCGACGATCTGGCTGCATTGCGCAGGCAGGCGCTCGAACTGTCGCAGCGCCAGCGCCATCGGGGGCCGGACTGGAGCGGGGTATTCGTCGACGCCGGGGTGATCCTGGTGCACGAGCGCCTCGCCATCGTGGACCCTGCCTCTGGCGCGCAGCCGCTGCGTTCGCGCGACGGCGCGCTGGCGCTGGCGGTGAACGGCGAGATCTACAACCATCGCGAACTGCGTGCGGCCAGTGGCTACGACTTCACCACCGGCTCGGATTGCGAGGTGATCAACGCGCTGTACCGCGAACAGGGCAGCGACTTCGTGGGCAGGCTCAACGGCATCTTCGCGTTCGCCCTGTGGGATGGCGAGGCGCAGCGATACCTGATCGCGCGTGATCCGATCGGCGTCTGCCCGCTGTACTGGGGCCACGACGCGCACGGTCGCCTGTGCGTGGCGTCGGAGATGAAGGCGCTGGTCGGCGTGTGTGCCGACGTGGCGCCGTTCCCGCCGGGTCATGTCTACGACAGCGCCAGCGGCGAGCTGTCCAGTTACTACGCCAGACCATGGCGCGACTATGCCGCCACGTGCGGCCATGACGTGACGTCACCGGCCTTGCGCAAGGCGTTCGAGCAGGCCGTGCATCGCCAGCTGATGACCGACGTGCCATACGGCGTGCTGCTTTCCGGCGGACTGGATTCGTCGCTGGTCGCCGCCTGCGCCGCGCAGTTCGCGCGCGAACGTGTCGAGGACGATGACCGCAGCGAGGCGTGGTGGCCACGGCTGCATTCGTTCGCGATCGGGCTGGAAGGTTCGCCCGACCTGGCTGCCGCCCAGGTCGCCGCCGACGCGCTGGGCACCGTGCACCACGGCTTCGTCTACACCTTCTCGGAAGGTCTGGATGCCTTGCCCGAAGTGATCCGCCACATCGAAACCTACGACGTCACCACCATCCGCGCGGCCACGCCGATGTACCTGCTGGCACGGCGGATCAAGGCGATGGGGGTGAAGATGGTGCTGTCGGGCGAGGGCTCGGACGAGCTCTTCGGTGGCTACCTGTACTTCCACAAGGCGCCGTCCGCCGAGGCGTTCCACGAGGAAACCGTGCGCAAGCTGGACGCGCTGCACAGCTACGACTGCCTGCGCGCGAACAAGGCGATGATGGCGTGGGGCGTGGAGGCGCGCGTGCCGTTCCTCGACCTGGAGTTCATCGACGTGGCGATGAGTCTGGACGCGAAGCGCAAGATGGCCGGCCCGGGCCGCATCGAGAAGGCGGTGCTGCGCGAGGCGTTCGACGGTGCGCTGCCGGATGCGATCCTGTGGCGGCAGAAGGAGCAGTTCAGCGACGGCGTCGGCTACGGCTGGATCGACGGGTTGAAGGCGCACGCGGAGCAGGTGGTCAGCGACCGCGAATTCGCTGCCGCCGCGGCGCGCTACCCGTTCAATACGCCGGCGACCAAGGAGGCTTATTTGTATCGCCGCATCTTCGAGCGGCATTTCCCCGGCGAGGCCTGCGCGGCCACCGTGCCCGGCGGCAAGTCGATCGCCTGCTCTTCGCCGGCGGCACTGGCGTGGGATCCGGCATTCGCCAACGCGGCCGATCCGTCGGGACGTGCGGTCAAGGGAGTGCATCAGCAGGCGCTGGCCTGACCGTGGGAGCGGCTTCAGCCGCGATGCTCTTTCAAAGGGTATCGTGGCCGGCGCCGCTCCGACGGGGCCGGTCTGTTATTCTTGCCAGCTTGTATCCGCCACTGACATCACCATGATCGAGACCAATCCCATCCATGCGCAGATCGCCGACCTTCGTGGTCGGGTCGAGTCGCTTAGGGGGTATCTTTGACTACGCTACGAAAAGCGAACGTCTGGAAGAAGTAACCCGCGAACTGGAAAGCCCGACCGTGTGGGACGATCCGGCCCGCGCACAGGAACTGGGTCGCGAGCGCGCCCGCCTGCACACCATTGTCCACGGCATCGATACGCTGACGGCCGGCCTCACCGACGCCGGCGAGTTGCTGGACATGGCCGTGGCCGACAGTGACGACGATACCGCCCAATCGGTGATCGACGATCTGACCCGGCTTGAATCGCAGGTCGACAAGCTGGAGTTCCAGCGCATGTTCTCCGGCAAGATGGACGCGATGAATGCGTTCGTCGACATCCAGGCCGGCGCCGGCGGCACCGAGGCGCAGGACTGGGCCGAAATGCTGCTGCGCATGTACCTGCGCTGGTGCGAGAACCGCGGCTGGAAGACCGAGCTGATGGAAGTCTCCGGCGGCGACGTGGCCGGCATCAAGTCTGCCACCTTCCGGGTCGAGGGTGATTACGCCTACGGCTGGCTGAAGACCGAGATCGGCGTGCACCGGCTGGTGCGCAAGAGCCCGTTCGATTCGGACAACCGCCGGCACACCAGCTTCACCTCGGTGTTCGTGTCGCCGGAAGTCGATGACGACATCGAGATCGACATCAACCCGGCTGACCTGCGCACGGACGTCTACCGTTCGTCCGGTGCCGGTGGCCAGCACGTCAACAAGACCGAGTCGGCGGTGCGCATCACGCACATCCCGACCAATACGGTCGTGGCCTGCCAGACCGGCCGCAGCCAGCACCAGAACCGCGACACCGCGATGAAGATGCTGGCTGCCAAGCTGTACGAACTGGAAATCCAGAAGCGCAATGCCGAGAAGGACGCGCTGGAAGCGACCAAATCGGACATCGGTTGGGGCAGCCAGATCCGCAACTACGTGCTGGACCAGAGCCGCATCAAGGACTTGCGCACGGGTATCGAGCGCAGCGACACGCAGAAAGTGCTGGATGGCGACCTCGACGAATTCATCGAGGCCAGCTTGAAATCGGGCCTTGAGGCGGGCGCGAAACGCGTCGATGCGTAAGTGCCGATCCGCTAACCTGTCCGATCATCGAGCAGGAGTCCGAGCATGAGCAGCAAGCCTGTCTGCGCCATCCTGATCGCCTTTGCCGTGCTGGCCTCGTTCAACGCGGCAGCGCAGCCAGAGCAGGGCGGTGCTGGCCAGGACATCAAGCAGGACGCGAAGACGGTCGGGCATGGCGTCGCCGACGGTGCTCGCGACGCAGGCCACGCGACGAGCCATGTCGCCAGGAAAGTCGGGCGCGGTGCCAGGGAGGCCGGCCTCGGCATCGGCCACGGCGCGAAGAAAGCCGGTGTCGGCATCGGCCATGGCGCGCGCGAGGGTTGGGACGCGACCAGGCATGCCGTCAAACACGTGTTCGGCAAGGACGACTGACGGGCAGCGCCCATTCTCCATTTCAAAGCGCCATTCCCGTGCCAACGCGAATGACGGCAACCACCAACGCAAGCCAGTTTCCGGGACACGCATGACCAGCGATCACTCCACGCCTGCCGACGAATCCGCCGAACCACCGCTGCCGGACGAAAACCGGCTCATCGCCGAGCGTCGCGAGAAACTGACGGCGCTGCGCGGGCAGGGCATCGCGTTCCCTAACGACTTCAAGGTCGACAGCTTCGCCGGCGACCTGCAGGCCGAATTCGCCGACAAGGACGTGCACACGGCCGAGGCGGTCGAAGCCGCCGCGCGCCGGGTGAAGATGGCCGGCCGCATCGTGCTCAAGCGCGTGCAAGGCAAGGTCAGCTTCGTGCAGTTGCAGGATTTCAGCGGGCGCATCCAGCTGTTCATCCACCAGGGCACGCTCGGCGAGATCTACGAAGCGTTCAAGAGTTGGGACATGGGCGACATCGTGGGTGCCGAGGGCACGCTGATGCGCACCAAGACCGGCGAGCTGTCGGTGCGCGTCGATGCGCTGCGCCTGCTCACCAAGAGCCTGCGTCCCCTGCCGGACAAGCATCACGGCATGGCCGACGTGGAGCAGCGTTACCGCCAGCGCTATGTCGACCTGATCGTCACCGAGGAAGCACGCCGCACCTTCATGCTGCGCTCGAAGATCATCGGCTACATGCGCCAGTGGCTGGAGGCACCGTCGCGTCGCTTCATGGAAGTGGAGACGCCGATGATGCACATGATCCCCGGCGGTGCCACGGCCAAACCGTTTACCACCCATCACAACGCGCTGGACCTGGAGCTGTACCTGCGCGTGGCGCCGGAGCTGTACCTCAAGCGCCTCGTCGTCGGCGGCTTCGACCGCGTCTACGAGATCAACCGCAACTTCCGCAACGAGGGCGTGTCGACCAGGCACAACCCCGAGTTCACCATGCTGGAGCTGTACCAGGCCTACGCGACGTATCACGAGATCATGGACCTCACCGAGGCGGTGATCCGCGATACCGCGCAGAGCGTGCTCGGTACCACGCACCTGGAATGGGACGGCGCGGCGATCGATGTCGGCCCGGCGTTCCGCCGCTGGCGCATGGAAGATGCGGTGCTCGAGCACAACCCGGAGATCAGGCGCGAGGAACTGCGCGATCGCGAGGCGATGGCCACCCACGCGAAGCGTCTCGGCGCGCAGGTCAAGCCCGGTTACGGCTGGGGCAAGCTGCTGCTGGAAATCTTCGAGCACACGGTCGAGCACACCCTGATCCAGCCCACTTTCATCACCGACCATCCGGTCGAGGTGTCGCCGCTGGCACGCGAAAGCGACAGCGACAAGGGCATCACCGACCGCTTCGAGCTGTTCGTCAACGGCAAGGAGCTCGCGAACGGCTTTTCCGAGTTGAACGATCCGGAAGACCAGGCCGCACGCTTCCAGGCCCAGGTCGACGCCAAGGATGCCGGCGACGACGAGGCCATGCACTTCGACGCCGACTACATCCGCGCACTGGAAGTGGGCCTGCCTCCCACCGGCGGCCTCGGCATCGGCATCGACCGGCTGGTGATGCTGCTGACCGGCTCGTCCTCGATTCGCGACGTGCTGCTGTTCCCCTACATGCGCCCGGAGGCTTGAATCATGTGGTACGCGATCACCGGCACCGACAACCCCGACTCGCTGGAAGCCCGCAAATCCGTGCGCCCGGCCCATCTGGCCCGCCTGCAGCAGTTGCAGGACGAAGGCCGCATGCTGCTGGCCGGTCCGTTCCCGGCGATCGACGCTGAAGACCCGGGCCCGGCCGGGTTCAGCGGCAGCCTGATCGTGGCCGAGTTCGCTTCGCTGGCCGAGGCGGAAAGCTGGGCCAGGGCCGATCCGTACGTCGCCGCCGGCGTCTATCGCGAAACCACGGTCAAGCCGTTCCGCAAAGTGCTGCCGTGACCACGCAAAAGCCCGTCATTGAGCAGATCCGCGAGCGCCTGCAGGCGGCGTTCGCGCCGACCGAGCTGGACGTGCTGGATGAGGGCCACAAGCACGCCGGCCATGCGGGCGAGGGCAAAGGCCATTTCCATGTACGCATCGTCAGCGCCGCTTTCGCCGGCCACTTGCCGATCAAGCGCCACCGGATGATCTATGCGGCGCTGGACGGGCTGATGGATCGCGGTATCCATGCCTTGTCGATTGATGCAAAAGACAAATGATAACAACTGGATAGCTACTATTATTGAAGTTCTATCTCATGTCGACGCGCATTGCAGCCCCGCCTTGCGTTTGGCACAGTGACCTGTCGCCCGACCAAACGGGCGTTACCCGATGACCCGTTGATGACCGCATGCGCCTGAGCACGATAAAACTCGCCGGTTTCAAGTCCTTCGTGGACCCGACCACCCTGCATCTGCCGAGCAACATGATCGGCGTCGTCGGTCCCAACGGCTGCGGCAAATCCAACATCATCGACGCGATTCGCTGGGTAATGGGCGAGAGCGCGGCCAGCCGCCTGCGCGGCGATTCGCTGACCGACGTGATCTTCTCCGGTTCCAACACGCGCAAGCCGGTGGGGCAGGCCACGGTCGAACTGATCTTCGACAACGCCGACGGCTCGATCCAGGGCGAGTACGGCCAGTACGCCGAGATCTCGGTGAAGCGCCAGGTCACCCGCGACGGCCAGTCTGCCTATTTCCTCAACGGCGCGCGCTGCCGCCGGCGCGACATCACCGACCTGTTCCTCGGCACTGGCCTGGGACCGCGCAGCTACTCGATCATCGAGCAGGGCATGATCAGCCAGATCATCGAGGCGCACCCGGAAGAACTGCGCACGCACCTGGAAGAAGCCGCCGGCATCTCCAAGTACAAGGAGCGCCGCAAGGAAACCGAAAGCCGCATCAAGGCCACCCGCGAGAACCTCGACCGCGTGCGCGACGTGCGCGACGAGGTCGACAAGCAGCTCGAACACCTGAACCGCCAGGCTCGCGCCGCCGAGCGCTGGAAGGCGTTGAAGGAAGAGCAGACGCGCAAGGAAGCCGAGCTGCGCGCCCTCGAATACCGCGGCCTGAAAAGCCAGCACGACGGTGAAGGTGCCGGCCTTTCGGCGGCCGAAATCGAGATCGAGAAACAGCTGGCCGGCCAGCGCGAGATCGAGGCGCAGCTGGAAAGCATGCGCGAACGCCACACCGACGCCAGCGAACACCTGAATGCCGTGCAGGGCGACGTCTACAAGGTCGGTGCCGAGATCGCCCGCGTCGAGCAGCAGGTGCAGCACAATCGCGCAGACCGCCGAGCGCCTGCAGCGCGCTCACGGCGACAGCGAGCGCGAGCATGCCGAACTGGCTGCCCACATCGCCACCGACCGCGAACAGATAGAAGCCCTGCGCATGGCGCTGGCCGAAGGCGAACCGAAGCTCGAAGCGCTGCAGCAGATGCAGGACGACACCGCCGAGGCGCAGCGCAGTACCGAGGCGAAGCTGGCCGACTGGCAGCAGCGCTGGGACAGCCACACCCGCAACGCCGGCGAATCCAACCGCGCCGCCGAGGTGGAGCGCACCAAGCTCAACTACCTCGATCGCCAGGCCATCGACCTGGCACGCCGCCGCGAAGCACTGGAAACCGAGCAGAAAGCCACCGACGTGGCCGCCCTGGCCGCCGCCGGCGAGCAACTGCACGGCGAGCACGACACCCAGCGCGAGCGCGTCGAAACGCTCGGCAGCCTGCTCGACCAGCACAAGTCCAGCCACGAAAAAGTGCAGGAAGAAGAGCGCCAGGTGCAGTCGGCGCTGAACGAGGCGCGCCAGCAGTTGCAGACCGCCCGCGGTCGCCATGCCTCGCTCGAGGCGCTGCAGCATGCCGCGCTCGGCCAGGAAGAAAACGCCGCCAGCAGCTGGCTGGCTCGTCTGGGGTTGAACAACTCACGCCGTCTCGGTGAATCGCTGCAGGTCGAGAACGGCTGGGAAACCGCTGTCGAAACCGCCCTGAGCGGATTCCTCGACAGCGTGCTGGTCGACGGCTCGCACGCGCTGGCCACGGAATTCGATGCGCTCGACAACGCCGACATCGCCTTGCTCGATGCCGCCGACGGCAGCGCCGGCACCGCCGGTACGCTGGCTGCCCACGTGCGCGGTCCGGCCGCCGCGATGGCGATCCTCGGCCACGTCTTGACCGCCGAATCGCTGACCGATGCGCACCAGCAGGTGGCCTCGCTGTCCGCGCTGGCACCGTATCAATCCGTGATGACGCGCAGCGGCGAATGGCTGGGCCCGGGCTGGGCGCGCGTGCGCCGGGCGCAAGGCAGCCAGGTCGGCGTGCTGGCGCGCGAGCGCGAATTGCGCACGCTGGCCGAGCAGATCGCCATGCTGGAAGCGCAACTGGAAGAAGCCAGCGAACGGCTCGACAACCTGCGCACCAGCAAGTTCGAAACCGAACGTGCGCGCGACGACGCGCAGCGTGAGCTGTACAACGCGCACCGTCGCCAGTCCGAATTGGCCGGCCAGCTGCAGAGCCATCGCGGCAAGCTGGAAACCGCCCGCGCCCGCGCCGAAAAGGTCAGCGGCGAGCTGACTGATCTGGCCGCGCAGATCGACGAACTGCAGAACCAGACCCGCGAAGCACGCGCGCGGCTGGACGAATCGGTCGGCCTGATGGGCGACCTGGAAGATCAGCGCCGCGAGCTGGAAAACGAACGTCGCGGCCTGCTCGAAGCCCGCGAGGAAGCGCGCATGAATGCGCGCGAGGCGGCCGATCAGTCGCATTCGCTCGCGCTCTCGCTGGAATCCAAGCGCTCCTCGCTGAGCTCGCTGGAACAGGCGCTGGGCCGCATGGACGCGCAGTTGCGCCAGATCGAGGCGCGCCGCAGCGAAATCGCCGAACAGCTCGCCGCCGGCTCCGACCCGATCGCCGAACTCGAAGCCGAGCGGCAGGCCTATCTGGACCAGCGCCTGCTGGTCGACAAGCAGCTGGTGGAAGCGCGCCGCGCGCTGGAAGACTGCGACCTCGAATTCCGCAAGCTCGAACAGCAACGGCACCTGGCCGAGCAGGGCCTGTCCGCGCTGCGCGAAGGCCTGTCCGAGAAGCGTCTCGCCGCGCAGGCACTGCAACTGCGCGCCGAGCAACTGGCCGAGGCGATCACCGCCTCCGGTCTCGAACTGGAAACCCTGCTGGCCGAGCTGGCCGACGACATCGATGCCAGCCAGTGGCGCCAGCAGCTCACCGACATCGGCCAGAAGATCGCGCGGATCGAGCCGGTCAACCTGGCCGCGATCCAGGAACATGCCGAACAAAGCGAGCGCAAGACCTACCTGGACAACCAGCTGGCCGATCTGGTCAGCGCGATGGAAACGCTGGAAGGCGCGATCAAGAAGATCGACCGCGAAACGCGCCAGCGCTTCAAGGAAACCTTCGACAAGGTCAACGCCGGCGTGCAGGCCTTGTTCCCGCGCCTGTTCGGCGGTGGCCACGCCTATCTCGAACTGACCGGCGACGACCTGCTCAATACCGGCGTGTCGATCATGGCGCGCCCGCCGGGCAAGCGGCCGTCCAACATCTCGCTGCTGTCCGGCGGCGAGAAGGCGCTCACCGCGGTGTCGCTGGTGTTCGCCATCTTCGGCCTCAATCCCGCGCCGTTCTGCCTGCTCGACGAGGTCGACGCGCCGCTGGACGAAGCCAACGTCGGGCGCTTCTCCGCCATGGTGCGCGAGATGAGCGAAAAGGTGCAGTTCATCTTCATCAGCCACAACAAGGCCACCATGGAGGCTGCCACCCAGTTGTGCGGCGTGACCATGCGCGAACCCGGCGTGTCGCGACTGGTGCAGGTGGATCTGGCCGAAGCGGCTAAACTGGCAGGCGCTGCCTGAGGAACCCATGATGACGTTGCAACCCGTGCTTGCCCTTGCCTGGAATCCTGCCGTCGGCATCCCGATGTTGATCGTCGGCCTGATCGTGCTGGCGCTGATCTGGCTGTTCGGCCAGCCGAATAAGGAGCAGGGCAAGCGCCGGGTCGTTCCCGGTCCGCAAGGCGGCGAACGCCGCGAGCCCACCCTGGGCGAGCACGCTGCAGACGAAGAAGTTTCCTTCGCCGGGTTCGACACGGTGGCAGCCATCCCTGCCTCCGGCGCGGCGAAACCACAGCAAGGCGAACTGGAAGTAGGTCTGCGCGAAGAGCTCGAGCGCCTCGGGGCCACGCTTTCCGGCGAGCGCGCCCAGTCGCCGGCAGCGCCGGCGAAATCCAGGCCGCCAGTCAAGCTGGCCGAACACGTTGCGTCGATCATCGACGCCTTGCGTGCGCCCAGCGCCGGCGAGCCGGCACCGGCCATCGACACCCCGCCGGCACCTGCGCCTGCTGCAGCAGCGGCGACGGCGACCCACACGCCGCCACGTTCGGACCTGGGTCGGCGTCCTGCGCAATTGCCGGTGGAGCGGATCGTCACCTTGTTCGTGGTGGCACGCGAGGGCAGCTTCTTCAACGGCCCGGACCTGGTCGTGGCTGCCGAAAAGGCCGGTCTCGAATTCGGCGACATGGGCATCTATCACCGACTGGTCGACGGCAAACGCGAGCTCGGGCCGATCTTCAGCGTTGCCAACATGCTCAAGCCCGGCAACTTCGATCTCGCCCGGCTGGACACCCTGCACACGCCCGGGGTGAGTTTCTTCATGACCCTGCCGGCACCGTTGCCGGCCCTCGATGCCTGGGACGCGATGCTGCCCACCGCACAACGCCTGGCCGAATTGCTGGATGGCCAGGTACTCGACGAAGAGCGCAACGCCCTCGGCCGTCAGCGCATCGCGCACATCCGCGACCAGCTGCGCGGATGGGACCGCGACCACGAAGGCAAGGAAATCATCTTCGGCCGCTAGCTCCGCCTCGCCCGGACAACCGGTTGCGGCAACCCGTCAACCGAGCACGACGCGCAGCGCATGAGCCTGGCCGTCGTCCATCAGGGTGACCGGATCGGCCGCCGCACACGCCGCACCATCGAGCTCGACGGCCGTGACGCCATGACCGGTCTGGTCCGGATTCTCGATCGTGATCGTGTATACGCTGACATGCTTCCCACGATGCTGGTAACGCAGCTCGAAGCCAGGCCACGCCCGCGGGATGCACGGATCGATGCGCAGCTTTTCTCCATGCAGATGGAACCCCAGCAGCGCTTCCAGCCCGGCGCGATACAGCCATGCAGCGGAACCGGTGTACCAGGTCCAGCCGCCACGGCCGATGTGCGGCGCGACCGAATAGACATCGGCGCAGACCACGTAGGGTTCGACCTTGTAACGTTCGACGGCCTGGGCGCGGTCGGCGTGATGGATCGGGTTGAGCAGATGGAACAGGCCCGCGGCACGGTCGCCGTCGCCGAGCCCGGCCCACGCGAAAATCGACCAGATCGCGCCGTGCGTGTACTGCCCCCCGTTTTCCCGCACGCCGGGCGGGTAGCCCTTGATGTAGCCGGGGTTTTCCTTGCCGTGATCGAATGGCGGGGTGAACAGGCGGGCGAGCTGGTCGGGCTGATCGATCAGCAACCGGTCGACCGAATCCATCGCTTGCGTCGACCGCGCCGGATCGGTGCTGCCGGCCATGACACTCCACGACTGCGCGATGGTATCGATCCGGCATTCGTCGTTTTCGTGCGAACCCAATGGCGTGCCGTCGTCGTAATAGCCGCGGCGATACCACTGGCCGTCCCAGGCCTGCTCCAGTGCAACGCGCAGTTCGTCGGCGTAATCGCGCCACTGCCGGGCGCGCCCGTTTTCGCCGCGTTGTTCGGCACACGGTGCGAGTGCCGCGATCGTGGCGAGCAGGAACCAGCCAAGCCAGCTGCTTTCGCCGCGCCCCTCGGCACCGATGGCGTTCATGCCGTCGTTCCAATCGCCGGTCTCGATCAGCGGCAAGCCGTGAGCCCCGCGGGTAAGCGCGGTATCGACCGCGCGGGCGCAATGCTCGTAGACGCTGACGTGTTGCTCGGCCACGCCGGGCTGGAAAAACGCGTCGGTGGCTCCATCGGGAATCGGCTGTCCGGTGAGGAACGGCAGCATGTCATCGAGCACTGCCGCATCGCCCGTCACCTCGACGTAGTGCATGGCGACGTAGGCCAGCCAGATGCGATCGTCGCTGATCTTCGTTCGAATGCCCTGGCCCTTCGGGGGCAGCCACCAGTGCTGCACGTCGCCTTCGGCAAACTGGCGGCCGGCGGCGCGCAGCAGGTGCTCGCGGGCGAGATCGGGGCGGCTCACGCACAGCGCCATCACGTCCTGCAGCTGATCGCGGAAGCCGTAGGCGCCACTGGCCTGGTAGTACGCGGTGCGCGCCCACAGCCGGCAGCCCAGCACCTGGTACAGCAGCCAGTCGTTGAGCAGGAGGTCCATCGCGCGATCCGGCGTGCGCACCTGCACGGTGTCGAGCAAGCCGTTCCACTGCGTGGCGACGTCGGCGAGCACGCTGTCCATGCTGGTCGCGCGGCATGTTTCGACCAGCTGTCTTGCACCGGCCTCCGAGTCGGCATCGCCAAGCAGGAAGACCAGCTCGATCTGCGTCTGCGGCGGCAGTTCGACCCGCGTCTGCAGCGCGCCGCACGGGTCCAGTCCGGCGCCAAGCCGGCCGTTCAACGGCTCGTCGTTGCGCAGCGCAGCCGGTTGCCCGACCGTGCCGAGCGGGCCGAGAAACGCTGCGCGGTCGCCGCTCATCGAATGTTGCTGCCCGCACAGGTCGAAGAACGCCACCCGGTCACCGAAGTCGGGGCGCCAGCGGTTGCGCGCAAACAGCGCCCCGGTGGTTTCGTCGCGCGAGGTGATCACGTACGGCGCCGGTGTGGTGCCGTTCGCACCGAGCGCCCATTCCACGTAGCCGGTGATCGACAACGTTCGCGTGCGCGATGACCGATTGCACAGGCGCAACCGCGACAGCTTGACCGACGCATCGGTCGGCACACACTGGGTCAACTCCAGTTCGATGCCGTGCGCATTGTTGTTGAAACGCGACCAGCCCTTGCCGTGGGTCGCCGAACAAGCGGCATTGACGACGCGGATCGGCAGCGCCGTGGCACTCCACAACACGCCGGTTTCCTCGTCGCGCAGATACAGCACGTCGTGCGGCGTGTCGCTTACCGGATCGTTCGGCCATGGCGTCAGCGGGTTCTGCTGGCTGTTCTGCGACCACGCGTAGCCGCCGCCGTCGGCGGAGACGAGGAAGCCGAACATCGGGTTCGCGATCACGTTTACCCACGGTGCCGGGGTGGTGCGGCCGTCGTCGAGCTCGATCCGGTAGGCGCGACCGGACTGCGTGAACGCGCCGCTCCCGTTGGCGAATTCGGAATCCGCGTCGGTTGTCGCGACCACCTCATCCAGTGGACTGGTTGCGCGGATGGCGGGCGGCGGGACGACGCTGTCGCCCGCGCTGGCTGCCGCCGGGGCAGGTGAGGCTTCGCCCGGCAGCAGCCGTGCCGCCGTCAGCAGGCCGTCGCGCAGCTCGGCGCCGAGCTTGTCGTCGCGCAGCAGGAACAGCTCGGCCTTCGGCGCATGCCCGTCAGCCTTCAGGCGCGCCTGTTGCGCGCTCGCCAATGGTTCGAGCGCCGCTTGCAACGCGTCGGCCGCTGCGCCGGTTGCGACGTTGAGCAGCACCACGTCGACGCCGAGTTGCCTGCTCCGCCAGTCGACCTGGGCCAGCAGCAGATCCTCGACGCGCGGCAACTCGTGTGAATCGTGGACATGTACCAGGGCGATCGGACGATCGCCGGAAATGCCGGCGGCCCACAGCGTTGGCGGGCCGCCGTGACCCTGCGCCAGCGCCGCCGGCGTTGCGCGCTGATCCGGATCGCTGCACAGCACGGCGTTCATCCAGTGCGCGAAGCGGATGACCTGCGCGGTATCGACAGCGAGTCGCTGTTGTTCCGCTTCGGCGTGGTTCGTGGCGGCGTCGAAAAGCCGGGCGGCGGCGCTCGTGTCGCGCAGCCGGGCGGCCAGCGCCCCGGCGCCTGCGCGCGTGTCGGCCACTTGCGTCCACAACAGGAGGGTCACACTGGCACCCGGTGCGAGGATGAAATGCCGGCGCAGGCTGAAGACAGGATCGAGCACGCAGCCGACCGTGTTCGACAGCGGCGTATCGGACTGCATCGCCATGGCGTCGCGCAAGGTGCGCGTGCGTCCGAGGAAGCGCGCTCGATCGCTCTCGTGCGCAGCCGCGGCGGCGTTGTCCTGGCCCTCGATCTGCAGCGCCTGCGCCGCCCACATCTCGGCCTCCTTGCTGTCGCGCCGGCGGCGCGTGGCCAGCAGCAAACCGTTCGCGGCATCCCATTCGGTCTGCACGAACATCTTGGAGTACGCCGGGTGTGCGTTGTCGGCACCGATCGGTCCGAGCACGATTTCGGTGTAGGAGGTCAGCGACAGCGTGCGCGTGCGGTCGCCGTGGTTGCTCAGGGTCAACCGGCGCAACTCGATATCGGCGTCGCAGGCCACCGCGATGTCCAGCACGCTGTGCACGCTGTGGTGGCGGCGGATGAACGTGGCGCGGCCCCTGCTGAACGCAACCGCATCATCCGGCGTGCGGGTGCCATAGGGTTGCTGCGTGGCCGACCACGACTCCGCGTTGTCTTCATCGCGCAGCAGCAGATAGCTGCCCCAACTCTCGCCGGTGGGATCCTCGCGCCACCGATTCACTGCCAGCCCCCGCCAACGGCTGTAACCGGAGCCACTGGCGCTCAGCATGACGCTGTAGCTGCCGTTCGACAGCAGGCAGCGTTGGCGGGCGTCGATGGTGCGCGAGGAAGCGGGCATGGTCGATCCTTTCGAAAGCAGGGCAACTCCCGGATCCTGCACCTTGCGCGGCATGCGCACCGTCAAGGCATGAACCTGCGTTTCACGGGGGCAAAGATAGGATGTGTGCGACATCGACTGGCTGAGGGGAATCGCCTCGACGTGCCACTCCCTGCCGCAGCAGACCATGACGAGACCCATGCGTTCCGATCCACTCAGTCATCCCGTCGAGTCCGGCCCGATGCTGCAGCACATGCAGAGCAAGGCCTTCGCCTATTTCCAGTACGAGACCAACCCGTTCAACGGACTGGTCAGGGACAAGACGGCGCCGGACTGGCCGGCCAGCATTGCCGCAACCGGGCTGGCCCTGAGCAGCTATCCGGTGGCGGTCGAACGAGGCTTGATGAGCCGGGCCAGCGCGATCGCGCGCACGCTGGCCACGCTGCGGTTCTTCCGCGACAGCCCTCAGGGCGAAGAGCCGGACGCCACCGGTTACCGCGGTTTCTACTACCACTTTCTCGACATGCAGACCGGCCGTCGTGCATGGACGTGCGAGTTGTCCACGGTGGACAGCGCACTGCTGTTTGCCGGCATGCTGACGGCGGCGGCCTATTTCGATGACGACACCGCCGAGCAGAAGGAAATCCGCGAGCTCGCGAATTTCCTGTACCAGCGTGCCGAATGGCCCTGGACCCAGGCCGCGGACGGCACCATCGGCCACGGCTGGCATCCGGAAAGCGGCTTCATCCAGCACCGCTGGCAGGGCTACGACGAGGGTCTGATGCTGTACGTGCTCGCACTCGGCTCACCGACGCATCCGCTGGCGCCGGAGGCTTATGCGGCATGGTCATCGACCTACGAATGGAAGCAGTGCTACGGCATCGACTACCTGTATTGCGGACCGATGTTCACCCATCAACTGTCGCAGGTATGGATCGATACCCGAGGCATCCGCGATGGCTTCATGCGCGACAAGGGCATCGACTATTTCGAGAACAGTCGCCGCGCGACGATGGTGCAGCAACGTTACGCGATCGACAATCCGCTCGGCTTCAAGAACTACTGCGACCATTGCTGGGGCATCACTGCCAGCGATGGTCCGGGACCGATGACCGTGAAGATCGACGGCGTCGAACGCCAGTTCTACGACTACGTCGGCCGCGGCGCGCCGTATGGCCTCGACGACGGCACGCTGGCGCCGTGGGTGGTGCTGGCATCGCTGCCGTTTGCGCCGGAAATCGTGCTGCCGACGGTGCATCACTTCATCCATACCCTGCAGCTGCACGAACAGCATCCCTACGGATTCAAGGCAAGCTTCAACCAGACCTACGTCGACAAGCCCGGCCTGCCGCTCGATGGCTGGGTGTCGCCGTATTTCTTCGGACTCAACCTGGGTCCGATCGTGCTGATGGTCGAAAATCATCGCAGCGGCATGCTGTGGGAACTGATGCAAGGCTGCCGCTGGATGGTCGATGGCCTGCGTCGCGCCGGCTTCGAGGGCGGCTGGCTGGACCAGCAGCGGCCTTGAAGCCGTGTCGAACGGCACGCTGACGGCAACGTGCCGGGTCCGGGCGTGAACCCCTTCGCTGAAGGTCGAAGAAATCGCTCGTCTTGCTGATGTTCAATCCGATGGTTCATTGCCGGGCTTTTCATGAGGCAGAGATGCCGGCGTCGCGCGTGGCCAGTTGAAATCCACGCTGTGATCCACGCCGTCGTCGACCAGCGCGATGCAACCGTCCGGTTGTGGGACGCCATCCAGCCACAAGGTACTGGCGGTGTCGGAGGCGCTTTGCCGAAGGTTGATCCGGTACCGCGTGGCGTGGTGGCGGTAGTCCATGGAAAAGCCTTCCCATTCCGGTGGCAGCACGGGGGCGAAGCGCAAGCGACCGGCATCCAGCCGCAGGCCCAGCAGCGACTCGATGATCAATCGGTACATCCAGCCGGCGGAGCCGGTGTACCAGCTCCAGCCACCGCGGCCGACGTGGGGTTCGACGGCGTAGACGTCGGCGCAGACCACGTAGGGCTCGACCTTGTAGACGTCCATTTGTGCCGAACCGATGCCGTGGTTGACCGGGTTGATCATGCGCAGCAGTTCCCAGGCGCGCGTGCTGTCACCCAGTTCGGCGAAGGCCATCGTGGCCCAGATCGCGGCGTGGGTGTACTGGCCACCGTTTTCGCGCACGCCGGGTACGTAACCCTTGATGTAGCCCGGATCCATCGGCGAGCGGTCGAACGGCGGGTCGAGCAATTGCACCAGGCCGGCATCGCGGCGCACCAGGTGCTGGTCGAGCGAGTTCATCGCCTGCTGCCGGCGCACCGACGAGGCCACGCCGGAAAGCACCGACCAGCTCTGTGCAATCGAGTCGATGCGGCATTCGCTGTTGCCGCTGGAGCCGAGCGGAGTGCCGTCGTCGAAATAGGCACGGCGGTACCACTCGCCGTCCCAGCCGTGCAGTTCCAGTGCAGAACCCAGCTTGTCGGACTCGCCCTCGCAGCGCTGTGCGAACGCTTCGTCGTCATGCAGGCGCGCCACCTCGGCGAAGCTGCGCAGCACTTCGCAGGAGAAGAAGCCCAGCCAGACGCTTTCGCCGCGGCCGTGTTCGCCGACGCGGTTCATGCCGTCGTTCCAGTCGCCGCTGCCGATCAGCGGCAACCCGTGCACACCGCGCACGAGGCTGTGTTCGATCGCGCGCACGCAGTGCCGGTACAGGCTTTCGTACAGTCCCGACGGTTGCGGCAGGTCGTAATAGGATTCCTCGCCGTGGTGCAGCGGGCGACCTTCGATGTAGCCGACCCGCTCCTCCAGCACGGCCGTGTCCGCGGTGGCCAGCACGTAGCGGCTGGTGGCGAGCGGCAGCCAGAGGTAGTCGTCGGAACATGCCGTGCGCACGCCGCGGTCCAGCGGCGGGTGCCACCAGTGCTGCACGTCGCCTTCGGGGAACTGGTGCGCAGCGCACAGCAGCAATTGCGCGCGCGAGAGCTCGGGCGCGGCGTGCAGCAAGGCCATCGAATCCTGCAACTGGTCGCGGAAACCGAAAGCGCCGCCGGACTGGTAGTAGCCGCTGCGCGCCCACATCCGGCAAGCGATGGTCTGGTACAGCAGCCAGCCGTTCGCCAGGACATCGAGCGCGGGATCGGGCGTGCTGACCTGCACGGCGCCGAGCAGGTTCGCCCAGTGCGCGCGCACCCGGCCCAGTGCTTGCTCGGCCGCGCCACGACCACGGAATCGTTGCACCAGCGCGCTGGCGTCGGCGGCATCGCGTCCCAGCCCGAGGCGGAAGATCAGCTCGTCCTGCGCACCATCCTCCAGCGTCACGTTGACCTGCAGCGCGGCGCAGGGATCCATCCCCGCGCCGATACGTCCGGACAGGTGCGCACGGCCCAGCCCGGCCGGTGCGCTGGTGCTGCCGTTGCGCCCGAGGAATTCGCTGCGATCGCCACCGATGCTGCGCTTGGGGTCGTCGACGTCGAAGAAGGCGACGCGGTTGGGAAATTCGGTGTTGTAGGCATTGCGGGCGAACAGCGCGCCGCTGACCGGATCCGATTCGGTGACCACGTGCATGGCGGTTTTCTCGCGCAAGTCTCCAAGCAGCCATTCGACGTAGCCGGTGACGCTGAGCCGGCGCGGCCGCCCGGAGCTGTTGCGCAGTTTCAGCCGCGAGAATTTCACCGAGGCGTCCAGCGCCACATAGATCCACAGTTCGCAGTGGATGCCGTCTTCCTCATGCTCGAACACGCTGTAGCCGAAACCGTGCCGGGTGATGTACGTGCCGCTGCCGCGGCAGGGCAGCGGGGCAGGCGACCAGAACTCTCCGGTCTCCTCGTCGCGCAGGTACAACGCCTCGCCGCTGGCGTCGCCGACCGGATCGTTGTGCCAGGGGCTGAGCCGGAACTCGTGCGCATTCTCGCCCCAGCTGTAGGCGCTGCCGCTTTCGGAGATCACCGTGCCGAAGTGCGGATTGGCCAGCACGTTCGACCACGGCGCCGGCGTGGTGTCGCCCGCCGCCAGCACGATCACGTATTCGCGGCCGTCGGCGCTGAAGCCGCCCAGCGGATTGGCCAGCTGCAGCAGCCTTTGCGGCATCGGTGCAGTGGCCGGTGGGGTCGGGCGCGGCGGGCGGCTTGGCTCGAATGGCGGTGCGTGCGTCTCCACCCGGCGCCGGCCGATCTGCTCGGCGAGGCTGCCGCGATTGTCGGCCAGGATGATCCGCGCGCTGGCCTGCACCACCATGCGGTCCTCGCTGGACAATTGCTGCGCAGGGCGCACGAAGATGCCGCCGGGGCGATCGAGCAGGCTGGCCTCGCTGCCGGACGCTATCAGGCCCATGATCTGGTCCTGCAGTTCCTGCCGGTAGCCGGCGCGATCCTCGTTCCAGATGACCAGGTCGACGGCCAGCCCCTTCTGCCGCCAGTACGCATGCGCCTGCACCAGCTGGCGGACCAGTTCGATCCGCGCCGGACTGGCGATCTGCAGCAGCACGATCGGCAGATCGCCGGAGATCGACTGGCCCCACAAGCCGGACTGGCCACGCCGATTGCCGCGCAGGACGCCGGCCTCGGCGCGCAGGCTGTCGTTCGGGAAGATGATCGCGGTGGCCATGTGCTCATACAGCTGCGCGTCGGCGAGGCTGGCGTTGAGCTGGCGCAGCAGCACCTGGCTGTGCGTCCAGGCCAGGTCGAACACGCGATCGGCGAGATGCCAGTCGCGGTACTTGCCGATCAGCTGCAGGCAATCCTCGCGGCTGTCGGCCATGCCGGTGACCAGATCCACCGTGGCCGACTGTTCCGGCTCGAGCGTGATGCGGCAACGGATCGCCACGATCGGATCGAGTACCGAGCCGGCGCTGCCGGACAGTTGCGCCTGCTCGCGGTCCAGCGCCTGCGGTTCGGCCGTGCTGCGGCCGCGACCGATGAAGCGCGCGCGGTCGGTTTCGTAGGAGATCTCGTCGATGTCCGCGTTGTGCACGGCCAGCAGGTGACACATCCACGGCACGTGTTCGTCGGCGGACCGCGGCCGCCGCGTGCACACGATGGCCTGCAGCTCGGGCACCAGTTCGGTCTGCACGAACAGCTTGCTGAAGGCCGGGTGCAGCGCATCGGCGAGCGGTGGCGACAGTACCACTTCGGCATAGCTGGTGAGCTCGATCGTGCGGCGCGTGCGGCTGCGGTTGGTGATGCGGGTGCGGCGCAGTTCGATGTCGTCCTCGGGCGACACCACGATCTCGGTATGCGCGTCGAACTCGCGTTCGCGTACGCGGAACTCGGCGCGTGCATCGGAGAAGATCGCCTCGAACAGTTCGGTCTTCTTCCGCGTGGGCTGATACGCGGCTGACCAGTATTCGCCGCTGGCGACGTCGCGCAGATAGCAGAACATGCCCCAGTTGTCGCGTGTGATGTCCTCGCGCCAGCGCGTCAACGCCAGTTCGCCGCGACGACTGTAGCCGCCGCCGGCACTGCTGAGCATGACGTGGTAACGGCCGTTGGACAGCAGCTGCACGGCAGGGCGCGGACGGTCCGGGTCGGCGAACACCCGCAAACGTGCCTCGGCCATGCGCAAGGTGCCGTCGAGTTCGGGGAAGCCGGAGGCGTGCATGTACTCGGCCGCCGTCTTGGGGACGCGTTCCTGCAGCAGCAGGCTGGTCGCCTGGAAGGGCGGATCGGATTCGAAGCGTCGCTGCATCGGTCGATCCAGCAGGGCGTAATCCAGTGCCAGCAGGCTCATGCCCTGGTGGTGCGCCATGAACGATCGCACCAGTGCCGAACTCTGTCCGAGCGGCAAGCGCGCCGGGGTGTAATCGATCGCCTCGTACAAGCCGAAGCGGGCGTGCGCGGCGACTTCGGCCAGTCGTTGCAGGTTTTTCGTCGCGGCCGCCGGCGCCACCATCATCGCCAGTGCGGTAGCGTAGGGCGCGATCACCACGTCGTCGCCAAGGCCGCGCTTGAGGCCGAGGCCGGGCACGCCGAACGCGCGGTACTGGTAGGTGAAGTGCGCGTCCACCGTGTTGTAGCCGGATTCGGAGACACCCCACGGCACGTTCAACTGGTTGCCGTACTCGATCTGCCGCGCCACCGCGGCGCGGCAGGTCTGGTCGAGCAGAGTGCCTTCGTAACTGGGCATCACCAGGGTCGGCATCAGGTACTCGAACATCGACCCGGTCCAGGACAGCAACACCGGTTCGCCGCCGCTGGTGGTCAGCAGGCGACCGAGCGAGAACCAGTTCTCCTGCGGCAGCTGGCCCTGGGCGATCGCCACGAAGCTGGCCAATCGTGCTTCCGAAGCAAGCAGATCGTAATAGCCTGCGTCGAGGCGGCGCTCGTCGACGTTGTAGCCGATCGCCAGCAGGTCGCGCGTATTGTCATAGAGGAAGCCGTAATCCATCGCGGCGAAATCGCCGGCCTGCTGGGCCAGTTGCTCGATCGCGGCGATGCGCTCGCGCGCCCGCTCGCGCATCGTCTCCGCCTGTGCCGTCGCCGGCCAGCACAAGGGTTCCGCCAGCGCCAACTGACGCAAACTGGGAAAGCCGCTGAAGCCGCCATCGTCTTCCGGTGGCGGGTCGAGGTTGAACATGCCGATCTCGTCGCACAGGTCGCTGCACTGGTCGAGCAGCGCTTCGATCCAGAATTCCGCATCGCTGCCTGGTTCGATGGCAAGCGACTTGGCCAGTGCGTGGGCGTGGTCCAGTTGCCGTTGCAACAGTTCGGCGGCGGCGCTGCAGATGGCCGGTGGGGCTTCGAGCGCGTCGTGCAACTCCCGTTGCAACGGTTCCAGCGCGCTGTTCGCGGTGTCGTCCAGCGCGTCGTGCAACGCGTTCAGGCAGTCGAGCAGCCCTTGCAGCACGCGCGGCAGAAATACCGGCTCGTCGATCAGTGCCAGCAAGCCCGGGCGCAGTGTCAGCAGGTGGCCGGCGAGGTTGCCGCTGTCCACCGCCGAGATGTACAGCGGTGCCAGCGGCTGCAGGCTCAAGGTGTCGTACCAGTTGTAGAAATGACCGCGATACCGCGGCAGCTGCTGCAGCGTGACAAAGGTCTGACGCGTGCGATCGAGCAGGCGCCCGGCGCCGAGGAAGCCGAAATCAAGCGCGGCCAGGTTCGCCAGCAACGCCATGCCGATGTTGGTCGGCGAGGTGCGATGGGCGATCACCGGGCCGGGTTGCTCCTGCAGGTTGTCCGGCGGCAGCCAGTGGTCCGGGGGCCCGACGTGGATGTCGAAGAAGGCCCAGGTCTTGCGGGCCAGCACACGCAGGAAACGCAGTTGCGCCGCCGTGGGCTTGAACGCGCCCGGTGCACGCGGCTGGCTGACCCACCACGCAATCGATGGCGAGAAGAACCACAGCAACAGCAGGGGCGCGGCCAGCAACAGTACCGGCGGACGCTCGATCAACAGGACCGCCGTCAGCGCCAGCGCAAGCGCCGGGGCGAACCACATGAGTCGCCATGAGGCCGCGGGTGCATTGCTGCTGGCGCGGTCGACCTCGCTGGACGTTCGCCACAGCAGCAGGTGACGGCGACTGATCAGCACGCGCCACAGCGTGCGCACGATGGCGTCGAGGTGGTAATGCGCTTCGTGGGGCAGCCAGGCCAGCCCCAGCGCCATCCTTGCGAAATGCTGCATGCCGGCCTTGAAGCCGGCGCGCAGGTGCTGGTCCAGTTGCACGTCGCGCGGCTTCTGCACCAGATCCAGCAAGGCCGACAGCAGCGGCGGTACCAGCACCATCGACAATACCGCGAGCGTCCACGACAGCACCGGCGACAACACCAGCCAGCCGATCACCAGCAGTGCCAGCAGCGCGATGGGCACCAGGCTGCGACGCAGGTTGTCCAGGATCTTCCAGCGCGACAGCGCCGTCAGCGCGTTGCGGCGCCAGCCATCGTGCGCGGTCGGTGCCCATGGCAGCAGCCACGGCAGCAGCTGCCAGTCGCCGCGGATCCATCGGTGCCGTCGCTTCACGTCGGCGCCGTATCGGGCCAGGTATTCCTCGAACAGTTGCACGTCGCTGAGCAGACCCGAACGTGCGTGGCAGCCCTCGACAAGATCGTGACTGAGGATGCGGTTTTCCGGAAAGCGGCCGTCCAGGCTGCGCTCGAAAGCATCGATGGCGTAGATGCCCTTGCCGATGAAGGAGCCCTCGCGAAACACGTCCTGATAGACGTCCGAAACCATGCGCGTGTAAGGATCGATGCCGGCGTCGTTGCCATAGAGCTGTGCGTAGCGCGATCGCGCGGTGCTGGGCAGGCTGATGCCCACGCGCGGTTGCAGAATGGCGTAACCCTGCGCCACCAGCCGCCGCACGGGGTCATACACGGCGCGATTGAGCGGATGGTCGATGGTGCCGACGAACGCGTGGGCCGAGTCGCGCGGCAAGCCGGTGTCGGTATCCAGCGTGATCACGTATCGCACCTTTGGCAGGTTTCCGATGTCGCCGACGATCAGCATGAAACGGTCGTGCGCATTGCCGCGCAGCAGGCCGTTCAGATCGGCCAGCTTGCCGCGCTTGCGCTCATGGCCCATCCAGCAGCGCTCGGAAACATTCCAGCGGCGAGGCCGATGGAACAGGAAGAAGCGATCCGCACCGATGCGCGCATAGCGCTCGTTGAGCGCCTCGATGCGGCGCTGGGCGAGCCGCAACAGCGCTTCGTCGCCGGGCAGAGTTTCGCTTTCCGCATCGGCGAAGTCGGTGAGCAGCGCAAAGTGCAGATGCTCGTCGCGGTTGCCCAGAAAGCGTACTTCCAGCGACTCGACCAGATCTTCCACATCCTGCGCGCTGGCGATCAGGCTGGGGATCGCCACCATCGTGCGCGCCGAGTCCGGGATCCCCGCCGAGTAATCCATCCGCGGCAGGAGCTGCGGCGCGATTGTCAGCGTGGCCATCCAGTTGAGCAGGCTCAGCCCCAGCTGGCTGGCCAGCACGATGGCCGGGATCGCGATGGCTACCAGCCCCCACAACGGGATCTGGTCGTGCGTCGCTGCCATGACCAGTGGCTCGGCGAAGGCAAACGTCAGCAAGGCCAGCAGTGCCAGGTAGATGGGCAAGGGCGCGCGATCGAATCCGCGCCGCAACTTTTCGGCCAGGTTCGGACGGATACCGAGGTACTGCTCCAGGCGGCGGCGACCGCGGTCGACCAGGTAGAACCCGACGTGCTGCGACAGCGTCGGATTGATGTCGTCTGGCGGGGCACCTCGCGACAGTTCGACCGTAGCCTCGGCGACCTGCAGTTCGGCCAGCTTGTGACGGCGCGCCAGCGTCTCCACGACGTGGCGGTAGCGATCGCGGGTCACGAAATCCATCGCCGCATAGACATCGGCCGGATCTTCGCGCAGGCACTGTTCGACCAGGCTGCAATGTTCAACGAAATCACGCCAGTCGATCGACGAGAGCGCGCGCAGGCTGCCGATGCTGTTGCTGATCGAAACCTGGTTGGCCGCCTGCTGCTGCGCCTCCAGCTGGATCAGGTGCTCGATGCTCTGGCCCGACTCGGACAGGCGCTGCTCGATCCAGCTCAGCGGCAGGGCCAGCGCCGGGCTCTGACCCTGCAGGCGGCGCGCCATCTCGGCCACGAACGGGCCGGTCATCGGCGGATCCGAACGCGCCATGTCGGCGACCACCAGCACGACGCTCTTCGGGTCGCTCTCCGCGGTCGCCGCCATGACGTCGGCCCAGCGCACGGCCTTGCCACGGTAGCGCCAGTCCGCCATCACCCGTGCGGCGACCCGGCGCAGGTTCTCGATCAGCGCCAGGCGCAACATGATCGGGACGGCCCACAATTCACCCAGCGTGAGCCCGGTAACACTCTGGTAGGCATGGATGAAGCGGTGCAGGCTGAGCGTGTCGACACGACCATCGCCGTGGGAAATGATCTCCAGCGCGATGTCATACGCCCGCGGCAAGCCGGCCGACGGACCGCTTTCGAGCCGAGGCAATTCACGGCTGTAACCTTTTGGCAGATGCCGGCGGGCGATCCGGATCTGCTCCTCGACCAGGTAGAAATTGTCCAGCAGCCACTCACCGGCCGGGGTGATTCGCCGCTTGCGCCGGGTGGCGTTGGTCAACCGCTCGCAGGTGTGGATCAGGACCGCTTCGTTGTCGTCCAGTCTGGTCAGCAGCAGATTGCTGTGCGAGCGCGGACTCAAGCGGTGTTGCGCGGCCAGCGCCTGGCCGTGGCGTTCCATCTGCTCGGCGCTGAACAGCTCCGAACGCAGCGCCGGCTCCTGCTCCGGCTTCGTTCGCATGGCCGTGCGGCGGCGACGGAACGCACGCAGGCGGCGCATCTTGAGAAAATCCAGTGTGCTGCCGATGGTCAATGAGGCACCTTTGCTCGTCTGCGGCGATCCTCCGGCAGGTCGGTCGTTCACACGATGGCCTGACGGGCAACGCCCATGGGTTGGGGTTTCCGGCAAGCGCCGGAATGACCGCCACAACCTACGCGGAACGGTGTGAAGACGGCGCGGGCTGCCTGCTTGCGGCGGTGCCGGACGATGGGCGAGGCAGCGGCAGCACGCGGCCTTGCATGGCCGCGGCGTGGCGAATGGCACTCGTCCTGGACGAAGTGCCGGGAGTCCGGCCTGGGTCAGCGCATGCCGATTGGTGGGAAGAGCCGAAAATTGATGGACAAACCAGTTGGCGACACCGAAGAATTCCCCTACATTCGGCGTGCCGCGAGGCACTTTATCCATCCGTATCCATTCGACCAAGGGAATCCGATCCATGGCAACGACGCAGAAAGCAGCAAAAGGCAAGACGGCTGCCAAGGCAGCACCCGCTTCAGCAACTCACAAGCCGATCAAGGAAGCCCTGACCAAGTCCGGTCTGGTGGCACACATCGTCGAGGCGAGCGGCGTGGCAGCGAAAGACGTGCGGGCCGTGCTTGCCGCACTGGAAGGTGCCGTGGCCGGATCCATCCACAAGAAGGGCGCTGGTTCGTTCATGCTGCCTGGCCTCTTGAAGATTTCCTCGGTCAGCGTGCCGGCCAAGCCGAAGCGCAAGGGCGTCAATCCGTTCACCAAGGAAGAGCAGTGGTTCGCCGCCAAGCCCGCCTCGGTCAAGGTCAAGATCCGCCCGCTGAAGAAGCTGAAGGACGCCGCAGCCTGAGGCTGCGGGTCGCAAATTTTCGGTTTTCCGCAATGAGCCGCAACGGCTCAACTGCGTGATTCATGGGGATCCGGGCGGCAACCACCGACCGGATCCCTGCATGGCAACGAAGTAGTCGTACAACGCGCAATCCATCACTTGAAGCAGCGCTGCGCTGGCGCGCAGGAAGTCCCATCGGATGCCCGCGAGGGACTCGCACTCGGCTGGAATTCATTTCCATCGACGCCAGATGGTCGCCCTCCACCGCATCGAACCATCGCGCGTTCGAGAACACGAGCTATCAGTGTTTTCACCAGACGAAGCTTGTCACCACGGTGTTCGCGGAAAGCAGCTTGAAGCAGGTTGTGAAAGAACCGCCTTCAGGCAGGGCGGGGCAGAGGGTCTCTTCGAGCGTCAGCGTCATGTGGCCCGAATTCACATCCAGACTTGAAACGCGCACGGCATTGAAATCGAAGTAGCGATCGACGGTGGCAAACGTTCCCTTGAAGAAGCTCTCCTTGGCGGAAAACGCGACCGTCAGAAGCATGTCAACGGTTAGATGCTCCCGTCGCGTTTCCAGCAAGGCATATTCGCCCGATGTGATCGCAAGGTCCCGAATGGCATCGCGGCCGTCAGCGTCGATGACGTTTTCGATGTCGATGCCGATACCTCTTGCGCTCGAGGATGCGACTGCAATTGCGCCGGCCATTTCGCTCGTGTGCGTGATGCTGCCGGTCACCCCCATTTGCCACAGGGGCTCTCTCGAAGCTCCGATGCCCGGCGTCGACGCGGCAACGCCAAGGCGCTCGATCGCCCGGCGGGCGGCGAGCCGCCCCATGAGGAACTCGGCTTGCCGTTTCGGGACGGCTTTCCGGAGCGTCGCAGGAAGCGGAACGTCATGTCGCCTGAAAGCGTGCAAGGTGAATGCCGCGGAGGAAAACCCGATCACGCAGGCTGGCGGAAGGCGTGGGTCGTCATTCCCCAGATCCAGCCATCGCGCGGTCCGAAGCATTGCCTTTTGCTCGCCGGTCGCCCGCACCGGAGCGATGCTCGATCGAATGTCGTAGGCGTCGTCGAAAACATCCTCATGCATGCGTCAACATCCGGCGCGTTCGAAGCGGCGAGCATCCTTTGGCTCCGCAGCCTGTGTCAAGAATGAAGGTCGAGGCGGCAGCAGGACCCAGGCAGGTCACCCTGCAAGTACTTCGGACGCGATGTATGGCAACTGCCATGCATCGCATTCTTGGCGTTGCCCAACAAGAATCCCTGCTTGCCTCGCTCCGTCCCACGCGTCTCGGGGTCGCAGTGCTTGTCGCGGTTCTTCATCGACGAGTGTCGCGCAACAGAGCGGATTGGGCCACTTCCGGCTCGAAGGAGCAATGGCTGCTCTCCGGCAATCACCACGGCGCAACGCGCGTGCGAGGTATCGAAACTGCCGATCGGATTCAACGGTATTTCCCGTTTCCAGCCTTTCTTTGCCCATGGGATAGTGCCGCCCCTGTTGCCATCGGGGCAAACAGTGCATGGGAGATATCATGAGTTCGAACACACGAACGAATAGAGAGCGCGTTGTGATCGTTGGTGGAAGTTCCGGCATGGGCCTGGCCTTGGCCAAGACTTTGTTGCGTGACGGGACGCAGGTGGTTGTCGTCGGTCGCTCCGACACACGATTGGTCGCAGCGAAACGGGCGCTCGATGGCCTTGGCCCACTGGTGACGCATGCGGCGGACATCACCAAGGAAGACCAGGTCGCCCGAATTTTCGAGAAGTATGGGCCGGTGGACCACATCGTCACCACGGCAGCTGATATCGAGGGCGCCTACAAGCTGTTACCGGATTTGGAAATGAGCGCCGCACGGCGGGTTGTGGAATCGAAGTTCATCGGTCCACTTCTCCTCGCGAAATACGGCGCTCCAAGATTATCGCCCACGGGTTCGATCACCTTCACATCCGGAATCGCTGCGTATCGTCCTGCTGCACGTGGCTCGGTTGTGGCATCCATCAATGGCGCCCTGGAGTCACTGGCCTACGCGCTTGCAGTGGAACTTGGTCCCATTCGGGTGAATGTGGTCTCTCCCGGCTGGGTGGATTCACCCTTGTGGGATTTTGTTGCAGGCGACCAAAAGGACGAAACGCTCGGTGCCATGGCGAAGCGATTGCCTGTTGGTCGTATCGGAGAGCCTCAGGACATCGCAGATGCGATTCGCTTTCTGATGCGCAACTCCTTTGTCACCGGGACGGTTTTGCATGTGGACGGCGGACATCGCCTGGCTTGACGGTAGCAAGGACATCCCTTGCCGCTTTCAGGAATAGATCGAGTATCTGCGCAGGGGGCCGTCGCCGGTGCCAGAATATCGAGATCGGCACGGCATTCGCGTCGCCGGCCCAAGGCAGGCATAGCGCGTCATATTCACGGTCGGCCACGACCGCACGGGGAACTATGGCGCAACCGACACCATGGGCGACCAGCGATCGAATGGCGGCAAGGCTGCCGAACTCACCCACGACGCTTGGTCGAAGCGGCATGTGCGCGGAAAATGTCCGCTCGAACATCGCTCGGTACACACACCCTTGCTCGGTTACAAGGAATGATTCCATCGCGAGGTCATCTGTCGTGACAGACACGCGACTTCCCAGAGGATGCGCTGGCGGTGCAATCGCAACGAGATCCTCGTAGCCGATGATCTCTCCCTGAAGGTCAGGGGTTGCCGGTGGCTCGCCGAATCCAAACGCTACATCAAGTGCGCCGTTCTGGACGTCGTTGCGCAACGCGGTGCTGTTGGCGACCTTGAGTTGGTAATCGATGGCGGGATGCGCCTGCTTGAATGATGCCAGTAGTGGAGCTATCCGCGCGGCACACAACGTTTCCAGACCTCCAATCATCAGCGTGCCTGAAGCTTCAGCCGCAACCTCTGCAATAGACGCACGGGCGTCATCAGCAAGCGCCAGAAGGTCATGCGCGTACTTGCGAAGGCGCTTTCCAGCCTCGGTAAGACGGACTTTGCGTTTCGTGCGATCAAAGAGCGTGGCGCCCAGATCAGCCTCCAGCGCCTGGATCTGCTCTGTGACGCTGGACTGCGCCAGGTGAATTTGCTCGGCAGCGCGGGTGATGTTCAGGTGTTCCACGACAGCTAAAAAGGTCCTCAGTTGGCGGAATTGCATATGGGTACTCCCCGAGTCTCGTGTGATCCCACGTTCAAATGTCAGTGTCGCTGCTGGATCGCGAGAACAGAACCAAAGACTAGAAGTATGGCGCCACACACTCTGTCCGCCCAAGACTGGACAGCTGGCGTTGATGAGAGCAGACCCTGAAACCGTGCGCCGAGTATCGCGAGCGTCATTGACCAGCATAGTCCGGTTCCTATGAAGCTCAATCCGAGAATCACCAATCCCAGCTGCGCTCCAGGCATCTGCAAAGACACGAAAGGGGGTAAAAACGCCAAATAGAACAACGCGACCTTTGGGTTGAGAACATTGGTAAGCAGCCCTTGAAGAAAGGCTGCTCGAAAACCCCTGCCGCTGGTGACGGTCTCCATGCGAACGGTCGGTCGTTTCATCAGCATCTTCAAGCCCATCCAGCACAAATATGCGGCACCGACATACTTCAGCATCGCGAACGCCAATGCCGAAGTCATCAGGATGGCCGACAGGCCCAACACTGCTGCAACAGTATGTATGAGACAGCCCGCATTGATGCCAATCGCCGCCCCGATGCCCGTGATCGGGCCTTCGCGGCTGCTACGCGCCAATACGTAGAACGTATCTAGCCCTGGTGTCAGATTAAGGGCGACGCAGCCGGCCATAAAGGCGCCAAAGTGCTGAATGCCAAACATACTAAGGTGTTCTCCGCGACGAACGGCTGTAAAGGGGACGACGGGAGTGCCTGTACAAGGCTTTCCACAGGAAATGCCGCGTCTTGCTGCTCAGGACTTCGGCGCAATTATTGCCCGATGTGATTGGCTCAGATCCGGGCATCAGTTGGAGCAGTGAACTTGTCGTCAACCACGTTCCCGGTGTTTCGCGTCGCCTTGGGTTCGAAGATGAGCACTTCGGCTTCTTCGTCCGCGGCGGTTCGATGCTCGACACCATGGGGGACGACTAAAAGCTCACCTGCATGCATTTCCACCACGAGATGCCTGAACTCGACACGAAAGACGCCTTGCCACACCATGAACATCTCGTCCTCGTCCGCATGGGTATGCCAAGGGAATACACCTTGCACCTTGACCAGTTTCACTTCCTGACCGTTCAGGCCGGCGATGGTTTTCGGACGCCATTGCTCATTGAATGAGGAGAATTTTTCGGCGATGTTGATTCGGTTGATTGCCTGGTTCATAAAATCCTGCGCTTGGGACTGTCAAAAAGTTTTCAACGCCGATTTGCCGGCATGGGTTCGTCGTTCGACCGATAACCCGATTTGATATCTCTGTACTTCTCTATGGGTAGGCCTCCCCAGCCCCAGTTCCCGCTTTCGACCTCGGTTATGAGCACAAATGTCGAGTCGGCATCTTTATTTAATACATCGCACATGAGCTCCGTGGCGCCGCTTATGAGTGCCGCCTTCATCTCCGGGGTAAGAGCAGATGTCCCGTCCGTGTTGCGTTCCTTTGTGATTTGAATAGTCACGATAGGCATGAGCCCTCCAGGGATGTAGTTCATCGATTGAAATTGTGGATATTTGTTGTTTCCCGCGCGGAAGATATCCGTCACTGCTCGCAGAAGCGCCTGTGGCTTGAACTCCGCGCCATACCGCTTGCATCCTGCCTCCGTCTCTACCTTTTCCGAGTCATCTCTCTCATCTCGGAAGGCGATAGCGAACCGCGTATCCAGATGTTCGCGAAAGAGGAGGAAGGGTCACCCCATGCGGAGCCCCTGCGCCGAAAGCGCCGTCAGAAACTCGTCGGCATCGAAAGCCTGTGCCGGGCTCAGCACACCCGACCCTTCGATGCCCTTGGCCAAACGCTCGATAGCATTGCCCAGGATGGTGGCGGTGAAGCCGTAGATATCCTTTCCGTGCGCGACCAACCGCTTGTCACCCTTGCCGTGGCGGACGTCGACCACCACGGTGAAGTCGGACATCTTCCTCGCGACAGCCTCCGTGCGAGTCGCCACGTCGGGATCGATTGCCCTGAATTCCTGCAGTGTCGACAACGCCATGTGGACGGCGACCTCGTGCGTCGGCACGTGTTGTGGGATTGTTGCAACGTCGACGCCGGGATAGTTTTCGATGACGTCCAGCACGCCAAACGGCTGGCCGAAATCAAACGCGCAGAGGCGGGCCGGTTCCACGCCTGCGGAGAAATGACCGCCATCGAAACTCAATCTCTGCGCGCCTTGCGTCTGGGCTGCCGTCACCAGCGAACCCCGCGTAGGGATCCATCCACTGACGACATAAGCCACGGTGACAGCCGAAATCTGACTCAGGCCGCTAGTGGCCAGGCTCGCCATCAGGTCACCCAAGCCACCGAAAGTAGCCATGCCAGGGACCACCATCACCCCTGCTTGAAGGGCAGCCTCGGAAAGGTCGTCAAACAGCCGCTTTGCCGCAAGCTGCTCTACCGCATTGGTATCAAGATAGTGCAATCCGCGGTCGATGGCCGCTGAGGCAAGCGCGAACGATGTGTCGCCGTGGGGACCGGCGCAGTTGACCACCACGTCGGCCCCTTCAAGGAGGGCATGCAGCGCGTCGGTATCGCCAACCGCAGCCACGGCGATGGATGGGGCGCCGCCCAATTCGACGGCAACACGCTCCAGCGCAGCGCGATCCCGGCCCGCCAGCAAAGGCACGAAACCCCTGGCCATCAGTTCCGCCGCCGCCAGTTGCCCTGTGTGTCCGTTCGCACCATAAAGCACAATTTTTGTTTTGCCGCTCATTCGTGGTTCTCGCTGCAAGTTGGTTCCGTATGTCTTCGCATCTGGCGAAGTTCGGGAGAGTGGTCATGCAATAACAGTCAAGCGCACGACGAATTCACCGCCGGCTGGTTATAGATTGATGTTGGTAAATATGTTCATGAGTCGCTTGGGCCAGAGGTACTACCACCGGCCTCGGGTCAACGCCTGCGCAAACCGCGCGGCACTCCGAGACTAGGCACCGTCTCGATGACAAACGAGGCGGCGCGACCGCGGAGCGGGCTCAACGGGTTTGCACGGCATCGGCCGGCCAGATCAATGCCTGCGCAACCACGACGTGTTCGCCGTTGAATGTCGCCGAAGGCGAGCCGTAAAGCACGTAACCCCGTTCAATCGCCTCTGAAACCCGATGGCAGAATGCGGCATCGTCCTTTCCCGTGAGTAGGCGATACCGGGGCAATTCTTCAGGTGGCATGGTTTGCATGGTTCTTCTTCGGCTCAGTTGGTAGTGCGTCAAGGCTCTTTGACTTTCTTCTTCCGCATCGACAGCCGCATCGTTATGGCGGCCTCGAAAACGACTTCCGCAGAGGCATTTTCGGCAGTTACGTTCACCACGTAGTCACCCGGTGACGGCCCGATCGTGCCTCTCGGCTCTGCTGTCACGAGAAGATTCGTTGACGCCAATTTGCGGTAGTGACTTACCATTTCTGTTGGAATCCAGCGGAGATCGGGGGGGACCGCTGCGTCGGTCATCATTCCCGCGGCGAGTTCCGCCGCATTGCACATCGCGATGGCGTGTACTGTGCCCAGATGATTGAGCACAGCACGACGTTTGCGGAGCCTCACACGGCATCGGCCCGGTCCCAGCTCCTCGATCGACGGACGAATGGTGGCGAAGTAGGGCGCCTTCCAGCAAACAATCCGCGAAAACAGCCACCTGCCCAGGGGCAATGGCGCAAGACGCCTCCACGCCAAAATTGCCGACGTGCTCATGCCCTCACCAGTGAGGGCAAATCAGGGCGGATTCGTTCGACCCCTGGTGAACGCAAGCGAGAAGGGCGAGAACCAAGCTGGCCGCGAAACGCGGATCGGCGCAAGGGCGTTGCCAAGCACCTGAAGTTCCTGCTGCCACTTGGGGGATGAACGTCGCCGACGAGGGGGTTGAACCAGTCCCGGCCAGAGTCGACCAAATGGACGGAGCCGGGAGACATGATCTGCGTCGCTTCGGTCGCGTGGGCCGACGTGCGGGCCGAAGCCGTGGCGAAAGCCAGGTGGTCGATTCCGATGAGCGTCAATAGTCGTTTCATGAAAACCCTCGCTGGAGGTGATTGAGGCCGTAGCGTTCGGGGAATGGCCCGCTTCAAGGACGCTTTAAGGTCGAGTTATGTGACAGCGTTTATGCAGAGATGTACTTCACTCTCTGTCATTCGAGGAGCCGGCCACCTGATAGCTCGAGGCAAGCTCGTGCAGCGCCCGCGCTAGGTGGAGCGCTTGAGGCGATTGTTCACGATGGTCGAAAAATAGCGGGCGCCCAACATGAGGGATGCATCGTCGAAATCGTAGCGTGCATTGTGCAGCGGCATCGAAGCTGCGCCGTTGCCTATGAGGCCGAAGCATCCGGGGACATGGCGCAGAAACTGCGCGAAATCCTCCGAAACGGTCACCGGAGGGATGTGACCCGCCACGCCGCCTGGGCTGAATATCTCCGTCGCGGCGGCGATCGCCACCTCGGTCTGTTCCGCCGTGTTCACCAGCGGGATGAATTCCCTGGTGTACTCGATGGTTGCTTGGCAACCATGAGTGGCTGCGGTTCCCTCGGCGATGCGCCGCAGTTCCTCTTCGATCAGGGTGCTGACCTCCGGGCGGAAGCTGCGCGTGTCGCCCAATACGTGCGCTTCGCCGGGTAGCGCGTTGCGCGTCCCGTCCGTATGCAATTCGGTGACCGACACCACCGCGATGTCGCTGGGATCGATGCGGCGCGACACGATGGACTGCAGGTTGACCACGGTCGCGCAGGCGGCAAGCATGACCTCGCGGCCGGCATGCGGTCGCGACGCGTGTCCGCCACGCCCACGCATGACAATCTCGAAATTATCCTCTGCAGACATCATCGGGCCCCGGGTGGTCGCGAAATGTCCGACCGGAAGTCCCGGCCAGTTGTGCACGCCGTAGATTTCCTCGAACGGAAAGCGCTCAAGCAGCCCGTCATGAAGCATCGCCAACGCGCCATGGCCCCATTCTTCCGCGGGCTGGAACACGAAGCGCACCGCACCGTCGAAATCTCCGTCGCCAGCAAGCATCCTGGCGGCGCCCAGCAGCATGGCAGTATGTCCGTCATGGCCACAGGCATGCATCAGACCGGCATGGCTCGACCGATGGGCGTGATCGGAACATTCGTGGATGCGCAGGGCATCCATGTCCGCGCGCAAGGCAATCGCACGGGATCCGCTACCTCGCCGAAGCGTGGCCACGACCCCTGTGCCGCCGATGCCTTCGTTGACTTCGTCCATGCCGAAGCTGCGCAGCGTTTCCGCTATGAAGGCCGCGGTGCCGCTTTCCTGGAAGCCGAATTCGGGGTTGGCATGCAGATGGTGCCGCCAGCCCACCATCTGTCGATGCAATTCGCCGGGATCGATCATGCTCATGCTTCATAAGCCTCGTTGTGGGATGCAGTTTCGGGGCGCGGCTGTACCAGCTCGCGATAGCGCGCCGGGTCGGTCGCGCCTTCGGTGTTGATGAGAAGAACGCGCGCATCGGCATCGAGCTGGAGCTTGGTGCGTGCAGCCGGGAAACCCGCGACCTGCATGAGCCCGGCCAAACCGACGCCACCGCTTTCGCCTGCGACTATTGGCGGATCGTCACCGAGCGGCCTGGCCAGGCAGCGCATCGCGATCACGGCTTCTTCCTCGTCGACGGTCACGAAGGCATCGGCGATCCGCGACAGCACCCGCCAGGCGAGCCACGACGGTTCGTAGCACTCGAGCATGGCCATGAGGGTCGGCGCGCCGGAACGGATCCTGACCAGGTTGCCAGCGCACAAGCTCTGGTGGAGACAATCTGCGCGCGTCGGCTCCACCACCGCAAGGCGGGGGCGTTCGCAGCCATGAATCGCGGCGAGATGCCCGCCGATCGCAGCAGCCAAGCCGCCGACGCCTGCCTGCAGGAAGACGTGGGTCGGGCTATCGGCCAGAGCATCGAGCGCTTCGCGGACGATGACGGTATAGCCCTGCATGACCAGGCCCGGCGTACTTTCGTAGCCGGGCCACGATGTATCGGAGACAAGCAACCAGCCGCGGTCTTCGCTGGCACGTACGGCAGCTGCGACCGCATCGTCATAAATGCCGGCGATGGGTTCAACACGGGCGCCGAGGGATTCGATCGCCTCGACGCGCGGCTTGCTCACCCCGTCGTGCACGAAAATCACCGCTTGCGCACCACACAGTTGGGCGCCGCTGGCAACCGAGCGTCCATGGTTGCCGTCGGTGGCGCAGGTGACCGTGATCGTTCGGGCAATGCACCGAACGACTTCGCTTCGAAGTTCCTCGACCACGACCGTTCGACCCAGGCGTCTGCCCACCTCCTCAAGGACAAGCTGCACCACGGCATAGCTGCCTCCCAGAGCCTTGAAGCTGCCCAGGCCGAGCCGCTGCCCTTCATCCTTGACGTGGATGGATGTCACGCCGAGCCTGGCCGCAAGCGCGGGGAGGGCACGGATCGGCGTCGGTCGGTAATCCCGCTGTGCAGCCCAGTAACGCAGCGCCCGATGGGCACCTTCCGGCCCCAGGGTGGCAAGGTCGACTGGATGCAGGTCGCTCCCGTAGTCCGGCAAGAAGTTGGTGGCGATCAAGGGCGTCTCCTTTGGTGGAGAAATTCTATTTCGCCACCTGAGAGAGAACGGCTCTATATAATCGGGCTACCCGCAAGATTTTTTCATCATTGCCCCTATGCCTCGACCTCGCCGACCCGATTCATCGACTGCGCTCGACTCGTTCGATCTGGCCATTCTTGATATGTTGCAGCGGGACAACACCACGCCACAGCGCGTGATCGGGGAGGCGATCAACCTTTCCGCGCCCGCCGTGCAGCGGCGGATCCGGCGGATGGAAACCGACGGCGTGATCGAACGGAACGTCGCGGTCGTCGCTCCGGCCAGCCTTGGGCGGCCGCTGACAATCGTTGCCCTGGTACAGGTGGAAAGCGAGCAGACGTCGCTCATAGATGATGCGAAGCGCAGCTTCGCGGAATCGCCGGAAGTGCAACAGTGCTACTACGTCACCGGAGACATGGATTTCGTCCTTGTAATCACCGTACGGGACATGGCTGAGTACGAGGGGTTGACGCGACGGATATTCTTCTCGAACCCGAACGTGAAGCGGTTCCAGACACTTGTAACCATGGACCGCGTCAAAGTAGGGCTTTCCATCCCGATTGGAGGCTGAAGCTCTTCGGATGGACTTCGCTCTTGCCACGCAAGTTGCCCTCAAGTGGATGAAGGGAGCGATGCAGGTTCCTCTGACCCATACCAGTCATGCAGGTGGCCTGTGCGAGATCGTGCATCACCGCGACAAAGACAGCCAGTGCCAGCGATTTCGCGTGCCGCGGTGACGGGTCATCCAGGTGGTGTACTTCTGATTGATCGAAGTCAACAGTCCGATTTTGGCAACGTGGCAGGATCTTTCGTACCTCCCCACGCATTCGCGGAGACTGCCATGAACGACGAAGACCTTTGCCGCCTCGTACTCGATGAACTCGAATTCGATCCCAGCGTCGACGCTGTCGGTATCAGTGCGACCGTCGAGCAGGGGGTCGTCACCCTGATCGGACATGTTCCCAGCTTCACCCAGAAGATGGCTACGGAACGCGCCGCATGGCGAGTGAAGGGGGTCAGGGCAATCGCCCAGGAGGTTGAGGTTCGCTTGCCCTCGGACAAGAAGCTCAACGATGACGAAATTGCTCAGCGCGCTCTCAGCATTCTTGCCTGGAGCACCTTGGTGCCGCGTAATGGCGTTCGGATCAAGGTGATGGATGGGTGGGTTACGTTATCCGGGCAGGTGCATTGGGATTACCAACGCCGTGCGGCTGAGGCCGAGGTGAACAAGTTGTCAGGTGTCGTTGGCATAAGCAATCAGATCAGCCTGATTCCCGCACCCTGCGCACCCGATATTCGCATGCACATCACTGATGCGCTGAGGCGTCACGCGCAGGTTGAGGCGGACCGTATTCACATCCTCGTGCAGGAAGATGGTGCAATCAAGCTGGAGGGAGAGGTGGACAGCTGGGACGAGCGTCGTGCGATCGAGCGGGCCGTGTGGTCCGCGCATGGCGTTACCACCGTCGACGATCAGATTCGGATATCCCGGGAGTCTGTCGGGCTTTGATGGTCAAGGCGTGAATCCGGCTGAATGTGGACAGCCTTTTGCCAACTGACAGCGGTTCTATGGGGTACGGATTCAAGGTTGATTTGCAACCGACCGACGCCGATCAAATGTTGCTGACATGGCGGTCGGGTATGCGGGCGCCAAAGTGTGCAAACACGTACAAGCAACTAAGATTCATTAGGCCAGGAGATCAAATCAGTACCTCGGCAGATAACTGTTGCAGGGCGTTATACCTGTGACGAGCTCGTTCGAGCCGTTCTACATGGACTTGTTCAGCGCTTCAAAGCCAGTGATCACGTCGAACAGTTCCTCGTCAATGCCGTCCTGACGCAGGCGATGAAAATTGCCGTTGAGCGTGTCCAGCAGGGCTGCGATGTTCTTGTCGGCCCGTTGCATCGCGGCCAGGCGGCTGGCGTTTTCGCTGGCGAGGGATTCGGCGCAGGCACGGAAGACCGAGACAAACAAGTATTCCTGGATCAGCGCGCGCAGCGTCGTGGCGGGGTTGCCAACCACCTCGGGCAGGTTGCGGCTGGGCCACGGCTGTTCGGCCAGTGCGTTGCGCCACGCATCGTCCAGTGGCAGCAGTTGTTGATGCACGGGGGCAAAGCCTGCGCCGACAACGGGCTGGTTGTGGCAAAGGTAGAGCGAGTGCACCTGCGCAGCACCGCGCGGCTGTTCGCTCGCCACGAGGATGTTCCAGACCAGCGGGGTGATCGCCTGCACCGTTCCGGGCAGGCTAAACAGGCCGGCTGGCGTGATACCTGCCTCCATCAGGCGCGCGTGTACCCGCTCGCCTACCGCCCACACCATGGTTTCGCCGCTGAACGAGGCCAGGGTGTGCAGGGCATGCTCGACGATGAGGTCGTTGAACTGGCCGACCAGCCCCTGATCGGAACCGAACACCACCATGCCGGTGACTCCCGGTTTGGCAGACGTCGGCACGGTCATGGCTGCACGGGTGGCGGTCTGGCGAAAGCACACGCCGAGACCGCGCTGCACGGTGCGATAGTAGTCGGACAAGGCCTGCACCGATTGCTCGTACTGGCTAATACTGGAAGCGGCCAGGGCTTTCATGGTGCGCACGACCGACTGCAGGTCGGCGGCACTGCCGATCTTGCGGCGCAGATTGGCGAGTGAGTCGCTCATGCGGCGCTTGTAGGCATGTCCACGGCGGCAGGCTGGAAGCTGGCCAGCGCCACGCGTATCAGCGCGATGATCGAGTCGCGCTCGGCATCGCTGAGTTTGTGATCGCTTTCGAAGCCGGCGCACAGCGCTGCCGGGATCTTCGCCGCGGCTTCATGCACCGCGCGCTCGGCCTGGACCATCTGCGCCAGCGGCACGCCGTCGAACAGACGCTGTGATAGAGCCAGCAGCACCGCGATCTGTGCCGGCACGCTGACTGGCGCCAGTTCGGGCTGCTTGAGACAGGCGCGAATACGCTCGCCGTGACTGATGATCCGACGCGTGTCGTCATCCAGGCGTGTGCCGAAGCGGGCAAAATTTTCCAGCTCCTCAAACTGCGCGTAGGCCAGCTTCAGATCGCCGGTAACCGCGCGATAGGACGGCCGTTGGGCCTTGCTGCCCACACGCGACACCGACTTGCCCACGTCGATTGCCGGCAGCACGCCCAGTTCGAACAGTGTCGGCGAAAGGTATATCTGTCCATCGGTGATCGAGATCAGGTTGGTCGGGATGTAGGCAGAGATGTCCTGGGCCTCGGTCTCGATGATCGGCAGGGCGGTGAGCGAGCCGCCGCCACGTGCGTCGCCGAGGTGGGTGGCCCGCTCCAGCAGGCGTGAATGGATATAGAAGATATCGCCGGGAAACGCTTCGCGTCCAGGCGGTCGGCGCAGCAACAGCGACAGTTCACGGTAGGCACGGGCGTGCTGGGTGAGATCGTCGTAGACGATCAGCACATCGCGTCCGGCTTCCATGAAATGCTCGGCGATGCTGGTCGCTGCGTAAGGTGTGATGTAGACCAGTCCGGGAGCATCGTCGCCCTCGGCGACCACCACCACGGTGTACTCCATCGCACCGTGTTCGCGCAGGTTGGCGACCACGCGCGCGACTGCGGAAGCGCGCTGGCCGATCGCGCAATAAATGCACAACACGTTCTGCCCGCGCTGGTTGAGGATGGTGTCGATGGCGATCGATGTCTTGCCGGTCTGGCGGTCGCCCACGATCAGCTCGCGCTGGCCTCGTCCGATGGGAATCATTGCGTCGACTACCTTCAGTCCGGATTGCAGCGGCACCCTGACTGGTGCGCGATCCATGATCGGCGCGGCGAGGCGCTCGATCGGCAGTCGTTGCTCGGTGCTTATGGCGGCGCCGCCATCGAGCGGCCGGCCCAGAGGATCGATCACGCGGCCAAGCAGGCCGTCGCCCACGGCGATGTCCATGACTCGGCCGGTGCGACGTACGTCAGCGCCGGCCTGCAACATGGCGTGGTCACCGAGCAGGACGACGCCAATCTCGTCTTCATCGAGGTTGAAGGCCAGCCCATACAGGTCGCCGGGAAATTCCAGCAGTTCGTCGTAGCCTGCGCTGGGCAGGCCGCGCACGCGTGCAATGCCGGTGGCCACCTGAGTGACCACGCCAGTTTCCTGCATCACCAGCGACGGAGTGAACGCCTGGCGGGCCTGGCGCAGGCTGGCGAATGCACCTGCGCAGACGCTCTGCAGGCTGTCGGCGGGGGTGCTCATGTGTTGGGTGCTCCGCTTGCACCAGCACTGTCCGGCGTTTGCTCGTTGGTCTGCAGCAAGCGCTTGACGTCGTCTTCGAGCGTACCGAGATAGGCATCGATGCTCCAGGCCACGCGTTGCCCGTGCACGCTCAGCTCGATCCCGCCGAGCAGTGCATCGGCTGTTGCAAACTGCAGCGGCTCATCGCTGGCAAAGAGTTCATGGACGGTCTGCTGGATAGCTGTTCGCTGCGCTGGTGGAAGTTCGAATGCACTGCGTACCAGGCCGGTTTCGGTGGTGCTGGCGAACGCGCTGCGCAGGCGCTCATGATTGGCCTCATCCAGCAGGTGCAGGCGGCGGATGAACTCGGTCGTGGCGCTGGCTTCCATGCTGATCGAGGCCAGTTCGGCCAGCGTCTTGCGTGTGATAGCGAAGACTTCCTGTCGGGTCTGCTGCTGGATCGCGCGGTTGAGGCTGGCCGCTTCGCTGCGCAGCTTCTGCTGGCGGCTGGCGAGCAGCGCGTCGGCGGCGGCGCGTGCCTCGTCGAGCAGTCGCTGGCGCTCGGCAGCCGCCTCCCGGGTAGCATGGTCCAGCAGGGCTGCGCGTTGCTGGTCGAAGGACGCGTTGCGTTGCCGGAAGGCGTCGCGCTCCGCACCGGCCTCGGTTTGTTTCGCCGCGGCGTCGGCCAGCTCTCGCGCGATGCGCTGCTCGCGTGCGTCGATCGCATCGAGCACGGGCCGGTACAGGAAGCGCTTCATCAGCCATACCAGGATGAGGAAGTTCAGCACCTGCGCTGCGACGGTGAACCAGTCGATCAGCATGGCCTTACTTTCCCGCCACCTGGGCGATAACGTGGTTCCAGAACGGATTGGCGAACAACAGGATCATCGACACCACAAAGCAGTAGATGGCGATGGATTCGATCATTGCCAGGCCCACGAACAAGGTGCGGGTGATGGTCGGAGCACTGTCAGGCTGCTGCGCCAGGGAACTCAGGGCGGTGGCCACGGCACGCCCTTCGCCCAAAGCCGGGCCGATGCTGCCCAGGGCGATGGTCAGGCCGGCGGTGATGATCGAGGCAATGGCGATGATGGTCATGCTGTCCATGGGCATTCCTTGAGGCAGTGGAGCGCGAAGTCTATGGCGATATTCGGGGCGGGTTCGGTTCAGGGCCGGTCGCAGGCGGTTCGCGCGTGCGCGTGGCCGCAGCGATGTAGACGGCGGCGAGGATGCTGAAAATGTATGCCTGCACCATGCCGGTGAGCAGTCCGAGCACGGTCATCAATACGGGGAAGAGGAAGGGCGTGATGGTCAGCAGAATGCCGATGATCATCACCCCGCTCATCATGTTGCCGAACAGACGCACGGCCAGCGCCAGCGTCCGCGAGAGCTCGCTGATGATGTTGAACGGCAGCATGATCACGGTCGGCTTCAGATAGGATTTCAGGTAGCCGGCCAGACCCTGATCGTGGATGCCAAACAGCGGTACCGCCACGAATACGCACAGGGCAAGTGCAGCGGTGGTGGAGAGTGAACCGGTCGGTGGTTCGTAGCCGGGGACCACCGTGCACAGATTGGCGAACGCGATGAACAGGAACAGCGTGCCGAGAAAACCGAGATAGCGTGCAGGTCGGGGCAGGCCCACCTCTGCGATCTGCTGCTGGATACCGACTACGATGATTTCCAGCATGTTCTGCCAGCGCGAGCGCTCCAGGCCGTTGGAGAGCTTGCGCGTGATCAGGCGCGAGCCAACCACCAGGATCAGCATCAGTGCCCAGGTAAACACGATGGTGCCGTTGAGTTTGAGCCAGCCGAATTGCCAGAAGATGATCTGGTCGGGACTAAGGTGCATGCGGCACCTCCGCGTGTGGGTCGGTGTGCGCAGCTATGCAGGTCAGGCGGGTGACCAGGATACGGCCGATCGTCAGCCCGAGCAGACACCACAGCAGGCGCCGCCAATCGCCGCCACCTACCCAGAGTAATCCGCCGAGGACGATGCTCATGCGCAGCAGCAGGCTGCCGAGAAACCACAGTGCCGGCTGCCGCGAGTGGACGCCCTTGCGCACCGTCCACCACAGGCCACCGAAAAAGATCAGGCCCAGCGTGATTCCGGCCAGCGTGGCCAGCGTCCACAGCATCAGCTCATGCATCGTCATCTTCCTCGTCCTCGTGCATGGCACGGTCTTCCTTGACGATCCAACGCCACGCGTTGAAGCAGCCCAGTACCAGCCCCGCCACCAGCAGCGCCAAGGTCCAGGCATGTTTGCTGGGGTAGTGCTGATCCAGCCAGATGCCTACGCCGGCACCGACCAAGGTAGGTACGGCCACCGACCAGCCGACCAGCCCCATCATGCCCAGCCCGAACCACACGCCGGCCGTGCCGCGGCGTTGTGCCCTGAGCTTGCGCTGGGCCTTGGCATCCACCTGATCGACCAGCGTCTGGTCGGCGGAAAGGGCTTTGCGTGTCGGCTTGCCGATCATGTCGATAACTTCGCGTAGCGACGCAGGAAGCCCGCTTCCAGCCGGGCCATGACTTGGCGCACGCTCTGCTCCTGATCGTCGCGCACCAGAAATTCCTTTTCAATGGCGTGGCGCAACATGGCCAGGTCGGTGCCAGCCAAGGCGCGCCGCACGGATACCGAAACCCGGCTGCCGGCTTTCACCAACACGCCTTCGTCGATCGCCACCCAGGACTCGCCCTGCGTCTCGCTTTCGTACATCAACAGGCCCGGGGGCAGGGCCGCCACACAATCGAGCCGATGCGGCAGCAGGCCGAACGAGCCATCCGCCGTCTCCGCCACGATGCGCGAAACGCCGACACGGTTGGCAAACACCTTGAACGGCAGCAGGATCTCAAGCTGCATCAGTGACGCTGGCATGCGGATTCTCCGGTGTGGGGGAGGGCGGGCTGTCGGCGTGACTGGCCTTGAACTTGCGGACCGCCTCGTCGATCGATCCGATCATGTACAGCGCGCTTTCGGGGTAGTCCTTGAATTCGTCGGCGAGGATCCGCTCGCAACCGTCCAGCGCGTCCTCCAGACTGACCAGTCGGCCGCTGATGCCGGTGAACTGTTCGGTGGTGAAGAAGGGCTGGGTTAGGAAGCGCTCCAGACGGCGCGCGCGCGCGACTATCGCGCGGTCTTCCGGAGAAAGCTGTTCCAGTCCCAGCATGGCAATGATGTCCTTCAGTTCGTCGTACTGGGCGAAGGTGCGGCGGATCTCCTGCGCGAGTGCGTAGTGGCGCTCGCCAACGATGCCCGGCGTGGCCATCTTGGAATTGGACTGCAGCGGATCGATCGCCGGATACAGCCCCTCGCTGGCGCGGGCGCGCGAGAGCACGATCGAGGCTGAGAGATGCGAAAACGTGTGCACCGCTGCCGGGTCGGTGAAGTCATCCGCCGGCACGTAGACCGCCTGGATCGAGGTGATCGCACCGTTGGCAGTGTTGGCGACGCGCTCCTCCAGTCCGGCCAGCTCGGTGCCCATGGTGGGCTGATAGCCCAGCCGTGACGGCATCTGTCCCATCAACCCAGACACTTCCGAACCGGCCTGGATGAAGCGGAATATATTGTCGATCAGCAGCAGCACGTCGCGGTGTTCGTCGTCGCGGAAGTATTCGGCCATGGTCAGCGCGGCATGCCCGACCCGGAAGCGGCATCCCGGCGGTTCGTTCATCTGGCCGAACAGCATCACCATGTGATCCAGCACACCGGCCTGCTGCATTTCGCGGTACAGCTCTTCGCCTTCGCGGCAGCGCTCGCCGATGCCGCAGAAAATGCTGACACCCTCGTGGTGGCCGATCATGTTGTGGATCATCTCGGTCAGCAGCACGGTCTTGCCGACACCGGCACCGCCGAACAGGCCCCCCTTGCCGCCGCGTTCCAGCGGCACCAATACGTCGATGGCTTTGATCCCGGTCTGGAACACCTCCGAGCGGGTCGAGCGCTGGTCCAGTGCAGGCGGTGGACGATGCACCGAACGCCACTGCACGTCGGTGGGTTCCGGCTGGTGGTCGATGGCATGGCCGAAGACATCGAACATGCGCGACAGGATGCCCTTGCCCACGGGAGCCCGCAGTGGGCCACCGCTGTTCACCACCGGCATGCCACGAGCCAGCCCCTGGGTGGTGGTGAGCGCGATGCCGCGCACTCGCTGCCTGTCCAGTTGCGACTGCACTTCGATCAGCACCTGCTGCTCGCGGCCGGCGCGCAACAGCGCGTGGATCGGCGGCAAGTCACTCTCGAAGTGCAGGTCGACCACGCTGCCGCGTACCGAGACGACGATGCCGCTGCGAAGCGGGGCCGGTGAGTCGCTCATGGCTGGTTGGACTCCGCCGCCGGACCCGGCCATATCCAGTCGCGGACTTCCGGCATGTCCTGGCCGTGCCGGCAGATGTATTGACGGTGTTCGATCAGCTTGTCGCGCAACTGCTGCTGCAGGTAGACGCCGCGGTCGCCGGTCTGCGGCAGCCGGTCGATCGCGTCCATCACCAGATGGAAGCGGTCCAGCTCGTTCAACACGGTCATGTCGAACGGCGTAGTGACAGTGCCTTCCTCCTTGTAACCGCGCACGTGGATATTGTCGTGATTGCGGCGCCGGTAGGTCAGTCGATGGATTAGCCAGGGATAGGCATGGAAGGCGAAAATCACTGGTTTGTCGACGGTGAACAGTGCATCGAAATCGGTGTCGCTCAAGCCGTGAGGATGTTCCGATGACGGCTGCAGGCGCATCAGGTCGACCACGTTGACCACGCGGATTTTCAACTCGGGTAAGTGTTCGCGCAGGATCGAGACGGCAGCCAGAGTTTCCAGCGTGGGCACGTCGCCGCAGCAGGCCATCACCACGTCGGGCGCGTCCACTTGCTGGTCGTTGCTGGCCCATGGCCAGATGCCGATGCCTTCGCTGCAGTGCTTCACCGCCTGATCCATGCTCAGCCACTGCGGCGCTGGATGCTTGCCGGCAACCACCACGTTGACGTAGTGGCGGCTGCGCATGCAGTGATCCATCACGGACAGCAGGCAGTTCGCGTCCGGGGGCAGGTAGACGCGCACCACGCCGGCCTTCTTGTTGACCACGTGATCGATGAAGCCGGGATCCTGATGAGTAAATCCATTATGGTCCTGGCGCCACACATGCGAGGCAAGCAAATAGTTCAACGAGGCGATCTTGCGTCGCCACGGCAGGCCAGCGGTGACCTTCAGCCACTTCGCGTGCTGGTTGAACATCGAGTCGACGATGTGGATAAACGCTTCGTAGCAGTTGAACAGACCGTGCCGCCCGGTCAGCAGATAACCTTCCAGCCAGCCCTCGCACTGGTGTTCGCTGAGCATCTCCATGACGCGGCCGCTTGGGGCGAGGAACTCGTCGTTGGGCACGGTAGTGGCATCCCACTGCCGGTTGGTGACCTTGAACAGGGCTTCAAGACCGTTGGACAAGGTCTCGTCCGGGCCGAACATGCGGAAGTTGCGTTGGCTGTCGTTGAGTACAGCGACATCACGCAGGAACGGGCCGAGCACATGGGTATCGCCGATGCCACTCACGCCCGGCTGCTGCACGTCGCATGCGTACTCGCGAAAGTCCGGCAGGCGCAGCTCGCGCAGCAGGCTGCCGCCATTGGCGTGCGGGTTGGCACCCATGCGGCGATTGCCCACCGGTGCCAGCCCAGCCAGCTCCGGCCGCAACCGGCCCGTGGCATCGAACAATTCCTCGGGCCGGTAACTTTTCATCCAGGTTTCGAGTTGCCGCAGGTGTTCCGGTGGCGTGGAGGCGGAGACTGCGATTGGCACCTGGTGGGCGCGGAAGGTCCCTTCCACCGGCAGACCATCGACCTCCTTCGGGCCGGTCCAGCCCTTGGGTGAGCGCAGCACGATCATCGGCCAGCGCGGTCGCTCATGGTTGCCCTGTTCGCGCGCCTCATACTGGATCGCCTTGATTTTCTCTACCGCCTGATCCAGTGCGCCAGCCATGGTTTCATGCATCAGCGCCGGCTCATGGCCCTCGACGAAGATCGGCGACCAGCCGTAGCCGCGCAGCAACTGCTCCAGTTCTTCGTGGCTGATGCGGGCGAGCACGGTCGGGTTGGAAATCTTGTAGCCGTTCAGATGCAGGATCGGAAGCACCGCGCCATCGGCGGTGGCATTGAGAAACTTGTTGGAGTGCCAGGCGGTGGCCAGCGGTCCGGTTTCAGCCTCACCATCGCCGACCACGCAGGCGACGATCAGATCGGGGTTGTCGAGTACGGCGCCGAACGAATGGCTCAGCGAGTAGCCGAGTTCGCCACCCTCATGGATCGAGCCCGGGCATTCCGGCGAGGCATGGCTGGGGATTCCACCGGGAAAGGAGAACTGCAGGAACAGCTTCTGCAGTCCGGCCTCATCCTGGCTGATCTCCGGATAAATCTCGCTGTAGCTGCCTTCCAGATACGTGTTGCCGACCACCGCGGGGCCACCGTGTCCGGGGCCGGAGACGTAGATCATGTCCAAATCGTACTGCTTGATGATCCGGTTCAGGTGCACGTAGATGAAGTTCTGCCCAGGCGTGGTGCCCCAGTGGCCGAGCAGCATGTGCTTGATGTCGGTCAGGGCCAGCGGCCGCTTCAGCAGCGGATTGCCGCACAGGTACAGCTGGCCCACGGCAAGGTAGTTGGCCGCGCGCCAGTAAGCATCCATGCGTTGCAGCAAGTCGGGTGTGAGGGCAGGGGACTTCATGGGCAGGTACTCCCAGAGTGGGGTAAATCATCCTGATGCCGGCATCGGTTCAGGCCACGATGTGATAGCCGGCATCGCAACCGGCCCGCAAGGTATTCATACGACAATCCGTGAAAGCCGTAGCGCTGCACGCCTTCGTCCGCGTACTTGCGCGGCAGGGCCAGCCGCCTGACCGTCGGCGCCATGGAGTGATGGAATGCGGTGTCGAAACAGGCTATTTGCGGCAGTCGCGGACGCAACCGCGACACGGCCTGCACGGTTGTGTGGTTGGTGCAGGTGAGCCAGGGAAGTGAAGGTGGTCAAGCTGGCGATTACCGCAGGAGTCAGCCGCACCGGCTGATCCCAGTGCTCGCCACCATGCATCACCCGGTGGCCAACGGCTGCCAAGGATTCCTCACCGAGGTGGGTGGTGATCCAGGTTAGCAAGAGTGCCAGAAGCGTTTCGTGATCGAAGTTGGCACCTGCCGGCCAGGGGTGCTCGGTCAGCGTGGTGCCGGCCGGATCGTTGGCGATGAAATGTGGTGCGCCGCCGATACCTTCGACTTGGCCGTGCGACAGGCGTCGCTGCGGCCCTGCAGTTGCCAGCTCATACAACGCGAACTTGATGCTGGATGAGCCGGCGTTGAGGGTGAGGATGGCCTTGGGCATGTCAGGCCTCCAACGGCACGGGCAGTGGATGTGCCTTGTGTGCCCGCGCCACCAATCCCGCGCCACCAATACTGCCACGGCACAGGATGCCACGTGTCGGGAACCAGTGCCAAGGCGATGAGCAACTCGGCGACTTCGGCGCGAATGCAGCCGCCGTCGTCGAACTGGAAGTCAGGGTAACGGAATGTGTTCGCATCCTTGTTCCAAACACCTAACAGTTGGCCAGCGTCGCGTCTGTCCTTAGCCCATTGCCCCTTATTTGAATCTGGACAACGCGCACGGGTGCCAACGTCGATCGACGTTGGCCGGCGCTTATCAGCTGGATCAGATTCCGTGGAAGGACCTGACGTCCACTACCTATCTTTTTTTGGGTGTTCAAACTGGCAGAAGTATAGGTCTTAAGCTGCCGCTTGCGCGGCGGCGCTGCAAAGCGACGTCGCGGATGTCGCTTTCGTTTGGTAGCCCACGTTTAAGGAAAGTTGCACCTTTTCGCAGATCGCTAATTCGCGGTTAAAGTTTCAAGATTAGTTACTGAAAACCGGGTTCTAGGCGAGTTCATGCCAAGTGCAATCAAGGCCGAAACGTAATTTGACATAATATACATTATGCGAAGTTGCGGGGTGCCTGTTGAGGGAGCCGGAATCGCCGGAAAACGTCTGTTCTGGGCATCCTCGCGTCGCCCTCGCGCTGGTAGTCGCCGTCACGCCGCCGCCTCTGGCTGGTCAGCCCGGAGCATTCCGCGAGCTGCGTCATAGCTGCCTGCTGAGCCGCCAAGCCTGCGCCGCGTACCTTGGCTCTGCGTGCGCCCGTGCGCATTGGATGCCGGCGTAACCGCGTCCGTGTCGGTGGTGCTCTGCTGCGCTGCGGCGTGCCGGCCAGCTGGACGCTGGGAGGGCTGGACGATCTGGCGTGACCGGCTCTGTCGCCGATGGCCGGTCTTCTTGACGTGACATGCGTCGGCTGTGGCTGACCTCACGCGGCCGCGTTGTTCCGTGAGGCCTACGACACGGCCACGGCCGGTGCGGCGCAGCCGCGCGAGCGACTGAGGCCCACTTTCCGCGCCGATGGTCGGCCAGGGCGAGACCGACGGGACAGGGGCACCAGTCGCAGGATCCCCTTCCCGTCCAACCGCTTTTGTGTGACGTCACGGGGGCGCGCTGATTGGTGACAGGAAGTGCTGCGGCCTCCGCGGAGCGAAGCGACGCGGAGCCCGCAGCCTGGGGTTTATCAATTGAACAGTGTGATGACGAAACGGAAACCGTACAACCATGCGGGTTGGGCGGCGTTGACGTGGGGCCAACGTGGGGCCACAATGGGGCCGTGACACCACGGGGAGCGACCATGAAGACACGACAAGCTGACTGCGACTGCCGGCGGCGGTGCGGGAGGAAGCGGCGGTGATGGCCGAAGCGCAGGGCTGAGCCTGACGCCTACCTGCTGCGTGCCGTGATGACGCCAACGCTATTGGGGGCCGAAGCTGGTCAAGCAACAGCGCCAGCGGGACCAGACGGCGACTTGTTGAAGCGACCGGCGGTCAGGCGGCGTCCGCGCGGTCGGTGCCGAAGGTCGGCGGGAATCAGCCCTGCCCCTGCGGCAGCGGCCAGAAGTACAAGCGCTGTCACGGGCGACCGTCGGCGGTTGAAGTGCGACACCGGCCGTTTCGAAGGCTGACCGGGTGCCGCGATTGCCACAACAGCAACCGGGGCAAAGCCCGAGGGGATGATGCCATGAAAGGCCGTACTGCGAAGACCTACGCCAGCAAGACCGCGCTAACTGTTGGCGGCAACTTCTGGAGGAGCTGAACCGGATCAAGGCCGCGCCCGATTGCGACCTGGACCCGAAGCGCTCGCGAACGTGAGACTACGCTGGAGGATCGATGCTACCGCTGCGGGGGTGCGGTCATGAGGCGCTGATTGGTACGTGCGCGGGCGGTGCTGGTGGATCTGCAACGGTGCAAGGGCGGGCGATCTGGCGCGGGATTATGCGACAGCGGATTGGCTGTCGGGGTGATCGTGGCAGCGCGGGCGTGTCAGATATGCGGAGAAAAGGTCAAGCGCATTCACGCCAGAAATGCACCGTTTGCACCGGAGATAATCGTCAATAATGCCAGCGAGAGGGGTGAGTAATGGGAGAAAACGGAGTATACATTATGCGAAATTTCGTAGGTGGTTGCAGTCGGGCACTCAGCATTCATCTCGGCGTCGCGCAGCTGGGGTTCTCCGCACTTACGGCATGACCGCTGCGCAAATAACCAGCGTACTTCGCCACAACCCCCGCATCGGTGCACTATATGCAGCACTGCCGACAGGCGGTTCGCTCACAGGGGATGCCGATTCGATAATCGCGCGGCGCCGTACCGCCATCGTCCTGCTGTCGCTCGCAACGGGCTGGATATGGCTATGTTCCACCCCGGCGTTTGCCATCTGGCTGCAGCGGGGTCTGGAACATCCCTATACGCAGACGAACGCGGCGGCTTATCCCAGGGCAGATGTCATCGTGGTTCTGGGAGGAGACGATCTGCCTCCATCGAATGTCAGCTGGGACACCGACGGCGCCGCCCGAACCACGCGGCTGGGTTTCGGGTTGGAGCTCTACCGGCACGCGCGAGCCAACACGATACTGCTCTCCGGTAGCGACCAGGCACGGGAGATGGCCGGGAGATTGCAGGAGCAAGGCGTACCGGCGAGTGCACTAATGATCGAGGACGTCAGCGGCAACACGCACCAGAACGCGCTCTATTCAGCGGTTCTCCTGAAGCGAAAAAATTTGCTGCGTATCCTGCTGGTGACGTCGGGAATTCACATGACGCGCGCCATGGCCAGTTTCAATCGGCAAGGATTGACCGTGATCCCGGCGCAGGCATTCAACGACGACGAAGGGTTCGAGTCGACGCGCTATCCCTGGTGGCCCAAACGTGCAGCGCTCAGTTTGAGCGTCCACTGCTTGCGGGAATATCTGGGGTTCTGGGGTTATCGGCTATGCGGCTGGGCTTGAGCTGCCGGTCTCGCCGGCTTGGACGCCGCTCAGCGGCGGGCGCGGAAAAAATCACGCAGCAGCTCGGACGACGCTTCGGCAAGCAGCCCGCCGGTCACCTCGATGCGGTGGTTGTGGCGCGCGTCGACAAGCGTATTGAACACGCTGCCGGCGGCGCCTGTCTTGGGGTCGGTGGCTGCGTAGACGACCCGCCCGACACGGGCATGAATCATGGCCATCGCGCACATCGAGCATGGCTCCAGGGTCACGTAGAGCGTGGCGCCCGACAGCCGATGGTTGGCCAGTTTCTCACCGGCCGCGCGCAACGCCATGATTTCGGCGTGGGCGGTCGGGTCGTGCAGCGTGATGTTGCGGTTCCAGCCCAGTCCGGCGATCTCGCCGTCCTGCACCAGTACGGCGCCTACGGGCACTTCGTTCTCGGCGTCACGCGCATGGGCGGCGAGCTGCAAGGCGCGCTGCATGTATTGCACATCCTCGGCCGAGAACGCTCCGGATGGATGGGGAATCTCGTCGGTCATTGCGGCACTTTGCGGTTCACTGCGGCGGCTACGGACGGGTGAACGGGCGGACGCCCTATTCCCACTCGATCGTGGCTGGGGGCTTGCCGCTGATGTCGTAGACGACCCGCGAAACGCCGCGCAGCTCGTTGATGATGCGGTTGGAAACCCGACCGAGGAAGTCGTACGGCAGGTGCGCCCAATGCGCGGTCATGAAGTCGATGGTCTCCACGGCGCGCAGTGCGATCACCCATTCGTACGCGCGCGCATCGCCCACCACGCCAACGGATTTCACCGGAAGGAACACCGCGAATGCCTGGCTCGTCTTGTCGTAAAGATCCGCCTTGCGCAACTCGTCGATGAAGATGGCGTCGGCTTGCGCCAGAAGATCGGCATATTCGCGCTTCACTTCGCCGAGTATGCGCACGCCCAGGCCGGGCCCCGGGAACGGGTGGCGGTAAACCATCGCCCGCGGCAGGCCAAGTTCCACGCCGATGCGGCGCACCTCGTCCTTGAACAGTTCGCGCAGAGGCTCGACCAGCTTGAGTTTCATATGCGCCGGCAGGCCGCCGACGTTGTGGTGGCTCTTGATGACATGGGCCTTGCCCGTTTTGCTGCCAGCCGATTCGATCACGTCCGGGTAGATCGTGCCCTGCGCCAGCCATTTCACGTTGCCGCCGGCGGCGATCAGCTTTTCCGACTCCTCGTCGAAAATCTCCACGAACAGGCCGCCGATGATCTTGCGCTTGGCTTCCGGATCGGACACGCCTTCGAGCGCATTGAAGTAGCGGTCCGCGGCGTCGACGCGGATCACCTTGACGCCCATGTGTTCGGCCATGGTGGCCATCACCTGATCGCCTTCCTGCCAGCGCAGCAGGCCGGTGTCGACGAACACACAGGTCAGCCGCTCGCCGATCGCCTTGTGCAGCAGAGCTGCCACTACCGAGGAGTCGACACCGCCGGACAGGCCCAGCAGCACGTGATCGTCGCCGACCTGTTCGCGTACACGGGCAATCTGGTCGTCGATGATGTTGGCCGCTGTCCACAGCATGGCGCAACCGCAGATCTCGGTGATGAAACGTTTCAGGAGCGCACTGCCCTGCTTCGTGTGGGTCACCTCGGGGTGGAACTGCACGCCGTACCAGCGTTTGTCCGGGTTCTCCATCACCGCGACCGGAATGCGATCGGTGGTGCCGGTGACGATGAAGCCCGACGGGGCTTTCGACACGTGGTCGCCGTGACTCATCCACACATCGAGCTGGTGGCTGTCGGCATGATCGCTGAGGCCGTCGAACAGACCACTGGTTGCGGCGATATCCACCGTGGCATGGCCGAACTCGCGTGCATCCGCCGCTTCGGTGGCGCCGCCGAGCTGAGCTGCCAGGGTCTGCATGCCGTAACAGATGCCGAGAATCGGCAGGCCCGAATCGAAAACCTGCTGCGGGGCTTTCGGCGCGTCCGTCAGCGTGGTCGATTCCGGGCCGCCGGACAGGATGATGCCCTTGGCGCCGAACGCGGCGATCTCGGCCGGGTCGTGGTCCCACGCCCATATTTCGCAGTACACGCCAAGCTCGCGCACCCGCCGCGCGATCAGCTGGGTGTACTGCGCGCCGAAGTCGAGGATCAGAATCTTGTCGGAATGGATGTTGGTCATTGCGCGGCCGGAAATCGGGATTGGGAAATCGGAAATGGAACAGCCGGTGCGTTTCGCACCCGGCGCATACGCGAAAACCGGGTGGTGGGAGAACCGCTTTCGACGATGCCCCATTCCCGATTTCCCATTCCCGGCACTCAGGAATTCAGCCGATAGTTCGGCGCTTCCTTGGTGATCTGGATGTCGTGCGGATGCGCTTCGGTGACGCCGGCGGAGGTCACCTTGACGAACTGCGCCTTGTTGCGCACGTCGTCGATCGTGGCCGCGCCGAGGTAACCCATGGATGCGCGCAGGCCGCCAATCAGCTGGTGGATGATATTGCGCAGCGGGCCACGGTACGGCACGCGGCCCTCGATGCCCTCGGGCACCAGCTTGTCGGCGTCCGCCTCGTCCTGGAAGTAGCGATCCTTGGAACCGAGCTGCATCGCGCCGATCGAGCCCATGCCGCGGTAGCTCTTGTACGAACGGCCCTGGAACAGCTCCACCTCGCCTGGCGATTCCTCGGTGCCGGCGAACATCGAGCCGAGCATCACGGTGGACGCGCCGGCAGCCAGTGCCTTGGGGATATCGCCCGAATAGCGGATGCCACCATCGGCGATCAACGGAATTTCGTCCTTCAGCGCCGTGGCGACCATGTCGATCGCGGTAATCTGCGGCACGCCGACACCGGCGACCACGCGGGTAGTGCAGATCGAGCCGGGGCCCACGCCCACCTTGACCGCGTCCACACCCGCGTCGAGCAGCGCGCGCGCCGCTTCGCCTGTGACGATGTTGCCGGCGATCACCTGCACCTGCGGATAGTGCTTCTTGACCCAGCCGGCGCGTTCGATCACGCCCTGCGAATGACCATGTGCGGTGTCGACCACCAGCACGTCGACGCCGGCATCGACCAGTGCGGCCACGCGCTGCTCGGTGTCGCCGCCCACGCCGACCGCGGCACCGACCAGCAAGGCCTCGTTGCGGTCTTTCGCCGAATGCGGGTTGTCGCGCGCCTTCTGGATATCCTTCACGGTGATCAGCCCGCGCAACTGGAACGCGTCATTGACCACCAGCACTTTCTCGATGCGGTGCTTGTGCAGCAACAGCAGCACGTCGTCCTGGCTGGCGCCCTCATGCACGGTCACCAGCTTTTCCTGGCGGGTCATGATGTTGCGCACCGGATCGTCGTGCTTGCGCTCGAAGCGCAGGTCGCGGCTGGTGACGATGCCGACCAGCTTGCTGCCGTCGACCACCGGTACACCGGAGATGTTGTGCGCATGGGTCAGCCGCAGAACTTCGCGAATCGAGGTGTCAGGACCCACCGTGATCGGGCTGCGAATCACGCCGGCTTCGAACTTCTTGACCAGGCGCACTTCGGCGGCCTGTTGCTCGGCGGTCATGTTCTTGTGGATGATGCCGATGCCGCCGTTCTGAGCCATGGTGATGGCGAGGCGGGCTTCGGTGACCGTGTCCATGGCAGCGGAAACGATCGGAATGTTCAGGCGCAGGCCGCGGGTGAACCGCGTCGAGGTATCCACGTCGCGCGGCAGCACGATGGAATGGCCCGGAACAAGGTAGACGTCGTCGTAGGTCAGGGCCTCGGCGAGGATACGCATGCGAAAAGTCCCGCTGCAAAGAGGGAATTATACGCGCCCTGCCGCGATGCTCGCCAGCCATGCGGCTGAATATCGCGGCACCGCAGGCGTAGACGAATGGACTCGCCCCATGCAGCTGATATCAGGCAAAAGCTGGCGGACAAGGACCTGCCCGACGAGGGGCGAGCATTCCCTACGGCGTCCGCGCCTCGGCTGCTTCCAGCGTGTTCTCCATCAAGGTAGCCACCGTCATCGGACCCACGCCGCCGGGAACCGGCGTGATCCAGCTGGCACGTTCGGCGGCCGCAGCGAATTCGACATCGCCGACCAGCCTGCCGTCATCGAGCCGATTGATGCCCACGTCGATCACCACCGCACCGGGTTTGATCCATTCACCCTTGACCAGTCCCGGCTTGCCCACCGCGACGATCACGATGTCGGCCTGACGGACGAAGCTCTCCAGGTCACGGGTAAAGCGATGGCAGGATGTGGTGGTGCAACCGGCGATCATCAGCTCAAGCGCCAGCGGCCGGCCGACGTGATTGGACACCCCTACCACTACCGCATGCTGGCCACGCACCGGACGATCGGTGTGACCGAGCAGCGTCATCACCCCCTTGGGCGTGCACGGGCGCAGACCGAATCGGCGCAATGCGAGGCGACCCACGTTGATCGCCTGGAAACCATCGACGTCCTTGCCCGGATCGATCCGATCGACCAGCGCGTCCTCGTCGATATGTTCGGGCAGTGGCGACTGCACCAGGATGCCGTGCACGTCAGGGTCGGCGTTGAGCCGGTCGATCAGCACCAGCAGTTCCTGCTGGGTGGTGTCCGCCGGCAGGTCGTAGCCGAACGAGCGAAAGCCGACCTGCAGGCATGCCTTGCGCTTGTTGCGCACGTACACCGACGAGGCTGCGTCGTTGCCGACCAGCACTACCGCCAGCCCGGGCGCAGGAAATCCCTGCGCCACCCGCTCGGCAACGCGTTGTCCCACCCGGGCCAACAGTTCCTGTGCGATGCGTTTGCCGTCGAGGATGCGTGCGCTCATGTTGATGCCAGGCCGAAGATTGCCCATTATCGCGGCTCGGCCTGATGCGCACAAACGGCGGACATGCATGAGCACGGACGACATCCCCCGGACCACGCTGGAACTGGCCGACGGTCGATTGCATCTGCGTCCCTGGCACGATCGCGATGCGTCTGCCCTGTTCGACGCCGCACGCGAATCGATAACCGGGGTCGGTCGCTGGCTCCCCTGGTGTCATGCCGATTACAGTCGCAGCGATGCCGCCGCATGGATCGCGTACTGCCAAACTGGCTGGCTTTCCGGCGAGCATTTTGCGTTTCCGGTGTTCGATGCGGGCACGGGCGAACTGCTTGGCGGCGCAGGACTCAACCAGCGCAACCGGCTGCATCGCAGCGCCAATATGGGTTACTGGGTGCGCCAGTCACGCCAGGGGCAAGGTATGGCCGCAGCGGCGAGTCGGTTGGTGGCGAGTTTCGGTTTCCAGTGGCTGGGCCTGGCCAGGATCGAGATCGTCATCCTGCCTGACAACCGGCCAAGTCTGCGTACGGCCGAAAAGATCGGCGCCCATTTCGAAGGCATCGCCCGTCAGCGCCTGTGCATTCGCGAACAATCCCACGATGCCGCGATATACGGACTGGTGCCGGCAGACTTGTGCTGATTTGTTGCATCTCGCAACCCGGCGATGGGTCGGTGCTGCATCGTCGTGCCAGCGTGGCGAGTCAACGCGTACGCTTGATCAGCTCGCTGACCCTTCGCCGCGCCTTCTGCTCCTGCTCCTTGGTCAACACTTTCTTTCGCCCGGCATAAGGGTTTTCGCCTTCGCGGAAGGCGATCCGGATCGGCGTGCCTTCGAGCTTGTAGCGCTTGCGGAAGAAATTTTCGAGATAGCGTTGATAGGCCGGCGCAATGTGTTTGGTGCGGGTGCCGTGTATGACGATGGTGGGTGGATTGCTGCCACCCGGATGCGCAAAACGCAGCTTCGGCGAATGACCATGCACCAGTGGCGGCTGGTAGCCTTCGTAGGCTTTCTCCAACGTCTTGGTGAGATCCGACGACACCAGCACCTTGGTCGCCGAGGCGTGTGCGCGCACTACGGAACGCATCAGTTCGCGCAGGCCCGAACCGTGCAACGCCGAGATATGCACCTGTTTGGCCCAGTCGACGAACACCAGCCGGCGATCCAGCGCGCGCATGCATTCGTCGCGCTGGTATTGATCCAGGCCATCCCACTTGTTGATGGCGATCACCAGCGCCCTGCCCTCGTCCATCGCATAGCCGATCAGGGTCAGGTCCTGATCGGCCAGATTCTCGCGGGCGTCAACCATCACCACCACGACCTGGGCAGCGGCGATCGACTGCAGCGTCTTGATGACGCTGAATTTCTCCACCGCCTCTTCGACTCGCGCCTTGCGACGGATACCTGCGGTGTCGATCAATGTGTAGCGCTTGCCGTCGCGCTCCAGCGGAACCCTGATGGGATCGCGGGTGGTACCGGCCACATCCGAGACGATCAGCCGGTCCTCGCCCAGAAGGCGATTGATCAGCGTGGATTTGCCGGCATTCGGGCGGCCGACGATGGCGACGCGGATGCTGCCGTCCTCGCCTTCCGCTTCGGTGGTGTTTTCCTCATCGGCCGGCAGCAACGGCAGGATCATCCCGATCAGGTCGCCGGTGCCGCGATTGTGCGCTGCGGACAACGGCAGGATCCTGCCGACGCCGAAGGCGGAGAACTCCGCCAGCACGGCTTCCTCTTCCAGCCCGTCGGTCTTGTTGACCGCCGCGATGATGGTCTTGCCGCTGCGGCGAAGCTCGCCCAGGATGACGTAATCCTGCGGCAGCAACCCCTCGCGCGCATCGACCACGAACACCAGCACATTGGCCTCGTCGATCGCCAGGCGAACCTGCCTGGCAGTCAGCACGTCCATGGCGTCCTCGACACCGGACAAGCCGCCGGTGTCGACCACCACGAACGGCCGATCGCCACTGCGGCAGACGCCGTAGTGGCGATCGCGGGTAACGCCCGGCATGTCGGCCACCAGCGCGTCGCGGCTGCGGGTCAGCACATTGAAAAGGGTCGATTTACCGACATTCGGACGACCAACCAGCGCGACGACGGGCAGCATGATGAGGGCTTCGTTCGGCGATCAGTGCGCGGACAGACGATAAGCGCCGATACGGCCCTTGATGTCTTCCACGTAGACGGTGTCGCCGACGACCAGCGGCTGGGCGCGAATCGCCTTCTTCGACAACCGTTCGCGTGCCGCCAGCGCGCCATCACCGGTCTGCAGCCAGTGCACGTAGCCTTCCACGTCACCGACCACGACGTAATCCCCCTGTACGGCGGGGCTGGTCAACCAGCGGTATTTCAGCGCGTCGTTCTTCCACATGTCGGAGCCGCCGCTCTTGTCGAACGCCCAGACCCGGGATTGATCGTCGACGCCGTAGAGCGCGCTGCCATTGGACGCCACCGAACCGAAACTCGAGAACGGATGCGCCCAGATCGGCCGTCCGCTGGGACCATCGACGGCCACCAGGTTGCCATGATAAGCCGCGCCGTAGAGCACGCTGCCGTCGAGAAGGATGCTCCCGTCGACATCGTTCAGACGGTCGATCTCGGTGCGACCCTCACCGCTGGAGAGCTTTTGCTCCCACAGCTTCGATCCATTGTCCATGCGCAAGGCAATGAGCTTGCCATCGTCGCTGCCGAGGAAGACCACGCCATTGGCAAGCAGCAGGCCACCATTGCCGCGCAGACTGAGCAGTGGCACGGTGCTTTCGTCGTATACCCAGCGACGCGCACCGGTGGTCACGTCCAGACCGTAAACGCGTCCGTCCTCGGTGCGAACCACCACCAGGCCACCGGCAATGGCCGGCGAGGCGAGGACTTCCGCATTCAACGCCACGTCCCAGCGCGGGCTGCCATCCTTTGCATTGACGCCGTAGACGTGACCATCCAGCGTGCCGACGGCAAGCAGGTCGCCATCGACGGCGGGGCCGCCGGCATACATGGCGTCCTTGCGCTTCTTGTCGCCCCAGCCGAACCAGCCGTGGGTTCTCGAACTCTTCGACCACAGGGTCTTGCCGTTGGTGGCATCGATCGCCACCAGTTTGCCATCGGTACTGTCGGCGTAGAGCACGTTGTCGACGACCGCCGGGCGCAGGCGTGCACCGCTGTCGCCGGCACCGTCGCCCACGCTGGTGCGCCAAAGACGGGTCACCTGCACGGTCGGGGTGAAATCCTTGGCCAGCGGCGTCGGCGGCTGGACGTTTTCCTTCTTGAACGAATGACAGCCGGCAAGGGCCACCAGGGAGCTCAGCGTCGCCGTCAGCAAGACGCGTTTCATCATTTCAGGTTTCATGCACCCTGCTTCCCGGCCACGGCCAAATCATCGAGTTTCATCTGCAGCGCACCGCGCTGCGGTGCCTCCTCGCTCAAGACCGACAAGGCCGTCTGATAGGCCTTGCGTGCTTCGTCCGAACGCCCAAGCTTGACCAGCACATCGCCGCGGAGTTCCTGTGCCATGCCCTTGTAGCTGTCGGCGGGAATGCGATCGAGCGTACTCAAGGCCGCCTTGCCGTTGTCGCGAGCCAGTTCGACCTGGGCGACGCGCAGCAGCGTCAATGACTTCAGGGCCGGATCGGCCGCGTGGCTTTCCGCCCATTCCAGCGACGCCTCGGCCTTGTCCAACTGTTTGGCGCGTACTTGCTGGATGGCCTGATCGCTGACGGCAAACATCGTGAACGGCGATTTGGCGTAATCCTTTTTCAGCTGATCGGTCAGTTTCGAGACGGCATCCGGCTTGCCGGAAGCCAGGGCGGTCTGTACCTGCTGATAGAGCTCGGATGCTTCGCTTTCATGCCGGGCCTGATGCGCGCGCCATTGCTGCCAACCGAAGATGCCCACCAGGCCGATGGCGATTCCGACGACGATCGACAGACCGTTCTCGCGCAGCCATTTCTGAACAAGTTCGCTCTGTTCGTAGTTGTCGTATTCTTCGAATGCCATGCAATAACCCTTCAAAAGGCCGCACACCCACAGGCGCGTGCACAAGCCAACGCGGTAAACAAAAGGAGAAGCCGATTACATCCGGCCGATCACGTCCGCTGGTTGCCGAGCGGACAATGGGCAAGCATAACCGAAATGGCAGGTTCGAGCGGCGAAAAACCGCTGTCAAAGGCTGGCCGCGGAGACCTTGCCATCCTGCATCTGCACGCGAAAATGCGCGACATTGGCGTGCCTGAAGTCTTCCAGTTCGATCGGCTGGCCATCAATGCTGATCTGCGCACCGTTGGCATTGCCGATACGCACATCCAGCGGCTGGTCACTGTGATAGACCTTGTTGCTGCCGGCAGGCAACAGACCGTATTCCAGACGTGTGCCGTCGCGATCGAGGATCTCGACCCAGCTGGCAGCTGTCAGATTGAGGCCCAGACTGTGATCCTCACCGGGCCGGGCCGCCGCGGCGGCAACCACCGCAGGCTTTGCAGTCGACAGGCCGCTCTCCAGATTCGGGAACGGTGCCATCGAAGCCATCAATGGCTGTTCCGGATCCGGGACCTGTGCCGGAACCACTTGCGGCGGCATCAAAGACGTCACCTTGCTGGTTGACATGGAGGAAGCCGTCGCCGCCTCGTTGCTTGTCGACGTATCAAGCTGCGCTACCGGCGCGGCATCCAGCGGAGCGAGATGGCTCAGATCCCGATCCAGCGTGCCGCGAACACCCAGCCAGATCATCGGCACCACGATCACCGCAGTCAGCACGACATAGGTGGCTGCGGTGGCGTAGCGATCCAGCAGAAAACGTGAATGCGAAATGCCGCCCGTAGCCACCAACGGCGCTTCGATCTGCCTGATGCGATCGAGTTCGACCTGGATCGAGGCCTCATTGATGCCGAGGTAACGCCCGTATTTGCCGATATAGCTGCCGAGATAGATCTTCGAGTCGATGCCGTCGTACTGGTCGCGCTCCAGCTGGCGCAACACGCGGGCCGGCAATTTCAGGGTGTGCCCGCAGGTTTCCAGGTCCAGCCCGCGCGCTTCACGCGCCGCATGCAGGCGACTGCCGAAACTCACACCGTGAGGTGCTGTCGACGGCCCGTCAATGTCGAGCAAATGGACACCGGATTCGCTCGAAACCTGTTCGGGCGGCTGGGGCTGCATGGAAGTCATGGGCTGGCGGCAGTGTCAAGTGCGTGCGCCTGCTCCGAATCCGGGAACTGGGCTTGCAATCGCTTGGTGTAAGCAAGGGCACCTTCCTGGTTGCCCAGACGAGTTTCTATGTCGTGGCCGAGCTTGAGCGATGCGGCAGTGGGCTTGCCCAACGCATCGAATCGCTGGATGAAAGCCCTGGCGCGAAACACATCCTTATTCAGATAGAGCGTATTGGCAAGCTGAAAGAGTGCCTCCGCGTTATTCGGATTGCGCGCGATGGCGTCACGAAAACTCGTTTCAGCGCCGGCCACGTCCTTGCCACGCAGCTGGCATACGCCGGCATTCGTCAGCGCGACATCCGGGGTCGAATAAAACGGATCTGCCACCGCCTTGCGGAAATAGGTCTGCGCCTCGGCAAACTTGCCGACGGAACAGAGAAACTGACCAAGATTGTTGTTCGGCGAACCCATGGTCGGCTCAAGCTCGACGGCCTTGCGATAGTGCAGCTCGGCGTCGGCCGGACGGTTGATCTTCTCGTACACCACGGCCATCACGGTGTGCGCAGGCGCATAGTCGGGATCGAATTTCAGCGCCGTGGTCAATTTTTGCAGTGCCGTCTGCAGGTCGCCATTGGTCAGATAGTGCTGGGCCAGTTCGGTATGCACGCGCGCGGCATCCACAGCCTGCTCGGCCTTGCTGGTCTGCGGCATGCTCTTGCCAAGTGCGCTGCTGTTGGTTTGCGAAGTGACGCAACCGGCCAGCGGCAGCCACAGGCTGAAGATCAGTATCCGGTCAAAGCGCATGCATTGCCCCCTCGTCCTGAAGTTTGCGCAAATCCGCACTGCGTCGGGTGCGATCGGTGACCTGCCCGGCCAGCTGGCCGCAGGCCGCGTCGATGTCGTCGCCGCGCGTTCGCCGCAGCATGGTCAATACACCGGCATTCAGCAACTGCGTCTGGAAATCGCGGATGTCATTTGCGTCCGAGCGCTCGTAGCGGGTGCCGGGAAATGGATTGAACGGAATCAGATTGACCTTGCAGGTCGGCAACTTGCGCATCAGCTTGATCAGCTGGCGGGCGTGCTCGGGCTGGTCGTTGATGCCCTTCATCAAGGTGTATTCGAAGGTGATCGAGGTGCGCGGCTTGCGTGCGACCCAGCGCTGGCAGGCCGCCAGCAGCTCGGCAATCGGATAGCGCTTGTTGATCGGCACCAGCTCGGTGCGCAGCTCGTCGTTGGCGGCGTGCAGCGATACCGCCAGCGAGACGTCGATCGCATCGGACAACTGGTCGATCAGTGGCACCATGCCCGCGGTAGACAGGGTGACGCGTTTGGCGGCCAGACCGAAACCGAGGTCATCGCGCATCAGTTTCATCGCGCGCACCACGTTCTCGAAATTGGCCAGCGGTTCGCCCATGCCCATCATCACCACATTGGTGATGCGGCGGTTCTGGTGAGTGATGTTGCCCAGATGCTTCGCTGCCACCCACACCTGCCCGATGATCTCGGCGGTGGACAGGTTGCGGTTGAAACCCTGCGCGCCGGTCGAGCAGAAGCTGCAGTTGAGCGCGCAGCCGATCTGCGAGGACACGCACAGCGTGCCGCGGGTCGGCTCGGGGATGTACACCGTCTCGATCGCGTTGCCGCTGTCCATGCCCAGCAGCCACTTGTGGGTGCCGTCGGTGGCGGCCTTGTCCAGCACGGTCTTCGGCGCGCCGATGTAGCAAACCTCGGTGAGCTTGGCGCGCAGCGCCTTGCCCACGTCGGTCATGTTTTCGAAGTTGTCCTCGAGGTCGTGGTAGATCCACTTCATCACCTGCTCGGCGCGATACGGCTTCTCGCCGATCTGCGTGAAGAAATCACGCAGACCCTGGCGATCGAAGTCGAGCAGATTGACCTTGGCAGGTGGGTTGACGACGACCTGATTCACAACTTTTGCCTCACAACTTTTGAATCGCTCAGCGCGAAAGCACATCCGTCGCGGCGAAGAAGTACGCAATCTCCACCTTGGCGGTTTCGACCGCATCGGAGCCATGCACCGCGTTGGCGTCGATGGAGTCGGCGAAGTCGGCGCGGATCGTGCCCTGGGCCGCTTCCTTCGGATTGGTGGCACCCATCAGCTCGCGATGGGCCAGTACGGCGTTCTCGCCTTCCAGGGCGGAAATCATCACCGGGCCGGAGATCATGAACTCGACCAGTGCCTTGAAGAACGGCCGCTCGCGATGCACCGCGTAGAAGCCTTCGGCTTCCTGGCGCGACAGCTGCTTCATCCTGGCGGCGACGATCTTGAGGCCGGCCTTTTCGAAGCGTGCGTAGATTTCACCGATGACGTTCTTGGCCACGGCGTCGGGTTTGATGATGGAAAGGGTGCGCTCCAGCGCCATACGGGTCTGCTCCGGGAAAACCGATTGAAGGAAAGGATGATGGCCGGCTCGGGCCGGCAAATGCGCCAAACCCCACAAGGAATGAGGCTTTAGCTCACGAAAGTTTGACAGATTCTAACTCATACGCAAGTCGTGGGACGTTTGCAACTGGCGATTGTTTGACGGCCGCAAAGCTGTCCGCGTATGCTCAAACGATCGTTTGAACTTCCTTCCGTCGATGGATGCCCGCCCGTGAACAGCTCCGGCTCAACCAAGGAACGGATACTCGGCGCCGCCGAAGTCCTGTTCGCCCAACGCGGCTTCGACGGCGCTTCGCTGCGCCAGCTGACTGCGGCCGCCGGGGTCAATCTGGCGGCGGTCAATTACCACTTCGGCTCCAAGGAAAAACTGGTCGAAGAAGTATTCCGGCGCCGCCTGGACGCGCTGAACGCCAGCCGACTGACGGCGCTGGCCAAAGTCGCCGGCGCCGCGGACACCACTCTGGAAGACGTGCTGGAAGCCTACATCCGCCCCGCACTGGATTTGTCGCACGACGACCACGGTTCGCTGTTCATGCGCGTGCTGGCACGCGCGTTCGCCGAACATGACGACACCCTGCGCCAGTTCCTTTCCGAGAACTACGGCCACGTCATGCGCCAGTTCACTGCCGAGTTCGCCCGTCTGCTGCCGCAGCTGGACAAGCCCGAGCTGTACTGGCGGATCGACCTGGTCACCGGCGCGCTGACCCACGCCATGTCCGGCTTCGGCATGATCCAGCGCAAAAGCGAAGTCAGCGAACAGGTGCACCGCGAGCAGATCGCGCAACACCTGATCCGTTTCGCCGTCGCCGGGCTCAGCCATCCTTGACTCACCTGCCCACCCTCTTTTGCATCCTCGGAGAAGCCAATGACCGCTGCATCCTCACCCACCGCGGCACTACGTATCCGCAAGGCCGCCGTGCTGGGCGCCGGTGTCATGGGCGCGCAGATCGCCGCGCACCTGACCAACGCCGGTGTCGAAACCGTGCTGTTCGACCTGCCCGCGAAGGAAGGCCCCCAAAGCGGTATCGCGCTCAAGGCCATCGCCAACCTGGCCAAGCTGTCGCCCGCTCCGCTGGCCGAAAAGAGCCTCGCCAGCGCGATCATTCCGGCCAACTACGACGATGACCTCGACCAGCTGAAAGACGTCGACCTGGTCATCGAGGCGATCGCCGAGCGAATGGACTGGAAGCTCGACCTCTACAAGAAGATCGCCGGCCACCTGTCGAAGACCGCCGTCATCGCCTCCAACACCTCGGGACTGTCGATCAACACGCTGGCCGAGGCGCTGCCCGAGGAAATGCGCCACCGCTTCTGCGGCGTGCACTTCTTCAACCCGCCGCGCTACATGCATCTGGTCGAGCTGATCCCGACCAGGCTTACCGACAAGAAGGTACTGGACGGCCTTGAAGCCTTCCTGGTCACGACCGTCGGCAAGGGCGTGGTGATCGCCAAGGACACGCCGAACTTCATCGGCAACCGCATCGGCGTGTTCTCGATGCTGTCGGCGATGTACCACACCGAGCAGTTCAAGCTTGGCTTCGACACTGTCGACGCGCTGACCGGTCCGGCGCTGGGTCGCCCCAAGAGTGCCACCTACCGCACCGCCGACGTGGTCGGTCTGGACACCATGGCGCACGTCATCAAGACCATGGCCGACACCTTGCCGGACGACCCTTGGCACAAGTATTTCAAGGCGCCGGTGTGGCTGCAGGGCCTGATAGACGAGGGTGCGCTGGGCCAGAAGACCGGCGGCGGGTTCTACAAGAAGGTCGGCAAGGACATCGTCGTACTCGATGTGGCCAAGCAGGGTTTCCGCCCGTCGGAACAGAGGCCATCCGATGAAGTCGCTGCGATCCTGGCGATCAAGGACCCGGCCGAGAAGTTTGGCAAGCTGCGCGCCTCCGGTGACCCGCAGGCGCAATTCCTCTGGGCCAGCTTCCGCGACCTGTTCCATTACAGCGCCTACCACCTGGCCGACATTGCCGACACCGCACGCGATGTCGACTTTGCGATCCGCTGGGGCTACGGCTGGAAACTCGGCCCGTTCGAGACCTGGCAGGCCGCCGGCTGGCAGCAGATCGCCGAGTGGATCAACGAAGACATCAGGGCCGGCAAGGCCATGAGCGATGCGCCCCTGCCCGCCTGGGTCACCGATGGCCGCAAAGGTGTGCATGGCAAGGACGGTTCGTACTCCGCCAGCGCCAACGCCGACAAGCCGCGCTCGCAGCATCCCGTTTACCAGCGCCAGCTGTTCCCCGATCCGGTCCTCGGCGAAAAGTTCGACACCGGCACCACCGTGTGGGAGAACGACGGCGTGCGCCTGTGGACGCTGGGCGACGACGGTATCGGCATCATCTCGTTCAAGACCAAGATGCACACGGTCAACGACCACGTGCTCGACGGCATCCAGCACGCGATCGGCATCGCCGAGGAAAAGCTCAAGGCCGTGGTGATCTGGCAGACCGGCGAACCGTTCTCCGCCGGCGCGGATCTGAAGGGCGCGCTGGGCCTGCTGAAGGAAGGCAAGTTTGACGACTTCGAGGCCATGGTCGCCAACTTCCAGCGCACCAGCATGCGCATCAAGCATTCGCTGGTGCCGGTGGTCTCCGCCGTGCGCGGCCTGGCCCTGGGCGGCGGCTGCGAATTCCAGATGCATTCCGCGCGCACCGTCGCCGCGCTTGAAAGCTACATCGGCCTGGTCGAGGCCGGCGTCGGCCTGCTGCCTGCTGGCGGCGGTCTGCACGAATTGGCCGTGCGCGCGGCGAAAGCCAACCCGGGCGATCCGTTCGAGGAATTGAAGAAGGTGTTCGAGACCGTAGCCATGGCCAAGGTCTCGCCCAGCGCGATCGAAGCGAAGAACATGGGCCTGCTGCGCGACAGCGACGTGGTCGTGTTCAACGCCTACGAATTGCTCTACGTCGCCAAACAGGTGGCCAACGCACTGGCCGAATCCGGCTACCGCCCGCCGCTGTACCGGCGTGCCATTCCGGTCGCCGGCGACGTCGGCACCGCGACCTTCAAGGCCTCGCTGGCCAACCTCCAGGCCGGCTACTTCGCCTCCGAGCACGATGTGGAGATCGCCCGACGCATCGCCGACACCTTGTGCGGCGGCGTCATAGAACGCGGCTCGACCGTCGACGAGGAATGGCTGCTGGCACTGGAACGCAAGCACTTCGTGGAACTGGCCAGGACCGAAAAGACCCAGGCCCGGATTGCGCACACGATGACCACCGGCAAACCCCTGCGCAATTGATCGAGCAACCGGCCCCCAACTCAACGAGGTGACCTCAATATCCTCCGGCGCCATTCCCGCGAAAGCGGGAATCCATCTGGCTTCTGCTACCAGGGTGAAAATGGATTTCCGCTTTCGCGGGAATGACGACCGACGGGATGGCAGGTTGCTCCATAAGGATTGAAAACCATGACCAAGCAAGTGCAAGACGCCTACATCGTCGCCGCCACCCGCACCCCGGTCGGCAAGGCGCCGCGCGGAGTGTTCCGCAACACCCGCCCGGACGACATGCTCGCCCACGTGATCCGCGCCGTGATGGCGCAGGCACCAGGCATCGACCCTGCCCGCATCGGTGACGTGATCATCGGCTGCGCGATGCCCGAGGCCGAGCAAGGCATGAACGTGGCGCGCATCGGCGCACTGCTGGCCGGCCTGCCCGACACCGTGCCCGGCGTCACCATCAACCGCTTCTGCTCGTCCGGCCTGCAGTCGGTGGCGATGGCCGCCGATCGCATCCGCCTGGGCGAGGACGACCTGATGATCGCCGGCGGCACCGAAAGCATGAGCATGGTGCCGATGATGGGCCACAAGATCGCGATGAACCCCGCGATCTTCACCGACGAGAACATCGGCATCGCCTACGGCATGGGCATCACCGCCGAAAACGTGGCCAGGCAGTGGAAGGTCAGCCGCGAGCAGCAGGATGCGTTCTCGGTCGAAAGCCATCGCCGCGCCCTGGCCGCCCAGGCCGCCGGTGAATTCAACGACGAGATCAGCCCGTTCGCGCTGAATGATCATTACCCCAACCTCGCCACCCGCCAGATCGTCACAGACAGCCGCACCATCACCGCCGACGAAGGCCCGCGCGCCGGCACCACCATGGAAGTGCTGGCCAAGCTGAAGACCGTGTTCCGCAACGGCCAGTTCGGGGGCACCGTCACCGCCGGCAACTCCAGCCAGATGTCCGATGGCGCCGGCGCGATCATGCTGGCCAGCGAAAAGGCGATCAGGGAATACAGCCTTCAGCCGCTGGCCCGCTTCGTAGGCTTCTCGGTCGCCGGCGTGCCGCCCGAAGTGATGGGCATCGGCCCGAAGGAAGCAATCCCCAAGGCCCTCAAGCAAACCGGCATCACCCAGGATCAGCTCGACTGGATCGAACTCAATGAAGCCTTCGCCGCGCAGGCACTGGCCGTAATGGGCGATCTCAAACTCGACCCGAGCAAAGTCAACCCGCTCGGCGGCGCGATCGCGCTGGGCCATCCACTCGGTGCCACCGGCGCGGTGCGTATCGCCACCCTGGTGCACGGCATGCGCCGTCGCAAGCAGAAGTACGGCATGGTCACCATGTGCATCGGCACTGGCATGGGTGCGGCGGGGGTTTTCGAGGCGCTCTGAACCTCGTCATTCCGGCGCAGGCCGGAATCGCTTTCAACAGCACCGCTGATCAAGACAAAAACGGTGCCGCAGCAATGCGGCATCGTTTTTTGCAATGGCATGCCACTTTCGACGTGTTACGCCAAGCGTAATACGCTCAATCCATGATCAGGAGCTTCCACTGCTGACGATACGCAGGCGTTGTCGAGGGCGGCGACCCGCGGCGCTTCCGCGCCATCAAGGAGGTGGCCATCCGCAAGCTCGGCCAACTCGCCGCTGCACACACGCTGGAGTTCCTGCACTCGCCGCCAGGCTACCAGCTTGAAGCACTGAAACACGACCGCGCCGGCCAGCACAGCATCTGCATCAATCGGCAGTGGCGCGCATGTTTCGTCTGGCCTCCGCCGGCCCGGAAAACGTCGAAATCGTGGACTACCACTGAGAACCGCCATGAATCCACCAGTCAAACGCATGCGCCCCGTCCACCCCGGCGAAATCCTGCGCGAGGACTATCTCGCACCACTGGAGATGAGTGCCAACGCACTGGCCGTCGCGCTTAGCGTACCGGCCACACGCATCCATGAAATCGTCAACGAACGGCGCGGCATCAGCGCCGACACCGCCGAGCGCCTGGCCCGCTACTTCGGTGGTGATGCGGTGTCATGGCTGAACTTGCAGGCGATGTATGACCTCGAGACCCTGCCCACGCGCAAGGAGATCATGCGGCGGGTGGAGCCGCGAGCGGCGTAGGCTGCTTGATTGCCTCTATCCCCTTGACGGCTGGTCATCCAGTAGCCTGAAACAGAACGGCACCGTTGCGATACGGTGCCGTTTTTATCAAGTTGATGTGCGCTTGTATTGTGACGTCACTTATGAGCCGTGCTGGCGTTGAGATCAGCAATGAGCTGACGCAGAATGTTGTCGACCGCCAGCTTGGTCGACTGTTGCACAGCGTTCTTCATGGCAAATGCGCCGCCCCAGAACATCTTGCCGCCCTGCGTCGTGCCGTCGGCCTGGTAAACCTTGCTGAAGACATCTTGATCACCGCGGCGATAGCTGACTTTGAGCGAGACGTGCGCCCCAAGCTCGACATAGGTGTAGCTCTGCAGATCGAAAACAAGCAGCCCATCATTGGAGGTTCCCCCGTCGGATTTCACCAGCTTTCCGAATGCAGCCTGCACATCATGCGACTGCAAAGTGTCATCCAGAATCTGGCCAAACTGCACCACCCAGACGTTCGCGTAGCCGGCCATCGCGGAGCGAAACTCGTAGTGATGCGAGGCAGTCACTGGCGAAATCGTGTATGCCGATGCCGTCGTGGTGGATGGAAGCTGCGACGTACCTTGATTGTTGATCAGGTACTGCGGATAGTCTTTGGCCACGTCGTGCCTTATCGAACATCCAGACAGCAGCAAAGCCGCTGCAAACACAGCAAAAAGTGTTTTCATGTTTCCCTGTTCCCCTGTCTTCGTTGTAACCGCAAGAGCCGCAGCAACATCAGCACCTGATGCATGCGGCATGTTTCTCACCCCCAAGAAAAGCAGGCATGAGTTCAGTGCCGGCTTGATACTCGGGTGAAAACTCCCACTTTTTGCAACACACAATTCTGCTTCGAAAAGTTGAAACGGGCGCAAGCTCACTTGCCTTTCGGGATTAAAATCCGACCCCGATATTGAAGAGCAGACATCCGGATCAGAACCACTTACTGGGAGCCTTGCTGCCCCCGAAACACCCGCCTCACCTCCGGATCCAGCACATCCACCTGCCGCTTCTGCTGCAACATCGCCCGCTCCCCTGCCCTCAACTGGCAATTCCGCGACAACGTATCCGCACCTTCCGACGTCGTCGCCGTTACGTCCTGCACATTGATCACCACGCCCAGCGTGTCGCCCAGCGGCTCCAGCGCGAGGCAGATATTGTCGATGGTGGCCATGCGGCGATACTGGCTGCCGCCGACCATCACCAGCAGGTTCGCATTGTCGATCCACACGGCGGATTGCACGCCTTGCAGAGGACGCACGGCCGCGCGGGCGGCTTCATGGTCGATGCGGCGCGAGGGGTCGGGTAGATGCATGGAGCGCATCATGTCCTTGTGCATCGCTTCGATATGGCCCTGCATGGTGCGTTGATCGCCGGTCAGGCCCGCAACTTCGATGCCGGCGAGATGGCCGGCGGTGACAAGCGGATGCGTCGAGCCGGCCTGTTGCGGTCGGCGAGTGTTTGATGGAGCTTGGGCATCGGTCCTGCTGCAGCCCGTGGCGACAATGCAAGTGATGGCGGCGGCAATCAGCCAGCGTTTCGTGGTCATCCATTCCCCCCGGAATACCTGATCGAGGATAACGCATGAAGTGTGATGATGCTCACGTTCTGCCGTGTGCGCGTGGCGCGCGACAGCGAGTCCGCAATGTTGATTCCAGTCGCAGACATCGAAGACCGTTGACCCGGCAGTGCTTCGACTTCGCCTGCTTGCGCGACTACGCTCGGCAGGCATCGAATGGATCACCGTGGCGTGACCCCAAGCGCACGCGCCACGATCCCGAACCACACGCACCCACCTGACGGAGCCACCATGGCCACCATGCACGCCATCGAAATCACCCAGCCCGGCGCTGCTGACGTGCTGCAGCTTGCCGAGCGGCCGATCCCAAGGCCCGGTCCGGGCGAGGTGCTGATCAAGGTGGCGGCAGCCGGCGTCAACCGACCGGATGTGTTTCAGCGTCAGGGCAATTACGCCCCACCGCCGGGCGCTTCGACTCTGCCCGGCCTGGAAGTGGCGGGCGAATTGGTCGACGGCGATGTCGGTGGCGACAACCCGTTCGGCCTCAAGCACGGCGATGCGGTCTGTGCCCTGCTCGCCGGTGGTGGCTACGCCGAATACGTGGTGGCACCCCTACTTCAATGCCTGCCCGTCCCGAAGGGCTTCAGTCTGCTCGAAGCGGCAGCGCTGCCGGAAAACTATTTCACCGTGTGGAGCAACGTGTTCGATCGCGGACGCCTCGGCACCAACTCCGACGGCGCATCGGAATCCCTGCTGGTGCAAGGCGGTTCCAGCGGCATCGGCGTGACCGCCATCCAGCTGGCCCACGCGCTCGGCCACCGCGTGTTCGCCACCGCCGGTAATGCCGAAAAGTGTGCCGCTTGCGAGCAACTGGGCGCTCAAGCGATCAACTACCGCGAGCAGGATTTCGTCGAGGCAGTGAAGAAGCACACTGACGGCCGCGGCGTGGACGTGATCCTCGACATGGTCGCCGGCGACTACGTGCCACGCGAACTGGAGCTGCTGGCCGACGATGGCCGGCTGGTGTTCATCGCTACCCTGGGCGGCAAGCGTGCCGACATCGACGCCTCACTGATCATGCGCCGCCGGCTGACCATTACCGGCTCCACGCTGCGCGCGCGACCGGTCGCGTTCAAGGCGACGCTGGCCAGACAGCTGCACGAACGCGTGTGGCCGCTGCTGGAATCGGGCAAGGTCAGGCCACTGATCCATCAGCTCTTCCCGGCGCGCGAGGCGGCGAAAGCGCATGCGCTGATGGAGAGCAGCGAACATATCGGGAAGATCCTGTTGGCGTGGTGAGTTCGCCCCAGTGCTCTCTCTCGCTGCGGGCCAACGTCGACTGCCGCCACGAACAATGCTGCGCGGCAGGGCCATGGCGGAGTTATTCACGACCCTGATCCGGTAGCGAGGCTTCCTTCTGCCATCGGTCTTCAATCGGTGCTGGATGCCTTCGCGGCAGTGCGGCGATCCCTCAACGCTTCGCGACGGAAGACGGATTGTCGCTCGCATGGTTGGTCCACAGCCTGCGCAATTGGCGCGCCGAGCCCACCCCGGCGCGTTCGGCGGCGTGTTCCACGCTGTCTCCGCTGGCCAATGCCTGGCGGGCGAGCGCCAGACGCAGGCGGCCGTGATACTCGTTGACCGACATGCCGCTGACCTCGCGGAAATGGCGGGTGAGGCTGCGCACGCTCATGTGCCCGACGTCGGCCAGGCGCGCCAACGGCCATGCCTGGGCCGGTGCCTGGGCCAGCGCATCCTGCACGCGGTGAATCGCCATGTTCATGTGGTTGCGTCCTTCCAGCCATGGCGACAGCGCCGGATCGCCGGCGGCGCGGCGCATGTAGACGGCCATTTCCCGCGCTACCGCGGCGGCAAGTCGCGGTGATCCGATCCTGCTGATCAAGTGCAGCGCCAGATCGATGCCGGCGGTGATGCCTGCGCTGGTGCAGACCTCGCCATCCTCGACGAACACACGACTATCCAGAACTTCGGCCTTCGGAGCGAGCCGGCGCAGATCATCGAGCAGGCTGTGATGGGTGGTGCAGCGCCGGCCATCGAGCAGGCCGGCCGCGGCCGCCAACAAGGCGCCCGAACACACGCAGGCCAGTGGTTGGCCCTGGCCAGCGTACTGTCGCAGCCAGGCAACCAGCGCCTTGCTGGCGGGTGACGACAACAGCTTCGCACCACTGCCGGTGGCGCCACACAGCACCAGCAGGCTGTGCTCATCCAGTCCTGCAGGCAGCGGTTCGACACCCGCCAGACCCAGGCCCAAGGCGGTCGAGGCAAGCTCCCCTTGGGCCAGTGGCGCCAGCATGCGCAGGCGTACAGGCAGGCCCATCGAGGCGGCGATGCGGAAGGCGTCGGCGGCGCCGGCGAGATCCAGCAGGATCAGCGCCGGCGGCAGCACGAAGCACACCTCAGTAATCGGCGAGGACGTCATCGACGGTGCGGATGCGGGCAAAGCGGCCATCCAGAACCAGTTCCGTGCGCTGCTTGATGTCCTGCACATCGTAGTGGCTTCCGCTGCTGGCGTGGACCATCGGGAACGTCAGCGTCGCCTCGGTAACATAGTCGACTGCAAAGCCGAGATCGGAGGCCACCCGCGCCGTGGTCTCGCAGCATTGCTCGGTACGGATGCCGCTGACGATCACCCGCCCGATGCCGCGCTCGCGCAGCCACGCCTCCAGGCCGGTGTCTGTAAACGCGTTGTGCACCTGCTTGCGGAATACCACGTCGTGCGCGTCCGGCACCCACGCCATCGGCGTCACCAGGCCCGACGCCGGGGCGAAATGTCCGGCATTCTCTTCGTGCAGGATGCGCACGACCGGCCAGCCACGCGCGGCCGCTGCGCCGATCAGTTTCAACAGGTTCTCGCGGAATTCCGGCACATCGTCTTCGCGCCAGTACGGCGCCTGCAGGAACGACTGCTGCACATCAATGACCAGCAAAGCGGGGGTATCGGACATGGGGCGACTCCTGCGTGTGGGGGAGCCGCCACTCTAGGCGGACGGACGCCCGCCCACGAGCACCGCGCCGGACCACAAGCGGACCGATCCGGCCACGTCGCTCGAACAGCGGCAGCGTCTGCAGGGCCAGACTCACCGTGCACACGGTCCAGGCGAGCCTGGAGGAAAGCAGCACGACATCCGGGGGAGATCCGCTGATCGCAAGTCTTGCATCCGCGCAAACATCTCCAACGCCGAAGTCCCGCGGTGGGCGCACCAAGCAGAAACCTTGTGAACCTGGTTTCGTGCTCCCGATGAAAGAAAGGCCCCGCCATGGCGGGGCCTTCGGCTGAATTCGACGTATTGCAGAGGCAGTTGCAGACAGTCTCGACAACGCCTACCGGGCCGTCGGGTTGGTGGTTTCCACTCTGAATTCCCTCACGGTGATCACGGTGCCTTTCGCCGGCCTGCCACTGCCATCGACACGAACGAAGGAGATGGTCAGCCTGTCGAGGTTTCCCGGCGCGATCCGCGTCAGCGCATCGGTGGCCGGGTAAGCAATCTGGACACCGTCGCTGGCTTTGGCCATGGTCATGCCACTCATCGCCACGTGATTCAACATGCCGGTGATCTCGAACGAACCCAGAGTGCCCAGCAGATACTTCGTTTCGGGTTGGGATGTCCCCGCCTGCGCGGGCAGGTTGATATAGATCTTGTAGAAATAGCCGCCCCTCTTGCCAAGCTCGGTCAAGCGGACACCATCCAGCACGACCCGTAGCGAGTTGTCGGCTGGCGCTCGCACATTCGTAGACGCCTGCTTCAGCAGCAGCGACCGCACCTGATTGCGATCCACTTCGCTCAATGGCACCACGATGCTGACCGACCTTTCATCCAGCGCCAGCCGCTGGCCGCCACCCAGCGACACTGCAAGCGCACCCTGCGGCGTCGACGACAGTGCCTGCAGGGTCACGGCCGCAGGCTGTTGCGGAGGCGGCGCGGGAAGCGCGGTTGGCATGGTTTCGTCTTCGTACTGATAGCCCAGGGCCGATTCGGAGATTGTCCAGGTGCGCGCCATGGTGGGCACCCCGGCGCCGTAGTTGAACGATCCCGACCAGTATGAATTGGTGCGATCGGGCATGGTCCGCCCGTTGCCGGCGTTGCACCAGGCGGCCCACAGCCGATCGATGATTGCCGTGGTGAACCCAGAAGATCGGATCCTTTGGCGATATCGTGACAGAGCCCATCGCGCCGCCGATCAGGTTGTGCACCGGGTTGTGCGGCAGGGTTTCCAGGGTCGTCTCGAACGCATTGGTCAAGCCGCGCTGGAAATTGATGACGGTGTGGGCAAATGGCGTTAAGGCTGAGCGCATTGGTCACATCCGTGCTGTGGCGATTGATGATATAGAGCGGCGATGTGGTGTCGGTAAATTCGATCGGCATCATCGGGGTGGTGTAGTAGTCCCAATAGGGAACCGTCAGATCGGGATTTCCCGCCGCTTTGCGCAACTGCGCTTCGAATCGAAACAGCAGGCCGCGGTGCCAGGCGAGAAAATACGCGACGCTGATGCGGGCAGAAGTTCTTGTGCACGTTCACCCAATACGTCCAGCTCATGGGATCGGCGGCATTGGTATTGGCCCTTCATCAGACTTATCGCATTCAGATAAACCTGGAACATCGGCGTGGTGCAGAAAGTGGTCCAGTTCGGTCTCACTTTCAGCGTGGCGCTGAACGCCACGCGCGGAAGTAACGGAACCAGCGCAACCGTAAGCGAGGACTGCAGAAAACGCCTTCGGGAAATCATGTTTTTCTCCATCTTCCGGATTTCGCCAAGCCGACACACCATGGCAATCAAACGCCCGAAGAGCCTCAGGCCGACCATGTGAGGCGTCTGTCATCCGAATGGCGTGCCGGTTTGCGCAGCTCTGCTGCGCAAACCGGCGCACACGTGCAACGCTGATTCAACGCCCGTCTCTGCGGCAACTGGCGGCAACTGCGGCAACTGCGGCAACTGCGGCAATGCATGCGGCAACACCCCGATTGTCCTGGCGCGTCACCCCTCGTCGCGGGCGCGGCCGCTTCACGCCTTGGCTATCTTTCTACTGCTAGGTTTTTGCCTTGTCATCATCCAAACGGATGACGCGAAGAACGGAATGGCCGCGGAGGGTCGCCCTTGGACCGCCGGCGCAGCACGCAGTTGATCGATGCCCTTTACGGCATGGATCTGCGTGCGCCGGATTGGACCTCTTTCCTTGCGCTCATCGCCCAGGCATTTCGTTCCCATGTGGTTTCGGTGCAAATCCACGATCACGACCACAGGCACGGTCGCCTGACGACTTCCATCGGCCTGCCACCCAGGTTGATGGCGCTCCATCCCACGCTGTCCTACGAACACCCGTGGTTCGAGCGCGGCGCCAGCAGGCTCCTGCTGGAGGGGATGGCCGACGACCGTGGGCTGATGGACGAGTCCGAACTGAGGGACACCCGCTACTACGCCGAATTCATGCACGACGCAGGCATCGGCCACGGCATGGCGTTGCGCATGTATGCGCAGGGGCCGAACGATCTCGCGATGCTCACGATCAACAGGGATTGGCAAACCGGGTATTTCGACGAACACGAATGCGAGCTGGCACGATCGCTGTTGCCGCACTTGTGCAACGCCTACGCGTTGCAACAGCGCCTTGGTTGGCTGCACCACGAAAGCCGGAATTTCCATGCCGCGCTGGATCAATTGACCGATGGCGTGTTGCTGCTCAATGCCGAGGGACAACTGCAGTTCTGCAACAGCACGGCTCGTCAGATGGAAGCCGATCGCCTGTTCGCACGCCACCCCGACGGTCGCCTGCGCCTTTGTTGGCCGGCAGACGAGCAACGGCTGCGACGTACTCTTCCACAACTTTGCGCCAGCATCGGGAGCCGGCCGCTCATCCAGCAATTGCACGGCCGTGACGGCGCACTCGCCGGCACGCTCAAGTTCTGCCCCGCCGGCATGGTGGCGGGCACCCATTGGTCTCAATACGACACCCGCGTGATCGCCTTCGTCAAAACCGTGGCCTCCGGCAGTACCGCATCGCTGGGCGAGGAGTTGCAGCGCCAATGGGGTTTTACCAGCGCAGAGGCGCAGCTGGCGCAATGGCTGATGCAGGGCCTGTCACTCTCCGAGGCCGCCGAGCACGGCGGAGTGACCATCAATACCGTGCGCACGCAACTGCGATCGCTCTTCGACAAGACGCAAACCCGGCGACAATCCGAGCTGATGCGGGTGCTGCTGCGACTCTCGCCTGCGTAACGGGCGAGGGCCTGCCGGTGCCATTGCAGTTTGCTGGTGTCGCAATGATCGGCACGGTCGCTGAATGCGCCCATGTGCGTACTCGCCCGCTACACAAGTGACGGGACACAATCCGATAACCGGCATCCTTGGCTGAATCGTGAGCGTGCAGTGACGTTGCCCAAACCCAAATCAGCGCGTGCTGCTTTCAATCGCATCACTCGAACCACGCGTGAAATTCTCGGCCTTGCTTTTGACGAGAGGCTGTCGCGCTCGTACTGGCCGGAGGCGCCGCGAAAAAGCAGGCCAAGGATCTTCGGAGACCTGATCTGGTGGCTGATCCGTACCGGCGAGGCCAACAATTTCTATTACGCCTACGGGCTGGACCTCAAATCCGGGCACCGCCATGACCTGATGTCGTATCGGCGGTTCCAATGGTTGAGAAACTGCTGCAACCTGCGCGTGGACGGGGCCACTTACAACTACGTCTGCATGTTGCGGGACAAGTTCGTGTTCGGCCAGTTTGCATCGAGTCTCGGCATACCGACGCCGAAAAACCTTGCACTGCTGGACCGGGAAAGCATCACGTGGCTCGATCGCGACGAAACCGTCCCGCTGGAAGTGCTCGCCGAACCCGACGCGCCTGCTCTCGATGGCTTCTGCAAGCCGCTGGCCGGCATGCAGGGCGACGACGTGTTTCCGTTGCGGATCGATCAGGGCCGACTTCTTGTCGATGACAGGTCGGTGTCGGTGGATGAACTGCGCGGGCGCCTGAGGGGACGGTTCCTGTTCCAGCAGCGCATCGATCAGCATCCGCTGATGAGCCAGCTGAACGCCAGTTCCGTGAATACCATGCGTCTGATTTCATTCTGCAGCGACGGTCAGGCCACCGTGTTGCATGGCGTTTTGCGCATCGGCGTGCCCCCCGGCAATGTCGACAACTGGGCTGCCGGCGGGTTGATCGTGCACATCGATCTCGAGCGCGGGGTATTGCGTGGCGACGGGTTCTTCAAGCCTGGCGCAGGCGGGCGCACCGCGACTCATCCACATACCGGCATCAGTTTCGACGGGTTCGAGCTGCCGCACTTCGCGGCGGCGATGGCCACGGTCAAGCGCCTGCACGGGTACCTTCCGCACATCTATTCGATCGGTTGGGACGTCGCCATTTCCACCGACGGCCCCGTCATCGTCGAAGGCAACGATGACTGGGACGCTGGTTGTCTGATGGTCCTCGAACAGGGCTTCAGACAGGAGTTCCTGGAGCTGTGCGGCAGACGTGATGCGAGACGCGTCAGCTGAAGGCCGGGCTCAATGCGCCACTCTGGCCGTCGGATGGGCCGTCTTGCCGTGTTGTCGCGGCCATGGGCACAGCATCGGCACTTCACCTTGATAGCGTCGATAGTCGTCGCCGTGCGCAGCGATCAGGTCGCGCTCTTCGAGGTATTTCACCGCGATCAGGATGTAGCCCGTGGTGGCTATCGCGAACAGCAGGTGACTGGTGCTCATGTGCGGCGTGGCCCAGAAGGCGATGAGGAAGCCGAGCATCAGCGGATGCCGCACGACGCGATAGAAGAAATGCTGCTTGAACGCCAGCGGCGTGTACGTTTGCCCGCGCGCGTGCAACCACACCTGGCGCAGACCGAACAGGTCGAAATGGTTGATGACGAAGGTGCCGGTGAGTACCAGCAGCCAGCCGAAAGCGAACAATCCATACAGCACGGCGGCGCCCCAGCCCGAATCCACCTGCCAGACCGTACCCAGCAACGGCCGCCACTGCCAGAACAACAGGATCAGCGCCAGGCTGGACAGCAGGACGTAGGTACTGCGCTCGATCGCCGGGGGCATCATCCGGGTCAGCCACGCCTTGAAGCCATGCCGAGCCATGCCACTGTGTTGCGCGGCAAAGATCCCTAGCAGCACCACGTCGATGATCCACGCAGAGAGCGGTGCCGGCCCGGTCGGTGGTGGACGATCCAGGGTGCGGGGCACCAGAAAGTCACCCACGAAAGCGATGGCGTAGAGAAACGTCAGCAGGAACACGACGTAGCAGAGTACGCCGTAGCAAAGGGTCAATAGCGCACGCATGGCCGGTCGCCTCTGGCTCTGTGAAAGGAGAACACCGACACCGTTACAGCGCCGACAAGAAAGCCACAAGGTCGCGTTTCTGCTGCCCGCTCATGTGGATATCGAAGCGGGTGTCGTAGAAGTCGACCACGTCGCCCAGAGTGCCCGCCGAGCCGTTGTGGAAATACGGCGCCCGCGCGGCCACGCCACGCAGGATCGGGCCCTTGAACTTGCCGATGTCGGCCCATTTTCCGGTGATCATGGCCAGGCCCGGATCGGTGGTCTGCACGACCTTGCCGGTGCTCTGGTTGGTCAGTGTGTAGAGCGGCATGTCCGGGGTGCGCCGACTGGCATCGGCAACGCCGATGTTGACCGGCAGCGCCATCGAGTGATTGCCGATGTTGGGCGAGTTGTGACAGCTGCTGCAGCTGCCATGGATCACCGGCAGGCCGGTGACGTCGTTGAGACCGGCCACGCCGCGGATGGCGATCGGCATCGAATTGAACAACTGCTCGCCACGGGCAATGGCGGCACGCGCCCTGCCACGAGGGTCGCGGCGGAACTGCGCGGTGGGGTCGTTCCAGTCGTCGAACAGGCGCATCGCCTTCTCGTCGAACGCGTCGCCGGTGGGGTCGTTGCCGAGGGTATCGTTGATGCCGACCCAAAAGCGCTGCTGGGCCAGGATGTTGGCACCGCCCATCGCGTTGTCGCTGTTGAGCTGGCCGGCGACGTTGTCGTCGACCTGCGCGGTGAACAGGCGCAACTCGAAATCGACGATCTGCGCGATGACCGCGTCGCCGGGCGCGGCGGCCGCCTGTTCGTGCCCAAGGATGGCGTGGCGTGCCTGCGAGGTGAGGCTGACCCGCAGGTTTTCCAGATCGATGCCGGCATCCATCGGCGGCCTGAACGGTGCGAAGGTTTCGCGGCCGTCCCACATGATGGCGGTGAGCCAGATCAGGTTGGTCGCCGGCAGCGGACGGCGGAACAGCGACAGCTCACGCGCGCTGGCGTAGCCGTAGGGATCGTCCACTTTGGCCAGGCGGAATTCGGCATGCGCCGGCATCGGCATGCCGATGCGCAGCACGCCGCGGCGAAGCAGCAGGCTGTAGGCGTTGCGGCGCGCGTAAACGTTGGAAACATCCGCCACCGGCGAGTCCGCGCCGTCGACCAGGGCGAAGATCGGATCGGTGCCGCCGGTTCGGGCGAAGCGCTGGCGCAGCTCGTCGGGCGAGATCGTCCAGCCTTGTGCCTGGCGGTGGCAGGAGTTGCACGAGCGGCCGTTGCTGCCGAGTCCCTGGAAAAACGGGTTGCTGCTGTCGATGCGACCGCTGGATGTATTGGTTTGCAGCCAGCCGGAGGGGTCGGCAGTGGTCAACGGGTTGGCATGCGACTGCTGGCGATCGGCCTGCTGTGCAGGTGTGGCGCCGACGCCCGCCAGCAGCAAGGTTACGAGGGTGGCTGCCAATCGCTGGCATGTGGTGAATCGGAAACGGTGATCGAACATGATGGTTGCCCCATGACTGGATGAGCGTTCCTCAGGCCCTGCCCGGCCGATACGGTCGTGGCATGACGGAGAACACTGCCGATGGGCAAAGTGCGACATGCGCCTGCGCCACGGCGCGCACAGCCAGTCGGCAGCGTCAGGCGGTCGAGGCGGTGCGAAGATCAGTTCAGCAGGGCGCTGCAGGACCCGATGGGGCGGCCCAACAGCGCACTCGCGCGGGCCAGCTCGGGATGCGAGGAAAGGTCACCGGCTTCGATGACTGCGCGAGCGGCTTTTGCCTGCGACGTGGCATGGGCGCAGTCGCCGCTGCGTGCGGCAGCAACGGCAAGCCACAACTGCGCCGCGAGTCGGCGCGGATGCGTCGGCGGCAGCTCATGGCTGGCGCGCGGGATCGCTGCCGCCAGTCGCGCTTTCGCCTGGTCCGGTTCGCCATGTTCGATCTCGACCTGCGCCAGCAGCGTGTGCACCCACAGCAACTGCGGGTCATCGCGAGAGGCGACTGCAGCGAGGTCCCGGTCGACCGTCGTCCGCAGGGAGTCGGAGCATTGCGGGCCGGGGGACTGGCTGCAGGCCAGCAGCAGGCGCGTCTCGGCGATCAGTGGCGGCATCCGGTAGTTGCGCGTGCGCAGGCCGGCGATGGCTTTCGGCAGCAGCTCGCGCGCCAGCGCGGGGCGACCTTCCAGCAAGGCGATGCCAGCCAGTTCGCTGTCCACACGCCCGTTCCGCATGCCGTTGGCCGGATCGCTGCCGTACAAGCGGCGTGCGGCTTCGAACAGCTTCCGCGCACCGGCGACATCGCCGGCTTCGACTTCACCGAAGGCGGTGGCTTCCAGCGAGTCACCGTGCAAGGCGCTGTCGGCACCGAAGCCGCCGGCGGACCAGGCCTGCGCCAGCCGGCAGCGCGCCTGCGCACTGGCGCGATCCGCGCGCAACCCCTCCAGCACGCACGCCTTCTGCGCCGCATACACCTGGGTGAGCTGCGGCCGGCCGCCGTTGCGCGCATACATCGCCAGCGCCTGCGCGAACAGCGCATGCGCCTGTGTCCAGTGGCCGGCGCGATACGCCGATGAGGCCCAGCCGGCCAGCGCCAGCGTGGATTCGTGGCTGGACGGGCCGAAATGCGCCAGCTCGAACTGCCATGTCTTGCGCCACATCCCGATCGCCTCGTCGTAGCGCTCCAGCCCCTCCAGCGCGGAGGCGACGTCGTTGTAGCCGATGCCGACACGTGGATCATCCGGTCCCCAGGTGGCGATCCCCTCGGCCAGCGCTTCGCGGGCAAGATCCAGTGCAGCGTCGCCGTGCCCTTCGCTGTTCTCGACCGCGCCCAGCGGACCGAGCAGGTCGATCAGCGCGTCGCCATGGATCCCCTGCGCGAGCATGCGCCGATGCGCCAGGCGCAGGTCGGTGCCGCCGGCTGCGTAGTCCTCCATGCGCACCTCGGCGTAGCCGCGCGCGGTGAGTGCGCGAATCGCCTCGATATCGGACGGTGCCAGCGTCCGTTCGGACAACGCGACGGCCTGGTTCGCCAGCTTGCGCGATTGCGCGACGTCGCCGAGGTTCTCGTAGAGGCGCGAAAACATCGCCAGCAGATCCACGCGACCGCCTTCGTCCAGGTGCGGCGAGTCGTTCAGCTTCGCCACGCCGCGCGCCAGCAATTCGTCCAGACTGGGCTGCTTCGACGCAGCGACGCCATAGCGGATCGGCGCGAACAGGCTCTCGACGAAAGTCCGCACCATGTTGGCGCGCGCGGCCTGCTCGCGCGCGACGTGCGCCTGCCACAAGGCGATCGACAGCGAGACCAGGATGGCCAGCATGAACACCGCGGTGGTGGCCACGCCGCCGCGATGGCGGTCGACGAACTTGCTGGCGCGATACCAGCGCGAAGGCGGATGGGCCAGTACCGGCTGGCGATCGAGGTGGCGTTCGATGTCCTCGGCCAGCGCGCCGGCCGAGGCGTAGCGGTGTTCCGGGTCGATCGCCGCGGCCTTCAGCACGATGTTGTCGAGGTCGCCGCGAAGCTTGCGCCGCAGTGGCGCCACCGAGGCCGGCGCATGCGCGGCGCCGTAGGCCGTGGCGACGGACCTCGGATCGATCCGCGACGATGGCGTGGTGGCATCGCCGATGGCGCGACGACGCCCGGTGATCAACTCGTCCAGCAGAATGCCGAGCGCGTACACGTCGGTGGAAGTGGTGGTCGGCTGCTGCGCAAATTGTTCCGGCGCGGCATAGGCCGGCGTGAGCGCGCGATGCTGCGTGCGCAGGGCGCCCGTCATGTCCTCGTCGAGCAGTTTGGCAATGCCGAAATCGAGCAGCTTGACGTCGCCTTCGTCCGTGACCAGTACATTGGACGGTTTCAGGTCGCGATGCACGATCAGCGCACGATGCGCCGTCTCGACCGCACGACAGACCATCAGGAACAGCACCAGCCGCTGGCGCAGATCCAGGTCGTGCTCGCACGCATAACGCGTGATGGGCAGGCCATCGACCAGCTCCAGCGCGATGTAGGCGAGGCCGCCGTCGGTGATGCCACCCTCGATCAGGCGTGCGATGCCGGGATGCCGCAGACGCGCCAGCGCCTCCCGTTCCCGGCGGAACTGGCGCCGCGCGTCGGAGGTATACAGGCCCCGCGCCAGAAGCTTGACGGCCACCTCCTGGCGCACGCCGTCGGCGTCGCGAAAGGCGCGAAAAACGGTGGACGAACCGCCCTCACCCAGTACCTCGACCAGTTCGAACGGGCCGATGCAACTTCCGACAGGCAGCTCGTCGGCGATGTGGATGTCGCCGATCGCACGCGCGGCCCGGGCGGCATCGCCGGTGGACAACAGCTCGCCCTCGGCAGCGTCGGCGGCCAGCATGCGCTCGATCTGTGTGCGCCGAAGGGGATCGGAGCAGCGTTCGGCCAGCAGGCGCGCACGCGCTGGGGCGGACAGCGGAAGCGCCGCCTCGAACAGTTCGCGCAGTGACGGTACCGATGCCATGACGACTTTCCCCGACGATGCCCTGCCTTCGATAAACCCCGAATGCCGGCCGATTGCGACCTCGCCGGCGAACCCGACTATTCCATGCGCGCCTTGATGAACGCGCGAGCAAAACGCCAGTCGCGATCGATGGTTCGCCTGGCCACACCCAGCGTCTCGCCAACCTGTTCCAGACTGAGCCCGGCAAAGAAGCGCAATTCCACGACCTGAGCGGCACGGGCATCGGTCTGTTCCAGATCGTCCAGCGCGGCATCCAGCGCCAGCGCCTGCTCGGCGGTGTCCAGCGCCAGCTTCAGATCGCGATCGTCCAGCGTGACGCGCTGCCACTGGCCGCCGGCGCACAGGCGCAGGCGATCACGCGCACGATTGATCAGCAGATGGCGCATGGCCCGCGCGGCATAGCTGAAAAACTGGGCCGGATGCTCGAACTGCAGCGCCTGCCGCTTCCCCATGCGCAGATACAATTCATGCACCAGCTCGGTGGTATCCAGGGTGGCATTGCAACGGCCGGCCAGTTGCCGCGCGGCCATCGCCTTGAGGCGCGCGTAGACCGCGACGAACAATGCCTCTGACGAGTGATCGGCCGGCACCTGCCGGGTATCGGACATGGTGAGGTACCTCCATGCGTTGCAGGCCTCCAACGGCCGCATGGTACGCCTCCGATCGTTAGCCAGCGCGACATCACACCGAACGGCAGGCGCGGGAATGGTCCCGTCGACGCGACTCGGAGTCCCCCTGGCAGAGCACGGCTGACCCGCCCCATCCGAGTCACGGCCCCATCGAAGGACGCATGAGCATCGGGCCATCCAGGCCCCTTGTTCTTGCGGAAGTTCGGCCACACGAAAACAGCGCCGGTACCGGCGCTGCAGGGGTCTGGTGCCCTGGTCCCGGAGGTTTCTCCGACGCAACGCAAACGTGAGAGCGTTCCGCGGTTGACCCGCCCGGCAACCGGCACCGGCGCGCCGACGTCTGCAGGGCACCGCGCTTGATGTGCCCCGCGAACGCCTTGTTCAACGACCGTTAGCCAGAAACTCCTTCTTGCGCGCCGCCATGCTCTCGCCGAGCTTCTGCAGTTCCTCACGCTCCATCAGTTGCCTGGCACGCTTGAACATCTCCTTCTCTTCCTCGTCGGCATGGTGGGTAACGAGTTCCCTGAGGACCTTGGCGCGGCCGGAAAAATTCTCGGTCTCCGGCGCGGTGTCGAGCAGATCCGGCAGCACCAGATCGCCGGCGGCCCGATGCTCCTCCAGGGCCTCGAAGAACATCTTGGAATCGTCCTTGCCATCGCCGGCCTGCTTGAACGCCGGGTAGAAGATTTCCTCCTCGATCGCGACATGTGCCTTGAGCAGCAGCGAGATCCTGGTCAGCAAGTCGCGGCGCGTCTTGATGCCACGCGTGGTGGTGGCTACCAGATCGTCCAGCAGGCCCTCGACTTCGCGATGGTCGGCTTTCAACAGGTCAATGGCGTTCGGGCGTTTCTCGGTCATTGCGTCTCTCACGGGGATGCGTGGTTCCCGTGTTGTCGCATCGGACCCGTATACAGGCCGTGCAACGGGCGTGTACGCGCGCGACGAAAACCGTCACCCGCCGGCTTTATCCGCTCCGGACGGCGAACGCGGGGAACATCGCCTCATTGCGCGGGACTCCGCGATGCCAGCCGTGCACGAAGGTGCGCAGCCGGCCGCCGACCACGGCGACTACCGGACGTGTGGTCAGGCGCAGCGTCGGAAAAGCCGCCGGCGACATGCACAGGCCGATCTGGTGTTCGGCATGCATCCGCGCTGCCTTGGCGGCAAACCAGGCCTTCGGGCCGGTCAGCAACACGCCGCAGCTGGCCTCCGCCTGACGGGAGCTTTCGATGATCTGGCGCAGATGGATCAGATGGCGTTGGGCGAAAGCCTGCGCCAGCGCTTCGACCTGGAACGGCGCGGCGGTGTATTCGTCCAGCAGGCCGCCCAGCATGGCCGCGACGCGCAAGGCGATCTGGCGGTTGGCGCGCTCGCCGTGCGATGAGCCGGGACATGTCCGCCACGCCCCGTCGATGGCGCTGGCCAGGGCATGAAACTCGGCCTGATTGAGCGGTCGTTGCGGCAACGGCGTGTTGCGGCGGTCGATCAGCCACGCCTGGTCCGCCGCCGGCAGCGCGTGCGAGCGATGCGCGGCGCGGTGCCGGGCGTCTTCCATCGACAGGCCATCGACGAGGGCCAGTTGTTCCGCAAGTGCTTCCTGGGTCAACGGTTGTGCGCGTGCGGCACCGTCCGCGTCGAACCAGCGGCGATATTCCAGCGTCGCCGCATGAAACAGTTCGCGCGGCGGTTGCACCGTGGCACGCGCCTCGGTGGCGTGATCGAGTGCGGGAGCCATCGGGCGCAGCCCTGCCGCACGGGCGGCCAGCACGCGAGCAAGCAACACCTCGGCGCGAACCAGATGCTGATGACAGACCATGCGCCGTTCGCCATCGCCAGCCGAGGGAAAGTAGACGAAGCGGATGCGCGGAACCTGCGCGGGCGCGGCGAAGCGCGCGCCGCCACCGGTGGCCGGCGGCATCGCACCATGGCAGCCCTGCCCGGCGATCCGTCGCCCGATCGGCAACGCCCCATGTGCGTTTGGCAGATCCACCATCATGGCGTCGATGGTCGTCGGGAAGACAGCGGCAGAGCCGACCTGGACGGCCTCTTTCATACTCACGACGGCTGCCATTGGCACGCTCACGAAACACCTTTCTCACGATGGCTGTGGCGGCTCCCGGCTCCGCAGGCGCTCCACTCCGCACGACTACCACTCTTTCCATCCGCCCGGATGGTCACGGCTCCACTTTTGCATTAGTCACGCACACCAAAGTGTGCGGTAGCTGGCAATTCAACGCGGTCGGGGGCGGGGTTGTGCGATGGGTCTTCGTCGATCGCAGATCACCCGACGGAAGGGCACGGCGGCGTAGCAACCCGGACTGGCTCCAACGGAGGCCCATGCAAGAGGCGCTGGCGGTGATGCTCAGACCACGCGTACGCCGCGCGGGTTGAGTTGCGGGTCGCGCCAGAAGGCGTCCTTCTCGAAGCGCTGGAATACATCCGGCGGCAGCACGCTGACGCGCTCGCGTGCCTCGACTTTCTTGCGCACGGCATGCAGGCCCGGTGTGCCGGCACGCCGGTCGAATTCGTCGGCATCGAGACTGACGTTCTCCAGGTCGTGAGAGAACACCGGCTCGTCGATGAAGGCGTAGATCGCCCTCACCGCGGCGACAGGATTGCTCACCAGGGTCTCGTACTGCAGAACCATCAGATTGGAGGTGTCTTCGCCGTAATACGCCTCCTTCAAGGCGTTGTAGGCGAACCCGACCATGCCATCGTCATGGGCCAGGACTTCGCTGCGCGAATAGACGGTGCTGCCGGATTCATAGTTGAAGATCGATGAGGGTTGGAGGGCATTGCTCCGGACCAGTTGCTCGATGCTGTCGATGATCCAGGGCATGTCCCGCACGCAGGCAATCACTTTCGCCTGCGGGAAAAGGACTTTCAGGATGCGCAGCTTGCTGCACCAGATGCGATGGGTGTCGAACACCACGTCTGCGCCGAATTCATCGCCGTAGTAGTCGTCGAACAACCCCCGCAGGATGCGCTGACGCTGAACCTCATCGATGAACATCGCGTACTCGTTGCGCCCGCTCATCTCGCCCTGCAAGGTGTCGAACAAGCCGCCAACGGGGCTCCCCATGCCGGCGTGAAAACGGGGATTCTGGCGCAGCAGCCCGGCGAGCAGGGTCGAGCCGGACCGTGGCAAGCCCGATATGAAATGTACAGGTCGCAAGCAATGCCCCAGCGGGTTTGATGGTCTGGCATGCAGCAAAACGCCATGAGGGCGTGGGCATGCGACGCGCTTGTCCGGCCGACATGGTCGGCTGCATCACATCGCTGTTCGATTCATCCATGACGCGCGTCGCACCTGTCCATGTTAAGCATGGGCAGCGACGAACGACATGTCTGTGCGTTGCATTTGCGCGACGCAGGTGCTGAATCCGCGGTTGCAGCGGACATCGACTCAGCTCAGTTCCGTCAAGCTGCTGTTCCAGCGTCGTGCCATGAGGTCGATCGACGGCACGCGGGCGCCCCGAATGCTGGCTGCACGATAGGCGCCGGGAGAGATGCCAAACGTCTGCTTGAACTGGCGACCGGCATGACTCTCGCCCGAAAACCCCGACATCGGCGCCAGTTCGGCCAGCGCACAGGTGTCGAAGGCGCGGTCGTCCAGCCGGTCGCGCAGGTGCAGCAACCGTCGCAGCTGGATGAACCGGGCCACGCCCCCGCTGGATTCGAACAGGCGATACAAGCTCGCGCGCGAGACGCCTGTTTCGCTGACGATGTCCTGCACCGAAAAATCGCGATCGGCAAGGCGCGACTCGATCAGGCGCTGCGCCGCTTCGCGCCGCACGTATTCCAGCCGGTAGAAGTCGGACCGTGCACTTGTGCCGGCAGGATTGACCGCCACGGACAACAGGTCGACCAGGGAGCGCGTGACTGCAGGTTGCGCACCCGGCGGCAACCGGGGAGCTTGCCGGACCAGGGCGTGCAACAAGGCACACAGCAACGCGCCCTCTTCCGTCCCGATGGTGCGGCCATGCAGGTTGTCGAGGCTGCCGGCGGCAGCCCGCACCGCATCGCGCGCCACGCTTGCCGTGATCAGGCTTGCGTCGCGAACGGTGCTTTCCATCGTCTCGCGGGTATCCAGCAGCAGGGTTTCCCCCGGAGCGATCGCCACCGGGGCACCGTAGGGTCCGCCGACCAGCGTGCCGCCGACCACGTGATGCAGCACGAAATGGTCGAACCCATCGGATGCCACACGTTCCCTTCGCCGGTGGCGTACGCCGCCGTAGTCCCGCGCGAACAGCAAAGTCCGGTCCAGCCTCCAGCTCCTGACGCGGGCGAAGAACGGATCGGACGTGCGCTCCACATCCGAACCGCGGGCATAGAGAGCCCGATAGCGCTCGAATGCTTCGCCCTCCGCGTAATCGGCACTGTCGAAGGCGAACATCTCGCTCATCCGGCGTTCTCCACGGTGGCGCGGCGCCAGCCCTCGCTTGCCAGCAAGGCCGACCCGGCCCCCAGGATCGCCGCTGCCACGCACACCAGGTACAACGCGGTGGACAGTCCGTGCGCGCCGGTACCGATGCCGTCACTGACCACACCCGCGACGAACGGCCCCAGCCCCACGCCGAACACGGTGATGAATACCAGGAACATGCGCACCCCGGCATCGCGGAGCTCCATGGGCAGCATCGGCGGCAGCCCGGCCAGCGCGGCGACGGCAGCCATGCCGCCAACCAGGGAGGTCAGCGCCAGGAGGCTGCAGGCCGTTACCCAGGAGGTGGCGCCGGGCAGCATCCACAGCAGTGGTATGGCAAACAGCAGCCCCCCGGCCGTGACCATCATCGGGGGCACTGGCCTGCTGCGCAGATCGACCAGGGTGCCGGCGCCCAAGTGCCCCAGCGGCGATGCCACCAGCAGCGCCACGCCAAAGCCGAGCGCCGCGGCGGCCGGCGCGAGCCCCTGTTCACGATGCAGCACCGAAGGCGCCCAGGCGCCGATGGTTTGCACGATCAGCACACTGCCCACCGCAGCGCCAAGGTACAGGCTGATCAGCCTCGGCCGACACCGGAACCAGTTCAGCAACTGCCTGAGGCAAGCCATGGGATATGGCGATGCCGGCGGTTGTTCCGCGCAGCGCAGCAGCAAGATGATGAGCAGCAGGTTCGGTGCCGCCATCACCAGGAAGAGCAGACGCCAGTGCGCCAGCCCCGCCGCCGGAGTCCAGCGCTCAAGCAATGCCAGCGTCGCCCCACCGGCCAGCGAGGCGAGGCTGCGCCCGACCACCGACGCGGCGGTGAACACGGCGATCGAACGCGCGCGCCACATCGGCGCAGCGCGTTCCACGATCAAGCCCAGTGCAAGCGGCACGAAGGCCGATTGCGCCAGCCCGACCAACGCCCGGGCGGCGACCAGCATGTCGAACGATCGTCCCAGCGCGAAAGCCAGCATGCCCAGCACCCACAGGGCAATGCACGCTGCCAGCAACCGAACGCGATGCCGCGAACTCGCCAGCGGCCAACTCGCGAGCATGCCAACGGCGTAGAGCATGACGAACGCCGGCCCGTCGAGCAGGCCCAGCTGGGCGTCCGAAAGGCCCAGGTTGGCCTTCAACAGGGGGGCCGCCACGGCAGGAAGACTGCGATCGGCAAAGGCTGCGCAATGACCGAGCGCCAGCAAAACAACGAGCGAGGCGGGCATGCCGCCAGCAGTCGGGTGTGAATCGGACAGCGGAATTTCTCCTTTGGACCAAATGCGTGTGCAGACATGTCCATCAAGAAACGGGCCATCGAGGCGATGCGTGTGACGTGTCGCCTTTCGACGGTCGATCCAGCCGCACGATGTACATCGTGCCGCGAACGCGCGTGCGGCGGCCCACGAATCCCCGGTCGGATCACGACACCTTGTGACGCAGCTGACGCTCGCGGTCACGTGCCGCAACGTCGACGAAGCAGCCGAAACGCAAAACGCGATGGACGCTCCGGCGTCATCGTTTCTCCCTCGCGCCGGGCGCGACCGGCCAAAAACAGGCAAAATGGCAGGCTGACCAAACCGGCCTGCCCGGCTGGCCCCTGTTTGCGGCATCCACGAAGTCGCCTTCACCCAGCTCACGACCTTGACGATGACCACTGTTCACACGCCAACACTTGACGACACCGGCTCGACGCTGAGCGAGCAACTGCTTGCCGCCACCCGATTGCTCGAATCCGTGGCAGCCGATCCGCAATTGCTGGACAACCTGCCGGCGGATGACCGCGCGCGCCTGCATCAGGCGGTGGCCCGGGTCTATCACCCCGATCCGGCGGCCCGCCGGATCAAGCTGAAGGCGGCCGAGAAGGCGCGACATGCCTCCAGGCTGCAGGCCGAGGACGCGGTACTCAACCAGACCGGCATCCGCGCACTGCGGCGCAAGCCGGTGTTCACCACCTCAAGCGTGTTTGCACCCGAAGGTTTCCTGCCGCACGACATCAGCCCCGATGCCGATGCCGCGCAGCCGCGCGAATCGATCGAGCCCAAGCATTGCTACGTATGCAAGCAGAAGTACTCGGTCATCCATTTCTTCTACGACCAGCTGTGCCCGACTTGCGCCGCGTTCAATTACGCCAAGCGCACCGAACTGGCCGACCTGCGCGGCCGCGTGGCGCTGCTCACCGGCGGGCGGGTGAAGATCGGCTATCAGGCCGGCCTCAAGCTGCTGCGTGCCGGCGCCGAGCTGATCGTCACCACGCGCTTTCCGCGCGATTCGGCGGCGCGCTACGCGCAGGAGCCGGACTTCGGCGAATGGGGTCATCGGCTGCAGATCTATCGGCCTCGACCTGCGCCACACGCCGAGCGTGGAAGCGTTCTGCCAGGACCTGGTCGCCACGCGCCCGCGGCTGGACTTCATCATCAACAACGCCTGCCAGACCGTGCGCCGCCCGCCGGATTTCTACGCGCACATGATGGACGGCGAGACCGCCGCGCTGCACGACATGCCCGAACACGTGCGCCAGCTGGTGGGCCACTACGAAGGCTTGCGCGGCTACGAACCTGCTGCCCGAAGGCCGGCGCATCGTCGAACGCACTGGCCGGTCGCGAGGCGAACGTTCCCGGTCTGACCCGGGCCGCCGAACTGTCGCAGGTGCCGCTGCTGCCGGAGGAACTGCTGGCGCAGAAGCCACCTGTTCCCCGAGGGCCGGCTCGATCAGGACCTGCAGCAGGTCGACCTGCGCGAGCGCAATTCCTGGCGGCTGCTGCTGGCCGAAGTGCCGTCCGTCGAACTGCTGGAAGTGCAGCTGGTCAACGCGATCGCGCCGTTCATCCTCAACGCGCGGCTCAAGCCGCTGATGCTGCGCACGCCCGAGCGCGACAAGCACATCGTCAACGTGTCGGCGATGGAAGGCCAGTTCTACCGCAAGCTTCAAGACCACACGCCACCCGCACACCAACATGGCCAAGGCCGCGCTGAACATGATGACGCGCACCTCGGCGGCCGACTACCACAACGACGGCATCCACATGAACAGCGTCGACACCGGCTGGGTCACCGACGAGGACCCGGCCGAGCTGGCCGCGAAGAAGGTGCTGGAAGAACGCTTCCACCCGCCGCTCGACATCGTCGACGGCGCCGCGCGCATCGTCGACCCGATCATCGGCGGCATCAACACCGGCGAGCACGTGTGGGGCCAGTTCCTCAAGGACTACCGGCCGACCGACTGGTAAGCCGTTCACTGGCGCGGAATCGGCGACAATCCGTTTCCTTCGCGCCCGTTTCAGACGGCGTTGCGTAGCCTTATGTTCTGCGCAGGCGCCATACCGGCGCGATGAACATGAGGAGCACCGCCGTGATTGAACGCAGACCTTTCGAGACACTGGGCGGAGCCGACCACGGCTGGCTCAATGCCAAGCACCACTTCTCGTTCGCCGGGTACAACGATCCCGGCCGCATGGGCTGGGGCGCGTTGCGGGTGTGGAACGACGACACGATTGCGCCGCAGACGGGCTTTCCGCCGCATCCGCATGCGGACATGGAAATCATCACCTACGTGCGCGAAGGCGCGATCAGCCACAAGGACAGCCTCGGCAACGAAGGCCGTACCGAGGCCGGCGACGTGCAGGTGATGAGCGCGGGCAGCGGCATCACCCATGCCGAGTACAACGTGGAAACCGACACCACGCGGATATTCCAGATCTGGATCATCCCCGACACCCGGGGCCAGCCGCCGTCGTGGGGTGCAAGACCCTTTCCGAAGGGCGAGCGCTCGGGCCGTTTCGTGACGCTGGCCAGCGGTTTCAAGGAAGACACCGAGGCGCTGCCGCTGCGTACTGACGCGCGGGTGCTGGGTGCCACGCTCAAGGCTGGCGAATCCACCGAGTACACGCTGGGCGCGGACCGCTACGCCTACCTGGTGCCGGCGAAAGGCGCGGTGGAACTGAACGGCGTGAGGCTCGACGCGCGTGACGGCGCCGCCATTCGCGACGAAACGGTGCTGCGCGTGACAGCGCTGGACGATGCCGAACTGGTGCTGGTGGACACGGCGCCCTGAACGGCCGCGCCGCACGAAAGCCTTCCGATCCGGGAAAACGCGCGACGGCGCAAGAGCGACCGCTCGAATTCAAGCGCAAGACCCGGAGTGCCGCCGGCGTTGCCGATCCGTAGATTGAGTCATGCGCGATAATCATGCGGAGAGCACGACGATGAAGACTTTCGACAAACATGCGGCCTCGACCGCCACGCTGAACGACCCGCGTTGGGCCGCGGTGCAGGCCCGCGATGCGCGTGCCGACGGCAGGTTCTTCTACTCGGTCAGGACTACCGGCGTGTATTGCCGGCCGTCTTGCGGCGCGCGCCCGGCCCGGCCGGAGAACGTGATGTTCCACGATTCCGCCGCCGCCGCGGAACGCGCCGGCTTTCGTCCGTGCAAGCGCTGCAAGCCGGATCGACCGTCGCTGCCGGAACAGCATGCCGCGATGGTCACCGAAGCGTGCCGGCAGATCGAACAGGCCGAAACCGCACCCACGCTGGAACAGCTGACGCAACCATCCGGCCTGAGCCCGTTCCATTTTCATCGCATCTTCAAGTCCGTCACCGGAGTAACGCCAAAACAGTACGCGGCCGCCCACCGGGCCGGTCGCGTGCGCAGCGAACTGGGTCGCGGTGGCACGGTGACCGAGGCGATCTTCGACGCCGGCTACAACGCCAGCAGCCGCTTCTACGCGACCTCCAACCAGGTGTTGGGCATGACGCCGTCCAGCTATCGCGCCGGCGGCGCCGACAACGATATCCACTTTGCGATCGGTGAATGCTCGCTCGGTGCAATCCTGGTGGCGCAGAGCGGGCGCGGCGTCTGCGCGATCCTGCTCGGTGATGACCCGGAGGCTCTGGTGCGCGATCTGCAGGACCGCTTCCCCCGTGCCAACCTGATCGGCGCCGACCCGGCCTATGAACAGCTCGTGGCCACCGTGATCGGCTTCGTGGAGGCCCCGGCGATCGGCCTGGATCTGCCGCTGGACGTGCGCGGCACGGCGTTCCAGCAGCGCATATGGCAGGCGTTGCGCGAGATCCCGGCCGGCGCCACGGTCAGCTACAGCGAGATCGCGCGCCGGATCGGCTCGCCCCGCGCGGTACGCGCCGTCGCCGGTGCATGCGCGGCGAACATGCTGGCGGTGGCCATTCCGTGCCATCGCGTGGTGCGCAACGACGGCGGCCTGTCCGGTTACCGCTGGGGCGTGGAACGCAAGCGCGCCCTGCTGGATCGCGAGGCCAAGGCATGAACGCCGTTGTCGCGACGGTCGACTCCGACGCGATGCTGCGGTCCGTCGACTGGCCCGCCATCACTGGCGAACTCGACGCGCGCGGTTGCGCGATGCTCGATGCCCTGTTGTCGCCGCAGGAGTGTCGCGCGCTGGCCGGGCTGTATCCGGACGACGCGCTGTTCCGCAGCCGGGTCGTGATGGGCCGGCACGGTTTCGGGCGGGGTGAATACAAATATTTCCGCTATCCGCTGCCGGACATGGTGGCCAGCCTGCGCGCCGCGATCTATCCGCGGCTGGTGCCGATCGCGAATCGCTGGAATGGGGCAATGGGCAGCGACGTGCGCTATCCCGACACACATGCCGCTTTCCTCCAGCGCTGCCACGACGCCGGGCAGTCGCGCCCTACCCCGCTGCTGCTGCAGTACGGCGCGGGCGACTACAACTGCCTGCATCAGGATCTGTACGGCGAGCACGTGTTTCCGCTGCAGGTCGCGATCCTGCTGTCCGAACCGGGCCGCGATTTCAGCGGCGGCGAATTCGTGCTGACCGAACAGCGACCACGCATGCAGTCGCGGGTCGACGTGCTGCCGTGGCGCCAGGGCGATGCGGTGATCTTCGCGGTGCACCAGCGACCCGTGCCGGGCACGCGTGGCAGCTACCGGGTAAACCTGCGCCATGGTGTCAGTCGCGTGCGCAGTGGCCATCGGCATACGCTCGGCATCATCTTTCACGACGCCGCATGATCACCACCGACCTGTTCGCCGCTGCCGCTCATTCCGAATCCCGCGACGAACCGTTGTGCGAAGGCGCGACGGTCCTGCGCGGGTTTGCGCTCGCCGACGAATCGCCTCTGCTGCAGGCGCTCGATCGCATTGTGGCGCAAGCGCCATTTCGCCACCTGGTCACGCCGGGCGGTTTTCGCATGTCGGTAGGCATGACCAATGCCGGGACGCTGGGCTGGGTCAGTGACCGTCGCGGCTACCGCTACGATCGGATCGATCCGGACAGCGGCAGGCCATGGCCACCGATGCCGGAGGTTTTCCTGCGGCTGGCCGACGCGGCGGCGACACAAGCCGGGTTCGGCGCCTTCGTGCCGGATGCCTGCCTGATCAACCGTTATCAGCACGGTACCCGCCTGAGCCTGCACCAGGATCGCAACGAACACGACTTCGCCCAGCCCATCGTTTCCGTGTCGCTGGGCATTCCCGCGGTATTCCTGTTTGGTGGCATGCAGCGATCGGATCGGCCCCGGCGTGTGCCATTGGCTCACGGCGATGTGGTGGTGTGGGGCGGGCCGGCCCGGTTGCGCTACCACGGCGTGTTGCCGCTCAAGCCGAATCGCCATGACAAGCTCGACGAATGCCGGATCAACCTGACCTTCCGCCGTGCCGGCCCGTGACCGGATGAAGCGTCGCACGCCATCACCGCCTGACGCCGCGGCCGCCCTGGCCGCGATCGACGCCGACTGGGCAAGCCTGGTCGCCCGCCTCGGCCCTTGCGGGCACGAGCCGAAGCCCGCGCGCGAACCGTTCGAGGCGCTGGTGCGCGCGGTGGCCTACCAGCAATTGCATGTGCGGGCCGGCGACGCGATCCTGGCGCGCGTGCTGGCACTGCATCCGCAGCAGCCGTTTCCATCGCCGACGCAAGTGCTCGACGCCGACATCGGGGCGCTGCGCGCCTGCGGTTTCTCGGCGCGCAAGATCGAAACGATCCGCGGCATTGCCGCGGCCACACTGAGCGGCGTGGTGCCGGATCTCGCCGGCGCGCGGGCGTTGCCGGACGACGAACTCGTGAGCCGGCTGAGCGCACTGAAAGGCATCGGCCGCTGGACCGTGGAGATGTTCCTGATCTACAGCCTGGCCCGGCCGGACATCCTGCCCGCCGACGATTTCGGCGTGCGTGAAGGCTATCGCCTGCTCAAGTCGCTCGACACGGCCCCCACGCCGAAAGCGATGGCGGCAATCGGCCAGGCCTGGAGCCCGCATCGCACGGCCGCTGCCTGGTATCTGTGGCGCGTGCCGCGTCCCGCGAGAGGAAGCTACGCCGGCGGCAGCGGTTTGACGCCGAGCCGATGCATGTAGACCAGCTTGCCGCCGAGCCAGCCGGCAACGCACAGTGACAGGAAGCCCACCACGCTGAACCCGATCGCGAGCGCGCCGGGTTCGGTCAGACGCATGCCTTGCAAGCGCAGGAACAGGCTGGCCGTATAGAAGGCCAGCGCATTCATCACCAGGATCATGTGGCGATTGACGTCCTTGATCGCCGGGCTTTCCTCGGTGACCTTTGCCAGCTCGACAAAGCCGGCCAGCATGGCGGGAATCGAGAAGCCGATCCCCGCCAGCAGCAGAACGCCGGCAAACCGCCATGCCGGTTCACCCCAAGCCAGGCTGGCCAGATCGGCCGCCGTGGCCAGCGACCAGCAGGCGATCGGGAAATGGACCAGGGCCGGATGCAGCGGATGGCGCACGGCGAGCCGGACCCGCTCAGGCCAGCAGCAGGCTGAGCAGGGTCAGGAAACCGACCACCGCCACCCCGGCATGGACGAACACGACGGCCTTCGGTGCGATCTGCTTGCGCAGGTGGAACGAGGCGAGAAAGAAGCCACCCAGCGCCGCCAGTACCAGCAGGGCCAGCGCGGCGGTCAGCCGTCCCGGTGCCGCGCCCTGCAGCACCACGATGATCAACAGCACCAGGCCACTGGCACCAAGCAACGCGTGCAGTACCGAGATCGCCCACGGCGCCAGCCTGCCGCGCAGCACGCTGGAAGCCAGCACCAGTCCGCCGATGGCGGCAATCGCAAAAATCAGAACTGCATAGAGCAACATGTCATTCCCCTTTGGTTGCGTCGCGTTGACAGAAGATGGCGCTGCAGATCGGATGCAGCGGCACGCGCCAAGGTTCCCGGGCGTGGCGGCACTTGCAGAGTGCACCTTTCCGGCGATCGCCGCTCGACCAGGGTGCGCTGCCCCTGCCCTGGACAACTTGCTACCCTCGGCGAATCCGATGATTGCGAGGCGCGCATGGCTCATACCGAGGGTATCCACACCATCGACACCGGCTTCGTGCGCCCGCGCTTCGATGCGGCCTATCTGGTCGTCGAGGAAGGACGCGGTGCCATCATCGACTGCGGCACGAACTTCACCGTGCCACGCATGCTGGCGGCGCTGGCCGATGCCGGGATCGATGCCGACGCGATCGACTGGCTGATCCTCACCCACGTGCACCTGGACCATGCCGGCGGCGCCGGCGAGCTGATCGCGCGGTTGCCGAACGCGAAACTGGTAGTGCATCCGCGTGGCGCGCGCCACATGATCGATCCCTCGGTGCTGTGGGCCGGCGCCAGCGCGGTGTACGGCGAGGCGGTGATGGAACAGACCTATGGCAGGCTGCGCCCTGTCCCCACCGAGCGCGTGATCGAGGCGCCGGACGGGCACGTGGTGGAACTGGCAGGCAGACCGCTGCGATGCATCGATACGCCGGGCCACGCGAAGCATCACCTCACCGTGTACGACGAGCGCGCCAACGTCTGTTTCACCGGCGACGTGTTCGGCCTGTCGTATCGCGAGTTCGATACCGCGAACGGCCCGTTCGTCCTGCCGACCACCTCGCCGGTGCAGTTCGATCCGCTGGCGCTGCATGCATCGATCGAGCGGTTGGTCGCGCTGAAGCCCGAGGCGATGTACCTCACCCACTACGGCCGGGTGGAGGGTGTCGAACGGTTGGCCGTCGACCTGCATGCGCAGATCGACGCGATGATGGATCTCGCCCGCGCCGCGCACGGCAGGGCCGACCGGCATGCCGTGCTGGTGGAGTCGCTGACCGATCTCTACACGACCCGGGCCGAAGCACATGGCTGGCGCCGCGGGCGTGATGCCCTGGGCCAGTTGCTGGGCATGGACATCGAGCTGAACGCGCAGGGGCTGGAGGTATGGCTGGATCGCTGATCGGGCCGGCATCGGCTCACTCGCCTGCTGCGTGCGCCTCTTGCCGCTCTTTCGCCAGCCGCTCCCCGAAGTGCCGTTGCGTCGCCGCGGCACAGGCGCGACAGGCATCGGTGTCGATCAAGGCTCCGGACGAGTGCCCGCGTTCGCGGGCGGCGACTCTCCCCATGGGACTGGCGGCGACACGCGGCCGGCTCAGGCCAGGCGGGTACCGTTCGGTACGGGGCGCTCGATCGCGGTCAGCACCACACCCTCGTCGGTGGGAAAGCCGGTCAGCAGGAACTGCGAGCGGAACGGGCCGATCTGCTTTTCCGGGAAGTTGATCACGCCCACGATCTGCCGGCCAAGAAGGTCCTCGGCCCGGTATAGCGCGGCAATCTGCGCGCTGGTCTTCTTCTCGCCGTAGGGACCGAAATCCGCCCACACTTTCCATGCCGGCTTGCGTGCTTCGGGAAACGACTCGACCTTTGTCACCGTACCGGCGACGGTCAGCACCTTTTCGAAATCGGCCCAGCTGATCTCGGGGTGATTCGTTGCATTCATCCTTCCAACCTCGTTTTCAGACAGTCGCGGCTTTGCTGCCACCAGTAGCTGGCCTGTGCCGCAAGATAACCGAACGGCCGGTGGGTGCTGCCCAGTCCGTACTCGGCGAATTGCTTCCACCGGTCATCGCCCTCGGCGATCGCCGAGGCCAGCAGCTCGCCGGCGGCGCAGGTCGGCGCCAGGCCGTGGCCACCGAAAGCCTGGGCCCACCACAGGCCGTTGCCGTCGCCATCGAGTCCACCTCCAATCTGGGGCATCTGATGCCGCGCGTAGCTCATCAGGCCCGACCAGGCATGATCGATCCGCACGCCCTTCAGTTGCGGGAATACCCGCAACAGGTCCTTCGTCAGCAGACGCTGCACGGCGTGCGGCGAGCGATTGAGTACCGAAATGCGTCCACCCCACAGCAGCCGCGTATCCGGCAGCGCGCGATAGTAGTCGAAGGCGAAGCGGCTGTCGTAGATCGCTGCGCGGGTATGCAGGCACTCGTCCAGCCGATCGCCGAGTGGTTCGGTCACCATCACGTAGGTGGCGATCGGCAGGATCGCGCGATCGATCGGACGCCGCAGCCCGGCCAGATAACCGCCGCACGCAAGTACCACGTGGTCGGCCAGCAGTTCGCCCTCGCTGGTGCGCAGGCGCCACTGCAGGCCTTCACGCTGCAGGCTGCGCACGCCACTGTTTTCGTGTATGCGCACGCCCTGCCCGGCCGCCGCCGCGGCAAGGCCGATCGCGTAATTGAGCGGATGCAGATGCAGCGCGTCACGCTCGTACAATCCGTCGTGATAGCGCTCGCTGCGGATACGCGCACGCAGCTCGGCTTCCGGCAGCCATTGCCAGTGCACGCCGTAATGTTCGGCCAGCAGTTGCTGCCGCTGGCGCAGCACGGCCGGATCGCGAAACCAGTTGGCCCAGATCACGCCCTCGTCGACCATGTCACAGGCGATCGCGTAGTCGGCAATGCGCTGGCGGATTCGCCCGACCGCTTCGGTGGTGAGTTTGAACAGGGCCTGCGCCCGCGCCTCGCCCAATTGATCCAGCAGCGATTGTTCGCCCAGCGAATAGCCGGCAAACACGAAACCGCCGTTGCGCCCGGACGCGCCGAAACCGACCTGTTCGCGCTCCAGCAGCACGACGTCGCGCACGCCGCGCTCGGCCAGTCCAAGCACGGTGTTCAATCCCGCAAAACCACCGCCGACGATGGCGACCCGCGCATGCGCACGACCCTGGAGTGGTGCATGCGGCGCGTAGGGCGCGGCCGTGGCGCGGTAGTAGGAACTGGACGAGGAGGATTTCATGCGGCGGAGCGGCTGGCCGATGTCCTGGTGGACGAGCGGTACCCTATGCACTGTGTCAGCGATGGCCCATCCGGCAGCATGCCCGCATGAGCCGCAAGGGATTCAAAGCTGTTCGAGAAAAGCACGCACCGTGGGCGCAAGCTTCGGATCCTGCATCGCCATGTGCATGGTGGCGCGCACCAGGCCGGCCTTGTTGCCGCAGTCGAAACGCATGCCTTCGAAACGGTAGGCGAGCACCTTGCCCTGCTCTTTCAGCAAGGCCTCGATGGCGTCGGTGAGCTGGATCTCTCCGCCGGCACCTGGCGTGGTCTGCTCGAGCAACTGGAAGATGCGGCCGGGCAATACATAGCGACCGACGACGGCCAGGTTCGATGGCGCATCGGCCGGCTTGGGCTTCTCGACCATGTAGCGGATCAGGGCGCTGCGCTCGTCGACCGGAGCGGCGTCGACGATGCCGTATTTGTCGGTCTGGTCGTGTGGCACTTCCTCGACCGCGATCACGCCGGCCTGCTGTGCGTCGGCAAGCTCGGCCATCTGCCGCAGCGCGCCCTTGCCGCTGCCGATGACACCGTTCCAGATCAGGTCATCGGGCAACACCACGCCGAACGGCTCGTCGCCGACCACCGGCCTTGCACACAGCACGGCGTGACCAAGGCCCAGTGCTTCGGGCTGGGTCACGAAAATGGCTCGCACATGCCGCGGCAAGGTGCCCTGCACCAACGCCAGCAATTCGTCCTTGCCCTTCTCCTGCAGCTTCGATTCCAGCTCGTAGGCCTTGTCGAAGTAGTCGGCGATGGCATGCTTGTAGCGATTGGTGACAAAGATCAGCGTATCGGCGCCGGCATCGACCGCCTCGTCCACGGCGTACTGGATCAGCGGTTTGTCCAGCACTGGCAGCATTTCCTTGGCAACGACCTTGGTCGCCGGAAGAAAACGGGTACCGAGGCCGGCCACGGGAAATACCACCTTGCGCAGGGGCTTGCTCACTCGTTGATCTCCGGGTTGGCACGACGGATCGATACCACGTTGTCCGGTTGCGCCGATTCGCTCCAGCGGAACGAGGGCAACAGGCTTGATACGCAGCGGCGAAGTTCTTCCTCATCGAAAACGCCAACCGCCTCGGCAGCCTTGTGCAACAGTGCCTGCAGCAAGTCCCAGGACACTTCCCGATGCTGTGCCAGGAAGATCTTGGCGTGCTGGGTCGCACTGTAGTTTTCGAGCGGGTGGAACAGTTCCTCGAACAACTTCTCGCCGGAACGCAGGCCGGTATAGACGATCGGGATCTCGCTGCCGGGCTTCTTGCCGGCCAGGCGGATCATCTGCTCGGCGAGGTCGCGGATCTTCACCGGCTCACCCATGTCGAGCGCGAAGATTTCGCCGCCCTTGCCCAGGCTCGCCGTCTGCAGGATCAGCTGACAGGCCTCGGGAATGGTCATGAAGTAGCGCGAGATTTCCGGATGAGTCACGGTAACCGGACCGCCCGCATGGATCTGCCGCCGGAACAGCGGCACCACCGAGCCGGCCGAGTCGAGCACGTTGCCGAAACGCACTGTCATGAAGCGGGTGCGGGCGTGCGCGTCCAGGTTCTGGCAATAGATCTCGGCGACGCGTTTGCAGGCGCCCATCACGCTGGTCGGGTTGACCGCCTTGTCGGTGGAGATCAGCACGAAGCATTCGACGCCGAACTCATGAGCCGCGTCGGCAATCGTGCGCGTGCCCAGCACGTTGTTGCGAAACGCCGAACGCAGTTGGCCCTGCAACATGGGCACGTGTTTGTAAGCTGCCGCGTGAAACACCACTTGCGGCCGCGCCTGCGCAAAGGCCTTGCGCATCGCCGGTTCGTCGCCACAGTTGGCAAGGATGTCCTCGAGGATCAATTCGGGAAAATCCGCCCGCAGTTCCTGCGTGATGCTGTAGAGGTTGTATTCGCTCTGCTCGACCACGGTGAGCGACTGCGCACCCAGGCGTGCGACCTGCCGACACAGTTCCGAACCGATCGACCCGCCACCGCCCGTGATCAGGACGCGACGTCCACTCAGGGTTTCGCGGATCGCGGTCCAGTCCAGTTCCACCGCATCCCGGCCAAGCAGGTCCTCGATCGCCACTTCCTTGATCTGGTTGAACTGCGCGCGGCCGGCGACGACATCCTCCAGTCGCGGAACCGTCCGGTACGGCAGGCCGGTCGCGTCGCACAACGCCACCACTTGCCGCATCACGCTGGTCGATGCGCTGGGCAAGGCGATCAACACCATGTCTACCGCTGCCGAGCGCGCCACTTCGGACAACTGGTCGAGCCGTCCCAAGACCGGGTGACCGTTGATGCTGGCGCCGCGCAGGCTGCTCTTGTCGTCGACGAATCCGACGACCAGGTAGCGATTGTCGCGACGCAGATCGCGCGACAGAACCTCGCCAGCCCTGTCGGCGCCCACGATCAGCACGCGCTTCACGGCCTGGTTCTGGAGCAGATCGTTGCGGCTGTCCTTCCAGTAGCGATAGACCAGCCGCGGCCCTCCAAGCAGCACGGCCAGCAAGACCGGATACAGGAACAACGTCGCGCGCGGCACACCTTGCAGCCGGTCATACAGGAACAGCGCAAGGCCGATAGCCACCGCGCCGGTCATCACCGCGCGCAGGATGTTCCACAGATCCGGAAGGCTGGCGAAACGCCAGACGCTTCTGTACAGCCCGGTCCAGCGAAAGATCAGGCCCTGCACCAGCAGCACGATCGGGAATTCGAGCAACTGGTAGCTGACGAGCTCATCCGGGGCAAGGGTGTAGCGCAGCAGCTTGGCGATCCACCACGCCAGCGCGGTCATGGCCAGGTCGTGGATCACGACCGCTACGCGCGGATGGATGAAGCCGACAAATTTACGCAGTGACATGGGGTGCCTTGGGCAGGTGGCGTCGCAGACATTGACGTTTCAGCGTCAGCCATGCGGCTGCTGCTCCCAGATAGACGATCATGGTAATCGGCAACGCCATTCGCAGATGACTCCCGGCCAACCAGGCCAACGGCGCAGCGACCAGCAGATTCCAGCCCAGATAGGCTGCATTCGCTTGTGTGTGTGTGCCGCGAAGGCGAGCAAGCCACTGGTAGAGGTGTTCCCGATGAGCAGTGTACCAGCGCCGCCCGCGCCAGATGCGCAGCAGCAAGGTCAGGCTGGCATCCACCACGAAGGCCGACGAGAGGATCAGCGCCGGCCACAACAAGGCACTCTCGCGCCGCCACAGCATGGCGCTGAAAGCGAAGATCAGAACGCCGACGCTGCCACTGCCGACATCGCCCATGAATATCCGCGCCGGCGCCCGGTTGTAGTACCAGAAGCCCAACGCCGCCGCTGCAAGACTGGCGGCCGCGATCGCCAACGCCGGCTGCATGGCGGACCATGCCAGCACCGCCAGGCCGGCGCCGACGAAGATCGCCTGCTGCGCCAGCAGGCCATCGATGCCGTCCATGAAGTTGTGCAGGTTGATGCTCCAGGCGCCTCCGATCAACAACAGCGGAAGCCACCACCACGACGGCCCGTCCGTCAGCAGGCCGAGCGAAAAAATACCCACCCCGAGCAACTGGGCACCCAGTCGCGGCAATACCGGCAGCGCACGGTGGTCGTCCCACCAGCCGGCCAGCGCGACCAGCAGCAAGGCGGCAAGCAGGCAGACGATCGACGTTACCGACCATCCCGCCGGAAGGCTCCAGAGTATGCCAGGCAGGCAAAGCAGCATCGCCACGACAAGGCCGATGCCCCCGCCCCGAGGCGTGGGCAACCGATGCGAGCGGCGCTGGCCCGGGTGATCGAGCATGCCGCGTCGATGCGCGTAGCCGATGGCGAAACGCACCAGCAGCGATGAAATCAACAGGCTGGAAAGCAACCATCCGATGGTCGTGTACATGGTCATGTCATTCGCTGGCGACACCGTGGATCGGACGGATGGTGCTCCAATTCTTGCAACTGGGGCACTGCCAGTGGTGGGCCTTGGCCCCGAATCCGCAACGACTGCAGCGGTACATCGCCTGGCCCTCGATCAGTTTGCGGGTGAGATCGCGCAGGATCAGGAAGTTGTCGCGCGCCTCGCCCTCGATCTTGTCCATCGTGGCGTCGATCAGGGCCATCAGGCCGCGTACCGAGGGACGCTGACGCAACTGCGCAGTGAGAAAATCGATAGCCGCCCGCTCGCCATCGCGTTGTCGATACAGGCGGGTCAAGGCCAGCACCGGCGACACGCCGTGATAACGCCCCAGCATGTCGCTCAGGAAACTTTCGGCGCGGCTCATCTGCCGGGAGCGAGCGTAGCTGTCGAGCAGCGGCGGCAGGATTTCCGGGGTAAATGCGATGTCGGCATTGATCGCCGCCTCGTACGCTGCCACAGCTTCCTCATGATGACCATCCTCGGCCTGAAGCTTTCCGGTCAGCATGAACGCGCGGACACAATCAGGCTGGCACTCGAACGCCAGGCCCAGGTAATCGCGCGCTTCGGCCCGGGCCCCGTGCTGGCGTGCGCGATCGGCCAGTTCGCAATAGAACTGGGCGATCATCGGCGTCTCGTCCTCACCCGTCATCACTTCCAGCCGGCGCGCGTGTTCGATTGCCTTGTGCCAGTCGCGCTCATGCTGGTAGATCGCGATCAGGTGACGCAACGCCGATGGTGCATGGGCATCCATCGCCACCAGGTCGGAAAACAGCGCTTCGGCGCGATCGAGCAGGCCGGCGCGCATGTAATCCTCGCCCAGCTCAAGCAGGGCCACGGTCTTCATCGCATCGGACAGGCCCGGCCGCGACACCAGGTGCTGGTGCAGTCGAATCGCCCGATCGACTTCACCGCGGCGACGGAAGAGATTGCCCAGTGCAAGGTGCGTCTCGACCGTGTCGCGGTTGTATTCGGCCAGCTTGAGGAAGACTTCGATCGCCTTGTCCTGCTCCTCGTTGAGCAGGTAATTCAGGCCGCGGAAATAGTCCGACGAAAGCTCGCTGACTTCGGCCCCCGAGCGGCGCGCATCGAGCCGGCGGGAAGCCCACCAGCCCAGTACAAACGCGACAGGAACCAGCGCAAGCAGCACATACACGAGATTCATGGTTTGACCGGCGGCTTCTTGTCAGCCCGCAGGCGCTGGCGACGGCCGGAACTTGTCCCGAGCCACGCGGTAATCCCGCCCAGCAGCCAGCCGACCAGCAAGGCGACCAGCAAGGCAGCCCCCTTGGGCAACTGCACCCGGAAGAACGCAAGATCGTAGCCGACCAGATCGGCATTGAGCGCCCCGAGCACGACGCCGGCAGCAACGAAAATGACGAGGACGATGATGGCGGGTAATCGCATGCCGCGACTTTACCCGATTGATCCTGACAGGCACAGGCAACAAGGCTCGATCATGCGGGGAGGATTCATGCAGGCAACACTCGACGTCAGGATTCCGCGCAAAAAAAAGCAGGTCGACTCGCGTCGCCTGCTTCGGTGAACTGCCCACGGCATCAACCGGCTTCCTGTTCCAGGTCCATGTTGACGCGTTCGCGCAGTTCCTTGCCTGGTTTGAAATGGGGAACATGCTTGCCGGGTAGCGCCACGGCTTCGCCCGTCTTGGGGTTGCGGCCCATGCGGGGGGGGCGGTAGTGCAACGCAAAACTGCCGAAACCACGTACTTCGATGCGTTCGCCGTGAGCCAGGGCATGGCTCATTTGCTCGATGACGCTCTTGACGGCCATCTCGACGTCGGCAAACGCAAGATGGGTTTGGCGCCTGGCAAGCGCTTCGATCAATTCGGATTTGGTCATGGGCCCCAATGTCCGTGACGTGAAACAGCGGGGCGGCGATGCGCCGCCCCGCGTCAGGCTTCGTGCAAACCGATCAGTCGGCCTTGTTGAACTGCTCCTTGAGCAGCGCACCAAGCTTGGTCGTGCCACTGGCGGCCGAGGAGTAATCCACCGCGGTATCCGGCGCATCTTCCTCGTCCTTGGCGCGAATGGAGAGCGCCAGCTGGCGACCCTTGCGGTCCATGCCGGTGAACTTGGCTTCGACCGCGTCGCCCACCTTCAGATGCAGCGTGGCATCGTCGATGCGCTCCTTGGCGATGTCGTTGGCGCGCAGGTAACCCTCGACGCCTTCGCCCAGATCGATCACCGCACCCTTGGCATCGACTTCCTTGACGGTGCCGTTGACGATGGTGCCGCGCGGATTGGCCGCCATGAACTGGCCGAACGGATCCTGCTCCATCTGCTTGATGCCAAGCGAGATACGCTCGCGCTCCGGATCGACTGCCAGCACCACGGCCTCGATCTCGTCGCCCTTCTTGAAGTTGCGAACCAGATCTTCGCCGGACATCTGCCAGGAGATGTCGGACAGGTGCACCAGGCCGTCGATGCCGCCGTCCAGGCCGATGAACACGCCGAAGTCGGTGATCGACTTGATCTGGCCGGAAACCTTGTCGCCCTTCTTGTGCATCGCTGCGAAGGCTTCCCACGGGTTCGAGCGGGTCTGCTTGATACCCAGCGAGATGCGGCGACGCTCCTCGTCCACGTCCAGCACGGTGACTTCGGTCTCGTCACCGACCTGAACCACCTTGGCCGGGTTGACGTTCTTGTTGGTCCAGTCCATCTCGGACACGTGGACCAGGCCTTCCACGCCCGGCTCGATCTCGACGAAGCAGCCGTAATCGGTGACGTTGGAGACCTTGCCGAACAGGCGGCTGCCGACCGGGTAGCGGCGGGCAATGGCGACCCACGGATCGTCGCCCAGCTGCTTCAGGCCCAGCGAAACGCGGTTGCGCTCCTTGTCGTACTTCAGCACGCGCACGTCCAGCTCGTCGCCGACGTTGACGACTTCGGACGGATGACGCACGCGCTTCCACGCCATGTCGGTGATGTGCAGCAGGCCGTCGATGCCGCCCAGATCCACGAACGCGCCGTAGTCGGTGAGGTTCTTGACGGTACCCTTGACCACGGCACCCTCGGTCAAACGCTCAAGCAGCTTCTCGCGCTCCTCGGAGAACTCGGTCTCGACGACGGCGCGGCGGCTGACCACCACGTTGTTGCGCTTGCGGTCGAGCTTGATGATCTTGAACTCGAGTTCCTTGCCCTCGAGGTAAACCGGGTCGCGCACCGGACGCACGTCGACCAGCGAACCCGGCAGGAATGCGCGGACGTCCTTGATGTCGACGGTGAAACCACCCTTGACCTTGCCGGAAATCATGCCGACGATGGTCTCTTCCTTGTCGAACGCCTGCTCCAGGTCGTCCCACACCATCGAGCGCTTGGCCTTCTCGCGCGACAGCTTGGTCTCGCCGAAACCGTCTTCCAAAGCTTCGAGGGCTACCTTCACCTCGTCGCCCACCTGCACCTCCAGCACGCCGTCCTCGCTCTTGAACTGCTCGATCGGGACGATGCCTTCGCTCTTCAGGCCGGCGTTGATCACGACGACGTCATTGCGGATTTCCACAACGATGCCGGTGACGATGGCGCCGGGCTTCAGCTTGGAGATAGCCTGTTGGCTCTGTTCAAACAGTTCGGCAAAACTTTCAGTCATGTTGATTCCATAGTGGGAAAAGACCGTGGTCCGTCGCGCTTGATGGATTGTTGCGCACGAACTTTCCGGTCCACCGGTTGAGGGTGCCATCGGGTGGTTCCGCAGAACCGACCGCAAGTCACCGTTGGCCAAAACCTCCTGCCGTGGCAGGAGCGCAGAAACCGTCATGCAATCCGGTCAGGGCTGCATGACGGCAAGTACTTTCGCGACGACCTCGTCGATGCCCATCCCCGTGGTATCCACCAGTACGGCATCTTCGGCAGGCTTGAGTGGCGCGACCACACGCGATGCATCGCGGCTGTCACGCGCCTCAATTTCTCGCTGAAGGCCGCCAAGTGTAACGCTGAGTCCCTTTTCCTTCAACTGCTTATAGCGTCTTTTCGCCCGTTCGGCGGCGCTTGCGGTGAGGAAAACCTTGAATGCGGCATCCGGGAAGATCACCGTGCCCATGTCGCGCCCGTCGGCGACCAGCCCGGGGTTCTTGCGGAAGCCCAGTTGCAGGGCTACCAGGGCCTCGCGCACCGGCGGCATCGAGGCGATCGCCGAGGCTGCTGCCCCCGCCGTCTCCGTACGCAATTCGTCGGTGGCGTCATGCCCGTTGACGATCACCCGGGTCTCGCCGCCGTCGCTGGCTGCCCGGAAATGGATCTTCGTGGCCTGCGCGCAGCGGGTCACAGCCTCCATGTCCGACAGATCCAGCCCGGCCATGCCCGCGGCGTACCCCACCGCCCGGTACAACGCGCCTGAATCCAGCAGTCGCCAGCCCAGCCGCTCGGCCACCAGCGCGCTGATGGTGCCCTTGCCCGATCCCGACGGCCCGTCGATGGTGAGTACGGGAACGGCAGAGGCATGGCTCATGGGGAAATCCTGACTGAAGTGCGAAAACGGCAAGTTTACCGCGTTGACCTCATCCTGAACGCGTGCTATCAACCCGGTCTCTTTGCCTGCAAGCTGCTCCCGATCCGCCTCATGACCGATCTTCGCCGCGAGTTTGACCAAGCCGCCGAGGACATCCAGCGACTGGGCAAGCGTCCGGACAACGACACCTTGCTGAAGCTCTACGCGCTCTACAAACAGGGCTCGGAAGGCGATCTGAAGCGAGCGCAACCCGGTTTCTTCGACTTCGTCGGCACCGCCAAACACGAGGCCTGGGCGCATTTGAACGGCATCCCGGAAGAGGAAGCCATGCGCCGCTACATCGCATTGGTACACCAGTTGCTGGCCTGAGTCCGGCCGCCGCACCGCACGCGGCGCTTGCTTTCGGACAGCGAACACCGGCACATTCATACGATCGTTTGAGTCTCGTGTGAATTGCATGGATTACCCGAAACTGTTCGCCCCGCTCGATCTGGGCCATGTCACCCTGCCCAATCGCATCCTGATGGGGTCGATGCATACCGGGCTGGAGGACAAGGCCAGCGATTACGACAAGCTGGCCGCGTACTTTGCCGAACGCGCCCGCGGCGGCGTGGGGCTGATGGTTACCGGCGGCATTTCGCCCAGCATCGAGGGCTGGCTCAAGCCGTTCGGCGGGCGGCTGACCATGCCATGGCACAAGCCGCGCCACCGCAAGCTCACCACCGCCGTACACGCCGAGGGCGGGCGAATCTGCATGCAGATCCTGCACGCCGGCCGCTACGGTTATCACCCGCTGTCGGTGGCACCGTCGAAGATCAAGTCGCCGATCACCCCGTTCACCCCGCGGGCGCTGTCAGTGCGTGGCGTGGAACGCACGATCGGCGACTTCGTGCATTGCGCGAAACTTGCCCGGGACGCCGGTTACGACGGCGTGGAAGTGATGGGTTCGGAAGGCTATCTGATCAACGAGTTCATCGCCGCCCGCACCAACCAGCGTGACGACGACTGGGGCGGCGACGCCGCTCGGCGCATGCGCTTTGCCGTTGAAATCGTGCGGCGCACACGCGAGGCGGTGGGACGCGACTTCATCATCATCTATCGCTTGTCGATGCTCGATCTGGTCAAGAACGGCCAGGACTGGAGCGAGATCGTGACCCTGGCCAGGGCGATCGAGGCTGCCGGTGCCAGCATCATCAACACCGGCATCGGCTGGCATGAAGCGCGCGTACCGACCATCGTCACCAGCGTGCCCCGTGCCGGGTTTGCCTGGGTCACCCGGAAGCTCAAGGGCGAGGTATCCATTCCGCTGGTCGCCACCAATCGGATCAACATGCCGGACGTGGCTGAACGCATCCTCGCCGACGGCGAAGCCGACATGGTTTCGATGGCGCGCCCGCTGCTCGCGGATCCGGCCTGGGTGAGCAAGGCCAAATCCGGCCGCAGCGACCGGATCAACACCTGCATCGCCTGCAACCAGGCATGCCTCGACCACGTGTTCCAGAACCGGCGCGCCAGTTGTCTGGTCAACCCGCGCGCCTGCCACGAAACCGAGCTGCGGATCGAGCCGGCCAGCATGCGCAAACGCATCGCCGTGATCGGCGCAGGCCCGGCAGGCATGGCCTGCGCCAGCACGCTGGGCGAGCGCGGCCACGCGGTGACCCTGATCGACCAGGCCAGCGAGATCGGCGGCCAGTTCAACTACGCCAAGCAGATTCCCGGCAAGGAGGAGTTCCACGAAACACTGCGCTATTTCCGCCACCAGTTGGACGACACCGGCGTCGATGTCCGGCTTGGCCAGGTCGCGGATGCCGCTTCGCTACGCGCCACCGGCTATGACGAAGTGGTGATCGCCACCGGCATCACGCCACGCCAGGTGAGCTTCCCCGGCAGCGACGATCCCCGTGTGCTGAGCTATCTCGACGTGCTCGCCCGGCGCCAGAGTGTTGGTGCGCGAGTGGCGATCATCGGTGCCGGCGGGATCGGTTTCGACGTGGCCGAGTATCTGGTCGAACATGCGCCCTCGCCCACTACCGACATAGCCCGGTGGACCCGTGAATGGGGCGTGGACATGCAACTGGTTCATCGCGCCGGACTTCAGCCGCCGCAACCGGAAGCGCCCGCGCGGCAAGTCTGGCTGCTCCAGCGTAGCGAAGGCCGCCTGGGGGCCCGGCTCAACAAGACCACTGGCTGGGTACATCGGGCGACGCTCAAGGCGAAGCAGGTGATCATGCTGGACAAGGTCGTCTACCAGCGCTTCGACGAGCAGGGCCTGCACATCGCCGTCGACGGCATGCCGCAACTTTTGCCCGTGGACAATGTGGTGGTGTGCGCGGGTCAGGAACCCAATCGCCACCTGGCCGACGAGCTGATGGCGGCCGGCATCAAGGTACACGTCATTGGCGGTGCCGACGTGGCAGCCGAACTCGATGCCAAGCGTGCCATCGCCCAAGGCACCCGGCTGGCCAGCGAGATCTGATTCCAGCATCCGCATACGGCAACGCCGCGACTTGGTGAAGCCGCGGCGCTCGTGCTGCAAAAGAAAGCGCCCCGCAGGTGAGACGCATCGCCATGGGTTCAGGGGGGGAGTTGAACCAGATGGCGTATTTAGCGTCGCTGCGGGGCGAGGGCCGCCGCCACTAGGGGGGAGGGGAAGTGGCGGGACGAAGAGGAGTTTATGACCGACACAATAAAGTATCTAATATATATTTACGCGCTTATTAATTCGAAATACATATATGTTTGATTTCCGCCAGCTGCGCTACTTCATCGCCGTCGCCGAGGAGCTGAGCTTCACCCGGGCGGCGCTGCGCCTGCATATCTCCCAGCCACCGCTGTCGCAGCAGATCCAGTCGCTGGAACGGGATCTGGGCGTGCGCCTGCTGGAACGAACCAAACGGCACGTCGAGCTGACCGAGCCGGGCCGCGTCTTCCTGGAGCAGGCCCGACAGATCCTGGCCAAGGCCGATGAGGCACGCAGCCAGGCCGTCACGGCGGCGTCCGGCTACAGCGGCCATCTGCGGCTTGCGTATACGGTTTCGGTCTCGTTTCATCCGGCACTGCCGCAGGCCTTGCTGCGCTATGGCCAGATCGCCCCCAACGTCCGCCTGCAGCTCAGCGAGATGTATACCGAACCTCAGTTCGCGGCGCTGCTGGCTGGCCAGATCGACATCGGTTTCGTCCGCGATGAACCGACTCATGCACAGGATGCCCGTCGCCTGCGGGTCAGCGTGATTGACCGTGAACCCCTGCTGCTCGCCCTGCCCTCGGGACATGTGCTGGCCGGCCGCTGCAGCGTGCGCCTGGCCGAAGTGGCCGGCGATGCGTTCGTCTCGCAGCCGCGCGAGCTCGCCGCCACGCTCTACGACCGGCTGGTGAAGCTGGCTGCCAAGGCGGGGTTCCATCCAACGATCGTCCAGCATGCGCAGCAGATCAATGGCTTGCTCGCGCTCGTCGCCGCGGGTCTCGGGCTGGCCCTGGTGCCGGCCAGCATGCGTGCGGTACGCCTTGCGGGGGTCAGCTATGTCCCGCTGGAAGATGCCGATGCCTACCTGCTGCTGGCCGTGGCCAGCCGCGTCGATGACCAGTCGCCGGCGTTGCTGCAGTTCCTGGCCACGGTGGCCGAAGCGGCCGTCGCACCGGGCTTGTGACAAGCCACTCAAGTCGTTACACTTGCACGCTTACATTTTCGTTTAGTGTCAGGAGCTGGCCGTGAAGGTGCTTAACTCTTTGAAGTCCGCCAAGGCGCGGCACCGCGACTGCAAGATCGTGCGTCGTCGCGGCAAGGTGTTCGTGATCTGCAAGAGCAATCCCCGTTTCAAGGCTCGTCAGCGCTGAGTTCCAGCGTGTGTCGGGTGTGAAAAAGAGGCCGCGAAAGCGGCCTTTTTCATGCCCCGACCAGACGCTCCGCAACGATCGCGGAACGCTGTCGCACAGCGATCAGACGTAGCTGATGCTGATGACCTCGTAGTGCTTGACGCCATTGGGCGCGGTGAACTCGATGCTGTCGCCGGCGTTGCGGCCGATCAGGGCGCGCGCGATCGGTGAGGACACCGCGATCATGTGCCGCTTGATGTCCGCCTCCAGGTCGCCCACGATCTGGTAGGTCACCGGGCTGCCGGAATCCTCGTCCTCCAGTTCCACGGTGGCTCCGAATACGACGCGGTCGCCCGGATTGAGCGTCGCCACGTCGATCACCTCGGCGTTCGACAGCAAGCCTTCCAACTGGCCGATCCGGCCTTCGGTGAAACTTTGCTGCTCGCGTGCAGCGTGGTACTCGGCGTTCTCTTTCAGGTCGCCATGCGCCCGCGCCTCTGCAATCGCCGCGATGATGCGCGGGCGATCGACGAACTTCAGTTGCTCGAGCTCGGCGCGCAGGCGCTCGGCGCCGGCCTTGGTGATCGGGGGGCGACTCATGCGCTGAGCTCCTTGTGCAGTTCCTGCAGGCTGTGCACTTCGCCATCGCTGCGGAAATCCAGCGAATGCACGAGCGCGCGGGCGCCTGCCACGGTAGTGGAATAAGTCACGCGATGCTGCAGCGCCTCGCGCCGGATCGAAAACGAATCGGCGATCGCCTGCTTGCCCTCGGTGGTGTTGACGATATAGACGATCTCGCCGTTCTTGATCAAGTCGACGATATGCGGGCGTCCTTCCAGCACCTTGTTGATGCGTTCGCACACGACGCCATGCCCGGCCAGGTAGCTGGCGGTTCCGGCGGTCGCCACCAGACTGAAGCCGCGGGCGATGACCTCCCTGGCCACCGGCAGCAATCGATCCTTGTCGCCATCGCGCACCGACAAAAATACCTTGCCTACCGTGGGAGGCTTGATCCCGGCCGCTTCATGACCGCGCGCGAATGCGGCCCCAAAGCTGCGACCCACGCCCATCACCTCGCCGGTCGAACGCATCTCGGGGCCGAGGATCGGATCGACGTTCTGGAATTTCAGGAAAGGGAAAATCGCCTCCTTCACCGAGTAGTACGCCGGGATCACCTCGCGCGTCGCACCGAGACTGGCCAGTGTACGGCCGGCCATCACACGCGCCGCCACCTTGGCGAGCGGCACGCCGGTGGCCTTGGACACGAACGGCACCGTGCGCGAGGCGCGGGGGTTCACTTCCAGGATGTACACGGTGTCGCCCTGGATCGCGAACTGGGTGTTCATCAGGCCGACGACCTTAAGTTCCTTCGCCATGGTGCTGACCTGGCGGCGCAGTTCGTCCTGGATCGGCGCGCTCAGCGAGTACGGCGGCAGCGAGCATGACGAATCGCCCGAATGCACACCGGCCTCCTCGATGTGCTCCATGATGCCGCCGATCAGCACGTTGCCTTCGGCGTCGGCGATCACGTCCACGTCGACCTCGACCGCGTGGTCGAGGAAACGATCCAGCAGCACCGGCGAATCGTTCGACACCTTCACCGCGTCGCGGATGTAGCGCGACAGGTCGGCGTCGTCATGCACCACTTCCATCGCGCGGCCACCGAGCACGTAGCTCGGTCGCACCACCAGCGGATAGCCGATCTCGCGAGCCAGCGCCAGCGCCTCGTCGGCATTGCGCGCGGTACGGTTCGGCGGCTGCTTCAGGCCGATCTTCTCGATCATCTGCTGGAAGCGCTCGCGATCCTCGGCCAGGTCGATGCTATCCGGGCTGGTACCGATGATCGGCACGCCAGCCGCCTCCAGCGCACGCGCCAGCTTCAGCGGGGTCTGCCCGCCGTACTGCACGATCACGCCCTTGGGCTTTTCGACGTGGACGATCTCCAGCACGTCTTCCAGCGTCAGCGGCTCGAAGTACAACCGGTCGGAGGTGTCGTAATCGGTCGACACGGTTTCCGGGTTGCAGTTGACCATGATGGTTTCGTAACCATCCTCGCGCAGCGCCAGCGAGGCATGCACGCAGCAATAATCGAACTCGATGCCCTGCCCGATCCGGTTCGGGCCGCCGCCGAGCACGATGATCTTGTCGCGGTCGGTGGGTGCCGCCTCGCATTCTTCCTCGTAGGTCGAATACATGTAGGCGGTGCTGGTGGCGAACTCGGCCGCGCAGGAGTCCACCCGCTTGTACACCGGGCGTACACCCAGCGTATGGCGCAAATGGCGCATCGAGGCTTCGTCGGTATTGAGCAGTTCGGCCAGACGGGCGTCGGCGAAGCCGAGCCGTTTGAGCTCACGCACGCGCGGTTCGTCGAGCGCGGTGATGCCCTGCGCCACGACTTCCGCCTCGGTCAGCACGATATCCTCGAACGCGGCGAGGAACCACGGATCGACCCGGCTGAGGTTGAACACTTCCTCCAACGACAGCCCGGCGCGGAACGCATCGGCCAGATGGAACACGCGGTCCGGCCGCGGCTCGCGCAGTTCGCGCTTGAGCGTGGCCACGCCGGCTTCGGTACTGATATCCAGTCCGGTGGGATTGAGTCCGGTCTTGCCGATCTCCAGACCGCGCAGCGCTTTCTGCAGCGATTCGTGGAAACTGCGGCCGATCGCCATCACTTCACCCACCGATTTCATCTGGGTGGTGAGGCGCGCATCGGCGGCCGGGAATTTCTCGAACGCGAAACGCGGAATCTTGGTGACGACGTAGTCGATCGACGGCTCGAACGAGGCCGGCGTCAATCCACCGGTGATGTCGTTCTTCAGCTCGTCGAGGGTGTAGCCGACCGCCAGCTTGGCCGCGATCTTGGCGATCGGAAAACCGGTGGCCTTCGACGCCAGCGCGGACGAGCGCGACACGCGCGGATTCATCTCGATGACGACCACGCGGCCATCCTCGGCGTTGATGCCGAACTGCACGTTGGACCCGCCGGTATCCACGCCGATCTTGCGCAGAACCGCAATCGAGGCGTCGCGCAGGCGCTGGTATTCCTTGTCGGTGAGGGTCTGTGCCGGTGCGACGGTGATCGAGTCGCCCGTGTGCACACCCATCGGATCGAGGTTCTCGATCGAGCAGACGATGATGCAGTTGTCCGCGGTATCGCGAACCACCTCCATCTCGAATTCCTTCCAGCCCAGCACGGACTCCTCGACCAGCACCTCGCCCACCGGCGACAGTTCCAGGCCGCGCTTGACGATCTCCTCGAACTCCTCGCGGTTGTAGGCGATGCCGCCGCCGGAGCCGCCCAGCGTGAAGCTCGGCCGGATGACCGTCGGGAAGCCCACCTTGGCCTGGGTCAGCAGCGCCTGCTCGAACGTGCGCACGACCTCGGCCTTCGGGCATTCCAGCCCGATCTCGCCCATCGCCACGCGGAACAGCTCGCGGTCCTCGGCCATGCGGATCGCTTCGCGCTTGGCACCGATCAGCTCGACGTTGTACTTCTCCAGCACGCCGTTGTCCGCCAGGTCGAGCGCACAGTTGAGGCCGGTCTGGCCGCCCATCGTGGGCAACACCGCATCCGGGCGTTCCTTGGCGATGATGCGTTCGACCGTCTGCCAGTTGATCGGCTCGATGTAGACCGCGTCGGCAGTATCCGGATCGGTCATGATCGTGGCGGGGTTGGAGTTCACCAGGATCACCCGGTAGCCCTCCTCCTTCAGCGCCTTGCATGCCTGCGCGCCGGAGTAGTCGAACTCGCAGGCCTGGCCGATCACGATCGGGCCGGCACCAATGATGAGAACGCTCTTGATATCGGTACGCTTAGGCATGCGTGCGGGCCTCCTGCATCAGTGTCGCGAAACGTTGGAACAGATAACCGATGTCGAGCGGGCCGGGGCTCGCTTCGGGATGGCCCTGGAAGCAGAACGCCGGACGGTCGGTCAGCGCAAAGCCCTGCAGCGAGCCATCGAACAGCGAGGTGTGCGTGACGCGCGCATTGGCCGGCAACGTCGCCGGATCGACGGCAAAACCGTGGTTTTGCGAGGTAATCAGCACGCGGCCGTCGTCCAGATCCTTGACCGGATGATTGGCGCCGTGGTGGCCGAATTTCATCTTCAGTGTCTTGCCGCCCAGCGCCAGCCCCATCAGTTGATGGCCGAGGCAGATGCCGAACAGCGGGATCTTCGCATCCAGCAGTTCCCGGGTGGCCCCAATCGCGTAATCGCACGCCGCCGGGTCGCCGGGACCGTTGGACAGGAACACGCCATCGGGTTGCATCGCCAGTACCTCGGCGGCAGGCGTCTGCGCCGGAACCACGGTGACCTCACAGCCCTGCTCGGCGAGCAGGCGCAGGATGTTGAGCTTGGTGCCGAAGTCATAGGCAACCACCTTGAAGCGCATCGCAGGCTGGTTGAAGGCCCTGCGATCCAGGTCGTACACGCCCTGGTTCCACACGTACGGCCTGGCGGTGCTGACCACTTTCGCCAGATCCATTCCGTTCAGGCCGGGGAAGGCACGCGCCTTGGCCAGGGCCGCTTCGGCATCGACCTGCTCGCCGGCCACGATGCAGCCGGCCAGCGCACCCTTGTCGCGCAGGATGCGGGTCAGCCGACGCGTATCGATGCCGGCAATGGCGATCGTGCCGTGGCGCTTGAGGTAATCGGGCAGGCTTTCGGTGCTGCGCCAGCTGCTGGCTCGGCGCGGCACGTCGCGCACGATCAGTCCGGCGGCATGCACGGCAGTGGACTCGACATCCTCGGCGTTGACGCCGGTGTTGCCGATATGCGGATAGGTCAGCGTGACGATCTGGCGCGAGTACGAAGGATCCGTGAGGATCTCCTGGTAACCGGTCATGGCGGTGTTGAAAACCACCTCGCCAACGGTCTCTCCGATCGCGCCGACGGCATGACCAGGAAACACGCTGCCATCTTCGAGGGCCAGCAGGGCAGGTTGAGACATACGGTGACCGCCTTTTGGATGCAGCAAAGTCCGCAAGCCGCAGGATTGCTGGCTTGTGGAGCTTGGAAGGAAAGTATCTGGGCGGGACGAAATGATAGGCGGCGGAGCTGTTTATGTCCACCTTACGCGGCCTGAATTGTGCGTTCCCCGAACAATCATCGCCGCTCGGCCGCGCGTTACACTACGCAGATATTTCAATGGAGTTGAACGTTCCATGAGCACCCCCGTCCTGCTCGATCCCGCCCGACTCGATCGCCCGGATACCAAGGTGCTGCTCCATCCTTTTCCGTTCATGGTGGCGCACGGCCAGTTGCCGGATGAGTTGCGCAGCGACCTGGATCGCGACTTTCCGCGTTATGCCAGCGCCGGGTTTTTCCCGTACGAGGCGAGCGACTGCGGCCCTTCGGTCAACGCCCTGATCGCCAACATGACTGCGCCGGCATTCGCCAGTACGGTCGGCCAGCGGCTGGGCATCGACAATCTCGGCCAGTATCCAACGCTGGTGACGCTGTGCCGCTTGCTCAACAAGCGCCATGGAACCATCCATACCGACAGCAAATCCAAGGTGGCCACGGCGCTCATCTACCTCAACGCCCAGTGGCCCGATACCAGCGACGGCTGCCTTCGCTTCCTGCATCGGATCGACGACATCGACAGCATCGTGACGCCGGAACTGGCCCCGCTCTATGGCGAATTCGCCGTGTTCAAGCGATGCGAAAACTCCTTCCACGGACATCTTCCCTATGAGGGCGAGCGTCGGGTGATCCAGGTTGCCTGGCTCATCAATGAAGAAGAAAAATTGCGCAAGACCAAGCGCGGCAAGTTTTCGCGCGGGTTCAAGAAGTTGTTCGGCAAGCTCGATACCCGGCTCGGCGCGGGGCGCGATCGAAACGCTTCCCACCCCGACTGAATCCACACACCTGGGTCACCCACCAGGAGGTGTCCCACCACGAAGGTGCAAACACGTCACAACCCGATTCGCAGGCAACGCCGGCATCCTTTCGGTAGCGATGCGAACGCTGCGACGGTCATGTGGGCGAGTTCAGCCCGGGCTGGAAATCACATCGTCCAGATGCCATTGCCCGGGAGCTCGGCCCGCCAGCCAATAGGCCGCCTGCAACGCGCCGCGCGCAAAGATCGAACGGTCCGTGGCGCGGTGTCCCAGCTCCAGCCGCTCGCCCTGCCCGATCAGCATGGCGGCGTGTTCGCCGACGATATCGCCACCGCGCACCACCGCAAAGCCGATGCCGCCTTCGACCCGTTCGCCCGCCTGATTTTCGCGGCTGTACACCGCTGTTGCGTCCAGCGTGGTGCCCCGCGCGGCGGCGGCAACTTGGCCGAGTGCCAACGCGGTGCCGGAAGGTGCGTCCCGTTTGCGGCTGTGATGCGCTTCGACGATTTCCACATCCCATGTCGGCAGTGAGGCAGCGGCGGAGCGCAGCAACCGGGTCAATACCGCCACGCCGAGACTGAAGTTGGCGGCACGCAGAATGGCGATGCTGCTGCCAGCGTCGGCCAGTCGCGCCTCCAGGGCCGTGTCGATGCCGGTGGTACCACTCACCAGCGCCGAGTGATGCGCCAGACAGTGATCGAGTGCTGGTGCAAGGGCTGCCGGACCGCTGAAGTCGATGATGACGTCCAGTGGTGGTGCCTGGGTCCAGTCGTGCGCATAGCGCAAGGGGCTCGCGGTGTCGGCGAAGACGAGCTTCCCGTCATGGGCCGAACCGGGGGCCACCACAGCATGCACCAACTCGAAACGGCTGTCGCCGCCGAGCAGTTCGAGCAAGGCATGACCCATCCGACCGGAAGCACCGTTGATGGCGAGGCGAACGGGTTCGGTCATCGGTACGCTCCAGTCAAAACCATCGATTGCCGCGGGCTGCCGCCCGGGCGGTGGATATCATGCGGTGACCTTCGACCAGAACTGCTTCACCCCATCGACCCAGCTCTTGGCGCGGGGCGTGTGCTTGCCGGCGTCGCTGCTGTCGAAAGTGGCCTCCAGTGACTCCAGCAATTCTCGCTGCTGCCTGGTCAGGCGTACCGGCGTCTCCACCACCACGCGGCAGATCAGGTCGCCGTGACGGCTGCTGCGCACCGACTTGACGCCACGGCCGCGCAGACGGAACTGGGTGCCGGTCTGGGTTTCCGGAGGGATGCTGATCGGCACCTCGCCCTCCAACGTCGGCACGGGCAACTCGGCGCCCAGTGCGGCCTGCGAAAACCGGATCGGCAGTTCGCAATACAGGTCGCTGCCCTCGCGCTGGAAGATCGCATGCTCGCGTACATGCACCTCGACGTACAAATCGCCAGCCGGCACGCCGGACGGGCCGGCCTCGCCCTGCCCCGTCAAACGGATGCGGTCGCCATTGTCGACACCCTCGGGAATCTGTACCGACAGCGTGCGGGTTTCCTCGATGCGGCCTTCGCCATGACATTTCTTGCATGGCTTTTCGATCGCCTGGCCGGTGCCGCCGCAATGCGGGCAAGCCTGCTGGATCGAGAAGATGCCGTTCTGCATGCGCACCTGGCCGTGACCATGGCAGGTCTTGCACTTGCTGGTCTTGCCGTCTTCCGAACCGCTGCCGTTGCAATGGTGGCAGTTGACCTGGGTCGGCACTTCGATCTGCCGGCTGACGCCGAAGACGGCTTCTTCCAAGTCGAGTTCCATGATGTAGCGCAGGTCGGAGCCACGCCGCGGCCGGCCGCGACCGCCGCCGCTCCTGCCGAAAATATCGCCGAAGATATCGCCGAAAATGTCGCCGACATCGCCAAAACCGGCGCCACCACGACCGCCCATGCCGTGTTCGAAGGCGGCGTGGCCGTGCTGATCGTACATCGCGCGCCTCGAAGCGTCGGACAGCACTTCGTAGGCTTCCTTGGCCTCCTTGAACTTGTCCTGCGCGGCCGGATCGTCCGGGCAGCGGTCCGGATGGTATTTCATCGCCAGTCGTCGGAAGGATTTCTTCAGTTCGATGTCGCTGACGCTGCGCTCGACGCCCAGCACTTCGTAGTAGTCACGCTTGCTCATTCATGCATCCACACTGCTTGTCGCACTCGCAGGAGACAACGTTTCCCTGCTCCGCCATTCAACAAAACAGCCCGTGCCGGGAGAATTCCCGGCACGGGCTGGTCCATCGGCCGTGCCGATGACACGACCTATTATTGCTTGTCGTCCTTCACTTCGGTGAACTCGGCGTCAACCACGTCGTCCGGCTGGGCCGAACCGCCGCCCGGCGCCGATTGCGCCCCGGCATCGGACGACGACGCATCGCCGCCCTGTGCCGCGGCATACAGCGCCTGCGCCACTTGCTCAAGCTTCTCGACCTTGGACTCGATCGCGGCCTTGTCGTCCCCGTCCTTGGCTTTCTCCAGATCGGACAACGCACCCTCGATGGTGGACAGCTGATCGGCCGGCACCTTGCCGCCGTGCTCCTTCAGTGCGCTGCGGGTGGCATGCACCAGTTGATCGGCCTTGTTGCGGGTGGCGACCAGTTCGTGGAACTTCTTGTCCTCTTCCTTGTTCGCCTCGGCGTCCGCGACCATGCGCTGGATCTCCTCGTCAGACAGACCCGAGCCGGCCTTGATCTCGATCTTCTGTTCCTTGCCGGTCTTCTTGTCCTTGGCCGACACGTGCAGGATGCCGTTGGCATCAATGTCGAAGGTGACTTCGATCTGCGGCATGCCGCGCGGCGCCGGATCGATGCCCTGCAGATCGAACTTGCCCAGCGACTTGTTCGCGCTGGCACGCTCGCGCTCGCCCTGCAGCACGTGCACGGTCACCGCGGTCTGATTGTCGTCGGCGGTGGAGAAGGTCTGCGAGGCCTTGGTCGGCACCGTGGTGTTCTTCTCGATCAGCTTGGTCATCACGCCGCCCATCGTCTCGATGCCGAGCGATAGCGGGGTGACGTCGAGCAGCAGCACGTCCTTGACCGAACCGCCCAGCACGCCGCCCTGGATCGCCGCGCCCACGGCGACGGCCTCATCCGGGTTGACGTCCTTGCGCGGATCCTTGCCGAAGAAGTCCTTCACCGACTCCTGCACTTTCGGCATGCGGGTCTGGCCGCCGACCAGGATCACGTCATCGATGTCGGACACGCGCAGGCCTGCATCATTCAGCGCCGTGCGGCACGGCTCGATGGTGCGCTTGACCAGTTCCTCTACCAGCGATTCGAGCTTGGCCCGGGTCAGCTTGATGTTGAGATGCTTCGGACCGGACGCGTCGGCCGTGACGTATGGCAGGTTCACGTCGGTCTGGTGATTGGTGGACAGCTCGATCTTGGCGCGCTCGGCGGCGTCCTTCAGGCGCTGCAGCGCCAGCGGATCCTTGCGCAGGTCGATGCCCTGCTCCTTGTTGAATTCGTCGACGAGGTAGTCGATGACGCGCATGTCGAAGTCCTCGCCGCCGAGGAAGGTGTCGCCGTTGGTGGCCAGCACCTCGAACTGCTTTTCGCCGTCGACTTCGGCGATCTCGATGATCGACACGTCGAACGTGCCGCCGCCGAGGTCATACACCGCGATCTTGCGGTCGCCGCCCTTCTTGTCCAGGCCATAGGCCAGCGCAGCGGCGGTCGGCTCGTTGATGATGCGCTTGACGTCGAGGCCGGCGATCTTGCCGGCGTCCTTGGTCGCCTGGCGCTGGCTGTCGTTGAAGTACGCGGGCACCGTGATCACGGCTTCGGTGATCGTCTCGCCGAGATAATCTTCGGCGGTCTTCTTCATCTTCATCAGCACCTTGGCGGCGATTTCCTGCGGCGCCATCTTCTTGCCGTCGGAAGTCTGCACCCAGGCATCGCCGTTGTCGTGCGCGACAATGGCGTAGGGCACGATATGCAGGTCTTTCTGCACCTCGGCATCGGTGAACTTGCGGCCGATCAGGCGCTTCACCGCGTAGAAGGTGTTCTTCGGATTGGTCACGCTCTGGCGCTTGGCCGAGGCACCCACCAGCACTTCGCCGTCCTTGTTGAAGGCGACGATGGACGGCGTGGTGCGATCACCTTCCGAGTTTTCGATGACCTTGGTCGTGCTGCCATCCATGACGGACACGCAGGAATTGGTCGTGCCCAAGTCGATACCGATGATCTTGCCCATGTGCATGCTCTCCTAAAGTATTCTTGCGACCCCCGCGGCCGCGATGGTTTTCAAATGGGGGTCTGCTCTGGCGATTCAATGCCGGCAGGGCCCCCGAATGGGTCCGTCGGTGCTCCATTCAGGTGCGCCGAGCGGGAAAGCTCAGTCTTTCGCCACGGCGACCAACGCCGGACGCAGCAGGCGATCGTTCAGCACATAGCCTTTCTGCAGCACGCCGACCACGGTGCCGGGCTGATGGCCCGGCGCATCCACCATGCTCACCGCATGATGGCGCTCCGGATCGAGCGGTTGACCGAGCGGATCAACCTGGGACATGCCGTGGTTTTCGCCGACCTTCAGCAATGCCTTCAAGGTCAGGTCGAGACCTTCGCGCATCGAGGCCAGATCACCGCCCTCGACCGCCAGGCCACTCTCCAGTCCATCGTAAACCGGGAGCAATTCGTTCAGCAGTTTCTCGTTGGCGAAACGGCGCGCCTGTTCGAGATCGCGGTGCAATCGCCGACGCTGGTTCTCAAGCTCCGCATGCTCGCGCAGAACGGTCTCGCGCAACTCGGCGTTGTTTGCCTCCAGCTCCGCCACGCGCGCCAGCAGGCTTTCCTGCTCGGTCGTCATGGACTCGCCCGGCTGGCCCTGAATGGGCGTTTCTCCCGGCGACTGCGGATCGTTGTTCTGCATGCATCACTCCAGAGCAAAGTTCGTGGCCGGCATGTGTGCCGACCGTTGTTGACAAGAAAACCCCCGCTTCCCGCAGCGGTTATAGGGTCGTGGCGACGCGATTCAAGGCATCGCTGAGCAATCCGGCGGTAGCCTGCACCACCGGGATCACCCGCTCGTAGGCCATCCGGGTCGGGCCGATCACTCCGACTGCGCCCAGCACCCGCCCTTGCGCGCCGTAGCTGGCGGTCACCACGCTGCAGCCATCAAGCGCGGTGAAGCCGGATTCCTCGCCGATGAACAGACGCACGCCCGGAGCCTTGGCGCAGACCTCCATCAGCTGCAGCAACTCGTTCTTCTGCTGGAATGCATCGAACAATTCGCGCAGGCGCACCAGGTCGGCCAGTTCCGAATACGCCATCAGGTTGGTCTGGCCACTGACCAGCACGTCGTTGCCGCCCGCCTGCGGCGCAAACGAGGCTGTGGCCAGCTCCATCGTGCTGGCCAGCAACCGGTTGAGTTCGCTGCCGGTCTCGCGCAATTCGGCCAGCAGGTGCGTGCGGATCTCGTCCACGCGCAGGCCGGCGAACTGGGTGTTCAGATAGTTGGCGGCCTGCTCCAGCTCGCGGCCGTCGAGCGGCTTGGCGAGTTGCACGATGCGGTTCTGCACCTGGTTGTCGGTGAATACCAGGATCACCAGCACGCGCGCGTCCGGCAGTGCCACGAAGTCGATATGCCGCAACGGGAAGTCAGCCTGGCGCGGTACCGTGACCACGCCGGCGAAACGGGTCATCGCCGACAGCAGGGTCGACACGTTGCCGAGCAGGTCCAGCGTGGTGGTCGGCCCCGGCGGCAGCTCGCGCTGCAGGCGCGCCATGTCGTCGTGCGGCAGCGGCTGGAGTTCGATCAGGCTGTCGACGAACAGGCGCAGTCCGCGCGGCGTCGGCACCCGCCCGGCCGAGGTATGCGGCGAGGCAACCAGGCCGGCATCCTCGAGATCGGCCATGATGTTGCGGATCGTCGCCGGGCTCACATCCAGCCCCGACGAACGCGACAACGTACGCGAGCCGACCGGTTCGCCATCGATCAGATACTGGGCGATCAGCGTACGCAACAGGCGGCGAGCGCGGGCGTCGAGGTCGTGGCCATGCGGGTTGATCATGCGCTGAGTTGACCCATGTGTAGCAATCCTTGAGACCCGACAGAAATAAGGTCTGCGCGCGCAGCTTGCAAGTGGCGTACTTCCCGGGATCCGGCGGCGGGACCGCAGGCGCGCCGGGATCTCCTGCTTTTGGCCGGCACTCTTTTTCATTGACTGACCAAGGCCAGGCACCCAAGGAATCGCAAGGGTCGACTCCGAGTCGCCTCGCTTGACTGATTTTCACCGCCCGGACTCCTGCCACCCCGAGCTGCCGCTACAATCCATCCACCTCATCATTTGCCTGCCCATGCTCACTTCGCTCTACGTCCGCCATTTTGCCGTCGTCGAAGCCGCCGAGATCGCATTCGGGCCTGGCCTGACCGTGGTCAGCGGTGAAACCGGTGCCGGCAAGTCGCTGCTGGTCGATGCCTTGATGCTGCTGGCCGGTTCCCGCGCCGACAGCGGCGTGGTGCGCACCGGCAGTGATCGCGCCGAACTCGCCGCCGAGTTCGATCTGGCCGGATTGCCGCTGGCCCGGGAATGGTTGCAGCGCGAGGAACTGGACGAAGATGGCAGCTGCCAGCTGCGCCGCGTGATCCGTGCCGAGGGAAGCTCCAAGGCATGGATCAACGGGCGGCCCGCCAATGCCCGCCAACTGGGCGATCTCGCCTCGCTACTGGTCGAGATCCACGGCCAGCACGAACACCAGGCACTGCTCTCGCGCTCGCATCAACTGGCGCTGCTCGACGCCTACGCCGCACACGATGGCGTGCTGGAACAGGTGCGGGAAAGTGCCCAGAGATGGCGCGAACTCGGCGTCCGCATACTGAAGCTCAGCGGGGGTGAAAATCGCGACCAGCGTATCGAGTTGCTGCGTCACGAGGTCACCGAACTGGAAAAGTGGGCACTGCCAGCCGCAGAGTTGGCCGAGCTGGAGGCCAGCCACAAACGCCTCGCCAACGCCGGACGACTTGCCGAAGGCACCGCCGGAGTCGTCGAACTGCTCGACGGTGACAGTGAGTTCGCACTGCGCCGCGCGCTTGGTCGTGCCCATGCCGAACTGAGCAAACTCGCTGCGCTCGACGACAAGCTGACACCACTGCTGGAACTGCTGGACGACGCCGGCATCGAGCTTGGCGAAGCCGCTGACGGGCTGGGACGTTACGCGCAGGATGTCGACCTGGATCCGGAACGCTACACCGAAGTCGACACCCACCTGGCCCGCTTGCACGAATTGTCGCGCCGGCATCGTTTGCCTGTGCCCGACCTGCATGACAAGCTGGCTGAACTGCGCATCGAACTGGCCGAACTCGAAGGCGCCGGCGACGCACTCGAACAACTCGCCGCACAACGCCAGCGACTGCAGCGCGACTACGCCGACGCCGCAGTCCGGCTGAGCCAGTCGCGTACCGCCGCGGCCAGCCAGCTTGGCGACGAAGTCAGCACCCTGATGGGCGAACTGGGCATGACGGGCGGGCTTTTGCGCGTCGAACTGGAGGCGGTCGTCGGCGATGACCCGGATCCGCAGGGCCAGGAACGCTGTGAACTGCTGGTAAGTGCCAACCCCGGCCAACCACCGCGGCCGTTGCGCAAGGTTGCGTCCGGCGGCGAACTGGCGCGCATAAGTCTTGCGATCGAGGTGGCCACGCTGGGCCAGGATACCGTCGGCAGCATGATTTTCGATGAGGTCGACTCCGGCATCGGCGGCGCCGTGGCCGAAGTGGTCGGGCAGAAATTGCGTGCGTTGGGCGGACAACGCCAGGTACTTTGCGTCACCCATCTGCCACAAGTGGCGGCCCAGGGGCATGCACACCTGCGCGTCAGCAAGCACAGCGACGGAGATTCCACCCATACGCGGATCGACCGGCTCGATGCCGCTGGCCGTCGCGATGAACTGGCGCGCATGCTGGGTGGTCTCGAGATCACGCGCGAGACGCGAGCTCACGCGAAGCAGATGCTGGAGCGCGCCCAGACCGCTTGAACCCGCCGGCCACCCGACCGCCCTGCTCAGCCGTTGGGCGGCAGCAGCCCCCGTTCGGTGGCCATCCGGTACAGATCCAGTTCCGACCCGGCCCCGAGTTTGCCCATCAGGCTGGCACGATGGATATAGACGGTCTTCTGGCCGATGCCCAATTCCGCCGCCACCTGCTTTGGCGCGCGACCACCGGCGAGCAGCAGAAAAACCTCGCGTTCGCGTGCGGTCAAACGGTTGATCGGATCCAGCGCCGCATTCGGCCGATCCGCCCGGCGCTGCAAAAGATCAGAACTCAGGAAGCACTCGCCCTGCATGACCGCACGCAGGCCGGCCACCAGTTCCTCCGGTGCCACGCCCTTGGTGACATAACCACTCGCACCGCGACGCAAGGCCTCGGACACGTAAGGTTCGCCGTCGTGCATGCTCAATATCACCACTCGCGTCTGCATCGAGACGCTGAGCAGGTGCTCGATAAGGGGGAGTCCGCTGCCGTCGGGCAGGGAAAGATCCAGTGCCACCAGATCGGGACGCCAGTGACCGACCGCCTCGACCGCATCATCGGCACTGCGGCACTCGGCCACGACATCGAGATCGGGCTCCATCTCGATCAATCGCTTGAATCCTTCGCGAACTATGGCGTGGTCATCGACCAGAACGATGCTGTACATCGCGCTACTTTACACATTGATGCATCGCTCATGCACGTCCGCCCTCGACCGCGCATGGCGGTCACGCGTGCAAGCACACATGTACCATCCGCACATGCGCCTGAAATCATTCCAGCTCCCCGATTCCGGCCCGTTGCTCGCGACGGGCTACCTGGTGTTCTGGTTGCTACTGTGGCCCACCGTGCAGCCGTTCTGGATGCTGCCCTACGGCCTGCGCTTCGGGGCATTGCTGCTGGCTCCCGTGCGCTACTGGGGCTGGCTGCTCGGCGCAGAACTTGCCGCTACCGCAAGTATCGACCTGGCCCACGGATTGCGGGGGGGCTGGCTCGGTTTTGCGATCAATGAGTTCCCCGAGCCGCTGGTGATGGCGGCCAGCTTGTGGTTGCTGCGCCGGTTCAACCTGCACGCGAGCCTGCACAGCCCGCAGGAAGTCACCCGGATGCTGCTGTCGGTGATCCTCGTGGTTACCGCCACCACCGTAGTCGACGCCGCCTTGCTGGCATTGATCAACCTGCCCGCATCATCCGAACTGATGATGCGGGTACTCGGCGAGGAACTTCTGAGCCACTACCTCGGCATCTTGCTGATCGCGCCACTGATGATCATGGTGCTTCGCACCAAAATCGAACGCAGGGCGTTGACACGCCTGCTGATGGACGGGTTGCTGGTCATGCTCCCTTCAATGACGATCCTGCTGGTGCTGTCCGAACAGGCCGCACCGCAGCCGCAATTTGCCCGCGTCCTGTCGCTCGCTCCGGTGTTGTTTTTCGCGTTTCGCCATGGCTGGCGCGGTGCAAGTCTGGCGATGATCATTTCCAGTCTCGGCATGACGATGGTCGATCGGCATCTGGGACACGCCCCCTCAGGCGCGGCGGCTTATTTGTTCCTGGCCGTTGCAGGTACCGGCGCGCTGATGCTGGGTTCGGCCACAGACGCACTGCGCCGCAGCAGCAAACGGGTGGCGGAGCAGAACGTCTACCTTGGTGCGGTCAACCGCCGCCTGGATCAGCTCGCCCAACAACTGCGGGGGGCCGCACGCGGAAATCTGCAGGCGGATGAAAATCAGCGCCGTCACCTGGCCGCCGAACTGCACGACGAACTGGGTCAGAACATCACCGCCATCCAGACCCACGTGAAACTGGCTCAAGCTCGGCTGCTTCAGGCCGGCATGGAAGACATCAGCACGTCGATCAATGCCATCCTGGCGCATATGCGACGTGCATTGCACCGGTTGCTGGACGATTTGCGACCAGCCGTCCTGGACGAATTCGGCCTGTTGCGCGCGCTCGACGAAGGTCCGATCCGTGACCTGCTGAACGCCGCCGGCATGGTCTATCACACGGAGTTGCATGGTGACCCCCGGCTCCTCGATGACGATACCCGGACCGCCATCTATCGGTTGGTCCAGGAAAGTGCGACGAATGCGGTCAAACATGCGCAGGCCGGCGAATTCCGGCTGCGCCTGCGCATCGGTGAACGACGGGGCATTGCGCTGGCCGTGCTCGACCTGCGCGACGACGGCACCGGCCTGCCCAACCGACTTCCGCGTGGCGGCCGCGGCTTGCAGGGGATGCGTGATCGGGTCACCTCGCTCGGCGGACAGTTTCGTTTGCGTCCCGATCATGCCGGCGTCCATCTGCGCATTTTGCTGCGGGGCAGCAACGTCGTTTCGGAGACGTGCGAACCAGACTAGGAATTTTTCCGATACCGGAAACGTGAAAACCTCGTTACGCTCCTTCCATCGATGTGGGGGAGCCACCATCGCAGGATGGTGGATCAGCGTCACCGTGGGGACGGTGGGCGCTGAAACAACGGCAGGATGCCGTTTCGCCACTACTTGGGTACCGCTCCGGGGCAATCGCGGAACATTCGCGGGCCGGGCGGAACAGGTAGAGGAGCAGCCGCGGGCGGACAGGAGTCCTCCTCGCGGCTTTTTTATGCGCGTCGTTCAAGACTCAGCATGAGGTGGAAGGACTCGCCCCTGCACGGCCAACCGGAACGGTATGCCGCGCAGACTCAGCTTTTTCGTGAATGCTGTTTCGGGCGCACATACAGCACCAGGCTGTGATCCTCGATCACATAACCGTGCCGCGCGGCGATCTCGTGCTGCAGGCGCTCGATTTCCTCGCTGACGAACTCAATCACTTTCCCGCTGTCCACATCAATCATGTGGTCATGATGCTTGCCACGATCGAGTTCATAGACGGCCTGACCGCCTTCGAAGTTGTGCTTGACGATGATGCCTGCCGCCTCGAACTGGGTCAGCACGCGATACACCGTGGCCAAGCCGATGTCCTCCTGGTGGGCAAGCAGATTCTTGTAGACGTCTTCGGCGGTGAGATGCTGCACTCCCTCCTCGTCGAAGATCTGCAAGATGCGCATGCGCGGATGGGTCACCTTGAGACCAACCCGGCGCAGCTCTTTGGTTTCCTGTTCCATATCCACACCCCGCGCACGGCGTCGCCAAGCCGGTAGTGTATCATCCGACACCTTTACGATCCGGACGCAACACGCATGCAAAAGCTGATCACCCTGCTGGTTTTCGCCATGCTGGCGCTCTCCATCGCCGGCTGCCACATCGTCTACACGCCCGATGTGCAGCAAGGCAATCTGCTCGACAAGAAAATGGTGGATCAACTCAAACCCGGCATGACCAAGCACCAGGTACTGGTGTTGATGGGTACCCCGTCGGTGAACTCTCCGTTCGACCACAGTCGCTGGGACTACGTGTCCACCCAGTCGCATCGTGGCGGCAAGATCAAGGTGCGCACGTTCACGCTGACCTTCAACAACGACACGCTGGTGCGTACCGAGGGTGACTTCTTTGCCCAGGATGCGCAGCAATTGGTCAAGGACAGCAAGAAGTACCACGCCGATTATCCGGTCAACGAAACGGAGGGCGACAAGAGCAAGGCCCCGGACGAACACAAGGATGACGGTGGCTTCGGTCAAGGCAACGACCCCGCAGGCCACTGACCGGTCACGCTTCAACCGGCGCGTCGTCGGCGCGCCTCCATCGGATCCAGCAGCAACGGCCGGAAAATCTCTATCCGGTCGCCTTCTTGCACTATCCGGTCAGGCTGCACCCGGTGCGCGAAGATGCCCAGGCGCCGGCCGTCGATCGCATCATCCGGGAGCACCGCGGCTATTCCCGACGCGTCGATGGCCTGCATCACCGTACTCCCCACGGGCAGTTCCAGTCGACGCAAAACATGCGAGTCGGCCTCGGCATAAACCACGGTCACGACGATGGTGCGATCAGCCATACACACGCTCGGCCTCGCGGCAAAAATCGTCCACCATGCGGCCCGCCAAACCTTGAAAACCAAGCTTCAACGCCCCGCCACCAAGCCGACCGGCATAGTCGAAGTCCAGCGCAAAAGCGACCTTGCAACCTGCATCGCCCAAGGCAACGAAATCCCACACGCCTTCGAGCGTGCGAAACGGCCCCTCGACCAGATCCATCTTCAGACGCCTGGGTGGATCGACTGTATTGCGCGTAGTGAAACTCTGCCGGAACCCGGCAAACCGGAGATCCAGCTGCGCCACCAGTACATCCTCCCGACGCTCGATGATCCTGGCGCCCGCACACCAGGCGAAACGCTTTGGGTATGCTTCAACCTCATTGACCAGGTCGAACATCTGCGCCGGCGAATACTTCACCAACGCGCTGCGGCGGATTTCGATCACGGCAACCTCTTCAAATCACGCTCGACCCGGCCTGACATGCGGCCGGACCGGCATCAGGGCAACAAGGCCCGAGTTTAACGGACATGGCCAAAGCGAAGGACAAGGACAACAAGGGCGGCGGCACGATCGCACTCAACAAGCGCTCCCGTTTCGAATACCACATCGACCAGCGATTCGAGGCCGGCGTCGCCCTGCAGGGCTGGGAACTGAAGGCACTTCGCGCCGGTCGAATCAACTTCGGCGACAGCTACGCAGTCGTCCTGAAGAACGAGATATTCCTGATCGGCGCCTCCATCCCGCCGCTGATCAGCGCATCGACCCACGTCATCGCCGAAGATCGACGTACCCGCAAACTGCTGCTGCATCGCAAGGAAATCGATCAACTGGTTGGCGCCGTCGAACGCAAGGGCTACACCCTGGTCCCCACCGCGATGTATTGGAAAGGCAACAAGGTCAAGGTCGAGATCGGTCTCGCCCGCGGCAAGCAGGAACACGACAAACGCGATACCGAGAAGCAGCGCGATTGGCAGATCGAGAAGCAGCGCACCATGCGCTCGCACAACCGCAGCGCCTGAACCGCCATCGCCACCGGACAGAACCAAAAAAGCCCCTGAAAATCAGGGGCTTTTGATTGGTGGAGGTGGCGGGAGTCGAACCCGCGTCCGAAGGTGTTAAATGCCCGGATCTACATGCTTAGCCCAACGTTCGATCTCGTTCCGCGACAAGCACGATGGGCAAGGCGCACCGCGGAACCAGCCTGATTGATTTGACCTAGAGCCGCCAGGCGGCAGCGTTCGGCGATCTCATGATAATGACCCTACACCGACGAGCATGAGCACAAGTGGGTTCGGGGCTTACGCCTTAAGCGGCGAGAGCGTAGTTGTCGTCGTTGGCAACTAGAAGTTTGCTGCTGGATTAACGAGGAAAGCTGCCCCCTCGGCATGCACCAAGTCATCTCACTACCCCCGTCGAAGCCAGGACACCCCCGGGGAGAACGATATGACCACCCAAGTATATGGGCTGGCTGCGACAGCAGCAATGTCGCTCGCCACATTGAAGCCGGCCGTTCAGCGTCAAGGCATGTGTCGCACCATGAGTTCGTCAGGCTGGCTGGCATCGCCGTGCAAAAACGGCTTCCGACATCGCAAACACGATCGCCTGGTGTGCAGACACCGACCTGCCTTCGTGAAGTGTTGTTCACGTGCGGAAGCAGCGTCTATACTTGTCGTCTTAAATCACCCTGTACCCGCCGTACTCGTGGGAAATGATCTCGATGACTCGATTGCAATTGCTTGGCCTGGCTGTGACCGCAGCCCTTTTCGCCGCCACCAGCGTTCACGCTGAAGGCGACAAGGCTGCCGGACGCAAACTGATTTATACCTGCGCTGGCTGCCATGGCGTGCCCGGTTACACCAATGCCTATCCGCAATATCCGGTACCGAAAATTGCCGGCCAGAACGAGCAGTACATCGTCAACGCGCTGCATGGTTACCAGAGTGGCGATCGCAAGCATCCGACCATGGATGCGCAGGCGCAGAGTCTGTCCGACACGGACATTCAGAACATTGCTGCCTATCTCTCCAGCCTCGCCAAGTAGTTGCCAAGGATTCTCCGCATGAAACGTGTGCTCACCCTGCTTTCGTTTGGCGCCGTGCTGGCAGTCGCTTCCACCTCGTTGCTGGCCAACGGCAATCTCGAGAACGGCAAGCAGAAGGCGGCGACCTGTTTTGCCTGCCATGGTGTCGACGGCAATTCGATCGACCCGCAGTATCCGCGCCTCGCCGGCCAGTACAACCTGTACCTGCAGCAGGTGCTGCACGAGTACAAGGATGGTCAGCGCAACAATCCGATCATGAAAGGCATGGTGGCCACCCTGTCCGATCAGGACATCGAGGATGTCGCCGCGTATTTCTCCAGCCTGCCGACCAAACTCGATACGCTGAAAGGCCATATCAGCGGCGAAAAGTGATCCTGTTGCCGCTTTGAAAGCAAGGGCCCGCTTCGGCGGGCCCTTGCTTTTGGGCGATCCGGATCGACTTCAGGCAATCGCCGACTTGCCGTCGGCCTTGCTGTAATAAGGCTTGTCGCCCACAGCATGATCGGTGGCGTCGCGTACCGCGGTTATCTCCGGCACCCGCTCGCGCAAGGTTTTTTCCACACCCTGCTTCAACGTCACGTCGACCATGCCGCAGCCATGGCAGCCGCCGCCGAATTGCAGCAGCACCGCACCGTCAGCATCGATTTCGAGCAAACTGACCCGCCCGCCGTGCGAGGCCAGTTTCGGATTGATCTCCGCCTCCAGCACGTAGCGCACGCGCTCGATCAGGCCCGCTTCCGCACCCGGCACGTCACCCTTGATCTTCGGTGCGCGGATGTTCAACTGCCCGCCGGTGGCATTCGGCTCGAAGTCGATGCTGGCATTGTCCAGCCAACGGGCACTGTCGCCGTCGACATGGAAGTCGAAGCCGGCGCATTCGATCGTCCATTCCCCGCCGGCCAGGTCGGCTTGCTCGCAGAACTCGAGTTCGCAAGTGGCCGCCGGCGTGCCGGCCGAAGTCACCCGCAGGCGGATGCCCAGGCCGTCGATACCCTGTTGTGAGAGAAGCCGCAGAAAGTGCTGCTGCGCGCGTTCGGAAATGTCGATCATGCCTGCTCCGGTGTCACCATGCGGGTGCCGGCGAGCCTTGCCGGCGAAACAGCACCATTTTAGTCCTGTTTCAAGTTCGATGCGCGCTTTGACTTTTGCGCGCGAAGCTTCGACGCTTCATCCCTTGCCGCAATCCATGGAGTTTCACGATGAACACGATCGACTTGGCCAACCTGCATTGCCAGCCGCGCAAAGGCAGGGAGCACGGGCTCGACACGGCACAGGTGACCGATTTGCTGGGTCAGCTGCCGGGCTGGCGACTGCACGACGATCGCACGGCGATCATCAAGGATTTCAAGTTCCCGGACTTCCACCACACGCTGGGCTTCATCAATGCTGTGGGTTTCATGGCCAACCACGAGGACCATCACCCGGACATCGAGGCCGGCTACGGCCATTGCCAACTGCTGTGGTCGACCCACGACGTCGGCGGCCTGTCGCTGAACGACTTCATCTGCGCAGCACGGGTCGAAGCCCTGCTCGCGCATTGATCAGAAGTCGGTGCGCGACTTGTCCCGCGAATAGATCAGCCGTTTGCCCTTGACCGCAAGCACGTCGAGAAAATCCTTCAGGTCATCCGGCAGCGGCGTGGAGAAGCTATAGGCTCGGTCTTCCAGCTCGAAACTCATGTGCGCGGCATGCAGGAACAAGCGCTGCAGACCCATCTCCTTGAAGCGCTTGTTCATCTCCTTGTCGCCGTATTTCGGATCGCCAGCCAGCGGATGGCCGATATGCGCCGCATGCACGCGGATCTGGTGGGTGCGACCGGTGCCCAACGTGGCCTGCATCAGCCGTGCGCCGGGATACTGTTCCATCTCGCGAAAAAACGTCAGCGACGGCTTGCCGTTATCGGCTACCCGAACCATCCGCTCGCCACCCTGCAATACCGATTTCAGCAACGGCGCATTGACATCGAACTTGGCCTTGGAGGGGTGGCCCAGCATGAGGCACAGGTATTGTTTGGTGACTTCGCCGGCACGGATCGCTGCCTGCAAGCCGGTGAGGCCGGCGCGGGTCCTGGCAAACACCAGCACACCGCTGGTGTCGCGATCAAGCCGATGTACCAGTTCGAGGTGTTCCTGCGGCCTTGCCGCGCGAAGCAGTTCGATCGCGCCATGGCTGACCCCGCTTCCGCCATGACTGGCCACACCGGACGGCTTGTCGATGACCAGGAAATGCTTGTCCTCGAAAATGACCGCGTCGGCCACCGAAGCCATCAAGCCACCGGAGGGCGCATGCCCTTCGGGTCGTTCAGCGACCCGAACCGGCGGGATGCGCAACGTATCACCATCGGCGAGACGGGTATCCGGCTTGGCCCGCTTGCCGTTCACCCGCACCTGACCGGTCCGCAAAAGCCGGTAGATCATGCTCTTGGGTACCCCCTTGAGCAGGGTCACCAGCGCATTGTCGATGCGCTGGCCATCCCGCTCGGGGCCGATCACGACTTGACGTACACCCTGAGGTGCACCGGGGGAAGTTGCCGTCTGCATTGAAAAAAACCTGCTTAGATAGGATACTCGACGGGCGCTACATTCTGCCCATCGATGTCTGGATCGGGTCGAGTGCCCGCCCCGTAACGTCGGCGAGGATTGCACTGGTTGCCTTGGGGTGGCCGGTTGCGGCTCCCTTTCATCGTAACGGTTCGGGCTGCCGTTTGTCCGATGCGATGAGGTATCGGGCGGCAAGCGCAGTTGACCGAATCGTCCCGACGCCGGAAACGGTGCCGTTTTTTTGCCGCTTAACCGCAGCGGCGCGATCCCCGGCAGGCCGCCATTGTGGCGCCACCGCGGCACGCGACGCGCGGCCAAGCCGAGGATTACCACCATGAAACGTATGTTGATCAACGCGACTCAGCGTGAAGAGTTGCGCGTGGCCATTGTCGATGGCCAGAACCTGTACGACCTGGACATCGAAATCCCTTCGCGGGAACAGAAAAAGTCCAATATTTACAAGGGTCGAATTACCCGGGTTGAGGCCTCGCTCGAAGCGTGCTTCGTCGAGTACGGTGCCGAACGCCACGGCTTCCTGCCCATCAAGGAAATCTCCCGCGAGTACTTCACGCCGGGGCTGGATCCGCACAAGTCCAATATCCGCGAGCTGCTCAAGGAAGGCCAGGAAGTGGTCGTCCAGGTCGAGAAGGAAGAACGCGGCAACAAGGGCGCTGCCCTGACCACGTTCATCAGCCTGGCTGGCCGTTACATGGTGCTGATGCCGAACAACCCGAAAGCCGGCGGCGTCTCGCGCCGGATCGAGGGCGAAGACCGGCAGGCGCTGAAGGAAGCGCTGGATCACGTCACCGTACCCGACGACGTCGGCCTGATCGTGCGCACCGCCGGCCTCGGCCGCGATGCCGAAGAGCTGCAATGGGACCTCGATTACCTGCTGCAACTGTGGAAGTCGATCTCCGAGGCGGCCAGCAAGCAGAAGGCCCCATTCCTGATCTACCAGGAATCCAAGCTGTTCATCCGCGCCCTGCGCGACTACCTGCGCAGCGACATCGGCGAGATCCTGATCGACGACGAGCCGCTGTACAACGATGCCCGCGAGTTCATGCAGCAGGTGATGCCGAACGCGCTGCGCAAGCTCAAGCTGTACCGCGACGACACCCCGCTGTTCACCCGCTACCAGATCGAAACCCAGATCGAGAGCGCGTTCGAACGCCAGGTGCGCCTGCCCTCGGGCGGCTCGATCGTGATCGATCAGACCGAGGCACTGACCGCGATCGACGTCAACTCGTCCAAGGCCACCAAAGGCAGCGACATCGAGGAAACCGCGTTCAATACCAATTGCGAGGCCGCGGTGGAAATCGCGCGCCAGGCGCGCATCCGCGATGCCGGCGGCCTGCTGGTGATCGACTTCATCGACATGGACAGCCCCAGACACCAGCGCGAAGTGGAAGACCGCCTGAAGGAAGCGCTCAAGCTCGATCGCGCCCGCGTGCAGATCGGTCGCATCTCGCGCTTCGGCCTGCTCGAAATGTCACGCCAGCGCCTGCGTCCAAGCCTCGGTGAAGCTACCCAGATCACCTGCCCCCGCTGCGAAGGCCACGGCCACATCCGCGGCGTGGAATCGTTGTCGCTGTCCACCCTGCGCCTGATCGAAGAACACGCCATGAAGGACAACACCGGCCAGGTGCTGGTGCAGGCGCCGTCCAGCGTCGTCAATTTCCTGCTCAACGAGAAGCGCGCCAGCGTGGTCGAGATCGAGCTGCGCCACAAGGTGCACGTGATGATCGTCGCCGACGAAAAACTGGAAACCCCGCACATCGAGATCCAGCGCATCCGCGAAGCGGACATGGGCGAGCACAGCAAGCCCAGCTACGAGCGCCTGACCACGGTGGAAACAGCCGAACTGCCCAAGATGGGCCAGACCCTGGGCAGCGGCGAGCAGCCTGCCGTCAGCGGCATCGTGCCATCCAGCCCCGCCCCGTTGCGCGCGGAAGTCGCCGCGCCGACGGCCCCGACGCAGCCCGTTGCGCGCCGACAAACCGCATCGATCGCCACTCCTGCGCGCGACCTCCCCCCTGCCGGCCTCATCTCACGACTGCTTGGTTGGTTCCGCAGTGCCGAAGCGGCAACCCCCGCGCCAGCGCCCAAACGCGTCGAAAGCAGCGAGAGCAACCGCACCAATCGACGCGATGAGCGTAGCGCTCGCGGCAACAATGCGCGAACGGATTCCGCGCGTCCCGCTCGTCGTGAATCGACGCAACAAAATTCGCCAAAACCGGGTACGCAGCAACCATCGCGAAGCAACCGCCAACGCAACAACGAAAGCCAACCTCGCCAATCGCAGCAGGTCCAGACGCAGACAGCAAAAGCGGAGCGTCAATCGAAACCTGCCATCGTCGACGGCAACGCCGCCAGGGCCGAGCGCAAGCCGAACCCGCAACAACCGAAGGCAGAACGTCAGCCACGCGCAGCCGTCAACGAGCGTCCTTCGGCTTCGTTGCCAGGTGATGCATCGAGTGAAGCGGAGCTGCCGATCCAGCCGTCCGCGGAATCCACGGCACCCGAATCCGAAGACACCACGCTCAACGCCGACGGCAGCCAGTCGCGGCGGCGGCGTGGGCGGCGCGGCGGCCGGCGTCGGCGTCGTCACGATGAAACCGCATCCGGAGATACCAATCTCGACACCGTGCAGGCGCAGGCACTCGACGATGAGGATCGTGACGAAGGTGACGGCAGCCCGGCGATTGCAAGCAAGCCTGCCAACCAACGCGAACCCATGACCGCCGTGGCCGGGGCCGCAAGCACTGCGACGGCAGCAGCCATCGATGCTGTCCGCAGTGACAGCGCGAACGTGGTCAAACCCGAGGTTGCATCGGAGTCCACGGAGTCGACAACCCGCGAAAGCACGGGCGACGCTCTTTCGGCCATTCAATCGAAGCCGGCAGCAGCCGCTGATGCGCCCAATTCCGCCGCGCCATCGCCCACGTCCTTCAACTTGCCGACCCTGCCCCCCATCCCGGAGCAGTTGAGAGCATCCGCGGAAACTCGCGAGTCGAACGCGACCGGCGTTGCCACGACGCAGACGGAGGCCGTCGCGGCTGCATCCGCTCCGGTCCCGCCCTCGCAAGAAACCTCATCGGTCACGGGCACCACAGCGGCAGATCAGGCCAATGAAGCGGCAGATGCTGCGCCCGCAACTGTGACGGCACACGTGTCGCCCGCGACGCCAACCAGTCCGAGGGTGGATGAAGCTGCCCATGAAGCACAGCCCTTGTCGGCCCGGCCAATGATCGTCCAGCCGACAGCTCAGACTGTTCCGGCGCCGACGGCGCCTACTGCCGAGCAGGATGACGGCAGGTTCGCGACCACCATCGATACGGTCGCCCCCGAAACCGAAGCGACGTCAGTCGCAAGTACGACCGCTCCGCTCCCTCTGCCCAAGCAGGGCGATCTGCTCTCCCCCGCGAATCATTCGGGTCCGTCGGGTACGTCCGCCTTCGACATCACGAAAAAATCCGAAACGGCAAACCCGAAGACAACCGGACCGGATGATGTCCAGCACCGTGACACCCATAGCTGAGTCATAGCTGTCGTATCCGCCAAAGAAAAACCGGATGAATATCCGGTTTTTCTTTTAGCGCGACCACTCTTTTGTCATGGTCGCACTCAAGCGCCGACCTGATGATTGGGCGTGTCGATCAACCCGTGCACAGTCATGAGATGTGCCAGTCCAAGTACATGGTCCACGCGCAACTTTTCCATCAGACGCTGCTTGTAGGTCGACACGGTCTTCGGACTCAGGTTGAGCTGCTCGCCGATGATGGTCAACGGTTTGCCACGCACCAGCATCATCGCGACCTCCAGCTCCCGGCTCGACAACACATCGAAAGGTGAGCTGCTGCCGTCGAGCGCAGCCATCGCCAACTGCTGCGCGACTGCCGGTGCCAGATAGCGCCTTCCGCCTGACACCTGACGCACGGCGGAGATCAGCTCTTCGGCGGTGCAACCCTTGGTCAGGTAACCCAGCGCGCCTGCGTCAAGCAGGCGCTTCGGAAATCGCGCGTCATCGACCACCGTCACGATGACGATATGGGTCGAAAGTTTCGAGCGGCACACGCGTTCGGTAAGTTCGATCCCGCTCATGCCGGGCATGTGCACGTCGACCAGGGCGATATGCGGGGTCAATGTGCGGATCAGTCGCATGCCCTCTTCGGCACTGTCTGCCTCGCCGATGACGCGGATATCCGGTTGCTGCTGCAAGATCATCCGAAAACCAGTGCGCACCAGTTCGTGATCGTCGACCAGAACAACATTGATCACTTCAAGCCCTCCTTGGTTGGGCAGCACGAAATTAGGCTGCAAAGCGCGTTATTGCAAGCCGCCGTTTGTGCTTCCGTGAGCAACACGACACGATTGTCGCGTTGCGGTTACTCAGGCCGCCAACGCATCCTCGTCGGACAGCGCCGCGTCTTCGGCATACCGGGCCAATACGATGGGCAGCTGCGGCCCAGGCATCTCCACCCGGATCCCTCGTCCCGAACGACGATATTCATCGCGAGCAAGCTCTCTGGCCAGCGTGATCGCCGGACCCAGCCGCATGTTGCTGAACAGGGTGGTGCAGGAGCGGCATACGCACCAGCCGCCTGCAGGCGACACCTTGAGCGAAATGATCACCATGACAATCGTTCCGTCGAAAGGGGAAACCGGAATACGGGGATGCCAGGCTGTTCACAGGCTGACCTCCGCAATGTGCCATGACCGCGGAGGTTGATATGTCGGCCCTCGCCTACACTCGCTGTGCGGAAATACCGGCTGCCCTTCTGCGGCATGAACTCTCGATATCCATTGCGCCGGAGTAGTCATCGGATACGAAAAAGCCCGCCGGAACGGCAGGCTTTTTTGTCCTTCGGGTTTTCAGATTCCCTTCTGAAACCCTTCATTGGTGCCCAAGAGGGGACTCGAACCCCTACGACTTGCGTCGCTACCACCTCAAGGTAGTGCGTCTACCAGTTCCGCCACCTGGGCAGGTGTGTTGCTCAGTGCTTGGCCGGCGGCTTCGGGGCTGCCGGCACTTCGCCCTGACTCTGGGTCGGGGCGGGGGTCGCCGCCGGCGATGCAGCTGCCGGTACGACCGTATTGGTTGCCGCGGTAGGCACTTCCGAACCGGCGGGCACGGTGGGTGCTGGCAGCAGGCTTGTTTGCCATCGCGGCCATTACGCCAAGATCGTTGGCATTGCTGTGCGGCGCGCCATTGCTGTGCAGGTAAATCCCCATGCCGAGACTGAGCAGGAAGAACAAGGCGGCGAGGACGCCGGTAGCCCGGGTGAGGAACGTGGCCGAGCCGCGCGCACCGAATACCGTAGCCGAAGCGCCGCCACCGAAACCGGAGCCGGCGTCTGCGCCCGCGCCGTTCTGCAGCAGGATCAGCACGATCATCGCCGCAGCGATCAGAATGTAAAACACGCTGAAAATGACGAACATAAGGTTTCTATTGAGCCTGTAGCGCCTGATGCGCCGCGGCGCAGATTCCAAGGAAGTCGGACGCGGTCAGGGAGGCACCGCCGATCAGTCCTCCGTCCACATCCGCCTGCGCGAACAATTCCGCGGCATTGGCCGCCTTGACGCTGCCGCCGTAAAGCAGTCGGGTCAGACGGGCAATCATAGCATCTTCTTTTTCCAGTTGGCTACGAATGAAGGCATGCACCTGTTGCGCCTGCTCCGGGCTGGCGGTGCGGCCGGTACCGATGGCCCAGATCGGTTCGTAGGCAATGACCGCCGTATCGAAACTGGCGATGCCATTGAGCGCCAACACCGCCTGCAACTGGCGTGCAATGACCGTCTCGGTCTCGCCGGCTTCACGCTGTTCCAGGGTCTCGCCCACACACAGGATCGGAGTCAGGCCACCGGCACGTGCCGCCGCAAATTTGCGCGCGACCAGCTCATCGCTCTCCCCGTGATATTGGCGACGTTCCGAATGACCGGCCAGAACCCAACGCGCGCCGACATCCGCCAGCATGGCGGCCGACACTTCGCCGGTGTACGCACCCTGCCCCTCATGCTCGCTGACATCCTGCGCGCCGATGCCCAGCCCGGCTTCGGCATGCTGCGCTGCCAGTTCGGCGAGGTACGGAAACGGCGGAAATACGGCCACATCGATGCCGTCCGGCCTGGACGCAACGATGTCGTTCACCAGGCCGTGGCCATGGAACGGCTGCCATGCATTTTCCAGTTGCCGGCGACGAATTTCTTGCGCATGGGCTGCTTCCGCTGCGATCAAACCGCAAGCTTACCGACGGGCCGATGTCTCGGCAAACCGCTGGCGTGACCGGGCAGCCCGGTCGAGAATGAGGCCCTTCCATCCGGAGTGAATCATGACGTCTCCCCGCCCGCTCAGCCTGATCACAGGCGCCTCGTCCGGCATCGGCGCCGAATTCGCGCGGCAACTCGCCGCAGGCGGCCATGATCTGGTGCTGACTGCTCGCCGAGCCGATCGAATGGAAACTCTCGCCATCGAATTGCGTGAACGCAATGGGGCAAACGTAATCGTGCTTCCGCACGACCTTGCTGATCCGTCCACGCCGCAAGTGCTGTGCGATGCACTGGAACAGCGCGGCCTGCAGGTCGACTGGCTGATCAACAACGCCGGCTACGGCGTGCCCGGCACCCTGGACGCGAACGAATGGACGACCCATGCGGATTCACTGCAGGTGCTGCTGATCGCGCCGACGGAGCTGGCGTGGCGACTGCTGCCCGGCATGCGCCAACGCGGCCACGGCCGCATCATCAACGTGTCCTCGCTGGCCGGACACGTACCCGGCCCGGCGGGACATACCTTGTACGCTGCTACCAAGGCCTACCTGATCAAGTTCTCTCAATCGCTGGCACTGGAAAACCTGTCCGCTGGCGTGAACGTCTGCGCGCTGTGCCCGGGTTTCACCTGGTCGGAATTCCACGACATCACCGGCACGCGCGACAAGATGAACAAGCTGCCCGGTTTCATGTGGCTGAGCGCACAGGACGTGGTGCGCCAGGGCATTGCGGCGGTCGAGCGCGGTGCGGCGGTGTACATCCCGGGCCGGGTCAATCGATTCATCAAGACCATCGTGCAGTTGATGCCGGACCGGTTGGCCATGTGGCTTTCCGCGCGCGAATCGAAGCGCTACCGCAATACCAGCACATAATCGCGGATCTGCATGGCGGCATCGGCTACTGTTTCCGTGCACCCTCCATTCCCGGCACCATCAGCATGTCCCTGTTTCCGACCCAGATGCGCCCGTTGCCCTATCGCAAACCCGTCGAAGGGCGCGATTACTGGGTGGTGGACGACGCCTTGCCGAACGCCGATGAAGTGCGCGCCCGCTGCCTGGCCAAGACCGACTGGGAGTTCGGCTATCCCTACACCGGCGAGGTCTGGCCTGGCATGCGGGCAGTGCCTGCCTTGCAGGACGACGAACTGGCGGCACTGGATGCGAAAGTCTGCCGACTGACCGGCGAGAAAAAAGTGTGGGTCGAACAGACCGAAGCAGGCATCCGGCTCAATCACAACTGCGTGCAGATAGTCGGATCCCTCGAAGGCGCAGCCAAGCCACATACCGATTCGACGAATCTGTGCCGCTACGCCGCCGTGTTGTATCTCAACCCGAACGTGCCCGAGCAATGCGGCACCAGCTTCTTTCGCCAGCGCATGCCCGGTGGCCAACTCGGCGGCAATATCGTGATGCCACCGCACCGCAACCTGGCCGAGGCGCTGGGCAATCGGTTCGTGCAGCCAAATGCGTTCGTCGAGGACGTGCGTGTGGCACACCGCTTCAACCGGTTGCTGCTCTACAAGGCCAACCTGATCCACAGTGCCAGCGCCTACTGGGGACAGGAAATGGCGACCAAGCGGATGACCGCCGTGTTTTTCTGGATGGCTTGAAGAGCGCCCCGCGAGCGGGAGACGCGCACGAAGTCAGATCAGCTTGATTTCGCGCAGGCGCTGCAGCAGGTATTCGTGCGAGCTGATCGAAGTGCCGTAGCGGCGCGGATTGTCCGGCGTGATGCACGAATCCAGCGGATCCAGCACCACGTCCGGGTTCGGATGCAGGAAGAACGGCACCGAATAACGCGGCTTGCGTGCATTCTCGTTCTGCGGATTGACCACGCGATGCGAAGTGGACGGATACACGTGGTTGAGAGCCGCTGCAGCATGTCGCCGATATTCACCACGATCGCGTCGCCTTCGGTGGTGATCGGCAACCACTCGCCATCGCTCAGCACTTCCAGACCCTCGGCGCTGGCACCGACCAGCAGCGTGATGAAGTTGATGTCCTCGTGCGCACCGGCGCGCACGTTGGGGATGTTGTCCTGCGTGATCGGCGGATAGTGGATCGGGCGCAGGATCGAGTTGCCGACGTCGGTCTTGTCCTCGAAGAAGTCTTCCGGCTGATCGATGTGCAACGCCAGCGCCCGCAACACGCGGGTGCCAAGCTGGTCCAGCGCCTCGTACAGGCCATAGCCGTACTGCCTGAAATCCGGCACTTCGCTCGGCCACAGATTCGGCGGCATCACGTCGGCGAACTTCGAGTCGCGCGGAATCTCCCGGCCGATGTGCCAGAACTCCTTCAGGTCGGCGTATTGGCTGTCCTTGGCGGTCTCCACCTTGAACGGCGTGTAGCCGCGCGCGCCGCCACTACCGGCGAGGTGGTACTTCATCTTGGCTTCCGTCGGCAGTGCGAAGAAGCGCTGGAACACGTCGTAGGAGCCGTCGATCAGCTCGCGCGGGATGCCGTGGCCGCTGATGCAGCAAAAGCCGAACTCGCGATAGGCCGCGCCGATCTCGGCGACGAAGGCATCGCGGTCGGTGTCGTAGCGGCGGATGTCCAGGGTGGGAACGTTCTTCATGACTGTAGTCACCAGGTTGGGTGTGCGATCGATTCATCCGCACAGGGCGGGGCACGTCGGGCCAATCCATGGCGACCCGGTACTGCTACAGGTTCACGAGCGTTCGGCTGCGGATTTTACAATCCCGGCGAGCTTCTCTGCCAACTGCTGCACTTCCTCCGCGTCAGCACCCTCGATGGTCACGCGCACCAGCGGCTCGGTACCCGAAGCCCGCAGCACCACCCTGCCGCGACCGTGGAGGATCTGCTCGACCTCGGCCAGCGCCTGCTGCACCTCGCCGCCGGCCAGCGCCTCGCGGGCGCCGTCGGCACGCACGTTGAGCATGACCTGCGGCAACTTCCTCAAACCCTGGCGCGCCAAAGCCAGATCCTCGCCGGAGCGCGCGAGTGCCTCCAGCACCGCCAGTGCGGCGACGATGCCATCGCCCGTGGTGGCACGGTCCAGGCACAGGATGTGGCCGGAGGTTTCGCCGCCCAGCACGCCGCCGTGCTGCTTCAATTGCTGCATCACGTAACGATCGCCCACGTTGGCGCGGATCAGCGGCACCTCGAACTCGGCCAGCGCCAGTTGCAGTCCGTAGTTGCTCATCAGGGTGCCGACCACCGGGCCCTTGAGCATCCCCCGCGCATGCAGGCTGCGCGCCAGCATGTAGAGGATGTCGTCGCCGTCGGCCAGCGCACCGTGCCGGTCGACCAGCATCAGCCGGTCGCCGTCGCCGTCGAACGCCATGCCCATGTCCGCGCCATGCGCCAGTACCGCCTGCTGCAAGGCCTGCGGATGGGTCGAGCCGACCTCGCGATTGATGTTGAAGCCGTCCGGCTTGTCGCCGATCGCGATCACCTCGGCACCCAGTTCGGCGAAGACCTTCGGTGCCACCTGGTAAGTGGCGCCATGCGCGCAATCGAGCACCAGCTTGAGCCCGTGCAAGCTGAAATCCTTCGCCACCGTGGACTTGCAGTACTCCGCATACCTGGCCACCGCATCGTCGATCCGGCGGGCCTTGCCGAGCCGCTCGGACGGCACCGTGACGAACGCGGCATCGACCTCGCGCTCGATCGCAAGCTCGACCTCGTCCGACAACTTTTCGCCGATGGCGGAGAAAAACTTGATGCCGTTGTCGTGATGCGGATTGTGCGAGGCGCTGATCACGATGCCCGCCTGCGCGCGCATCGAACGGGTCAGGAAGGCCACCGCCGGAGTCGGCATCGGACCGAGCAGGCCCACGTCGACGCCGGCAGCGACCAGACCGGCCTCCAGCGCCGCCTCGAACATGTAGCCGGAAACCCGTGTGTCCTTGCCGATCAGCACCTTCGGCCGTTCCGTTCTGTCACGTGCCAGCACGCTGCCGACCGCACGACCCAGGCGCAGCATGAAGTCCGCACTGATCGGCCACTCGCCGACCGCGCCGCGAATACCGTCGGTACCAAAATATCTGCGTTCGTTCATCGTCTGTTGTTTTCCGGAAAGTGGGTGTCCCGCAGCAGGCCAGCGCCGATGCAAGCTCGTCAATCGTCATCCGGCCAGCGCACTGCGCCCGGCTTTTTCTCGTCCCGCCGAGGTACGTTGTCGACTGCGTGCACCGCCCGCCACACGGCAAGTGCATCCACCGTTGCCGCTACATCATGGACGCGCACCATGCGCGCACCGCGCTGTACCGCAATCAGCGCAGCCGCCGCAGAACCCGCCGCACGATCGGTCGGTTCTGCGCGGCCGGTCAACGTGCCGATCATCGACTTGCGCGACAGCCCGGCGTACACCCCGCTGCCGAGATTGCCAAAGCGTTCCAGCGCGCAAAGCAGCGCCAGGTTGTGCTCCAGTGTCTTGCCGAAGCCGAAGCCGGGATCGACCATCACCTTGCGCCGATCGATGCCGGCCAATTCGCAGGCGAACAGCCGGTCCGTCAGGAATCGGTGCACTTCACCGACCACGTCGTCGTATGTCGGCTCGGTCTGCATGCTGCGTGGCTCGCCCTGCATGTGCATCAGGCACACCGGCACGCCCAGCTCGGCGACGGTCTCCATCGCACCGTCGCGGCGCAAGCCATAAACATCGTTGATCATGCCGGCGCCAGCCGCGACCGCCGCGCGCATCACCTCGGGCTTGGAGGTGTCGATCGCGATCGGCAGCGCGGTGCGCGCGATCAGTCGTTCGATCACCGGCAGCACGCGGTAAAGCTCCTCCTCGACGGAGACCTCGGCAGCGCCTGGCCGGGTGGATTCGCCGCCGACGTCCAGCATGTCGGCGCCCTCCTCCGCCATCCGCAGGCCGTGCGCCACGGCGGCTTCGATATCCTCGTAGGCGCCCCCGTCGGAGAACGAGTCGGGCGTGACGTTGAGAATGCCGACGACCCGTGCACGATCCAGTCGCAGCGGCCGCCCGGAGCAATCCAGCACCGGTGCAAAAAGGTCCATCGACATGCGCATCACCTCGCTAGTATTCGATCGCCGGAGGGGTCAGGCCTCGACCTGTCCACCCAGCTCGCCCATGTACCGGCGGTAATGGCGCAGTTCCGCGATCGAATCGCGAATGTCCGACAGCGCGGTATGCGCCGATTCCTTGCCGACACTCCTGGCGATCTCCGGGGCCCAGCGCCGGGCCAGTTCCTTCAGCGTGGAGACGTCCAGGTTGCGATAGTGGAAATAGCGTTCCAGCCGCGGCATCTGCCGATACATGAAGCGGCGATCCTGGCAGATCGAATTGCCGCACATCGGCGACTTGCCCGGCGGCACCCACGCGCGCAGGAAATCGACCGTGGCCTGCTCCGCCATGGCGTGATCGGTCTGCGAAATCAGCACCTGCCGCCACAGTCCCGACTTGTGGTGCTGGTTGGTATTCCAGCTGTCCATCGACTCCAGCCGATCGATCTCGTGGCGTATCGCGAATACCGGTCCGTCGGCCAGCACATTGAGATTCTTGTCGGTGACTACCGTGGCGATTTCAAGGATGGAATCGTTGTCGGTATCGAGGCCGGTCATCTCCAGATCGATCCAGATCAGGTTGTCTTCGTGGGCTTGGCTCATGGGCTCTCCTTGTGGGCGGGAGTTTATCAGCCTTGCCGGCCGACTCATGCCAGTCCGGCTTTTGGGCGTGCGATCATCACGCCATGCAGACATTTTTCTGGCACGACTACGAAACCCTGGGCGCCGACCCCCGCCGCGACCGGGCGGTGCAATTTGCCGGCATCCGCACCAGCGCGGAACTGGAAATCATCGGCGAGCCGGTGATGTTCTATGGCAAGCCACCGCTGGATATGCCGCCGCATCCCGACGCCTGCATGATCACCGGGATCACCCCGCAACTGGCCCAGCGCGAGGGCATTGACGAAGCCGAGTTCGCCGCGCGCGTACACGAGCAACTGGCCGCACCCGGCACCTGCGGCGTCGGCTACAACTCGCTGCGTTTCGACGACGAGTTCACCCGGCAGATGCTGTACCGCAATTTCTACGAACCGTACGGGCGCGAGTGGGAAAACGGCAACTCGCGCTGGGACCTCATCGACCTGGTGCGCATGTGCCAGGCGCTTCGGCCCGAAGGCATCGTCTGGCCGACCCGCGACGACGGCTCGCCCAGCTTCAGGCTGGAGCATCTGGCCAGCGCGAATCAGCTCAAGCAGGAGCGCGCCCACGATGCCCTGTCGGACGTGTATGCGCTGATCGATCTGGCCCGGCTGATCCGCGTGCGCCAGCCACGCCTGTGGGACTGGTATTACGGATTGCGTCGCAAGCAGAAGGTGTTCGAGTTGCTCGACGTGGTGAACATGACGCCGCTGGTGCATGTCTCATCGCGTTATCCGGCCAACCGCCATTGCCTGGCCGTGATCGCGCCGCTGGCAGCACACCCCACTCGCGCCGGCGAAATCATCGTGTACGACCTCGACACCGATCCCGCCGAGTGGCTGGCGCTGGACGAGGACGAGATCGCCGACCGCATCTTCACCACGCGCGCCGACCTGCCTGAAGGCGTCACGCGCATTCCCCTGCGCACCGTGCGGGCGAACCACGCGCCGGCACTGGCGCCGCTTTCGGTGCTGCAAGGCATCGACCTCGGGCGACTGCAACTGGACCTGGATCGCAGCCAGGCCCATCGCGACACCCTGCATGCGATGGACGGCCTCGCGGAGAAACTGCGCCGCGTCTTCCAGCGCGCCGCCGAACTGCCGCCGCCGGAAGACCCCGAACTGGCGCTGTACGGCGGCGGCTTCCTGCCCGACACCGACAAGCGCCTGCTCGCGCAGGTGCGCGCCACGCCGCCGGACCAGCTCGCCACACGCGCGTTTCCGTTCCGCGACCCGCGCTATCCCGAGTTGCTGTTCCGCTATCGCGCGCGCAACTGGCCCGACACGCTGGATGCCGAGGAAAACACGCGCTGGGAGAACTTCCGCCGGGCGCGACTGACCCGGCGCACGCCGCTGACCGGCCTTACCCTCGACGACTATTTCGCCCGTCTCGACGAACTTCGCCATGACCCGCAAGCGCAGGACAAACTGCCCCTGCTCGACCAGTTGCAGGCCTGGGGCGAACAACTCGCCGCCGGCATCGATTCACCCTGACCGACCCCACGACCCGCCATGCCCAAGAGCTATTTCACTCCCGCCACCTTCCGCTTCCTGCGCGCGCTGGATCGCAACAACAGCCGCGACTGGTTCCACGCGCACAAGGACGACTACGAGCGCCACGTGCGCGAGCCGTTCCTCGAACTGATCACCGACCTGCAGGCTCCGCTGGCGAAGATCAGTCCGCATTACCGCGCCGACCCGCGCAAGAACGGCGGCTCGCTGTTCCGCATCTTTCGCGACACCCGCTTCTCCAACAACAAGCTGCCGTACAAACCGTGGCAGGGCTCGCGCTTCTTCCACGAGCGCCGCCACGAGATCCCCGCACCGTCGTTCTACATGCACATCCAGCCCGGCGACTGCTTCGCCGGCGGCGGCATGTGGCATCCCGAATCGGATGCGCTGAAACGCATTCGCGATTTCATCGTCGACAACCCGGCGGCCTGGAAGAAGGCCACGCAGAGCAAGTCGTTCCGCGAGCACCTCGCGTTCTGGGGCGAGTCGCTGAGCCGGCCGCCACGCGGCTTCGACGCCGCGCACGAGTTGATCGACGATCTCAAGCGCAAGGACTTCGCGGTCGGCGAAAACTTCGACGAGGCGCTGGCCTGCTCGGATGAACTGCTGCCGTGGACGGTGGCGACGTTCAAGCGCGCCGCGCCGCTGGTCGATTACCTGTGCGCGGCGCAGGAACTGGAGTTCTAGGACCCAGCCGACAGCGCCGCCTGCCCGGCACGCCCCGCGGCCAACGACCAGGCGGCCACGACGATCCCGATCAACGCGGCGAACGCCACGTAATGCGCCGGTGCCAGCACGCCGAAGCGCTTCACCAGCAACCCGATCAACGGCGGCGTGATGCCGCCGAACAGTGCGTAGGCGATGTTGTACGAGAACGACAAGCCTGAAAAACGCACCGCCGGCGGAAACGCCACCACCATCAACGCCGGCACCACGCCGACCACGCCGACGGCGAACCCGGCCAACGCGTACAACACCAGAAAGTTCGCCGCACCGGCGCGCAGGTCGAAGTACAGCGCATAGCTGCATGCCAGCAGCCCGACCGCACCAAACAGCAGCGCGCGTGCAAAGCCGATCCGGTCGGCCAGCCAGCCGTAGCCCAGGCAACCCAGTGCCAGCGCGAACGAAGCCAGGTTGTTGCCGAGGAAGGCGCGCGCCGGCGCGACGTGGAACACCGACTGCACCAGCGACGGCGTCATCAGGATGATCACCAGGATCGCCGCGGTCAGCATCCAGGTCACCAGCATCGACAGCAGCACGCTGGGCAGGTGCCGCTCGAACACCAGCCGCAACGGCAAGCCGCTGGCCAGCTCCTTGCGCGCATGCATCGCCTCGAACACCGGCGTCTCGCTGAGCCAGCGGCGCAGCCACACCGCGAGGAAGCCGAACACGCCGCCGGCCAGGAACGGCAGCCGCCAGCCCCAGTCGAGCACCGCCGCCGGCGTCATTCCCCGGTTGATCGCCGCCGCCACCAGCGAGCCGATCACGATGCCGACCGTGAGGCCGGAAGTGAGGCTGGCGCAGGCAAAACCCACCCGCCGCGCCGGCACGTGCTCGGCCACGAACACCCACGCGCCCGGCACCTCGCCGCCCACCGCGATGCCCTGCACCACCCGCAGCAGCAGCAACAGCAGCGGTGCCAGCATGCCGATCTGCGCATACACCGGCAGCAGGCCGATAGCCAGGGTCGGTACCGCCATCAGGAACACGCTGAGCGTGAACATCTTCTTGCGCCCGCGCTTGTCGCCGTAATGCGCCATCACCACGCCGCCCAGCGGACGCGCCAGGTAACCCGCCGCAAAGATGCCGAATACCTGCAACTGGGCCAGCCACGGCGCGGTGTCGGGCGGAAAGAACAGATGACTCAGCGGGATCGCGAAGAACACGAACACCACGAAGTCGTAGAACTCCAGCGCGCCGCCGAGCGCGGCAAGGGTCAGGGTGCGGATGTCACGCCGACCGAGTGCCCGGCCAGGCTGGATATCGTGATGCAACGCGGGGCTGTTCTCGATCATCGATCGGTTCCTTGGGGGTCGGCACGGCCGCCGCGGCAACATACCTCAAAAGCCGTGCCGCTCATCAGTCCCGCGCAAACAGGCACGAGTCGCTTTCGATTTGCTAGTCTTCAGCGGGACCGGGCCGGGGGATCATGGGGCCGCGTCGCTGCCTTATCCGTTTCATTGACTGGATCTTCTCTTTCACACCGTTGCAAGGAGAGTTTCGATGAGCATGGGCAAACGTTTGGCCGCCGAATTCTTCGGCACGTTCTGGCTGGTTCTGGGTGGATGCGGCAGCGCCGTGCTGGCCGCGGGATTTCCGCAACTGGGCATCGGCTTCGCCGGCGTGGCGCTGGCATTCGGCCTGACCCTGCTGACCATGTGCTACGCCATCGGCCACATTTCCGGCTGTCACATCAACCCGGCGGTGACCTGCGGCCTTGCCGCCGGCGGTCGGTTTCCGCTGAGGGAGGTAATCCCCTATATCGTCGCGCAGGTGATAGGCGGCATCGTCGCAGGCCTGGTGCTGTACACGATCGCCTCGGGCAAGCCCGGCTTCGATGCGGCCGCCAGCGGCTTCGCGTCCAACGGCTACGGCGCGCACTCGCCGGGCGGCTACTCGATGGGCGCCGCCGCGCTGTGCGAGATGGTGATGACCGGTTTCTTCATCTTCATCATCATGGGCGCGACGCACAGGAGTGCACCGGTGGGTTTCGCCGGCATCGCGATCGGCCTGGCGCTGACCCTGATCCACCTGATCAGCATCCCGGTCACCAATACCTCGGTGAATCCGGCGCGCTCGACCGGCGTGGCGCTGTTCCAGGGTGACTGGGCCATGCACCAGTTGTGGTTCTTCTGGGTGATGCCGATCATCGGCGGCATCATCGGTGGCCTGATCTACCGCTATCTGTGGAGCGACCAGGCCACACTGCCGGACATCGAGGGCGATCCGGTCTGAGCCTTGTCGAACGACATGACGCGCGATCCGCGTGATCGCGCGTCATGACTCACGCCAGCGCAAACGGATACGCCAGCACGTCGGCAATTGCATCGGTGTCGGCCAGACACATCAGCAGGCGCTCCACGCCCAGCGCCACGCCGGCACAGTCGGGCAACGTGTCGAGCACGACGAGCAGGTTTTCATCGAGCGGGATCTCGCACAGACCACGCTCGCGGCGCACTGCGTTGTCGCGTTCGAACCGTCCGCGCTGTTCGGCGGCATCGTTCAATTCGTGATAGCCGTTGGCCAGTTCGTAGCGCCCCAGGTACAGCTCGAAACGTTCGGCCAGCGGTGGCTCGCCGGGGCGGATCTTCGCCAGTGCGCACTGGGTTTCCGGATAGTCGTGGATCACCGTGATGCGGTCGCGCGGAAACGCCGGCTGCAGCTTGTGCGTGATCAGCAAGTCGAGCCAGTCGTCGCGGCCCAGACCGTCCGGGCCAATGCCATATTCCGCCAGCGGCGCGCGCAATTCGTCGATCGAGCGCATGCATCGGATCGATGCCCAGCCCATCCAGAAACAGTTGCCGGTAGCTGGTCACCACCACCTCGGCGCGGCGTTCGACCATCGCCAATGCCGCTTCGACCAGCGCAATGGTCTCCTGCATCAGGCGACGGTGGTCCCAGCCGACCCGATACCATTCCAGCATGGTGAACTCGGGATTGTGCCGCCCGCCCGCCTCGCCGTTGCGAAACACCCGGCCCAGCTCGTAGCAGTCGCCGACGCCCGCCGCGAGCAACCGCTTCAGCGGAAATTCCGGCGAGGTGCGTAGCCAGCGCTCACGCGCGCCGGCATCGACGTGCCCGCTGAAGCGCGTGCTGAAGCTCTCGATGTTCGGATCGGTGTTGCCGGCGGCGGAAAGGATCGGCGTTTCCACTTCCAGCACCCGGCGTTCGGCGAAGTACGTGCGGATCAGCGCGTAGAGCCGGGCGCGCAACTGCAGGGCGGCAAGCGCAGCAGCACCCATCAGCCGGCCTCGTGTTCGTCGAGCAGGGCCAGCAGTTGCGCCTCGTCCCACACCGGCACGCCCAGTTCCTGCGCCTTGTCGAGCTTGGAGCCGGCCGCTTCGCCGGCGACCACGAAGCTGGTCTTCTTCGACACCGAGCCGGAAACTTTCGCGCCCAGCGCCTCCAGCCGCTCCTTTGCCTCGTCGCGGCTGAGCGTGGCCAGCGTGCCGGTGAGCACGATAGTCTGTTCGGCCAGCGGAGCCCTGGTCGATTCCTGCCGATGCGGGGATGGCGTCGAGCAGGCGTCGCATCGCCGTCTCGGCATCGCGCAGTTCGGCCAGTGCGACCGGGTCGGCCAGGAAGACTTCCAGGCCGGTCGCCGCGGCCTGCGGCACGCCGGCGGTGATCCAGTGCGCCGCCCCGCCCGCCCGCAGTTGTGCCAGCGTCGGGAAATGCTGCGCCAGCAGCTTGCAGCTCTTCGGGCCGAGCTTGCTGACATCGGCCATGTCCAGCAGCACGCCCAGATTCAGGCGTTCGCGCAGCAGGGCCGAGGGTGCGGCCTCGTCGCTGAACGTGATGCCGGCGGCAAGCAATGCGTCGACCACCTGCTGATTGCCTTCCTGCGCGAAGAAGCTGGCGATCGACGTGGCGACTTCGCCACCGACGTCCGGCAGCACCCGCAACACCGGCGCCGGCATGCTGCGCACGAATTCGAGCCGGCCCAGCCATGCACGCCAGCGTCTTCGCCGTACTCTCGCCGATGTGCATGATGCCCAGCGCGAACAGGAAGCGCGCCAGCGTGGTGTGCTTGCTGGCGTCGATCCCTGCGACCAGGTTCTCCGCCCACTTGGTCGCCACCTTGCCGGCTTTCACCGTTTCCGGCGTGGTTCCGTCCCGCTCGTCCGCTCGCCGCTTCATGTCGACGAAGTCGTCTACCGAAAGGCGATATAGATCGGCGGGCGTCTTGACCATGTCGAATTCGACCAGCGCCTCGGCGAAGCGCTCGCCCAGGCCCTCGATGTCCATCGCGCGACGCGAGGCGAAATGGATAAGCGCTTCCTTGCGTTGCGCCGCGCAGATCAAACCGCCGGAGCAACGCCAGGCCGCCGCGCCCTCTTCGCGGATCAACGCCGAACCGCATACCGGGCAATGCGTGGGCATCGCCCACGGCACCGTGCCGGCAGGGCGCAGGTCTTCGACCACGCGCACCACTTCCGGAATCACGTCGCCGGCGCGGCGCACGATCACCGTGTCGCCCACGCGCGCATCCAGCCGCGCGACCTGGTCCGCGTTGTGCAGCGTGGCATACGTCACGATGACGCCGGCTACCTGCACCGGCTCCATCCGCGCGCGCGGCGTGGCCGCACCGGTGCGGCCGATCTGGATCTCGATGTCGAGCAGGCGCGTGGTCTGCTCCTGCGCCGGGAACTTGTGCGCGATCGCCCAGCGCGGCGCACGCGAGACGAAACCCATCTCGCGCTGGCCGGCGTAGTCGTCCAGCTTGTAGACCACGCCGTCGATGTCGTATGGCAGGCTGTCGCGCTTCCCGCCGATGCGGTGGAAGTAGGCAATCAGCCCGTCGAAGCCGCGTGCGGTAGCCACTTCCGGCGACACCGGGAAGCCCCACTCGCGCAACTGCTGCAAGGTGGCCGAATGCGTCGGCGGCAGCTCGCCGCCCTCGACCACGCCGATTGCGTAGGCGAAAAAGCTCAGCCTGCGCTTCGCGGTAATCGCCGGATCGAGCTGCCGCAACGAACCGGCCGCGCCATTGCGCGGATTCGCCAGCGGCTTCTCGCCATTCGCGCGGGCACGCTCGTTGAACGCCTCGAAATCCTTGCGCAGCATGATCACTTCGCCGCGCACTTCGAGCACCTCGGGCCAACCCTTGCCGCGCAATTTCAAGGATTCATCCTGATTTTTTCCATTGCGCAAGCGCAATGGAATGGCACGCACGGTGCGCAGGTTCGCGGTGACGTCCTCGCCGGTCTCGCCGTCGCCGCGGGTGGCGCCCTGCACGAACAGGCCGTGCTCGTAGCGCAGGCTGATCGCCAGGCCGTCGAGCTTGGGCTCGACCGAAAACAGGGGGTTGCGCCGATCCAGCGTCTGCTCGATCCGCCGCTCGAACTCGGCCACTTCGTGGAAGCGCTCACGCGGTGTCTCACCGTCCTGCTCGAAGGCATTGCCCAGCGACAGCATGGGAATCGCGTGACGCACCTCGGCAAAGCCGCCTTGCGCCCGCGCGCCGATCTTGCGGGTCGGTGAATCGCTGGTTGCGAGTGCCGGATGCTCCGCTTCCAGCGCCTCCAGTTCGCGCATCAGCCGGTCGTACTCGGCATCGGTGATGTTCGCATCGTCGAGCACGTGGTAGCGGTAATTGGCCTGCTCGATCTGCGCCCGCAACGCGGCGGCGCGGGCAACGGTTTCGGCCGGGGCCGGGCGTTCGGTCATGCGGGTCTCCTTCGGATCTTCCCGAAGTTTAGCGATACCGGCGATCGATGCGGCTATCGGTGCAAGTGCCCCGCCGCCTCCGGCTGATAGGCGATCTCCAATACTTTCAACCGACGCTTGCGGCCATCCGGGGTGGGCCAGTCGATCTGCTGACCCTGCGCCAGTCCGAGCAAGGCACTGCCCACCGGCGCCAGGATCGACACCGTACCCGGAGCACCGGCCGCCGCCGGATAGACCAGGGTCAGGGTCAGCTTTTCGCCGTTGCTTTCGTCCTCGAACGTGACGGTGGAATTCATCGTCACGATATGCGCAGGCATCGCCGCCGGTTCGATCACGTCGGCGCGATCCAGCTCGGCGCGCAACGCATCGAGCCTGTCGGCCTCGGCGGCGGGCAAGCGCTCCAACAGCGCCTCGATGCGCTCCATGTCGATACGGGAAACAGTGATCGGTGGCTTGCTCATGGGCTTTCCTGATACTTGCGGCGCAAGCCGCACAAAAGCACACGCCGGAACGAAGTCGCCCCGGCGCGTGTGGTCGTTGAGGCCGTCATGACTATCTGGGCATGACTGGCGGATGAAACAAGGTTCACTTTGCGGGTGACCGTTGCGAAAAGCAAGCTGTCGCAGCAGCTATCATGCTGCCAATGTCCCCCCATGCCGCCGCAGATCCCCACGCTGCCGCCTCCCCTGATTCATCGCCAGCGTCGGCTGAAGCCGATTCGGAAGCCGATTCGCCGGAAATTTCATCGCGCGAGCGTTACAGCGGCCTGCTGTGGCTGGTAGCCGCGGCCTTCTTCATGCAGGCGCTCGACGCCACCGTGGTCAACACCGCAGTGCCGGCCATGGCCGAAGCGCTCAAGGTGACCCCGCTGGGAATGCGCACCGCCCTGACCAGTTACGTGCTCACCCTGGCGATCCTGATTCCGGCCAGCCCGTGGTTGTGCGACCGGCTCGGCACGCGCCGGGTGTTCGGCATCGCGATCATGGTGTTCGGCGTTGGTTCGCTGCTGTGCGGCCTGGCGCAGACACTGCCGCAACTGGTGGCTGCCCGCGTATTGCAGGGCGTCGGCGGTGCATCGCTGATGCCGGTGGGCCGCTATGTGCTGGTGCGCAGCATCGACAAGCGAGAATTCGTGCGGGCCATGAGTACCGTGGCCACGTTCGGCCTGCTCGGCTCGGTGCTGGGTCCGCTGTTGGGCGGCGCGCTGGTGCAGTTCACCTCGTGGCGGCTGATCTTTCTGATCAACGTGCCGGTGGCGATCGCCGGGGTGTGGATGAACAAGCGCGACATGCCCGACTACCGGCTCGATCATGCCAATCGCTTCGACTTGCCGGGCTTCCTGCTGTTCGCCGTTGCCTCGGCATTGTTGCTCACGGCTTCCGAGCTGGCCGGCAGCAAGCCGGTGCCGTGGGACCGGATCGGCGTGTGCGGCGTGGTCGCGTTGCTGCTTGGCGCCATCTATGTATGGCACAGCCGTCGCACCGAGCACCCGGTGGCGGACCTCGCGCTGCTGCGCGTGCGCAGCGTATGGGTGGCGCTGGCCGGTGGCCTGTCGACCCGGCTCGGCATCTCCGGCATGTTCCTGCTGCTGATGCTGTTCCTGCAGATCGGTTGCGGCTGGTCGCCGTTGATGGCCGGCCTGATGATGGTGCCGCAGGCGCTGGGCTCGATCACCGCCAAGTGGGTGATCCATCGGGCGCTGGTGCGCCTGGGCTACCGTCGCCTGCTGCTTGGAAACACGTTGATCGTGGCGGCGCTGCTGGCCAGTTTTGCCCTGCTCGGGCCGGCTACGCCGGTCTGGGCCATCGCCTCGCTCACCTTCTGCTACGGCGCTTTCGCCGGCCTGCAGTACACCGCGATGAACACGCTGATCTACAACGACGTGGACATCCGGCACGCCTCGATGGTCTCGTCGATGGCCTCGACCGTGCAGTACCTGGCGATGAGCTTCGGCATCGCGCTGTCCACCTTGCTGATGGAGGCGATGCTGCACGGCCACGCCCATGAAGACTACGTGGTGGCGTTCCGCTGGACGGTACTGCTGCTGGCCGCGATCACCGCCGCGGCGAGTCGCGTGTTCGGCCGTCTGCGCCATGATCGTCCGTTCGATCGTGGCGCCGAGGCATCGCCCGGACCCTAGCGCCCGCCCGGCATGTCCCGGTCCGCCCGTGCCTGATAGGCTGTAGTCGACGCTGCCTGCTTTACAGAAGGATCCTCCATGCGATGGTTTGTCACCCTGGCAATCATGTTTGCCAGCACGCCGCTGTCGGCAACCGAATCCCGCGCCGACGTGAACTTCCATCTCGTGCACCATCCGATCGGCTGGGCAGCGCTGGTGTTGTTCGTGCTGGCTTATGTGGCGGTGATCTTCGAAGAGCGGATCCACATCGCCAAATCCAAACCGGTGATGCTGGGAGCGGCCCTGATCTGGGGCATGATCGCGTGGAAAACGGGCGGCAACGGCGGTGATGCCACGCTCACCCGCCAGGCCTTCGAGGCGATGTTTCTCGAGTACGCGGAGATTTTCTTCTTCCTGGTCGTGGCGATGACCTACGTCACCGCCATGGGCGAGCGCGGCGTGTTCGAGGCGTTGCGCTCACAGCTGACCCGGCGCGGCTTCAGCTATCGCTCGCTGTTCTGGATCACCGGCCTGCTGGCGTTTCTGCTGTCGCCGGTGCTGGACAACCTGACCACGGCGCTGGTGATGTCGGCGGTGATACTGGCGGTCGGGGCCGGCAACGCACGCTTCATCACGCTGGCGATGATCAACCTGGTCGTGGCGGCGAATGCCGGCGGTGCCTGGAGCGCCTTCGGCGACATCACCACGCTGATGGTGTGGCAAGCCAACAAGGCGCAGTTCTTCGACTTTTTCCGGCTGTTCTTTCCTGCGGTGGTCAACTGGCTGGTGCCCGCGCTGATCATGTCCTTCGCCCTGCCCCGCGGCCGGCCCGACGGTGCCGACGGCCACAGCCGGATCAAGCATGGCGGCATCAGCATCTGCCTGACGTTTGCGCTGACCATCGCGATCACCGTGGCTGGTCGCCAATGGCTCGACATGCCCGCTGCCTACGGCATGCTCACCGGACTGGCCCTGCTCAACCTGCTGGCCAGCCGCATCGACTATCGGCAACGCCACTACGCGCTGGCGCAAGGCGTGGAGGAACAGGGCTATTCGATCTTCCGCATCATCGCCAACGCCGAGTGGGACACCCTGTTGTTCTTCTACGGCGTGTTCGCCTGCGTCGGCGGGCTGGCCGCGCTCGGTTATCTGGAACTGGCCTCGACCCAGCTTTACGGCAACCTCGGACCGACCACGGCCAACGCCGCAATGGGCGTGCTCTCGTCGGTGGTCGACAATATCCCGATCATGTTCGCGGTGATCAAGATGAATCCGCCGATGGACAATGCGCAGTGGCTGCTGATCACGCTGACCGCCGGCGTCGGCGGCAGCCTGCTGTCGGTCGGTTCTGCTGCCGGCGTCGCGCTGATGGGCGCGGCGCGCGGGCAATACACCTTCATGAGCCATCTGCGCTGGAGCTGGGCGATCGCACTGGGCTATGTCGCCAGCATCGCGCTGCACCTGTGGATGGCCACGGCCCTGTTCGGCGGCTGAATCGGGCGCGAGCCCGAGCGCCACGTCCTGCAGCATCAACGCATCGCCCGAAGGAACGACGCCTCATGCATCATGCCGCCGATATCCTGCTCACCCTGTTCATCATTTTCGTGGCCGCCCAGATCGGCGCGGAGATCGCCCAACGTCTGAAGCTGCCCGGCGTGGTCGGCGAGATCGCCGCCGGCTGCGTGGTGGGTCCGTCGTTGCTGGGCTGGCTCACCCCGGAGCAGATCCTGCCCGGCACGCCGCTGGATGTATTGGCCGAGATCGGCGTGGTGCTGCTGCTGTTTTCGGTAGGCCTGGAAACACGCCTGGACGACCTGAAGAAGGTCGGCAAGAGCGCCTTGCTGGTCGGCGTGCTCGGCGTGATCGTGCCGTTCGGTGCCGGCGCGCTGTGGGCACATGGCGAAGGTTTCGAATGGATCAAGTCGATGTTCGTGGCGGCGGCCTTCGTTGCCACCTCGGCCGGCATCACCGCGCGCGTGCTGCAGGAGCTCGGCGTGCTGCAGCGCATCGAGAGCCGGGTGATCCTGGGTGCCGCGGTGATCGACGACATCCTCGCCATGCTGTTGCTCGGCGTGGTCTCCTCGCTGCAGGGCGGCGGCTCGCTGGATCTGCAGTCGCTGCTGCTGACCCTGGCCGGCGCGATCGGTTTCGTGGCGATCATCGGCTGGGGCGGCTCCAAGATGATGCGCCATCGCTCGGCCTGGCTCGAGGCACCGATAAGCCCGCATTCCGCGCTGACCGTGGTACTGGCGATCTGCCTGGGACTGGCATGGCTGTCGACCCGTTTCGGTCTGGCGGCGATCATCGGTGCATTCCTCGCCGGCATGATCGCCTCGGAAACCCGCCAGCGCGACGACCTGGAACACCAGACCCTGCCGCTGCTGTCGTTCCTCACCCCGTTCTTCTTCGTGGTGACCGGCGCCAAGGTCAACCTGGCGGAACTGGCCAGCGTCGATGCACTGGCGATGCTGCTGATCGTCACGGTGATCGCGATCGCGTCCAAGCTGCTCGGCGGTTTTCTCGGAGCGTTGTCGCTGGGCCGGCGCAGCGCCGTCATCATTGGCTTCGGCATGGTGCCGCGCGGCGAAGTGGGCGTGGTCATCGCCAGCCTGGGGCTGGCCGCCGGGGTGTTCAGCGACCGCATCTACGCGATCATCGTGGCGATGTCGCTGCTCACCGCGATGGTCACGCCTCCGGTACTGGCGTGGCTGCTGAAACGAGGCGGCCACGAAGGCAACGCGGTCGATGTGTCCGATGTGAGGCGCTGAACGGCCCGCGATCGCCGGCTGCCAGAGCCCAAACGCGACATTCACCCACCTGGCGTCCAACAGGGCTTATGCTGCGCCGTGCCGAGTCGTGCGGGGGGCATCTGTGGAGACGAACAAAACGGTACTCATCGTCGACGACGATGACCTGGTGCTGGAATCCATCGACCTGCATCTGTCCGCCACGGAAGGTTTTCAGACCATCCGGGTGCTGGGCTCGGCCGGCGCGATCAGCCACATGCAGAACGCCCCGAGCATAGACGTCATCATCGCCGACGTCATCTTGAATGGCAGCGTCAGCGGCATCGACCTCTGCAACAAGGCGATCGACCGCTACCCCCACATCGCCGTCATCGTGATCACCGCCGACAGCGAAGTCCAGTGCACCGAGATTCCCGGGCGCGGCGTGTTTCTGCGCAAGCCGTTTGGCGGCGAACAGTTGCTGGACGCCATTAAAGCGGCCCTGGACAATGTGGGTCGGGTTGCTGCAGGCAAGTGAGGCGGCGCAGGAGCCCATGAGCGCCCGATTCCGCCGGGCATACCCGACGCGTTGCCGGACCAGGATGTCACCGCCTTTCTTCGGCGCACGGGTTTCGTGGATTGCACCCTGCCGCCGCAACACCTAGGCTCGGTGCTTCCATCCCCAGGGAAGTCGACCATGCGTCCGTTCCGCGTACTCACGCTGTCCGCTGTCATCACCGCCGTCCTCCTCGCCGGGTGCACGCCCGACGCTCCCCCACCCACGCAGACCACCGCTCCCGCTTCCACGTCCACCGCTGCGTCGGCCACACCCGCCAGCGACAGCGCAGCACTGGCGTCGGCGGTAGACACCTTCGTCAACGGCATGTTCGAGCACAACCCGGTGTTCGCCGCGAACGCCGGCAAGCACGAGTTCGACGGCAAGCTGCCCGATTACAGTGTCGCCGGCCTGAAGGCGACTGCCGACTGGCTGCACGCGCAGCGCAACACGTTCGCCGGCTTCGCCGATGACAAGCTCGACGCGCAAGGCCGCTTCCACCGCGACTACGTGCTTGCGGTGATCGACGGCCAGTTGTTCTGGCTGGAGGATTCCGGCGCGCCGTACAGCAACCCGGCTTTCTACACCGGCGACCTGTCGCCGAGCATGTACCTGACCCGGCCGTATGCGCCGCTGGCCCAGCGCATGACGGCGTTCGTCAAGTACCAGGAAGCGCTGCCCAAGGCACTGGCCCAGATCAAGGCCAACCTCAAGCTGCCGCTGCCGGCGTCTTACATCGATGTAGGCGTCAACTCGTTCGGCGGCTACGCCAGTTTCTTCAAGACCGACGTACCCGGCATCTTCGCCGGCGTGAAGGACGACGCCCTGCAGGCCCGGTTCAAGGCCAGCAATGCCGCGGCGATCAAGGCCGCGCAGGATCTGGCCGACTGGCTGAAAGCGCAGAAGCCCCACGCCACCCGGAACTATGCGCTGGGTGCCGACAAATTCTCGAAGATGCTGCACGCCACCGAGCTGGTCGACCTGCCGCTGGATCAGCTCAAGGCCATCGGCGAGTCGGACCTGAAACGCAATCTCGCCGCGTTGAAGGCCGCCTGCGATCAATTCACCCCCGGAAAATCGCTCAAGGCGTGCGTCGCCAAGGAAAGCGCCGACAAGCCGGTGGGCGGCGCCGTCGAGGGCGCACGCAAGCAGCTCGCCAGCCTGCGCCAGTTCATCGTCGACAAGGACCTGGTCAGCATTCCCGGCACCGAGCAGGCCAAGGCCGAGGAAGCGCCGCCGTTCAACCGCTGGAACTTCGCCTATATCGAGATCCCCGGGCCGTACGAAAAAAACCTGCCGTCGGTGTACTACATCGCGCCGCCGGATCCGACCTGGAGCAAGGCTGACCAGGCGGCCTATGTGCCGGGCAAGGCCGCGTTGCTGTTCGTCTCCGCGCATGAAGTCTGGCCGGGCCATTTCCTGCAGTTCCTGCACGCCAACCGCGCACACTGGAAGTTCGGCCAGTTGTTCGTCGGCTATGCCTTCGCCGAGGGCTGGGCGCACTACACCGAGGAGATGATGTTCGACGCCGGCCTGGACGGCGCCACGCCGGAAGTCCACATCGGCCAGCTCACCAACGCCCTGCTGCGCGATGTGCGCTACCTCTCCGCCATCGGCCTGCACACCGGCGGCATGACCATCGCCCAGTCCGAGCAGATGTTCCGCGACAAGGCCTTCCAGGACCCCGGCAATGCCCGCCAGCAGGCGGCGCGCGGCACCTACGATCCGGCCTATCTCAACTACACGATGGGCAAATTGATGATCATGCAGCTGCGCCAGGACTGGATCGCCGCGCACCCCGGCCCGAATGCCCTGAAGGCCTTCCACGACCAGTTCCTCAGCTACGGCGGCCCGCCGATCCCGCTGGTGCGTCAGCAGATGCTCGGTGGAAAAGTCGAAGCGAAGCTTTGGACAGCAAGCGCGGGGTCGGCGTCGGCGACAGAGGCGGCCGCGTTGCCCAAGTAGAACAGTGAGGGAGCCAGCAGTCATGCGCAGTCAGGCTCATCGGAGAATGAACCTGACTGCGTGTGGCAAGGCGAGGCGTGACTTCATCCTTCATCATGGAATGACGACTCGCGCGGTAGTGTCATCGCAATGACAGTGCCAGCGGGATTTCCATGGCCAAGGTGCGTATCGGTATCTCCGGCTGGCGCTATCCGCCGTGGCGGGGCAAGTTTTATCCGGAAGATCTCCCGCAACGGCTCGAACTGCATTACGCCTCGCGACAGTTCGACACCATCGAGATCAACGGCTCTTTCTATTCACTGCAGCGCCCCGACAGCTGGCGCCACTGGTACCGCGATACGCCACGCGGTTTTGTTTTCGCCGTCAAGGCACCGCGTTTCATCACCCACGTCCGCAGGCTGCGTGATGTGGAAAAGCCGCTGGCGAATTTCCTCGCCTCCGGCGTGCTGGAATTGCGCGAGAAGCTGGGGCCCATGCTGTGGCAGTTTCCGCCCAGCCTGAAATACGACCACGAGCTGTTCGACGCGTTTCTTTCATCGTTGCCGAGGGACAGCGAAACGGCGCTGTCCATGGCCAGGCGCCACGACAGCCACATCCGGCACGTCGGCGACCTGTCCGGCGATCGAAACCGGCGCCTTCGCCACGCCATCGAAATCCGCCACGAGAGTTTCGAGGATCCGGCCTTCATCGGTCTTTTGCGCAGGCACCGCGTCGGACTGGTGATTTCAGATGCGGCTTCCAAATGGCCGAAGCTCCAGGACCTGACCGGTGGATTCGTCTACATGCGGCTGCATGGCGACAAGGTCCTGTATGCAAGCGGCTACACCGACGTGGCGCTGGACGACTGGGCACGACGGATCCGCGCATGGAGGCGGGGCAAGCAGCCACGCGACGCCGGGAATCGCGCCAGTCGTCAGCGCCCGCCGGCGCGCAAGTCGCGCGACATCTATTGCTATTTCGACAACGACGCAAAGGTGAAGGCGCCGTTCGATGCGATGAAGTTGCGCGACAGGCTTCAACCATGACCAGGTCGCCCGAGTACGCGACCAGGCCAGTGCACGGCTGCTCACCGCAGCATGCATCGTTTGCCGCATTCGCCGCGGACAATCCGTAGATGAACGTCGCTGCGTCGTCTCGACCGAGGTTGTTCATCGGCTGCGCTGGCTGGTCGATCCCGCGCACGCAGGCCAGTCGCTTTCCCGACGGAAACAGTCACCTGGAGCGATATGCGCAGCGGTTCGGCTGCGTCGAGATCAACTCCTCCTTCTACCGCCCGCATCTGCCGGCCACGTACCGGCGCTGGGCGGCCAGCGTGTCGGCGGCGTTCCGGTTTGCGGTGAAGATGCCACGCACCATCAGCCACGAGGCTCGCCTGCGCGACTGCGAACCGGCGCTGCGAATTTTTCTGGACCAGGTCGACGAACTGGGGGTGAAGCTGGGTTGCCTGCTGCTGCAGTTGCCGCCCAGCCTGGCCTACGCGCCATCGGAGGTGTTGCCATTCTTCGATCGACTGGTTCGGCTGCACCAGGGCCCCGTGGCCTGCGAACCGCGCCACCTGTCGTGGTTTCATACGGCTGTCGATCGCGCATTGCACGAGCGGGGTATCTCGCGGGTGGCCGCCGATCCGGCCCGGCACCCGCGTGCAGCGGTTCCGGCGGGCGATCCCCGTCTGCAGTACTTCCGTCTGCACGGTGCACCGCGCGTCTACTACGACGCCTACTCCGATACCGCGTTGCGCGGGATCGAGCGTCGTCTGCGGCGGGTGCGACACGGCTGCGCACAGCGCTGGTGCATCTTCGACAACACGGCGCTCGGCCACGCCGCGGCGAACGGACTGGACCTCGTCGAACGCATCGGCTGAGGCACTTCACTTCGCGTGGTCGCTCCGCGCCGCACAGTAGCCATCCCATGAATGTCCGGGAAAGCGGCGATGCCGGAAGGCCCCTCCATCGTCATCCTGCGCGAAGAAGCCGCGGCCTTCACCGGCCGAACCATCCTTCGCGCCGAAGGCAATGCGAAAATCGACATGCAGCGACTGCCCGGCCGCCGCGTGCTTGCCCTGCGCAGCTTCGGCAAGCAGTTCCTCATCGAGTTGTCGAACAACCTGACCGTGCGTGTCCATCTGCTGATGTTCGGCAGCTACCGCATCGACGAGGGACGGGACATGACGCCGCGACTCGGCCTCGTATTCGACGACGGCGAACTGAACTTCTACAACGGCTCGGTACGTCTGCTGGAGGGCAGCCTCGACTCGCTGTACGACTGGCGCGCCGATGTCATGTCGGATCGATGGGACCCGAAGCTGGCGCTCGCGAAACTGCGCAAGATGCCACACACCCTGGTCTGCGACGCCCTGCTCGACCAGACCGTGTTTGCCGGCGTCGGCAACATCATCAAGAACGAGGTGCTGTTCCGGGTTCGCGTGCATCCGCTCTCCACGGTCGGCGCGTTGTCCCCGTACAAACTGCGCCAACTTGTGCAGCAGGCCCGCGTCTATGCATTCGAGTTCCTGGCATGGAAAAAGGCTCACGTGCTGGCCAGGCACTGGCTGGTGCACAACCGCGGCCGCTGCCCGCGCCACGACATTCCCCTGCAGCGTGCGCATCTGGGCAAGACCCATCGCCGAAGTTTTTTCTGCCCGCGTTGCCAGAAACTGTATACGGAGGATTGACCCATGCCCGCCTCCGGTTCGCACAAAGTGGTCTATGTCGCACTTGGCGGCAATCTGATGATCGCCATCGCGAAATTCGTGGCGGCCGGGATTTCGGGGAGTTCGGCGATGCTCAGCGAGGGAGTGCATTCGCTGGTCGACACGGTCAACGAACTGCTGCTGTTGTACGGATTGCACCGCGCCGAAATGCCGCCGGATCGCACCCATCCGTTCGGGCACGGTCGCGAACTGTACTTCTGGAGTTTCATCGTCGCCTTGCTGGTGCTGGCGATGGGTGCGGGCGTGTCGTTCTACGAAGGCGTGATGCACATCCGCCGCCCGGAAGCCATCGAACGCCCGCTGATCAACTATCTGGTGCTGGCGGCATCGTTCCTGTTCGAAGGCACGTCATGGTTCGTGGCGTTGCGCGAATTCCGCGCACGCAAGGGCCGGCTCGGGTACTTCGAGGCATTCCGCCTGAGCAAGGATCCCACCACCTTCACGGTTCTGCTGGAAGACAGTGCGGCACTGCTCGGCCTGCTGGTGGCGCTGGCCGGCCTGATTGGCGCGCAAATGCTCGATCGCCCCGCGCTCGACGGGGTGGCGTCCATCGGCATCGCCGGCGTGCTGGCCGTGTCCGCGACGCTGCTGGCGCGCGAAACCAAGGGCTTGCTGATCGGTGAAACCGCCCATCCGGCGGTGAGCGAGGCCATCCTCGCGATCGCCGCCGCCGACGACGGCGTGCGTTGCGCCAACGGCGTGTTGACCGTGCAGATGGGACCGAATCAGGTGGTCGCTGCGCTGAGTGCCGAGTTCGAGGACGCGCTGACCACGCCGCAGATCGAAACCTGCATCAACCGGATCGAGAAGCAGGCCAGAATGGTGCACCCGGAAATCATCTCGCTGTTCGTCAAGCCCCAGACCGCCGAAGTCTGGCGCGCACGGCGCCACCTGGTGGAAGAAACGAACACGAAGGAACTGGACTAGCGACCGTGGGCTTTGCCGAAGTCTCATGGACCGCATGCCTTCGCCGGCCGGCCAATCACGCGTTCTTTCGCTTCGCCGGCGGTAGCCTCGTGGTCACCTGTGGCCGATCAAGGAGCAATCCATGAATTCCCTGCTGGAATTGTCCATGCCATGGTGGCACTTCGTGTTGCGTGGCATCGCGATCTACATCATCTTGCTGTGCATGATGCGGTTGACCGGCAAACGGTCGTTCGGCGAAATGTCGCCCTTCGACGTCGTCGTGCTGATCCTGGTTGGCGGGACTTTGCGCGCGTCCATCATCGGCTCCGATACTTCGTTCTTCGGAGGACTCATCTCGGTCGCCGGCATTCTCGCTGCCGACCGGAGTCTGGCCTGGATCTGCACACGCAGTGCGTTCGTCAATCGGTTGGTCGAAGGCTGGCCGACCATCCTGGTCAGCCAGGGCGAACGCCTGCCGGGCGCCCTGCGCCGGAGCAACCTTCCCGAAGCGGTATTCGAGCGGGCGCTGCACGCCGCAGGGCTGGAGAACGAAACGACCATCGTCACCGCACGACTGGAACCCAATGGCAAGATCACACTTATCCGGAGATCCTCTTGAACGACACCGGACCCAACGGCTGCACCCCATGGCACAACTGAGTCTGTTCGACAGCGGTCCGCAGCGATTGCTGGACGACGCCAGCGGCTGCATCGTGCTCACACCGGAACTGGTGGACGCCGATATCGCCCAGCGGTGGTTTGAGCAGTTGCACGCCGGTGTCACGTGGAAGAGCGGGACGCGACTGATGTATGAACGCGAGGTGGAAGTGCCGCGCCTGCGTGCGCATTTTCGCGTCGACGAACCGGATACCCCGCCCGCCCTGCGCGAAGCGCTGGCCGCCGTGACGTCGGCGGTGGGTGCTCCGTTCGACAGCATCGGACTCAACCTCTATCGCGACCAGCACGACAGCGTCGCTCCGCACAACGACAAATTGGCGGACATCGTCCGCGGCCAGCCGATCGCCCTGCTTTCGCTAGGCGCGACGCGACGCATGACGATACGAGCGAAACAGCCACCGCGTCGCATGCTGCAGCTGGACCTGACCGCCGGCAGCCTGCTGTTGATGAGCTGGGAGACGCAGCGGCACTACGACCATGCCATCCTCAAGCAGCACACGCCGGTGGGACCCCGCATCAGTCTCGCGTTCCGCGTGCGTGGCGAACCAGGGTGCCGGTGACGGCATCGAGCCGGGAGGTTTCCCCTGAAACACCATCCGCGGCAGCACTCCTGGCCCGCTTTTGATGTGCGCCCACCGGCATGCGCACCCGGATCGTCCGCACGCGTGTCGTTGTCGGCTGACGGGTCCCGCTGCGGCTCGGTATTGGCCTGGCCCGTATTCGCGTAGGCTTCGGCCGGAGACGGCATCGGGTCGTAGGGTGTGTCATTCACCTGGCCAGGGTCGGCGCCATGGCGATGTTGCCCTGAAGCCGGGTTGGCTGCACCGTCCACGGGTGACGCCTCCGGATCCGGCAGACGCTCTGGCGCTTCAGGCGATCCGACTGCCTTTTCACGAGGGCCTTCGAATACGGGAGGAACCGTTGACACTGAACGGTGCGGCTCTTCCCCTGGGTCGATTTGCATGGCGCACACTCCGTACTCGTTTGCCTGGCGATACCGACGCATGGTGGCCGAACACACTCGAAACAAAGGCATGCAAAGCATGAAGGTCGCGTTCACGCCGGACCGTTCCCCCTCGAAATCCGCAGCCCACTGGTCGGCATCCGCCATGCTGCGGATGTCCGCGTTGTGCACCGCCGTACCCGTGTTGCCCGTGCTGGCGCAAGACGGAACGCCAGTGCCTACCGCCCTGCCGCCGATCGTCGTAACGGCTACCCGCAGCGAACAGCAGCCCTTCGACCTGCCATCGTCGATCGATGCCGTGAACCTGCAACTCATCCAGGCGGATCGTGTGTCGATCAACCCGTCCGAGTCGCTGCGCGAGGTACCCGGCGTGCTGGCGCGCGATCGCCAGAATGCCGCGCAGGACGAGCAGGTCTCGATCCGCGGTTTCGGCGCGCGCACCACCTTCGGCGTGCGTGGCGTGCGCCTGTATGTCGACGGCATTCCCGCGACCATGCCCGATGGCCAGGGCCAGCTATCGAATTTCAGCCTTGGCGCGGCCCATCGTATCGAAGTGCTGCGCGGCCCTTTCTCCGCGCTGTATGGCAATTCCTCCGGCGGAGTCATCCAGCTGTTCACCGCCGACGGCACTGACCCGCCCGAGTGGCGCATGATGTTCGGCGCGGGACGATACGCCGGTCAGCGCGTCGAATTGGGAACGCGCGGCATCGTCGGCAACCTCGATTACAACCTGGACCTGTCGCGGCTGAGCGGCGCGGGCTTCCGCCGGCACAGCCGCTCCGAGCGCGACAACGGCAATGCCCGGCTGCGCTTCACGCTGGGCAATGGCAGCCGGTTGACCATCGTGGCCAACAGCGTACTGCTGCCCCACGCGCAGGATCCCAAGGGGCTCACCCGACAGGAATATTCGGACGATCCGCGCCAGGCAGCGCCATCGGCACTGCGCTACGAGACGCGCAAGAGCGTACGCCAAAACCAGGCCGGCCTCATCCTCGAGCACGACGACGATCACGGCGGTCAATGGCGCGCGATGGCCTACTACGGCGAGCGCGGAGTGCAGCAGTTTCTGTCGATCCCGCCATCGGCACAGGCCAGCCCTTTGAGCGCCGGCGGCGTGGTCGACCTGGATGGCCGCTACGGCGGCACCGATGTGCGCCGACGCTGGGATGGCCAACTCGCTGGACGTCCGTTCGAACTGGTCGTGGGCAGCAGCTGGGATCGACAGGATCAGCAGCGTCGCGGCTACGAGAATTTCGTCGGTGACACATTGGGCGTGATCGGCGCGCTGCGCCGCGACGAGCGCGACCTGGTGTGGGACTTCGACCAGTACGCCCAGACCAGCTGGCGGTTGGCACCGCGCTGGTCGCTCAGCGGCGGCCTGCGCCACAGCAGCGTGCATTTCATCGTCGACGACCGCTACGTCACCGCCGGCAATCCCGATGACAGTGGTCGACGAAACTACACCGCGACCACTCCAGTCGCCGGTGTGCTGTTCCGCGCCGGCCGCGACTGGCATCTGTACGCGTCGTGGGGCCACGGTTTCGAAACACCCACCTTCAACGAACTCGGATACCGCAACGACGGCGGCAGCGGGCTCAACCTCGGTCTGCAGGCGGCGCGCTCGGACAACCTCGAACTCGGCTCGAAATGGCGCTGGGCTACCGGCAACAGCGTCCAGCTGGCGTGGTTCCGGGCCGATACTCGCGACGAGCTGGCCGTGGAGAGCAACGTCGACGGCCGCACCACGTATCGCGACCGCGGCAACGCACAACGCAAAGGCGTCGAGGCTGAAATGCAGCTGTCACTGACGCCACGCTGGCAGGTGCACCTGGCCTATACCTGGCTCGACGCGCGCTTCGCGACACCCGTGGATGAAGCCGGCGGCACGCGCATCGCGGGCGTGCCACGCTCGGCCCTCGATGCGAGCCTGCGTTGGGGCGGCAGCCGCGGCTGGCACGCGCAACTGCAACTGTCTGCAATCGGTGCCATCGTCGCCAACGACACCAATACGGCACGTGCGCCTGGCTATGCCCTGGTCGATGCAAGCCTGGGCTACGTCATCGATGACACGCAAGTGCAGATCGCGCCCTTTGTGCGCCTGGACAATCTGCTGGACCGTCGTCATGTCGGCTCGGTCATCGTCAACGAATCCACCGGGCGCTATTTCGAACCCGGGCCCGGCCGGGCCATCTACGTCGGTTGTCGCCTAAGCTTTCGCTGAGTCACCATGGAGGCAGTAGCGGGTGGCGGCTAAGCAGATCGGCCAGCGACAATGCAATCAGCAGGGCCAGCCAGGCGAAGCCCATGGCGGCCACCAGCCGCAGCAGCGGGCTGTCCGTCTTCAGGCGCATGAAGAACACCAGCACCAGCAGCGCCTTCATTGCGGCGATGCCGAGGTTGGCCACTTCGTTGAACGCACCCATGGGAATCAGTGCGCTGCCGGCGCTCAAGCCCAGCAACACGAGCAGTCCCCCCAGCACCAGCAGGTTGCTGCGCAGCGACGGCGGCTCGGGGCCGCTGCGATGGCTGCGCTTGCTGCGCGACGGGGCATGCGCGTTCATGCCGCACGCCCCACCAGATAAATCAGCGGATAGACGAAGATCCACACGATGTCGACCAGGTGCCAGTACAACGCGGTCAGTTCCAGCGGAGTGTGGTAGTCCTGGTCGAACGCGCCACGATGCGTGCGCCATGCCATCGCCAGCAGCAGGCCCACGCCGATCGACACGTGCAGCCCGTGGAAGCCGGTGATGAAGTAGTACAGGCAGAAGAACAGTTGCATCGCCGCCGCGTCCGGCCCGTGCCGCGTGTAGCGGATGCCGGGGATCAGGCCCTCGTGGTATTCGGCGACGTATTCGAAACCATGCATCACGATGAAGGCGATGCCGAGCGCAGCGGTGGCCACCAGCAGCCAGGTCGCCACGCGCCGGCCACCCAGCTGCACTTCGCGCACAGCCAGCGCGGCGGCGCAACTGCTGGTCAGCAGCACCGCCGTCTCCAGCGTGCCAAGCAGCATGTCGGTGTGGCGACTGGCCTCGGCGAATGCCGCGGGAAACATCACCCGGCAGAACGCATAGCCCGCAAACAGCACACCGAAGAAGAGGATCTCGGTGGTCAGGAACGCCCACATGCCCAGGGTCGACGCCTCGCGCTGCTGCACGGCGTCGTCGAATTGCTCGGCCAGGCGATGGACGGTGGCGTTCATGGCTCGTCGTACGCGTAGGGGCCGTCGCTGACTTGCGGCGTCTGTGCGAAGTTGTGCAGCGGCGGCGGCGAAGGCGTCGTCCATTCCAGTCCCTGCGCGCGCCAGGGGTTCGCGCCGGCACGCGGCCCATGCCGCAGCGACCACAGCAGGTAGCCGAGCGGCAGCAGGTAGGACACCGCCAGGATCGTCGCGCCGGCCGAGGACAGCACGTTCAGCACCTGATACTGCGGCAGGTACTCGTGGTAGCGCCGCGGCATGCCCTCCCACCCCAGGATGTACTGCGGAAAAAACGTGAGATTGAAGCCGAAGAACATCAGGATCGCCGCGAAGCGCGCCCAGGCCTCCGAGTACAGCCGCCCGGTGATCTTCGGCCACCAGAAATGGATGCCGCCGAGGTAGGCCATCACCGAGCCGCCGACCATGATGTAGTGGAAATGCGCCACCACGAAATAGGTGTCGGTGAGGCTCACGTCCAGCGCGGTGGCGGCGAGGAACAAGCCGGTGAGTCCGCCCAGCATGAACAACCCGACGAAGCCCAGCGCATACAGCATCGGCGCACTGAACGTGATGTCGCCCTTGTACAACGTGGCGGTCCAGTTGAAGACCTTGATCGCCGACGGCACCGCGATCAGGAAGCTGAGGATCGAGAAGATGATGCCGGCATACATCGACTGCCCGGACACGAACATGTGGTGCCCCCACACGAGGAAGCCGATCACCGCGATGCCGACCACTGCGTACACCATGAACCGGTAGCCGAAGATGCGCCGGCGCACCGCGGCAGTGACCAGCTCGCTGACCACACCCATCGCCGGCAGCACCATGATGTACACCGCCGGATGCGAATAGAACCAGAAGAAATGCTGGAACAGCAGCGGGTCGCCACCCAGCGCCGGGTCGAAGATGCCCACGCCGAACAACCGTTCCAGCCCGATCAGCGCCAGCGTCATCGCCAGCACCGGCGTGGCCAGCACCATCACCAGCGCCACCGCGTACATCGACCACACGAACAGCGGCAAGCGGAACCAGGTCATCCCCGGCGCGCGCATGGTGTGGATGGTGACGATGAAGTTCAGCCCGGTGAAGATCGACGAAAAGCCGACGATGAACACGCCGACCACGGTGAGCATCACGTTGGAGTTGGAGAACATCGTCGAGAACGGCGTGTAGAACGTCCAGCCCGTATCCACCCCGCCCAGCAGCAGGCATGCCAGGGTGAAGATGCCGCCGCCGATATACAGGTACCAGCTGAAGAGATTCAGCCGCGGGAACGCCATGTCGCGCGCGCCGATCATCAGCGGCAACAGGAAATTGCCCAGCGTGGCCGGGATCGACGGGATCAGGAAAAACCACACCATCACCACGCCGTGGAAAGTGAATGCCTTGTTGTAGGTCTCCGCGCTCATCAGGTCGCCGGCCGGCGTCACCAGCTCCCAGCGGATCAGCGCCGCGGCGAGCGCGCCGAGAAAGAAGAAGAACGTGATCGCCAAGGCATACAGGATCGCGATGCGCTTGTGGTCGCGCGTTCCCAGCCACGAGCGCAGGCCGTAGCCCTCCTCCAGATAGCTCGGCGCAGCCAGCTCAGCGGTATTCATCGACGGTCTCCCGGTGCCTGCTGCGCGATTTCAGATAGGCGATCAGCGCCAGCACGTCGCTCTCGTCGATGCGGTCCTGGTAGCTGGGCATCACCGGCGCGTAACCGGCGGCAACCTGGCTCTTCGGCAACATGATCGAGTCGTGCAGATAGCGCTCGTCCGCCCGCACCTGGCTGCCGTCGGCCAGCGGCACGGTGCTGCCGTACACGTCGTCCAGATCGGGCGCGTGCACGCCCGACTGCGGATCGTGGCAACCGCTGCAACCAAAGCGGCGGAACAGCGCCGCGCCCTGCGCCGCCAACCCGGTGCCCGCGTGCACCTGCAGCCATTGCGCGAAATCCGCGGGCGTCTGCACCACCACGTTGCCGCCCATGCGCGAATGATCGGTGCCGCAAAACTCCGCGCAGAACAGGTGAAAGGTGCCGATCTTCGTGGCGGTGAACCACAGCTCGGTATAGCGTCCAGGCAGCACGTCCTGCTTCACCCGGAATGCCGGCACGTAGAAACTGTGGATCACGTCCTGCGAAGTCATCATCAACCGGATCGGCTGGCCCAGCGGCACGTGCAAGGTATTGATCTCGCGCTGGCCACCGACATGCTGCACCTTCCACATCCATTGCTTGGCCACGACATACACCGGCGTCGCGCCCGCCGGCGGCGTGCGCAGCACCACCCACAGCTGCACGCTCCATGCGAACAAGCCGATGAACATGGCCATCGGTATCAGGGTCCATGCCAGCTCGATGCCAAGATGCCGGTGCGCTTCGCCCTGGCGATCGGCAGCGCTGCCGTGGCGATACTTCACGCAGAACCAGATCATCACCGCGAACACGCCCAGCACCACCACGCCGCTCAGCGCCAGCAAGGTGTCGAACAGCCCGTCGACGCGCCCGGCGAAATTCGAGGCCTGCGGCAAGCCGATCATGTGCGCTCCCGGCGCCGGAACCAGGCGAACCCGACCAGCATCAACAACACGAAACCGACCCCGAGCACTTGCATCACCCTCCCGATCAACAGGCTGTAGCGGCCCGTGCCCGGATCGTAGCCGCAGCACAGCAACACCAGCCGGTCGACCAGGCTGCCCAGCTGGCCGTGCGATGCACCGATCAGCGCGAGCCTTAACGCTGCCGGCGGATAATCGACGCCGAAGAAATACTGCGCGACCTTGCCCTGCGCGGTCAGCACCACCAGCCCCGCCGCGTGTGCGTACTGGTCGTTGCGCGGATCAAGGAAATAGCGGAAACCCACCGCGTTGGCCACCGCATGGATCGAGGCCGGCTCCCCGGTGAGCAGGTGCCAGCGATCGATGTGCGCGGCGGGATTCCTCTGCGCCAGCATATGCGCCGCCTTGCGCGCATCGGCCGGCGTCTCCCGCGGATCGATGCTGACGAACACCACCTGGTAATCCTCGCCCTGGCGCAGCCGCAGCGCGGGCAGCGCATGGGCGATGCCGTGCAACACCAGGCCGCACAGATTCGGGCAGCGGTAATAGCCCAGCGCCAGCAATATGGGCTTGCCGTCGGCCAGGCCGGCCAGCGTCACCTCGCGCCCATCCGCATCGCGGAAGTGGAGCGCCTCGGGTACCTGCTCGCCCAAGCGCTGATCGAAACCTGCCCGCTGATTCAGATCGGCCGGCGGAGGCACACCTGCGCCGGCCGAGAGCGGCAGCCAGCACAGCAAGAGCAGCACGAGGCATCGGTGCCGCCATGCGCGAGCGACATCAGCCGCGATGGTTTTTGCCCGCGCCCGACCAGCAGCATCGCGGCTGAAGTCGCTCCCGCGCCAAGTCGGGCCGGCGACATGCTTCATGGGTGCGCCCTCCCATCTGGCTGCGCACGGCCGGAAGATCGCGCCAGTATGTCCATCGCCCGACCCACCGGAATGCGCGCAATGCCCGCGTCCCGATCCACCCACGCATAGCCGTCCAGTTGCGCCTGCTCACGAGCGCGCTCGGCGGCCAGGTCGGGCGCCGGATCGCTCTGCAATCGCGGCTCCGGCGGAATCGCCCCGAGCGGCGGCTCCGTCCTCTGCAGCCAGGTATGCGCAAGCAGGTACATCAGCAGCACGATTGCGGCAAGGCTGACGACGAGGCCTGCCGCAATCCAGTGCAACCGACGCGCGGCGACCGCGTAGGATTCGTGCGCGTCGCGCTGGCTCATGGCGCAGCCTCCGCCTCGATGCGCGCCTGCGCCAGGCGCAGGTCGAACAACGCCCAGCACCACCCGCCGATGCCCAGCCACGCCAGCGCATCGCTCCACGTCATGGCGAATCCGTGCGGGCGCAGCCCGGGCAACACCAACCACAGCGCGTAGCTCGCCTGTGCCAGCACCAGCAGGCCGGCGATGCCGCGCAGCCACGACCGATGTTGCTTCGCCTGCCGCGACAGCAACAGCGCGAACGGCAGCAGCAGGTGGAACAGCACCAGCCATGCGCCGAGCCAGCGCCAGCTGGTATGCAGTCGCGGCAGATACCACACGGTTTCCTCCGGCAGATCGGCGATCCACACCGTCAGGTAATCCATGAACGCCAGGTACGACCACGCCAGCACCAGCAGCATCAACAGGCTGCCAAGGTCGCGCCGCCGCGCTGGCGGTGGCGCGGTCACGCGACCGGTACGGCACCACACCGCCAGGGCCGCCGCAGCCAGCATCTGGGCGGTCGCCACGATCAGGCCGAAGACGGACGAATGCCACGCCGGTACCAGCGACATGATCCAGTCCACCGCGGCCACGCTGACGGTGAGCAGGTAGACGATCAGGCCGACCGCCGCAAGGCGCACCAGCGATGCGTCAAGCTGCCGATCGCGCAGTCGTCGGCGCAGACCGTGCGCCAGCCACAACCATGCCGCGAAACACAGCACCGCCCGCAACATGAAGAACGGCGCATTGAGATACCAGCGCTGCTGCGCGATCTGCGGATCCTCCGGCACCACCGCTTGCAACCATGGATACAAACGCGCCGCGCCGAGCAGGATCGGCAGCAACAGCAGCGCCAGCAGTGGCAGCACCCGACTGGCCGCCAGCAACGGCGCGCGCAATTCGCGCCCCCAATCGCCGTTGCCGGCGAGCCGATGCACCATCAACAGCGCAACGCTGCCCAGCGCCGGACCGAGAAAGAACACATAAGCCGCCAGATACGAGAGCAGCACAAGCCGCGGCGCATGCAGGCCCAGCAGCAGGCAGGCCAGCAGCGCGAGTGCGCCGGTCACCAGCGCACCGAGTCGACGACGCCGGGCCGCGCGGCTCATCGCGCCCTCCCCGTCGACGAGGTCGGCGCCGGCAGCGCACCGAGCCGCGCGATGTCCTGCGCATCCAGTTGCCCTCGCGTGGCGTGCTGGCTCAGCTGCAGCGCGCGAATGTACGCCACGATCGCCCAGCGGTCATGCGGGTTGATCCGGTCGGCATACGGGTACATCACGCCATAACCATCGCTGATCACCTGGTAGAAGTGACTGTCCGGCGCATGCCGCAGGCGATCGGTGTGGTAACTCGGCGGCGCCGGAAAGCCCCGTTGCACGACCATGCCTGCGCCATCGCCGCTGCGGCCATGGCATGGCGCGCAGTAGATCTCGAAGCGTTGCTGGCCGCGGGTCAGCAAGGCCTTCGTCACCGGCAACGGATTCGCAAAGGTGCTTCCGCCCGACACCAGCGGACTGCCGTGCTCATCCAGCGGCAGCGCGCGGCCGGATGAATGCGCTGGCGCGAGCTGGCCCAGCCGTCCACCGCTGCTGTCGGCCCCCGCCCCGCCGGCCATCGCCACGCTACCCGGCGGCGGCGTGCGCGCGCTGTTGCCGTTGGCGAACAGCGCGCTCGGCGCCTGCGGCTTGTCCTTCGGTTGCTGGTACATGTCGTGCATCGCGCGTTCGCAGCCGGCCAGCGCCAACAGCGCGAGCAGCAGGCATGACCAGCGCCCGGCGTTCATCGCGGCACCCGTTCGACATGCACGGGATCGAGCCGTTCCAGATCGTGCAGTACCCGATCGACGTCGTAGCGTGGATCGTCCGCGCGCAGCAGCACGAACAGGCCATCGCGGCTGGCCGCCTCGAACCGCTCGCTGTCGAACAGCGGATGATGCAACCGCGGCAGGCCATTGCCGACCAGCATGCCGATCACCCCCGCCAGCGCGGCAAACAGGATGGTCATCTCCAGCGCCGCCGGAATGAAGGCCGGCCAGCTGGCATCCGGTCGGCCGCCCACGTCGATCGGGTAGTCGATCACCGCCGCGTAATACTGCAACGCCAGCGTGCCAAGGCCGCCAACCAGGCCACCGAGCAACATCAACAACGGAATGCGATTGCGCACCGGCCCGAGCGCCTCGGCCAGACCGTCCACCGCGAACGGCGTATAGGCTTCCAGCCGCGTATAGCCGTCCATCCGCAGCTGCTTCACCGCGGCAAGCAGGCTTGGCACGCTGGCAAATTGCGCAAGGCAACCATGCGACGCGTTCATGTCGCCACCCCTCCATGGCGATGCACCAGCTTGCGCAACTCGAACATCGACACCAGCGGCAGCCAGCGCACGAACAGCAGGAACAAGGTGAAGAACAGGCCGATCGAGCCGAACAGGAAGGCCAGGTCCCACAACGTGGGATAGAACATGCCCCAGCTCGACGGCAGGAAATCACGGTACAGGCTGCTCACGATCAGCATGAAGCGCTCGAACCACATGCCGATCAGCACCACGATGCCGAGAACGAACAGCACGCCGTGATGCCGGCGCACCCGCGGCCACCACAACGCCTGGATCGCGATGACATTGCAGGCGATGGTGGTCCAGAACACCCACGCATACGCGCCGGTGAAGCGCTGCATGGTCGTGGCGATTTCGTAGCGGTTGCCGCCGTAGAACGCGATGAAGATTTCGTTGAGGTAGCTGTAGTCGACGAACAGCCCGGCAGCCAGCAGCATCTTGGCGAGGTTGTCGATATGCCGCTCGGTGATGAAGTCGGCCAACCCGTAGAAGCGGCGCAGTGGAATGCCCAGCACCAGCACCATCGCGAATCCGGAGAACAGCGCGCCGGCCACGAAGAACGGCGGAAAGATCGTCGAGTGCCAACCCGGCAGCAGCGCCTCGGAGAAATCCAGCGCCACCATGCTGTGCACCGAGAACACCAGCGGCACGGCGAGCCCGGCCAGCAGCAGGCTCAGCGTCTCGAAACGCTGCCAGTGCCGCGCCTCGCCGCGCCAGCCCAGCGCCAGCAGCCCGTAGAACACCTGCTTGCCGCGCGTGCGGGCGCGGTCGCGCAGGCTGGCCAGGTCGGGAATCAGACCGACGTAGAAGTACAGGATCGACACGATCAGATAGGCCAGGATCGCGAAGAAATCCCACACCAGCGAGCTGCGCCATTGCGGCCACAACCCCATCCGGTCCGGGTATGGCGCCAGCCAGTAGAAGAACCACGGCCGCCCCAGATGCAGGATCGGGAAGATGCCCGACACCGACACCGCGAACACCGTCATCGCCTCGGCATAGCGATTGAGCGAGGTGCGCCACTCCTGTCGCGCCAGGTACAGCGCCGCCGAGATGAAGGTGCCGGCCATGCCGATCGCGATCCACCACACGTAGTCGGCGATCGCGAACGCCCACGCCACCGGCATGTCCAGGCCCCAGATGCCGACACCCTTCGCCAGCAGGTAGCTGATGCCCGCACCGAGCAGCGCGGTGAGGGCGAGCGAAAGCGCGAACGCGAGCAGCCACAGGCGACCGGTCGGTCGCTGCAGCACGATCGCACTGACCTGGTCGGTGACGCCGGCCAGGGTCGGTTCGCCGCGCAATACCGGGGCGCTCATGGACGGCCTCGCATGTCATTTGTCCTCGCCGTTCCAGCGAAGACCCGATGGCGCCACCCCGCATCAGTCCCCCACAAGGTCATTCCAGCGAAGGCTGGAATCGCATGGGCTTTGCACGCGGCGGCGTCCGCGCTCGTCGTGAGGAGCCGGCCTTCGACGCCCAGGTGCGATTTCGGCCTGCGCCGGATTGACGACGCGAGGGGGTTGCGCGGGCGCTGATATACGCATGGAAAGCAGCTCCACTCGACGACAGCCGGCGCACAACGGGGCATGGGCTTGCTCATGCCTCTCCCTCCAGCAACGGATTCGGGTTGCGCAGCGACGCCAGATACGTCGTATGCGGCCGCGTATCGAGTTCGCCGAGCAAGGCGTAGTTGCGCGGCGATCGCCTTCTCGCGACTGACCGCACTGGCCGGGTCGGCGATGTTGCCGAAGGTGATCGCCTGCGTCGGACATGCCGACTGGCAGGCGGTGCGCACCTCGCCATCGGCGATGCGCCGGTCCGCCTTGTCCGCCGCGATGTGCGCGGTCTCGATGCGCTGGATGCAATAGGTGCATTTCTCCATCACGCCGCGGTTGCGCACGCTGACATCCGGGTTGCGCTGCGCCTTCAAGTCCTCGCTGGCGAGGTCGGCGTACTGCAGGAAGTTGAAGCGGCGTACCTTGTACGGGCAGTTGTTGGAGCAGAAGCGCGTGCCGACACAGCGGTTGTAGACCTGCAGGTTCAACCCTTCCGAATCGTGCAACGTGGCACCGACCGGGCACACCACCTCGCACGGCGCGTGCTCGCAATGCATGCACGGCACCGGCTGGTGATGCGTGCGTGGCGTGTCGGGCGCGCCTTCGTAGTAACGATCGACGCGGATCCAGTGCATCTCGCGGCCTCGCTTCACCTCCTCCGCGCCCACCACCGGAATATTGTTCTCCGCCTGACAGGCGATGGTGCAGGCGTTGCAGCCGATGCAGCTGTTGAGGTCGACGCTCATCCCCCAGCTGTATTCGCCGGGCGGTCGCTCGGGATAAAGGCTGGGCGGCAGCGGTGCGTCGTGCGCGAACCCGGGATCGGCGAGAAACTGCGCCAGCGTGCCGGTACGCACCGGCGCGCGCCCTTCCATCGCGTGATGCTGCTGGGTCGCGGCCAGTTCGACGTGCTGACCGGTCGGATTGATGCGCAGCCCGCTCTCGCACCATGACGACGCCAGGCTGCGCAGCGCGCCGGCATCGAAGCCCAACCGTTCGCCGACCTGACCCACGCGACGCCGCCCGTAACCGAGCGGCACGGTGACGCTGTGCCCGGCCTGCCCCGGCATGATCCACACCGGCGCCTGGGTATGCCGCTCGCCGATGTGCAGCTCGATCGTGTCGCCGTTCTGCAAGCCGCGCTCCGCCGCCAGCGCCGGACTGATCAGGGCCGCGTTGCTCCAGGTCAACTGGCTCAGCGGCTTGGGGCACTCCTGCAACCAGCCGTTGTTGGCGTAGCGGCCGTCCCACACGGTGGGATCGGGGCGGAACAGAAGTTCGAGGCCATCGGCCGGTGGGGGCGCCTGCGACTGCGCGAGAAAATCCGCACTCGCCGTCACCGCGCGTGCCGGCGCCGCGCTGCCCGCGATGACGCCATCACGCAGGCTGCGCTCCCACCATGCATCGAAGTCGCCGCTGGCAGACGCGCGCCAGGTGGATTGCACGATGTCGCGACCGTGGGTGACCGTGCCACCGAGCAGGATCGCCAGTATTTCATGGACCGAACGGCCACCATGCAGCGGTGCGATCACCGGCTGCACCAGGCTGGCGCTGCCGTCGAACGCGCGCGCGTCGGACCACGCCTCCAGCGCGTGCGCGCGCGGCAGGTGCCAGCGGCAGCACGCCGCCGTCTCGTCGTCGTGCAGGCCAAGATGAATGCTGTGTGGCACCCTGGCCAACAGCTCGCTGAAGTGCAGATCGGCGGGTGCCGCATAGGCCGGGTTGCCGTCGAGTATCAGCAGCGTGTCGACGCTGCCCTGCCCCATCGCCGAAACCAGTTCGCGCAGCGAACCGGCATGATCGTCCAGCGGCTCCGCGACATCGACGTAATCCACCGTGCGGCCGACGTTGCCCAAGGTCTGATTGACCAGATGCACCAGCGCATGCACCGGCGGCGGTTGCGAGGGTCCGGCCAGCAACAGCGAATGGCCGCGGTGCGCGCGCAGGTCGTCAGCCAGCGCCTGCACTCGCGATGAAGGCATGCCACTGGGGGCGCTGGTACGCGCATCGGCGATGCCCAGCGCAGCCGCCAGCTCCAGCGCAAACGCACCGATCCGCGCGGAGGCCAGCGGCCACGCGTGGTCGGCGTTGGCGCCGGTCAGCGATGGGGTGGCTTCCACGGCATACAGCCGGCTCATCGTGCGGCGCGCAGCGCCGGGTTTGCGTCCGGCGGCGAAGTCGCGCGCGTGGCGCAGATGGCCGGGCATGCTGGCGAGGAAGTCCGCCTCCAGCGCCACGATGCATTCGGCGCGATCGACGTGATGGCGCACCTGCAGCGGTGCGCCGAACGCGAGCTGCGCACCGGCGCGTGCCTGGTCGTCGTCGACGGCTTCGTGGCGATGCCAGCGCGAACCCGGGAAGCGCTGCAGCCACTGCGCGCGCTGCGCCGACAGCGTGGGTGAATCGATGCGTCCGCTCAGCACATGCAGGCCGCGCCCGTCGGTGCCGAAGCGCGGGATCAGCGCAGCGGCCTGCGCCTCGAAATCGTCCCAACTGGCCACCACGCCGTGATGCTTCGGTGCCGACGAACGATCCGGGTCCCACAGTTCCAGCACGGCGCCCTGCAGGATCGCATCGGTGGCTCCGAGACTGGCCGGATGATTCGGGTTGCCTTCGATCTTGCCCGGTCGGCCCTGATGGGTTTCGACCAGCACGCCGGCGATGTCGTTGCCATGGCGCAGCGTGGTGGCATAGAACTGCGGCAGCGAGGGCGACATGCCTTCGGGCTGCTGCACCCACGGCACGATCTGCTCCTGTGGCGGACCGCTGCAGGCGGTGAGCCCGGCCATCGCCAGCGAAGCGCCGAGCAACTTGAGAAAGCTGCGGCGATCCATGGCCGGTTGCAGCATTGCCAGTTGCGGAAAGGCCTCGTGCAGCGGGCGGCGAAAGCCCGGTCGATCGACCAGCTCGTCGAGCGCGCGCCAGAAACGAGGGCCGGTGGCGCCGTCGATCTGGATGCGCAGATTTTCCCGCGCGTTGTCGGTGGCGAAGGTCAAGATCGCCCCCATCCGCCCGTTCGCGCACCTCGCCCCGCAGGCGGGAGTAGCGACATCGGGCTCGCCGGTGTGGTCAGCGGTGGCATATCGAACAGTCGGTCAGGCGGCGCTTGTCGATGTGGTACTTGCTGACCAGTGCGAGGCCAAGCTTCTGCTGGTCGGCCGGCTGCCAGCCCATCGCGAACACCTTGTCGCGCGGGCGCAGGAAGTTCTCCGGTGCACGATGGCAATCCAGACACCATTTCATCGACAGCGATTGCGTGCGTGACGCGAGCGGCATCCGATCCACACGACCATGGCAGCTGACGCAGCCGACGCCCCTGGCCACGTGGACGGAATGATTGAAATAGACGAAATCGGGCAGTTGATGCACGCGTTGCCAGTGCAGCGCGACACCGCTGCGCCAGCTGTCGACGATCGGCTGGAGCGCCTCCTGATCGGTGTAAAGCTGCGAATGGCAGGTCATGCAGGTGGAGATCGGCGGGATGCCGGCAAAGGCATCGGTCTCGACCGAACTGTGGCAATAGCGGCAGTCGATGCCGATGTCGCCGACGTGGTGCTTGTGACTGAAGGGCACCGGCTGCTCCACCGCCTCGCCGATGCGATGGGGCTCGGCGGTGACCGCGCGCCAGGCCAGCACGCCACACGCCGCCAGCACCACCACGCCGAGCAGGCCAAGCTTCACGAACAAACCGAAACGCGGATGAAATATCTGGGCCATGAAGGGTATCGACGAACAGCCTCTGCGCCTGCAGCGTTGCCCGTTGCCTGCGCACGGCTACAGCGGTCAGGAAATCGCGCTGGGCGCGTCGAACGGCAGTGGCGTGGCGCCGGTGGCGAGCAGTGCCGCATCCGCGACGGCGAGCGTGTCTTCATCGCCATCGACAATCACGAGTATGTGCCCGGCGGCAATCTCTTCCTCGAAATCGCGGCGCACCTTGCCCGGCTCGGACGTGCCGGTGATCATGCCCATCCAGCCACCGACCGCCGCGCCCGCCGCAGCCATCGCGGCGGCACCTGCCAGCGTGATTCCCAACGGTGGTATGGCGACGGCGACCAGGCCGACCAGCAGCCCGCTGCCGCCACCAGCCAGCAAACCCTTGACCCCGCCGCGACCAAAGTCGTCGCTCGTATCCTGCTGCTCGTCGGGTATGCGCTCGTTCTCGATGTCGTGCCGCGCGATCAGCGAGATGTCGTCGTTCGAGATGCCGGCCTGGCGCAGTGCGTCGACGGCCTCCTCGGCAGCGCCGAGGTCACGGGTGCTGAATACATGACGTGTCTTCATGCGTTGCTCCTCATGCGATGAGTGCCCCGCAATCTTCGCGGCAGCACAGTGACCAGTGCGTGAGGGCAACGCCCATCGGCACGCCCCAGCCAGCCATCCCGCCATGAATCACGGCGATGCCTTGAACAGTTTCCTGCGCAGGTCGTGCACGTCGCCGGTCGCCACGTCGCCCGCGCGATTGCCCCACGCGTTGCGTATGTACGTGGTCAACTGTGCCACCTCGGCATCGTCCAGCCGGTCGGCGAAGGCAGGCATTGCCAGGCCGGTGGGATCGACCCGGGTGGCTGGTGCGCGTGCGCCTTGCAGGATCACCGCGACCAGGGTGTCGGGCTTGCCCGCCTGGATTGCCGAACTGTCCTTCAGCGGCGGAAACGCGCCTGCCTCGCCGGTGCCGGCGCGCAGATGGCAGCCCTCGCAGTTGTCGGTGTACAGCGCGGCGCCGGCTTTCATCGTGTCCGCGTCCGCGACGTCGACGGATTTTTCCTGCGGGGCCGGCAAGGCCTTCAAATACACCGCGATCGCCCGGCGATCGGCCTCGCTCAGGTATTGCGTGGAAAGCTCCACCACTTCCGCCATCGGCCCCGCCGCCGTTGCCCTGGCGTTGCGGCCGCTGCCCAGGTAGTCGACGATGTCCTGTTCGCTCCACGCACCCAGTCCATCGCGCCGGCCACCGGCCAGGCTCGGCGCATACACGTGCTCGGCGAAACCGCCGTCGAGCGGATGATCCTGGTCGACCGCGCCGGCGAAATTCTTGTCGCCGTGGCAGGCGCTGCAATGGCCAGGCCCGCGCACCAGATAGGCACCGCGATTCCATTGCGCGGATTTCCGCGGATCGGGCTGGTAGGTACCTTCGTCGAAGTACATCCCGTTCCACGCGGCCATGGCCGCGCGCACGCTGAGCGGCCACGGCAGCTTCGGCGGCTTGTTGTCCTGGCGCACCGCCGGTCGGGTGTCCAGATACGCCTTGATGTCGCGCACGTCGTTGCGGCTGATCCGGGTGAACCACGGATACGGAAACGCCGGGTAAAGATGATGGCCGTCGCGCGAAATGCCTTCGTGCATGGCGCGGTAGAAATCGTCTTCGCTCCACGCGCCGATGCCGGTGTCCCGGTCCGGCGTGATGTTGGTCGAGTAGATCGTGCCGAACGGTGTCGGTACCGCGCGGCCGCCCGCGAACGGCGCACCGCCGGCCGCGGTATGGCAGGACATGCAGTCGCCGGCGTGCACCAGGTAGCGCCCATGCTTGACCGAGTTATATGGCCCCGGACTGGTGCGCGCGACATCCGCCGAATTGGCGACGACCACGCCGGCACCGAGCGCAAGCGATACCGACAGGCAGAGAAGGCAGCCAGCCTTCCGGGTCGTCATTCGCGCGAAGGCGGTCTTGCGAAGGCCGGCACCGCGAGAGCGATTCACGCTTTCGCGGGAACCACGAAGACATGTCGAACTGCGCCGCGTCTTCATGTCGTCACCAGCGGGCCGGGGTTCTTCAGATAGCGCTTCATCGCCTCGGCCGCCCAGAACGTCAGCGCGCCCACCGTGCCGGTCGGGTTGTAGCCGGCGTTCTGCGGAAACACGCTGGAGCCCATCACGAACAGGTTCGGCACGTCCCACGATTGCAGGTAGCGGTTCACCACGCTGGTGGCCGGATCGTTGCCCATCACCGCGCCGCCGGTGTTGTGGGTGGTCTGGTACGGCACGATCGAGTAATGGCCGTTGCGCTTCTTCACGTGATGGGTCGCGCCCGGTATCGCCTGCGCGATCTTCGCCGCCTGATCGGTGAGGTAGTCGGACATGCTGTGTTCGTTCGGCTGGAAGTCGAACGTGAGCCGCAGCAGCGGGCTGCCGTAGTCGTCGCGCCAGGTCGGATCGAGATCGAGGTAGTTGTTGCGATAGCTCATCACGCTGCCGTGGGTGGCGATCGAGGTGGAGGTGAGGTAGTTCTCGTGCATCGCCTTCTTCCAGCCGGCGCCCCATTTCGGCGCGTCCGCGGGCAACTGGTGCTGCAGGATCGGGCGGCCGCCGGTGTTCCACAGCGCGATGTAGCCGCCGCCGATGAAGCCGAGCGGGCCGTGGTCGAAATTCTCGCCATTGAAGTTGTCCACCGCCTGGCCGAGCGCACCGGCACCCATGAACGGGTTGAGGATCTCCTTCTGGAACACGTCGACCGACGAGGTGATCTGGTAGGCGTAGTTGCGTCCCACCACGCCCTTGCCGGTCTGCGGGTCATACGGCGTGCCGATCTTCGACAGCAGCAAAAGGTGCACGTTGTGCTGGGCAAAGGCGCACAACACCACCATGCCGGCGGGTTGCTCGAACTCGTTGCCGTCGATGTCGACATAGGTGACGCCGGTCGCATGCCTGCCGCTGCCGTCGGTGTTGACGCGGGTGACGTTGCAGCGCGTGCGGAAACTGAAGTTGTCCTTCTTCAGCAGCACCGGCAGGATCGTGGTCTGCGGACTGGCCTTGGAATAGTTGCCGCAGCCGAACCACTCGCAATAACCGCAAAACGTGCACTGCCCCATCTGCACGCCGAGCGGGTTGCGATACGGCTTCGAGGCATTGGCCGCCGGGCACGGGAACGGATCGAAACCCGCCTCGCGCGCCGCCTTGTCGAACAGCGTGGTGGAGGCACTGCGCTTGAGCGGTGGCAAGGGATACTCGCGCTTGCGCGCGCCCTCGAACGGATTGCCGCCGGCCTGCTTCGCGCCACCGAGATTGCCGGCCTTGCCGGACACGCCGCACAGGTATTCGAAACGGTCGTAGTGCGGTTCGAGGTCGTCGTAGGTCACGCCCCAGTCCTGCAGGTTCATGCCATCGGGGATGAACTTCTTGCCGTAACGCTGCTCGACCTGGCTGCGGATCTCGAAATCGCTGGGCAGGAAGCGCCAGCACTGGCCGTTCCAGTGCACGCCGGCGCCGCCGACGCCGGCGGCGGGCAGGAACGAACCGAGGTGGCGCATCGGCAACGCGGTCTGGTCGGCGCTGTTGCGGAAGGTCAGCGTCTCGCGCTCGGGCGATTCGAAGATCTGCTTGCGCACCGCGTAGCGCAGTTCATCCTGGATGGTGGTGGTGGCGAAGTCCGGCACGGTATCGCGGAATTCGCCGCGCTCCAGTGCCAGCACCTGCACGCCGGCTTCGGTCAGTTCCTGCGCGATGATCGCGGCGGTCCAGCCGAAACCGACCAGCACCACGTCGACCGGGGGAAGTCGCTTCGCCATCACGCCTCTCCCTTCTCATGCGCACTCGGGTTCCGGCCGACCAGACTGACGAACGGTTGCGTGTACGGCTGGCCGAACTTGCCGATGTCCTCGACATAGTTGTAACGCGGACCGGGAAAACCGATCAGCTTCCAACCGGCGAAATCGCGATTGCCACCGTAGGCAGGATCGGCCAGATAGCCTTCCTGGGTGTTCTGCCACAGCAGCGCGAAGAAGCTCTTGGCGGGCACATTGGCCAGCTTGATCTTGTCGTCCTCGAGCGCGTGCAACACCTCGTCCTGCTGCGCGGCGGCCAGTTGCGCGAACACCTTGCCATACTGCTGCTTGCAGTGCGCGTCGATACCGCCGATCGCCTCGCGATAGATCTGCGCCGGCGTGTACTTCAGCTGGAAGCCCTGCTGGTCGGTACCCGTCGGCCACGGCCCCTGCATGTACCAGCGCTCGGCGCGGCCGTAGGCGCCGGCCAGCTGCAGATCGATGAAATGGGTGATGCCTGCTTCATTGGCGCCGCCGCCCAATGCATCGGCAGGGATCAGGCGCTGGGTCGCGGCGTCGATGAAACCCTTCTCGGCGTCGCTGAAATACACCGACGTAGCCATCCGGGCCGGATGCCCCGTGCTGCACCCGCCAAGCGCCACGGCCGCCGGCGCAAGTACTGCCGCCGTCAGAAACGCACGGCGGGACGGGTCGGTCGAGGCATCACCGGGTCCGGTTTGGCCATCTTTGAGTCCATCGGCAGGGATCGACATCAGCGGCTCCTTTCGACAGAAAGGCGCAGCATAGGAATCATTTGGTGAAGACGAAGTGGCCGCAGGATTTTGCGGGTTCGCGAGAGGTGTCGTGCACGGACGAGGCCAAACGTGCATCGGTAATGACTCGCCGTGCCGAACGCGACGTGCTCGCGGCGCAGGATTTCGTCGCAACAGCGTCTCGCAAGTCATCTGCCCATTCATGCCCGCTCGATCGAGGTCATGAGGCGCAGCATGGAAGCGATCCTTGCCACTGCCTCGCGTCCGCTTCGATGTGGACGGCAACGGACGCCCGGAGTCAGGCGAAGCTGATCTTCGTCATGTCCATGCTTGCGAGCAGGGTTTCACGGTCTGCCGCCAACTGGTCCTGATCGAGGTTGACCGTCGCCTGCAGCGGGAAGAACTGCAGGGAATTCAACCCCACGCACCCGAACGCGGCCGTCAGGTAAGGGGTGAGGAAATCCGGTTGCCTCGCACGAGCACCGGTGAACACGCCTCCGGAGGCGATGCAAACAAAAACGGGACGGTCTTGCAGCAGACCGACCTTCTCGCCCGAGGGCAGGATCCCGATGGTGCGGCCCATCCGCAGGATCTGATCGATCCAGGCCTTGAACACCGAAGGCACGGTGAAATTGTTCATCGGCGTACCGATGACGAGCGCGTCGGCGGCCTCCACTTCCTGGATCAATTCTTCCGACAGGCGCGCGGCGTCCGTCAATGCCCCGACAGCCAGCGCCGCGGGCGACGACAGCATGGCAGCGTATTCGGACTCGGCGTGCGGTATCGGATGCCGCCCCAGGTCACGGCGTGTGACGTGCGCAGCAGGAACGATGGCGGAGAGTCGTGCCACGATCGCCGCCGAAAGCTTGCGGCTATGCGACTCCGTTCGGGGACTGCAGTCGATGTGCAGGATGTTCATTTGGTTTTCTCTTCATCGTCATGCATCAAACCGGGCGTGACGCCGGTCCAGCCGTTGCACGCCTGACGCGGCGGGCGGCAGCGTTCGCAGCACCGACGCATCCTCCATGCGCCGCGTGCCATTCGCTATTGCCGCATTCCGATCGCCAGACGATTGAATGCGCTCATCAACGCGATGGCGAAGGAGAGGTCGGAGATCTCGACGTCGCTGAAATGCGTTTTGAGCGGTCCGAAGTCCTCCTCAGGTGCGTGGGTCCGGTCCACGTGCGTCAGCGCTTCGGTCCAGGCCAGTGCGGCGCGTTCGCGCTCGGTGAAATGCTCAGCCACTCGCCATCCGGCCAGACTGTCCAACTTGGTATCCGGCACGCCTTCCACGCGCAGGGCTTTGGCATGCATTTCCAGACAGAAGGAGCAGCCATTGATCTGCGACATGCGCAGCCAGACCAGCCCGATCAGGGGCATCCCGAGGCTGCTCTTTTCCACGGCTCGCTTGGTGGCGACGAATCCCTGGTAGGCCTCGGGGGAAAGCGTCCAGTAGGACAGGCGAAGGTTGCTCATGAATGATCTCCTGGAACAGTGAAATGAGTGAAAGGCAACACCACATGCATGGCTCCTGCGGGCTACAGCGGTTGGCTGAAATGCATGCCACCAGCCAACAGCCCCTGGCGAAAATAGAAGCGCTGACCCAGTGCATTTCCCAGGGCGGTATCGAGAACGAAGTACGCGCAGCCTTGCCGCCGTGCTTCCTCGCGCAACGCGTCGATCAGCGTGGCGCCCAGACCGTGACGACGCGCGGCGGAGGCTGCCACCAGATCGTCGACATAGAGGAAACGCCCGTACAGCAGGTTCTCCTGGAGTCGATAGCCGGCCAGACCCCGGACCTGCCCGCTTTGCCACGCAGCCAGCAGGCGATATCCCTGCCCGGCCTGTCGACGTGCCTGCGCGGCAAAGGCGGCGGGATCGATCAGATGCGGGCGCAGTTCGCGCATGACGTCGAAACAGGCCTGATAGTCCTGGTCGCTGTCGACATGACTCAACTGAACGGTGTTCATGGGATCTCCCTGGTAGTGCTGCGGGCAATTTAGGAGGACCATGTCCCAGCGCAAAGGGGCAAGAACTGCCTGAATTAATGGGACATCACATATGGACATGCAGCACCTGAAACCGAGCCGGGAGCAAGCTGCACCGATCTACCTTCAGTTGTATCGGCGCTACCGCGAGGCGATTGCCGACGGCAAGCTCCGTCCCGGGGATCGGGTGCCATCCGTCCGCAGCCTCGCCAGCGAGCTGAGCCTGGCGCGCGGCACGGTCGAAACGGCCTACCAGATGCTGACAAGCGAGGGCTATTTCGTGGCGCATGGCGCGGCCGGAACCGTCATATCCCCCCGACTGGGGAGCCTTGCCGAGGCAGGTCGCACCAAGGCTCCGGCTGCTTCCGTCCACGCCTTGCCTCGCCCGCAGGCGGCGGCGCGCGAAGCCTTGCCGTTCCAGCTCGGCCTGCCGGCGCTGGACGCGTTTCCGCGGAAGACCTGGTCACGTCTGGCCGGGCGCAACCTGCGCACGTTGGAGACGATGGCCATGACCTATCCCGACCCGGCGGGATACGACCCTTTGCGGCGAGCCATTGCCGTCTACCTGGGCATTTCGCGCGGTATCGTCTGTTCGCACGAGCAGGTATTCGTCACGGCGGGATATCGAGGGGCGCTGGAGCTCGTTCGACGCACGCTCCTGCAGCCTGGGGACCTTGGCTGGTACGAGGATCCGGGATACATTCTCGCCCGGCTGTACCTGGAGCGCGCAGGCATGCGCCTGGAACCTGTGCCGGTCGATGAGGAAGGCTTGAACGTCGCCATCGGCCAGCGACGCGCCGCTCATGCGCGCTTCGCCGTGGTGACTCCCACGCACCAAAGTCCGATGGGCGTCGCACTGTCGCTGCCGCGGCGACTGGAGCTCCTGGACTGGGCAAAGCGTCGTCAGGCATGGATCATCGAGGACGACTACGACAGCGAGTTCCGTTACCACGGTCGGCCGTTGCCGGCGCTGAAAAGCCTGGATCGTGATGGACGAGTGCTCTACAGCGGCACCTTCAGCAAGGTGCTGTTCCCCGGTTTGCGACTCGCCTATCTGGTGGTGCCTGCAACCCAGGTCGGCAAGTTCAGGGACATGGTGAACCACCTTCCCGATCCCGGCTCCATCCTGCCTCAGGCGATGGTGGCCGACTTCATGACGCAGGGCCACTTTGCCCGGCACCTGCGCAAGATGCGAACCCTCTATGTGGCGCGGCGCGGCTATCTGGTCGATGCGCTCGCGCAGATCATGGGGGAGCGCCTGCATGTCCAGCCCCAGGCAGGCGGCATCCATGTACTGGCGCACCTGGACACCCGACAGAACGACAAGGTCCTCAGCGCTGCCGCCCAGGCCGACGGACTCGACATTCATGCGCTGAGTCACTGGCGGCTGCGCAAATCATCGCGCGGAGGTTTGCTGATGGGGTTCGCCAACTTCGCAACGGCGGAAGAAGCCGCTGCATCGGTTCGGCAATTGAAGGCCGCACTGACCGGGCACTAGTCCACCGTGAGCCGGCACTGCGCGGCAAGCATCTCGATATCATCGAACACGGCATTCATGCCGGCTTCGATCGCGCCGACGCGCAGTTCACGCATGCCTGGCGTATCGCTGGCGACGGCGCCAGCGACACATCCCTATTGCATCGTCGGCACGATGTAGCCCGCCGGCAAGGCCTGCTTTTCCCGCATCGCCTGCATGTAGCGGTCGCGCAGCAGGGTCTGGCGGCTGATCATGGGGATCTTGCGGCCGGCGATGAAAACCTGGTCGGCGAAGCTGGACAGTTCCAGCGGGTCGGCGCTCCAGATCACCACGTCGGCCAGCTTGCCCTGCTCCAGCGTGCCCACGTCCTTGTCCATGCCGTAGATGCGCGCCGGGTTCAGCATCAGCGCCTTCAACGCGTCGAGCCACGGCAGGCCGTTGGCGACGGCGTTGCCGGCGGCCTGGGTGACGTTGCGGGCGTTGTGGGTTTCGCCAGTGGCGAAGGCGATCGTCACGCCGGCCTTCTGCAGACGTGCGGCGTTTTCCAGCGTCGAGCCGAGCGTTTCGAAGTGGGCCGGCAGGTCTTCCAGCGGATTGAGCAGCACCGGCACGTGGGCGGCGGCCAGTTGATCGGCGACCATCCAGGCCTCGGCGCCGCCGGAGACGATCAGTCGCAGCTTGAAGTCGGCCGCCAGCCGCAGCGCGGCCTCGATGTCGCTGGCGCGATCGACGTGAATCACCAACGGCTCCTTGCCCGACAACACCGGCCCCAGCGCCTCCAGGTCCAACCGCGTCAGCGCGTACTGGCGGCGCTGGTTGCTGGCGTAGGCGCTGGTGTTGTCGGCGTAGTCTTTCGCATCCTGCATGGCCTCGCGCAAGGCCAGCATCGCGGCCGCGCGCGAACCGCCGGCCTGTTCGGCGCCGGATTCACCCAGCGCGGCGAACATCGCGGCGGCATCGCGATGGATGAAGCCTTCGGTGGAGCCCAGGTCGATGATGGCGCCGCGGCCGGCGATGATGTGCTTGTCGCCGTCGGTGGGCGACACCATGGCGCGGGTGACGCCGGCAATGCGGTTGACCGGGATCAGCACCGAGCGCGGGTTGATGGCGTCGGCCACGTCGAACGCGGCGCTGAAGCGCGAGTCGCCGGCCGAGGCGTCGCGGGTTTCCTTGACCGCGCCCACTTCGACGATGCCGAACTGGCTTTCGGGATCGAAGATGCCGGGTGTGACGATCTTGCCGCTGGCGTCGATGCGCTCGGCGCCCGCGGGAATGTCGACGTTGGCGCCGACCGCGGCGATCCGCCCATCCTTGACCAGCACCGTGCCGTGCTCGATCTTGCCGGCGGCACCCAGGGTGTACACGGTGCCACCGGTGATGGCGTACGTCTTGCCGTCGCCGGCGACATGCTTGCCCGCACTCGCCGCGGAACGGGTGGCGCCGGCATCGGCGCGGTCCGCCGAACGATCGGCGGGGCTGCAGGCGGCGCAAAGCATCGCGAGGATCATGGCCAGGTATTTCATCGTGCGCCCTCCCCTGCATCGACATCCGCAGCATGCGGATCGACGAAACTGCCGAGCATGAAGTCGGAGGTCGATTGCCGCTTCGGATCGGCGCGGTCGAACACCACGGCGCCGTCGAGGAACACCTTCTCGGTACGCGCATAAACGCTGAGCGGGTCGGCGCTCCAGATCACCACGTCGGCATCCTTGCCCGGTTCCAGCGAGCCGATGCGATCGTCCAGGCCGAGTGCCTTGGCGGGATTGAGCGTCATCCACATCACCGCGTGCTTCTCGCTGATGTCGAGCCCGGCACGCCGGCCCGCCGCCAGCGCCTTGCCCACCTCCTGGTTGAGGCGCTGGATGCCGTTCTCGTCGTCCGAATGGATCATCGCGCAGGCACCGCCGGCGTCGGTCATCGCGATGTTGGCGCGGATGCCGTCCCACGCTTCCATCTTGAAGCCCCACCAGTCGGCCCACATCGCCGCACAGGTGTCGGTCTTCGCCAGCAGGTGCGGGATCTTGTAGGCCTCGACGGCATGGTGGAAGGCGGCAATCTTGAAGCCGAACTCATGCGCGACGTCGAGCAAGGCCGCCATCTCGTCGGCGCGGTAGCAATGCATCTGCACACGGATCTTGCCGTCCAGCACTTCGGCCAGGGTCTCCTTGCCCAGGTCGCGCTTGGGCGGCGCGCCGGCTGCGGCTGCACCCTTGGCCTTGACCTTGGCTTCCCACGCCTTCCACTCGCGGTCGTAAGCCTGGGCGTCGGCGAACGCCTGCCGGTAACCGGCCACATCGCCCATCAGTGTCGACGGAAACTGGTGGCGGCTGCCATACACCCGCATCGGGTTCTCGCCGCAGGCCATCTTCAGTCCGTATGGCGCGTTCGGGAATTTCATCGCCTGCACGGTGGTGGCCGGCACGTTCTTCAGCACCACGCCACGGCCGCCGATCAGGTTGCCGGAACCGGGCAGGATCTCCAGCGTGGTCACGCCGCCGGCCCGCGCGGTGTTGAAACCCGGATCCTGCGGCCAGACCGAATTTTCCGCCATCACCTGCGGCGTGGTCGGGTTGGTCATCTCGTTGCCGTTCGCGGTGGCCTCCACCGACGGCGACGGATAGACGCCCAGATGCGAATGCACGTCGATGAGGCCGGGCGTGACGTATTTGCCCTTCGCGTCGATGACCACCGCGCCCGCAGGTGCCTCGACCTGCTTGCCGACCGCCGCGATCTTGCCGCCGCGCAGCAGCAGCGCGCCGTCGTCGATGCGTTCGCCGGTGCCGGTATAGATCGTCGCGTGCCGGATCAGCGTGGTCTGCCCGGGCAGCGCCTGGTAGGTGGACGGAAAGGCATCCGGCGGGAATTCGGCCGGCGTCGGGACCGCCGCGTTGGCAGCCACCCCGGCGGACACCACCAGCAAAACCGCGAGCATCGCCGCGCGCAAGTGTGACGATTTCATCTTTGCTCCCAAGTTGGCCGCTGTCATGCCAGCCCTGGCAGCGATGTACGCATCCGTTGCGCCAACTGCAAACCGTACATGGAAGTGGCGGCAAAGTCTTGCCTGCGCGGGGACTGGAACCGATGCCGGATCAAGCGTTGCCGGATCGGCGGAACGTGCACACGCCTTCCGTCTGAATCGGCGCCGGGATGGAACGATTCAAGGTGACAAATCCACTCACCGCTTCCCGTAGTCCGTGAAAACGTAATCTCTTGACTTCACTATCGTGTGGCACGCGAACCCGCACTTGGCGTCGTTCGCTTGTGGTGGCTGGGAAGCGAGGGTGGCCGGCCTGAACGTGTCCGTCGCGGCGTCATACTCGAACGCGCCCCATCCCCACCCGCCGCTGTCAGCAAAGCGCTTGCTGTCCTTCTTCATGAAGTCAACATTCTGCAACGCACCTGGCACCGTCGTCGGGGTCGGGGCTGTTTCACTCTGTTTGGGGTCCCAATGGATTTTCGCCATCTTGGAACCCTCCGGGAAGGGCTTGCCATTGCCGGGGACGCCGGATCGATAAGCCTTGATCATCACGGGATTGGCGAGAATGAGCGCGAACGCCCCCTCGCGGTGGCTGATGGAGACGGCTTGCCAGTTTTCGTACCCTCTGAACTCGGAGAAGGCGAGCCCGTTCGGCACTCTCACGGTGTATTTGTCCCTCGCGACCGTTGCGGAGGACACTGCGCCGAAGGCGATGGAAGAAGCCAGGACAGCACAACCGCCCAGCGCACCAAAGGATTTCAGAGCTGCGTACGTGACGAACTCCTGCATATCGAATGGCCAGAGAGTTTTGGCAAACGCGGGCGTGACGCCCGCACCGAATCAAACTAACCCTTCAGGAGCTTGATGAGCTCCCTGGCAGCGGGGCCGGATGAGGCCGGATTCTGACCGGTGACAAGCCGGCCATCGACGATCGTATAGACCGCCCAGTCGGGGCCTTTTTCATAGATGCCGCCCAGCCGCTTCAACTCGTCCTCCACCAGGAACGGCACGACCTTGGTGAGGTGCACGGCTTCCTCCTCACTATTGGCAAAGCCGGTGACGCGCTTTCCCTTGACGATGGGTTGCCCCTGATAAGTGACGTTTTTGAGAACGCCGGGCGCATGGCAGACGGCGGCGACCGGCTTGCCCGCGTTGTAGAACTCTTCGATCAAGGCGATGGATTTCTTGTCATCCACCAGATCCCACATCGGACCATGACCACCAGGATAGAAGACGGCGTCATAGCCCTCCGATGTGACTTCGGAGAGCTTGACGGTATGGGCGAGAACCTTCTGGGTTGCAGAGTCCTTCTTGAAGCGCTCCATCGAGTCGGTCTGGTTGTCCGGCTCGTCGCTTTTGGGATCGATCGGTGGCTGGCCGCCTTTGACCGAAGCCACGGTGACCTCCACGCCGGCATCCGTGAAGGCATAGTAGGGAGCCGTGAACTCTTCGAGCCAGAAGCCCGTTGGTTTGCCGGTGTTTCCAAGCACGTTGTGCGAAGTCAAAACCATCAAGATCTTCATTGTCGGTCTCCGTTATTGTCAGTCCACGTTCGGTGAGGAATGCCTGACAGGCATCGCCGGGCGCGCTCTTCAAATCGATGCCTTGCCCGATCGGACGGCTGCGGCCTTCACCGGAAAGACGGTTTGAGCAGTCCAAAGGAACCGTACTTCGCTCGGCAGTCATGCAGATCCGAACGGTGTTCAACGCGATATGGTGATACCAGTGCCGATTGCATCGCCCGTGCGATTTTCTGCTGGCGGGTGTCATCAATCGACGCATATGGCGGGTCATGCGCACGTGCGCATGACGTCGCAGCCTCGTCGAAAAGTGTGCGCCGAGCCGGTCCCGTCCACCATCCGGGCAGCATCTGCCGAAAGTGGCCAAGGCGATGGAGAGGCAAGTGCGACACGGGTGTCCAACGCAACAAGGTAGTTCAGAGCAGCATGGGTGACGCCTCCCAGGCAGCCAGTGGCTGCGACCAGAGGTTTCGCAATGGAACCGGCCTGTAGTGACCATGCCTTCTTGCAAGCCGATCAGATCGTTGTCCGTGTGGCGTTGATCCTTCGCTGCCACTACGCGGCAACAACGTGCATGTACATCAGCTCTCGATAAGGCACCGATAAGGCGATGTAAAGGAATGGCTCGCCCCTCTGCAAAGCGGGGTAGAACCCCTCCCTATTCTGTGACGGCAGGCTGGGCGAGGCCTCCGGAAGACCTTGATCCCGACGGCTCCGAAAACCCTTCGTCGCCATCGCGGGTGCAAGACCACACTCGATGACCTCTTCCCGCGAGGTGCAGCGTTCCGTCGTCGGCGAGACGCGCTGGGGGTACGCTGGGCGTCCGGCAGTTGCTCCGCCATCCATGGGATCAACCGCCCAGCACAAGAACAGTTGGCAAGGTTCCTGTCCGAGGCGTTTTCATGACGCGGACTGACCACGATCTCGGTGATCGCTGGAGAAAATGGCCGCTTGCACGAGGAGTTACCCATGATCCTGACCGTGTTCCTTGTCGCCCCCAATGACGTGAGAATCGAGCACGTCGAGGAAGCCCCCGAGTTGCTTGAGCGCGAGGGGCACTGGTTCTCGCTGCGCGGCGGCCCGCGTCAACCGCTGCCGACAGATCGTGTATGGGATCCGGTGGCTGTGTATGCGCCGGACGAACTCACCGAAGAGGAGTTCCAGGATCTGTTTGAGCTCAACAAAAAGCAGGTACCCGAGTTGAACTTGAGGTACTGACTGCACGCGCGGTAGAAGAAAGCATTGGACTGCTGCGATCAGGACGGTGGTTGCTCGGGAGGCCGCGCACTCTTGCCGGCTTCGACCGATTCCCGTTTATAACGACCAGGCACGTTGTCGCAAGCAACCCGACCGCACTGGAGGCCGATGATGGAAAAGCAGAACATCCGGGCGGCGATTGATCGGCATTGGGCTGCTTCCGCCGCGGGTGATCAAGTGGCGGAGCACGAGATCTACCATGACGATGCCGTGTGCGAGTACCCGCAGTCAGGCGAGGTGATCCATGGTCGGCGCAACCTGCAATCGCTTCGCAGCCATCACCCCGGTAGACCTTCGGGATTCGTGATACGGCGTATCGCAGGTGAGGGAAACCTCTGGGTTACCGAGTATGTGATCGCTTACGGAGGCAAGCGATCCTTCACCGTGAGCATCATGGAGTTCCGCAATGGAAAGGTGTCTCACGAAACTCAATACTTCGCCGATCCGTTCGACGCTCCTGCCTGGCGCTCCGAGTGGGTCGAGCGCAAGGCATGATCGACGGCATTCGACAGCGGCACTCAGCCGGCGCGGCAAACGGCGCGCTTGCCACTCGCAGAAAGGCAGCGCCACCGTCACGCCCGGTCATCCGCGCCGGGGAACGAATCCAGGCACCCCGGTCTCCACCACGGCGTTCAATCGGATGCTTGTCGTGATGCCATTTCTCATCTCCTGCATGGCGTTCTCCGGCAGCGGGGAGATGTCGAAATTCTCCCGGATATGGGCAGGGTTGGTCGACGTGGTCAGAAACGCCGCTCCGCGTTGCGCAGCCCATGCCAATGCGACTTGCGCCGGTGTCTTGCCGACACGCTCGGCGATGGCCTTGATCACCGGGTCGTCCGTTATTTTCGGCTCCATGCCATGTCCCAACGGCGCGAAGGCGAGCAGCACGATCCCATGCTGTCGACAAAAATCGAGCAGACCCCATTCGGGAAGATAAGGATGGCATTCGACCTCCACCACGGCGGGTTTGATGCGTGCAACCGCGACAATTTCCTCGAGCTTCGCCAGGGTGACGTCGGATAGCCCGATGGACATGCACCTTCCTTCATCCACGAGACGCTCCATCGCCCGCCAGGTCTCGACCAGTGTCACCCCCGAGTCATAGATCGGCTCATCACGCTCGTTTCTCGGATAGAGTTCGTCGCCCGGCTGGAAAGCAAAGGGCGTATGGATCAGATAGCAATCAAGGTAGTCGAGCCGGAGACGCCGCATGCTTGCTTCGAAGGCGGGCTTGACCCGATCTGGCCGATGGTTGTTGTTCCATAGCTTGGTGGTGACGAAGAGCTCTTCGCGGCTCACCGTGCCGGCCTCCAATGCCTCGCGCAGCGCATCGCCGACCACGTCTTCGTTGCGGTAGAGCTCCGCGCAATCGAGATGCCGGAAACCTGTTTCCAACGCGACTTTGATGGCCTGCTTCGCGGCGACAGGATCAGGAATCAACGTGCCGAATCCAGCGGCGGGGACGGCTCCTGCTCCATGAACGAGAGGAATTCTTGTATTACGAAGATGCTCGACACTACGCACGTTTGTGTTCTCTTGCTGGAAGCCAGGTCCGCGCCGGGAGGAACGCAGGTCGGCCGTGGCGTGGAAATTCGGGGTGTCTTGACCCTTCATCCGCGTCAATGGCCGGCATGTACGGCTGCGTCTCTCCAGGGACATGGCTGGCTGGGAAAGGTAATCGGCCGGACGTTCACTGTTTTGCGCGGTACGCCACCCTGCGTTCGAAGGCGCCGCTGGAATTGCCGCCGAGGGCGATCGAAAGTTGAACCGTGTCGAGGTGGCGCGCCGTCTCCGCCTGGATGTGGCCGATCAAGGCGCGCTGGTAACCCCTTTCCGCATCCAACACCTGGAGCACGCCGATTTCACCGACCCGATAACCCTGTCGGCTCAGCTGCAGACTTGCCTGGGCAGCACCCAATGAGTGTTCCTGCGCCACATATTCCTCGGCGTCATGGTTGATGGCCTGCAGTATGTCCGCCACCTGCCCCAGCGATTTGATGACCGTCTGCTGGTAGGCGGCGAGTGAGGCCTTGTAACCATCGATGGAGCCGCGACGCTTCGCTTTCAGTGTTCCGCCATTGAAGATCGGCCCGGTCAAGCCGGCGGCAAGGCCCCACAGGGTTCCGATGCCGGGGCCCGCCTGAGTGAGCGCGGCCGAGAGCTGCAGGTGCGGGTACATGTCCGCGGTGGCCATGCCGATCGCGGCACTCGCAGCGTGAAGCTGCGCTTCTGCTTCGAGAATATCCGGCCGGTCGCGGGCGACCTCGGAAGGCAGACTCACCGGCAGGCTCTCCGGCAACGCGAAATCGCCAAGATCAAAATCCGGCGCCACCCAGTCAGCCGGGCTCTTTCCGACCAGGATCGACAACGCGTGCCGCGCCACATCACGCTGTTGCGCCAGCGGCGGCAGCAAGGTCTCGTCCTGTGCGAGCTGGGTGGTGGCCAGCGCGATGTCGACTTGCGTGGCGCTGCCGTACTGATGGGCCGTGCGAACGAGCTGCAGGTTTTTCAGGTCATCAGCGATCAGGACCTGCACGGCTTCAATCTGCGCCCGGGCAGAGGCAAACAGGATGGCCTCGCTGGCGACATTGCCGGTTACGGTCAGGTAGGCCGCGTCGAATCGATGCCTCTCCAGTTCGGCAAGCGCGGCACGCTCCTCGATCAACCGTCTCGTACCGCCGAAAAGGTCGAAATCGAAGCTCACTTGCGGCCCGACCGCGTAGAAGTTGGAGGTGGCCACGCCAACGCCATGGCTCGCCCGCTGACGGCCGCCTTGAACGCCGAACCCCGCTTGTGGGCTCAGCCTGCCCGCTGCAGCGGCAACGGCTTCGTTCGCCTGAGCGATCGTCGCGTCTGCAGCTCCAAGATCGAAATTCCCGATGATGGCCTTGCGCATCACCCCGTCAAGCTTCGCCGAGCCGAGCGTTGACCACCAATCGCCATCCACCTTCTTGCCGAAGTCGACATGCGGAGCACCCGCCATCGCGTGGGTTGCGTCGAGTTCCTGTTCGGCCTGGACGTCGTAGTGTTGCGAAGCGGGCACGGCCGGCCTCTCGAAGTCGGGTCCCACCATGCACGCGGATAGCAGCGCGGCCGTGGCGGAGGCAAGCATGATCGTCCGGGCGAAGCGACTCGGCGAACTCAATCCGACCAGGTTCATTTTGCGCCTCCAGGATGTTGGCCGGAACGCGGCTTGCGGAGGAAAAGAGCCAGCGGACTCACGATCAGCATGGCGACCATCAAGAGCTTGAATTGACCAATGACTGCGACAACCGCCGCCTGACCAGTCACCGACTCGTTCATCAATGCGAGTCCCTGCCCGGATAGAGATCCGACCGCCTGGCTCGCGATGCGGTATGGCCTGAGATTGTTGGCGAGAGCCAGGTGCATGCTCTGCGTATTGCCATAGAAACAGATCTGCACGATCGCGACGCCGATCGTGCTGCCATAAAGTCGCGACAGGTTGAAGAGCACGGTCCCTTCCGCGCGAAATCTTCCGTCCAGCGTGCTGAAGGCTGCTCTGGTGAGCGCAGGCATCATCATGCCCAGGCCTGCTCCCTGGATGGCCCCGGCCTCAACCACCGGCCACCAGTCCATCAACGGCGAGTAGCCAAGCATCTGCCAGCAGCCGCAGACCACGAGGGCCGCGCCGACGATCACCAGCAGCCGGTTGTCGAAGATTGTCGGCGCGCGCCACGTAAGCACCAAGGCACCGATCAACGCGACGCCTCGTGGAATGGTGATATAGCCCGTCGTGTCGGCCGGGTAGCCGAGCAATTCCTCCAGCATCGGCGAAGTCAGCGCCAGGGTCGGCAACAGCACAAAGCCAAAAACGAAGAACATGACGGTCGCAACACCGAAATTGCGGTCCTTGAACAAGGCCTTGTTGAGGAAGTGCTCGTCCTTGGTCAGCACGTGCACGATGAAGAGATAGAAGCCGAGCGCCGATGCGATGGCGTCCATCCAGATCTCCGGCGAAGCAAACCATTCCATGCGTTCGCCGCGGTCAAGCAACATCTGCAGCCCCGCGATCCCCGCGGTGAAAGTCGCCAGCCCGAAAAAATCAAAACGCTCGATCTCATGCAGCTTCTTCTCCCTCAGGCAGATGCCCATCGCCAACGCGATGAATGCGGCCATCGGAAGGCTGAGATAGAAGATCGAATGCCATCCGAAATATTCGCCGAGCCAGCCGCCGATGGCCGGCCCACTCAGCATCCCCAGCAACGCGGTCACGCTCCACGCAATGCCGATGCGGCCATGGCGAAGCGGCGGCAACTCATGCAGCAGGATCGCCATCGACAGAGGAGCAAGCGTGCCGCTCGCGGCGCCCTGCAGGATGCGGGCGGAAACGAACTGCAGCGGCGTCGTTGCCAGCGTGTCGAATATCAGTGCAAGGCTGAAAAGGGCCAGCGAGACCTGGAAGACCGTTTTCCTTCCGAACCGGCCCGCAAGCCAATGCGTCGTCGGCATGACGATGGCACTCGCGGCAATGTACGAGGTAAAGATCCATCCGATCTCGTCATCGGTCATCGAAAGACCGCCTTGCACGTGCAGCACCGCCGCATTCGGGATCGAAATGTTCAGCGCCTGCATGAAGGTGGCAAGCAGCGCCGCCAGCACCAGGCTCCAATGCGCAGTCATCCCGGTGCGTGGATCAGGAACGGCATTCATTTGCCGGCCCCGGCATCACCGCTTGCCGCAAAATTTTCCTGCCGGGTATCAACCTGCGCGGTAACGCTCATGCCCGAGTACAGCGGCCATTTCGGATCGACTTCATCCAACTCCAATCGCACGGGCAGACGTTGCACCACCTTCACCCAGTTGCCGGTGGCATTCTCCGGCGGCAACAGCGCGAATTCCGAGCCCGTTCCGGGGCTGATGCTGACGACGTGTGCCTTGAAACCATGCCCAGGATAGGTATCGACGTCGACGACCGCAGGCTGGCCAGGCCGCATATGCGTCAGACCGGTCTCGCGAAAGTTCGCCTCGATCCACACACGCCGGTTCGACATCATCGACAGCACCGTAGCGCCACTGCTGACGAAATCGCCCACCTGCAGATCGTCAACCTTGGTGACGATGCCATCGTCGGGAGCCATGACGTTGGTATAGGAGAGGTCAAGCCGGGCACGATCCAGTTGGGCCTTTGCTTCGCGCACCGCCGGGTGCCGATCGACCTTGATCTCGGGGTCGCCATTCAGTCCGGCGATGCTGTTGGAAACCTGTTGCTGCGCCGAGGCAATGTGCTGACGTGCGACCAAGAGCTCTGTCTGGGCCTGTTCGCAATCCGCGCGCGAGGCGAAATCCGTGGCGAGGAGCGCCTTCTTGCGTTCGTATTCGTGCGCGTCGAAGTCAGCCGCAAGCCTGGCCGATTCCACATCGACCAGTTGCCGACGATAGGTCGCCTTGAGTGCCTCGACCTGCAGGCGCGCGCTGCCGAGACGCGCCTGCGCCTGCTCCACCGCAATCCGGTAGGGCTCCGGATCGATCTGGAAAAGCAACTGGCCCGCGCGCACCTGCTGATTGTCCGTCACCGCGACGTTCACCACCTGACCCGCGACTCGGGCATTGACCGAGACCTTCGCGGTCCGCACGAAGGCATCGTCGGTCGCGATATCGCGCGCCCCATGCAGGTATCCGGCGCCGCCTCCTATCGCCAGCAACAGAGGCAAGCCCGCCATCAACGGCCAGCGCAGCCGCGCCTTGCTGCTCGGACGCTCCCGCTCGGCGTGCTCGCCCGAATCCGCCCCATCGATCCTTTCATCCGATTGTTTGCCCATCACAGATTCCCGAATGACTCCACAACGACTCGAAGACCGCCAAGCGCCGCCGTCACGTTCAGCTCGATCGGTTTCACCGGCTACCCGTTCGGAGACGTTGTATTTTATGCAAGATCGCATAATAATCATCCGGAGACGGGAGGTCAATCTTTTTATGCCAAACAGTACAAATAACACCGGGAGTGGGAAGAGGCCTCGGGGACGACCACGCGCCTACGACCCCGAGAGAGCCCTCAAGCAGGCGGCGGAGGCGTTCTGGAAGAGCGGTTTTTCCGGAACTTCACTGGACGACATCTCTGCTGCGACCGGAATGAACCGGCCCAGCCTTCGCGCGGCGTTCGGTGACAAGCACGAGATCTACATCAAGGCGCTGAACGACTACTGGGAACTCAAGTTTGCAGCGCTGGGGCGAGCATTCGAAAAGGGCGGGACCCTGGCCGAAACCTTGACGAGGGTCTACGACGCCGCGCTGTCGATCTACTTCTCTGGCGGCGATCAGGTGCCTGGATGCTTTGTGGTCAGCACGGCCATTACCGAAGCCGTGGGCGATCGCCAGATCCAGCACATCGTCGCGGAGGGTTTTCACAAGATCGATGCCGACTTCGAGGCGTGCTTCGAACTGGCGCGTGCCGCGGGCGCCTTGAAGCAGGGCTCTGACCCGAAGACCCTCGCCCTGCTCGCCTCCGCGACGATGCATACGCTGGCCATCCGCGCTCGCGCGGGCACCTCCCGGAGCGACCTGAGAAAGCTCGCCCAGAAAGCGGTGAGCTTGATCTGCGCCTGATCAGACGATGCGATCAGCATTCGCGGGATCGACAAGAATCCACCTGCGGATCATGGCAAGCCTGCTCTCGCACAGGGAGGTTATGGTGTGAACGATGAACTCCCCGACATCATTGCCGGACATCTCGAGGTGCTGTTCTGCGGGATCAACCCCGGAGTGACAGCGGCCACGACAGGACACCACTTCGCTGGCAGAAGCAATCGTTTCTGGCGTGTCATCCACCTCGCTGGATTCACGCCTGAGCAGATTCGGCCTGAGGACGATCACACGATCCTTGGGTACGGATATGGTCTGACGACGGTGGTCGGACGACCAACGGCACGGGCGGATCAATTGTCACCCGGGGAATTCACTGCCGCCGCCGCAGGGTTCAAACAGAAGATCGCGCGGCACGCGCCACGCCATGTCGCCTTCCTGGGAAAGGCGGCGTACTCCGCGCTTTCGGGTCACCGAGACATGGCCTGGGGATTGCAACCGATTCACATGGAAGGCGCTGCCATCTGGATTCTCCCGAACCCCAGCGGCAGAAATCGCGCATTCACTCTTGATCGTCTGATCGAGGCGTACCGAGAACTTCATCTGGCGGCGGCTGCGGTCCAGGTTCGGCAAATCGGCGGCCTCCAGCAAGCTGCGGTGCGCGTGGGCGGGTAGCGCTTCCGGTGCGCTGCTCCACACGCTGGAAGCGTGGCGCGGGCCTGGGCAAAAAGCCCGCGGACGGTGCGTGATCGCGATCCCTTCAGCCGAAAGCGGCACCACTTTACCTCCGGCGTCGAGGCGGCCATTCCAGCGTTGCCACCGGGCGTAGAATGCCGTGCGGGGCCGAAGGATGATCTTCCGAATGACGGCTCTCCTGCGCGGAGAGCCTGGATCACGGAGCATGACCATGCACCCATCCAACTCTCTTCAAACGATGAGACTTCCTCTTGCCGACGGAACCGGGGCCATGCCGGCTATCGGATTTGGCACCTTGATTCGTGATCCTGTCGCGGCCCGGCAGGCCGTCAAGATCGCACTGGAAGTGGGATTCCGGCATCTCGATTGTGCGGAGCTCTACCGCAACGAAGACGTGGTCGGGAATGCGATGCGGGAAGCGTTCGAGGCCGGAACGGTTCAGCGCGAGAATCTCTTCGTCACCACCAAGCTGTGGAACAACAATCACCGACCGGAGCGGGTCGGACCAGCGCTTGAGGCAAGCCTGCGCCGGCTGCAGCTGGACTACGTTGATTGCTATCTGATCCACACGCCCTTTGCCTTTCAAGCTGGTGACGAACAGTACCCAAACGACGAACACGGCCAGCCGATCCATGATTCCGGCGTAACGCTGCTGGAGACGTGGCGGGCGATGGAGCGCCTCGTGGATGAGGGCAAGTGCCGGTCCATCGGACTATCCGACATTCGCCTGGAGAAGGTGAAGGAAATTGTCGCCGCTGCCCGGATCAAGCCTGCCGTGATTCAGGTTGAATGCCATCCCTATCTTCCCGAATGGCAGCTGCTCGACTTCTGTCGCCAGCATGGAATGGTGCTGCTCGCCTTTGCTCCATTGGGACATGGCATGGAGCCGAAAGTATTGGACGACCCGGTAATCAAGGCTATCGCCCAGCGTATCCACAAGACCCCGGCTCAAGTGGCGCTGGCCTGGGCCGTGCAGCGCGGCAGCGCAGTGCTGACCACCTCAACCAACCCTGGCCACATCCGGAAGAATTTCGAGATTTCGCTCCTGCCCGACGACGCCATGCAGGAGATGCGGAACGACATCACCGCGAGCGTCCGCTTCAACGCCGTGGTCGACACCGGTGTGCCCGGATTTGTTCCGCAATCCGGCTAAGCGATGGAGCACCCTCGCCCCAGGTTGTCGCAAGGCTTTGTCGAGCGGCGGGCAACAACTCGGCCACCGCCGTGTTGCCTGCGGCCCTCACTTTCTGCGCGCCGGCCTTCCTTCCAGTGCGGCGCACTCGGCATCCGGATGAATGGGGACGCCGTCGTCCTGTCTCGCTACCCATCGTGTCGAAGGACCAGCATCTTCTCCTGCGACATCTCTTCCATCGAATACGGAATGCCACCCACGCCATAGCCAGACTGGCGCCGTCCCGCGAACGGCATCCAGTCCGTGCGGAACGCCGTGTGATCGTTGACCAGCACGGTGGAGGCATCGAGGCGCCGCGCCGCTCGCATGGCGGGACCGATGTCTGCCGAGAACACGCTGGCCTGGAAGGCAAAGGGCAGTCCGTTGGCAAGGTCGATGGCGTCGTCGAGCGCCCGATACCCGTATACGCACGTGACTGGCCCGAAAATCTCGAGCTGGGAAACCTTCGAATCGGCGGCCGGCTCGACCAGGATGGCTGGTGTGAGTGTGGTCTCCGACTGGCGGCCACCGCCAATCAGCACGGCGCCGGCCGATACCGCTTCATCTGTCCAGGCAAGCACCCGATCCGCTTCATGCGGCGTGATCAACGGGCCCACCTCGGTCTCCGGCAGGAGCGGGTCACCCACGCGAAGAGATTGAACCCGTGCCGCGAGTCGCTCGACAAAGTCGTCCATGACATCCGCATGCACGAAGATCCGCTGCGTGGAAACGCAGACCTGGCCGGCGTGATAGTAGCCACCCTTCACGATCGGCTCGATGATCCGGTCCAGCGGCGCGCTTCGATCGACGATCACCGGCGCGGCACCCCCATGCTCCAGCGCGCAACGGGTTCCCGCGGCCAGTTTGCTGCGCAAATACCAGCCAACTTTTGCCGATCCGATGAAACTCAGGAAGGCCACGCGGGGATCGGTTGCAAGATGTTCGGCCAGCGCGTTGTCATCGGTGATGAAGGTCTGGCACCAGCCTTCATCGAGACCGGCCTCGCGCAGGAGAGCGACGAAATCGAGGCAGGACAACGGCGTCGCCACGGCCGGCTTCACGATCACCGGGCAACCCACGGCGATCGCCGGCGCCACCTGATGAACAATCAGATTCAATGGGTGATTGAAGGCCGATATGGCGGCGACCACCCCGATGGGTTCCTTCGTGGTGAACGCCCATCGCCCTTCGCTCGCCGGCGTCAGGCCCATGGGAATTTCCCGACCCGCGAAACCGCGCAGCTCCTCGGCCGCATTGCGCAAACCGTCGACTGCCCGGATGACCTCGACCGCCGCGTCGTGCAATGGCTTTCCCCCTTCCCGCGCGATGAGCTGGGTGAAATGCGCCTGCCGCGCCTCCAGCAGGCTGGCGGTACGCAAAAGGATGCCGCTGCGCTGATGGGGTTTGAGCCAGGCATCGCGATCTCGCATCATCCGTGTGGCGCAAGCAAGCCTGGCTTCCAGCGCCCGGGCATCGTCCATCGGAATCCCGGTGATGACGGTCCGGTCAAACGCCTGCAGAACCTGAAGTGTCGGTGACATCGTCATGCTCCCTTCTCGACCGGTAAACGTTGTTGCAGCTCGTCAACCAGCACCCGCTTGTTTTCCGAGTAGTCGATCGGTACGACGACAAGCTGCACGCCACCGTCAGTAAACGCCTTGTCGAGGACAGAGCGCAATTCGGCAACGGCATGGACCCGCGTTCCCGTCGCGCCATAGGCCTTGGCATAGGTGACGAAATCGGGATTGCCGAAGGTCATGCCGAAGTCGGGAAACTGATCGACGGCCTGCTTCCAGCGGATCATGCCGAATGCGTGATCCTCGAGAATCAGAACGACCAGGTTGAGCTTCAGCCTCACCGCCGTTTCCAGCTCCTGGCTGTTCATCATGAAGCCGCCGTCACCGCAGACGGCCATCACGCGGCGCCCGGGATACAGCATCGCGGCCATGATCGCTGCCGGCAGACCGGCACCCATCGTGGCCAGCGCATTGTCGAGCAGGAGCGTATTGGCGACACGGGTTCGATAGTTTCGTGCAAACCAGATCTTGTACATCCCGTTGTCCAGAGACACGATGCCGTCCGCCGGCATGACCTCGCGAACGTCGTGCACCAGTCGTTGCGGCGTAAAGCGGTCTTCGCTGGCGCGTGCAGCGATCCGCTCCAGGATGCCCTCCCGCAGTGGCAAGAGGGCCTGCGCATGGGGAATTTTTCCTTCGACACGATCGGCAAGCGCTCTCAGCGACGGCCCAAGGTCGCCGACCACTTCCGCCTGCGGGAAATAGACCTGCTCGACGTTGGCTGGTTGATAGCCCACGTGGACGACCTTCGGTCCCTTGACGCCCATGATGAACGGCGGCTTCTCGACCGTGTCGTGACCGATGGTGACGATGAGATCGGCGCGTTCGATCGCCTCGTGCACGTAGTCTCGTTCGGAGAGCGCCGCGGTCCCCATGTAAAGCTCGCTGCCGCCAGGTACGGTGCCCTTGCCCATCTGCGTGGTGAAATAGGGAATGCGCGTACGCAACACGAACTGCGCGAGATCGGACGTCGAGCGCGGTCGCGATGCCGCTGCGCCGAGCATCAGCAGCGGCGACCTGGCCTGCATGATCATCTGCGCCGCGCGATCGAGCGCATCCGCACTCGCCATCGGAAATTCAATCGGATGCGCGGGAATCAGGGCCACCTCGGCACACTCCTCCGCTGCCACATCTTCGGGAAGCTCCAGAAGTACCGGTCCGGGCCGCTCCTCGCCTGCGACGCGGAAAGCCTCACGCACCATCGCCGGAATCATCGTCGGAGAAATGATCTGGCGCGAAAGCTTGGTCAGTGGCTTCATGGTCGAGATGATGTCCACAATCTGGAAGCGTGCCTGCCGCGACGACCGAATGGCCTTCTGACCGGTGATCATGATCATCGGCATGGCGCCCAGCAGCGCATACGCGGCACCTGTGGTCAGGTTCAGGGCCCCAGGCCCGAGCGTGGTGATGCACACTCCCGGTTTGCCGGTGAGCCTTCCGTACGTGGCTGCCATGAATGCAGCGGCTTGCTCATGCCGGGTCAGGATGAGCTGGATCGACGACCGCCGGATCGACTCGACGATGTCGAGATTTTCCTCGCCCGGAATTCCGAAAATCCGATCGACGCCCTCGTTTTCGAGGGCTGCGACGAACAGGTCAGATCCTTTCAGCATGAGCTGTCTCCTGGAAAAAACTCGAAACGCGGCTGAGCGTGTCGCAACACCTTCAGCAGCAACCGCCGGCTTTGCGCCCGGCCTGTCTTCAACGCCCACTCTTCGGCGTCCATCGTTGGAACACTTCGATTGGCACTCATCGTTGCAACCGGCAAAACCGGTGCCCGGTTCCCATTATCGTCCCGGACCACGAGAGACAAGAGGACGAGTGGACACGCCACCGCCGCACGGTACAAATGCCTGACTGGATTCGCGCGCTACTTCGAATCAGCCTGCCTACGCTTGCGGAACTCGGCGACGGGCAATCCGCCCACCCCCCAGTTCTCCATCTCGACTTCCTCGATCACGACAAAGGTCGCGTCGAGCGGCTTGTTGAGGACGTCCAGCAACAGCTGGCTGGTTCCCCTGATGAGGGCCGCTTTTTCCTCGGCCGTCGCGGCCGGTCGATCCGGCGTGGAACCTTCACGGGTAATCTGGATGGTGACCATGGGCATGATTGCTCTCCTCGTTGGATCGGGGCGAGCTTGCAGGCCCGCCCCGGAAAACGTCAGTGACCGGCGCTCTGACCGCCATCGACGTGCAGAATTTCGCCCGTCACGAAACCGGCGGATTCGAGATAAAGCACACCACCGACAACGTCGCTGATCTCGCCCATGCGGCCGATCGGGTGCAATGAAGCAAGCCCGGCATGGGTCTCCGCACCATGCATCGGGGTCTTGATCACGCCCGGCGCCACCGCATTCACGCGGATCCCGCGCTTGGCATACTCGATCGCCAGCGACTTGGTGGCAGCGTTCAGTCCACCCTTGGTCAACGATGCAAGCACCGACGGCACGCCGTCGATCGCATGTTCAGCCAGCGTGGTGGTGATGCTGACCACATGTCCACTGCCCTGCTTCTCCATCTCGCCGATCGCGAACTGGGTGATGTGGAAAAAACCGTTGAGGTTGACGGCCAGATTCCGCTCGTAGTCCTCGACGGTGTAGGCGGTGAACGGCTTGGCCGTGAAGATGCCGGCATTGTTCACCAGCGTGTCGATACGACCGAAACGGGCGATCGCTTCCTTGACGATGCGCTCGGCCACCGAGCGATCCGAAATGTCACCGGCAATCGTCAGCACGTCCGGATTGCTCGACGGCTGGATCGAGCGCGAGTTCGCGACCACGCGGTAGTCGCGATCGAGGAAGGCCTTGACCAGGCCGGCGCCGATGCCCTGGGATGCGCCCGTGATGACTGCTACTTTCCGCTGAGTGTTCATGATGCTGATGCCTCCGGGATGTGTGGGGAATGAGGGAAGCCGCGGTTCGATCCGGCGGCTCCGACGGCCCACAATCTAGGCGCACATTGCAGATTAGCGAATCCCTGCTAATCGGCAGTCAGTCTTCCACGCCGTGGCGGAATCGCCAGTCCTGCGGGCGTTTCGACCTCCTTCGCCAGCCCCGCGAAATGCGATCGCAGGCGCGGAAGTGCGAAGTCGACAAAGGCGCGAACCTTCGGCACGGAGAGACGGCCCTGCGGCGACACGATACTGACCGGGATCGGCGCGGGTTCCGCATCGGCAAGCACGATACTCAACAGCCCCTGATCGACCTCTCGCGCCACGTGATAGGAGAGCACGCGCGTCACGCCATGCCCCTCGACCGCCGACGCAACCGAAGCCCGTACGCTGTTGATCACCAACCGTGGCGCGAATGAAATGGAACGGGGGACGGACGATCCCTCCAGCGCGGGGAAGCTCCACGAATCCGGACCCGAATGCGCAAAGGCGATGATCCGATGCTTTGCCAGGTCGGCAGGTTCCACGATGCGCGGATGCGTCGCCAGATAGCCTGGCGACGCCACGACCACTCGACGAACCTCGCCGATGCGATGCGCGACAAGCGTGGAATCGGCCAGGTGCGTGATACGCAGCGCCAGATCCATGCCCTCATCAATCAGATTGACCGGCCGTTCCAGCATGTGCATCCGCACGACGACCGTCGGGTATTCGTCCATGAAGGCATCGACGATCGGGCGCAGAATCTCCACCCCGGTGAAGACGGTGGAGGTAATCGTCAGGGTGCCACGGGGTACCGACCGCTCGCCCGCAGCCTGCCGGTCCGCTTCTGCCAGATCCGTCAGGATCTTCCTGCAGGCCAGCGCATAGCGCTCTCCCGCCTCGCTCAATTTGATGGATCGGGTAGTTCGGTGCAGCAGCGGTACACCGACATGGGCTTCCAGGAAGGCGACGGCCCGGCTCACTGCAGCAGCCGAGCGGCCGGTCTTGCGACTGGCTCCGGCGAGACTGCCTTCATCGAGTGCCGCGATGAAGACTTTCATGGCATCCAGACGGTCCATAGCGTTCCTCACAGATTCGCCGTCGACGACGAATGCCGGCAGCCAATTTGACCATGCCCATGATCGCTTCGATAGCGCATTCTGGCGCAACACGGTTGGAAACCCACCTGGACAAGGGACGGTCAGGGACCGGAGAAAGCAGCCATCCGTGATTGCGCGATTGGACGCCGATGTTCGGAGCGAACCCGACAGCGCGTAGTCGGCCTTCTTGAGAAGGACGCGTCATGCTCGCGGCTAACCACCTTGATGACCTTCGGATCGGCGCCCAGTGTCACGCGAGCGGCCTCGGTGAGGCAACGTGATGCTTGCTGCAGCCAAGCCACACGGGTCGACATTCACCCTTCCGTCGCTCGAAAGAACGACTGCCGAAGTAGCTCAACGTACGGTGAATTCACCTCGGGACTCAGACCCACATCAGCCCGCTGGCGTGCAAACCAACTCGATGCGAACGCCGCCTGGCTCGCGCATCATGAAGTGCACTCTCGGACCATTGCCCACGGGCTCGGGGGCAAATTCGACCACTACATCCGGCCAGGCCGACACGCGCTCATGGAGCGCCCGGAGTGCCGTCAGGTCGGCAACCCTCAGCGCGAGATGATGCAGCCCGACGTTCTTCCGTCGATCGAACGCAACCTGATCACCAGGGGCCGCCACCTGCCACAAGGTCAGTCGCGTCACGCCGTCCGAAACGAACACGGCCGGATACGCCGGGTTCTCCCCCACCACTTGCCAACCCAGACATTCCACGAAGAAGCGACGCGACGCTTCCAGGTCACCCACGGTAAGTCCCACGTGATCGACACCGATCGTGGCGGCGGTAGGGTTCTGCACTGGCTGTACTCCTCTGGGAAGCTTGCACGGTGGCGGCAGTGAAACTGAGGGGAGAGTGGACTTTCCAAGGCGACGGACTCAAGGAAAGTGCACTCTGCCCCTTGTCTTGCTCGGCGTCGAGGATTTGGCGCCAGGCAAGTGGCTCTGGTCCGGATGGCTCGCAGCGGGAGGCGACGGGAGTGGCCTTGGGAATCGCCAGGGCCGCTGCGTGCGGGCGTGGCGTGCAGGTTCAGCGCTGACCTGGTGTGTGTGCCGCCACGAAACTGCGCAGCACATCGTTGATCCGCGTCTGGTAGCCCTTCCCTTCTTCCTTGAAGTATTCAAGTACGTCGCGGTCGATACGCAAGGTCACCTGCGCCTTCGGCTCGATTCGCTCCGGACGATGTTTCCTCCAGAACTCGGCCGACACCGCGGCAATATCGCTGTAGTCGATGCTGCCATCCGGTTTGTCCTTCACCGCCTGCAGGCGCTTGCGCTGAGCGGCGGTCAACGGCTTGGGATGTCTGGGATCAAGCTTCATTTTCATGGTAGTACGCTCGTTCGCCGGCATTGGCCTTGCGGGCCGAGATGATGCGGATTCCGCCTAGAAGTCGAGTGGCCTTTGAGGGGCTGCCGCCGGTCCAAGCGACGAGTCCGTGAAAACGCCGTGGCTGTCACTGGCGATCTCTCCGCTGCCCTGGTTCAGGGTGATCGACTGCGTACCTTTCTCCCAACGAACATTCTCGCTGCGCCAGATCGCTCCGAAATCATTCTGGTACACATCGGAACCCAGCCGACGCGGAGCGCCATATTTCTTGCTGAAGGCGTTCACCACCATACCGAACATAGGCGGCGCGATCGTCAGGGAGATCTTGTAGAGCTTTTCGTGAAAGAAGCTATAGGTTATCCGGCGAAGTTTCAGGCCAGTCACGGCAAGAAGATCCTGGTTTGCGTCCTGTGGCGATGGATTGCAGACGATCTCGCCCGGCTTCAACTCGAGCAAGGGATCGCCCTCAAATCCCCTGATCGTGTCGGTACAAAATGGCGTCGGGAATTTCTTCGTTGTAGGCATTCCCAGAATATTGTGGCCGGTTCCTCGCTTCACCAGATCGCCACTTGTTACACGTTTGAACTCCTCAAGACTCATTCCGAGATAGGTCTTCTTGAAGCTGTACGGGGACTGCGTACCGGTGCCCGGCCGAACGCCCGAAGCGTCGCGTCCCTCGTCTCTCGGTGGTTTCTGCTGCGCCAGCGCTGGGCAAGTCGCCATTATTGCAACAATGAAAAGAATTCCGACTTTCATAAAATCTCCTGAACAGATCGCTTGCAGTTTGCAGAAAGACATCATCATGGAATGGCCCGCAGATCAAAAGAGATCAAACGAAACGGATGGAATCAACACGACTTGATCGAAGAGCAAGTCAATCAGGCACAGTTCCCGCGGGAGCGATACGAACGCAAGACTGACAGACACTCGCGCCTTCTCCGCCAAAAAGCGAAACGCCCCATGCGGGGCGTCTTGCTTTTTGGCGGAGAGAGTGGGATTCGAACCCACGGAAGGTTTGACCCTTCGCCGGTTTTCAAGACTGGTGCCTTAAACCACTCGGCCATCTCTCCAGAACTCGTTGTCTGCTGCAAGGCTCGCGTTCGCGCGCCACTACGGCAGTTTTGTTTCGGGCATCCTGCCCTTCGCCCCTTCGGGGCCAGCGGCTGCGCCGCTGTCCGCTTCGGCTTCCTGCCTACGCGTCAAGACTGCTGCCTTAAACCACTCGGCCATCTCTCCAAACTTGTTCCGCTAATCGTTGCGCTTACGAATTCTTCGGGAGCGCCCTTCGACTTCGCTGCGCTACGCTCGGGGTGAACGGTTGCGGGGCCTGCGAGGGCTGCAATCCTATCAGGAACCGCTCTGGGGGTGACCGCCGGGGCGTTTCTTCGACAACGCCATCAGGCACCCCACCAGGATCGCCACCGGGATCAGTGCGCCCAGCAGCGGAAACAGCAGCACCGGTTGGCGGATCACCATCGGCACGAGTTGGGTGGCGCTGGCGAAGGCGATGATCCACAGGCGCAGGCGGCGGCTGTGGCGGGCGAACCAGAAGCTCCCGACGACCAGCAGCAACGCGATGACGGAGAGCACCAGGTCGACCTTCGGCATCTGCCACACGGTATCGAAGCTCAGGCGCATGCCGATCACGGTGACCAGGACGATGAGCAGGAAGTAGCTGGTGTAGAACTCGACCTTGTCCCAGGTGCCACGCACCGGCGCGGCGGTGTTCATGCGATGCGCTCCAGCCCGGCCATGTACGGACGCAGCGCTTCGGGCACGGTGATCGAGCCGTCGGCGTTCTGGTTGTTTTCCATCACCGCGATCAGGGTGCGGCCGATGGCGAGGCCGGACCCGTTCAAGGTGTGCACGAGTTCGGGCTTGCCGGTGTCGGGGTTGCGCACGCGGGCCTGCAGGCGGCGGGCCTGGAAGTCTTCGCAGTTGGAGCAGCTGGAGATTTCGCGGTAGGTCTGCTGGCTGGGCAGCCACACTTCGAGGTCGTAGGTCTTTACCGCGGTGAAGCCCATGTCGCCGCCGCACAGCAGCAGCTTGCGGTATGGCAGGCCGAGTTTCTTCAGCACGTTTTCGGCATGGCCGACCATTTCCTCCAGTTGCGCATGCGAGTCGCCGGCACGGGTGATCTGCACCATCTCGACTTTCTCGAACTGGTGCTGGCGGATCATGCCGCGGGTATCGCGGCCGTAGCTGCCGGCCTCGGCGCGGAAGCACAGCGAGTGCGCGGTCATGCGCAGCGGCAGCGCGTCGGTGTCCTGGATGGTATCGCGCACCAGGTTGGTCAACGTCACTTCGGCGGTGGGGATCAGGTAGCGTTTCGATTCGCCGACCTCGGTGGCGAACAGGTCGTCTTCGAATTTCGGCAACTGGCCGGTGCCCTGCATGCTGTCGGCGTTGACGATCACCGGGAGATTGCATTCGAGGTAACCATGCTCGGCAGTGTGCAGGTCGAGCATGAATTGGCCGATGGCACGGTGCAGGTGCGCGAGCTGGCCGCGCAGCACGGTGAAACGTGCGCCGGACAGCTTGGCGCCGGCATCGCCGTCGAGCCAGCCGTGGCGTTCGCCGAGTTCGACGTGGTCTTTCACCGCGAAATCGAAGCTGCGCGGATGGCCCCAGCGGCTCACCTCGACGTTGTCGTTTTCGTCCTTGCCGAGCGGCACCGACTCGTGCGGGATGTTCGGGATGCCCAGCGCGATTTCAGCGAGTTTGGCCTGCGCATCGGCCAACGCCTGCTCGTTCGCCTTGAGCTTGTCGCCGATGCCGGCGACTTCGGCCATCAACGGCGCCACGTCGTCGCCCCTTGCCTTGGCCTGGCCGATCGCCTTGGAGCGCGTGTTGCGCAGGTTCTGCAGTTCCTGCGTCTCCATCGCCAGCTGCTTGCGCGTGCTCTCCAGCGCTTCGACGGTGGACACGTCGAGATCGAAGTTGCGGGTCTTCTTCAGTCGCGCGGCGGTTTCGGCGAGCTGCGAGCGCAGCAGTGCGGGATCCAGCATGATCGAGTCCAGATGAAGGCTTGAACCGCGAATTATCGCCGCCGCGCGGCAATCGCCGCAATGAATACCGGGCGGCACTGCATCGCCGCCCGGCTTGCCGATGTGTTCAGCTGGCCAGCTTGCGTTCGCTGCGGCCCAGCCACCAGGCCATCGCGGCACCGGCGATCAGCCAGCCGATGAGCTGTTCGGCCAGCGCGGCGAGGGTGAAATCGAGTGGGAAGCGGTACCAGTTCCAGTATGGCAAGGTGGTGGCGAGCCAGGCGAACACGGCCGCCGCGGCAGCCACCGCCAGACGCCGCCGGAAACCGAGGCCTGCCAGCCCCATCACGAATGCCAGCGCCAAACCGCCCAACGTGTCCGACGCCCATTGCCGCCCGATCTGCGGCCCCATCCGGGTCATGTCGGTGCCTTGCGGCTGATACACCACGAAGGCATACGGCGAACGCACGGCCTTGATCGAATAAGTCCGTACCTCGGCCGCGTCGCCCATTTTCTTCGGATCCAGCGCGGGCAACATGTACACCCCGGCCTCCCCGCCCAGGCCTTGCTGCAGGCCGCTGAGCGCGATGTTTTCGTTGGTCGGCAAGCGCAGTCCGACCTCGCCCAGGCCCAGCGCCATGTGCGCCACCACGCCCCACACGAACATCAGGATGCCGCCGATAAGACCCGCCACGAGTACGCGCATGCTTCACCCTCCCCGGTTGATGGCACGAATCTAAGTCTGACATCGGAAGCGGTGCAAGGGTGCGCGCACCAGCCGCGGTTCATGCGGCGATCTACTTGCGCGCTTTCTCGCGCGCCGCGCGCAGGGCCAGCAGCTTTTCGCGCAGTTGAAGTTCCAGCCCGCGCTCGACCGGCTCGTAGAACACGCTGCCGACCAGTTCGTCGGGCAGGCATTGCTGGTCCAGCGCGATGCCGCCTTCGGCGTCGTGATCGTACTGGTAGCCCTTGCCGTAGCCGAGGCCTTTCATGAGTTTGGTCGGCGCGTTGCGCAGGTGCATCGGCACCTCCAGCGTGCCGCCTTCACGAATCGCGGCGCGGGCCTTGTTGTAGGCCATGTAGGCGGCGTTGCTCTTGGGCGAGATGGCCAGCCAGATCGCCAGCTGGGCCAGGCCCAGTTCGCCCTCGGGGCTGCCCAGGCGCTCATACGTATCCCACGCGTCCAGCGCCATGCGCCAGGCGCGCGGTTCGGCCAGGCCGACGTCTTCCACCGCCATGCGGGTCATGCGCCGGGCCAGGTACAGCGGGTCGACGCCACCGTCGAGCATGCGGCACAGCCAGTACACCGCCGCGTCGGGGTCGGACGAGCGCACGGATTTGTGCAGCGCCGAGATCTGGTCGTAGAACTGCTCGCCCTGCTTGTCGAAACGGCGGGTGCGATCGGCCAGCACCTGGGTCAGCGTGGCTTCGTCGATGCGTTTGTCTTCGGCGAGTTCGGCGGCGATTTCCAGCAGGGTCAGCGCGCGGCGCACGTCGCCGTCGGCGGCCTGGGCGATCAAGCCCAGCGATTCGTCGGCGACCTGCAGTTGCAGTTCGCCGAGGCCGCGCTCGCCATCGGCCAGCGCGCGTTTCAGCGCGGCGATGATGTCGTCGGTGGAGACCGGCTCCAGCACGTGCACGCGGCAGCGCGAGAGCAACGCGGAGTTCAGCTCGAACGACGGATTCTCGGTGGTGGCGCCGATGAAGATGATCACGCCGCGCTCGATGTGCGGCAGGAAGGCATCCTGCTGGGTCTTGTTGAAGCGATGCACCTCGTCGACGAACAACACGGTGCGCCGCCCTTGCGCGAAATTCACCTCGGCCTCGGCCAGTGCCTTGCGCACGTCCGGCAGGCCGGACAGCACCGCGGAAATGGCGCGGAAATCGGCGTCGGCATAGCGTGCCACCAACAGGGCCAGGGTGGTCTTGCCGCAGCCGGGCGGGCCCCACAGCACCATCGAGTGGATCTTGCCGGCCTCCAGCGCGCGGCGCAGTGCCTTGTCCGGACCGACCAGACGTTGCTGGCCGACGATTTCGTCGAGGCTGCGCGGGCGCATGCGCTCGGCCAGCGGCTTGAGTTCGTCGGGTTCGGCGAACAGGCCGGGGGTGGGTGGCGAGGTGGGACGGGGCATCCGGGCATGATAAGCCATGCCCGCCGGTTCATCCGGCCGCGGCAGATTGCCGTATGATGCCCGTGCGTTGCGGCCTTGCTCCGCCACGCACCGCCGGGGGCAGGACGCAAGTGAAGGCGAGGACGCAAGTTCCCTCCATTGTGACGGGCGATGCCTGCGCGCGCCTGTCCGGCAGATTGCGCGGCGCATGACTGGTCGACGCCGCAACCGCATTCCCTGCCCGACCCTTGCCGGGTTGCTGTTGCTGCTGCTTTTCCTGTGCGTGCCGGCCCGTGCCGGCGACGACCCGTGGGCTCCGTTCGATGCACCATGGTTCGATCAGGTCGGCATCTCGGACGGACTGCCGCACTCGATCACCACGGCAGTGGCGCAGGATCGCGATGGCCTGGTCTGGATCGGAACGATGGGCGGGCTGGTCCGGTACGACGGCTATCGCCTGCAGGTGTTTGGCGCGCGCAGCGACAGGACACCGGGCTTGCCGGATGCCTATGTGCGCAGCCTGCTCGCCTTGCCGGACGGCAGCCTGTTGATCGGCACCAACGCCGGTGGCCTGGCCAGGTTCGAGCCGGCGGACAACAGCTTCCATGTGTATCCGGTCGGCCCCGACGGGCTTTCCGACCGCAAGATCTACGCTCTGGCCGACGATCACGCCGGCGGCGCCTGGATCGCCACCGAGAACGGCCTGAACCACCTGGACCTGCGCACGGGCGGTATCCGCCAGCTGGATACCGGACCGGGCACGGCGAGCCGCAATTTCAGCGTGCTGCAGGATCGCAGCGGCAACCTGTGGCTGGGCAACAACAACGGTCTGTTCGTCCGCCGCGCCGGGACGGATGCGTTCGTGCGCGCCACGCCTTCCGACCAGCCCACCACGACCGTGCTGACCGACCAGATCTGGGCGCTTCTGCAGGACAGCGCGGGCCGCCTGTGGGCCGGCAGCGTGCAGGCTGGCGCGGCGTATCGCGATACCGAAGGGCGCTGGCATGGCGTACCGGGTTTCAGCGGCTATCCCGGCGGCACCCGTCATTCGACCGTACGCGACTTCCTGGAGATTCGTCCCGGCACCGTGTGGATCGCGACGGATGGCAGCGGCCTGATCGAGTGCACCCCGGGAGACAACCAGACACGGCTGATCGATCACGATCCGGCAGTCCCTTCGTCGCTGCCCGGCGATTCGGTACGCGCATTGCTGCAGGATCGCTCGGGAAATGTCTGGGCGGCGACCGACCTCGGCGTGGCGCGCAACAACCCGCGTGCCCGCAGGGCCTTTTCGCTGTTGCCCTCGCCGCTGGAGCGCAACGCGTTGAGCGACGGCAACGTGCACAGCATCTTCGTCGACACGCGCGGCCGGATCTGGCTCGGCCTCGGCGCCGGTCACATCGACATGATCGACCTGAAGGCCGGTGGCATGCACCACCTGAAGCTCGACGGCAGCCAGACCCAGCGCGACGTGCGCAGCCTCACCGAAGACGCCGACGGATCGATCTGGGTCGGCACGCAAGGGCTGGCGCGGATCGACCCCGATACGTTGGCGATCGAGGATTCGGTCGTTCCCGCATTGCACGACAAGCCGGTGCTGAGCCTGCAGCGGGACGGTTCGCGCATGCTGATCGGCACCTATGACGGCCTCTACCGCTACGACATCCGCAGTCATGCGCTGGATCACGTCAACCACGTGCCGGGCGACCCGGTCAGCCTGGCCAGCGACACGGTGCGGCAGATCGCGAAGGTGGGCGATGACTGGTGGTACGGCACCCCGCGCGGCATCAGCATCGCCAGCGGCGACAGCTTCCCGCGCCGCTTCACCAACCTGCGCCATCGTGCCGGCGATCCGGCCAGCCTGCCGCAGGATTACATCGGCTCGATCACTGCCGACGCCAGGGGCCGCGTATGGGTCAGCACATTCGGTGGTTTGGGTGTACTCGATCGCCAGACCGGCAAGGGCGCCTGGCGTTTCCAGACCATCGGACTCAGGCAGGGCCTGTCCAGCGACAAGGTCACCGCGGTACTGGCCGACGACCGGAACCAGCTATGGGCCAGCCTGTCCAACGGCGTGGCCAGGATCGACGGCGACACGCACGCAGTCGCCAACCTCGGCATGCGCGACGGGTTGCACATCGCCAGCTACGTCAACCTCGCCGCGGCGCGTGCGCCGGGCGGCGATCTGCTGTTTGGGGGACTCGGCGGTTTGACCGTGATCCGGCCGCACTGGCAACCCCCGGCGGTCGCCGCCGCACCGCTGGCCATCACCAACGCCACCGTCAATGGCGCTCCGATACCGTTCGGCAAACTGCCGGTCGGCGGCTCGGTCATCGAGCTGGATCACGGCAACCACAATCTGCGCGTGGACTTTGCCCTGCTCGATTACCAGGCGCCGATGGAAACCGCCTACAGCTATCGCATGGACGGCCTGGACGACGACTGGACCGCCATTCCCGAGGGCAGCCTGCCCAGCGCCATCTACACCAACCTGCCGCATGGCAGCTACCGCCTGCACCTGCGCGCAGCCACCCGCGGCATGCAGCCGCGCACGATCGAGACCGACCTCGCCGTCATGGTCAGGCCGCGCTGGTACGAAAGCACGCTCAGCCGCATCATTGCCGCCGTCCTGCTGATCGGACTGATCGCCGTGCTGGTCCATCTGCGCACGCTGTATCTCCGGCGGCAGGCGGCCCAGCTGCAGCGGCAGATCGACGAGCGCACGCGTGACCTGCTTGCCGCCAACCGGCGCCTGGACGAACTGGCCAGCACCGACGGGCTGACCGGCATCTACAACCGCCGCCGCTTTCTGGAGCTGGCCCGGGACGAGCGCGAGCGCGCACGGGACGGCGCAATCTGCATCGCGCTGTTCGACCTCGACCGCTTCAAGCTGATCAACGACACCCACGGCCACCTGGCTGGCGATGCGGTGATCCGCGGGGCGATCGACGTGATTCGGCAGCATTGCCGACAAGGCGACCTGGTCGGCCGCTACGGCGGCGAGGAATTCGTGCTGTGCCTGCCCGATACCGACCAGCCGCATGCACGGGAAATCACCGAACGCATCTGCACCGCGCTGGCCGCCAGCCGCGTGACCCACGAAGGGCGTTCGATCCCGGTGACCGTCAGCATCGGCGTCGCCCAGCTGCGGCCCGGCGAATCCATCGAACAGTGGCTCTCGCGCGCCGACAAGGCGCTGTACGAGGCCAAGCGCAACGGCCGCAACTGCTGTGCCATGGCGCCTTGAAGTTGCACGGGCTCCGGGAAAGCATCGCGGCTGAAACCGCTCCCGCGAGAGCGGGCCGGCACACTTCGACCTTCAATTTCCCCGCGCGCCAGAAGAGGAACAAAAACGCGGGCGCCGACGCGTTTCACAACGCTCAGTCCGCGTCGATGTCCCTTGCATCCGGCCCTGCCTTGTACTGGCAATACAGCCCGTAGCCCACGCCACACAGGCCGGTAAGCACAGCCGGGATCAGCAAGGTGCGCTCGCCGAGCGTGGAGAACAGCAGCGCGCCGCTGGCGCTGCCGATGGTGAACGTCGCGATCACCAGCACGCAGACGCGGATTCGCAGGGTGTCCACCTCCAGCCCGCGCAACCGCTCGCCGATGTAGATACCCAGATCGGTGAACATGCCGGAGACGTGGGTCGTGCGGAACACCATGCCGCTGTACGTGCTGGCCATGCCGTTCTGCAGCCCTGCGCCCATCGCCGCCAGATACAAGCCGACCGAGCTGCCGGCATCGAGCAGCGGGACCGCGGCGAACAACAGCAGCGATTCCAGCGCGAGTGCCACGCCGTAGCGACGCCCGAGTTTCAACGTGCGTTGCTGCACGATCACGCCGCTGAGAATCGCCCCGATCAGGAAGGCGCTGATCGAAAGCCCCCAGTGCCACGCCTCGGCACTGTCGGCAGTGCCGAGCGCCACGCCGAGCAGGCTGGTGGAACCGGTCAGGTTGGTGATCGACTGGTGGCGAAAGCCCATGTACCCGGCCGCGTTGACGATGCCGGCGATGAACGCCAGCACGCCGCCGCCGATCCACGCCCACCGCGGCAGCTGACGCAGCACAGGCATGGCCGGATCAGTCCCTGAGCGGCTGGGTGGTGATCACCGGCGCATCGCCGATCACGTCGGCACCCTGCGGCGGCACGAAATTGAAAGTGGCCGGCGGAATCGGTGCGTTGCGCTGCCAATCGGAGAAGCGGATGTCGGTGGTGGAACCGAGCTGGTCGCGGAACGTCATGCGCGCCAGCCCATTCGCGTCGAAGCCGAGGTCGGCATAGTCGAACTGCGGATCCTTCGCAGTCGACGTGAGCCGCAGCCAGGCCAGACCGTCCCGCTCACCTCGTTCGGCAACCTTGAAGTTCTTGTCCAGTTGCGTGACGTCGGTCAGCACGGTGAGCGGACTGTGCGCCTCCTCGCTGCTCTGGACGCGCACGGTGACCTGTTCGAGCTCGGGGTCGTACATCCATACCCGGCTGCCGTCGGCGACGATGACCTGCTTGTACGGCGTCAGCGTGTCCCAGCGGAACTGGCGCGGCGACTGCATCGCCAGCGTGCCGGAACTGGTCTTGCCGGTCTTGCCGTTGATGTCGATCAGCGACTGCGTGAAATGCCCGGTCAGCGAATGCAGGCCGGTGGCGAAGGCGTCCAGCCGGGCGCGCGCCGGACCGGTGGCGGCCTGGGCCGTGCCGACCAGCAGCGAGATCAGCGCGATGGCGGCGAGGGTGAGACGTTTCATGCAGTGATCCGATGCGCAGGCGATGGACACATTGTAAGCGGCTCAGCTTAACCGCGGACGTCACGTCCGACGGCAGCCACCTGCCCCGCTTCGTCTGCCGTCCTGCAGCCGCGGTGCCCGCGCGCTCACTCCGCGTGGTTGAACTCCGGCATCGCCTCGAACGACTGGCCGCGTTGCCACTTGTCCGCGCCGGGGCGCTGGTACACGACCTGGCCGCCGATGATCGTGTAGAGCACGCGCGTGCGCAGGATGTCCTTGGCGGGAATCGTCAGCAGGTCGCCCGAGAACACGGCGATGTCGGCCAGCTTGCCTGGCGTCAGCGAGCCGAGCTGGTCTTCCTCGTAAATGGCGTAGGCGTTGTTCCAGGTGTACGACTGCAATTCCTGCAGGCGCGTCTTGGCCTCCCCGGGGAAGAACGTCTTGCTGCCGTGGGCGTACGCACGGGTGACGCCGCAATAGAAGGTCGGAATCGGATTGGTGTCCTCGACCGGCGTGTCGGTGCCATCCAGCACGATGGCGCCGCTGTCGATGAGCTTCCTCCAGACATAGGCGCCCTCCTCCGCGCGCTTCTCGCCAATGCGCGGCACCACCATCGGCGCATCCGAGCACGTGTGGATGGATTGCATCGACGCGATGACGCCGAGCTCGGCAAAACGCGGAATGTCGGACGGAGCCAGATGTTGCGCGTGTTCGATGCGCCAGCGCAGATTCGCCGCCGCCGGATACTGCGCGAAGATGTCCTGGTACATGTCGAGCAATTCGTGGTTGGCGCGATCGCCGATCGCGTGGATCGCCACCTGGAACCCGTCGCGTGCGGCGATCTCCGCCATCTGCTTCAGGTCGCTCATCTTGTTGACATTGAGGCCGGTAAGCGTCGGCGCATCGCTGTACGGCTTGAGGAACCAGGCACTGTGCGTGCCCAATGCGCCGTCGGAAACATCCTCGCCGATGCCGCGCACGGTGAAATGATTGTCGGCGTAGCCTACGGTGCGGTATTCGGCCAGATGCTTGTCGAGTTTCGCCGGCGACAATTCACCGACGTAGACATAAAGACGCAAAGGCAAGCCTTTGCCGGCCTGCTGTTTCAGCCAATCGATGGTGCTGAAGCTCTCGCCCTGGTCGACGAGGGTGGTGATGCCCTTGCTGATCTCGTTTTGCATCGCGAGGTGCAGCGCGCGTTCGCGGCGAGCCGCCTGCGCTGCGGACGGCAACGTCTTCAGATAACGGTTGTAGGCGGCAAACACGGCATCGACCGCGTTGTCGCGCAGCATCCCGGTCGCATGCCCTTGCGCATCGCGCAGGATGACGCCGCCGGCGGGATCGGGCGTCTTGTCGTCGATGCCGGCAAGCTTCAGCGCCTGGGCGTTGGCGATGATGCCGTGGCCACTGGCATGGTTGAGCAATACCGGGTTGTTCGGCGAGACGGCGTCCAGCGCCGCCGGCAACGGCAGGCCATCCACGTTCGGCTGCGGCACCTTGTTCCACTTCGCCTGCTGCCAGCCCTGACCGACGATCCATTCGCCGGGTTTGGCTTTGGCGGCCGCCGCTTTCACGACCGCGACGACCTCATCCCAATTCGCGGCCTTGCCGACGTCGACCTGCATCAGGGATTCGCCGGTATCCATCAGGTGACCGTGGCCTTCAATGAAACCGGGCGTCACGAAAGCGCCGTGCAGATCGAGCACCTTGGTCTGCTTGCCGACGTAGCGCCTGATCGCATCGTCGTTGCCGAGCGCCAGAATCTTCTTGTCGCGAACAGCGAGAGCCCGCGCGCTGGGCTGCAGCGGATCGAGCGTCGCGATGTTCGCATCCAGCAACACCAGGTCGGCGGGCTGAATCTGTGGCGGGAAGCCCTTGATCGCGCCGTCGGCATGCACGGCAGCAGACACGGCGATGGCCAGAAGCCCCGGGATCAGCGCACGGAACGATTTCATCGGACTCTCCCCTCGATGCACGCAAGCGTCGAGATTAAGCGCTGGCGACGACAGGCCACCAATGAAAAAACCTGCACGTGACATAACCCGGCGTTGTGGACGGTACTTTGCCACCCGAGTTGGCGCGCTCTCCGGCACCGCGTACGAATGCGCGCGGAGCAGGCAACCTTCATCCCTTCGGTGGTGGCGGCGCCAGCACTTCGCGATTGCCGTTGTGCTGCGGCGCGCTGACCACGCCGTCCTGTTCCATCTGTTCGACCAGTCGCGCGGCGCGGTTGTAGCCGATGCGCAGGTGGCGCTGCACGCCGGAGATCGAGGCGCGGCGGGTCTGCGTGACGATCGCCACCGCCTTGTCGTACAGCTGGGTGTCGGCATCGCCGCCCTCTTCGCCTTCCTGCGGCAGGCCCGAGTCGTTGATGAACTTGCCGTCGCTGGTGGCCTGCACTTCCTCCAGCACGCCTTCGATGTATTGCGGCGCGCCCTGCGATTTCAGCCAGGCCACCACGTGGTGCACCTCGTGGTCGTCGACGAAGGCGCCGTGCACGCGCTCCGGCGTGGCGGTGCCCGGTGGCAGGTACAGCATGTCGCCGTGGCCGAGCAGGGTCTCGGCGCCGGACTGGTCGAGGATCGTGCGCGAGTCGATCTTGCTCGATACCTGGAACGCGATGCGGGTCGGGATGTTCGCCTTGATCAGGCCGGTGATCACGTCCACCGATGGACGCTGGGTGGCCAGGATCAGGTGCACGCCGGCGGCGCGCGCCTTCTGCGCCAGGCGGGCGATCAGTTCCTCGACCTTCTTGCCGACGATCATCATCATGTCGGCGAATTCGTCGATGATCACCACGATGTACGGCAGCGGCTCCAGCGGCTCGGCGGCGAGGTTCGGCATCTCCGGGTTCGGCCGGAACAGCGGGTCGAGCAGCGGCTGGCCGGCGTTCTCGGCGTCCTTCACCTTCTTGTTGAAGCCGGCCAGGTTGCGTACGCCGACCGCCGCCATCAGCTTGTAGCGGCGCTCCATCTCGGCCACGCACCAGCGCAACGCGTTGGCCGCTTCCTTCATGTCGGTGACCACCGGCGCCAGCAGGTGCGGGATGCCCTCGTAGACCGAGAGCTCCAGCATCTTCGGGTCGATCATGATCATCCGCACGTCTTTCGGGCTGGCCTTGTACAGCAGGCTCAGCACCATCGCGTTGACCGCCACCGACTTGCCCGAGCCGGTGGTACCGGCCACCAGCAGATGCGGCATCTTGCCCAGGTCGACGACCACCGGCTTGCCGCCGATGTCCTTGCCCAGCGCCAGCGCCAGCGGCGACTTCAGCGTGTCGTATTTGTCCGAACGCAGGATCTCGGAGAGATAGACGATCTGCTTGTGGGTGTTGGGGATCTCCAGCCCGATCACGTTCTTGCCGGGGATCACGTCGACCACGCGCACGCTGACCACCGACAGGCCGCGCGCGATGTCCTTGTCCAGGCTGGACACCTGCGAGCCGCGGATGCCGGGCGCCGGCTCCATCTCGAAGCGGGTGATCACCGGGCCGGGATACGCGCCGACCACCTTCACGTCGATCTTGAAGTCCTTGAGCTTGAACTCGACCTGGCGCGAGAGCACCTCGAGGGTTTCCTCGGAATAGCCCGGCCCCTGCGGCGGCGCCTCGTCCAGCAGCGACAGCGGCGGCAATTCGCCCGGCGCAGCGGCGCCGGTGAACAGAGGAATCTGTGTTTCCAGCTTCGCCCGCTCGCTTTTCGTCACCGGCGCGGGGGGCGCCTCGATGCGTACCGGCTCGCGTTTGGCCTGTCGTACCGCATCGGCCTTCTTGACCACCTCGCGTTCGGTGCGCGCCTGCCGCGCGGCCAGCGCCTGCGGCGCCTGGCGCAGCTTGGCCTTGAGCCAGTCGAGCAGTTTCAGCACGCCCTGCCCGGTCCAGTCCGCCAGCTTGAACCATGACAACCCCGTGGCCAGCGTCACCGCGATCAGGAACAGCGCCAGCAACAGCAATGGAGCGCCCTTGGCACCGAAGGCACTGAGCAGCGCATCGCCCACCCACACGCCGATGATGCCGCCCACGCCCTGCGGCAAGACCGGCTCGTCGTGGAAATTGATATACAGCAGCGCCGGCCCGGTGATGAAGAAGAACACGAAGCCGATCAGCCGCAGCGCCGGTTCCCACGGATGCACCGCCTGCTCGTCACTGCGCTGGCGCAGCACCTGCACGCCCAGCAACAGCAGCAGCAGCGGGAAGCAGTAGGCAACCAGGCCGAAGATCCAGCGCAGCAGGTCGGCGACATACGCGCCGACGGTACCGCCGAAATTGTGCGCATGCTCCAGCTGGCCGGCGTTGGTCCAGCTGGGGTCATGCGGGTTGTAGCTGAACAGGCACACCAGCAGATACAGCGCCAGTGGCAGCAGCAGCAGGGCGCCGGCTTCACGCAGCCGGCGCTTCAGCTCCTCGCTGAGGCCTTCCCTTGGTTGTTGTCTCGCATTTGCGCTGCGCGCCACCTTGGGTGCCCCCTTCCTGCCTGCCAAGGCTTAGAGCATACCTTGCAGCGCGGGATGCACCAGCTTGCCGCCATCGACATTGATGCCGACCTTCAGCGGCTCGAACTCGCGCCACTCGTCGCCGCCGGCCAGACGCTGCACGTATGGCAGGATCGCGGCGGAGATCGCCAGCGACGAAGTCTGCGGCACCGCGCCAGGCATGTTGGTCACGCAGAAGTGCGTGACGCCATGCACGTCATAGGTCGGTTCCTTCCAGGTGGTGGGTTTCGAGGTCTCGAAGCAGCCGCCCTGGTCGATCGCAATGTCCACCAGCACGCTGCCCGGCTCCATCGTCTTGACCATGGCTTCGGTGACCACCCGCGGCGCCTTGGCGCTGGGCACCAGCACCGCACCGACCACGATGTCGGCATCGCGCACTTCTTCGGCCACGGTCGACTCGTACGCATACAGCGCGGTGACGTTCGGGCCCAGTTCCATCATTTCAGCCAGGCGATCCTGACGCTTGTCGAACACCACCACGCGCGCACCGGCAGCCGCCGCCAGCGACGCCGCGGCCTTGCCTGCCGCGCCACCGCCCAGCACCACCACCTTGCCGCGCGGGGTCGAGGCCATGCCGCCCAGCAACTTGCCCTTGCCGCCTTGCGGGCGATGCAGCAGCGTGGTGCCGATCTGGGTCGCGATGCGACCGGCGATCACCGACATCGGCAACAGCAGCGGCAGGCCGCCGTTTTCTTCGACCGACTCGAACGCCACGCCGGTCAGGCCGATGTCGAGCAGGCTCCTGGTCAGCGCCGGTTCGGCGGCCAGGTGCAGGTAGCAGAACAGCAGGTGATGCTTCTTCAGCAGCGCCAGGTCGCCGGCGATCGGCTCCTTCACCTTGACGATCAGCTCGCCGGCCTCGTACAGCGCGGCGGCGTCCGGCACGATCTTGATGCCTTCCTTGACGTAGGCCTCGTCGGCAAAGCCGCTCTTCAGGCCGGCGCCGGACTGGATGAACACTTCGTGGCCACGGCGCACCAGATCGGCGGCAGCGGCGGGAACGAGGGCAACACGACCTTCAAGGGTCTTGGTTTCGGAGGGGATACCGATACGCATGGAAAAAGAATCCTGTGGGAGCACGTTGTGGATCCATCGCGCTGATGCCGCGGTGGTGTCGGTGAATCTGTCGCCTACCTTGAATCGGCCGGGGGTATTCCCCATCCTTGCGGGGTCACGCAACCCGCCTACGCTCGCTGGCCTCGCTTTGAGGAAACCGTGCCGGGGGCTGCAGCGAATGAAGTGTCAGGCCATCGGTAAACCCAAGGATTATACCAACCATGAGCACCACCAAACACAGTCGTCTGCTGATCCTCGGCTCCGGCCCCGCCGGCTACACCGCCGCGGTGTATGCGGCGCGCGCCAACCTCAAGCCGACCATGATCACCGGCCTGCAACAGGGTGGCCAGCTGATGACCACCACCGACGTGGACAACTGGCCGGGCGACGTCGAGGGCCTGCAGGGCCCGGCGCTGATGCAGCGCATGGCCGAGCATGCCGAGCGCTTCCACACCGAGATGATCTTCGACCATATCCACACCGCCGACCTGAAGCAGCGCCCGTTCCGGCTCAAGGGCGATTCCGGCGAATACACCGCCGACGCACTGATCATCACCACCGGCGCCACCGCCAAGTACCTCGGCATCGCCAGCGAGGAGAAGTTCAAGGGCAAGGGCGTCTCCGCCTGCGCCACCTGCGACGGCTTCTTCTTCCGCGACCAGGACGTGGTGGTGATCGGCGGCGGCAACACCGCCGTCGAGGAAGCGCTGTACCTGGCCAACATCGGGCGCAAGGTCTACCTGGTGCATCGTCGCGACAAGCTGCGCGCCGAGAAGATCATGCAGGACAAGCTGTTCGAGAAGGCTGCCGCCGGCAAGATCGAGCTGGTCTGGAACCACACCATCGACGAAGTGCTGGGCGACGACACCGGCGTCACCGGCGTGCGCGTGAAGGACGTCAACTCCGGCGTTACCCGCGACATCGAGGCCACCGGCTTCTTCGTCGCGATCGGCCACACGCCGAACACCGGCATCTTCGAAGGCCAGCTCGACATGCACGACGGCTACATCAGGATCCACAGCGGCCAGGGCGGCATGGCCACGATGACTTCGGTGCCCGGCGTATTCGCCGCCGGCGACGTGGCCGACCACGTCTACCGCCAGGCCGTCACCTCGGCCGGCTTCGGCTGCATGGCCGCGCTCGACGCCGAACGCTGGCTGGATCAGCAGACCCCGGCGGCTGATGCGTGTAGGAGCGCACTCTGTGCGCGATGCTCTTCCGTTCATCGTGAGCAAAGAGCATCGCGCACTGGAGTGCGCTCCTACAGCCAGCCCGCACCATCGTGCATGACCATCCGCTTCCATGCCGCGATTGCCGAACTGCCCGCCACGGCATGGGACGCCCTGCGCGCCGACGCCAACCCGTTCGTGTCGCATGCCTTCCTCGATGCACTGGAACGCAGCGGCTGCATCCGCCCCGACTGGGGCTGGCAGGCCCATCATCTGGGCTTTATGACGACGGCCGGTTGGTCGCTGCCGCGCCGCTGTACCTGAAGGGCAACTCGCACGGCGAGTTCGTGTTCGACTGGAGCTGGGCCAGCGCATGGGAACGTGCTGGCGGCGACTATTATCCGAAGCTGCTCAACGGCGTGCCCTACTCGCCCGTGCCCGGGCCGCGCCTGCTGGCCGGCAACGACGAACGCACGCCGGCACGCCAGCGTGCGCTGGTCGAGGCGATGCGCAGCGAGGCCGGGCGCATGGGCCTGTCATCGGTCCACGCCAACTTTCTGCAGCCCGCCGAGCTCGCCGCGTTCGACGAACACTGGCTGGCCCGCTCCGACATCCAGTTCCACTGGCACAACCGCGGTTATCGGCACTTCCCGGATTTTCTCGCCGCGCTCAACCACAAGAAGCGCAAGAACATCCTGCGCGAACGCCACCAGGTGGCCGCCAGCGGATTGACCATCGAATGGCGCAGCGGCGACACACTGGATCGCGGCGAGTGGCGCCAACTGCATGCGCTGTACGAAGGCACGTTCGACCTCAAGGGCAACCACGCCGCGCTGACCGCGGCATTCTTCAGCCGGCTCGGCGAACTCGGCCAGACCGCGCAGGTCGCGCTGGCGCGCCGCGGTGAAACCATCGTGGCGATGGCGCTGTTCGTGCAAGGCGGCAACGTGCTCTACGGCCGCTACTGGGGCGCTTCGGTGGATGTGCCCGGCCTGCATTTCGAGCTGTGCTACTACCGCGGCATCGAGCATGCGATCGCGCACAGACTCGCGCGTTTCGAACCCGGCGCGCAGGGCGAGCACAAGCTGGCGCGCGGCTTCCTGCCGGTGCGTACCCATTCGCGACACTACCTCGCGAACCCCGATTTTCGGGCGGCCGTGGCGGCAGCACTGGCCAGCGAACGGCCGGCGGTCGATGCTTATGCCGCCGAACTGCAAAGCCACAGCCCTTATGCCGGTCGCGGCGACGGCCACCGCGACGCCGGCACCGAGCCATGATGATTCACCTGCCGCTACTGGATGCCGCCGCATGGGATCGTTTCCCCGATCCGCGTGATGCACTGGCCGAGCCCAATGGCCTGCTCGCGTTTGGCGGAGACCTGTCGCCGCCGCGGCTGCTCGCCGCCTACCGCCTCGGCATCTTTCCATGGTTCGGCGAGGGCGAGCCGATCCTGTGGTGGTCGCCGGACCCGCGCTGCGTGTTCCGCACCGACACGGCACGGATCAACCGCAGCCTGCGCCGCCAGCTTGCCGGCAAGCATTGGCGCGTGACCGTGGACCATGCGTTCGACGCCGTCATCCATGCATGCGCCGCCCCCCGCGACATGGCATCGGGCACCTGGCTGGTGCCGGCGATGATCGATGCATACATCCAGTTGCATCGGCAGGGCCATGCGCACAGCGTGGAAGTGTGGGACGACGACCGACTGGTCGGCGGCATCTACGGTGTCGCGGTCGGAAAATTGTTTTGTGGCGAGTCGATGTTCAGCGCCGAAAGCGGCGGTTCGAAGGTCGCCCTGGTCGCCCTCGCCCGATTGCTGCACGAGCTCGGCTTTCCGTTGATCGACACCCAGGTCGCCAACGCGCACACGTTGCAACTGGGCGCGACCGAGATGCCGCGCGATCGGTTCTTGCAGGAGGTCAGCCGACTCGGCCAGCTACCCGGGCGGATCGGCAACTGGACCGACCTCACGCCGCAGCTGGTTCAACCCTGCCCGGGCAACTGAGCGTAGGCAGGATCGGCGGCCAGGGTTTGCCCGATCGCCTTCAGCTCGTCGTAATGCTGCAGGAACAGGTTCACCAGGTTCGGATCGAGCTGGCTGCCGGCGGCGTTGCGCAGGTAATCCAGCACGTCCGTTTCCGCCCATGCCGGCTTGTAGACACGCACGGTGATCAGCGCATCCCAGACATCGACCACGCTGAAAATGCGCGCGGCCAGTGGAATCTCCTCGCCCCGCAAGCCTTGCGGGTATCCGGTACCGTCCCAGCGCTCGTGGTGGCTATGGGGAATATCGCTGGCCTCGCGCAGGAAATCGACCTGCTGCAGGAGCTCGTTGCCGATCTCGGGATGCCGGCGCATGATCGCCATCTCCTCGTCGTCCAGCTTGCCGGGCTTGATCAACACGGCATCGGGCAAGGCCAGTTTGCCGATGTCATGCAACAAGGCCCCGAACCCGAGGTTGCGCAAGGCCAGCCCGCTGACCCCGGCCAGCCGCGCCAGCCCGATGGCCATGCGCATCACGCGATCGGAATGGTCGCCGGTTTCCTTGTGCCGGATATCCATCGCCGACACCAGCACGCGCAAGGTCTGCGTGTGTCCGTGCAGGAGCATCTGGTTGGCAGCCTTCAGCCGGCGCAGGTCACGACCGATCATCCAGTACAACACCGCGCCGGTGGCCAGCACGAACAGGCCGCCCTTGACGCTCTGCAGGAAGGTGAGCTGGACGTTGTTCTGCACCAGCGCCTCCAGCGCACGGTCGGAAAACCATATCCAGAGCGCCGACAGTACGACATAGACCAGCACGGTTCGTAACTGGGGGTTGATCCTCAAGGCACGGCTCCGCTGATGCAGCTTGGCCTTGCCATTCACGCACGTTTCCGGCGCCGTGTCGATCAAATGTGAAGACCTGTCGCGCGGGTTTGTGACGCAGCTGTCAGCTGGCCCGCTCCGCGTACTTGCGCGCCACGTAATTGTCGAGAATGTCCACGAATTCGTTGGCGATATTGTCGCCGCGCAGGGTCATCGCCTTTTCGCCATCGATGAACACCGGCGCCGCCGGCGCCTCGCCGTTGCCGGGCAGCGAAATGCCGATGTTCGCGTGCTTGGACTCGCCCGGACCGTTGACGATGCAACCCATCACCGCCAGCGTGAGATTTTCCACGCCGTCGTACTTGATGCGCCACACCGGCATCTGCTCGCGCACATGGTCCTGCACGGTCCTGGCCAGCTCCTGGAAGAACTCGCTGGTGGTGCGGCCGCAGCCGGGACACGCGGTAACCAGCGGCGTGAACGAGCGCAGCCCCATGGTCTGCAGCAGCTCCTGCGCCACGATCACCTCGCCGGTGCGCGAGGCGCCAGGCTCGGGCGTCAGCGAGATGCGAATGGTGTCGCCGATGCCTTCCTGCAGCAGCACCGCCAGTGCCGCGCTGGACGCCGTGATGCCCTTGGAACCCATGCCGGCCTCGGTCAGGCCCAGATGCAGGGCGTAGTCGCAACGCGTGGCGATGTCGCGGTATACCGCGATCAGTTCCTGCACACCGGAGACCTTGCACGACAGGATGATCCGGTCGCGTGGCAGGCCGATCTTCTCGGCCAGGGCGGCCGAATCCAGCGCCGAGCGGATCAGCGCCTCGCGCGCCACGTGCGAGGCGTCCCACGGGTCGGCGCGCTTCGCGTTTTCGTCCATCAGTGCAGTGACCATGCCCTGGTCCAGCGAGCCCCAGTTGGCGCCGATGCGCACCGGCTTGTCGTAGCGCAGCGCCTTCTCGATGATCGACGCGAACTGGCTTTCGTGCTTCTTGCCGAAACCGACGTTGCCGGGGTTGATGCGGTACTTCGCCAGCGCCTCGGCGCAGGCCGGCTCGCGCTCCAGCAGCAGGTGCCCGTTGTAGTGGAAGTCGCCGATGATCGGCACGTCCACCCCCATCATCGCCAGCCGCTCGGCGATGCGCGGCACCGCCGCGGCGGCGGCCGGCGTGTTGACCGTGATGCGCACCAGTTCGGAACCGGCGCGGGCAAGCTCGGCGATCTGCCTGGCGGTGCTGGCCGGGTCTTCGGTATCGGTGTTGGTCATCGACTGCACCACGATCGGCGCACCGCCGCCGACCTTCACCTTGCCGATCTGGACTGACACGCTGGGACGGCGCAACGCCGGCTCGGCCGGACGCGGTTTCTGTGTAGCAAGCTCACTCATGGAATCAACCGGAAGACAGGTCGCGATGGTTCGCGGCGATGGCGCCAAGGATACCCGATCGGAGCTGCCGCCCTGTGACAAATCGGCGCACACTGGCGGCTGAAAGCCAGTCCGGCAAGGCCACGCGCCAACCCCGCGCCGCGCGCGCGGGACGGATTGCCGCAGCGGCTTGATCGGGGTCATGGCAGGGTCGCAAGCTTCGCCGGAAAATTGCCGCAAGAACCAGGGGATCCGCATGCCGAATACCGAACATTACAACGACAAGGTCGTGCGCCAGTTCCTGCTGGCCGCCGCCGTGTGGGGCATCGTCGGCATGTCGGTCGGCGTGTACGCCGCCGCCGAGCTGATGTGGCCCGCGCTGAACTTCGACATTCCGTGGCTGACCTTCAGCCGGATCCGCCCCGACCACACCTTCGGGGTGATCTTCGCGTTCGGCGGCTCGGCCCTGATGGGCACCTGCTACTACATCGTGCAGCGCACCGGCCACGCGCGGCTGGCGCTGGGCCGGCTGGCCGGCTTCACGTTCTGGGGCTGGCAGCTGGTGATCGTGCTGGCGATGATCACGATGCCGCTGGGGATCACCCAGAGCAAGGAATACGCCGAGCCGGAATGGTTCATCGACATCCTGATCGCGATCGTCTGGGTGAGTTTCGGCGTGGTCTTCTTCGCCAGCCTGGCGCGCCGGCGCATCAAGCACATCTACGTGGCGAACTGGTATTACGGCGCCTTCATCATCGCGGTCGGCCTGCTGCACATCGTCAACAACCTGGCCTTGCCGGTGTCGATGTGGAAGTCGTACCCGATCTATTCGGGCGTGGTCGATGCGATGGTGCAGTGGTGGTACGGCCACAACGCGGTGGCGTTTTTCCTCACCGCCGGCTTCCTCGGCATGATGTACTACTTCGTGCCGCGGCAGGCGCAGCAACCGCTGTGGAGCTACCGCTTCTCGATCGTCAATTTCTGGGCGCTGATCTCGGTCTACATGTGGGCCGGCGCGCATCACCTGATGTACACCGCCCTGCCCGACTGGGTGCAGTCGGTCGGCATGGCCTTCTCGCTGGTGCTGCTGATGCCGAGCCTGGGTTCGGCGGCGAATGGCCTGCTCACCTTCAACGGCTCGTGGCACAGGCTCAGGACCGACCCTGCCGCGAAGTTCATGGTGATGTCGCTGGTGTTCTACGCCGCCGCCACCTTCGAAGGCTCGATGATGGCGGTGAAGACGGTGAACTCGCTGTCGCACTACACCGACTGGACCATTGCCCACGTGCATTCCGGCTCGCTCGGCTGGGTCGCGATGATCACCATCGGCTCGCTGTACGCGATGGCGCCGCGCGCGCTGGGTCGCCCGGAAATGCATTCGCACAAGGCGATGGAACTGCACTTCTGGCTGCACATCATGGGCACCCTGCTGTACGTGGGCTCGATGTGGACCGCCGGTGTCACCGAAGGCCTGATGTGGCGCGCCACCAATCCGGACGGCGCGCTCACCTACGGCTTCCTGGACAGCCTGATCGCGATCAAGCCGATGTACCTGATCCGCTGGGGCGGCGGCGTGCTGATCCTGTCGGGCATGTGGGTCATGGCATGGAACCTCTGGTACACCGCCGCCGATGCGCGGGCGCGGTTGATCAAGCCGATTCCGGTGCCGATCCCCGAGCCGGTGCCGCACCAGGTACCCGCCCCGCTGCCCGCGGCCGGCTGAGGGATCTGGCTGATGCGCGCGCCGAGGATCGTCGCTTCGATCAAGTTCCTGTCTCGGCGAGGCAACCAGGTCCTGCAAGCCCAAAGGCGGCCATCCATGGCCGCACTCTTCAAGTAGAGCTCACCCCATGGCTTACAAGCATTTCGAAGCAATCGAGAAACACGCCGGCCTGCTGGGCATCCTGATCGCGATCATGGTGTCGCTGGGCGGCCTGGCCGAGATCACGCCGCTGTTCATGGAGGCGCATTCGGTGAAGGCACCGCCGGGCGTGCATCCCTACGACCCGCTGCGGCTGATCGGCAAGGATGTCTATGTGGCCAACGGCTGCTACCTGTGCCACTCGCAGATGATCCGCGCGCTGCGTTTCGAGACCGAGCGATACGGCCATTTTTCCACCGCGGCCGAGTCGGTCTACGACCGTCCGTTCCAGTGGGGTTCCAAGCGCACCGGGCCGGATCTGGCGCGGGTCGGCGGCAAGTATTCGGACGACTGGCAGCGCATGCACCTGATGCATCCGCGCAGCGTGGTGCCGCAGTCGAACATGCCCGGCTATTCGTGGCTGGCGAACAGCAAGATCGATGCCGCCGACGTGCAGGCGCGCATGCGCACCTTGCGCCGGCTCGGCGATCCGTACAGCGATGCCGACATCGCCGCGGCACCCGCCGCGGTGGAAGGCAGGACCGAAATGGATGCCTTGATCGCCTACCTGCAGGGGCTTGGCATCAAGAACGAACCCACGACAACCCCGGTGGCTACTGCCCCGGCCAGCGACGGAGCGGCGCCATGATCGCCATGATGATCGTCAGTCCGGTCTGGGGTCATGTCGTCGGCGTGTTCACCGTGCTGACCATGGCGAGCTTCATCGGCATCTGGATCTGGGCCTGGCGCAAACATCACAAGTCCAGCTTCGACCGCCTGGCGCGTTTGCCACTGGAAGACGACGCCGATGCCAACGCGAAGGAGGATCGTCCATGAGCAGTGGATGGTCGTTGTGGGTGATGTTCCTGGTGGTGCTGAACATGGGCATCACCCTGTTCCTGTTCCTGTGGGGACCGAGCGCGAAAATCCCTACCTTGCCCGACGGCACCAGCGGACACGTGTGGGCGCACGGCGTGCTGCGCGAAGGCGTGCGGCGGTTGCCGCGCTGGTGGCTGCTGTTCTCGGCCAGCATGTTCGTCTCCGCGTTCGCGTACCTGTATCTGTTCCCCGGCTTCGGCAACCACAAGGGCGCGCTCGGCTGGACCGCGCATGGCGAACTGGCACGCGCCGTGGCCGCCAACGACGCGAGGCTCGCCCCGCTGATGGAGCGCTTCAAGCTGTATCCGGTCGAACAGCTCGCCAACGATCCGGACGCGCAGCAGATGGGCAAGGTGCTGTTCGAGGACAACTGCGCCGCCTGCCACCAGCGCAGCGCCACCGGCAACATCGCCCTGGGTGCGCCCAACCTCACCGACGCGGACTGGCTCTACGGCGGCAGCGGCGACGACATCACCCACTCGATCCACGATGGCCGTACCGGCGTCATGCCGCCGTGGGCCAGCCTCGGCGAGGACAACGTGAAGAACCTGGCGCAATACGTGTTGAGCCTGTCCGGCGCACCGCACGATGCGGCCAGGGCGGCCGCCGCGCAAGCCGCTGTTCGCCACCTGCGCGGCCTGCCACGGTGCCGACGGCAAGGGCAACCCCGCGCTGGGCGCACCCAACCTCACCGATCACGTGTGGCTGCACGGCGGCAGCGTGGCCGATATCGAGAAGACCATCCATGACGGTCGCCAGGGCCACATGCCGGCGTGGAGCCCGCGCCTGAGCGACGACCAGGTCCGCGTGGTCGCCGCCTACGTCTACCACCTGTCGCACGACGCCGATGCCGGGCCGCACTGACCCTGCCACGCCTCACCACTCGGCGTGGTACCGCCAGCCGGTGCTGTGGCTGGGGATCGCCATCTTCGTGGCCTCGATGGCCGGTTGCGTGTGGATGATCGTGCTCGGCATGCATCACGCCGACACGCCGCTGGAAACCTCGTCCACCGTTTTCGGCGTGCCGGTCAGTGCACACAGCACTCCGCACCCGGCACCCTCCGGCACCACGCCATGAACGCGCACGCGGTGTGGGCCCAGCCGCAGCTCGCCGCGCAGGTGCTGCGGCCGCGCCGCGACGGCGGCAGCGAAATCGCACTGCGCGTCGACGCGCTGGACGACGCTCGCCGGGTGCTGTGGCTGGAACAGCGCATCCGCGCCCTGTCCGGCATCCGCCACGTCACCATCGACCGCCCGGCCCGGCGCGTGCGGGTGGTGTGGGATACGCAGCTCACCTCGCTGCCGACGTTGCTCGACAATTTCGCCGCAGCGCTCTGCCCGGCGCAACCGCTGCAGCACGACCGCATCGACGACGCCCGCGCGCACGAGCAGCACGATGCGCTGAAGCGCCTGCTGGTCGCCGGCATGTGCGCGATGCAGGTGATGACGTATGCGTTCGTGATCTACATCGGCGTGGTCGATTTCGTCGACTTCAGCACGCGCGACCTGTTCCGCTGGCTCGGCCTGATCACCAGCTTGCCGGTGGTGTTCTACTCGGCGCAGCCGTTCTTCGCCGGTGCCGTGCGCGAACTGCGCGAGCGCCGGCTCGGCCTCAACCTGCCGGTGGCGCTGGCGGTGGCGCTGATCTTCCTGGCCAGCGCGATCGACACGCTGCGCGGCAGCGGCGAAATCTATTTCGATTCGGTGAGCATGTTCGTGTTCCTGCTGCTGGGCGGACGCTACCTGGAGCTGCGCTCGCGCCATCGCAGCGGCGCGCTGGGCGAGGCGGCGGCCGATGCCACACCGCTGCTGGCGCAACGGCGCCGCGCCGACGGCGCGCTGGAAACCGTTGCCGCGATCACCTTGCTGGCCGGCGATCGCGTGCACATCGCCGAAGGCCTCACCGTACCCGCCGACGGCGTGCTGGAAAGCGCCGGCGTGCAGGTCGACGAGGCGCTGCTGTCGGGCGAATCACGCCCGCTGCGGCGCGAACGCGGCGAGCGGCTGATCGCCGGCAGCGTGCTGCTGTCCGGCCCGGCCGAGATGCGCGTGGAACACGGCGGCGCGGCCACCACGGCAGCGCGTCTGGGTGCGCTGGCCGCCCACGCGCGTCAGGCACGCAGCGCATTCGTCGGCAGCGATCGCCAGGTCGGCCGCTTCGTCGCGCGCGTGCTGGCGCTGACCGCACTCACCGCACTGGGCTGGCTGCTGGTCGATCCCTCGCGCGCATTCGAGGCCGCGGTGGCGGTGCTGGTCGTCGCCTGCCCGTGCGCGTTCGCGCTGACCCGACCCGCCACGCTGACCCGCGCGCTCGGCGTGCTGGCCGGTCGCGGCGTGCTGGTTGCCGACGGCAGCGCGCTGGCCACGCTGGCGCGCGTCGACTACGCGCTGTTCGACAAGACCGGCACGCTGACCATGCCGCAGCTCGATCGCCACGCGATCGAACCGCTGCGTGGCGACAGTCCGGAACACGTACTGCAACTGGCCGCCGCGCTGGCGCATGAAAGCTCGCATCCGCTGGCCCGCGCACTGGCCGAGGCCGCGCGCCATCCATCGCCGCCATGGCGCGCGCAGTCGGTGCAGGTCAGCGCCGGCAGCGGCCTCAGCGGCGACGTCGATGGCCGCACGCTGTATCTCGGCCGCCCCGACTTCGCGCTGGCCGCCAGCGGCCAGCCGGTACCGACGACGGCGACCGATGCGTTGCTGCTGGCCGATGCACACGGTGCGATCGCGGCGTTCCATCTGGACGAACAGCCGCGCATCGACGCGCGCCGCATGCTCGACGCATGGCGCGCCGACGGCGTGACGATCGCGATCGCCAGCGGCGACAGCGCGGCTCGCGTCGCCGCGATGGCCGGGCGCCTCGGCATCGACGACTGGCACGCGCGCCAGACGCCCGCCGAAAAGCTCGAACGGCTGCAGGCAGCGCGCCGCGACGGTCACGTCACCCTGGCGGTCGGCGACGGCAGCAACGACGCGCCGGTACTGGCCGGCGCCGATGTCTCCGCGGCACTGGCCAGCGGCACCGAACTGGCCCAGGCGCACGCCGACCTGTTGTTGCTGGATGGCCGTCTGGACGGCTTGACCGATGCCCGCATGATCGCCGGGCAAATGCAGCAGGTGACGACGCAAAGCCGCCGCTGGGCCGTGCTGTACAACCTGTGTGCCGTCCCGTTCGCCGCCATCGGGCTGGTGCCGCCGTGGCTGGCTGCCATCGGCATGTCGTTGAGTTCGCTGGTGGTGATCCTGAACGCGTTGCGCGTCGGCCGCGACGCACCAGTTGCCCGGCCCGACCCGACCCGCCGACCGCGCGAGCTGCACGCATGAACATCCTGCTGGTGCTGATCCCGGTGACCGCGCTGATCGTGCTGCTCGCGGTGGCGCTGTTCTTCTGGGCGGTCAACCACCAGCAGTTCGACGACCTGGACAGCCCCGCGACATTGCCGCTGCTGGACGAGCCGGTCGAGGCAAACCCGCGCCCGAAACCGCGCAGGAAGACCCGACGCCCCGGACGCTGCCAGTCCGACGCTGCCGGTCCGGCGCGCAACCCCAACCGATCACTTTGAGCACGGCTTCGACTCCGCGCCTGCGCCGCTACGCTCGGCCCGAACGGCGCGCGGAAGACCATTCGACCCCAATCGATCACCCCGGGACGACACCTAGAGTTTGCGGCGCAACGCTGCCTGCAGCAGGCGCCGTTGCAAGCGGTCAGCCAGCGTCGTGGCCTTGGTCAACTCCATTCGCGCAAGCGCTTCCTGCTCACCGGCCGCCGGTTTGCCGGGTCGGACGAGCGCGCGCAGCAGGCGCAGCTTGCCGCGCCAGGAAACGGCGTTCGCCTTCAGCCAGTCCAGTGCCGGCAGCAGGCGCTGCTCGACGTCGGTGAAGTCGCTGCCGAACGGAAATTTCGGCAGCAGGCCTTTTTGCCGGAACGGCGCCAGGGCCTCGCGCAGGTAGCGGGGCCGATGCCGACGCCAGGCTGCGGGTATGGTGAAGTCCGCCGCCAGTTTGCCGTGCGCCTTCGCCTCTGCGCACAACGCGTCGAGAAAGCGCGCGTCACTGATGGAAAGCATCGCCTCGATGCATTCGCTGTCGCTCTTGCCGCGCAGGTCGGCGACGCCGTATTCGGTGACGACGATGTCGCGCAGGTGACGCGGGATCGTGGTCTGGCCATAGTTCCAGCGGATGTTGCTCTCGATGCCGCCGCGACTGACCCGGGTCGAACGCAGCAGCAGTACCGAACGGCCATCGGGCAGCTCGTGCGCCATCGCCACGAAGTTGTACTGGCCACCGACGCCGCTGACCACGGCGCCATCTTCCAGCGTGTCGGAGACGGCGGCACCGAGCAGGGTCGCCATCATGCAGGTGTTGAAGAAACGCGCCCCGCGCCGCTGCAACGTGGCCAGCGCCTGGTGATCGCCATACAGCTGGTTGACGTTGGACACCGCGCACATGTCGATCGCGTCCGGGTCGGCGGCCTCGGTCGCGCCGATCCACTCGTACAGTTCGCGCGACCCCAGGAAGAAGGCGCCGCGCAGGTAATGTCCGCCCGGCACGTCATCGGCCAGCCGACCCGCTGCCGACGCGCGTTCCAGTGCGAGGTTGTCCCAGCTGCGCCGCTTCAGGACGCCGCCGCGCTGCAGATGCATGAAGCCATCCATCACCATCTCGCTGGCGCCGTACAATCCCGCGTCGAACGGCGCCAGACCACCGAGCCAGCCGGCCAGTGCGTGCGTCGCGCCGGCCGGGTCCAGCGCCACCAGCGCGCGTCGCCACAGGGTGTTGTCCTGCTGGCGCAGCAGCAGCGCCTTGACCAGCGCATCGGACAAGGCGCCGATGCCGATCTGCAGGCAGCCGCCGTCCTTGACCAGTGCGCTGGCATGCAATCCCAACGCATATTCGGCCACGTCGACCGGCAGGCGCGGCAAGGCGAACAGCGGCGGCAGGGTATCCGGGCGCAATTCCACGTCGAAATAGTCCTCGGCCACCTCGGCATCGCCACCGACATAAGGCAGATCCGGGTGAACCACCGCCACGCAGATCGGCCGCGGCCGATTCGCAAGTTCCACCTTGCGCAGGAAATCCAGGGTCAGGTCCGGGTTGCACGAAAGGCTGTAATGCACGCCGTCCGGCCCTTCGCGGCGCGCCACCAGTTGCACCAGCAGGTTGATGTCCTGCACCACCAGATCGCGGGCGACGTGGGTGTAGTTCTGGCTGATGTAGCTGCGTTGCGCGCTGCCCGAATGCAGCAGCGCGCCGGACTGCAGATAGAACTCGTGCACCTCGACGTTCGGTGGCAGCGCGTCGCGCGCCTGGTCCAGCGCATATTGCGGATCGACCTGGTCGGCGCCGAAATGACGTTTCAGGAACGGCCCCAGGAAACGCTGCTCCAACCCCGGCGCCGGCCGTGGGCGGGTCAGCGACAGCGCCGTGTACAGGCGCAGCGAACGGCTGGTGTCGGCAGCGGTCAGTCGGTACAGCGCGTTGAGCAGTCCATGCGGCTTGCCCAGGCCCAGCGGCGCGGCGATGCGCAAGTCCGCGCCCAGTTCATCGACGAGGTCACGCACACAGGCATCGGTGTCGGTATAGCGGGACTCGATCGGCATGCGCAGGATCATGCCAGAAGCTTGCCAACGTCAGCGTATCAAGGGCCGCCTCATGTTTCGCGCCTGAAAAGCCCGCAGCACATGCAGATCACGCTCTCTGACCGGACCTGTTGCGACGCGCAGCGGCACCCTGGAAGGCCTCTGTCCTGCCATTTCGTCAGTTGAAGTGGCGCACAGTCGCGTAGCGGGATGGCGCGGCGCACTCAATGGCGCGGCACGTCCACCGGCACGGCCAGGCTGCGCTTGAGCGTGTCCAGCGCCACGCGCGTGCGGAAGCGTTTCACATTGGCATGGGCAGCCACCAGCCGCTGCATCAGCGCGTCGTAATCGCCGACGTCACGCGCCGTCACCACCAGCACGTAGTCGCCGTCGCCCGTCACGTACCACGCCTGCTGGATCGCCGGTTCGGCGGCGATCCACTGCCGCAGGCTGGCCAGCAGCTCGGGCCGCTCGCGCTCGACTTCGAGATCGGCGATCACGGTGAGCCGCTGGTCCACGCTGTGTGGATCGATCAGCGCCACTTCCGCAACGATCACCCCGTCCTCGCGCAGCCGCGCCATGCGGCGCTGCACGGCCGACGCCGACAAGCCGATGTCCGTGCCGATCATCTCGGCGGAGCGTCGCGCGTCGCGCTGCACGATCGCGAGGATTCGGCGGTCAAATTTGTCGAGTTCGGCAGGCATCGGGCGCAAACACCTCGTGGACGGGGAAAAAACCTGTTTTGCCGGCGAACAACGCCACTTCGCCGCGCCGCGGAAACCTAGCATAGGTCGTCGCCTTCCACGCCACGGCGAGACCTCATCCATGTCCACGCTGACCCGCCCCGATCGGATCCTCGCCGCATCGCGCCACATCGACCCGGTGTTCCTGGATTCGCCGACGCTCACCAACGATGCCCTGGACGCGGTGCTGCGCTGCCAACTGATCGCCAAGGACGAAACCGCCAACCCGATCGGCTCGTTCAAGGGCCGTGGCACCGAGTTGTTCGCGGCGCTGGCGCTGCGGCCCGGCGAAGCCGTGGTGTGCGCGTCGGCCGGCAATTTCGGCCAGGGCCTGGCCCGCGCGGCGATCCGGCGTGGTCATGCCTGCACCGTGTTCGCCGCGGAAACCGCCAACCCGGCAAAGGTGGCGGCGATGCGACAGCTGGGCGCGGAGATCCGTCTGGCCGGCAGCGATTTCGACGCGGCCAAGGACGCCGCACGCCGCCATGCGGCCGCCGGCGGCCTGCGTTTCGTCGAGGACGGCATCGAAGCCGAGCTCGCCGAAGGCGCCGGCACGCTCGCCCTGGAACTCACCGGTTCGACGCCGCTCGACGCCATCGTGGTGCAGGTGGGCAACGGGGCGCTGCTGGCCGGCGTGGGCACCGCGATCCGCCGCGTCGCGCCGCACACGGAGATCATCGCGGTGGTGGCCGCCGGTGCGCCGGCGATGAAGCTGTCGATCGACGCCGGCCGGGCCATCGAGACCGACCACGCCGATACCATCGCCGACGGCATCGCCGTGCGCGTGCCGATCGCCGCCACGCTGGCGCATCTGCGCGCGTGCTGCGACGACGTGGTCGCCGTCTCCGACGTGCGGATCTTCGAGGCGATGCGCCTCATCCATCACCACCTCGGCGTTGCGGTGGAACCGTCCGGCGCCGTCGGCGTGGCGGCCATCCTCGATGACCCGGAGCGCTTCGCCGGCCGCCGCGTGGCGACGATCCTCTGCGGCGGCAACCTGTCACCGGTCATGCGCGAACGGCTGATGGCGGCGTGAGCGCCAGACACCTCCCTTCTTCCTGGATACGCACACCGATGAAACTTCTCTACCAGACGCACTCTCCCTATGCGCGCAAGGTGCTCGTCGCCGCCCACGAGCTCGGTCTGCAGCACCGCATCGAAGTGATCCACCACGACACCAGCCCCACCCGTCGCAACGACGAGGTGTTCGCGCTCAACCCGCTCGGCAAGGTGCCGGTGCTGATCGTCGACGACGGCCCGGCGCTGTTCGACTCCAACGTGATCTGCGAATACCTCGACGGCCTGCATGGGGGCGCGAAGCTGATCCCGCACGAACCCGCCGCGCGCTTCCATGCCCTGCGCCGGCAGGCGCTGGCGCAGGGCATGGCCGATGCCGGCATCGCGGTGCGCTGGGAAGCCGAGCGCCGACCCGAAGCCTCACGCTGGCCGCCGATGCTGCAAGGCCAGCTGGACAAGATCGCCGCTGCCTGCGACTTCCTTGAGCGGGAGATCGGCGACGCACCGTGCGCGCAAACCATCCCCGATGTGGGCGACATCGCCCTGGCCACCGCCCTCAGCTGGATCGCCTTCCGCGACGTCTACCCGTTTGCCGAAGGCCGCCCGCGCCTGTCCGCCTGGTATGCGCGTTTCAGCCAACGCGCGTCGATGCAGGCCACCACGCTGGTCGGCGACACCCACGACTGAGTGAACGCACCTTTCCGCTTCTCCCCACCGACCGGACACACCCATGAGCTCCCTCTGGACCGACCTGCTGTTCCTGCACGGTCACATTACCGACCCCCGACTCGCCCGCCGGCTGCTCTCCCCTGCACCGCCGTCCGAGGCTGATCCGCCGATCAACGGTCCCACCGCACCCCCGCTGCCGCTGCTGCAACGACTCACCCGTCGCCTCTGCCTCGGCATCGGCGATGGCATGTGGCGCACGCAATGAAGGGCAAAGCCCACCGCCTCGACCGCGCCGACGAGGCGCAACAGATGTTCCAAACGTCAGTGCCATTGATTGACCGCGCACCAGAAGGCCCCGTTACCGGGGCCCGCTTCGTCACGCCGGCGATGCCATCACCGGCATCGCATCTCGCTACGCTTCGGCCTCCGGTTCGGGCTTCATCTTCTCCAGCACCTCTTCCAGATCGGTGATCGCATTTTCCAGCGCCTCATGCAGCTGCCCCTGCCGATCCATCAGATCGGCAATCTTGTCGGCCAGCTTCAGCTTGGACAGCTCGCCGTCGAACAACAGCCACTCCGCCGTCAGCGTTTCCACATTGTTCTTCGAGTAGTGCCGCATCTCCTTGAGCTGCGCCACCGTATTGCCGATGTGGTCGGCAGGTGTCTTGGCATGTTCGTCGGACATGGTGATTTTCTCCTGGAGAATTTCGTGACTGTCGGGTGCATGCGGAGCCGAAACGTTCGTCTGGATCGTAGGGTGATCAGCGCGAAGTGGAAGTCAACGTCCTGGCAGGCCGACTCTTCATCCGGCACGGAAAAGGCCCCGAGTAACGGAGCCTTTTTGGTTTCACGACAGATCACTGCAAACTTGATGGGGACGCAACACCCGATCAACGCTGCATGCGGGCACCCGTCGCCTGCTGCTGGACCGTTGCTGCCTGCGACATTTCTGGTTGCGGCGCCAACTGTGGCGACTGCATGCCATGCATGGGCAACTGCTGCCATTGCGCCGAGCTCTGCGCGACGCTGGCGTTCATGCCGTCCATCGTCGGCACGCTGGCGAAACGGGTAAAGGGGCTACCGAGTTGTCCCTGCATCACGAACACCTTGCTTGCATCGTCGCTGGGTGCCGCATGATCGACGCACGTCAATCCGTCGCGACGTGCCGCCACGGTGAGCGCAGCCATCAGGTTCGCGCTGCGTTGGTCGGACGTACGTCCGTGAGCGGCATCCATTCGTTGCACCGCCGATTGCACCTGCAGATAAAGCATGGCGTCGGGATGCTTGGGATCGTCGAGTCTGCGCGCCCCGGGAATCTGCCCGGCGGACTGCTTTTCGATTGCCGCCAGCGTCAGCGTTCCCGCCTTGCCGTCCGGCGTCAAACCGTGATCGTGCTGGAAAGCCTGGACAGCGGCCTTGGTACCTCCGCCGAAGTGCTTGTCCTCCGCCAGCGGCTGGCCGAATACATCGGTGTAGCCAAGCTGGTTCAGCTCCTTCTGCAACGTGCCTACCGCTTCGCCATGCGCACCTTGCTTCAGTGATGCCGGGTGATGATGCCCAGCCGGTTCCGTGCGGACCACCAATGATGGCCCGACTGGCGTGATGCCGTGCGTCTTCTGATGATCGATGACGAACTCCTCGTAGGAAGCAACATATGGCATCACGCCTTCCTTCGAATAAGCCAACCCACCGGATTCTGCGCTGGGGCCATCGTGGTGGTACTTGTAGATGTATTCCTCGCCCTGGCCGCGTGTTTTGGCAATGTGGGCGTTGTCCTGATACATCGCTACCAAGACGTCGCATTGCATCGTGAGGTCATCACGGTTTGCGGGATCGAGTCCGTAAGCATGCCCGGTCTGGTTGAGCGTCTGCCCCAAACCGTAGGCGGTTGACGATCCTGCTGCAGCGTCAGGATTGAACCCAGCCTCCTTGCGCGCGATAGCCAGTACATACGCGGTTTCATGCGCCGTCAGACCGGCACGCTCCGAAGAAGCAATCAGGCCATCAATTACCCGGGACTGAACTTCTGGTGATGCATCGCCCCAGATTCTCGAATTGCCGGCAAAACGATCAGCTGACTTATCGATCGGGTCGTTGTAGTGCGTTGACGCACTCCATTGATCCTGGCGGTAAGAAGGACCGCGCGGCTGGATCATGGAAGTGTAGATTTCGTCGAACATCAGAACTCTCCCTGTCGATGCTTGGCTATCTGCTTATCAATGGCCGAACTGGATGTATTGAATGTCGGGCTTTTCCAAGCCCAGCTTTTTAACCAGCAAGTTGATTTCATCGTTGTTCGGATAAGACCCGCTACCCGGGTTGAATGCTTCCCTTTCCTTGTCCACCAGAATGGCCGGGGTGTTGTCGCTCAACTTCCTGCCCTTCAAGTCGTAAAGCGCATGCCACTCGCAATATTCACACCCGCGCGGCAGATCGCCCAGCTCGACTTCGACATACTTTGTTTTGTCGGCTGCCGCGACACATGCCATGCCCGTCGCCGTGTGATCCTCCAGGCCCTTGGGCTGTGCAAGCATCACGGACTTTCCATCCACCGTCGTCATCCCCATCACGGTTTTCGTGCAGCTACTGCCCTCCTTGCAACTCATCGTTACCTTCGCAGAGCCACAGGTCAGGGAGAGCGGGGCGTAATGCTCGGCAGCAGCGCTCCGTGGTGCGAGACCTGCGCCCAGCAACATCGTCAGGCCAACGAAGATCAGAGGGCGAACATGCGGCAATCCTTTCATTTGAGGCAACTCCTTCACTGGATAAGTGATCGACGCGTCGATGGTAACCAACCCGACCGTCTGACTTCAGTCGATGCGTTGGCGGTTTACGGCAAGAAAACGCCCCGCCGTGCGGGGCCTCTTGATGCAGGAAACCTGCACTCAGCCCGTCAGCGGCCCGTTCGGCGCAGGACCACTCGGCGGCGTGGGCGTGCGCGGTCCACGGGCAAAACGGGCGGCCAGCGCCTTGCGCGCTTCGTCCAGCCCCTGCCCCTTGCCGGCGACCTTGAGCACCGCGTAGCCCTCCAGCGCGTTGGTCATCAGGTCGCTGCCGACCGCCATCTCGGTATCGTCGCCGCGCTGGCTCAGCTTGCCCATGCGCACCAGGCGCGGGCGCAAGGCATCCAGCGTGGCCAGATCGCGCGGTAACCGGCCAGGTCGAAATTGCCCGGCAGCACGCCGAGGTTGTCGCCGAAGACATGGCGTCGGCCTGCCGGCAGAACGCCTCGGACTTGTCGCCCATCTTGGTCAGCTCGTGCCGCTGGTCCGGCGTCAGCGCGCTCAGCGAAACCAGTCCCCTTTCCAGCGCCGTGGGGGCGTTGTCGATAGCAGCAGGCGTATCGGTGTCGAGATCGTGGAAAAAAGCCAAGCGTGGCTCTCCCGAGTGCCAAGCGTGGGTCTTTTAGTCCCACGCGCGACACTGAAAGAGTGGCGTTTGGCTCTTTGGAAGTGACCCATGGGACTTGGGGGAGCCGCGCGCGGCTCGTTCTGCCTGGACGCCCGGATCGAAAGTCCGATCTGAATTGCCGAAGCGCACTGCATGCATAACCACGCATGTACTCAAGGTTGTGCCGCACCACTCTGCGCCTTTGCCCGCAGTGCCTCATACAACTGTGCCGGCCCCAACAGGACGTCTTTCAATCCATCGCGTACGCGCTCCGAACCGAGTGCCTGCGTGCTCATGGTGGTGTGCGCGTCCAGCGCGTCCATGATCGCGTTCATCAGTGCATCTTTCAGGTCGGGCGAGTTGGCGAACTGTTCCTTGGTGTTGTTGGCCGCCTGCTGCTTCAGGGTCTCGGATTCCAGCAGCTTGCCCTTGATGCACGTTGTTCACGTAGACCAGCTTGTCCTGGTCGGTCAGCTCGCCCTCGAACAGGTCGTTCACCTTCTCGATGATCTCGGCCAGATAGGCCTTCTGCTTCTCCTGCACCGCGCCGCTGCCGGCTTCGGTCGATCGGCGCCAGCTTGGGCTGTCTCGCCGTCGCCGAGCGGCATGGGCCGCTTGCCCTGGTTCTTCAGGTTGTGATGGGTCAGCACCACCTTGGAGAGGTCGATCCCTTCGCGCTCGCGGCCGAACTCCAGCAGCGGCAGCAGCCGCTTGTAGAAGATGGAGCGCTTCTCGATGGCGGTGTTGCCGTAGTCGAAGATCTGCGACAGGAACGTGTAGAGCCGCAGGAACGCGCCCATGTCGCTCTTGAACAGCACCAGCGCGTCCAGCTCGTCCTTGTGCCGCCTCGGCGGCCTTGTCGTCGTTCTGCGGCCGTGCGCGGCCTTCAGCGCTTCCTGCGCCGCCTTGTAGCGCTTCAGCAGCCGGTCGGCGACCGGCTCGATGCGCCGCCGCCAGCTCGCTCTGCTTGGCGTTCGGGTTCAGTCTCCACCGCGACGACGCGGTCCACCTCGAAGTCGTCGTAGTGGCCGGCGGCGTCCAGCTTGGCGCGCAGGTCGAAGACAAGATTCGGGTCGGTGGTCGCCGCCAGTTCGGCCGTGTCGTAGTAGGTCTTGAACGCCGCGAGGACTTCCTCGGCGTCGTTCACGAAGTCCAGCACGTAGGTCGTGTCCTTGCCCGGATGGGCGCGGTTCAGCCGCGAGAGCGTCTGCACGGCCTGGATGCCGGCCAGCCGCTTGTCCACGTACATGCCGCAGAGCAGCGGCTGGTCGAAGCCGGTCTGGAACTTGTTGGCGACCAGCAGGATCTGATACTCGTCGCCGTGTCGAAGGCCTCGCGGATGTCGCGGCCCTTGCAGGTTCGGGTTCAGCGTCTGGCTGGTCTCGGTGAACGGGTCCGGGCCGGATTCCTTGTCGTTCACCTCGCCGGAGAACGCCACCAGCGTGCCGATCTTGTAGCCGCTGATCCTTGATGTACTTGTCGATCGCCAGCTGCCAGCGCACCGCCTCCATGCGGCTGCCGACGACCACCATCGCCTTGGCCTTGCCGTCGAGCAGCGGCGCGACGTATCTCGCGGAAGTGCTCGACGACGATCTGCACCTTCTGGGCGATGTTGTAGGGATGCAGCCGCACCCAGCCCATGATCCCCTTCATGCGCCGCGCTGCGTTCGACTTCCTTGTCGTCGTATTCCTTGCCGTCGTGGGCCAGCTTGAAGGCCAGCTTGTAGGGCGTGTAGTTCTGCAGCACGTCGAGGATGAAGTCCTCCTCGATCGCCTGCCGCATCGAATAGACGTGGAACGGCGCGGGCAGATTGTCCGGCGCCGGCTGGCTGCGTCGGATCGGGGCGCGTGCCGAACAGCTCCATCGTCTTGGTCTTGGGCGTGGCGGTGAACGCGACGTAGGTGATGCCCGCGTCGCTCGGCGCGCGCCGCCATCTGCGCCGCCAGGATGTCTTCGGTGCTGACCTCGCCGCCGTCGCTCAGCTCCTGCAGTTCCTCCGGCGATCAGCACCGCCTTGAGCTTGGCCGCCGCTTCGCCGGTCTGCGAGCTGTGCGCCTCGTCGGCGATCACCGCGAAGCGCTTGCCCTGCGGTCGCCGCCAGCTCGCGCACCGCCTCCAGCGCGAACGGAAAGGTCTGGATGGTGCAGACGACGATCTTCTTGCCGCCCGACAGCGCCTCGGCCAGCTCGCCGCTCTTGCTGCCGTCCTCGCCCTTGATGGTCGCCACCACGCCGGTGGTGCGCTCGAAATCGAAGATCGCCTCCTGCAACTGCGCGTCGATCACGTTGCGGTCGGAGACCACCAGCACCGTGTCGAACAGCTTCTTGTGCTGCGCGTCGTGCAGGTCGGCCAGGAAGTGCGCCGTCCACGCGATCGAGTTGGTCTTGCCCGAGCCGGCCGAGTGCTGGATCAGGTACTTGCCGCCCGGCCCCTCCGCCAGCACGGCGGCCTGCAGCTTGCGCGTGGCGTCGAGCTGGTGGAAGCGCGGGAAGATGATCGCCTTGATCTGCTTCTTCTCGTCGCGCTTGCGCGACCAGGTAGCGGCCGAGGATTTCCAGCCAGCTTTCGCGCTCCCAGACCTGCTTCCCACAGATACGCCGTGCGATGGCCGCCGCGGGTTCAGCGGATTGCCCGCCGCGCCGTGGTCGCCCTGGTTGAAGGGCAGGAAACGCGTGGCCGGGCCGTCCAGCCGCGTGGTCATCATGCACTTCGCTGTTGCTCACCGCGAAATGCACCAGCGCCCCGCTGGGAAACGCCAGCAGCGGCTCGGCGGCCTGGCCCTTGGGCTGCGGATGGCGGTCGAAGCGGTACTGGTCGACCGCGTCGTCGACGCTCTGGGTGAAGTCGGTCTTCAGCTCGACCGTCGCCACCGGCATGCCGTTGAGGAACAGCACCAGGTCGATGCAGTTCTCGTTGTGCAGCGAATACCGCACCTGCCGCACCACGCGCAGCCGGTTGGCGGCGTAGCGGGCCAGGATGTCGGGGTTGATCGCCAGCGCCGGCTTGAACTGCGCCAGCGTCAGCGGCTCGCTTCAGGCCCAGCATCTCGATGCCGTGGCGCAGCACATCCAGCGTGCCGCGCTCGTTGAGGTGCTTGCGCACGCGCTCGGCGAGCGTTCGCCGGCTGCCGCGCCGTGCGTTCTTGGCCAGGCGCTCCCAGCTGTCCGGCTGGGTCGCTTCGACCCAGGCCAGCAGGTCGGGCGGAAACAGGCCGTGGGCGCGGTCGTAATGCTCGCCGTCGCCGTCGGCGTAGAGCCAGCCGTGGGCGGCGAGGTGATCGCAGATCGCCTGCTCGAAATTGATTTCCCTGTGCAGGTTCATGCCTGGCTTTCCCTCGGGTCAGATACATCGTCGGTGAACAGGCGCACATACGGCTCGTAACGGAATCGCCGATTGCGCGCATAGCCAGTCATTTCCAGCAGTATCCCCAGCTCGACCAGTCGCGCGACCATGGTGTTGGCCGCGGGATACGTCGTACCAGTCATCTCGCGCACGTCGGCGACGGTAACGATCGGTCGATCGAACAGGCTTTCAAGCACCTTGTGGCCATTGCCGGCGGCGCGTCCCAGACCCTCGGTGATCGCCTGCCGGTGGCGCTCCCGCAGCAGCTGGATGCGCCGCGCGGTCTCGGCCGCCTCGCCGGCGACCTCGACCACGCCGCGCAGGAAAAAAGCCAACCAGTCTTCCCATGCGCCGCGCTCACGCACCGCCTGAAGATGGTCGTAGTAGGCCTGACGATGCTGGCGGAAATAGTGCGACAGGTAAAACACGGGCTTGTGCAACACACCGCATTCGGTCAGCAGGAACGTGATCAGCAAGCGCCCGACGCGACCGTTGCCGTCGAGAAACGGGTGAATCGTCTCGAACTGCACATGCGCCAGGGCAATCTTCACCAGCGGCGGCAACTCGTCCTGGCGATGCAGGAACAGCTCCAGCTCACCCAGCAGGCGCGGCACCTCGTCCTGGGGCGGCGGCACGTAGTTCGCCGTTGCCAGCGTGCAGCCAGCGGGCCCGATCCAGTTCTGGCTGCGCCGCAGTTCGCCGGGTTGCAGCTTGTCGCCGCGCACGCCTTGCATCAGCTCGGCATGGATTTCCCGAATGAGTCGCACCGACACCGGCAACTCGCCCAGCCGCGCCAGCCCGTGTTTCATCGCGCGCACATAGTTGACCACCTCGTCCACATCGCGCGGCATGGCCTCGTCGAAAATGTCGGCCTCCGCCGCCAGCAAGTCCTGCAGCGAGCTTTGCGTGCCCTCGATCTGACTCGAAAGCACCGCCTCCTTGCGCACGTACATGAAGACGAACAGATCCGGATTGGGCAGGGTCAGCACCGAACCGTCCAGTCGCCCCAGCGCCCGATCGGCCCGCGACAACAGCCCCGCCAGCTCGCCCGTCATCGCCAGCGGTGGATCGGGCGGCAGCCCTTCGGGCATGAAGGCGCGATAGCCGGTCGGCTGACGGATGTAGCGACCGGCGCGGTGGGCATCCATGGGTCTGTTCAACGTCGCGCTCCCTTTAACATGGCGCCGCTCCCGCCCCATGTTTAAGCCAGCGTTGAATATAGAGGCTGGATCGCGGCTTGTTCAAGCCAGCATTCAACAAGGAGCCGGACAGCAGAAGCTGGCGGAGATCAAGGCGTGGGCTGTATGGGATATCCGCGATCCGCGAATGGCGAATATCCGCAGATATGGCCGCTCCCCCGTTGCAAGGTGAATCACGCTGGATCCCAAGCCAGACGGCTCCTGTGGATCATCGGTCGCCTGCAAGGCGACGATCGTTGCCTCGCTGGCAACACCCGGCATGCCGCAAGCAGCCACTCAACTTTCACCATAGCTACGCTCCAGCAACGGTAGGGCGCGCTGAAGATCGGTCTGACTTCGCAGACACAGTTCAAGGTCACCGGTGCCCCACGTGCCGATGTTGCGCACATCGCGGCTGAAGCCAGGTTCCAGTGCGACCGTATCGGGGTTCAGCTTGAGCATGACCAGCAGCTTGTCCTTGTACGGAATCACGCAGGCGAAGTTCTTCAGCCGGCGGAAGGCGACATACAGTTTCAGGTGCTTTTCCTGCACGTCGTCGCCCAGCGCCAGCAACTGGCTGGACACTGCCTCGTACAGGGTCGCGGATTTCCGGTTGCGCGTGTTCCAGTTGTTCCTCGGCCGTCTTGTCCTTGCCTACCGGCTTGGCCTTCGCCGGCGTAATCCGTCCATCGCCTTGTCCTTGACCGTCGTGGCGTCGTCCACGCTCACCGCGTTGACCAGGTCGAGCAGCAGCAAGTCATCGCCGAACAGCTTGTAGCGGATCAGTTCGATATTGCGCGGTATCTGCTGCACGGCGTGCTGGTCGTAGCGGGTAAAGTCGGCCGCGATGCACAGCAGCCGGGTGCCGGTCCAGTCGATCTCGTCGGCCACGTCCTTGCCCAGCTTTTCCATCACCAGCCACTGGAACTCGGCGCGGTGATCGAGCAACCAGTCCAGGTAGAACAGGCCCTGGCTCATCACGTTCTCGTTGCTGTGACGCTTGTACTCGACGATGACCGGGCAGCCGTTCTCGTCCAGGCCCAGCGAATCGATGCGGCCGCGATGCGTCTTGCCGGTGGCGTATTCGCTGGCAAGGAAGCGCACGCCGAGAAAGGTCGGCATCTGCGCTTCGATCAGGGACTGCAGCTGCTTCTCGACCGAGGCGGCACGGCCGGACAGTTCCATTGCCTCGCCGCCGGTGAGGCGGAACAATTGGATGTCGCTCATGCGGCGTTCTTCCTGTGTCCTTCCAGTTCGCGCAGAAGAATAGAGCGCATCCCTCTTGCGGCATCCGCATACTTCGCATAATCCGGTTTATCGCGAAGTAGTTCCGCCTCCTGGTCAGAGGTGCAGTTAAACAATGCGCGCTGCTGAAAATTTTGCGCGAAGTGCGGGAATTGAACGACAGTCAGTCCGTGATCACGTAGCAAGCCGATCACCGGCTTTCCCTTGAAGCGCAGCTCGTGCATCGCTTCCCAAGCCGGCTTTCCGAAGACAACAACCCAACGAAGGGTGGGATAGGCGCACAACTCCCCAACCAGACGTTCCGTGGCGCAACGATTGGCGGCGGGACTGGCTGCGATATCCGGCGCGGCAAAGCGGTAGCCGTCATCCACCATCAAGCAGCATTTCACGACCGAGGTAGTGAGGATGTCAGGATTTCCGTTGAGGTTGTCCTCAAGCGAGATCCCCAACGTCTCTGCAAACTCATGTGCGCGTAGAAGTTGCTTGATCTCGGTCTGCGCTCCGTGGAATGCCGCATGACTCGCGGCCTCCTCCACGGACATTCTTGCCAAGGCATCCGCGAAGCGTTCAATCTGACCACCCGGCGTGATGCCCACCAGAGCTAGTCGCGGCGCTACTGGTCGATTGCCAAGCGGAGCGAAACGCAAACGTCGCGCTCCCTCGGCTGCAATCGTGAGCGCATCCAGGTCGAATGAACCCGCTTTCAGCGTACCCGTCCCCTGACAGCAATGCGCGGCAAGATCAATGTCTTGCCGCGCATGAAACGTCGTAGACGATCCCGTTGCCTTTCTTGCAACGGGCTGTGATGCAGGCGATCGCGCCACGGCCGGCGCAACTGCGGGGGTAGCTGAAGATGTCTGTAACAATTGGGGCGGTGCCGCAGGGGCAACAACGACGCCGGATACGGGCGCACTCTGCACTCCCAGCACAGCCAATAGCTCCAGCAATGCGTCAATATCGGGAACGTCCACGGCGATCCCGCAGGCACTCTCACCAGGCTTGTGCGGAAACGTCAACATATTGGTGTTCTTGTAAGCGTAATTCGGCCCGAGCTGCGCGATACGCGTCGCGCCAAACCCCGGTCGCTTGGCCACCATCGGGTGTAGCACCAATGGCTGTTTGTCCATGGCCGCGGCCTTCTCTTTCCGTTCGCTACGGGCCACCTTCACGTACACCCGTTGCCCAGCCAGCACGGGATGGGTGTAACCCACTGCATGGGTCTTAGTTTCGACTTCCTGAAAGCCGTAATGCTTGAGTGACGCTGCAACTTGCAATGAATCCATTCTGCCCTCCCTTGGGCGTTACTACTTATTGGTGCGCACGCACATCGATCTTGCCGGTGACGGCGGCGGCGATTAGGGCGCTGCGACGTTCTTTGAGGAGCGCAATAGCGTGCTCTGCCTCCCCCGCCAACGAATCCAGTTCACCAGCGCGTTTCACGATGAAATCGACAATCTCTTTTTGCTCTGGCTCAAGTGGTACAGGCAATCGCATCGACGTCCACGCATCCATGCGTAGCGCCTTGGTTCCGTGACCGGCCTCGTCCAGACGCTGCAGCGATTCGCCCGCGGTTCCACGCAGTAGCCATGCCAGAAACGAACCGTTGAGGCCGACTTTTGGCAGTACGGCCTTAAGGTCCTGATTGATCGCCATCGGCACCAGTGTCTCAGTAACTGGAAATGTTCTCGCGAGAATCATCCCGCGAACTACCACGAGCACAACGCCAGCAGGTAACAGCGTTGACACACCTGACGCCAAGGCAACCGCAGTGATGTGCTCAGTGGTATCGCTCAGCGTGTCTGATTTGAGGTCTCTGGCCGACGCCCACGGCACTTCACCATCCCAGTAATCCAGATTCTCCTTGCTCGGCGTTCCACCGCTCTTGAGCGAAACGAGGTGCTTGAGCGGAATGACGTTCCAATGCGCCGGTACTTCGCCGAGCCACGGCACGCCGGAGTCTTTCATCGGGGCGTTGGGGTTGAGGCCGTTGGTGACGGCGTGGGAGATGATGGCCTGGCGCTTTTCGGCCAGCAGCGTCAGCAGCTTTTCCTGCTCGGCAATCAGCGCATCGATCTTGCCGGTCTCGCGGTCGAGGAAGGCGGCGATGGCGAATTGCTCTTCTACGGTGCGCACAGGGATAGGCATTTGCGCCATTGTCCCGGCGTGAGCTTGTCTCCAGTCGAGCCATCGATGAGACCAGCGTAGTCCGTCGCATGTGAGCACATACGTAAGAAAGAAATCCGCAGCTCGAAGGGACCGAGGGCGGAGTACCATGACACATGATGTATTCGGCCAGATCATTACCGCCTGTGACCAGAAAGCGCACGACTCCGTTCCATCAACGAATGACGCTCCATCCTCGCCCAACGAGAACTACGATTCTCGTCAAATAGCGCCTCATCGACTTAGCCAACTATCTGAATTCGCCGCTCCCAGTACGTACTGAATCGCCGATCTTTTCCAGACGCATGCATCTGGCATTAAGCGGCACGTGCTCTTTCCATCGAACATCTATCAAGCGGCTTCAAGCGGCAGATGCTGCCAGTGACTCGGCACTTCGCCCAGCCATCGACGCCGCTGTCCTTGTACTTCGGATACCGCGGAAAGCTCACTTCGACAGCCCCCCGATCATCGTCAGGATGCGGTCGGTGACGACCTTCAGCTCGGCGTCGATCTCGGCCAGGCGCGCGGCGGCTTGAAGACGTAGAAGTGGCGGTTGAACGGGATCTCGTAGCCGACCTTGGTCTTCTCGTGGTCGATCCAGGCATCGGGCGCGTGCGGCAGCACTTCGCGCTTGAAGTAGGTCTCGACGTCCTCGCTCAGCGGCACGTTCTCGGTGTCGCGCAGGTTGGCGTCCGGCTGCGGCTTGCCCTTGCGCTTGCCCTTGGTGCCGAGCACGATCTTGCCCTTCGCGTCGCGCTCGCGGGCGCTCGACGGTGATGGTGCGGTAGCCGAAGTCCTCGTTCTTGAAGATGCGGCTGATGGCACGCCGTCCCTGCGTGACCTTCTTGAAGTCGCCGAACAGCCGGGTGATCTCGTCGATGTGCTCGGGGCTGAGTTCCTTGCGCTTGCTGCCCAGGCTCTTGCGCATCTTCTGCCAGAAGCCGCTGGCGTCGATCAGTTGCACCTTGCCCTTGCGGTGCGCGGGCTTGCGGTTGCTGACGATCCAGACGTAGGTGCTGATGCCGGTGTTGTAGAACATGTCGGTCGGCAGGCCGATGATGGCCTCGACCAGGTCGTTCTCCAGCACGTAGCGGCGGATCTCGCTCTCGCCCGAGCCGGCGCCGCCGGTGAAGAGCGGCGAGCCGTTGAGCACGATGCCGAAGCGGCTGCCGCCGTCCTCGGCCGGGCGCATCTTGGAGATCAGGTGCAGCAGGAACAGCAGCGAGCCGTCGCTGACACGCGCGGCAGGCCGGGGCCGAAGCGGCCGTTGAAGCCCTGCTGCTCGTGCTTCCTTGCGGATCTCCTTCTCGATCTTCTTCCACTCCACGCCGAACGGCGGATTGGAGAGCATGTAGTCGAAGTGCTTGCCCGGCAGGCCGTCGTCGGAGAGCGTGTTGCCGAAGATGATGTTGGCGATGTCCTGCCCCTTGATGAGCATGTCGGCCTTGCAGATGGCGTAGGACTCGGGGTTCAGCTCCTGCCCGTACATGACCAGCCGGGCATCGGGGTTCATGCTCGGCCAGGTGCTCGCCCGCCACCGACAGCATGCCGCCGGTGCCGGCGGTGGGGTCGTAGATCGAGCGCACCACGCCGGGCTTGGTCAGCGCGTCGTCGTCCTCGATGAAGAGCAGGTTGACCATCAGCCGGATGACTTCGCGCGGGGTGAAGTGCTCGCCGGCGGTCTCGTTGGAGAGCTCGGCGAACTTGCGGATCAGTTCCTCGAAGACCAGCGCCCATCTGGGCGTTGCTGACGACTTCGGGGTGCAGGTCGATGTTGGCGAACTTCTCGGTGACCAGGTAGAGCAGGCCGGCCTTGGCCAGCCGGTCGATCTGGGTGTGGAAGTCGAAGCGCTCGAAGATGTCGCGCACGGCGGGCGAGAACGCCTGCATGTAGGCGCGCAGGTTCTCGCCGATGTGGTCCTGGTCGCCCATCAGCTTCTTCAGGTCGAGCGGCGAGGTGTTGTAGAAGAGCTGCCCGGACTTGCGCAGCAGGAACGGCTCGGGGTTCAGCCCGGCCTTCGTGCTTGGCTGCCAGCTCGGCCAGCACGGCCGCCTTGGTCGGCTCCAGCACGCAGTCCAGCCGGCGCAGCACGGTGAACGGCAGGATGACCTTGCCGTATTCGGATTGCTTGTAGTCGCCGCGCAGCAGATCGGCGACGGACCAGATGAAGGAGGAAAGCGAAGCTTGATTCATGCGAGTGTGAAAACCTGAAGATGGGTGTCGATCCATGGCGCAGCACGGACAGGCATGGTGAAAGTGCGATCGCCTGCACGGAGCCTGCCGAGTATCGGCAATCCCGCAGCGCATGGCGAGCCTGCCGCGCTGCTGGCCGCAATGCGGCGAGTACTACGCCAATGCCGTACGCGACTCGACGCCCGCCAGCACGTGCATCATGTCCACTACGCGCATCGAGGGTTCTGGCGACGGGCAAGGCGCGCTCGAGAAAATATTTCGACCAGCGCCTGGTAGTAGCCGAGCGTGCCATCGCGCCCGCCGGTGAAACGATCGAATACGCGCGTGCCCACGTCGGGGTTTTCCAGATCCTGCACGATGGCCCGCGCGTTGTGCAGCTTGTCGCAGGCGGAGACCAGCAAGGTCTGCTCGGATGCCGTCTTCAGATGCCCGAGGTAGGCGAGCTTGCGTTCGATCCAGTCGTGGCGTTTGGCTTCGGGGTCGGTGTGGCTGGCCTTGCCTTCGGCGGTGCCATCGGTACAGTCCTTGACGATGTCGGCGACGGCGTCGCCGAACTGCTCGCGGATTACTGCTTCGTGCGAGGCACCGCAGTCTTCCAGCGTGTCGTGCAGCAGGCCGGCGATGGCCTGATCCTCATTGCCGCCGAACTCGATCACCAGGCTGGCCACGCCGAGCAGGTGGTATATGTACGGGATGTTGGAGCCCTTGCGGAACTGCGCGGCATGGGCGGTGCGGGCGTAGTCGACGGCCCGGCTGAAGCGGTCGGTGAGTGCGGTCATGTTGCCCCCCTGGGATTGGTATCGGCAGGTCGATGATGATGCCCGCGGGTCGCACGCGGCGAGATCGTTGCCCGTTACCGCGTGGCTGGCGCGGCGCGGCAATGGCTCGTCTGCCCTCGCCCGGCGCCGTGCACGCACGCCATGCACGCGCGGCCGTACCATCGCCAGACCCGGGCACGGCAGAGCAGGAGTATTCCCATGCTGTACAAGAAACAGACATCGAAATCAGTCGATCGCGCGTTCGAGGACGTGCAAGCGTCGGTGAAGGGACACAGCTTTGGCATGCTGCATTACTACGACTTCCGCAAGACGCTGGCCGACAAGGGCTTCGACCTGCCCAACGAATGCCTGGTGCTGGAGGTCTGCAACCCGCAGCAGGCGGCGGAGGTGCTGGGCATGGACATGTCGCTGAACATGGCGCTGCCCTGCCGCATCTCGATCTACGAGGATCACGGCAAGACCTGGATCGGCATGGTGCCGCCGACCGCGCAGTTGTCGCTGATCTCCGACGATCCGCGAATCGCCGAGGCGGCGCGCGCGGTGGAGCAGACGCTGAAGGAGATCATCGACTCGGCGGCATAGTCGGCATTGACGGGCGCCGGCCGCGCGCCTGACGCATGGGAGGTTCGGCCACGGACAGCAAAAGGCCCCGCATGCGGGGCCTTTTGTGTGACGCGTCGCCTGCAGCAGGATCAAGCAAACGGATCATCCAGCACGATCGTGTCATCACGATCCGCACCGGTGGCCACCAGCGCCAGCTTACAGCCCGACAGTTCTTCGACCGCGCGCAGATACGCACGCGCCGCGGGCGGCAGCTGGTTCCAGTCGCGGATGCCGGCGGTGGATTCGCTGCCAGCCGGGGAATTCCAGGTAGACCGGCTTGCACTCGTCCCAGCCGTCGGCGTCGAGCGGGGCGAGTTCGCGGCGCTTGCCGCGGTATTCGTAGGCGATGCAGACCTTGACGGTTTCCAGGCCGTCGAGCACGTCGAGCTTGGTGATGGCCAGGCCGTTGATGCCGTTGATCTGGGTGGCGCGCTTGAGCGCGACCAGGTCGATCCAGCCAACAATGCTGGAGTCAGCCTAGTTTCCAATGACGACCCTTGGCCGCACCGATGCGCCGCAGCAGGTCGCTCCTGCAGCTTCTGCGGGTTCCGCTCGATCGTTGCGAGCTGACGCCTCCCGGTCTGGCCAATTCGGGGATGGTGATGTCCAAGTTGCTGAGGATGGCGGCCAGGATTTTCCCCGACACTTTGCCCGACACCGGATCAGACGCTCGCATCAATGCAGCCTCAGCCCCATCTGACTGACCCCGACAAGGTTGTTCCCAAACAAGCTACATATGAAGCATAATTTGCTACATGAAATCCCTGGCTCACTATTTATTCGGACAAACCCGCTCGGCGGTATTGAGCGCGTTGCTGCTGCACCCGGAAGCCTCACTGCACGTTCGCGAGCTTGCGCGTCTCACCGGAACGCATGCCGGTTCGCTGCATCGCGAATTGCGTGCGCTGGCAGAACTCGGCTTGCTGATCCGCAAGGAAATCGGCAGGCAAGTCCACTATTGCGCAAACACGGAGAGTCCCATCTTCGATGAATTGACGGGCCTGTTGCGCAAGACTGCTGGTATAGCCGATATCTTGCGCGATGCACTGCTGCCACTCGCCGATCGGATCAGCGGAGCGTTCGTCTATGGCTCAATGGCATCGGGTGACACCCATGCGCACAGCGATGTGGATGTGATGCTGGTCGGCACGCTTGGCTTCGCTGATGCCGTGCTTGCGCTGCAATCGGCGCAGGAAAAATTGCGCCGGGAAGTCAATCCGACGGTACTGAGTCATGAGGAGTTTCATCAACGCAGGAAGCAACGAGAGAGTTTTGTCGCGAGGGTATGGAAGGAACCGAAATTGTGGCTGATAGGAGGACCCGATGAGCTTGGATAACCTGGTCAAGACACACCAGATCAAACCGCACGCCACGCATCCTGAGGAAGTACGGCGCTTGCTGGCCGCAGCAAAGCGCAATCTTGCCGATGCGCGAGTCGAAGGCATCAGCGATGAGACGCGCTTCGACGCGGCCTACAAGGCCATCATGCAATGCGCCCTGGTCGGCCTGATGGCCAATGGCTATCGACCGTCCACCAGTGTGCCTGGCCATCATCAGACTGTGATCCAGACGTTGTCGCTGACGCTTGGTGTACCGCGCGAAAGCTGGATCGTGATGGATGCGTTGCGCAAGAAGCGCAACGTCAACGATTATTCCGGCGACCTTATCGAGCCAGAATCCGTGCGTGAATGCATTGCACAGGCGGATGCGTTGTTCGAGCACGTTCGACAGTGGTTGTCGGCGAATCGGCCGGATCTTCTGATGGGTGCTCAATGAAAGAAGCCCCGCAGTGCGGGGCTTCCTTTATCGGCGATGAAAGCAATCATCAGGCAAACGGATCATCCAGCACGATCGTGTCATCCCGATCCGCACCGGTAGCCACCAGTGCCAGCTTGCAGCCCGACAGTTCTTCCACCGCACGCAGATACGCACGCGCCGCGGGCGGCAGCTGGTTCCAGTCGCGGATGCCGGCGGTGGATTCCTGCCAGCCGGGGAATTCCAGGTAGACCGGCTTGCACTCGTCCCAGCCGTCGGCGTCGAGCGGGGCCAGTTCGCGGCGCTTGCCGCGGTATTCGTAGGCGATGCAGACCTTGACGGTTTCCAGGCCGTCGAGCACGTCGAGCTTGGTGATGGCCAGGCCGTTGATGCCGTTGATCTGGGTGGCGCGCTTGAGCGCGACCAGGTCGATCCAGCCGCAGCGGCGCGGGCGGCCGGTGCTGGCGCCGAACTCGTTGCCGACCTTGCGCAGGCGCTCGCCCATCTCGTCGTTCAATTCGGTCGGGAACGGGCCGCTGCCGACGCGCGTCGCGTAGGCCTTGCAGATGCCCAGCACGTAGTCGATGTCGCAGGCGCCCACGCCGGTGCCGGCCAGCGCGCCGCCGACGGTGGTGTTGGACGAGGTGACGTAGGGATAGGTGCCGTGGTCGATGTCGAGCAACGCGCCCTGGGCGCCTTCGTACAGGATGTTGCCGCCCTCGCGGCGCACGTCGTGCAGGATGGTGGCGACGTCGTCGACCAGCGGGCGGATGTATTCGCCCCAGGCCAGCGCGTCCTTGAGTACGGTGTCGTAGTCGACCGGCTCGGCCTTCAGCCACTGGGTGAGGATGAAGTTGTGGTAGTCGACGGCGGTCTTCAGCAGCGCCGGCAGCTCGTGCGGGTACATCAGGTCGGCGACGCGGATGGAGCGGCGGGCGACCTTGTCTTCGTAGGCCGGGCCGATGCCGCGGCCGGTGGTGCCGATGGCCTTGCCGCCGGCGGCGAGCTCGCGCGCCTTATCCACGGCGATGTGGTACGGCATGATCAGTGGCGTGGCCGGGCTGATCTTGACGCGTGAACGCACCTCGACGCCGTTGGCCTCCAGCTCGGCGATCTCGCTGATCAGTGCCTCGGGCGACAGCACCACGCCGTTGCCGATCAGGCACAGCGCGTCGTCGCGCAGGATGCCCGAGGGGATCAGGTGCAGCACGGTCTTCTTGCCCTTGATCACCAGCGTGTGGCCGGCGTTGTGGCCGCCCTGGAAGCGCGCCACCGCGCTGACCCGCTCGGTCAGCAGGTCGACGATCTTGCCTTTGCCTTCATCGCCCCACTGGGCTCCGAGGATGACGACTGACTTGCCCATGCTGCTTTACTCCGGATCTGCTCGCTCGTTTGCGTGGACTCCACGCGGGAGTCGGGGAAAACATCAGGCACCGCGGCCACCGGCCGCCGTGCAACATCAATGGAAAAACTGCAACAACACCAGACCGACGACCATCGCACCGGCACCGAACAGCCGCAAGGTGCGTGGCGGCAATTTCAGCGCTTCGCGCACCATCGCCTGCCAGCCTTTCGGCGCCGCGAACAGCATCAGCCCCTCGATCACCAGCATCAGGCACAACGCGGCAGTCAGCTGGTGCATCGGGGTACTACTCAGCGCTTGGGCGCGGGCTGGTCGAAGTAGCGCAGGAATTCGTCGTCGGGCTTCATGATCAGCACGCCCTTGCCGTCCGCAAACGAGGTGCGATAGGCGGCGAGGCTGCGGTAGAACGCGAAGAATTCCGGGTCCTGGTTGTAGGCCTGCGCATAGATCGCCGCCGCTTCCGCGTCGCCCTCGCCCTTCACCTTGGCCGCGTCGCGGTTGGCATCGGCCTTGAGCACCTGCGCCTGGCGATCGGCATCGGCCTGGATCTTGGCGGCCGATTCCTGGCCGGTGTAGCGCAGTTCGTTGGCCAGTTGCAGGCGCTCGGCACGCATGCGCTTGTACACCGATTCGCTGACTTCGTTGGGCAGGTCGATGCGCTTGATGCGCACGTCGACCACGGCGATGCCGAGGTTCTTGCGCGCCGAGGCGTCGGTCTGCGCGCGCACGCGCTCGGTGATGTCCTTGCGGCCGCCGGAGATCAGGTCGGGCAAGGTGCGTGCGTTGAACTCGAAACGCAGCGCATCCTTGACGATCGGGGTGAGCCGCTGCGCGGCCTGCAGCTGGTCGCTGCCGGTCGCGCGGTAATACGCGGCGTTGTCGGCGACGCGCCATTTCACGTAGAAGTCGACGTTGACGCTCTTCTTCTCGGAGGTGAAATAGCGCTCCGGCGGCGCGTCCAGCGACAGGATGCGCTTGTCGAAATGGATCACCTGCTGGATCACCGGCAGCTTGAAGTGCAGGCCGGGCTGGTAGTCGGTATGCACGATGCGGCCGAACTGCAGCAGCAACGCGCTGTGCCCTTCGCTGACCACGAACATGCTGTTGAGGCCCAGCAGGACCACCACGATCGCGGCGACGATGGAGCTGATCTTCATCATGGCTGGCTCCCCTTGTCGGCGTTGCCGCCACTGGTCGGTGCCGTTGCCGGCACGATCGCGCCTACCGTGGTCGAACCGGCGGAAGGCGCCGCAGCGGAACCTTCCAGCGTCGGCAGGTTGATGATGTTGCGACCAGCGGAACCGTCGATCACCTTGGGGTTGTCTGCCATCACCTGTTCCACGGTTTCCAGCCACAGGCGCTTGCGGGTCACGTCCGGGGCGGCCTTGTACTGCTTCAGGATCAGGTCGAAACCGGCGGTGTCGCCTTGCGCACGGGCGATGCGGGCCGACTTGTAGCCGGAGGCTTCGGCAGTGATGCGCGCGGCCTCGCCACGGGCCACCGGCACCACCTTGCTGGCGTAGGCCAGGGCACCGTTCTCGATGCTCTGCTTGTCTTCGCGGGCGTTGTTGACGTCATCGAAGGCGTCTTTCACATCGTCCGGCGGAGCCACGTTCTGGAAACTGACCTCGGTCACGCGCAGGCCGGAATCGTAGCCATCCAGGGTCTTCTGCAAGGCGGTCTGCGCTTCGCTGACCAGACTGGCGCCGGCGGCGGAAAGGACCTGGTCCATGTCGCTGCCGCCGATCACCGAACGAACGGCCGCTTCGGCGGCGGCACCGATGGTGCCGTCCGGATCGTTCAGCGAAAACAGGTATTTGCGCGAATCGTCCACCTGGTACTGCACGGTGAAGTCGATCGTGATGATGTTCTCGTCCTTGGTCAGCATCGCCACCTTGTCGGTGACCGAGCGGATCCGCGTGGCCTCGACCTTGGTGACCGACTCGATCGGCTGTGGCAGCTTCAGGTGGAAGCCGGGCGCCAGCGTGCGGGAGTACTCACCGAAGCGCAGCACCACGCCGGCCTGGCGCGCGCCGATGATGGTGTAGCTGCTGAACAGCAGGCCGACCACGATGAGGACCAGCACGGCGGTGAGGATGTTGCCGGGACCCTGACCCATCTTGCCCAGGCGGTTTTTGGCGTTGTTGAGCAGGTCTTCCACCGGCGACTTGCCGGATGGACGCTTCCTGTTCCACGGATCGTTCTGCCCGTTCTTGCCGGGTTCATTCCATGCCACGAGTCAGTCTCCTTGAAGCCGTCGGGAGGCCGGCAACCACGGCCGGAACACACGTCGCACCGGGTTACACATGAGATTCAGCCGAAGCCGTCGATGAGTTTCGCCGACTCTTCGGGAAGGGCCGCACAAACACTGAACATTCTAGCAGAGCGGGACGCTGTCCAGCGCGTCATTCCGTTACGGCCAGCAGCTCGCGCAGCAACAGGGTTTCGGTGGCATCACCGCCGCTGATCGGCGCGATCACGCTGCGCGGCGCGTCGATGCGCAGCTGCCAGCCGTGCTCGTCCACGGTTTCGTTGCTGATCGCGCCGACCGCCTTCAGGCGGGCGTGCAAGCGGCCTGCCGTCAGCGGCAATTGCAGCGCGGATTGCACCCGCTCGCCGCCGAGCAGTTCGCCCAGCGCCTGGCGCAGCAGGTCGAGGCCGACACCGGTCGCCGCAGACAGCCACACCCGCACCGGCTTGCCGGCGGCGTCGCGGTCGATGCGCGGTTCGGCACCGGCCAGATCGATCTTGTTCATCACGTGCAACTGCGGCACCTCGCCGGCGTCGATCTCCTCCAGCACGTTGTCGACCACGCGGTGCAGGCGCTCGCGTTCGTCGTCGGCGGCGTCGCTCACGTGCAGCAGCAGGTCGGCGTCACGTGCCTCGGCCAGGGTGGCGCGGAACGCGGCGACCAGGTCGTGCGGCAGCTCGCGGATGAAGCCGACGGTATCGGCCAGCACGGCCGGGCCGCAGCTGAGGTCTTCCAGCTTGCGCACGGTGGGGTCGAGCGTGGCGAACAACAGGTTCGCGGCGTAGACGTCGCCGGTGGTGAGCGCATTGAACAGGGTCGACTTGCCGGCGTTGGTGTAGCCGACCAGGGCCACCCGCGGCACGGTGTTGCGCAGTCGGGCGCGGCGTTGCTGGCCGCGCTGGGTCTGCACCTTTTCCAGCCGTTTGGTGAGCATCTTGACCCGCTCGCCGAGCAGGCGGCGGTCGGTTTCCAGCTGGGTTTCGCCGGGGCCGCGGTTGCCGATGGCACCGCCGCGCTGGGCGTCCAGATGGGTCCAGCCGCGCACCAGCCGCGTCGCCAGGTGTTTCAGCTGGGCCAGTTCCACTTCCAGCTTGCCTTCGTGCGAACGCGCGCGCTGGGCGAAGATGTCCAGGATCAGTCCGGCACGATCGACCACGCGGATGCCAAGGTGCTTCTCGAGGTTGCGCTCCTGCACCGGCGTCAGCAGGTGATCGACCAGCACCAGGTCGGCATCCAGCGCACGTGCCGCCTCGGCGACCTCATCGGCCTTGCCGGTGCCGATGTAGTAGCGCGGGTTGGGATCTTCGACCCGGGCCGTGATCACGCCCAGCACTTCGGCTCCGGCGGACTTCACCAGTTCGGCGAATTCCTCGGCGCGACGCGCCGTATCGCCCTCGCCGCGCGAATGCGGCAGGACCAGGACGGCGCGATCGCCTTTCTTTTGTCGGTCAAACACGGGTGGGGGTGATCTCTTTCAGGCACGGACCCACTTCAATGCGGGCTGGAAGCCCGTCAATCAAGCTGCCGCGTCGGCCGAACCCGCCGGCGCGTCGGAATGACTGTCGTGCCCCTCGTGACTTTCATGGCCGTCGTGGCCATTGCCGATACGCACGTTGCGGCTGGGCACCACGGTCGAGATGGCATGCTTGTAGACCATCTGGCTCACCTGGTTGCGCAGCAACACCACGAACTGGTCGAACGACTCGACCGTCCCCTGCAGCTTGATGCCGTTGACCAGATAGATGGCCACCGGTACGCGTTCGCGCCGCAACGCATTCAAAAACGGATCCTGCAACGATTGCCCTTTGGACATTTCTTGTTCTCCCCTTGCCACGGACAGGTCCGGGAAAAAACGCCGATGGCGCCCCGGCCCAACATGCATGGATGGTAACTGCTTTCAAGTGCTTGATGAAAGGAGATTTTTGCGACTGGCAAGTGGACTGGATCACGCCAGCGGCAACATTCGCCCCTCAACTGGCATCGAGCCGGCCAGCCGTGCCCAGAAACAGCCGCACGGCGTCGCTTGCACGAGCAGTCAGGCCAGGGCGATCGGGCTCGAACAGACGCGCGGCATGATCGCTGCGCAGCCAGGTGATCTGCCGTTTGGCCAACTGCCGGGTGGCGAAGATGGCGCGGTCCCGAAATTCGGCGGGGCCGGTATGGCCGTCCAGATGTTCCCACGCCTGCCGGTAGCCGACCGCGCGAATGGCCGGCAGCTCGGGGTGCAGGTCGCCGCGCGCACGCAGCTCGCGCACCTCGTCGAGAAAGCCGGCGGCCAGCATCGCGTCGATGCGCTGCGCGATGCGCTCGTGCAGCACGCCGCGATCCGCCGGCAACAAGGCCAGCTTGAGCACGCGCCACGGAAAGGGCACGCCGTTGCCGCCGCGCTGCAGTGCGGACAGCGGCCGACCGGTCAGTTCGATCACTTCCAGCGCACGCTGCAGGCGCTGCACGTCGTGGCTATCGATCCGCGCGGCGGCGACCGGATCCAGCACAGCCAGGCGAGCATGCATGGCCGGCCAGCCGATCTGCGCGGCCTGCACGGAAAGTCGCGCCCGGGTTGCCGGGTCGGCCTCGGGCAAATCGGACAGGCCTTGCTGCAGCGCGCGGAAATACAATCCGGTGCCACCGACCAGCAGCGGCACCCTGCCCCGCGCGCTGATCTGCTGCATCAACGGCAAGGCATCGGCACGAAAGTCCGCTGCCGAATACGGCTGCGCCGGATCGCGGATATCGACCAGCGCATGCGGATAGCGCGCCAGTGTCGCCGCGTCCGGCTTGGCGGTGCCGATGTCCATGCCGCGATAGACCAGCGCCGAATCGACGCTGACCAGCTCCAGCGGGAATCCCTCGCTCAACTCGCAGGCCAGCGCGGTTTTGCCCGAGGCGGTCGGGCCCATCAGGAAGATGGCGAGCGGGCGGGTGTCGATGGGCATCGGCACAGTGTAAAGGGAGGCGGCGGAACCATCCCGCACCGATAGCGCTTTCGACACGGCCGAATCGCCGGCACGCCATTCCTCTGCCTCTGCCGATCCGTCGAGACCCGCGTCGATCGCTCTATAATCGTCGCTTCTCCGCCCGCTGCCCGGGCCAACCGATGGACTCCCCATGTCGCAGACGATGAAAGCCCTGGTCAAGCGCAAGCCCGAAGCAGGCATCTGGATGGAAGAAGTACCGCTGCCGGTGGTCGGCCCGAACGAGGTGCTGATCAAGATCGAGAAGACCGCGATCTGCGGCACCGACCTGCACATCTACAAGTGGGACGAATGGAGCCAGCGCACGATCAAGCCGGGCCTGACCATCGGCCACGAATTCGTCGGCCGCATCGTGGAGATCGGCCCGGGCGTCACCGGCTACAAGATCGGCGACCGCGTTTCGGCCGAAGGCCACATCGTCTGCGGTCATTGCCGCAATTGCCGTGCCGGCCGCCAGCACCTGTGCCCGAACACTGTCGGCATCGGCGTGAACCGCAACGGTGCGTTCGCCGAGTACATGACCATGCCGGCCTCGAACCTGTGGCCGATTCCCGACCAGATCCCGTCCGAACTGGCGGCCTTCTTCGACCCGTACGGCAACGCCGCGCATTGCGCGCTGGAGTTCGACCTGATCGGCGAGGACGTGCTGATCACCGGCGCCGGTCCGATCGGCATCATCGCCGCCGGCATCGCCAAGCACGTGGGTGCGCGCAACGTGGTGGTCACCGACGTCAACGATTACCGCCTCAAGCTTGCCGCCGACATGGGCGCGACCCGAGTGGTCAACGTCGCCAACCAGTCGTTGCGCGACGTGGTCAAGGACCTGCATATCGAAGGCTTCGACGTGGGCCTGGAGATGAGCGGCAACCCGCGCGCCTTCAGCGACATGCTCGAGTGCATGTACCACGGCGGCAAGATCGCCATGCTCGGCATCATGCCGCGCGGCGCCGGCATCGACTGGGACAAGGTCATCTTCAAGGGCCTCACCCTGCAGGGCATCTACGGCCGCAAGATGTACGAGACCTGGTACAAGATGACCCAGATGGTGTTGACCGGCTTTCCGCTGCAGAAGGTGCTGACCCACCAGATCGCGATCGACGATTTCCAGAAGGGTTTCGACCTGATGGACGCCGGCCTCTGCGGCAAGGTCGTCTGCTCCTGGATCTGAACGCAACCGGCCCGACTGCCCTGTAGCCCATGCCGTCCGCCACCCGTTCCATGGCGGCGGCAGTGCGCTGGCGTCCAATCCTGGCTCGGCAAGGAGGCCTGGGGAAGCAGTGGATTCAGTGGCGGCGAGCCGCTCGAAACATCGCCCGAAGGGATCGTCGTGACGGTTCTCGGGTCGGGAGAGTTGCGGGACGGTTGATCAGTTTTGCGGAGCGGATCTATAGTCATGCCGTTGGCTTGCCCATCGGATGGGGGCGTCAATGGCCATGGCTCGCCGCTTGCTCCCACCGGACGAAACCCTTCGATGAATTCCTCCATTACCCAAGAGTCGAAAATGCGCACATCGCCTCCGCTGCGCATCCTGCTGTGCGAAGACGAACAGCTGATACGCATGTTGCTGGCCGATACGCTTTCGCACAAAGGGCATCACGTTCTTGAAGCATCGTCCGCGAAGGCGGCGCTGCAACACGACCTGGACAGCGTCGACGTGTTGATCACCGATATCGGTTTGCCCGATGGCTCGGGAATCGACCTGGCGCAGGCGGTTCGAATTCGCCGTCCCGACCTGCCGGTAATCTACGCCACCGGACGCGAGGACCACGGCCTGATGCTGGATGCGCATTCGGCAGCGGTGATCAAGCCCTACGGGACCGAGAAGCTTTTCGAGGCGATGGACCGGGTGACGGGCCTCGCCTCATCCGTGTAGAAGGCCCTCGCTCGCAACCAGGCGTGCGCTCGACCAGAACCGTCCGCTGGAAAGCATGCGTACGCGGTCGCGCTGGAATCGATCTGCTATGCAGTCCGCGTCATCGCCGCATCAGCGTGACGGCCGATTCTTGCGCCAGACTGCCAGGATGATGAGGGTGAATGCCGCAAGGCGCACGAGATACGCAGCACTGCTGTCTTCGACGTAGATGTTCGCCGAAGCGATGACGATCTGACCGATGCTCAGCAAGGCAAAGGCCACGGCGAAGGAAAGAAAGAGCACGTCAGCGGTGCGTTTCCAGAATCTCAGAAAAAACACGGCCGCGAGCATGTAGCCAAGAGTGACGGCGCCCGAAAGGAAGTAGATCGTCGCCATCGGTTACTCCCCTTCCCCGTTCCAGATGAAGCCGAACAGCAAGGTCACGATCGCGGCGAGCGAGATCATTCCGCGGAGAACGGCCAGATCAAGCCCGGGGAAGACCACCAGGTCCAGCACCAATGCAAGGTTGTTCAGCGCAAGCATGGAGAAGCACAACGCGCTCCAGAACAGCAGCCCGCTCCGGCTCCGATGAAAGCTGCGCCCCAACATGATGGCGCACAGGCTGGCCGCCAGGAAGCACAGCAGATAGACCGCCGGAGCAAAGTAGTGGGTCACGTCAGCCCTTCCTGAACTTGAAAGCATCGGCAAACTTGAGCAGATGGTTCGACTGCGAACGAATGATCATGCGGCGAACGGCATCGGGCGAATGCGCGTAGAGCGATCGCGCCGAAATCACCAGCGAACGAACTTCCGCCGAGGGTGGCGCGTAGCGAAAACGCCCCTCGTGCTCCGGCACCAGCAGGCCGGCCGCGTTGAGGTTGTCGATTGCCTGATCAACGACCAGATCACTGGCGCGCAGTGCGGCGACCATCTCCTGATTCGACCAGCAGCGCGCGGGGTCATCCGCCAGCAGGAACAGCAGTTCCAGCGACCAGATCGATCGGAATGTCGAGCGCAAAAATTCCGATACATTCTTTTCGACCAGCATTACCGAATATGCCCCTGATGCGTGAGCGTTCGTGGCGCTTTCGCGAAGGAATGGCGCGCGAACAAGCGCCTTGGTGCGAAGCCGGACATGGTAGGCCCTGAGTCACCGTATGCCAAGGCACGCGCCGCGATCGCAAAAGGTCAGCAGCGGCACCCGACGCAGCGACGGCAGCGTCTTGCATCATCGGCACGCAGATTTCGGTTGACCGAATTTGCGCTTCAAACACAAATTTTCACGCTGACTTCACGAAGCTGCTGTTCGCTTGGCCGTCCAAATGCGCAGGCGTTGAGCCCGCGTCATCGGTAAGTCATGATGGGCGATGGTTGGCGTCCACCTGAGCGGTCGGCGGCATGCGGCACTCAGCCGTCGACAGGCACGAGGATGCCGACAGTCTGCCCGAAGGATGGACGCCCGCTCAGGTCAAAGCTCCGCAGTCGCATGTTGAATCAAACCTGGCCCAATGGCAGCAGCCCTTGCTGCCGTCTCGAGTTTGGCGCCATACATTTTGCTGGGCATGGCGCCTCAGCATTTCCTTGCGAGTACCTCCGATGTCGACAACGGAATCTGCAGTCAACAACCACACCACCCCGGAGTTCCTAGATCAGCGCGCGCTCATCGCCGCATTCCGGCGATTGCGTCGTGGTGACTTCCACGTTCGGTTGCCTGACGATCTCACCGGGCAGGATGCCGAACTGGCGCGGCTGTTCAATGAGGTTGTCGGACTCAACGAACAGATGACGCAGGAGTTTCAGCGCCTCTCGTTGGTGGTCGGCAAGGAGGGCAAGATCACCCAGCGCGGGCACGTCAGCAATGCCACCGGCGACTGGCAGAGTGCCATCCACGCCGTGAACGATCTGATCGACGACATGGTGCAGCCCACCGCCGAAGTGGCCCGCGTGATCGGCGCAGTGGCCAAGGGTGATCTGTCGCAGTCGATGACGGTGGAAATCGACGGCCGCCCGCTGCGCGGCGAGTTTCTGCGCATCGGCAAGGTGGTGAACACCATGGTCGAACAGCTCGCCTCGTTCGCTTCGGAGGTGACCCGCGTGGCACGCGAGGTCGGCACCGAGGGCAAACTCGGCGGCCAGGCCACGGTGAAAGGCGTGGCGGGCACCTGGAAGGACCTGACCGACAACGTCAACGCGATGGCCACCAACCTTACCGGCCAGGTGCGCAACATCGCCGAGGTGACCACGGCGGTGGCGTCGGGCGACTTGTCCAAGAAGATCACCGTCGAGGTCAAGGGTGAGATCCTCGAACTGAAGAACACCATCAACGTGATGGTGGATCAGCTCAATTCATTCGCCTCGGAAGTGACCCGCGTGGCGCGCGAGGTTGGCACCGAAGGCAAGCTCGGCAGCCATGCGCGGGTGCCGGGCCTGGCCGGTTCGTGGGCCGATCTCACCGACAACGTCAACGCGATGGCCGGCAACCTCACGGTGCAGTTGCGCGACGTGTCGAAGGTCGCCACCGCCATCGCCACCGGCGACCTGACGCAGAAGATCACCGTCGACGTCAAGGGAGAAATCCTCGCAGATCAAGGATGTGATCAATACCATGGTGGACCAGTTGAACGGTTTCGCCTCCGAGGTGACCCGCGTGGCACGCGAAGTGGGTACCGAAGGCAAGCTCGGCGGCCAGGCACTGGTGCTTGGGCGTGGCCGGCACCTGGAAGGACCTTACCGACAACGTCAATTTGATGGCCGACAACCTCACCGGCCAGGTCCGCAACATCGCCGAAGTCACCACGGCGGTGGCCTCCGGCGATCTTTCGAAAAAGATCACGGTGGACGTCAAGGGCGAAATTCTCGAGCTGAAGGACACCATCAACACGATGGTCGACCAGTTGAACGGATTCGCTTCCGAAGTGACTCGCGTGGCACGCGAAGTGGGTACCGAAGGCAAGCTCGGCGGCCAGGCCCAGGTACCGGGCGTGGCGGGCACCTGGGCCGACCTGACCGACAACGTGAACCTGATGGCGGCGAACCTCACCGGCCAGGTGCGCAACATCGCCGAGGTGACCACCGCGGTGGCGCGCGGCGATCTGTCCAAGAAGATCACGGTGGAGGTCAAGGGCGAAATTCTCGAGTTGAAGAACACCATCAACGTGATGGTCGGCCAGCTCAACGGCTTCGCCTCCGAGGTCACCCGCGTGGCGCGCGAGGTCGGCTCCGAAGGCAAGCTCGGCGGCCAGGCGCGGGTGGAAGGCGTCGGCGGCACCTGGAAGGACCTGACCGACAACGTCAACCTGATGGCCGGCAACCTCACCGGCCAGGTGCGCAACATCGCCGAGGTGACCACCGCGGTGGCGCGCGGCGATCTGTCCAAGAAGATCACGGTGGACGTGAAAGGCGAAATTCTCGAGTTGAAGGACACCATCAACGTGATGGTCGATCAGCTGAACTCGTTCGCCTCGGAAGTGACCCGCGTGGCGCGCGAAGTCGGCTCCGAAGGCAAGCTCGGCGGCCAGGCGCGGGTGGAAGGCGTCGGCGGTACCTGGAAGGATCTCACCGACAACGTCAACGCGATGGCGGCCAACCTCACCGGCCAGGTACGCAACATCGCCGCGGTGACCACCGCGGTGGCGCTGGGCGATCTGTCGAAAAAGATCACGGTCGACGTCAAGGGCGAAATTCTCGAGCTGAAAGACACCATCAACACGATGGTCGATCAGCTCAACTCGTTCGCCTCGGAAGTGACCCGCGTGGCGCGCGAGGTCGGTACCGAAGGCAAGCTCGGCGGCCAGGCCCAGGTGCGCGGCGTGGCCGGTACCTGGAAGGATCTCACCGACAATGTGAACCTGATGGCCGACAACCTCACCGGCCAGGTGCGCAACATCGCCGACGTGACCACCGCCGTGGCGCGGGGCGATTTGTCCAAGAAGATCACGGTGGACGTCAAGGGCGAGATCCTCGCGCTGAAGGACACCATCAACGTGATGGTCGATCAGCTCAACTCGTTCGCCTCGGAAGTGACACGCGTGGCACGCGAGGTCGGCACCGAGGGCAAGCTCGGCGGCCAGGCGCAGGTGCCCGGTGTGGGCGGCACCTGGAAGGATCTCACCGACAACGTCAACCTGATGGCGACCAACCTGACCAACCAGGTGCGCGGCATCGCCGACGTGGTCACCGCGGTGGCGCAGGGCAACCTCAAGCGCAAGCTGGCGGTGGATGCCAAGGGTGAAATCGCGGCGCTGGCCGACACCTTCAACGGCATGATCGAGACACTCGCCACCTTCGCCGACCAGGTCACCAACATGGCGCGTGAGGTCGGCATCGAGGGAAAGCTCGGCGGCCAGGCGCGCGTGCCCGGCGCGGCGGGCCTTTGGCGCGACCTTACCGACAACGTGAATCAGCTCGCCGCCAACCTCACCAACCAGGTGCGCTCGATCGCCAATGTGGCCACCGCGGTGACCAAGGGCGACCTCTCCCGCTCGATCGCGGTGGAGGCGTCGGGCGAGATGGCTTCGCTGAAGGACAACATCAACGAGATGATCCGCAATCTCAAGGACCAGACCTTGAAGAACGCGGAACAGGATTGGCTGAAAACCAACCTCGCCCGCTTCTCGCGCATGTTGCAGGGCGAGCGTGACCTGGCCACCGTGTCCAACCTGATCATGTCCGAGCTGGCGCCGCTGGTGAACGCGCAGTACGGCGTGTTCTACGTTGCGCGCCGCGAGAACGATGACACCGTGCTCGACCTTGTCGCCAGCTACGGCGCCGAGAACAAGGGCACGCTCAAGCCCATGTTCAAGCTGCGCGAGGGATTGATCGGCCAATGCGCGGCGGACAAGCGCGCCATATTGCTGTCCGACGTACCTGGCGAGTTCATCCGGATCGGCTCGGGTCTCGGCCACGCCTCGCCGGCCAGTGTCACCGTGCTGCCGGCGTTGTTCGAGGACGACGTGAAGGCGGTGATCGAGCTGGCCTCGTTCAACCGCTTCAACGAAACCCACCAGAGCTTCCTCGACCAGCTGATGGAATCGGTCGGCATCGTGCTCAACACGATCGCCGCGACCATGCGCACCGAAGGCCTGCTCAAGCAGTCGCAGTTGCTGACCCAGGAACTGCAGGCGCGTCAGACCGAGCTCACCACCAAGCAGGAAGAGCTGCACGTCACCAACGAAGAGCTCAAGGAAAAAGCCCAGCTGCTGGAACATGAAAAGAAGCAGGTGGAGGCGAAGAACTTCGAAATCGACCTGGCCCGCCGTGCGGTCGAGGAGAAGGCCGAACAGCTGGCGCTCACCTCCAAGTACAAGTCCGAGTTCCTGGCCAACATGAGCCACGAGCTGCGCACTCCGCTGAACTCGCTGCTGATACTGTCGCGGCTTCTGGCCGACAACCCGCACGGCAATCTCAACGAGAAGCAGACCGAGTTCGCGCGCACCATCCATTCGGCCGGCTCCGACCTGCTCAGCCTGATCAACGACATCCTCGACTTGTCGAAAATCGAGTCGGGCACGGTATCGATCGAAATCGCCGAGATGCCGCTCATCAGCTTCAAGCAGCATATGGAACGCACCTTCCGCCAGCTGGCTGCCGACAAGAACCTGCAGTTCGGAGTGGAGTTCGACAGCGCACTGCCTGCTTCCATCCACACCGACGAAAAACGCCTTCAACAGGTCGTGCTGAACCTGCTTTCCAATGCCTTCAAGTTCACGACCAACGGCAGCGTGACGCTGGCGGTGAACCAGGTGACCAGCGGCTGGAGCACCCATCATCCGGTCTTGCGCGATGCGCGGCATGCCATCGCCATTGCCGTCACCGATACGGGTATCGGCATCGCGAAGGACAAGCAGAAGCTGATCTTCGAAGCGTTCCAGCAGGCCGACGGCACCACCAGCCGCAAGTTCGGGGGCACAGGGCTGGGATTGTCGATCAGCCGCGAGATCGCCCGTCTCCTCGGCGGCGAGCTGCAGGTACGTTCCACCTTCGGCGAAGGCTCCACGTTCACCCTGTTCGTGCCATTGGAGGCGACGGCGTCGGCGGCTTTGCCTGATGGCGCCAGCAGTGCGCGCTATGACAACAGCGGTGCAACGGTACCCAACGCCCTGGCCAGCCGCATGGAAGTGACCGACGATCGCGAAGCGCTGGACGACTCGCCCTTTGCGTTGATCGTCGAGGACGATCCCGCGTTCGCCGCCATCCTGCTGGACATTGCCAGGGGAGCCGGCCTCAAGGGCGTGGTGGCTACCGCCGGCGCCGGCACTCTGGCATTGACGCGCAAATTGCAGCCGCACGTGATCACGCTGGATCTTGGCCTGTCCGACATCGACGGATTGGTGCTGCTGGATTTGCTCAAGCATGATCCGCAAACGACGCACATACCGGTTCAGGTGATCTCTGGCGCAGAAAAACTCCGCTCGGCGCTCTCGCTGGGAGCGCTCGGCGTCACCGAAAAACCCGCAACCCCGGATCAACTAGCCGGTGTGTTCGCCGAGCTGGCTCGCCATGTACGCGATGGGTTGGCCAACCGATCGGACAGCCTTGCCCGTGTGTCCGACGATCCCGTGACCGCGTTGCGCGCCGACAATGGCCTGGCGGGCGCCAAAATCCTCATCATCGATGACGACATCCGCAACATCTACTCATTGACCGGTGTACTGGAGAGTTACGGCGTGGAGGTATTGCATGCCGAAACCGGCCGCGACGGCATCGCCCTGCTGGAGTTGAATCCGGACATCGATGCGGCCTTGATCGACATCATGATGCCGGAGATGGACGGCTACGAGACGATGCGGCAAATCCGCGCCCAACCCGTCATCGCCGGCGTGCCGTTGATTGCCGTGACTGCCAAGGCGATGAAGGGCGACCGCCAGAAATGCCTGGATGCAGGAGCGTCGGACTACATCGCCAAGCCGGTCGACATCGAGCTGCTGCTCGCCCTGCTGCGCGTGGCGGCCCGGTCGGCCGGCCGCACGCCGACCGGGGAAGCTTGATCATGTATCCCGAAACGCGCTCAAGCAGCCGAGCCGCGCGCGGCGACCACAAGGCACCGCCCGACACGCCCGAGCGGGCGCGCATCCTGGTCGTCGACGACGACGAGCGCAACCTGCTGGCCATCCAGACCGTGCTGGACGACATTGGTGACGTGGTGCTGGCCAAGACCGGCGAAGATGCGCTACGCCAACTGCTCACTGGAGAGTTCGCCGTCATTCTGCTGGACGTCTATATGCCGGGCATGGATGGCTATGAAACCGCGCGCATCATCCGCGGTCGCGAGCAGACCAGGCGCATTCCGATCATCTTTCTTTCGGCGATCAACAAGGAACACGAACACCTGATGCGCGGCTATTCGATGGGCGCCGTCGATTACGTGTTCAAGCCGGTCGAGCCGGTCGTATTGCGGTCCAAGGCGGCAGTATTCGTCGACCTGTTCCAGATGACGCACGAAATCCGGCGCAAGGCATGGCAGGAGCAGCAGCTGCTCGACGCCAACCTGCGCGCCAACGCTGATCTCTTGCGTGCCGAGCAGGAGTTGCGTCGCTCGGAACAGCGCCAGGCGGTCATCATCGAATCACTGCCGATCATTCTCTACCTCGAAGATCCGCAGGCCTCGCCACGCATTCCCAAATTCATCACCGGCAATTTTCGATTGCTCACGGGATTCGACTTCAGGGAAATTCTCGACACGCCCACCCTGTGGCGCGACCGCCTGCACCCGGATGATCGCGAGCGGGCGACTGCCGTTTTCGAGAGCGGGCGCGATGGTCGCGGTTACTCGGTGGAATATCGCTGGCTATGTGCCGACGGTACCTACAAGCACTTTCTCGATCAGACGGTGTTGTTGCGCGACGGCGTGGGTGGCGCGGCAGAATACGCCGGTACCCTCCTCGATATCACCGAGCGCAAGGAGCTCGAATCGCAGCTTCTGCACGTGCGCAAGATGGATGCCATCGGCCAGCTCAGCGGCGGCATCGCGCACGACTTCAACAATCTGCTGGCTGCCGTCCTCAGCGGACTGGAATTGCTGCAGCGGCGCGCGCAGCTCGCACCGGAGCATCGCCCGATCCTCGACATGACCCGGCACGCGGCGCGGCAGGGCAGCGAGGTCGTCTCGCGCCTGCTGGCGTTCGCACGCAAACAGAACCTGGAGCCTACGCGCATCGATCTGCACGCGCTTTCCAGCGCGGTCAACCAACTCCTGGCACACACGCTGGGTGGCCTGGTGATGCTGGAGTGGGACCTGCCTGCCGATCTGTGGCAGCCCTATGCCGACGAAGCGCAGTTGGAACTGACCCTGATGAATCTCGCCATCAACGCCCGCGACGCCATGCCCGAGGGCGGCACCATTCGCATAAGCGGCCGCAATGTGACTGTCGATGGCGAAGACGAAGCCGGCATGGCGTCAGGACATTACGTCGCGGTGTCGGTCGCCGATACCGGCAGCGGGATTCCGGCCGAACTGCTGGAGCGTGTGGCCGAACCGTTCTTCACCACCAAGGCGGTGGGCAAAGGCACCGGCCTCGGGCTCAGCATGGTTTATGGTTTTGCGCAGCAGTCGGGTGGCACCTTGCGCATCGAAAGCGAGCTGGGCAGCGGTACCTGCATGACGATCTGGCTGCCACGCGCGGCGGCAACGAATGCCCCCGCCATCATCGCTCGCGCCGATGCCGCCGAGGAGGTCGCTCCGCGACCCCGACATATCCTTCTGGTCGACGATCACGAAAGCGTACGCGTGACGACCGCCGCACTTCTTTCCGACATGGGGCACCGCGTCACCACGGCAACCGACGGCGCCCAGGTGGCCGAACTGCAACAGCGGGGCCTCGCCACGTTCGACCTGGTCGTGAGCGACTACGCGATGCCGCTGGTTTCGGGGGTCGAGGTCATTCGGCGGCTGCGCGCCGACAAGCCGCAGTTGCCCGCCGTGATCATCACCGGCTATGCCGAGACCGACGTACTCGCTGGAGCGCCGGAGGGAGTGATCATCCTTACCAAGCCGTTCACGTCGGCACGCTTGCAGGAAGCCATCGGCGAGGCCGAGCGCTGGTTCGGAAACTCAAGCCACCCTGAGCAAATGCTGGGGGCATCCTGACCAGGGCGGAGCGCACCTGTGGACGTGAGCCTGCATCGATCGCCACGGAGCGACGATCGGCTGGCGTCCTCTACAATGCGATTTTCCCCACCGTCGGAACCCACATGAGCTACTCAGCCAAGGCGCGCTACGCCAGCGAACTCGATGCCATCCGCGAACAAGGCCTGTTCAAGGCCGAGCGCATCATCACCTCGCCGCAGTCCGCCGAGATCGAGTTGGAAGGCGGCCGCAAGGTATTGAACTTCTGCGCCAACAACTACCTCGGTTTGGCCGATCACCCGGAAGTGATCCAGGCGGCGAAGGACGCGCTGGATACGCACGGTTTCGGCATGGCCAGCGTGCGCTTCATCTGCGGCACCCAGGACCTGCACAAGCAGCTGGAAGCGAAGATCGCCGCGTTCTTCGGCACCGAGGACACCATCCTCTACGCCGCCTGCTTCGATGCCAACGGCGGCCTGTTCGAGCCGTTGCTGGGCGAGGAGGACGCCGTGATTTCCGACGCGCTGAACCATGCCTCGATCATCGACGGCATCCGCCTGTGCAAGGCCAAACGCTTCCGCTATGCCAACAGCGACATGGCCGACCTGGAGAAGCAACTGCAGGCGGCCGATGCAGCCGGGGCGCGCACCAAGCTGATCACCACCGACGGCGCGTTCTCGATGGACGGCTTCATCGCCAGGCTCGACCAGATCACCGCGCTGGCCGCGAAATACGACGCCATGGTGCACATCGACGAATGCCATTGCACCGGCTTCCTCGGCGATACCGGCCGCGGTTCGGCCGAAGCCAATGGCGTGATGGACAAGATCGACATCTTCACCGGCACCCTGGGCAAGGCTCTCGGTGGCGCACTGGGCGGTTTCACGACCGGCCACAAGGAAGTGATCGAGCTGCTGCGGCAGCGTTCGCGCCCTTACCTGTTCTCCAACTCGCTGCCGCCGCACGTGGTCGCCGCCGCGATCAGGGTGTTCGACATGCTGGCCAGCGCCGGCGACCTGCGCGACAAGCTCAAGCAGAACACTCGCTACTTCCGCGAGCAGATGATCGCCGCCGGTTTCGATATCAAGCCAGGCGTGCACCCGATCGTGCCGGTAATGATCTACGACGCACCGAAGGCGCAGGCGATGGCCTCTGCCCTGCTGGAAGAAGGCATCTACGTCACCGGCTTCTTCTACCCGGTGGTGCCGCAGGGCCAGGCGCGCATCCGCACGCAGATGAGCGCCGCGCACACGCGTGAACACCTGGATCATGCGATCGCCGCGTTCATCAAGGTCGGCAAGCAGGTTGGCGTCATCGGCAACTGACTGACGTTTTCCCGGAGTGCCACTGGCGCGCTCCGGGATATGGTGGTCAGCGCTTTCGGGTATCCACGGCACGAATCTCGTCGGCGCTCAATCGTCGCCACTGGCCTTTCGGCAGATCGCCCAGCGCCAGCGGTCCGATAGCCACGCGGATCAGACGCAGCACATCGAAATCGAGCGCTGCCAGCAATCGGCGGATGTGACGATTGCGGCCTTCGTCAAGCACTACTTCCAGCCAGGCATTTTTCTCGCCCGCACGCAGCAGGGCGACCCGCCTCGCCTTCAGCACATCGCCGCCATCCGGAATGCCGGCCTGCATCGCCGCAAGCGCGGCAGTATCCGGCTGACCGGCCACCTGCACGTGGTAGGTCTTCTCCAGATGGCTCACCGGATCGGTGATGCCTGCCGCCCAGCCCGTGTCGTTGCTCAACAGCAGCAGGCCTTCACTGGCCTTGTCCAGGCGACCCACCGGCCCCAGCCACGGCAATCCGGCGGCAGCCAGCGCCGTATAGACCGTGTCACGTCCCCGCTCGTCGGCGGCGCTGACAATCAATCCGCGTGGCTTGTTGAAAGCCACATGGACATGTTCGGCGGCTTTCACCGGCTGGCCGTCCACGGCAATCTGCTGTCGATCCATCAGCACCGGCCGATACGGATCACGTACCACGCAACCATCCAGGCTGACCCGGCCGGCGCGAACCCATTGCTCGGCCTGGCTGCGCGAACATGTTCCGAGTTTGGACAAGACCCGCGCCAGTCCATGTCTTGGCGACGAAAACGGGGCGGTATGGGGAGATGCGGAACGAGGGCTGCGGGGCATCCGGGTAGCGTATAGGCGATTGTCGAGTCACGACAAGAACAGACAATATCCCGGAGCGTCACCCGGAATTCTTCAGGGCCAAAAAAAACCCGGCCGAAGCCGGGTTTTTCATTACTGCATTACCGCGGTTCGATTACTGCTGAACCTGCAGTTCCGTACGACGGTTCTGCGCACGACCGGAGTCGGTGGCATTGTCGCCGATCGGGTTGCTTTCACCATGACCGATCGGGCCTTCCAGACGGCTGGCGTCGATACCATGGCTGGTCAGGAAGTCATACACGATCTGTGCACGACGCTCGGACAGGCTCTGGTTGTACTCGTCGGTACCCTTCGAGTCGGTGTAGCCGGCAACCGTCACGTGCACCTGCGGATAACGCTGCAGGGTATCGACGGCCTGGTTCAGCACCGCGATCGAGTCGGCGCTCGGCTCGGCCAGCGACTTCGAGATGTCGGTCTCGCCCTTCTTCGGACGATCGAACTTGAAGTTCACGCCGCGCAGGTCGATGACAACCTTCTGTGCGCAACCGTCCGGACCCACGATGGTGCCGGCTGTGGTACCCGGGCACTTGTCATCGCAATCGTTGACACTGTCGCCATCGCTGTCGAGGGTGGAGCAATCCGGCGGCGGCGGGGTCGCCACGACGGGGGCCGGGGCTGCTGCCGGAGCGCCGAAGCGCGAGACCACGCTGAAGCCAAGGAACCAGTCGCCGTAACCGCTCCTGTTCGACTGGGTCTTGTTGTCATGGTCGTAGCGGTAACCGGCTTCCAGACGGATGTCCGAGCTGTCGGAGACGGTCTTGGACACGCCGCCACCCAGCTCGGCCGCCGGCGACCAACCGCTTTCGTTGGCAGTCTGGTGATGGCTGCCCATCAGGCCGACCAGCAGGTACGGACGCCATGCGTTCCAGTCGCCAGCGTAGAAACGGGCGGCAACGCCGACCGAATTGTTCGCCCAGCTTTCACCGCTGCGACCGCCACCAGCTGCGGCGCCGGCATCGCGATTGCGCTTGGTGCGATCGATAAACGCATCGACCGACATGTTCGGCGTGAAGAAACGACCGAAACCAAGGCCATAATAGAACTGGCGGCTATTGGTATTGCGGTCGCCATCGTTGTAATAACCGCCAATGGTCGGGGCGATATACCAGCGGCCGTCATAGGTCGAAGTTGCCGTGTCCGTGGTGGCGGTATCGGCGGGGGCAGAAGTGTCCTGCGCATGAACGGCACCTACGCCGCCCAGGGCCAGCGCTATCAGAAAATACAAGCCCTTACGTTTCATCAGGTGTCTCCTCTTTATTAGGTTTTCGCGTCCGTTCGACCCCAACTGGAAGTCGCGCGTCAGAACTGAACTACGTCATTCAGAGCTTTGTGGTAGCCCCTGCTTGGCGTCTCTGCGGCAAGCGGGGAGAGTGTAGCAAAATCGTTAAGTCGTGCGAGGGTCAACAGCTGGACAACCATAATCCGGTGAGACTCCGTTCAGGAAGGATCATGTCCATCAAATACCCTGTTCGTCATTAATTGGCCGATAACTCATCCGCTGGCCATTCGGCGAAATGCGCTTTCACGCCAACCTTAATCATCCACTCACATTGTCTTTACAATGTGAAGAGGCCAAGAAAGTCCTGCAGTGGCATGGCATCGAGCTGCGCCGGATCCTTAACTGCATCCATGACTGCTTTCACGCGATGGGCCGGCAGATGCCCGCGCATGGCTGCCTCGAACTTGGTCAGCAACACCGGGATGCCTTCGGCCCGACGCTTGCGGTGGCCAATGGGGTAGTCGATCGAGACCTTCTGCGTGCTGCTGCCATCGGTGAAGAACACCTGCAGCGAGTTGCCGATGTAGCGCTTGGCCGGGTCGAAATAGTCGCGCGTGAATTGCGGATTCTCGCTGACCACCATCTTGTCGCGCAGCGCGTCGATGCGCGGATCGGCCGCGACGTCGTCGTTGTAGTCGCTGGCCACCAGCCGGCCGAAGATCAACGGCACCGCCACCATGTACTGGATGCAGTGGTCGCGATCGGCATAGTTCGCCAGCGGGCCGGTCTTGTCGATGATGCGGCTGCCCGCCTCCTGCGTCTCGATGACGATTTTCTCGATCTGGTCGAGCTTGCCGGCAACCTCGCCGTGCAACTGCATGGCGCATTCCACGGCGGTCTGCGCATGGAATTCAGCCGGGTAGCTGATCTTGAACAGCACGTTCTCCATGACGTAGCTGCCGAACGGGCGCTCGAACTCGAACGGCTTGCCGTTGAAGGCCACATCGTAGAAACCCCAGGTTTTCGCGCTCAGCGCCGACGGATAGCCGACCACGCCGCGATACACCGCATTGATCGCGTGGGTCACTGCGCGGCGGCAGGCATCGCCGGCGGCCCAGCTCTTGCGCGGGCCGGTGTTCGGGGCGTGGCGATAGGTGCGCAGCGCGCCGTTGTCGATCCAGCTGTGCGAGACGGCGGTGGTGATCTGCTCCTTGTTGCCGCCCAGCATCGCCGTGGCGACCGCCGTGGACGCCAGCCGCACCAGGATCACGTGATCCTGGCCGACCCGGTTGAAGCTGTTCAGCAGCGCATAGCAACCCTGGATTTCGTGCGCCTTGATCGCGTAACCGAGGATGTCGCGCACAGTCAGCGGCTGCCCGCCTTCGCGTTCAGCCTTGCGGCTGAGGTAATCGCCGACCGCCAGGATGCTGCCCAGGTTGTCCGAAGGATGGCCCCATTCCGCCGCCAGCCAGGTGTCGTTGAAATCGAGCCAGCGGATCTGCGTGCCTATCGCGAACGCTGCCTGCACCGGATCCAGCTCATGGCTGGTGCCTGGTACGCGCGCGCCGCCCGGCAGCGTGGCCCCGGGAACCAGCGGGCCGAGGTGCTTCACGCATTCCGGAAACTTCATCGCCAGCATCGCGGTACCCAGCGAGTCGAGCAGCATGTAGCGCGCGGTGTCGTAAGCCTCCTTCGAATCGATCTGGTAGTCGACAACGTAATCGGCGATGTCGGTCAGCGGCTGGTCGGAATCGGGACGGACGGCGGAACGGATGTCGTGCGCACTCATTGAGGATCTCGCGGCAGGGAAAACCGCCATTTTAGCTGACTGGCACAGTCAGCGTGGCTTGACCGCGCGGACGCCTCCCCCGACAATCCGGCAAACACATCCCAAAGGGGAGTAGTTCCCGAAGCAGGTACATCTGCCTCGGTGCAGTGATCGTCAACACGAGCGACGCCTCGCTCCGGTCACTGCGGCGGTTCATCCTGCGAACGAGACTTTTGTGGTGGACACGGGCCGCGCGCGTCCGTCTCCACTGCATTGTCCGACGCGCATGGAACTCCCATGGAATTCGGTACCGAATTTTTCTCCGGCCTGCTGGCCATCATCCTGCTCGACCTCGTGCTGGCTGGCGACAACGCCATTGTCATTGCCATGGCCGCCAGCCGGCTGCCGAAAGCGCTGCAGAAGAAGGCGGTGTTCTGGGGCACCTTTGGCGCGGTCGCGGTCCGTTTCGCACTCACCGCCGTTGTCGTCTATCTGCTCAAGCTGCCGGGACTGATGCTGGCCGGCGGCCTGCTGTTGCTGCCGATCGCCTGGAAACTTCTGCGCCATGGCGCCGAAGAGGATCCCAATATCAGCGCCGCCGATTCGTTCTGGCGGGCATTGCGCACGATCATCGTCGCGGATGCCTTGATGGGTCTGGACAACGTGCTGGCGATCGCCGGTGCATCGAAAGGCCACCTGGGCCTGGTCATCATCGGCCTGCTGGTGAGCGTGCCGCTGGTGGTGTGGGGCTCGACCCTGATCCTGAAACTGATCGACCGCTTTCCGATCATCATGTACATCGGTGCCGGTGCCATCGCGTTCACCGCTGGCCGGATGATCGGGCACGACCAGCTTCTGCGCGGCTGGTTCGATGCGCATGCCTGGGTTCGTTATGCGTTGGACGCCGTGCTGGTTCTCGGCATTTGCGGTGGTGGCTGGTGGGCCGCGAGGAACGGGAAGGCCCAGCCTCAATAGATTCCCTTGCACGAGTTTTGACACGCTGAAGCCACTTGCAACGCGCCATCGACCGGAGCCGCCCATACAAAAAGGGGAGCCTGATGGCTCCCCTTTGTTCCTGATGCAGCCAGCGTTCAGCGCTTGTCGATCGGCACGTAGGCCTGGTCTTCCGGCCCGGTGTAGTTGGCGCTGGGACGGATGATCTTGCCGTCCTCGCGCTGCTCGATGACGTGCGCGCTCCAGCCGGAGGTACGCGAGATCACGAACAGCGGTGTGAACATGGCGGTAGGGACGCCCATCATGTGGTACGCGCTGGCCGAGAACCAGTCGAGGTTGGGGAACATCTTCTTGACCTCGCCCATCACCTTCTCGATCCGCTCGGAAACATCGAACAGGGTCGGGTTGCCGCCGTCGGTACACAGCTTGCGCGAGACTTCCTTGATGATCTCGTTGCGCGGATCGGACACGGTATAGACCGGGTGGCCGAAGCCGATGATGATTTCCTTGCGTTCGACGCGGGCGCGGATGTCGGCCTCAGCCTCATCCGCGCTGCGGTAGCGCGCGATGATCTCCATCGCCACCTCGTTGGCGCCGCCGTGCTTCGGACCACGCAGCGCGCCGATCGCGCCGGTGATCGCCGAGTACATGTCCGATCCGGTGCCGGCGATGACGCGAGCGCTGAACGTGCTGGCATTGAACTCATGCTCGGCGTACAGCACCAACGACTTGTCCAGCGCCTGCGCGTGCAGCTCGCTGGGCTTCCTGCCGTGCAGCAGGTGCAGGAAGTGCGCAGCGATCGAGTCGTCATCGGTCTCGGTTTCGATGCGCTTGCCGTTGTGGCTGAAGTGGTACCAGTACAGCAGCATCGAGCCGAAGCTCGCCATCAGGCGGTCGGCGATGTCGCGCGCGCCGGTGACGTTGTGATCGTCCTTCTCCGGCAACACGGTGCCCAGCACCGAGCAGCCGGTGCGCAGCACGTCCATCGGATGGGTGGCGGCGGGCAGCAACTCCATCGCCGCCTTGACCGGCGCCGGCAGGCCGCGCAGGCGCTTCAGCCGCGAGCGGTAGTTGTTCAGCTCCGTCCAGTTCGGCAGCACGCCGTGCACCAGCAGATAAGCCACTTCCTCGAAGCAGCCCTTGGCGGCCAGGTCGTGGATGTCGTAACCGCGGTAATGCAGATCATTGCCGCTACGGCCGACCGTGCACAGCGCGGTGTTGCCCGCGGCCACGCCGGAGAGGGCGACGGATTTCTTGGCCTTGGGCAGGACTTGTTCGCTCATGGGTGTCTCCTGTGATGCAGGGAATTCGAACGGTGGAAAATGTGTTTCTCTGTCGGGGCGCACCCCGGGCGCAAGAAGCTTTCGCGAAGAGCATTCGCGCACGGGGTGCGCTCCCGTGGCTACGTCAGCCCTTGTGGGCAAACAGCGCGTCGAGCTTGTCCTCGTAGGCGTGGTAGCCGAGGTAGTCATACAGCTCCTCGCGCGTCTGCAAGGTGTCGACGAGGTTCTTCTGGGTGCCTTCGCGGCGCACCGTTTCGTAGAAGTTGAGCGCGGCCTTGTTCATCGCCCGATAGGCACCGCAGCAATACAGCGCGATATCCACGCCGGCTTCGCGCAATTCATCGGTGGTGAAGAACGGGGTGGAGCCGAACTCGGTGAGGTTGGCCAGGATCGGCACCTTCACCGCGGCCTTGAACTTGCGGTAATCGTCCAGCGTCTTCATGGCCTCGGGGAAGATCATGTCGGCGCCTGCCTCGACATAGGCGCAGGCGCGCTCGATCGCCGAATCGATGCCCTCGACGGCAGCGGCATCGGTGCGGGCCATGATCACGAAGCCGGCGTCGGTGCGTGCATCCACGGCTGTCTTCACGCGGTCGACCATCTCATCCTTCGACACCACCTCCTTGCCGGGGCGATGGCCGCAGCGCTTCTGGCCGACCTGGTCCTCCATGTGCACCGCGGCCACGCCCACGCGCTCGAACGAACGGATCGTGCGGGCGATGTTGAATGCGCCGCCCCAGCCGGTGTCGATGTCGACCAGCAACGGCAGGCCGGTCGCGTCCACGATGCGGCGTGCATCGGTGAGTACGTCTTCCATCGTGCTGATGCCCAGGTCCGGCATGCCCAGCGAGTTCGCGGCCACGCCGCCGCCGGACAGATACAGCGCCTTGTAGCCGACGCGCCTGGCCATCAGGCCGGCGTAGGCAGTGATCGCGCCCATGACCTGCAACGGCTGCTCGACGGCAAGTTCCGCGCGGAATCGCGTGCCGGGGGATGCTGGCTGTGTCATGTCGCCTCCATCAAAACGTTCATTTTAGCCCACCGCGGCTCCTGCCGGGATTGGACCTTCCGGCACCCCGCACCGCTCGTTCGCGCTGACCTGGCAGACAATCGCAATTTCTTGCGTGACGAATTCGCCGTTGCCCCGTACATTCGGTCGGATGAGCACATCGACTCCTCTCGCGAAACGCATCCTCTGGGGCCTGGTGATCGGCGTGGTCGCCGCCGTGGTGACGCTGGGGATCGGCCAACTGCATCCACCCACGCTGGCGCTGATGCAGAAGATCTCTGCGGCGGCGTTCGATCCGTTCGGGCAGATCTTCCTGCGCATGCTGTTTTTCGTGGTGATCCCGCTGGTATTCAGCTCGCTGGCTTCCGGCGTGGCCCAGCTCGGCCGGCTCGACCGGCTCGGGCCGCTGGCCGGCCGTACTTTCGCGCTGTTCACCATCAACATGCTGATTGCCGTGACCATCGGTCTGGTGATGATGAACACGGTACAGCCGGGGCATCACCTGGATGAGCAGGCGCGCACCCAGCTGATGCAGGAATATGGCAGCAGCGCACAGCAGTCGATCGATCGGAAGGCGGCCCAGCCGGCCATGAGTTTTCACACGCTGGTGGAGATGTTCATGCCGCGCAACCTGGTCGGCGCGGTGGCCGGTTCCAGCCGCGATGCGCTGGGTGACGTGCTGCCGCTGATCCTGTTCGCGATCCTGGTCGGCGCCGCTGCCACCCAGTTGCGCGAGAAGGAGCGCAAGCGGGTGCAGATGGCGCTGGACACGATCACCGACCTGATGACCAAGATCGTCGGTTTCGCACTGCGACTGGCTCCCTACGCAGTGCCGGCGATGATCTACAGCGTGATCGTCAAGGTCGGCGTGGACGTGCTGCTGGCGCTGTCGGTGTTCGTGGTCGGCTGCACGGTGGCGCTCGCGCTGCACCTGTTCGGCACCATGTCGTTGTGGCTGCGTTTTCTGGCGAGGCGCTCGCCGTCGGCCTATTTCCGGCAGGTCCGGCCGCTGCTGATTACCGCCTTCTCGACCAGTTCCAGCAACGCCTGCCTGCCCGCTTCGCTGGCATTGGCGCGCGACGAGCTCAAGCTGGCACCCAGCACGGCCGGCTTCGTGTTGCCGCTGGGCGCGACCATGAACATGAGCGGCACGGCCCTGTTCGAGGGCTGCGTGGTGTTGTTCGTGGCACAGGCGTTCGGCGTGGAACTGAGCCTGGGTCATCAGGCGATCCTGATGCTGCTCTCGGTACTGAGCGCGGTCGCCGTGGCCGGCATCCCCGGCGGTTCGTTGCCGATGATCGCCGGCCTGCTGGCGACTTTCGGCATTCCGCCCGAGGGCATCGGCATCGTCATCGGCGTGGATCGCATCCTGGACATGATGCGCACCACGGTGAACGTGGGCAGCGACATCGTCACTGCCACGGTGGTCGACCACCAGCTGCGCGACCGCTTCGCGACGTCGCCATAACGCAGGCACTCCGAAACTGTCGAGCTTCGGCCGCCGCGGCAGCCGAACCGCGATCGATCGTTGATAGACGCCAGCAATCGAAGCCATGCTGACAATCAATTAGATTAATGAAGCCATGGCTCGTAACATTCCTTCAAATCCTTCAACCACCAAGGGAAGCAGAAGATGTCTCTGATCAACACAGAAGTGAAACCGTTCAAGGCCCAGGCCCTCAAGGCCGGCAAGTTCATCGAAGTCAGCGATGCCGACCTGAAGGGCAAGTGGTCGGTGGTGTTCTTCTACCCGGCAGACTTCACCTTCGTCTGCCCGACCGAGCTCGAGGACCTGGCCGACAACTACGCCGATTTCCAGAAGCTGGGCGTCGAGATCTACTCGGTCTCCACCGACACCCACTTTGCGCACAAGGCCTGGCACGACACCTCCGACGCGGTGAAGAAGATCAACTACACCATGATCGGTGATCCGACCCATGCGATCTCGCGCAACTTCGACGTGCTGATCGAAGCCGACGGCATCGCCGATCGCGGCACCTTCGTGATCGATCCGGCCGGCAAGATCCAGATCGTCGAGCTGAACGCCGGTGGCATCGGCCGCGACGCCTCCGAACTGCTGCGCAAGGTCAAGGCTGCCCAGTACGTCGCCGCCCACCCGAACGAGGTCTGCCCGGCCAAGTGGAAGGAGGGCGAGAAGACCCTCGCGCCCTCGCTGGACCTGGTCGGCAAGATCTGAGCAATACCGCGCGAAAGCGCCACGGACCCGGCGTTCCGCCGGGTCCGATTACCGAAATACCAGTGCAACGCGACGCCCGGGTCCGCCCGGGTGCTCGCCACGCTCACCCCGAACAAACCCACGGAGTCCGTCATGTTGGATGCCAATCTCAATGCCCAGTTGAAGGCCTATCTGGAAAAGGTCACGCAGCCGATCGAGATCGTTGCGTCCCTCGACGACAGCGCCAAGTCCGCCGAACTCGACGAACTGCTCGAGGAAATCGCCTCGCTGTCGGATCGGATCAGCCTGGTGCGCCGCGACGACAACGAGCGCAAACCCTCGTTCGCGATCAACCGCGTCGGCACCGACGTCGGCGTGCGTTTCGCCGGCATCCCGATGGGCCATGAATTCACCTCGCTCGTGCTCGCCCTGCTGCAGGTCGGCGGACATCCGTCCAAGACCGCGGCGGACGTGATCGAGCGGGTACAAAACCTCGACGGCGATTACCGCTTCGAAACCTATTTCTCGCTGTCCTGCCAGAACTGTCCCGACGTGGTGCAGGCGCTGAACCTGATGAGCGTGCTCAACCCGAACATCCAGCACGTCGCCATCGACGGCGCGCTGTACCAGGACGAGGTCGAGGCGCGCCAGGTGATGTCGGTACCGACCGTGTTCCTCAACGGCGAAGTGTTCGACCAGGGCCGCATGAGCCTGGAACAGATCCTGGCGAAGATCGACACCGGCTCCAGTGCCCGCGAAGCGGAGAAGATCAAGGCCAAGGATGCGTTCGACGTGCTCGTGGTCGGCGGCGGTCCGGCCGGCGCGGCGGCGGCCATCTATGCCGCGCGCAAGGGCATCCGCACCGGCGTGGCAGCCGAGCGTTTCGGCGGCCAGGTGCTGGACACCATGGCGATCGAGAACTTCGTCTCGGTCGACTACACCGAGGGCCCGAAGCTTGGCGCGGCGCTGGAGCAGCACGTCAAGAACTACGACGTCGACATCATGAACCTGCAGCGTGCCGAGAAACTGCTGCCGGCCACAGAAGCCGGCGGTCTGATCGAGCTGCAACTGGCGAATGGCGCCACGCTGAAGTCGAAGACGGTGGTCCTCTCCACCGGTGCCCGCTGGCGCCAGATGGGCGTGCCCGGCGAAGACCAGTACCGCAACAAGGGCGTGGCCTACTGCCCGCACTGCGACGGCCCGCTGTTCAAGGGCAAGCGCGTGGCGGTGATCGGCGGCGGCAACTCCGGCGTCGAGGCGGCGATCGACCTGGCCGGCATCGTCAGCCACGTCACCCTGATCGAGTTCGACGGCAAGCTGCGTGCGGACGACGTCCTGCAGCGCAAGCTGCGCAGCCTGCCCAACGTCGACATCATCGTCAGCGCACTCAGCACCGAAGTGCTGGGCGACGGCCAGAAGGTCACCGCGCTGGTCTACAAGGACCGCACCAGCGAGGCGATGCACACGATCGAACTGGAAGGCATCTTCGTGCAGATCGGCCTGCTGCCGAATACCGAATGGCTGAAGGGCACGCTGGAACTGTCGCCGCGCGGCGAAATCGTCATCGACGACCGTGGCCAGACCTCCCTGCCCGGCGTGTTCGCTGCTGGTGACGCGACCACCGTGCCGTACAAGCAGATCGTCATCGCGATGGGCGCCGGCTCGACCGCTGCACTGAGCGCGTTCGATCACCTGATCCGCAGTCCGGTCATCGCCACGAAGACGGAAAAGGAAGCGGTTGCCGCCTGAGCCTGATGATGGGGTGCGCAGCCCTTTGACTTCGCTGCGCTACGCTCAGGGTGAACGGGCCAGATATATCCGCTCACCCTGAGCGTAGGCCCGCAGGACCGAAGTCGAAGGGCTGCGCCAAGGATGTCCACTCCAGTCAGCGAGTGCGTCGCCTCGGATGCCGTGAACGGACCACCTCGCGACACTCGCACTACAAACAGAAAGGGCGGCCATCCGGCCGCCCTTTCTTTTGCATCACACCGGAGTGCAACGCTTACTTTTTCGCGAACAGATGCTCGACGCCAGCGCGTTCTTCGCGCAGTTCCTTGTCGGTGGCATCCATGCGTCCGCGCGAGAAGTCGTTGATCGCCAGGCCCTGCACGATCTCGTACTTGCCATCCTTCACGGTCACCGGGTAGCCGTAGATCACGCCCGGCGCGATGTCGTAGGAGCCGTCGGACGGGATGCCCATCGAAACCCAGTCACCTTCGGCCGTGCCCTGCGCCCAGTAGCGCATGTGGTCGATCGCGGCCGACGCGGCCGACGCAGCGGAGGAAGCACCGCGCGCCTTGATGATCGCCGCGCCACGCTGCTGCACGGTCGGGATGAAGTCGTTCTCGTACCAGGCCTGGTCGATCAGCGACATCGCCGCCTTGCCGTTGACGGTGGCGTGGTGGATGTCCGGATACTGGGTCGAGCTGTGGTTGCCCCAGATCGTCATCTTCGCGATGTCGGTGGTGTGGCTGCCGGTCTTCTCGGCCAGCTGGCTCAGCGCGCGGTTGTGGTCGAGGCGGACCATCGCGGTGAAGCACTTCGGATCCAGGTCCGGCGCGTTCTGCTGCGCGATCAGCGCATTGGTGTTGGCCGGATTGCCGACCACCAGCACCTTGACGCCGCGCTTGGCGTGATCGTTCAGCGCCTTGCCCTGCGGGCCGAAGATCGCGCCATTCGCTTCCAGCAGATCCTTGCGCTCCATGCCCGGGCCACGCGGACGCGCGCCGACAAGCAGCGCGTAATCGACATCCTTGAACGCGACATTGACGTCGTCGGTGGCAACCACGCCAGCCAACGTCGGGAACGCGCAGTCGTTGAGTTCCATCACCACGCCCTGCAGCGATGGCAGCGCCGGGGTGATTTCCAGCAGATGCAGGATCACCGGCTGATCCGGACCCAGCATGTCGCCTGCAGCGATGCGGAACAGCAGCGCATAACCGATCTGGCCGGCAGCGCCGGTAACGGCAACTCGAACGGGGGCTTTCATCGTGGCAACTCCATAAGAAATGAGGTGAGGTGGAAGTAAGACAAAGCCCGCGTCCTGCGACGCGGGCCAGAACCAGACGGTCAGCTCAGTTCGGCAAAGAACTCGGCGACGCGCGCGAGCCCCGGTGCCAGCTGTGCCGTCGGGCAGGTATACGAAATGCGCAGCGCGCGCGGTTCGCCGAACGCCGAACCCGGCACGCAGGCGACGCCCTTGGCTTCCAGCAACGCGGCGCAGAACTCCACGTCATTGCTGATCGTCACGCCGTTGTGGCTCTTGCCGAACGCCACCGATACATCCGGGAACGCGTAGAACGCACCTTGCGGCCGCGGGCAGATCACGCCGGGAATCGCGCTGAGTGCGGCGAACACCGTATCGCGCTTGCCGGCAAACTCGGCGCACTTGGACTTGGGAATGTCCTGCGGGCCGCTGAGCGCCGCCACCGCCGCCGCCGTGATCACTTCCGGCAGGCTGGTGATGTGGTTGGAATTGAGCGTGGTGATCGCTTTCGCCACCACTTCCGGTCCGGCGATCAGGCCGACGCGCCAGCCTGGCATGCCATACGTCTTGGACACGGAGTCGACGAAAATCACCCGCTCGCGCAGCTCGGGTTTCGCGAACACGAAGTTGTGGTAGCCGAGGCCGTCGAACACCATCGAGTTGTAGATGTCGTCGGTGATCACCCAGGTATCGGGGTGCTTCACCAGCACCTCGGCCAGCGCGGCAATCTCCGCGCCGGTGTAGACCATGCCGGTCGGGTTGGACGGGTTGTTGAACAGGAACACCTTCGGCTTGCGTGCCAGTGCCGCATCAAGCTGGGCCGGGGTGAGCTTGTAGTTCTGCTCCGGCCCGCAATGCATCACGTTGATCTTCGCGCCCACGATGTCGGCGATGTCGCGGTAGCTGGTCCAGTACGGCGCGGCGAAGCAGATCTCGTCGCCCTCGTCCAGCAGCGCCTCGGCCAGGTTGTACAGCACCTGCTTGGCGCCGATGCCGATGGACAGGTTCATTCGCGTGTAGCCGCTGAAGCCGAGTGCCTCGATGTGCTTCAGGAACGCATCCAGCAGCGCTTCGGCACCGCGATTGCTGCCGTACTGGCCGGAGTCGTGCGACAGCGACTCGCGTGCCGCGGCGTAGACATGCTCGCCCGGCAGGAAGTTCGGCACGCCGATGGAGAAGCTGATGATGTCGCGGCCGGCAGCCTTGAGCTGTTTCGCCTTTTCGGCAATGACCATGATCGCGCTGGGTTTGGCGCGGCCGACACGCTGGGCGAGCTGGGGCATGGGTATCTCACGCTGAGGGGAGGAAGCAAAGGCGTCGATTTTATCACGCTGCAACGCCGCCCGCGGTCAACAATCGCCGGAACCCCTGCCCTTGCCGGCACGAACCCGCCATGACGTCCGCGTCCGCACGACGGACACCGTGACCTCACGAACGAAGGAGATCCGCATGCATTGGCTTTGGGTATTCGTGATTGGATTGATTGTCGGCCTGGTGGCCAAACTGCTCATGCCGGGCAAGGACCCGGGTGGCTTCATCATCACGGCCATCATCGGCATCGCCGGTTCGTTTCTGGCGACATGGGTCGGCCAGAACGTGTTTGGCTGGTATCAGGAGGGACAATCGGCCGGTTTCATCGCTTCGGTGATCGGCGCGATCGTGCTGCTGTTCGTCTACCACCTGCTCGGGCGCAAGGCGGCCTGACCACCGTCCCGGCGGAATGATCGCTCCGCCGGGACCTTGATGTCCTTCAGCCGAACAATTTGCCGGCCAGGCCTTCGAGCATGCCCGGATCGAAACCGCCACCCTGCGCCGGCACCTGACCATCCGGTGTCGCACGATCAACGGCATGCGGCAAGATCTTCGACAACCCGCCCAGCAAGACATCCGGATCGACCCCGAGTTTGGCCGCTGCTTCCTGCACTACCGAACCCATGCCGCCGCTCTGCAGCGCCTGCCCCAGTTGGTCGCCCGACACCGGCTGATTGGAACCCGTGCCGACCCACGACTGCACCGCCCCGCCAAGACCATGCTGTTGCAGCATGCCGATCAGGCCCTGCACACCGCCGGCCTTCTCGATCAACTGGCCGACGACGGCAATCATCGAACCCGTTCCCGGCTGTCCCGCGCCATCCGGCTGTCCCTGGCTTCCAGGCAAATCGTTGAGCAATGACATGGTCGTTCTCCCTGGTGGAAGAATGAGCGGTAGCCCGCCGATCATGGGCTTGCGACGTGAACAAAGTGGTGATGCCCGCGCATGAAAAAACCGCCGGCTGCATACCGGCGGTTTCCTTCAGATCCGGAGCAAGGACTCAGCCGCGTTCGTCGAGCACCGCGTTCCACTCTTTCACGCGATCGGATTGTGCCGCCAGCAGTGCGTCGACATCGCCATCCACCGTGACTTTCTCGATCGTGTCGCCCTGCTGGATCGCATTGACCACGTCCATGTCGGCCGCATCGACCACTTCGCCGAACACGCTGTGCTTGTCGTCCAGCCACGGCGTCGCACCGTGGGTGATGAAAAACTGGCTGCCGTTCGTGCGCGGACCGGCATTCGCCATCGACAGCACGCCCGGCTTGTCGTGGCGCAACGACGGGTTGAACTCGTCCTCGAACTTGTAGCCCGGACCGCCGCGGCCACTGCCCTCCGGGCAACCGCCCTGGACCATGAAGTCGGCAATCACGCGGTGGAACGACAGTCCGTCGTAGTAGCCACGCTTCGCCAGGTTCACGAAGCTGGCGACGGTGACCGGTGCCTTGTCTTCATGCAGACGAAGGTGGATCGGGCCGCGATTGGTGGTGAAGGTGACGTTGATGGTCATCGCAAATCCTTGGGTTCAGAGGCTGTGTCGCGCCAGAACACCGGCGCGCGGGTGGTCAAGAATAACCCAGCGACCGTCGCCGGCGCAGACCCGGTGCATCCCCTTGGCCGGGGAGCGGCTCAGCCGCGACACTTTCGGGATCGAACGATGCCCGCATCAAAAGCCTCGCGGCTGAAGCCACCCCCCAGGGATTGTCGGCAAGAGTTTCAGGGCAGTCCGAGCTTGCCGCGTTCCAGTAGCGCGGCACCGCGTGGCTGCGCCGCAGGCGTCGGCACGTCGACCGGCCACACGGCGCCCTTGTATAGATGCGCCCACAAGCGATCCAGCGCCGCATAGCCGTATGGCAACAGCGGCACATGCCGGTCACCGAAACCGGGCAAGGCCAGGAACGCATCGAAGTGCTGGGCGTGCGGCACTTTCCAGTAGATCGGCTGGCGTCCTTCCTCGCGCAGCCATGCCACGTACGGCTCCGAGCTGAACGCGGTCGGCAACAGTCCATCGTCGGCGCCGTGGATCACCCACAACGGCAGGTCGTTGCGCGGCAGGCGAACCGCCGTGGCGGCCACGGAAGCCTGCAGCGCCTGCGCCTCGTGACCGTCGCCGGTCCACAACGCGCGCAGGCATTCGCTGCCGGCCAGGGTCGGGTCGGTCGACACATTCATGCCGCCGAACAAGCCGATGCCGTTTCCCGGTGGAATGCCGGAACCATCAGCCCACCATGCCGCCCGCATGACCGGATCGGTCACGCCCGGCACGCCGCCGGCGCCGGTCGCGGCATAGCGGAAACCGCATGGCATGTCGATGACACCACGTCGCAGGTAGGACGCCGCGTAGCCGGCGGTGATCACCCGCCACAGATCGAACGTGGTGGTACTGGCGGCCGTGCGCATGACTTGGTCGGTCCAGCCCCGCGCGTGCAGATATTGCCGCGCCTGCGCGGATTGTCCGGCCAGGGTGGTGCCGTTGATTTTGCCTTGGGCGCGCAGCCGGGCGCAGCGGATCGGCCACGCCGGCAGTGCCACGCCACGCGGTCCGCGCGCCAGCGGCACCGCGGCGAAGTCTTCCGCGCTCAATGCGCACGGCAGCCAGATCGCCGCTTCGGTGGCGTAGTCGTACATCGCACGGCCGTGATCCTTCACATGCACATTCGGTTCCAGCGCCACCACGCCGGCGAAGAAGCCCTCCTTGTCCAGGCCCGCTGCCTGTAATACCGCGCCGCCACCGTTGGAGAGTCCGGTGGCGATGATTTTCGTGTTCTGCGGGGTGAACGGCGCCTCGGCAGGGTAAGCGCGATCGAGCATGGCCAGGCCGAACTGCGCTGCCTGGATCACATGCCGGCCCCAGTCCGCTTCCGGGTTGTCGCCCGAATGCATGTGCTTGATCGCGATGCCGGCAGTAGCCGGCGCCGGTGCCGGCAGGAATTCCAGCTCCGCCTCGCCACGCTTCGCACGGCGACCATCCAGCGCCACGCCGCTGTCGTCGGCGTAATCGAAATAACCCGCGCCGGTACCCTTGTCGGTATAAGCCACCGCGCAGCCGTGCGGCAGGCCCCACGCACCGGCCAGCGCCATCGCCCCGTAGACGCCGCGGGAACCGGACGAGGCAGTCACCACCAGGCAGCGTTTGTGCCGGTCGAAATTGTCCGGTAGTTGCAACAGCACGCGATGCGGCGAGCGGGCGCCGGGAATCCGCGCGAACGCCTGATACTCGCGTCCCGGCACGGATGGCACGCCGCCGTAGACCGTGCCGTAACCACCCAGCGAACCAAGATCGGCGATGCCTTTCCAACTGGTCTGGATCGCCCGGCGACGCAATTCTTCCGCCGTCGGCTGCAAGGGATCGGCGAATGCCGATGGCAGGCCGGCCAAACCGGCAAGGCCCAGTCCCGCACTCAGCAAGTCGTCGTGGCCGCGGTGTTCGGTCATCCGCACTTCGCCGTAATCCACCTCACGCATGACGGATTCCTTCCTCGTCGCCTCGCTGCCACAAGCCGACAGCATGACTGATGGCAGTACGGACAAAAACAGCGCGAGCGAAACGGTCGAGCACACGGCGCACGATGCGCGGTTCGTCGTGGGCGGAAACGACCAGCACCGCGACGGCGGGATGCTGGCCACGCCGTCGCCGCCCTGCCCACCGATCCCGCCGACACCGATCTCGCCAGCCGGCTGGCCCGTCTCACCGAGCAGCAATCGCGCGTACTGGCCCTGTTCGCCGAAGGCCTGCTCAACAAGCAGATCGCTGATCGGCTGGTAATTCAGGAACGCACGGTGAAGGCTCACGTCACCGCGATCTTCGAGAAGCTCAGGGTGCGAAACCGAACGCAGGCCGGGATGTTGTTGCGGTCGCTCGACCTGGGTGAACCGGCGCGCGGATGGGATAAGCGAATATCGCGGCATCGCATCGCAGCCGCCGCTGCCCGCGGGGAACCTTGACAACAGCCTCACATCCACATCGGATCAGGTGCGCACTGTGCGCGCCCGGATCAAGACGCCTCTGTCCCGTTCCCGGAGGATGGGCACAACATCATGATCTCGTCCCTCGCGTTGGCAGGTTCACTCGCCGCGCGTGACTCCCTTCGTCAGAAGGATGAAAGAGCATGAGCATGCCGCGCAGGTTTCGCCTTGTTGCCCCACGAATTGCCGGGCGAGCTGATCGCGAGGTCGGCGTCGACAATGTCGGCCAGGCTCAGCACGCCTTTCGCCTAATCTCGATGAAAGCCACGCAGACGAGCGATGATCACGCGCGCCGGCGCCTTCAGCGGCAGGACGAATATCCGATACACCGCAGACGTGATGCGACTGGACCACGGGATGCGCCAACCCAACCCCTCTTCGATGGTATAGAGACAGGGATTGCAATGACCGCAAGGTTGTTGGTTCTTGCGTGGGCGATGGCAGAACCAGGTCATGGCCATGATCGGTTTCCATCCCTGTTCGTCGGCGACTTTCGCCATGTCCAGTTTGCTGACCTCCAGCAACGGGAACGAGAACGCCCCAAACAATGTGTATTGCGGAGTCTGCGCATGCGCCGGGTCGATTCGACAAGTGCGATAGCCATCGCCTTGGACCTTCTCGCTAACAAAGCGTTCGACGACCGCATGCGCCTTGTCGTCGCGGTGGATGCAAAGCTCCATGTCGGCAATGGCGTATTGTCGGCAGAATCGCGCGAGCCATGCGTACTGGTTCCCCATGAAACTATGCTTCACGACGCGATTGAACGCATCGTCGATCTCTCGATCCGCGGCCAACTCCGCCACGTCGAATAACCTGGTTGGCAGCAACAACTCGCCCGTTTGCGGATATTCCTTCACCAACCGGTCACGAATGCGCTGCATTGTCTTCAATTCGACCTGGGTCGACGACCGCGTCGGGTCCATCAGGTAGAACGGTGTAACCGGCCGTCCATAGATCAACAGCAACCGCAGCAATTGAAACGTCGAGTCCCACCCCCCCGTCCATAACAGGTTGACAGCGGCGCCACTCGTCGATGCCATATTCATGGCCGGCTCCTTGCAGATATCACGCATGACCTCGCAACTCGGGCGATCCGTCGGTGCCGCACAACATAGGCGAAGTGAAGCAAAAATCGTGCATGTTGGTTACCTGGATGGCCGGGCGTGGAAACCTATCACAGACTCGGGAGAAAGCATGTCACCGTGCGCCAACGGCAATCCGCTGCAACACTTGCCTCCGCGCCAGCGGTTTCAACGATTTGTACAACACGCTGATCCCTGCATCGAGCAGTCGCTGACGCAGCTCCCCGTCACGATCCGCCGTCAGCATCACCGTCGGCACATCAGCATGATGCGCGCGCAATTGCTGCCATGCAGCCAGCCCGGTGTGCCCACCGTCCAGATGAAAATCGAGGATGTGCAGATCCGGTCGCCATGGTGCGGCGAACACCTGCTCGGCGTTGCGCGCGGCGTGCACCTGCCAGCCCCAACTGGTCAACAGGCTGCCGAGTGCGGCCAGCGCAGCCGGCTCGTTGTTCAGCACCAAAGCACGGCCGGCCGGCAGTGACTGCCGTGCATCGGCGGGAGGCAGCAACCGTATGGCAGCTCGCGCCATCGGCACGCTGAGATCGAGCACGCTGCCGTGGCCCGGCCATGAGCGGAGCCCGAAGCGGATGGCCGAGCAGTCCGGCCATCCGTTGCGCTATGGACAAACCCAGTCCGAGGCCCTGCCCGCCGGCTGCACTGCCACGGCGGAATTCCTGGAAAATCAGTTGCTGCTCGCCCGGCTCGGCTTCCGGCGGCATGAGCATCGCGCTGGGCGCGATGGCCGAGACCTTCGTCGCCAACGCGAACGCCGCCGGCATCCCGATGGAAGTGCCGCACCGGGTCGCCGCGATGGCCTCCGGCGGCATGGACACACTGCCGCACAACGGCGCCATGATCACTTTGCTGGCAGTGACCGGCCTGACCCATCGCGCCGGTCAGGTAATACGCAGCGATCACCACCAGCACCGCCAGCGTCTTGATCACGGTGATCGCGAAGATATCCTTGTAGGCCTGTCGGTCTAGCCGAACACCCAACGACGTCGCTCCCCCGACCGGCCCTGCCGGTTGCCGGTGCCAACCGATCCGGAGCTGCCTGCACGCAAACGGTTCCTTCCGTTCCGCGCGAGCGGAACTGTCGTGAAGCGAAGGGAGATATGAGCGATATCGATCAAGACGTATGTACTGGGGCCGCTGGCCCTGCTGCCGTTCATGCCGGCGCTGTCCGCGCGGGCTGTCTGTCATGACACCGTGGTGCTGGTGCACGGCAATTGGCCTTGCCAGTTGCTGTGGCTGACCGCCGCCGATCAGGTAAGCCTGCTGCAACGAGATGCCGGCGGATGGCCGGCCCCGGCCACCCGCGCCGGGGTTCCGTCCGCCCTCTCGCGCCTCCCTGAACGCCCTCGCGCACAAAATGCGGACAAGCTGTCGCATAAATCCGTATAATTCTCGGGTTAATCCTTCTGATAACCCACGTGGTGGCTACAAGCGCCACCCGAGTGCTTTCTATGTCCATCGAAAACCTGCGCAACATCGCCATCGTCGCTCACGTCGATCACGGCAAGACCACCCTCGTCGACTGCCTGCTCAAGCAATCCGGCACGCTGGCCGAGCGAACGGTGCTGGCCGAACGCGTGATGGATTCCAACGACCAGGAAAAGGAGCGTGGCATCACCATCCTGGCCAAGAACACCGCGATCACCTGGAAAGGCAACCGCATCAACATCGTCGACACGCCGGGACATGCCGACTTCGGCGGCGAAGTCGAGCGTGTGCTGTCGATGGTGGACTCGGTGCTGATCCTGGTCGACGCGATGGACGGCCCGATGCCGCAGACCCGTTTCGTGACGCAGAAGGCATTCGCGATGGGCTTCAAGCCGATCGTGGTGATCAACAAGGTCGATCGCCCCGGCTCGCGTCCGGAGTGGGTCGTCGAGCAGGTGTGGGATCTGTTCGACCGGCTCGGTGCCACGCCGGAGCAGATGGACTTCCCGATCGTCTATGCCTCCGCCCTGAACGGCTATGCCGGCCTGGACGAGAACGTGCGCGAAGGCGACATGACCCCGTTGTACGAGGCGATCATGCAGCACGTCAGCAAGCCTGACGTGGACCCGGACGGTGCGTTCCAGATGCGCATCAGCCAGCTCGACTACAACAGCTTCGTCGGCGTGATCGGCATCGGCCGCATCCAGCGCGGCACCTTGAAGAAGGGCATGCCGGTCGCCGTGATCGATCGTCATGGCAAGAAGCGCCAGGGCAAGGTGATGCAGGTGCTGGGCTTCCTCGGCCTGGAGCGGATCGAGCAGGACAGCGCCGAGGCCGGCGACATCGTGGCGATCTCGGGTATCGCCGACCTGACCATCTCGGACACGATCTGCGCACTGGACATGCCCGAGGCGTTGCCTGCGTTGACCGTGGACGAGCCGACGATCTCGATGACCTTCCAGGTCAACAACTCGCCGTTCGCCGGCAACAAGGATCTGTCCGGCGGCAAGTTCCTCACCAGCCGCCAGCTGCGTGATCGCCTGGATCGCGAACAGGTGCACAACGTGGCACTGAAGGTCGAGGAAGGTTCCGACGCGGACAAGTTCCTGGTCTCCGGTCGCGGCGAACTGCATTTGTCGGTGCTGATCGAGAACATGCGTCGCGAAGGCTACGAGCTGGCCGTGTCGCGCCCGGAAGTGATCATCAAGGAGATCGATGGCCAGAAGATGGAGCCGATCGAGCAATTGGTGGTCGACGTGGAGGAAGTCCACCAGGGTGCCGTGATGGAACGGCTCGGCGTGCGCAAGGGCCAGCTGAAGAACATGGAATCCGACGGCAAGGGTCGCGTGCGCCTGGACTACGAGATCCCGGCGCGGGGGCTGATCGGCTTCCAGAACCAGTTCAAGACCCTGACCCAGGGTTCGGGCCTGCTGTTCCACGTGTTCGACCATTACGGTCCGAAGGAAGACGGCCAGATCGCCAAGCGCCTGAACGGCGTGATGATCGCCAACGCCGGCGGCACCACCCCGGCCTACTCGCTCGGACCGCTGCAGGAGCGCGGCAAGCTGTTCGCCGCCGAGGGCGACAACGTGTATGAAGGCCAGCTGGTCGGCATCCACGCCAAGGACAACGATCTCACCGTCAACGTGATCAAGCCCAAGCCGCTGACCAACATGCGCGCCTCCGGCAAGGACGATGCAATCCAGCTGACCCCGGCGATCAAGTTCACGCTGGAGCAGGCACTGGACTTCATCGACGACGACGAGCTGGTCGAGATCACCCCGAAGGAAATCCGCCTGCGCAAGAAGCACCTCACCGAGAACGACCGCAAGCGCGCTTCGCGCGGTTGAGTTGTCGTTTCATGTGATGTCGAAGAAGGCCGCCACGAGGCGGCCTTCTTCATGTGCCCAGCGGACGCCGCCGGAAGCGGCTCAGGGTCTGCTGCCCCTGACCCTCAAACCCGGCCGCTGCCTTGCCAGCTTGCGCAACAACTCCGCGAAAGCCTGCAGGTCGTCGTGCCACGGCGACGCATCACGCCAGTACAGTGCGATGTCGCGGCCAGTCGCCTGCCCCTTGAGTTTGGCCAGCACGATGTTCGGCATCGAGGCCAGCCGCTCGTGCGCCAGCGCGGGCACCAGCGCGTAGCCTCCGCGCAGGCTGACCAGCGCGGCCAGGCTTTCCAGGCTGACATCCTGCACGTGTCCATGTTCGTTGCCTTCGCATTGCAGGCCGTCGGCATGGCTTTCGGCCATCAGGGTGGCCTCGGCCGGATCGAGCTGGTCCAGCGCAATACTGGATTGGCCTGCCAGCGAATGATCGGCGCGCAGCATCAGCTCCCACGGTTCGAAGAACAGCGGACGTGAAGCGATTCCGCTGACCATCGCCGTCGGCGGCGCCAGCACCGCATCGAGTTCGCCCTCGCTCAGGCGGCGCAACAGGCCGCGCGGCTTGCCTTCGGAAATGCCCAGCCGCGCACCCGGGAAGTGCTGCGGAAACGGCGCGATCAGATGTGGCAGCAGATACGGCCCCAGCGAAGCAGGCACTCCGAGGCGCAATTCGCCACCAAAGGCGACTTCACCGGCCCGTGCGACCTGCTGCAGATGTTCGGCGGAAGCCAGCACGGCATCGATCTGCTGCAACAACCGCTGGCCACCGGCGGTCGGCACGATCTTCCGTCCGCCGCGTTCGAACAGCGGCGCTCCCAGCGCCTGCTCAACCTTCTGCACCTGGTGTGACAGCCCGGACGGACTGATGTGCATGGCCCGTGCCGCACTGTTGAAACTGCCGTGGCGATGCACCGCCTGCACCAGGGCAAGGTCGCGCAGCGAGACGGCCGCCAGGCCCATCGAAATCATCGAATGCTGCATGTCATCAAAGGCGTTTGCTTGCGGTGATCATCGAAGCCATCCTGTGCGGCGAAGTTCGGTCGTTTGCGCAGTGTAACCGCGGCGCAAACCGAAACATGCCCCGCGGATCTGCAGCCCCTCGCGACGCCGATCCGGTTCGCGGCCATGCGGGGTTTGCGCGATAATTGCGTTTTTACCCGGCTGGCGAACCCACGCGCCAGCAGGCGTCACCGTTCGGTCATCCCAGCCGCAGGATTCAGCCAGGAGCACGTTCCCATGAAAGACACCTTTTCCGTACGCGACACCCTCGAGGTCAATGGCAAGAGCTACGCCTTTGCCAGCCTGACCAGGCTGGGCCAGCGCTTCGACCTGAAGCGGCTGCCGTACTCGATGAAGATCCTGCTGGAAAACCTGCTGCGCCACGAAGACGGCACCGATGTCACCGCGAAGGAAATCGAAGCGGTCGCCACGTGGGATTCGAAGAAGGAGCCGGAAACCGAGATTTCCTTCATGCCGGCGCGCGTGCTGCTGCAGGATTTCACCGGCGTGCCATGCGTGGTCGATCTGGCCGCGATGCGCGACGCGATGAAGGCATTGGGCGGCGATCCCACCCTGATCAACCCGCTGTCGCCGGCCGAGCTGGTCATCGACCATTCGGTGCAGGTCGACGTGTTCGGCAGCGAAGACGCGCTGGAAAAGAACGTCGCCATCGAATTCGAGCGCAACCAGGCGCGCTACAGCTTCCTGCGCTGGGGCCAGAAAGCGCTGGCCGACTTCAAGGTCGTGCCGCCGCGCACCGGCATCGTGCATCAGGTGAACCTGGAACACCTGGCCCGCGTCGTGATGGCCAATGAAATCGACGGCCAGCGGTGGGCGTACCCGGACACCGTGTTCGGCACCGACTCGCACACCACCATGGTCAACGGCCTGGGCGTGCTCGGCTGGGGCGTCGGCGGCATCGAGGCCGAGGCGGCCATGCTGGGCCAGCCCTCATCCATGCTGATTCCGCAGGTGGTCGGCTTCAAGCTGTCCGGCCGGTTGCCCGAAGGCGCCACCGCCACCGATCTGGTACTCACCGTGACGCAGATGCTGCGCAAGCAGGGCGTGGTCGGCAAGTTCGTGGAGTTCTTCGGCCCGGGCCTGCAGCATCTGGCGCTGGCCGATCGTGCCACCATCGGCAACATGGCGCCGGAATACGGCGCCACCTGCGGCATCTTCCCGGTCGACGCCGAATCGCTGAGGTACTTGCGCCTGTCCGGCCGCAGCGACGATCAGGTCGCGCTGGTCGAGGCCTACGCCAAGGCCCAGGGCCTGTGGCACGACGAGAACAGCCCGCACGCCGAATTCACCGCCACGCTGGAATTGGATCTGGCCGACGTCAAGCCATCCATGGCCGGCCCGAAACGTCCGCAGGACCGCGTGCTGCTGACCGACGTCAAGACCAATTACAACGACAACCTCGGCGCCACCACGACCAAGCGCAACGGTGCCGAAGCCCGCTTCGCCAATGAAGGCGGCGATACCGCCGTCGGCCACGATCAGAGCGAGAGCGCGCCTGGGCAGCACGTGTCGATGAACGGTCAGGACTTCCGCGTCGGCGACGGCTCGGTGGTCATCGCCGCCATCACTTCGTGCACCAATACCTCCAACCCCGCCGTGATGCTGGCCGCCGGCCTGGTCGCCAGGAAGGCTGCCGCGCGCGGCCTGAAGGCCAAGCCGTGGGTGAAGACCTCGCTGGCACCCGGCTCCAAGGTCGTCACCGACTATCTGGAAAAGACCGGCCTGCTGACCGAGCTGGAAAAGACCGGCTTCTATCTGGTCGGTTACGGCTGCACCACGTGCATCGGCAACTCCGGCCCGCTGCCGCAGGAGATCAGCAAGGCGATCAGCGCCGGTGACCTCACCGTCGGCGCGGTGATTTCGGGCAACCGCAACTTCGAAGGCCGCGTGCACGCCGAAGTGAAGATGAACTATCTGGCCTCGCCGCCGCTGGTGGTGGCTTATGCGCTCGCCGGATCGCTCGACGTGAACCTCACCACCGAACCGCTCGGCCAGGGCTCGGACGGCAAGGACGTTTTCCTCAAGGACATCTGGCCGACCAATCAGGAAATCAGCGACCTGATGGCGAGCGCGGTGACCTCGGAAATGTTCAGGAAGAACTATGCCGACGTGTTCAAGGGCGACGAGCGCTGGAACGCCATCGCCTCGCCGGACGGCGCGCTGTACGCGTGGGACGAAGCCTCCACCTACATCAAGAACCCGCCCTACTTCGACGGCATGACGATGGAACTGACTCCGGTAGAGGACATCCACGCTGCGCGCTGCCTGGGTCTGTTCGGCGACTCGATCACCACCGACCACATCTCGCCGGCCGGCTCGATCAAGAAGGACTCGCCGGCGGGCCGCTTCCTGATCTCGCGCGGCGTGCAGCCGATCGATTTCAACTCCTACGGCTCGCGTCGCGGCAACGACGACGTGATGGTGCGCGGCACCTTCGCCAACATCCGCATCAAGAACCAGATGCTGGACGGCGTCGAGGGCGGCTTCACCCGCCACATCCCCAGCGACGAACAGCTGGCGATCTACGATGCGGCGATGAAGTACAAGGCGACCAACACACCGCTGGTGGTCATCGCCGGCAAGGAATACGGCACCGGCTCCTCACGCGACTGGGCCGCCAAGGGCACGTTGCTGCTGGGCGTGAAGGCAGTGATCACCGAAAGTTTCGAGCGCATCCATCGCTCCAACCTGGTCGGCATGGGCGTGCTGCCGCTGCAGTTCAAGGATGGCGATAGTGCGAAATCGCTGGGCCTGACCGGCAACGAAAGTTTCGACATCACCGGCCTGGACAACGGCAATTCGAAGGAAGCCACGGTGACCGCGACAGCTGCCGACGGCAGCCGCAAGCAGTTCACCGTGCACGTGATGTTGCTGACCCCGAAGGAACGCGCATTCTTCCGTCACGGCGGCATCCTGCAATACGTTCTGCGTCAGCTGGCGGGCAAGAAAGCCGCCTGAGTTTCAACGCGATTCCGTGCGGAACGAAAAAGCCGCCCCGGAGTTCGGGGCGGCTTTTTCACGCGCGAGAAAATGTGGGCACCCGCCAGCGGATACCTACATCGCATGCTTCCAGCTCGCCGTATAGCAATGCCACTTGCCATCTTCGTTGCGCCATGCCGTTTCGACCCGGTAGACACCCAACTGGTCGGGCAACAACTTGCCGCCGCTGGTCAGCGTCACGGTAAACGTCGCCAGCATCCGCGCGCCGCGGTGCTCGATCGCGACCGGGCCCATCGTCACCCCGATGTGTTCGCCACGCACGGCGAGCAATCGGACCATGCCGGCCAATCGACGTCGGTCAAGTTCACCGGCATTGCCGTCGAAATCCTCACTGAGCGGCGCACTCACGTCGCTTGCCGCACCGTTTTCGGCAGCCTGCGCGATCGCCGCGATCGCCTCGCGAATCTGCACTTCGTCGGGCGTGCGCCGGCACGCCGGCAGACTCGTCGCCAGCAAGCCTGAAGCGAGCAGCAGACACGTCATTTTCATCCATCGAATCATCGGCGGAACCCGTTGGTTGCGGCTTGCCGCTGTACGCGGCCGTATGCTCCAATGAACCGGCGCATGGCTCATGATGGCAGTTGCAGCCATCCTCAGGCCACCATCGCTTCGTGGTCATCGACAGAACAGGGAAACCAAGCATGAGCAATGAACGTCCATGGCTGGAGAACTATCCGGCCGGCGTGCCGGAGCAGATCGACGTCGACGAATATGCTTCGGTTCCCGCGGTCCTGGAGGAAGCCTTTGCGCGTTTCAGCGATCGCCCGGCGTTTTCGAATTTCGGTCGCCAGCTCAGCTATGCGCAGATCGACACGATGAGCCGTCAGTTCGCCGGCTACCTCACCGGTGAGCTCAAGCTCGGCAAGGGCGATCGCATCGCGATCATGATGCCGAATGTGCTGCAGTATCCGATCGCCCTGTTCGGTGCATTGCGGGCGGGCCTGATCGTGGTCAACACGAACCCGATGTACACCGCGCGCGAACTCAGGCATCAGCTGGAGGACGCCGGCGCCAAGGCCATCGTGGTGCTGGACAACTTCGCCGCGACGCTGCAACAGGTCGTCGCGGATACCGATGTGCAGTACATCGTCACCACCGGCATTGGCGACTTGCTTGGCGCAAAGGGCGTGCTGATCAACTTCGTGCTCAAGCACGTCAAGAAGATGGTTCCGGCATTCAACCTGCCGCAAGCGGTGCGTTTCCGCGATGCATTGACGCGTGGCGCGCCGCATCCGCTGCAGCCTGTAACACTGGACCACGAAGATATCGCCTTCCTGCAGTACACCGGCGGCACCACCGGCGTGGCCAAGGGTGCCATGCTCACCCATGGCAACATGATCGCGAACATGCTGCAGGCCGGTGCGTGGGTCGACACCAATGTGAAGCCTGGTGAAGAAGTGATCATCACCGCGCTGCCGCTGTATCACATCTTTTCGTTGTGCGCGAACGGCCTGGTATTCACCCGTCTGGGTGGCCTGAACTGGTTGATCACCAATCCTCGCGACATGCCCGGTTTCGTCAAGGAGCTGGACAAGTCCGGCTTCACCGCACTGACTGGCGTCAACACGCTGTTCAACGGCCTGCTCAACACCCCGGGCTTTTCCGAGCTGGATTTTTCGAAGTTGCACCTCACCCTCGGGGGCGGCATGGCCGTGCAGCGCGCCGTCGCCGAGCGGTGGAAAAAAACCACCGGCTGCACCCTGGCCGAAGCCTACGGCCTTACCGAAACCTCGCCGGCGGTCTGCATCAATCCACTCGATCTGAAGGAATACAACGGCTCGATCGGGCTGCCGGTGCCATCCACCGACGTGGCGATCTGGTCGGAGGAAGGCCAGCCGCTGCCGGTCGGTGAAGTCGGTGAACTGATGGTGCGAGGCCCTCAGGTAATGAAGGGCTACTGGCAGCGCAAGGACGAAACCGCCAACGTGCTCGGTGCCGACGGCTGGCTGCATACCGGCGACATTGCGAGGATGGACGCCAACGGATATTTCTACATCGTCGACCGCAAGAAGGACATGATCCTGGTATCGGGCTTCAACGTGTATCCGAACGAGGTCGAGGATACCGTGATGGCGCATCCCGGCGTGCTTGAAGTCGCTGCGGTAGGCGTGCCGGATGAGCATTCCGGCGAGGTGGTGAAGCTGTTCGTGGTGCGCAAGGATCCGACCCTCACCGAAGAGGCGCTCAGGCAGTTCTGCCGTGAGAACCTGACCGGTTACAAGCGACCGAAGCTCATCGAATTCCGCGACAGCCTTCCCAAGAGCAACGTCGGCAAGATCCTGCGCAGGGAACTGCGCGACGAGAAAAAAGCCACCGCCTGATCGTCCTTCCTAAACAGAAAACGCCCGCGTGATGCGGGCGTTTTTCTGTGCGAACACGGCGTTGCTCAGCTGTCTTTCCAGTATTCCAGGATATCGGCGTAACCGCCCAGCAGGTTCCACAACGGTACCTGCTTGCCTTCCGGTATGCGGCTATAGGAAAAGCCGATGTGATGATCGGAAATGCGTGCGACCGTGGCCTCCAGGTGGATATGCAGGTCATGCCCGAAGATCATGTCCAGCACCCAGCTCTGCCCCATCTCCCCCGACCAGCCCAGCGGACGCCGCAGCATCGCACCGGTTGCCGAAATGTCGACCAGTTCGGTCGGGTGCGACTCGCCGCGCCGACTCATCAGCACGGTTGTCTCGATCTGCATGCGGGCGGGCCGAAGCTGCTCCATTTCGCTGTCGAGTTTTTCTTCTTTGTCGATCGTCATCGTACCCACCCATTTGCCCTGGCGCATGTCGCAGGCAGGCGCCTGATTCCATCATCTCCGGGATCGACTTCGCCATGTTCGTCATCGACGCGTCGCGGCGTTCGTGTCCGTATTCGTGGTGCTGCCTGTTTCAGATAATCCGCCCCGGGCAACCGACGTAATGCGCCTCGTGCAGCCACACATGCAATCCATGTGCCATCCACACCGCCGCCACTCCGGACCGCCCCGGGCAACGGCGAGACCAACCCGTCAGGTACCACGGTTGCGCAGCCCTGCCGCATCCGCCAGACACGAAACAGCCCATTCCCCCTGAGTGGGCCATCACTGCCGGGACGGACGCATTGGGTCACATGCCGCCATTCGTCGACGACATGTCCGTTACCCAGCCACGAGACAGGCGACCGGTCCATTGTGCCTGTTGCAACCCTGACGAGAAAACCGGAAGGGGCGCGCGTTCAGCATGGAGGCCTGGGTTTGCTGGACTTGTCGCCGGGTAGCCGTTACTCTTTGACAACGTATGGCTTGCCTAGGAAAGCGTTCGCCGATCTCCATCGGCAAACATGGGCGCCATCGGATGCTCTCAAACCGACCAGCGACAGCCAGTGGCATCGTTTTATTTGCCCTCCTGGACTTGAGCCGTCGCCGTGGCTGACAACCCGGACCCGACGACCTGCTGGCCGCTGGTGACCCGCCTGACCGAAACCACCGAGCGTGCTTTCGTCATGCCCGTCGCGACGATGGCACTTGCCTGCTTCGGTTGAAGATGTGGAAAAACGCATTACCTGGAACGCCGATCCACTGTCGCGTTCCGAGCACGGACATTCCACTTTCGTGCCGACGCGTGAATGGTCCGACCTTGTTGAAACGCACTGCCAGCCGCTGAAGGCGGCCCCATGACATGCATTGATGAGCACTGAGCCAGTCGAGCCACAGAGCCCGGTCGCCGCACCGCAGGATGCCTTCGCGTCGGTACCGCAACAGCAGGAAATGCCGCTCGCCATCGTGCACGGCCAACCCATGCTGCAGATGCCGCAGGATCTGTACATCCCGCCGGACGCGCTGGAAGTCATCCTGGAGTCGTTCGAGGGTCCGCTGGACCTGCTGCTTTATCTGATCCGCCGGCAGAACCTGGATATCCTGGACATCCCGGTCGCCGAGATCACCCGGCAGTACATGACCTACATCGAGCTGATGCGGGACGTGATGCGGCTGGAGCTGGCCGCCGAATACCTGCTGATGGCCGCGATCCTGGCCGAGATCAAGTCGCGGCTGCTGCTGCCGCGACCACCGGCCGAGGAAGGACTGGAAGAGGATCCCCGCGCCGAACTGGTACGGCGCCTGCAAGAGTACGAGCGCTTCAAGCGGGCGGCCGAGGATATCGAGGCCCTGCCCCGGCAGGAACGCGACAGTGTGGTGGTGCATGCCGAAGTGGGCGAGCGCAACGTGATCAAGTTGCCGCCGCCGCTGGAGTTGACCGAGCTGCTGCTGGCACTCAAGGACGTGATGCACCGGGCCGAACTGTTCGGGCACCACGCGATCAAGCGCGAGGCGCTCAGCGTGCGCCAGCGCATGGGCGAACTGCTGAGCCGGCTCGACGACAGCAGTTTCCATCGCTTCGAGAGCCTGTTCGACCCCACCGAAGGCCGGCTTGGCGTGGTGGTGACCTTCCTGGCGATGCTGGAGCTGGCCAAGGAGATGCTTGTCGAGATCGTGCAGGAGGAACCGCTGGCACCGATCTACGTGAAGGCAAAAGTGAATGCGTCGGAACACCCCGTGGATGAGGTGGCGGACGACGCCCAGGCAGGCGAATCGGCACTGATCGAATCGTCCGGCGAATGAACAACCATTACTGAATCGGCATCCGACCCAAGGTTATGCAGATCGAGCAACTCAAACCCATCATCGAGGCGGCCCTGCTGGCCTCCAGCCAGCCGATGACCGTTCATCAGCTGGGCGACCTGTTCAACGAACCCGACGATGTCGGTCACGAGCAGATCGCCAGGGCGCTCGAGGCGCTGGCCGGCGATTGCGAAGGCCGCGGCGTCGAGCTGAAGGAAGTCGCCTCCGGCTTCCGCTACCAGGTGCGCCAGGACGTGCATGCCTGGATCTCGCGGATGTGGACCGAACGACCCAGCCGCTACTCGCGCGCCCTGCTGGAAACGCTGGCGCTGATCGCGTATCGCCAACCGATCACCCGCCCCGAGATCGAGCAGATCCGCGGCGTGGTGGTGTCCTCCAACATCATCAAGACGATGGAGGAGCGCGAATGGATTCGCGTGGTTGGCTACCGCGACGTGCCCGGCAAGCCGGCGCTGTTCGGCACCACCCGCGCCTTCCTCGACTACTTCAATCTGAAATCGCTCGACCAGTTGCCGCCGCTGTCGGAAATCCGCGACATGGAAGACCCGCAGATGCGCTTCGAACCGGAACCCCTGCCCGCCCGCGTCGAGCGCGACCTGCCGATCGATCCGGACGAGGAAATATCCGACGAGTCGGACGCCGACAACGGTGCAACAGAACACCACGCATCCGCGGACGCCGCCGATGCCGACGACACAACGGCCGACGCCGACGCGCCTGCCGCTTCACCCGAGTCCGACGAACCCGACTCCGACACGAGTCCGTCCGCCGATCACCCGATTGCCACTGCCGACGAGGCAGCGAACCCCGCCGTGGATGTCGAATCCGACACCGCCGAGCAAGATACCGAGGAGTACCGCGCATGACTGCGCCGCAAAAATCCGTTTTGTCCCTGAAGCGCGAATCGCGCATCGATCCCGACGCGCCCGCGCTGGAAGAGCGCCTGCACAAGGTGCTGGCCAACGCCGGCCTCGGCTCGCGCCGCATGCTTGAGCAACGCATCCAGTCCGGCGAAGTCGAACTCAATGGCGCACCTGCCGAAATCGGCATGAGCGTGAAAGCCGGCGATCGCGTGGTGATGGACGGCAAGCAGTTCGTCGTCGCCACCGACAGCCGCGACGACACCGAAGTGTTGATCTACCACAAGCCCGAAGGCGAGCTGACCACCCGCGACGACCCCGACGGCCGCCCCACCGTATTCGAACAGCTGCCGCGCCTGAAGGGCGCGCGCTGGGTCGCCGTGGGTCGCCTCGACATCAACACCACCGGCCTGCTGCTGCTGACCACCGACGGCGAACTGGCCAACGGCCTGATGCACCCGAAGAGCGGTCTTGAGCGTGAATACCTGTGCCGCGTGCACGGCGAAGTGCCCGACGAGATCATCGAGCGGCTGAAGGCCGGCGTGGAGCTGGAGGACGGCCCCGCCCGCTTCGACGAGATCGCCGTGATCAGCCGCGGCGGCAGCCACAGCTGGTTCCGCGTCGTCATCCGCGAAGGCCGCAACCGCGAAGTGCGCCGCCTGTGGGACTCGCAGGGTTTCCTGGTCAGCCGGCTCAAGCGCATCCGCTACGGCAAGATCGAACTGCCGCGCAACCTGCGCCGCGGCGAATGCGAAGCGCTCGATGCCGAAAGCGTCAAGCAGCTGCGCCAGACCACCGGCCTCGGCGCGCCACAGCCCGTGCTGACCCTGAGCCCGGTGCTGCACCAGCGCCGTGCCAACCGCAACGTCACCGAATACCGTCCCGAACGCGGCGCCAGCAGCGCCTGGACCGGCGGCCAGGATGAAGCGCGCGAATTGCGCGCCTACGACCGCATCCGCGAAGAACCGACCCGCGGCCGCAAGCCGGCGCGTCGCGACGGCCGGGAAGTCAACGGCAATGTCGCGCGTCCCGAGCGGGGCGCCGGCGGCAATCGCGGCGGCAAGAGCCGGCGCGTGGCACCGGGCCAGGAACTGCCTTCGGTGCGCACCTGGTTTGCCGGCGAAAACCGCGACGGCAGTGGCCGCCCCGGAGCCCCGCGCAGCAATGCTGGCGGCGGTGCCGCAGGCAATCGTCGTCCGGCTGGCGGCAAGCCGTTCGGCGCACGCACGGGTGGTGAAGGTCGCGCTGCCGGCGGCAATCCGTACAGCGGCTTCGGTGGCGAATCACGCGGCGCTGCCGGTAGCACCGGCAACCGTGCGCATGGCGGTCGCCCGCAAGGACAGGGTCAAGGCAATCGTGCACAGGGCAATCCCGCACACGGCAACGCCCGGCCCCAGGGTACCGGCGGTGCACGACCGCAAGGCCAGGGCGGCAATCGTCCGCAGGGCGCCGGCCGGCCGCAGGGTCAGGGTGGCAACCGTTCGCACGGCGGCGCACGTCCGCAGGGCCACGGTGGCCCTGCCGGTGGACGTCCGCCGGGGCGCGGCGGCAATCGTTCGGGCAATCGCTGAGCTTCGGCTCGGCGTGACGAATCAAGGCAACTGACCGATGGTGCGCATCTATCACAACAACCGTTGCTCCAAATCGCGCGCCACGCTGGCGTTGCTTGAGGAGCATGGCGGCAAGGTCGAGGTGATCAACTACCTCGACACCCCCCCAAGCGCGGACGAACTGGCCGTGCTGCTGAAGCAACTGGGCATGACGCCACGGGAGTTGTTGCGCACCGGCGAAACGGAATACCAGTCACTCGGCCTGGACGATCCCGCACTCGACGACGCGGCGTTGATCGCCGCGATGGTTGCGCATCCGAAACTGATCGAGCGACCGATCGTGGTCGCCAACGGCAAGGCCGCGCTCGGCCGGCCACCGGAAGCGGTGCTGGCGATACTCTGATCCGCGCAAACCTGTGGGAGCGGCTTCAGCCGCGATGCTTTTGTGACTTTCGGACGAAGGCATCGCGGCTGAAGCCGCTCCCACAAGCTCAATAGCGCCGCCAGGGACTATGGATCAAGCGAGAACGCGTCGGCATCCATCCAGGCCGGGAAGCGTTCGCGATGCGCCAGCAACGGTGCCGGATCCAGCGTGATCGTCACCACCTGCTCCTGTGCACCCAATTCCACCAGCGGCTCGCCGACCGGGTCGATCACCGCGCTGTCGCCTGCGTAGGGAATCTCGTTGCCGTCCACGCCGACCCGGTTCACGCCGATCACGTAACTCAAATTCTCGATCGCGCGCGCACGCAGCAACGTGCGCCACGGCTGCCGGCGTGGGGCCGGCCAGTTGGCGACGAACAACGCCAAGTCGTAGTCCATGCCGCCCGTTGCGGATTCGAGCCGGCGATTGCGCAGCCACACCGGGAAGCGCAGGTCGTAGCAAACCTGCGGCAGGATGCGCCAGCCTTTCAGTTCCACGATCAGCCGCTCGCTGCCGCCGCCATAGCGGGTGTGTTCGCCGGCCATGCGGAACAGGTGGCGCTTGTCGTACTGCTCGAAACTGCCGTCCGGTCGCACCCACAGCAAACGGTTGTAGACGACGTCGTTCTCGCGGATCGCCAGGCTGCCGCAGAGCACCGCGCCCACCTCGCCCGCCAGCGCTCGCAACCAGGCCACGCCTTCGCCATCCATCGTATCGGCGCTGGCACGCGTGTCGTTGCTGAAGCCGGACAGGAATGTCTCCGGCAACACGATCAGATCGCTGCCTCTGGCCTGGCGCACCAGCGTGCCGTAGTAATCGCGATTGGCCGGCGCGTCGTGCCAGCGGGTCGCACCCTGTACCAGCGAAACCTTCAGGGGCTGCATGATCAGAGCCGGCATAGCCGCTCCGCTGCCGCTTCCATGGTGGCGTCGCTCTTGGCGAAGCAAAGTCGCAGCAAACGCGTCCCCGGCGCGCGTTCGTAGAACGGCGTCAGCGGAATCGCCGCCACGCCGCCCTGCTCCACCAGCCAGCGGCTGAAAGCCAGATCGTCCTCGTCGCGGATCGCCGAATAGTCGACCAACTGGAAATAGCCGCCCGGCACGTCGAGCAGCTTGAAGCGCGACGGTGCCAGCAAGGCACGGAAGCGATCGCGCTTGGCCCGATAGAACGCCGGCAACTCCAGGTAATGCTCCGGGTTGCTGGCCATGAATTCGCCGAACGCCACCTGCGCCGGATGGAAGGTGCAGAACGTGAGGTACTGATGCACCTTGCGGAACTCCGCCGACAGCGCGGCCGGTGCCACCGCATAACCGACTTTCCAGCCCGTGCAGTGATACGTCTTGCCGAACGAGGAAACCACGATGCTGCGCTCGGCCAGCTCCGGATGGCGCAGCACGCTCTCGTGCCGGCCCTCGTACACGATGTGCTCGTACACCTCGTCCGACAACACCACGATGCCGGTGTCGCGCACGATCGCCGCCAGTTCCTCCAGGTCGGCCGAGGACAACACCGCGCCCGATGGATTGTGCGGGCTGTTGATCAGGATCATCCGTGTCTTCGGCGTCACCGCATCGCGCACGCGCTGCCAGTCGATCGAGAACGCCGGTACGGTCAGCGGGATATGGACGGCGCGTGCACCTTGCAGTTCGATCGCCGGCTCGTAGCAGTCGTAGGCCGGATCGAAAACGATCACTTCCTCGCCCGCCCGCACAGTCGCGGCGATCGCCGCGAAGATCGCCTCGGTGGCACCGGAAGTGACCGTGATGTCGGTATCGACATCGAGCTTTCGACCGTAGAGTTGTGCGACCTTCGACACGATCTGCTCGCGCAGGGCTGCCGTGCCGTGCATCGGCGCGTACTGGTTGCGGCCTTCGTTCATCGCACGGGTCAGCGCATCGCGCAGCCCCTGCGGCGGCTCGAAGTCGGGAAAGCCCTGGCCCAGGTTCACCGCCTTGTGCTGCAGCGCCAGCTGGCTCATCACGCTGAAGATGGTGGTGCCGACTTTCGGGAGCTTGGTTTCGATCATTGTCATTCGGCCGTATGGATGTCCATAAAGGTTCAAGCGTAGCGCATCGACGCGGTGGCGCGCATCAGGATTTCGGCAATGCCTCCAGCGGGCGCTGCTTGCACTGTTCGTGCTTGAGCAGGGTGGTGGCCGGCAGCCGTTCGGCCAGGAAATCGACCAGGGCGCGCACACCCGGCAACATGCCGCGGCGGCTGGGGTAGACGAAGTGCATGGTGCCTTCGGGCATGCTCCAGTCCGGCAGCACCACTTCAAGATCGCCGGCGGTGATCGCCGGGGCGCAGACGAACTCGGGAAGCAACGCCACGCCCATGCCGCGACGTGCGGCCTCCAGCAGCACGGCGAAGTCGCCGGTGATCAGGCGCGCCTGCACTTCCACGTTGACCTGGGCACCGTCCGCGTCGATCAGTTCCCAGGTCTGCGTACCTTCGTGCTCGCGCATCGACAAGGCAGGCAGCTTTGCCAGTTCGTCAGGCAGGGCCGGTCGCCCATGGATCTTCAACAACGCCGGACTGGCCACCAGCTTGGTGCGCGAATGGCCGAAACCGCGGACCACCAGGTTCGCATCGGTGTCCAGCTTGTTGCGCACGCGAATCGCCAGGTCGTAGCCCTCGCCGATCACGTCCACCCGCCGGTCGCTCGACGAAAGTCGCACCTGCATCTTCGGATACTGCGCCAGGAAGTCCGGCAACAGATGCGCCAGCACCGTCTGCGCCAGCGACACGGGACAACTCAGGCGCACCACGCCGCGCGGTTCGGCGCGCAATTCGTCCACCGCGTCCTGTGCCGCCTGCGCCTCTTCCAGCACGGCGCGGCAATGCGCGTAGAAGCGTTCGCCGACCTCGGTCACCACGAACCGCCGCGTGGTCCGTTGCAGCAGACGCACCCCGAGCCGCTCTTCCAGTTGCGCCACCCGCTTGCTCAGACGCGACTTCGGCACGCCCAGCGCACGGCCGGCCGCGGAAAAACCGCCGTGCTCGACTACCGCCGCAAAAAAGTACAGGTCATTGAGGTCCTGCAATGCACCGCTCAGTATCATGATTGTTTCCAATAAGGAACGATAAGTCCGTAAATACCTATCTTATCGCCAGATTGTTCCGAATATATCCTGATTTCCATCGCCGGCACGCCGGCTCAATCAGGAATTCCATCATGAAACTCTTGCATATCGACTCCAGCGCGCTGGGTGGTTACTCGGTTTCGCGCCAGTTGACCGCCGACATCGTAGCCGAGCTGAAGCGCGCCACGCCCGACCTCGCGATCCGCTACCACGACCTGGCCGCGCAACCCCTGCCGCACTGGAGTCCGGTGGCCGATGCCAGCGACCCCGCCGTCGCGCTGGGCACCGAGATGCTGGAGGAGTTCCTTGCCGCCGACGTGATCGTGATTGGCGCGCCGATGTACAACTTCGCCATTTCCAGCTCGCTGAAAGCCTGGCTGGACCGCATCCTGGTCGCCGGCAAGACTTTCCGGTACACCGCGAACGGCCCCGAAGGCCTGGCCGGCGGCAAGCGAGTGATCATCGCCTCCAGCCGCGGCGGCTTCTACGGCAAGGACACCGCGGCCGTGGCGATGGATTTCCAGGAGCCCTATCTGCGCGCCGCACTCGGTTTCATCGGCGTCAGCGACATCGAGTTCGTGCGCGCCGAAGGCATCGCCGTTGGCGAGGAGCAGAAGGCCGCGGCGCTGGAATCGGCACGCCGCAGCATCGGAACACTGGTCGCCCAAGCCGCCTGATCCGCGCCAGCCCGGTCGAACGCCCACCCCTCGAGGTGGGCGTTCGACATTCAGGCTTGCCGGATGACCGTGACAGCCACGGTGGAAATGCGCGGGGATGGACACACTCGCGCCAGGGCGTGCCCACCCCGCAGGAAGCCGCCACCGCGCCGGACTCCGCGCTGGCCGAGCTGGCCAGCGTCGGCCTCACCGGCGTCGACGATCCGCGTGCGGTCAAGCTCTACGCCGACGGAGCGCCGGGCTGCCGCGGCGCGCCGATGCTCAAGCCGTACTCGGACGATGCGCGCAACAGCGGCCTGCTGTTCCACAAGCCGGCGGACCTGACGGCCCGGATCAGCAAGGCGCTCGGCAAGGGCTATCAGGTCGGCATCCATGCCATCGGCGACGCCTCCAACCGCGAGGTACTGGACAGTTACGCCGCGGCGTACAAGATCCATCCGGAAGGCATCAAGCTGCGCAACCGCGTTGAACACGCGCAGATCTTTTCGTTGCAGGACATCCCCGCTTCGTGCCGTCGCACCTGATCGCCTCGATGCAGCCCACCCATGCCACCTCCGACATGAACATGGCCGAGGACCGCATCGGCCACCGGAGCATCGCCGGCGCGTATGCGTGGCGGCGCTTCCCGAAACAGGGCACGGTCGTCGCCGGCGGCTCGGACTTCCCGGTGGAGTCACCCAACCCGTTCTTCGGCCTGTATTCCGCCGTGACCCGCGAGGATCACCAGGGCCAACCGCCAGGCGCCCGGTATCCCGGCCAGGACATGACGCTCACCGAGGCGCTGCGAGCGTTCACCCTCGACGCGGCCTGTGCGGGACACCCGGAGAAAACCTGGGCACGCTCGAGCCGGGCAAATGGGCCGACTTCATCCTGATCGACCACAACGTCATCAAGGATCCCGCCAGCAAGATCTGGAACACCAGGGTGTTGCAGACCCGGGTAGGCGGCAGGCAGGTATACGCCGCCAGGGATTGATCCCGGTCACACGAAACGAAACAAGGCCGGCGTCGCAGCCGGCCTTTGTTTTTTGCAGGTGGCGCGCAAGCCCCTCGCCTCCCTGTCCGCCCTGAGCGCAGGAGCCTCAGGCCCCGAGTCGAGGGGCCGTCCCTCGACGTCGACCCTCCCATCGCATAGGCCATCAGTCATGTTGCGAATTTGCATCTCCGGCTATTGACGGCTCGAAATGTGGTGTTATAGTTCACTACAACACCGGTCAACGAGGTCACTAAGGAGGCCTGCCATGAAAACGCCAAACCTGCTCGCAAGCGTCGCCGCCGCACTGATCACCATCGCCAGCCTGGGCGCGGTCACCCACGTGGACAACCTCACCTCACCCGCCAGCGAAATCAATGGCCGCAAGGTCATCAACCTGGCTCCGATCCAGGTCCGCCCCAGCGCCGACGAGCTGCGCAGCGCGGCACTGATGACCCATGCCGGCGCAACCAACTTCGCCATGGTTTCGGAAACGGATCGCTCCGGCGGTAGTAGTGATGCAGCACAGTTCAGCCTGCTCGGGTCGCAGCTGGCCATGCCCTACTATTCGTTTGGCAACAAGTTCGGCCGCATCAGCAAGGAATAAAACATGACCATTACCTGGAACGACAGCGTCCCGATCTATCGCCAACTGCACCAGCGTGTGGTGGCGATGATCCTGGACGGCGCCTTGAACGAGGGTGACCCGCTGCCGTCGGTACGCCAGGTGGCCGCGGACTTTCAGATCAACCCGCTGACCGTCTCGAAGGCATACCAGGAACTGGTCGACGAACAACTGGTTGAGAAACGGAGGGGTCTGGGCATGTTTGTCATCGAGGGCGCTCGCGAGGCGCTGCTGAAATCCGAGCGTGAGCGGTTTCTGCGCGAAGAATGGCCATTGCTGTTCGCACGGCTGCAACGGCTGGGGCTGGATCTTAAAACGCTGCTGCGTGAAGCCCAGTCCGACAAGGAGAAGCAATCATGAGCGCGGTGATCACGGCCAGCGGCCTGAGCAAGCGGTACAAGTCGACGCTGGCGCTGGACAACGCCAACTTCCAGATCGAACCCGGCCGCATCGTGGGCCTGATCGGGCCCAACGGGGCCGGCAAGACCACTGCGCTGAAGGCGATCCTCGGTCTCACCGATTTCACCGGCGAGCTGAACGTGCTGGGCTTCGATCCGCGCAAGCAGCGCGACAAGCTGATGGGCGAGGTCTGCTTCATCGCCGACGTGGCGGTGCTTCCGCGCTGGATTCGCGTGCACGAGGTAGTCGACTTCGTCGCCAACGTGCATCCGCGTTTCGACCGCGCCAAGTGCGAAGCGTTTCTGGCCCGCACCAAGCTGCAGCCCAGCCAGCGCGTACGGCAGATGTCCAAGGGCATGATCGTGCAGTTGCACCTGGCACTGGTGATGGCGATCGACGCCAAGCTGCTGATCCTCGACGAGCCGACCCTCGGCCTGGACATCCTCTACCGCAAACAGTTCTATCAGAGCCTGCTGGAGGACTACTTCGACGAGAACAAGACGATCATCGTCACCACGCACCAGGTGGAGGAAGTCGAGCACATCCTCACCGACCTGATGTTCATCCGCGACGGCAAGATCGTGCTGGATGCCGACATGGACGCGATCGGCGAGCGCTTCATCGAAGTGATGGTGAACGCCGACAAGGCCGACGCCGCACGCCAGCTGAAACCGCTGGACGAGCGCCAGGTCTTCGGCAAGAGCATTTTCCTGTTTGACGGCGCGAACCGCGCGACGCTGGAACAACTGGGCGAAACCCGCCGACCATCCATCAGCGACCTGTTCGTTGCCACCATGAAAGGTACCTACGCATGAAAACCTTCTACTGGCTGATCAAGCGCGAGTTCTGGGAGCACCGCGGCGGCTTCTTCTGGACGCCGGTCATCACCGGCGGCATTTTCCTGCTGCTGAACATCATGGGCATCATTACCGCCGAGGTGCTCGGTGCCCGTCACGGCATCAGCTTCGGTGCCAGCGGCGGCCTGCGGCATGTCATTGCCGACATGGACGCCGGCGATCTCAGCCAGGTCGGGCTCGCCCTGGACGTCGCGATGTACTCGGCCATGGGCCTGCTGGTCGTGGTACTCGGTTTCGTGGTGTTCTTCTATTGTCTCGGTGCGCTGTACGACGATCGGCGCGACCGCAGCATCCTGTTCTGGAAATCGCTGCCGGTTTCCGACGCCAGCACCGTGCTGTCCAAGGTCGCCAGCGCCACCGTAGTCGCACCGGTCATCGCGGTGGCGGTGGGCATCATCGTGGGCATGCTGCAGCTGCTGATCGTGGCGGTCACGCTGTCTTTCCACGGCGTGAACGTCTGGCAATTGCTGGTACTGGCCCATCCGTTCCGTGTCATGTTCAACCTGATCGGCTACATCCCGCTGTACGTGTTGTGGGCCGCCCCGGCGGTGGGCTGGCTGCTGCTCTGCTCGGCCTGGGCACGCAGCAAGCCGTTCCTCTGGGCCGTGGCCTTGCCGGTGGCCACCGGCCTGCTGGTGAGCTGGTTCGGCATCATGGGCCTGTTCGACCTGCCGACCGTCTGGTTCTGGAAGAACATCGTGCAGCGTGCCCTGCTCAGCGTGTTCCCCGGCACCGGCAGCCTCTTCAGTGCAAACGGCGGCGACATGGTCCGCCACGTCACCGGCAACGGCACGGACGTCCTGGATCTGGCGAATACCTGGCACTTGATGGCCTCGCCCAACTTGTGGGTCGGCGTGGTGATCGGCGCGGCCCTGCTGGCCGGCGCGACCTGGTTCCGCCGCTGGCGCGACGACAGCTGAACCGTCCGCCGGATGGGCCGCATACTGCGGCCCATCCGGCATCCGCTGTTGGCCAACTGATTCGATTCCGCTCGAACCTGAGGAGGAGAACACCCATGAAGCCGATCATTTCCCGCGCACCCGCACTGGCCCTGATGCTCGCCTTGGGTGCCTGCGGGCAAGCCCCGCAGACGAGCTCCCAGTCCGGCGTCGCGAACCACGCCGAGGAAACCGGCGACACCCCGTCCGGCTCGATGATCTCCAGACAAATCCAGAAGGGGATGGAAAAGGCCAAGCAGGAACTCGCCACCCGGAACATCGACGTGAACAGCGTTCACATCGGCGGTGAACGGCACGACGACAAGGGCGCGCAGCCCAAGGCCGAAATCACGCCGCAGGGCGATCTGCTGATCGCCGGCAGCAAGGTACCCGCCACGCCCGCCCAGCAGGTCTTGCTGCTGGACTATCGCAAACAGATCGTCGGCATCGCCGAAGCCGGCATGGACATCGGCACGCAGGGCGCCAACCTTGGCGTGAACGCCGCCAGGGAAGCCCTGTGGGGCGCACTCGCCGGCAAGAGCGACAAGGACATCGAAGCCGCCATCAAGCCGCAGACGGACAAGATCCAGGCGGCCGCCATGAAGCTCTGCAAGCGTCTGCCGGACCTGCTTTCCAGCCAGCAGAAACTGGCTGCGGCGATGCCCCGGTTCCAGCCCTATGCAACGATGGAGCAGAAGGACGTCGACGATTGCGGCAAGGACATCGTCGACAAGGATGGCAAAGGCTCCGCCGTGTTTTCCGACTGATCCGGGCGACAACGTCCGGGCGCCGCGAAAGACGTCCGTGCAAACTCGCCCGCCTGTGCGATGTCTTTCCAGGGAATTAGGAGTGGGAAGGGCATCGCCGGCGAGCGGGCTCCCGCAAAGGTCGCCAATCAGCCGTGGATGCCACCGCGGGTCAAGGCCATCGGATCGAGCAACTTCTTCAATTCGTCCTTCGACAGTCCGGTGGTTTCCAGCGCCACATCCATGATCGGACGGTGTTCCTTGTATGCCTGCTTCGCCGTAGCCGCGCCCTTCTCGTAACCGATCACCGGGTTCAGCGCGGTGACCAGGATCGGATTCATCGCCAGCGCCTGATTCACGCGCTCCTTGTTGACCTTGAAACCCGCGATCGCCTTGTCCGCCAGCAGCACGCTGACGTTGCTCAATATGCCGATCGACTGCAGCAGGTTGTGCGCGATCAACGGCAACATCACGTTGAGCTGGAAATTGCCGGACTGGCCGGCGATGGTGATCGAGGCGTCGTTGCCGATCACCTGCGCGGCCACCATCGCCACTGCCTCGGGGATCACCGGATTGACCTTGCCCGGCATGATCGACGAACCCGGCTGCAGCGCCGGCAGCTCGATTTCGCCAAGGCCGGCCAGCGGCCCGGAATTCATCCAGCGCAGGTCATTGGCGATCTTCATCAGCGCCACCGCCAGCGTCTTAAGCTGGCCGGACAATTCCACCGCCGCATCCTGCGCGGCCATGCCCTCGAAATAGTTCTCCGCCGACTCGAACCTCACCCCGGTCAGCTTCTTCAATTGTGCCGCGACCGCCGGGCCGAACTTGGGGTCGGCATTGATGCCGGTGCCCACGGCCGTGCCGCCTTGCGGCAACCGGCGCATGCGCTTCAGCGCATCCTCGATCCGCTCGATCGCCGAGCCGACCTGCGCCGCCCAGCCGGACAACTCCTGGCCGAAGGTGATCGGCATCGCATCCATCAAATGGGTGCGGCCGGTCTTCGGCGTGTTCTTCAGTTCACGCGCACGCCTGTCGATGGCCTTCTTCAGATGCTTCAGCGCCGGCAGCAACTGTTCGCTGGCGGTGAGCGTGGCGCTGACGTGGATCGCGGTCGGGATCACGTCGTTCGAGCTCTGCCCGTAATTGACATGATCGTTCGGGTGCACCTTCGCGCCGGCCGCCACCGCCAGATGCGCAATCACCTCGTTCGCATTCATGTTGGTACTGGTGCCCGAACCGGTCTGGAAGATGTCGATCGGGAACTGCGCGTCGTATTGGCCATCCGCCACCGCCAGCGCCGCCTTGCGGATCGCCGCCGCCTGCCCTTTCTTCAGATGGCCCAGCGCCAGGTTGACCTCGGCCGCGGCAGCCTTGATCAGCCCCAGCGCACGGATGAACGGACGCGGCAGGTGCAAACCGGAAATCGGGAAATTGTCGATCGCGCGCTGGGTCTGCGCGCCATACAGCGCGTCGGCCGGCACCTGCAATTCACCCATGCTGTCGTGTTCGATGCGGAAGTTGTTCATTGGGGAAATCCTTTGGGGAATGCCGTTGAATGATGGACGCCGTACCACACACCGCAACACCGTTCGGGCTGAGCGTAGCGCCGAAGGCGCGAAGTCGAAGCCCCCCTTCGACTTCCGTCGCCAAGCGACGGAGCCTGTCCTGAGCTTGCCGAAGGGCCCAGGGAGAACGGGAGAAATGAGGACACCGCGCCACTATAGGCCGCCGAGCACGGCCTCGCCGTCAATGTAAAATGGCGGTTTCCCCTCGCCGGAACCTGCCGATGTCCACTCACACCCTGACCGCCCTGTCCCCGCTGGACGGCCGCTACGCCGGCAAGGTCCAAGCATTGCGCCCGATCTTCAGCGAGTTCGGCTTGATGCATCGCCGCGTCCACGTCGAAATCGAGTGGTTGCTGGCGCTTGCCGCCGAACCGAAGATCATCGAACTGCCGCCGTTCGGCACCGCCCAGATCGCCACCCTGAAAGCCATCGCGGACAACTTCAGCGTGAGCGACGGCGAGCGCATCAAGGCGATCGAGGCCACCACCAACCACGACGTGAAAGCCGTCGAATACTTCATCAAGGAAAAGATCGGCGCTGACGACAGCCTGGCGCAAGCGAAGGAATTCGTGCACTTCGCCTGCACCAGCGAGGACATCAACAACCTCTCCTACGCGCTGATGCTGCGCGACGCCCGCGCCCAGGTGCTGCTGCCGCAATTCGATGCCGTCACCACCCAATTGCGGGACATCGCCCATGCCAACGCCGCTCTGCCGCTGCTCTCGCGCACCCACGGCCAGACCGCTTCGCCCAGCACGCTGGGCAAGGAAATCGCCAACGTGGTCGCGCGCATCGAGCGCCAGCGCAAGCAGCTGGTGGCGGTGGAAATCTCCGGCAAGATCAACGGCGCGGTAGGCAACTACAACGCACACGTCATCACCTACCCCGAGCTGGACTGGCAGGGCTTCTCGCAGCGCTTCGTGGAAAGCCTCGGCCTGGACTACAACGCCTACACCACCCAGATCGAGCCGCACGACAACGTCGCCGAATACTGCGATGCCGTGCGCCGCGCCAACACCATCCTGATCGACCTGGCCCGCGACATCTGGGGCTACATCTCGCTGGGCTACTTCAAGCAGACGCTGAAAGCCGGCGAAGTCGGCTCGTCCACCATGCCGCACAAGGTCAACCCGATCGACTTCGAAAACGCCGAAGGCAACTTCGGCCTCGCCAACGCCCTGCTCGGCCACTTCGCCGAAAAACTGCCGATCAGCCGCTGGCAGCGCGACCTCACCGACTCCACCGTGCTGCGTGCGCTGGGCACCGCCTTCGGCCACACCCTGGTTGCACTGGAGTCACTGAAGAAAGGCCTCGGCAAACTCAACGTCAACGCCGACCGCATCGCCGCCGACCTCGACGCCAGTTGGGAAGTGCTGGCCGAAGCCGTGCAAACCGTGATGCGCCGCTACGGCCTGCCGCAACCGTACGAGCAATTAAAGGCACTGACCCGCGGCCACGGCATCACCAGGGATTCGATGCGCGAATTCATCGCCACCCTCGACCTGCCGGCCGACGCCAGGCAACGCCTGCTCGACCTGACTCCCGGCAGCTACACCGGCCTGGCCGAAGCACTGGCGAAAGACATTTGAGCGTACCCCCAAACCGGCCAACACACCGCCGCCCCAGCAGCGAAGCTGCACCCCTACGCCGACCATACGGCTTATTGCCCACATTCGGTGCCACAAGACGTGACCCCTTCGATCCGAGCAATATGCAATGGCCATTCTCGCCATCCGAATACATCGACCGTCCAGCAAGTCACTGTCCCTTCATGGGATTTGGGTGCTTGACGGATGGCAGTGGGAAGCTGAACATCCATCGGATATGGCCCGATCTGGGTTCTAATAAGCTTTAGAATCCACAGGGGAAAGTTATGTCGCGCATGAAAGTAGCTCTTGGCGGGGCTTTATCGCTCGTCCTCGCCGGCTGTGCATCCACGTACACTCGGCAAACAATTACGGCCTCCCAGTCAAAGCTGGCAAGCACTGGATCAGTACTTGTTGCAGTACCGCACAACGGGTCATACGGTGACGAAAGCTACCCTGCTTCAGGTTCTGAAACGGCCGGAGCTGTTCGCTCCGCCTTCGCTCGCTTCAGCGACAATGTACAGCTGGCCGCCGGTGGCTGTAGTGAACTCAGTTGCCTCACCTCTGATCCGACGGCCTTTGAATACTACGTCGTACCGCAGATTTTGCACTGGGAAGACCGTGCCACGGAGTGGTCTGGGAAAAAAGACAAGATTGAAGTAAAGATCACGGTATACGGCCGCGATGGCAATCCTGTCGCTAGTCAAATCATCAGCGGCAAAAGTAAATGGGCCACGTTCGGTGGCGACCATCCGCAAGATCTCCTTGCTAAGCCTATAAACGATTACGTGCAGTCGCTCTACTAGCGGCTTCTAACTTCTCCGTAAGAGACTTCCCGTCAATACCGCCCGTTTGATGCTCTTGCCTTGAGCTTTCAGGCTTTCGCTGGTCACAGTTTTGTCCTCCTTGCTGTGTCGCGTGTCAGTGCGGCGTGGTGTTGAACGTTGCCAGACTGCATTTCCGTAAACGGTCTTGTTGCATCGCTGCGGCTGATGCGTACCCGGGCATAAACCGCGCCCGGAGACCTCGTTCGTTCATCGGTGTCGTCAGTGTTCGGGGATCAGCCGAAGCACGTTTGGACGTCCAGAATGTTAGCCAGGTTCTCTCCGGCTCGGCCTGAACCGTTATCCACCGCTTCGCACTGCGTGGAACGGATGAAGTGGTTGCCGTGCCCCTGGCGCAACCCCATGGCTGCAATCCGGTGTCCTAGGCTCGACCTCTCGGCAATTCCGGTCCATGCGTTCGATGGCAAAGCCATCCAGGCGGGACCTCGACAAACTGTCTCTTGCCAGGGTTTTGAACCCTTGCAGGCTGCTGCGGGCAACTTGAATCAGCGGATGCGCAGGTAGCCAAAGCGCAAATGGCCGGCCACTGGCGGGGCCGGCCATCGGTCAAGCCGGGCTGCCTTCAGGCGGTCTTCTTGCGCAATCCCTCCGCTTCCAGCGCCGCCTGCACTGCCGGGCGCTGCGACACGCGCTGCTGGAATGCCATCAGCGCGGTGAATCCGGACAGATCCAGTTCGACGTGGGCTGCCCAGTTGGTGACGGTGAACAGGTAGGCGTCCGCGACGGTGAAATGGTCGCCCAGCAGCCACGGCTGTTTGGCCAGCACGTCCTCGACGAGCTGGTAGCGTCGGAGCAGGTATTGCTTGCGCTCGGCGCGCGTCGCGTCCGGCGTTTCCTGCTTGAACAACGGGCTGTAGGTCTTGTGGATCTCGGAATTGATGTAGCCGAGCATTTCCTGCAGTCGGTAGCGCGCCAGCGTGCCGTTGGCAGGCGCCAGGCCGCTCTCGGGCTTGAGGTCGGCCAGGTATTGCACGATCACCGGGCCTTCGGTGAGCAGTTCGCCGTTGTCCAGCGCCAGCGCCGGCACGTAGCCCTTCGGGTTGACCTGCCAGAAATCCGCACCGCCCTCGGTGCGCTTGGCCTTGCCGTCCACCTTTTCCAGCGACAGCGCGATACCGGCCTCCAGCGCCACGATGTGGGGGGACAGCGAACAGGCGCCTGACGAGTAATAGAGCTTCATGCGTTTTCTCCGTGATGGGTGGGGAAGAACCATCGCCACGGCCACACGCACCGCGACGTTGCCGGCATGCTAGCCACCATGGTTACCCATGGATACCACCTAACCAGCGGTTAGCGTCAAAATGCGGTATCCGCGGGGTTACCGCACTCTCCCGAAGGAACGCCGATGGGCCTGCCCGTACGCAAAAGCAAAGTCGCCGCGCCGCCGGCCTGCCCGCTCAGCGAAAGCCTGGCGTTGCTGCGCGGCGCATGGGCGCCGAACGTGATCTGGTACCTGAGCGCCGAGCCGCGCCGCTTCGGCGAACTGCGTCACGACATCCCGCGCATCTCGGCGCGTGTGTTGAGCGCACGCCTGCGTGAACTGGAATCGCGCGGGCTGGTGACGCGGCGTGTGCTGGTTACCTCGCCGCCATCGGCAGAGTACGCGCTTACGCCGCTCGGCCGCGAACTGCTGCCGGCGATCCAGGCGCTGGCCAGCGTGGGCCGGAAGCTGATCGAGGAATGGGAGACAGGCGTGTCGAAACGTGCGTCCGCAACCGCACGCACGCGCACGAAACCTGCCGAGGCCGGCCGCCGAAAAACTCCGGCGACCAGCCCGTGACACCGCTCAGACTTCGTCCGAGCCTTCGTTGACACCTTCGAACAGGAAGGTCGACAAATAGCGTTCGCCGGTATCGGGCAACATCGCCAGCAGTACCGACCCTTCGGGCGCGTCCTTCGCCACGTCGAGCGCGGCAGCCAGGGTGGCGCCGGAAGAAATGCCGGCGAAGATGCCTTCGCGTTGCGCCAGTGCGCGCGAGGTGTCGCGGGCCAGCACGTCATCGATCAGCACGATGCGGTCGACCACCTTCGGGTTCAGCACGGCGGGCACGAAGTCGGGGGTCCAGCCCTGGATCTTGTGCGGCTGCCATTCCTTGCCGGAGAGCAGCGCGGCGCCCGCCGGTTCCGTGGCGATGATCCGCACTTCCGGGCGAGCCACTTTCAGCACCTCGCCGACACCGGTCAGTGTGCCGCCGGTGCCCCAGCCGCTGACGAAATAGTCCAGCCGACGGCCGGCGAAATCGCGCAGGATTTCCGGCGCGGTGGTCTGTCGGTGATACGCGGGGTTGGCGGGGTTTTCGAACTGGTTGGTGAAGAACCAGCCATGCTTCTGCGCCAGCTCCACGGCCTTCTCCACCATGCCGGTGCCGCGTGCCGCACCAGGCGTCAGCACGACCTTGCCGCCGTAGGCACGGATCAGCTTGCGCCGTTCGAGCGAGAACGTGTCCGACATCACCGCCACGAACGGATAGCCGCGGGCCGCGCAGATGGCGGCCAGCGCCACGCCGGTATTGCCCGAGGTGGCTTCGATCACGGTCTGGCCGGGCTTCAGCGTGCCACGCTGTTCGGCGTCGAGGATGATCGCCAGGGCGAGGCGGTCCTTCACCGAGCCGGCCGGGTTGAACGCCTCCACCTTCACGTAGAGATCGACGTGTTTCGGCGCCAATTGGTGGAGACGGACGATCGGCGTGTTGCCGATGGTGTCGAGGATGCTGTCGTGGATCATGGGCGGGTTTCCGGCAGGCGGGAGTGATGGAACGGGCGGCAGGCAGCATGCGCCTGCAAAAGTGAAATTATTCGTCAGGCGCGGTGCACGGCGGTCATCACGTCGATCGCCAGCGGCACGGCCCGCTCCGGTGCAGGCAAAGAATGCACCGGAGCGCTCAGAGGCGGCCGGCCGAACCACGCCAGCGACGGCGCCAATGCCGCCACTTCACCCAGGATCAGCAAGGCCGGCGAACGCACGGCATGGATCGCCGCACGGTCGGGCAGATTGCCCAGATTGCCGGTGACCACCCGTTGCTGCGCGCGCGAACCGTTCTCGACCAGCGCGAACGGCGTCGACGGCGAGCGGCCATGGGCGATCAGCTGCGCCTGCAACACGGCCAGTTCGGCCACACCCATGTAGATCGCCAGGGTCTGGCGTTCCTGCGCCAGCGCCGCCCAGTCCGGGCGATCGCGCGAGGACTTGGCAATGCGCGGTGACGAAGCGCACCGATTGCGCGTGATCGCGATGGGTCAACGGCACGCCGGCGTAGGCGGCGCACGCCACCGCGGCCGTGATGCCGGGAACCACCTCGTAGGGAATGCGGTGATCGCGCAGGAACTCCAGCTCCTCGCCGCCGCGCCCGAACAGGAACGGATCGCCACCCTTCAGCCGCACCACCCGCCGCCCTGCCCGCGCATGCTGCAGCAACAGCGCATGGATGCCGTCCTGGGTGACGTGATGGTGGCCGGACTGCTTGCCGACCTCGATCCGCTCGGCATCGCGCCGGGCCAGTTCCAGCACCTCGGCGCTGACCAGCCGGTCGTGCAGGATCACGTCGGCCTCGTTGAGCGCGCGCAGCGCGCGCAAGGTCAGCAAGCCCGGATCGCCGGGGCCGGCACCGACCAGCACGACCGATCCCGTCGCCGCCGCCGGCGCGTCTGCCAATGCCTGCACCGCGGCCTGCCGTGCCTCTGCCGGCCGGCCCTGGCGCAACAAGGTCGCTACCGGCCCCGCAAACAGGTTTTCGTAGAAGCGCCGCCGAGCAGCCGGCGCCGGATGGCGCAGCTGTATGCGTCGGCGCAGGCGTGCCGCCAGTGCGGCCAACGCGCCCAGCGAAGGATCGAGCAGGGTTTCCAGCCGTTCGCGCAGCAGCCTTGCCAGCATCGGCGCCTCGCCGCCGCTGGAGATCGCGATCGTCAGCGGCGCCCGGTTCACCACGGCAGGCACGTGGAAGGTCGACAGTGTCGCGTCATCGACCACGTTGACGAAGATTCGCCGCAGCTCGGCGAACGTGGCGATCAGCCGGTTCAACTCGCTATCGGAGGTCGCCGCGACCACCAGCCACACGCGCTCCAGCCAGGCCTCCTGGAAGGCGTCGCGGCGCTGGGCGATGCGCCCTGCCGCCACCCAGCGCTGCAATCGCGGGGTAAGCGTGGGCGCGTTCACCGTGACCTGGGCCTGTGCGCCGAGCAGGGCCGCGACCTTGCGCTCGGCCACCACGCCGCCGCCCACCACCAGCACGGCGCGACGGGACAGGTCGGCAAATAGCGGATAGAGCTTCATTCGGTCTGGCCATCGCAAACAGGAGTCGCAAGCCACGTTAGGCAGCCGCCGTCGTCGGGACAAATGATTTGCGCAGCGATGCATATGCCGCCGCGTTATGTGTCCCGCTCCGACATGTCGCGCTTGACCATTCGTCGAAATAGCCGTATAGACGTCCAGTCATGAATGTATCTTTCGTTCGCCACCAACCTGCCATGATCGCCAGCGAGGCCGCTTCGGCTCCTGCATCATGCGCGATGCCGGCTCGTTCCCCGCGATGTATCCGTGTTCCGTCCGCGCCCCGATCCCCCGATCCCGAACGCCCACGAGACCATCGCCATGACGCTTGTCCAACTGCGCTACCTTGTTGCCATCGCCGATTCCCGCCTCAACATCACGCTGGCCGCCGAGCGTGTCCACGCCACCCAGCCCGGCCTGAGCAAGCAACTGCGGCAGCTTGAGGACGAGCTGGGCTTCCAGCTGTTCGTGCGCAAGGGCAAGAGCCTGCACGCGGTGACCGACGCCGGCCGGCAGGTACTGGAACGTGCCCGCGCGATCCTGGCCGAGGCGGCCAACATCCGCGCGATCGCCGCGAACCTGCGCAACGAAGCGCATGGCGAATTGCGCATCGCCACCACCCACACCCAGGCCCGTTTCGCCCTGCCCGCCGCGATCGGCGCGCTCAGCCAGAGCTACCCGCGGGTCAGCGTGCACCTGCAGCCGGGGGGCGACAGCGAGGTGCTGGCCCAGCTGGAAGCCGGCCGCGTCGACCTGGCGGTGATCAGCACGGCGGGCGCGCCGCCGGGCGTGGGCATCGCACTGCCGGCCTATCGCTGGCATCGGGTGATCGTGACGCCGCAGGGGCATCCGCTGGGCAGCAGCGGGCAACCGCCATCACTCGGCGAGCTGGCCACCTTGCCGCTGATCAGCTACGACTCCTCGCTGAAGGACGACTCGTCGCTGCGCCGCGCGTTCGAGGCGCTCGGCCTGCATCCGCAGATCGCGATGACGGCCGGCGATGCCGACCTGATCAAGACCTATGTACGCACCGGCCTGGGTATCGGCGTGCTGGCCGAGATGGCCATGCTGGACAGCGACACCGACCTGGACACGTTGCCGGCCGATCACCTGTTCCCGCAGTGCACGACCTGGATCGTGCTGCGCCGGGAAGGCGTGGTGCGCGAATACGTGCTGGAGTTCATTCGCCGATTCGCGCCGCACCTGGATCGTCGCGACGTGATGCGCGCGCTCGCCGGCGATGTCGCGGCAACCGAGTGGCCGATGGTGCCGCATTGGCGGGAACGGCCGATCGTTTCGCTGGCCGACGCGGCGTGACTTGCCATCTGCTGGTCGACTCAATTCCACCTTCACAGGACAGGCCGTCGCATCATCAGAGTGCGATGACCGGCTTCGCCGTTGAAAGGCTCCTCCGGCCTGCACCGGAATGACGCCAGGGGGAGTTCTCGGGCGGTGGTGTGAGCGAATCGCCTACGCGATGCCGTGCAGTCCGCATTCGCGCTTGATTCCGAAGAAGCGCGTGTCCTCGGCATCCATGCCCGGCTCCCAGCGGCGGCTGGTGTGGGTGTCGCCGATCGATACATAGCCTTGTTGCCACAGCGGGTGATACGGCAGCTCGTGGCGCGCGAGGTACTGGCCGACGTCCTGATCGCTCCAGTCGGCCAGCGGGTGGAACTTCCAGCGGCCGTCGCGACGTTCGGCAAAGTCGATCGCCATGCGGCTGCGCGACTGCCCGCGACGCAGGCCGGCGAACCAGCCGGACGCCTGCAGTTCGGTCAGCGCGCGTTGCATCGGTTCGACCTTGCGCAGGCGATTGTAATGATCGAGACCCGCCACGCCCTGCTCCCAGAGCCGTCCATGGCGCGCCTCCATCCATGCGGGGCTGAGCGGCGCACGATAGACCTTGAGGTTCAGCCCGAGTCGCTCGGCGAGCTCCTCGGCAAAACGGTAGGTTTCCGGGAACAGGTAACCGGTATCGATCAGCACCACCGGCAACTGCGGTCGCTGACGGGTCAGCAGGTGCAACGAGACCGCCGCCTGCGCGCCGAAGCTGGATGACAGCACGTGCTCGCCGGGAATGTGTTCCAGCGCCCACGCCACGCGCTGTTCCGCGGTGAGCCGCGCCAGCCTGGCGTTCAGCTCGACGAGGGCCGCCGGCTCATGCAATGCCTGTTCGGACAGCGAACTCATGCCACCACCTGCAGCGGAATCCGCGACGGAGCCGGCGCGAGAATGCCGATGCGCAGCAGGAAGTCGCCGAAGCCCTCGGCATCGCCCCGTTCGGCGGCATAGCGCGCGAACAGCGGATCGAGGGTGTCGAGAATCGTCGTCTCGTCGACGTTCTCGCGATGGAGCCGGTTCAGGCGCTGACCGCTGAAGTCCGCGCCCAGCCGCAGGTCATAGCGACCCGGCCCGCGCCCGACCAGCGCGATCTCGCCGAGGTACGGCCGCGAGCAGCCATTCGGGCAACCGGACAGGCGCAGCAGGATCGGCGCGTCGGCCAGGCCATGGCGTGCGAGCAGTGTTTCCAGTTTCGGCAGCAGGGACGGCAGGTAGCGCTCGCTTTCGGCCATCGCCAGACCGCAGGTGGGCAAGGCCACGCAGGCGATCGCATGCCGGCGAATGCCGCTTTGCCCGCGATAATCGTCCAGGCCATGCGCATGCACGATGGCGTCGATGCGTTCGCGCTCGCTTGGGGCGACGTTGGCCACGATCACGTTCTGGTTGCAGGTCAGGCGGAAGTCGCCGCCATGCACCTTCGCCAGCTCGCGAAGGCCGGTGAGCCAGCGCCGCTCGCCGGTATCGGCCAGTCGCCCGGATTCGATATGCAAGGTGAGGTGCCAGCGGCCATCGCTACCCTCGACCCAGCCGTAGCGATCGCCGTTGTGCGTGAAGCGGTAGTCGCGCGGTGCGGCCAGCGCATGGCCGAGGCGCGTTTCCAGTTCGCGCGTGAACGCGTCGAGGCCATGCCGATCCAGCGTGTACTTCAGCCGCGCATGCTTGCGTTCGCCGCGGTCGCCCCAGTCGCGCTGCACGCCGATCGTGGCTTCGGCCACCTCGAACAACTGCGCCGGCGTGACGAAGCCGATCACGCTGGCCAGCCGTGGATAGGTGCTGGCATCGCCATGCGTGGCGCCCATGCCGCCGCCGACGGCGATATTGAAGCCGCGCAAGACGCCCTGCTCGACGATCGCGATCAGCCCCAGGTCCTGCGCAAACACGTCGATGTCGTTGAGCGGCGGAATGGCCAGGCCGATCTTGAACTTGCGCGGCAGATAGGTGGCGCCATACAACGGCTCGGCCTCCGGCTCGTCGAGCAGCGATTGGCCGTCCAGCCAGATCTCGTGATACGCGCGTGTTTTCGGCGCCAGTTCGCTGGACAGCCGCGTGGCCCAGGCATAAGCCTCGGCATGTGCCGTCGACTCGACCGGGTTCGCCGTACTCACCACGTTGCGCACCACGTCGCCGCAGGCGGCGATGGTGCTGGCCAGCGCCTCGTGGATCGCCGCGATGGTCGGCTTGAGCTTGCGCTTGATGATGCCGTGCCACTGGAAGGTCTGCCGCGTGGTGATGCGCAGCGTTCCGCTGGCATGCTCGCGGGCGATGCGGTCGAACACCAGCCACTGCGCCGGTGTCACCACGCCGCCGGGCAGGCGCGCGCGCAGCATGAAGGCGTAGGCCGGCTCCAGCTTCTGTTTGCGGCGCTCCTCGCGCAGGTCGCGGTCATCCTGCTGATAACTGCCATGGAATTTGAGCAGCTTGGTGTCGTCGTCGCCGATCGCGCCGGTGACGGGGTCGGCCAGGCCTTCGGCGATGCCGCCGCGCAGGAAACGGCTGGCCGCCTTGATGTGTTCGAAATGGGAGAGTTTGCCGGTCACGTCAGTCAGCCATTCAGTAGACATCGCGGGCGTAGCGACCCTGTTGCAGCAGGTCGCCCAGCCAGGCCTGCGCTGATTCGGGAGAGTGGCCGCCGTGGCCGACCGCCACGTCGGCCAGCGCGGCATGGACATCGCGCGCCATGTGTTTCGAATCGCCGCACACATACAGGTGCGCGCCATCCTCGAGCCACGCCTGCAGCTCGGCGCCGCGCTCGCGCAAACGGTCCTGCACGTAGACTTTATGCGAGTCCCTCGCAACACCCCGCACATCCCTGTGCGGACTTTCAGAAAAAGCAACATCCCTGGAGAACGCCAGGTCGATCCGGTGCAGCGATCCGTCCTTCAACGCCTGCTGCCACTCCAGCTGGTAGAGGAAGTCGCTGGCGAAATGGCGATTGCCGAAGAACAGCCAGTTGCGACCGCTGCCGCCGCGCTCGCGACGCTCCTGCACGAAGGCCCGGAACGGTGCCACGCCGGTGCCCGGGCCGATCATGATGACGTCGCGCGAATCGTCATCGGGCAGGCGGAAGCGCTCGTTCGGCTCGATGAAGATATCCAGCCGGGCCTCCTCGCCGCTCGCGGCGAGCAGGCTGGACGCCGCTCCCCAGTGCGCATGGCCGTCGGCCTGGTAGTCCACCACGGCGACGGTCAGATGGACTTCCTCACCGACCGTCTTCGCGCTGGATGCGATCGAATACAGCCGCGGCGTGAGCGGCCGCAGCGCAGCCAACAGCGCCTCGGGTCGCCACGCCGCGGGGTGGCGGCGCAGCAGGTCGATCGGCTGGTCGTCAGTCAGGGTCGCCGCCAACCGCGCCGACTGTTCCGGACTGAGCAGATCGGCCAAACCGGCATCGTCAGCGGCGGTCGCCAGCGCAGCGATGAAGCCGCGATGCAGGCGGGTGATCTCTCTTTCGCGCTCCAGCCATTGCCGCAACGGCAAGCTGCGACCTTGCCAGCTCGTCTCGCGTGCGCCGTCGAGCTGCAGGACCTGCAGCCATTGCTCGACCAGCGCCGGCGGGTTGCGCGGCCATACGCCCAGCGCATCGCCCGGCTGGTAGTGCAGCCCGGAATCTTGCAGGGACAATTCCAGATGGCGCACGTCGCGTCCGCTGTCGCATGCCACGATGCGCTGATTGGCCAGTACTTCGGCGCTGAACGGCCGCTCGCGCGACCAGGCGCTGGTGTCCGGGACCGCGTGCAGCGGTGTCACCCGCACAGGTGGCGCGACCTGCCCCAGCAGCTCGCGCGCGCTCTCCAGTGCTTGCGCCGCCCATGGCTCGGCGACCCGCTCCAGCTCGAGGTCCGCTTCGCCGAACGGGCTGAAGCGGGTTGCGCCCAGCTCGGCCAGCCGCGCATCGAGCTGGCGACCGATCGTGCAGAACTGCGGATAGCTCGAATCGCCCAGCCCCAGCACCGCGAACTGCAGCGCCGGCAATCTCGGTGCGCGCTTGCCGCTGATGAATTCGACCAGGCCCCGTGCGTCGTCAGGCGGCTCGCCGTCGCCCTGGGTGCTGATCACCACCAGCAGGTGGCGTTCCTGCGCCAGCTCGCGCTGCGGGTAGACATCGGCGCGCAGCAGGCGCGCCGGAAGCCCGAGCGCCTCGCTGCGACTGGCCAGCTCCGTGGCGATGCGCCGGGCATTGCCGGTCTGGCTGCCATAGAGGATGGTCAGCCGCTCACCGACCGGTACCGCCGACGCCGACGCGCCGTTGCGTTGCAGCTGCTCTGCCTGCGCGGCACTCCAGGCGGCCACCCAGTACAGCTGCGCCGCAGTCAGCCCGGCCACGCCCTGCACCAGCTGGGCGAGCTTGTCCGCGGCCGGTGCGGCGTCGGAAAGGTTTCTGGCGGCGACAGAATTCACGGCAACTCCGTATGGACGCCTATACGTCTTGCCATCCAAAGTAATCAACTGACGTCAACATGTGAAAGGATGCCTCGCCATGTCCATATGACGAGGCCTTATTTGCCGCCGCCCGGGCTGCCGCCAATACTTCGCCGACCTGCCAGGCGGGCGAATGCCCCACCCGAAGGCCGCTACCCTCCGGGTTCCGCACCTTCGCTGCCGTGGGTGCGCGGCGTGTTGATCGGCCCCATGTGCTCACCCATGTCCCCGCGTCGTGGATGCGGCTGACGTTGACGCCCCACCTGATCGGCATGGGTTTGTACCTGCTGCTGCGCGGCACGCGGCGGGCCAGCGGGGCGACATATGCCGACGCGCGCCGCGACCTTGCTGGCTGCAACGGCCGTCCTTGGCCTGGGACCGCGTAGCGTGGCGCCGGCATTGCGCTGATACGGCCAGACCCGCCCGCCGTTACAATGGGCGGATGACCAAACCCACCGTTTTTCCGATCGAAGTCCGCGGTTCCGCCAGTCGGCCGCTGGGCATGTCACCCGCCCGTTTCCTGCGCGACTACTGGCAGAAGCGTCCGCTGCTGATTCGCCAAGCCTTCCCGCACTTCCAGCCGCCGCTGCAGCCGGACGATCTCGCCGGCCTGGCGTGCGAACCGGCCGCGCTGGCCCGCTTGATCGTGCACGACGAAAAGCGCGACCGCTGGCACGTCAACCCCGGCCCGCTCGGCGAAGCCGATTTCGCCAAGACCCCGGACAGCAACTGGACCTTGCTGGTGCAAGATGTGGACAAGTGGGATGCGGACGTTGCCGGCCTGCTCCAGCATTTCAGCTTCCTGCCGAGCTGGCGCGTGGACGACGTGATGGTGTCCTACGCCGAACCCGGCGGTGGCGTCGGCGCCCATGTCGACCAGTACGACGTATTCCTGCTGCAGGGCCTGGGCCAGCGGCACTGGGCGATCAGCGACGACCCGATGGCGCCGAAGGCGTTTCGCCACGACGTCGAACTCAAGCAGCTTGCGCATTTCGAGCCCACCCACGAATGGCTGCTGGAGCCGGGCGACATGCTGTACCTGCCGCCGGGGGTGCCGCACGACGGCGTTGCCTTCGGCGGCCCGTGCATGACGTTCTCGATCGGCATGCGCGCGCCGTCGCAGGCGGAACTCACCGGCGACCTGGCCGATCACATCGCCGAGCATCTGCCGGAAGAACTTGCGCTACGCCGACCCCGACCTGAAGCCGGCCAGGGCCACCGGCGAAATCGACCGGGCCGCGATCGAGCGGCTGAAGGATGCCCTGCCGTTTGCCGCCGCCCTGCGCGACGACATGCTGTACGACTGGTTCGGCCGCTTCATCACGCGCTACCGCAATGCGCAGATTCCCGCGCCGCTGGAAAAGCCGCTGGGCGATGCCGCCCTGGCCAGGCAACTCGACGCCGGCGCGCAGTTGCTGCGGCATCCCTGGTCGCGGCTGGCCTGGAGTCGCGGCAGATCCGGTTGCACGCTGTATGTCAGCGGCCATGCCTACCCGGCCACGCCCCCGCTGGCGCAGCAATTGTGCGAGCAGCGAGAACTCGTCGTGCGTGGCAAGCCGAATGCCGTCGAACGCGCGTTGCTGCTGGCCCTGGTCAATGACGGCCACTTGCTGCCGAGCAAGTCCCGCCGCCGTCGATGAAACTGCAGAACTTCCACGTCGAGGCCGCCGACTGGTCACGCGAAGACCAGCGCACCGCGCTGCTCGATCTGCGCCACACCGTGTTCGTGCAGGAACAGCACGTACCCGAGCAGCGCGAGCGCGACGGGCTGGACGGCGAGTGCTGGCACGTGCTGGCGCGCGACGAAGCCGGCCGGCCGATCGGCTGCGGCCGACTCACGCCCGCGCACAAGATCGGCCGCATGGCGGTATTGCAGGATTGGCGCGGCCGCGGTGTCGGCGTGGCCATGCTTCGCGAGTTGATCGTGCGTGCCCGCGCGCTGGGCTGGCCGGAGGTGGCGCTGGATGCCCAGGTCGGCGCCATCGGCTTCTACGAACGCGAGGGCTTCGTGGCTCATGGGGCCGAGTTCGAGGATGCCGGCCTGGCCCATCGCGCCATGCAGCTTGCGCTTGCGACTGACGGCACCGTCGCGCAACCGTTGCGCGACACCGGCACGCTGCCTGCCGGCACTCCGGGCGACGTGGCCGAGGCTCGGCTGCAGCTGCTGGGCGAGGCCCGTCATCGCCTGGCGATCTACTTGCCGCTATTGGGCAATGACGTTTACGCCAGCGCGGAAGAACTGGCCGAGTTGCGACGCATCGCGATCTCCGGCCGTGGCGCGCACATCCGGATCCTGCTGCACGACCCGGCAGGCGCGCTGCGCAACGACCACCGACTGATCGCGCTGGCGCAGCGGTTGTCCAGCGCGATCCAGATCCGCATGCCGGTGGAGGAGGCGGACCTGAATTACGCGTCGTCCTATCTGCTCAATGACGTCGGCGGCTACCTCTTCCTGCCGGACGCCGGCCGTGCGCAAGGTCGCGCCGCGCGCCACGATCGCGCCAGCCAGGCACCGCTGCAGCAGCATTTCGACGAAGTGTGGGAGCGCGCCGAACGCGCCAGCGCGCTGCAGATCCTGGATCTATAGCGATCCGCGGATGGCCCGGACGACTACGGCGCGATCGACTGAACGCCGGCTGGCCGACATGGGGCGTCGAGGTGATCCCGCGAAACGCGTGAAACCGCTGACAAATGCGATAGCGATCCCGATCCGGGCCCGGCGGCAGATCGTCCCGCGCCACATTCGGGTTGCCGCGTTGCAGCAGCGCAAGGCTATAATTGTGGGGATTCTCCCCAGCCATCCGTGCCAGCGGTCTGTCGGGCTTGAAAACCGACGGAAAACCGCGACCTAAAGGTCACACGAATGGTTGCAAAGCATCCCTTCCCTGCCGGTGGTGACGTGACTACAAACCTGATCCGCGAGTTCTTCGACTCTTCCCAACTCGCAGGCGGCAATGCCGACTACGTCGAATCACTCTACGACGCCTGGTTGGCCGATACTTCGTCGGTGCCCACCGAATGGGCCAGCTATTTCGAGACCTTCAAGGGCCGCGAATCGGGGGATGTTTCCCACGTCGCGGCGGTTGCGCGTATCGAGGCAGCGCAGAAGCAGCGCCACAACGGCGTCGCCGCCGTGCCGATGAGCGACGAGCACGCTCGCAAGCAGGCCGGCGTGCTGCGCCTGCTCACCGCCTACCGCTCGCGCGGCCACCTCGCTGCCGATCTCGACCCGCTCGGGCTGACCGAGAAGATGCCGGCGCCGGACCTGGGTCTGGCCTTCCACGGCCTTTCCGACGCCGATCTGGATACCGAATTCGACACCGGCAACTACGCCGGCGGCGGCCAGCGCCTGAAGTTGCGCGAACTGCTGGTACGGCTCAAGAAGACCTACGCCAGCACGATCGGCGCCGAGTTCATGCACATCAGCAACCATGAACAGCGCAACTGGATCTACAGCCGACTCGAACAGCGCGCTGGCCAGAGCGGCCTGGACAAGGCAGGCAAGCAGCGCGTGCTGGACGGCCTCACCGCCGCCGAAGGTCTGGAGCGCTACCTGCATACCAAATATGTCGGCCAGAAGCGCTTCTCGCTGGAAGGCGGCGACAGCCTGATCCCGATGCTCGACGACGTCGTGCGCGAAGCCGGCGACAACGGCATCAAGGAGCTGGTGATCGGCATGGCCCATCGTGGCCGCCTCAACGTGCTGGTCAACATCCTCGGCAAGCCGCCGAAGACCCTGTTCGACGAGTTCGAGGGCAAGTTCGAGCATCCCGACGATCCGGCCCACTCCGGCGACGTGAAGTACCACTTGGGCTTCTCCGCCGACGTCAAGACGCCCAACGGCGGCGTGCACGTGGCGCTGGCGTTCAACCCGTCGCACCTGGAGATCGTCAACCCGGTGGTGACCGGCTCGGTGCATGCGCGCCAGACCCGTCGCCGCGACACCGCGCATACGCAATCCATGGCCGTGCTGATCCACGGCGACGCCGCCTTCGCGGGACAGGGCGTCAACATGGAACTGCTGAACATGTCGCAGGCGCGCGGTTTCAGGATCGGCGGCAGCCTGCACATCGTGATCAACAACCAGGTCGGCTTCACCACCTCCAACCCGCAGGACGCGCGCTCCACCATGTACTGCACCGACCTGGCCAAGATGGTCAACGCGCCGGTGCTGCACGTGAACGGCGATGATCCGGAAGCGGTGATCGAGGTCACCCGGCTGGCCTATGCCTTCCGCAAGCAGTTCCGCCGCGACGTGGTGATCGACCTGGTCTGCTACCGCCGCCACGGCCACAACGAGGCCGACGAGCCGGCCGCCACCCAGCCGGTGATGTACCAGATCATCCGCAAGCGCCCGACCACCCGCGACCTGTACCAGCAGCGGCTGGTGAAGGACGGCGTACTGGCCGACGGCGAGGCGCAGAAGCAGTTCGAGGCGTATCGCGACCGGCTCGAAGCCGGTGCGCCAATGACCGAGCTCGACCCGTCGCCGACCCGCGATGGTCATGTCGACTGGGCCCGTTTCCTTGGCGGCAAGCTGTCCACGCCATGCGACACCACGGTGCCGAAACAGAAGCTGCAGGAACTGGCCAGCAAACTGCTGACCCTGCCCGCCGACCTCACCCTGCAGGCGCGCGTGGCGAAAATCTATGACGACCGCCGCAAGATGGCGGCGGACGAACTGCCGGCCGATTGGGGCTTCGCCGAAAACCTGGCCTACGCCACCCTGGTCGATGGCGGCAACGACATGCGCCTGGTCGGTCAGGATTCCGGCCGCGGCACGTTCTTCCATCGCCACGCCGTGTTGCATGACCAGAAGGACGGTCATACCTACATGCCGCTGGCGACCGTGCGCGCGGGTGCCGATGTCGAGGTGATCGACTCGCTGCTCAGCGAGGAGGCGGTGATGGCCTTCGAGTACGGCCACTCCACCACTGATCCGGACACGCTCAACATCTGGGAGGCCCAGTTCGGCGACTTCGCCAACGGCGCGCAGGTGGTGATCGACCAGTTCATCAGCTCCGGCGAAGCGAAGTGGAACCGGCTGTGCGGCCTGGTGCTGCTGTTGCCGCACGGCTACGAGGGCCAGGGTCCGGAGCATTCCTCCGCCCGCCTCGAGCGCTTCCTGCAGCTGTGCGCGTTCGACAACATGCAGGTCTGCGTGCCGACCACGCCGGCGCAGGATTTCCACATGATCCGCCGACAGATGCTGCGCGACGCGCGCAAGCCGCTGATCGTGATGACGCCGAAATCGCTGCTGCGCCACAAGCTGGCGGTATCGTCGCTGGACGAACTGGCCAACGGCAGCTTCCAGCTGGTGATCGGCGAACACCGCGAACTGACCGCGAAGAAGGTCAAGCGCGTGGTGCTGTGCTCGGGCAAGGTCTACTACGACCTGCTGGAAGAAGCCGGCAAGCGCGAGCTGAAGGACGTCGCCATCGTGCGTGTCGAGCAGCTCTACCCGTTCCCGCGCGCCGAAGTCACCGCCGAGCTGGACAAGTACCCGTCCGCCAAGGAGGTGATCTGGTGCCAGGAAGAGCCGATGAACCAGGGTGCCTGGTTCCAGATCCGCCACCACCTGCAGGCTTGCACCGCCAGCAGGCACAGCCTGTCGTACGCGGGCCGTGCGCGCTCGCCTGCGCCGGCAGCCGGCCACCTCAATACCCATAACGCCGAACAGGCAGCACTTGTCGGACAGGCGCTCGTCGCGGCCGTCGGCACCGACCACTCTGCAGAATAAAACGGCTTTTCCGAACAGTGCGGCCAGGATGGCCGCTTCTTGATCTTCGCGATCAGGGATGAGCGCACCAACTCAAGGATTCACATGTCCATCGAACTCAAAGTCCCCGTCCTGCCCGAGTCGGTCTCCGACGCCACCATCGCGACCTGGCACAAGAAAGCCGGCGACGCGGTGAAGCGTGACGAGAATCTGGTCGATCTCGAAACCGACAAGGTCGTGCTGGAAGTGCCCTCGCCGGTCGATGGTGTGCTGAAGGAAATCCGCCACGAAGTCGGCGACACGGTGAACAGCGAACAGATCATCGCGGTCATCGAGGAAGGTGCCGTCGCCGCTGCGCCGGCCCCGGCCCCGGCCGCTGCGGCGCCCGCCCCCGCTCCCGCCGCCCCCGCACCGGCTGCACCGAAGGCAGCCGCCAAAGCCACCGAGGATCTCTCCCCGGCCGGCCTGCGTGTCGCCACCGAAGAAAAGATCGACCCGTCCAAGGTCGCCGGCACCGGCCGCGACGGCCGCGTGACCAAGGAAGACCTGGTCAACTACGGCAAGGGCGGCAGCGCCCCCGCCGCCGCGCCTGCGGCGAAGCCGACTCCGGGTTCGCGTCCGGAAGAGCGCGTGCCGATGACCCGCATGCGCGCGCGCATCGCCGAGCGCCTGATGCAATCGAAGAATTCCATCGCCATGCTCACCTCGTTCAACGAAGTGAACCTGAGCGAAGTGACGAAGATGCGCAAGACGCTGGGCGAAGCATTTCAGAAGGAACACGGCATCAAGCTCGGCTTCATGAGCTTCTTCGTCAAGGCCGCCGCCGAAGCGCTGAAGCGCTACCCGTTCGTCAATGCCTCGGTCGACGGCAACGACGTGATCTATCACGGCTACCAGGACATCTCGATTGCCGTGTCCACGGACAAGGGCCTGGTCACGCCGGTGCTGCGCGACGTGCAGGACATGAGCTTCGCCGACGTCGAGCAGGGCATCGCCGATTACGCCACCAAGGCGCGCGCCAACAAGTTGTCGCTGGACGACCTGCAGGGCGGCACCTTCACCATCACCAACGGCGGCACCTTCGGCTCGCTGCTGTCCACCCCGATCGTCAACCCGCCGCAGAGTGCCATCCTGGGCATGCACACGATCAAGGAACGCGCCATCGTCGAGAACGGCCAGATCATCGCCGCGCCGATGATGTACATCGCGCTGTCCTACGACCATCGCATCATCGACGGCAAGGACGCGGTGCTGTTCCTGGTCGACATCAAGAACCAGCTGGAGAATCCGCAGCGGATGTTGCTCGGCCTCTAGACGCTTGAAGCCCCTCTCCCACCGGGAGAGGGGTGGGGGTGAGGGTTCGGTACTGCCGCAACACCTCGCTCCGCCCCTACCCTCACCCGGCCTTCGGCCACCCTCTCCCGGCGGGAGAGGGACAAAGCGAGAAACGACATGAGCGACAAATACGATGTCATCGTCATCGGCGCCGGCCCGGCCGGCTATGTGGCCGCGATCCGCGCCGCACAGCTGGGCCTGAAGACCGCCTGCGTCGACTCTTTCGCCGGCAAGGACGGCAAGCAGGCACTCGGCGGCACCTGCCTCAACGTGGGCTGCATCCCGTCCAAGGCGCTGCTCGATTCCTCGCGCCAGTTCCACAACCTCACGCACAACTTCGGCGTGCACGGCATCACTGCCGACAACGCGAAGATCGACGTACCGACCTTCATCGGCCGCAAGGACAAGATCGTCAAGCAGTTCACCGGCGGCGTGGCGCAGTTGTTCAAGGCGAACAAGATCACGCCGTATTTCGGTACCGGCAAGTTGCTCAAGGGCAACTCGGTGGAGATCACCGCTGCCGATGGCAAGAAGGAAACCATCAGCGCGACCAACGTGATCCTCGCCTCCGGCTCGGTGCCGATCGAGCTGCCGTTCGCGAAGTTCGACAACAAGATGATCCTCGACAACGCCGGCGCGCTCGATCTCGCCGAAGTGCCCAAGCGCCTGGGCGTAATCGGTGCCGGCGTGATCGGCCTGGAGCTGGGCAGCGTGTGGAAGCGCCTGGGCAGTGACGTCACCATCCTCGAAGCGCTGCCGGATTTCCTCTCCGTCGCCGATGCCGACGTGGCCAAGGTGGCCGCCCGCGAGTTCGCCAAGCAGGGCCTGACCATCAAGCTTGGCGCCAAGCTGACCAAGGCCGAGATCAAGAAGAAAGAGGTTGCCCTCACCTACGAGGACAAGGACGGCGCACATGAACTGGTCGTCGACAAGCTGCTGGTCGCCGTCGGCCGCCGCGCCTACACCGCCGGCCTGCTGGCCGATGACACCGGCGTGAAGCTGGACGAGCGCGGCCGCATCGTGGTCGATGAGCACAACCACACCGGCGTCGACGGCGTGTGGGCGATCGGCGACGCCGTGCGCGGCCCGATGCTCGCGCACAAAGGTTCCGAGGAAGGCGTGGCGGTGGCCGAGTGGATTGCCGGCAAGGCCGGTCACGTCAACCTCGACACCGTGCCGTGGGTGATCTACACCGAGCCGGAAATCGCCTGGGCCGGCAAGACCGAGAAGCAGCTCAAGGACGAAGGCGTGCCGTACAAGGTCGGCAGTTTCCCGTTCGCCGCGATCGGCCGCGCTGTCGCGATGAACGAGGCGGTCGGTCAGGTGAAGATGCTGGCGCATGCCGAAACCGATCGCATCCTCGGCGTGCACATGGTTGGCCCGGGCGTCTCCGAGCTGATCGCCGAGTGCGTGGTGGCGATGGAGTTCAAGGGCTCGTCCGAGGATCTGGCGCGCATTGTCCATGCCCATCCGACCCTGTCCGAGGCCGTGCACGAGGCGGCTCTGTCGGTCGACAAGCGCGCGATCCACAAGGGCAACTGAGGTCAGGATGACGTCATCCTGTGCAGGTCATGGATGGCCGATGACGCGGGATCCACTCCCGGAAATGGATGACCTCATCCCGGGCAACACATGGATGTGCGTTGATCAGGGATCCATGGCCTTCGCTCGACAGCAGCCCGCTCGTTGCCACTCAGCCGTCATTCCCGCGAAAGCGGGAATCCATCTTGACCTTGTCGTACGGGCACAGTGGATTCCCGCTTTCGCGGGAATGACGACCACTGATGTTTCTGCGTAATCACCAAGACAGTCCAATGCCCCAGCCCACCGCCATCTGCGTCTACTGCGGCTCCAGCAGCGGCAGGCATCCCGAGTATGTTGAACAGGCGCGCGCCTTCGGCACCGAGATGGCGCAGCGTGGCATCGCGCTGGTCTACGGTGGCGGCAAGGTCGGCCTGATGGGCACCGTCGCCGATGCCGTACTGGCAGGTGGCGGCAAGGTGATCGGCGTGATCCCGCGCCAGCTGGTGGAACTGGAAGTGGCGCATCCGGACCTGAGCGAACTGGTCGTGGTCGAGACCATGCATCAGCGCAAGACGCGCATGTACGAGTTGTCCGATGCCTTCGTCGCCCTACCCGGCGGATTCGGCACGATGGACGAGATGTTCGAGATGCTGACCTGGGCGCAGCTCGGCCTGCACCGCTATCCCTGCGCCTTCCTCGACGTGCGCGGCTACTACCGCGACCTGCGCACGATGATGGAGCACATGGTCGACGAGAAGTTCGTGAGACCCGAGCAGCGCGACAGCATCTGGTTCGGCGACGACATGGCTGCCCTGTTCGACTGGATGCAAACGTACGAGGGCAGCTACATTCCCAAATGGATCGATACCAGCAGCGTCAGCGCCTGAACGACCGTCACGGGAGATCACGATGACCGTTTTCCGTTCCTTCCGCATCCACAACGACGACGCCGGCTACCGTGCCGGCATCGAAACCATGCACGCCGATGCGCTGTCGCCCGGCGAGATCCTGATCAAGACGGCGTACTCGTCGGTCAACTACAAGGACGCGCTGGCCGGCACCGGCAAGGGCCGGATCCTGCGTACCTACCCGCTCAACGGCGGCATCGACGTGGCCGGTCACGTGGTCGCCTCGACCGATCCGTCGTTCAGGGAAGGCGACGCGGTGCTGTGCACCGGCAGCGGCCTGTCCGAGACGCGCGATGGCGGCTACGGCGAGTACGCCCGCCTCGACGCGCGCTGGACGATCCCGCTGCCGGCCGGGCTGAGCCTGCGCGAGAGCATGATCATCGGCACCGCCGGCTTCACCGCCGCGCTCGCCGTGCTGCGCATGCAGGACAACCGGCAGACACCTTTGCTTGGACCCATCGCGATCACCGGCGCCAGCGGCGGCGTCGGCATGCTGGCGATCGACATTTTCAGCCGCGCCGGCTACGCGGTGCATGCGATCAGCGGCAAGGCCGACCACTTCGATTTCCTGCGCGGCCTCGGTGCCCGCGAGTGCATCGATCGCCATCAACTCGTCTTCAGCGGCAAGCCGATGGATTCGGCCCGCTTCGGCGGCGCACTGGACAACGTCGGCGGCAGCACGCTGAGCGGCCTGCTGCCGCTGGTCAACCCCTACGGCAACGTCGCGATCTGCGGCAATGCGGGTGGTGTCGCGTTCGACAGCACGGTGATGCCGTTCATCATTCGCGGCGTGAGCCTGCTCGGCATCGCCTCGGCCGGCACCGCCCGCGACCTCCGTGACCGCATCTGGCAGCACTTGGCCAGTGACTGGAAACCACGGCATCTTGAACGTATCGTCACTGCCGAAATCGGTCTCGACGAACTGCCTGGAATTTTTGGGCGTATGCTCGCTGGCGATTCCTTCGGGCGTACGCTGGTGCGCATCGGCGACACGATTTGACGAACCCGTGCTTGGAAGTGCCGTCACCACGGCTTAGAATCAACGAAACTCGAAGGGGACTTTTACCTTATGGCACGCATCCTGATCGTCGACGACTCCCCGTCTCAATTACTGGGCATCAAGCGGATCGTCGAAAAACTCGGTCATGAAACCCTTTCCGCCGAAGATGGTGCCGCAGGCGTGGAAGTGGCCAAGGCGGAAAAACCCGACCTGATCCTGATGGACGTGGTGATGCCGAACCTCAACGGTTTCCAGGCGACCCGCACCATCAGCAAGAATCCCGACACGGCCCATATTCCGATCATCCTGGTGACCACCAAGGATCAGGAAACCGACAAGGTCTGGGGCATGCGCCAGGGCGCCAAGGCGTATGTCACCAAGCCGATCAAGGAAGAGGATCTGGTCAAGGCCTTGCAGGAGTTTCTGCCCGGTTGATCGCCCCGCACGGTTGGAAAGAACGACGGCGCCCGAAGGCGCCGTTTTCATTTGCCGGTCCGGCTTCGCCGCTCAATGGCGTGGATCGAAATCCCTGAACTGCTCACTCAGAGTTTCGTAGGCCGCCCGCTGCTCGTCGGTTCCGGGCACGGGCGCGCGGATCGACAGTTCCACCAACTGGTCGCCGGGATGCGCCCCGGGCATGCCGCGCCCCTTCAGCCGCAACTTGCGCCCCGACTGCGAACCGGCGGGAATGCGCAGGTCGACTGTCCCGGCAAGGGTCGGCACCGGCACGGTCGCCCCCAGCGCCGCTTCCCAGGGAGTGATCGGCAGCACGTGCACCACGTTGCGGCCGTCCAGACGAAAGCGCGGATCGTCGCGGATGCCGATTTCCAGCAGCAGGTCGCCCTTCGGCCCACCTGCCATGCCGGCCTGGCCCTGACCGGACAGGCGGATCACCTGGCCAGGCTGGATCCCAGCGGGAATCTTCACTTCCAGCACACGCTCGCCGCCGGCCGGATCCTGCATCGCCAGGCGGGTACGGCCCCCGTCGAATGCCGTTTTCAGATCGATCTGCACCGAGGCCTGCACATCCCGTCCACGACGCGGACGTGCCTGGCCGCGAGGCCCGCCGGCGGCACCACGCCCGAACAGGCTCTCGAAGAAATCGCTGAAGTCGCCGTCGCCGCCATCACCGAAACCCTGGCCCTGGCCTTGCCAGCCCGGCGGCGGGCGGAACTGTTCGCCCTGCCGATAGCCACCTGCGCGCAGTTGATCGTAGGAGCGCCGCTTCTCGGCGTCCTTGAGCACCTCGTTGGCCTCGTTGACCGACTTGAATTTCTCCTCCGCGCCGGCGTCCTTGTTCTTGTCAGGATGGTATTTGCGCGCCAGCTTGCGATACGCGGCCTTGATCTCGGCCTCACTCGCATCGGGCTTCACGCCCAGGATCTCGTAATAATCTTTGAATTCCACTCGCCACTCCCCGACTCACGCAAAACCCCGCGACGGATCGCTCCGTCGCGGGATGTACCGCCACACTCCCGACTCAGTGGCTCGTGTTGATGGTAATGCGTCGCGGCGTTGCCTGTGCCTTCTTCGGTATCACGATCTCCAGCACGCCGAACCGGCCGTTCGCGGTGATGCCCTCGGCATCGGCGCTGTCCGGCAGTGCGAAACGGCGATGGAAGGCGCCCCGCGCACGCTCCACCCGGGTGAACTTGCCGTTCGACTCGGAGCTGGTGCCTTCACGCTCACCCTTGATGGTGAGGATGCCCTTTTCCATGTTCACCTCGATCTGCGCCGGATCCACGCCCGGAATGTCGGCCAGGATCACAAAGCGCTGCTCGTCCTCGCGAATGTCCACGCGCGGCGCCCACTGACTGGTGACGACGTTGGATGCGTCGCTGTCTTCCGGCTGCAGGAACCGATCGAATACCTGCCGTACTTCCTCGGGCAGCCCATTGGTGTTCCAGATGCCATGACGAACCGGATTCATCGCATGTCTCCTCAGGTGAATAGCGGCCCATCGCCGCATGCCGGAAAAATAGGTGCTGCATCCGACGATTCAAGGCGACATCGTGGCGGCGTACGATTTAGCATTCAGGTCTACCCCCAACCCGAGACCCGCATGAGCATCCAGCCCGGCGACACCATTCCCGACACTCCCATCCAGCTCATCGACGGCGACATTCGGGACGACCGTACCGGCGCGCTGTTCGCCGGACGCAAAGTGCTGCTGTTCGGCGTGCCCGGCGCGTTCACGCCGACCTGCTCCAACAAGCATCTGCCCGGCTACTCGACGCATTTCGCCGAGTTCCGCGCACTGGGCATCGACGTGATGTGCCTGGCAGTGAACGACGGCTATGTGATGCAGGCCTGGGCGGTTTCGCAACAGGTTCCCGCCGGCCTGCTGATGCTGGCTGACGGCAACGCCCACTTCACCCGAGCGCTCGGTCTGGAACTGGATGGCAGCGCCTTCGGCATGGGCCCGCGCACGCGCCGCTTTGCGCTGTATGCCGAAGACGGCGTGGTGCGCCAGGTCCAGGTCGAGGCACCCGGCGAGTTGCGCGTCTCCAGCGCCGAAGCAATGCTGGCGTCGATCGGACATTGAGATGATTGCGGCCCCATGAGAAACGAAAAACCCCGGCAAGCCGGGGTTTTTCTCGGAACGACAACGGACTCAATCTTCCGTGGCTGTCAGCCCGCCATCCGGGCTTCCGCCCTCGCTCGGCGTCTGGACATCGGCAACGGCACCTTCCTCGCCGTTGTCCTCTTCCGCGTCCAGCCGCATCACGCTGACCAGCGTTTCATCCTTGGGCAGGCGGATCAGGGTGACACCCTGGGTATTGCGGCCGAGCTGCGAGACTTCCGCCACGCGGGTACGCACCAGCGTGCCCTGGTCGGAGATCAGCATCAGTTCGTGCGCCTCGGTGACCTGTACCGCAGCGACCAGTGCGCCATTGCGCTCGGAGCACTGGATGCCGATCACGCCCTGGGTGCCACGACCCTTCTTGGTGAACTCGACCAGTTGGGTGCGCTTGCCGTAGCCGCGCTCGGTCGCGGTGAGGATGTCGCCTTCGGCGGCCACGATCAGCGACACCACCTGGGCATCCTTGGCCAGCTTCATGCCACGCACGCCGGCAGCGGTGCGGCCCATCGAGCGCACGGTGTTTTCGTCGAAACGGTTGACCTTGCCGTTGGAGGCGAACAGCAGGATGTCGCTGTTGCCGTCGGTGAGCTCGACATTGACCAGCGCGTCGTCGTCGTGCAGCTTGATCGCGAGCTTGCCCCGCTGCAACTGGAACGCGAACTCGCTCAACGGCGTCTTCTTGACCGTGCCCTGTTTCGTGGCAAAGAACACGAAACGATCTTCGCCGTACTCGCGGATCGGCAACACCGCCTGCACTTTTTCGCCTTCACCCAGCGGCAACAGGTTGACGATGGGCTTGCCGCGCGCGCCCGGACCGGATTCCGGGATCTGGTAGACCTTCTGCCAGTAGACGCGGCCGGTGCTGGTGAACGTGAGCAGGGTGTCGTGCGTGTTGACCACCCACAACTGCTCGACGACGTCCTCGTCCTTCAAGGCAGAAGCCGAGCGACCCTTGCCGCCGCGCTTCTGCGAACGGTAGGTGCTGGCCGGCTGCCGCTTGATGTAGCCGGTGTGCGACAAGGTCACCACCATGTCTTCCGGCGCGATCAGGTCGAGGACGTTGAGGTCTTCCTGCGAATGCTGGATTTCCGTGCGGCGTGCATCGCCGAACTCGGTCTTGACCGCTTCGAGCTCGCCGCGGATCACCTCGAGCAGGCGCTCGGGGTTTTCCAGGATTTCGATCAGGCCACGGATGGTTTCCAGGATCTGCCGGTATTCGTCGGAAAGCTTTTCCTGCTCCAGCCCGGTCAGGCGATGCAGGCGCATCGCCAGGATTTCCAGTGCCTGCGCTTCGGACAACTGGTAGCCGTCGGCCTTCAGGCCGTCACGCGGATCCATGTCCTCGGGGCGCGAGGCATCGGCGCCGGTCGCCGACAACAGCGCACGCACCAGGCCGGCCTCCCAGTGACGCGCCACCATGCGCTCGCGCGCCTCTGCGGGCGATGACGAGGTCTTGATCAGTTCGATCATCTCGTCGATGTTGGCCAGTGCGACAGTCAGGCCTTCGAGGATGTGCGCGCGGGCACGCGCCTTGCGCAGTTCGAAGATGGTGCGGCGGGTGACTACTTCGCGCCGATGGCGGATGAACGCTTCGAGGATGTCCTTGAGGTTCAGCAGCCGCGGCTGGCCGTCCAGCAACGCCACCATGTTGATGCCGAACGTCACCTGCATCTGGGTTTGCTGGAACAGGTTGTTCAGCACCACGTCGCCCATCGCATCCTTGCGGATCTCGATGACGATGCGCATGCCGTCCTTGTCGGATTCGTCGCGCAGTTCGCTGATGCCTTCGAGCTTCTTTTCCTTGACCAGCTCGGCGATCTTCTCGATCAGCCGCGCCTTGTTCACCTGGTATGGCAACTCGTGGACGAGGATCGTCTCGCGGCCGTTCGACTCGGTCTCGATCTCGGCCCTGGCACGCACCAGGATGCGACCGCGACCGGTGCGGTACGCCTCGATGATGCCGGACGAACCGTTGATGATGCCCTGGGTGGGAAAGTCCGGGCCTGGGATGTAGTGCATCAATTGGTCGATCGAGAGCGTGGGCTCGTCGATCAGCGCAATAGTCGCCGCAATCACCTCGTTGAGGTTGTGCGGCGGAATGTTGGTGGCCATGCCCACCGCAATACCGGCCGAACCGTTGATCAGCAGGTTCGGCACGCGCGAGGGCAGCACCAGCGGTTCGCGTTCGCTCTCGTCATAGTTGAAGCCGAAATCGACGGTGTCCTTGTCGATGTCGGCAAGCAGCTCATGGGTGAGTCGCGACATGCGCACTTCGGTGTAACGCATCGCGGCGGCGTTGTCGCCGTCGACCGAACCGAAGTTGCCCTGGCCATCGACCAGCATGTAGCGCAGCGAGAACGGCTGCGCCATGCGCACGATCGCGTCGTAGACCGACTGGTCGCCATGCGGATGGTATTTACCGATGACGTCACCGACCACACGGGCCGACTTCTTGTACGGCTTGTTGTACACATTGCCCAGTTCATTCATCGCGAACAGCACGCGGCGATGCACGGGTTTCAGGCCATCGCGGACATCCGGGAGGGCGCGGCCCACGATCACGCTCATGGCGTAATCGAGATAGCTCTGGCGCATCTCGTCTTCGATGTTGACGCGAATGATTTCTTTGGCGAGTTCTGCCATGAATCGGCTTCCTTGATGACAAAAAAAGGACGCTGGCGCCGCGCCTCCAGCGCATGCGCAAGCGACCCGAAATCAACTCGCTGATTGTAGCACGAGCAGCCGCGAAACGACAGGATTTAACTGTTCAAAATCAATGACTTGTATCGGTGGTTCGCAACTCGTGAAAAGCGCCCCGGGGACTGCTGAAAATTTGATCAGAAGCGGACATGGTCACGCAACCCCGACAGCCGCAAGCAACCCGCACCGCCAGCTGCGGATTCCCCCGAAACGATGGGTTCAGTGCCCTCTTGCAAGAGCTCAGGGCAGCGCGCTCACGAGCCGAACATTGCCTGCATCGAGATGCTGTTCGGCCGCTCGATCACCCCACGCTCGGTGACGATCGCATCGATCAGTTCGGCCGGCGCCACGTCGAACACCGGATTCCAGGCCTGCGCACCCTCGACCACGGTACGTTTGCCGTCCGTGCTCAGCAGTTCGGTCGCGTCGCGCAGCTCGATCTCGACTTCCTCGCCGGAGCCGGTCGCCATGTCGATCGTCGAGGACGGCGCCACCACCATGACTTTCACGCCGTGGTATTTCGCGGCGATCGCCAGCTGATAGGTGCCGATCTTGTTCGCCGTATCGCCGTTCGCGGCAATGCGGTCCGCACCGACGATCACCCATTGCACGGCCCCCGATTTCATCAGGTGTGCGGCGGCGGAATCGGCGATCAGCTGAGCCGGGATACCATCGCGCACCAGCTCCCACATGGTCAGCCGGGCACCCTGCTGCCATGGCCGGGTTTCGCCGGCGTAGACGCGCGCGATCCGGCCTGCCGCCACGCCGGCACGGATCACGCCCAGCGCCGTGCCGTAACCGGCCGTGGCCAGCGAACCGGTGTTGCAATGGGTCAGCACACCCGAACCGGTTGTGATCAGTGACGCGCCCAGCTCGCCCATGTGCCGGTTGGCGGCCAGATCCTCGTCCTGGATTGCCTGCGCCTCGCGCACCAGGGCGTCGGCATCGGCACCGGCGGCAATGCGCTTCTTCATCCGGTCCAAGGCCCACATCAAGTTTACGGCCGTGGGACGGGCGGCACGCAATGTGGCCAGCACCGGCTCCAACGCCACATCCTGCCGCGCGGCCATCGCCACGCCCCAGGCCGCAGCAATGCCGATGGCCGGCGCTCCACGGACCACCAGATCGCGGATCGCCTGGGTGACCTGCCCGGCATCGCGGCAGTCGACCCAGCGTTCTTCGGCCGGCAGCAGACGCTGATCGAGCAGTCGCAAATGATCGTCCCGCCACTGCACGGCACGGATGGAATCGTGTTCGCGGGTCGGCGTCGGCAAAATCGTCATTACCATCGGACTGCATGCATGGAAAAGGAAAGCGTAGCATGCACCCGGACACGTTCGGCCGCCCTGAGGCCGTCTTATAGTCGCTCCGACGAGACCTTGGGAGCAGGCCGCATGACGAACGATACCCGCCGCACGAAATGCATGACCGGTTGGCGTCTTTTGCTCGCCCTGGGCCTGCTCGGCTCCAGCCTGCCAGGTTCCAGCCTGATCGCGCGCGCGAGCGCGGCGCCGGCCACGATCGCCAGGCCGTGGGCACCGCCGCGCATCGCCTCGGAGTTGTTCGAGTCGCACGGCGCCTTTGATCCGGAACACGGCGACTTCTATTTCGTGCGCAGCTCACCGAGCTTCCGCGGCTGGCGAATCATGCTCAGCCACTGCAACGCCGACGGCTGGGGCACGCCTGTCGATGCCAGCTTCGCCGGCGATGGCGTGGAAGCCGATCCCTTCATCACCTCCGACGGCAAGCATCTGTATTTCATTTCCACCCGTTCGACCGATGGCCAGAAGCACAAGGATCTCGACCTCTGGGAGGTCGATCGCGGTGACGGGGGTGGCTGGGGCGAGCCGAGACGGTTGCCGCCACCGGTCAATTCGCGTGGCCAGGAGTGGTTTCCGCGCCCGGCAGCGGACGGCTGGCTGTACTTCGGTTCCGATCGCCCGGGCGGTTTCGGCAAGACCGACATCTGGCGTGCCCGCGAAGGTCGTCCGGGTCACTGGCAGGTGGAGAACCTGGGCAAGGCGATCAATACGCCAGGCGATGAGTACGAACCACTACCTTCGCCCGACGGTCAGCGGCTGATCGTGATGGCCGATGGCGGCCTGTACCAGAGTGAGCGCCGGGAAAATGGCTGGAGCGAGCGCCGCAGCCTCGGGCCGGCAGTGAACGTCAACGGCAGCGAAATCGGCGCAGCTTTCTCGCCGAGCGGAAAATCCCTGCTGTTCGCGCGCGATACCAAGGGGCCGCGTTCCGGCGAGTTCCATGTCTGGCAGCCGGACGGTGCCGAAGCGTGGCCGCCGGCGTGCCCGGCCCCGGGTCGCCTGACCATGGCGATGCCTCGTACGGAGATGCGATTCCTGCCTTCGCAGGAATGACGGTGGTGGGGATGGGTGCGTGCCAGCTTCTTGTGTTTTGTCATTCCGGCGAAGGCAGGAATCGCTCTTCAACGCAGAACTGGCCATCACCCGCGACATGGGTGCTCACAACTTGCACGTCATTCGACGATGACCGGCAAACCGCCATCCAACTTCATCGCGCTGAACTCAGCGGGACCGCTCCGCCAACCATTGGTGGATCGCCGGCGGCACTTCGCGTTGCGCCCGCCCGGAGACGTAGATGCCGATGTGGCCGCCCTTGAACGCCAACTGGGTGTAGTCGGTGGTGCCGACATGCCGGCCAAGCGCGCGTGACGCATCCGGCGGCACCAGGTGATCCTGCTCGGCGAAGATGTTCAGCACCGGCTGGTTGATCATGCCCAGGTCCACCGGCCGCCCGCCGATCTCGAGCGTGCCCTTGACGAGCTTGTTGCCCTGGTAGAAATCCTTGATGAACTGGCGGAATGCTTCGCCGGCCTGATCCGGCGAATCGAAGATCCAGCGCTCCATGCGCAGGAAATTCTCAAGCTCGACCGGGTTGTCGAGGATCTCGACCATGCCGATGTACTTCTGCTGGTTCAGCCGCACCGGTTTCAGTGTCAGGTACACGTAGTTCATCAGCCCGGCCGGGATGTTGCCCATGGTGTCGACGAACAGGTCCACGTCCATGCTGCGGCACCAGCTCGACAGCATGTTGTCCGGCGTGTGGAAATCCACCGGCGTGACCATGGTGATCAGGTTCTTCACCTTGTCCGCGTGCAGCGCGGTGTAGCACAGCGAAAACGCACCGCCCTGGCAGATGCCGAGCAGGTTGATCGCATCGAGATCGTGACGTTTGCGCACCGCATCGACGCAACGGTCGAGATAGCCGTTGATGTAGTCGTCCAGGGTCAGCCAGCGATCGGCGCCGTCTGGATAACCCCAGTCGATCAGGTAGACGTCCTCGCCCTGCTCCAGCAGGTTGCGCACCATCGAGCGGTCGGCCTGCAGGTCGGTCATCCACACCGTGTTGACCAGGGCGTAGACGATCAGCAACGGGGTTTTCGAGGTGGTCTTGCCGTGGCCGGTGAAATGCCAGACCTTCAGCTTGTCTTCGCTGTAGACCAGTTCGCGCGGCGTGTTCGCGTACTCGGGTTCGCGCATGTTGCGCAGGTTCGCCATGCCGGCGGCCAGCTTGCGCTGGAACGCGGCGATGTCACCCAGGGCCTTGGTCGGATCGATGCGCAATGGCGTATACATGGCGGCGTCTCCTTACTTGCGCTTGCGCGGGCTGGGGCGAGATTTGGATGCGACAGCAGGCTTCGCCTTGCTGGCCGCCCTCGCATGCGCCCCCTTTGCCGGGGCTTTCGAAACGGACTTCTTTACCGCCGAAGTCGATCGCTTGATCGGGGCAACCTTCTTCGTCAACGGTGACGCCTTGGACCCGTTCGCGACCTGACGCTTCAACGCAGCCAGTTCACGGCGCAGCGCCATGATCTCGTCGGCATGATCTTCGGTCGCTGGCGTCTGGCTGGCGCGGAACTCACGACGCAAAGATTGCAACCGTTCGCCGAGACTCGACACCTCGCTGCGCGTCGGTACGCCGAGCTGCTGGCAGAACTGTTCGGTTTGCTCTTGCTGCATCTGGCGCACGCGCATCTGCGTGTTCACCATGTCGCCGTAAACCTCGCGAAACTCATCGGTCAGCGCGATCTCGGCATAGGCCTCTTCAGCAGCGTCCACCCACAAGTCGTACAGTGCCTTCAGCGAATCGACCTGGCGACCGGGCTCGGCGCGCTCTGCCAACTTGTCCTGCAGGCGCTGCATCGCCTGTGCGTTGGAACGCTGAATCAAGGACTGATAACGCGCCGAAGCCTGCAACGATTCCAGCATGGCAGCCGCCATCGCTTGTTGTTTCATCTGTTGTTCGCGATCCTGACCAAATGCCGGCGTCGGGCCGTGCGCACCCGGCAGGTCGCCCAAGCCGCCGTGCTGCGCCGCCTGCATCCAGGATTGCCATTGCCGCGCAAAGCCCTCCGCGCCAGTACTGTCGATGCCGCCAAACGCCTGTGCAAACGGTTGGCTGGCGCCGCCGAACAGCTGCTGCAATTGCTGACGCCAATCGGCTGGCTGGGCCGCAGCACCGTTGGCGGCGGCGCCCTGCATCCAGTCGAAATAACCCTTCAGGCCCGCCAGCGTTCGTTCCAGTGTGTCGTTGCCGGAGGTCGCCGCTGTCGGCGGCGTGAAGAACGGATTGGCAGCGGCAGGCTGGGGTTGCTGCTGTTGCAACTGACGCGTCCAGGCGTCCCACGATTGCTGTGCCAGCGACTGGTAATCCCTGATGAAATCGTTTGCCGGGTCGGACATCGGTACATCCTCGTACAAGGTTCATCCATCCTAGCAAAAGCGCGTTCCACAAAATCGCTGCGCCAGAACGCACAAGGCCCGGCATGAGCCGGGCCTTGCGGAATCGCCTTGCGGGAAAACTCAGGCCGTGGCGCCGTTGGCGCGCTCGTCTTCGGTCACCGCCTTCATCGACAGGCGGATGCGACCCTGCTTGTCGACTTCAAGCACCTTGACCTTGACGATGTCGCCTTCCTTGAGCTTGTCGGAAACCTTCTCGACGCGCTCGTCGGAGATCTGCGACACGTGCACCAGACCATCCTTGCCCGGCATGATCGTGACGAACGCACCGAAGTCCATCAGCTTGGCGACCTTGCCCTCGTAGATGCGGCCCGGCTCGACGTCGGAGACGATCTGCTCGATGCGCTTCTTCGCCGCTTCACCCGCCTCGCGATTGACCGAGCCGACGATGATGGTGCCGTCGTCGCTGATGTCGATCGTGGTGCCGGTCTCTTCGGTGATCGAGCGGATGGTTGCGCCGCCCTTGCCGATCACTTCGCGGATCTTGTCCGGGTGGATCTTGATGGTGATCAGGCGCGGGGCGAACTCGCTCATCTCGGTGCGGGCGGTGGTCAGCGCCTTGCCCATTTCGCCGAGGATGTGCAGGCGACCACGCTTGGCCTGCTCCAGCGCCACCTTCATGATCTCTTCGGTGATGCCGTCGATCTTGATGTCCATCTGCAGCGCGGAAATGCCGTCGGCACTGCCGGCCACCTTGAAATCCATGTCGCCGAGGTGATCCTCGTCGCCCAGGATGTCGGACAGCACCACGAAGTCGCTGCCTTCCTTGACCAGGCCCATCGCGATACCGGCCACCGGAGCCTTGAGCGGCACGCCGGCATCCATCATCGCCAGCGAGGAGCCGCACACCGAGGCCATCGACGAGGAACCGTTGGACTCGGTGATTTCCGAGACCACGCGCACCACGTACGGGAATTCCTCGATCGTCGGCTTGACCGCCTGCACGCCGCGCTTGGCGAGGCGGCCGTGACCGATCTCGCGACGCTTCGGCGCACCGAAACGACCGGCCTCACCCACCGAGAACGGGGGGAAGTTGTAGTGGAACAGGAACGGGTCCTTCGACTCGCCGCCCGGCGCGTCGATGATCTGCGCATCACGCGTGGTGCCCAACGTGATGACGACCAGCGCCTGGGTCTCGCCGCGGGTGAACAGCGCCGAGCCGTGCGTGCGCGGCAGCACGCCGACACGGGCGGTGATCGCGCGCACGTCGTCAAGCTGGCGGCCGTCGATGCGCACCTTGGTCTTCAGCACGCTGTCGCGCATGGTGTGGTATTCGAGTTCCTCGAATTCCTTGGCCATCGCGGCAGACGACCAGCCGTTCTCTTCAGCCTGCACCTTGAGACCGCCCAGCACGTCGGACTTGATCGCGGAGATCGCGTCGCGACGCTCGAGCTTGTCGCGCACCTGGAACGCGCCAGCCAGCTGATCGCCGACCGCGCCCTTGACGGCAGCAACCAGTGACTCGTTGCGGGCCGGTGCCTGCCAGTCCCACGACGGCTTGGCCGCCTCGGTGGCCAGCTCGGCGATCGCGCGGATCGCGGTCTGCATCTGCTGGTGACCGAACATCACGGCGCCGAGCATGACGTCTTCGGAGAGCAGCTTGGCCTCGGATTCGACCATCAGCACCGCGCCAGCCGTACCGGCAACGACCAGATCCAGCTCGGAAGTCTTCAGCTCGGTCTGCGACGGGTTCAGCAGGTACTTGCCGTTGGCGTAGCCGACGCGGGCCGCGCCGATCGGACCCTTGAACGGAATCCCGGCCAGGCTCAGCGCGGCGGAAGCGCCGAGCAGCGCCACGATGTCGCCATCGACCTCCGGATTCAACGAAACGACCTGCGCGATGACCTGCACTTCGTTCTTGAAGTCATCCGGGAACAGCGGACGCACCGGGCGATCGATCAGACGCGAGGTCAGCGTCTCCTTCTCGGTCGGGCGGCCTTCACGCTTGAAGAAGCCGCCCGGGATGCGGCCGGCGGAATAGAATTTCTCGACGTAATCGACGGTCAGCGGGAAGAAATCCTGGCCTTCCTTCTGCTTGGTCGCAGCGACCGCGGTGACCAGCACCACGGTGCCGCCCATGCTGGCCATGACCGCACCGGATGCCTGGCGGGCAATTTCGCCCGTCTCCAGTGTGACTTCGTGATTACCGTACTGGAATGACTTGGTTACTTTTGCCACGTGCTTAATTCCTGATCTGATTGAGAAGTGCACCCACGAATGGGCGCCTCTTGATCTGTGCGTTCACGGATGAACGCGCGAATTACCGACGCAGGCCGAGGCGTTCGATCAGGGTCTGGTAGCGCGCAAGATCGCGATCCTTCAGATAGCTGAGCAGGCGTTTGCGCTGGTTGACCAGCTTCAGCAGGCCACGGCGGGAATGGTGATCCTGCTTGTGTTCCTTGAAGTGGCCAGTGAGATGATCGATGCGGGCGGACAGCAGCGCCACCTGGACTTCGGTCGAACCGGTGTCGTTCGGCACGCGGCCGAAATCAGCAATGATCTTGCCGGTCTGTTCTGCGGTAAGAGACATGGAGTACGTTTCCTTGGAAAGGCGATGCGAAGCTTGTGCTTGCATCATCGCGATGACGCAAGCACAAGCTTCGCCTAGATGAATGAAAGCGTTGAAATAACTTGTCTATTCTACTGATGGGAGCGGTGTTACAACAAGTGCGCCGCGGGTTATCGGCGCAAATTCCTCAGTCTGGCGGCAGGTTGAAGCCCCGCAGCACGCGCGCGCGGCCTTCATCGTCCGGCTCCAGCAGCGCCAGCAATGCACCATCGCTGGCAAATGCCGCACATCGACCCGCTTCGGACAGGCCGGGCAGGACAATCTGCTGGCCGCGTGAGATCGCCATGCTTTGCGTTTCGTCCAGATGCAGGACGGGCAGATCGGACAACCCCGCCGAGACCGGCAACAGGTGCGCCAGCAAGGCGTCGTCGCCCTGCTCCGCCGCCTGTTGCAGCTGCTCCAGTGTCACCATCTGCGGCTCGCGGAACGGCTCGACCCAGATCCGGCGCAAGGCAGTCAGATGCGCGCCGCAGCCCAGGTCTTCACCCAGATCCACCGCCAGCGAACGCACATAGGTGCCGGAGCCGCACTCCACCAGCAATTGCAGCGTGCAACCCTCGCGCGCCAGCAACTCGAACCGGTACACGTCCACCTCGCGCGGCGGCACCTCGACGGTTTCGCCACGGCGCGCTTTCACATACAGCCGTTCGCCGTCCTGCTTCAGCGCCGAATACACTGGCGGCACCTGCAGGATGTGGCCACGCAGCCTGGCCAGCGACGCTTCGATGGTGGCGTCGTCGAGCTCGGGCACCGCACGCTGCTGCACGACCTCGCCCTCGCTGTCAGCAGTCTCGGTGGTGATGCCGAGCCGGCACTCGGCCAGATACGCCTTGCGCGCGCCGAGCAGGCTGCCGGCCAACTTGGTCGCCTCGCCGAAACATAGCGGAAGCAACCCGGTGGCCAACGGATCGAGTGCGCCAGTGTGCCCGCCCTTGGCCGCACGCAGCAGTTTGCGCACGGCCTGCAGCGCCTGGTTGGAACTCAGGCCCGAGGGCTTGTCGAGCAGCACGATGCCGTGCAGCTGACGGTATTGAATACGCGGCAGACGACTCATCGGTTCAGCGACGCCAGCGTGGCGGTCAATCCTGCTTGTCGCCATCCGGCGCAGCCAGATCGCGCGCCTGCTGACGCAGCAGCGATTCGATGCGTTCGCCCTTGTCGACCGAATCGTCGTACTTGAACTTCAGTTCCGGCACCCGCCGCATGCGCATGCCGCTGTGCGCCAGCGCATGACGGATTTCATGGCCGATGGCATTGAGCGCCTTGACCGCCGGCAATCCTTGTTCAGGCAGCATCGCGGTCACCCACACCGTGGCCCAATCCAGGTCACGCGTGATCTCCACATCCGACACGCTGACCGACGGCAGGCCGTGATCGCGCACGGCCGCATGCACCAGCAAGCCCAGTTCGCGGCGCAGTTCGGCACCAATACGGTCAGTTCGTTTGAAGTCGCGGGAAGGCATGGGACTGGAAACCGGATAAGAAAAGGAAGGGGAACGCGAAAACGGGGAACGGGGAACGGGGAACGGGGAACGGAGAGAGCTTTCCAGCTCTTGTTCCTTGTTCCCCATTCCCTGTTCCCGCTGTTGACGTTAAAGCGTGCGCGCCACTTCGGTGCGTTCGAAGCACTCGATCTGGTCGCCTGGCTTGACGTCGTTGTACTGCTTCACGGCGATACCGCATTCCATGCCGTTGCGCACTTCGTCGACCAATTCCTTGAACCGGCGCAGCGATTCCAGCTCGCCTTCGAAGATCACCACGTTGTCGCGCAGCACGCGGATCGGCTTGCTGCGCTTGACGGTGCCTTCAGTGACCATGCAACCGGCCACGGCACCGAACTTGGAGCTGCGGAACACGTCGCGGACCTCGGCGGTGCCGATGATGTCCTCGCGCACTTCCATGCCCAGCAGGCCGGTTGCCGCCTGGGTGACCTGATCGATCACGTCGTAGATGATCGAGAAGTAGCGCACATCCAGGCCGCTGGTCTCGATCACCTTGCGTGCCGACGCGTCGGCACGCACGTTGAAACCGATCACCAGCGCCTTCGACGCCGCTGCCAGCGTAGCGTCCGATTCGGTGATGCCACCGACGCCGGAAGCGACCACGTTGACGCGGACCCGGTCGTTGCCGATCTGGGTCAGCGACTCACGCAGCGCTTCGACCGAACCCTGCACGTCGCCCTTGACCAGGATGTTGAGCGTTTGCTGCTCCACGCCCTGACCCATCTTGGCGATGATGTCCTCAAGTCGGTTGCTCTTGCTGACCATGCGCGTCTCGCGGCGCTTGAGCTCACGCTCCTGCGCCACTTCGCGAGCCAGGCGCTCGTCTTCTACGCAGACGAAGTCGTCGCCGGTCTCCGGCACGCCGGACAAGCCGAGCACCTGCACCGGAATCGACGGACCCGCTTCGGTGACCTGCTTGCCGGTCTCGTCGATCAGCGCGCGCATACGGCCGTATTCGATGCCGCAAACCACGAAGTCGCCCTTCTTCAGCGTACCCTGCTGCACCAGCACCGTGGCCACCGGACCACGACCGCGATCCAGGCTGGATTCGATCACCACGCCAGAGGCGCGGCCGTCGGCAACCGCCTTCAGTTCCATCACTTCGGCCTGGATCGAGATCGCATCGAGCAGATCCTCGACGCCCATGCCGGTCTTCGCCGACACCGGCACGAACTGCACGTCACCGCCCCAGTCTTCCGGCACCACTTCCTGCGCCACCAGACCTTGCTTGACGTTGTCCGGATTGGCGCCGTCCTTGTCCATCTTGTTGACGGCCACGATCATCGGCACCTTGGCGGCGCGCGCGTGCTTGACCGCCTCGATGGTCTGCGGTTTCACGCCATCGTCGGCGGCCACCACCAGGATCACGATATCGGTCGACTGCGCGCCACGGGCGCGCATCGAGGTGAACGCGGCGTGGCCGGGGGTATCCAGGAAGGTGATCACACCCTTCGAGGTTTCCACGTGATACGCGCCGATGTGCTGGGTGATGCCGCCCGCTTCGCCGGAGGCGACCTTGGTGCGGCGGATGTAGTCGAGCAGCGAGGTCTTGCCGTGGTCGACGTGACCCATGATCGTCACCACTGGCGGGCGCGTGATCTTCTCGCCTTCCAGTTCGACATTCTGGGTGTGTGCCGCCAGCGTTTCCTCGGCGTTGTTCTGGTTGTCGGCAACCGGCGTGTGGCCGAGCTCCTCGACCACCAGCACGGCGGTGTCGTGATCGATGGTCTGGTTGATGGTCGCCATCACGCCCATCTTGAACAGCGCCTTGACCACCTCCGAACCCTTGACGGCCATCTTCTGGGCCAGCTCGGCGACGACGTTGGTATCGCTCACCACCACTTCGCGCACCACCGGAGCGGTGGGGCGCGAGAAGCCATGCGGACCGCTTGGCGCAGCACTGTTGCCACGCGAAAGCATCTCCCGACCGCCGCGGCCAGGCTTGCCACGCTTGTTGCTGGATGAACGACGAGCCCGATCGGCCTCGCTCAGGTGCATCTGGCCGCCGGCAAAGCGCTTGCCCGCACCGTCCCGGCCTTCCTTGCCGCCGGCACCGTTGGCGCCGTCACTGCGTTCACGCGCATGCTTGGGCTTGCCACGGCTGGCGTCGCCGGCTGCCGCCGCTGGCGCGGTCGCTGCGCCGGCAACACGCGCTGCCGGCGCAGCCGCTGGCGCAGGCGCAGGCGCAGGTGCAGCCACCGGCTTGACCAGCTTTTCGCGTTTGCGCGGCTCATGGATGCGCGGCAGGATCATGCCCAGGTCGCGCTGGTCCATGCGCTGGACCGATCCGGTGGTGTCATCGCCGGCATCCGGCGCGGTTGCCTCCGCGGCCGGTTCCGGCGCGGCTTCGACGGGACTGTCGGCGACCGGCTCGGCGGCACGGGCAGCCTCGGCGTGGTGGTGTTCTTTTTCTGCCTGCCGCTGCTGCTCATCGAGGGCGCGCTGCTGCGCTTCCTCCTGACGGCGCTGCTCGGCCTCGACCCGCTCGCGTTCTTCCTGCTCGCGCTGCTGCTGCGATTCCTGCAGCTTGCGCACGGCTTCCTCGCGCTCGGGCTCGGCGCTGGCTTCCTCGGCGATCACGCTGCGCTTGACGTAGGTGCGCTTGGCACGTACCTCGACGTTGACCGTCTTGGCCGTGCCGGCGGCTCCGCGGCCGCCCGGCGTGGCCACCTTCAGCTCGCCGACGGTTCGTCGCTTGAGGGTGATCTGGCGTGGTGCGCTGTCCTCGACCTCCGAGGCAGTTTCGCTCTTGCCATGCGTGCGGCGCAGGAAGCCCAGCAGCTTCACCTTTTCGGTGCTGCTGATGACCTGCTCCTGGTCGGAAAATTTCATGCCCGCCTCGCCAAGCTGCGTCAGCAGCTTGTCGACCGGCATGCCCAGTACCTGGGCGAGTTGTTTGATCGTGACGTCCGACATCGTGTTCTCTGCTCCGCCGTTCCCGCGCTTATCATCTGTGCGGCATTATCTGCGCCGCCACCTCCATCCGTGGTGAAAGGTTCGGAAGAACCTTTCCTGGCACACCCATCCAGGGTGTTGCCGTCCGCGGTTAGCCGCCTTTCTCCAGTCGCGCGATCATCGGCGCGCGCGCGGCCATGATGAGTGCTGCAGCACGCTCTTCATCCATGCCCTCGATATCGATCAGGTCATCCACCGCCAGATCGGCCAGATCGTCGACCGTACTCACTTCACGGGCAGCCAATGCATAGGCCGTCGTTTCGTCCATGCCTTCCAGCGCCAGCAGCTCTTCGGATGGCTGATGTTCATCCACGCCCTCCTCCACCGCCAGGGCCTCGGTGAGCAGCGCATCGCGGGCGCGGGCGCGCAGTTCCTCGACGATGTCCTCGTCGAAGCCCTCCACCGCCAACAGCTCGGCGCTGGGCACGTAGGCGATTTCCTCGACGCTGGAGAAACCTTCCTGCACGAGGATAACGGCAATTTCCTGGTCCACTTCGAGCTTGTCCATGAACAACGCCCGCGCGGCCTCCTGCTCGGACTCGCTCTTGGCGGTGACCTGATCCTGCGTCATCACATTGAGCTGCCAGCCGGTCAGTTTGCTGGCCAGGCGCACGTTCTGGCCACCGCGACCGATCGCCTGCGACAGCTTGTCTTCGGCCACCGCGATGTCCATCGAGTGCTTTTCCTCGTCCATGATGATCGACTGCACCTCGGCCGGCGCCATCGCGTTGATGACGAACTGGGCCTGGTTCTCGTGCCACAGGATGATGTCGACGCGCTCGCCGTTGAGGTCGTTCGACACCGCCTGCACGCGCGAACCGCGCATGCCGATGCAGGCACCGATCGGATCGGTGCGGGTGTCGTGTGCCAGCACGGCAATCTTGGCGCGGTCACCCGGATCGCGGGCACAGCCCTTGATCTCGACCAGGCCCTGGCCGACTTCGGGCACTTCCAGCTTGAACAGCTCGATCATGAATTCGGGTGCCGCGCGCGACACGAACAGCTGCGGGCCGCGGGCTTCGGAGCGCACTTCGTACAGGTAGCCGCGCACGCGATCGCCGACGCGTGCCGATTCGCGCGGAATCGTCTTGTCGCGCGGGATGAATGCCTCGGCGTTGCTGCCCAGGTCGAGGTAGATGTTGCCGCGCTCCACGCGCTTGACGATGCCGGTGACCAGCTCGCCGACGCGATCGGCGAACGCATCGACCACCTGCTGGCGCTCGGCTTCGCGCACGCGCTGCACGATCACCTGCTTGGCGGCCTGCGCGGCGATGCGGCCGAATTCGGCGTTCTCTACCTGTTGCTCGATGTACTGACCGACCTCGGCGTCTTCGCGTTCGTCGAGCGCGTCCATCAGACGCAACTGGTACGACGGCGATTCCATCTCCCCATCGTCGGCGATGATTTCCCAGCGACGGAACGTCTCGTATTCGCCGGTGTCGTGATCGATCGACACACGGATATCGGGCTCTTCGTCCGGGTAGCGCTTCTTCGCGGCCGAGGCCAGTGCAGCCTCCATCGCCTCGAAAATCACTTCCAGCGGCACGCCTTTTTCATTGGCAACCGCGTCGACGACCAGCAAAAGTTCTTTGCTCATTGCAGCAACTCCATAGAACACCCAACGGTGCCCACCAGATCTGACGGATTATTCTTTCGTGGCCTTGGAGGCCGTTGTCTTGCCGCCGCGCTTGGGCTGCGGCGCATAACCGAGCGCCACCCAGTCCGGCACCACACGCGCACTTTCCACCAGCGCGTGCTCGAATTCGAATGTCTTGCCCTCGGCTTCCAGCACGATGTGTTCACCTTCCACCGACACCAGCTTGCCACGCAAGCGACGGCGCCCTTCCAGCATGGTCTTCAGCAACAATTTCACTTCCTGTCCGCTGACCCGCGCAAACTGTGCAGCGGTGAACAACGGGCGATCCAGGCCTGGCGAGGAAACCTCCAGCACGTAGTGGCCCGGAATCGGATCCTCCACGTCGAGCAGGGCGGACAACTCGCGGCTGGCGGTCTCGCAATCCTCGATACCGACTTCGCGACGTTCGCCGTCACCCGCTTCCCTGTCCAGCAAGTCCAGGTAAACGCGCAGGGTACTCTGCCCGTGCGACGGGGTGAACTCCACGCCCAGGCATTCAAGGCCCAGATCGGCCAGTACCCCGGTGAAGCGTTGTGCCAGTGCCTGTGTATCCATGGTTCGCCTTTCCGACTCGCTCTCCGAACTGCAGAAACAAAAAATGGGCTCCAACGGCCCATTTCCTTATCTCGCCGATGTCCCTCCTCATGCAGCTCTTTCCGGTGCGCGTGGCCACCGAAGCAGCCAGGCACGACGCATCCGTGCGCCCAACAAAAAAGCCTCACGAGGAGGCTTTCTTGCATCAAGAAAGATCTGGTAGCGGGGGCAGGATTCGAACCTGCGACCTTCGGGTTATGAGCCCGACGAGCTGCCAGACTGCTCCACCCCGCATCAGAGTCCGGAGAGTCTAACGGGGTGGCCGATTTCTTGCAAGCCTTGTCGTGAACAAATCGATCATCATTCAGAGACCGAACGCACGCCGGCACCAGCCGAGCAGCGGCCCCCAATACATGCCCAGCGCCAGCAGCGACAGCGCATTCAGCGACAGCACCACGCGCAGCGGCTTGTCCTGTTGCACTTGCAGCACGCTGTCTTCAGCGGGTTTGTCGAAGTACATCACCTTGACCACGTACAAGTAGTAGTACAGCCCGATGATGGCGAACACGATGCCGACGATGGCCAGCCACAGCATGTTCGCGTGGATTGCCGCTTCCAGCACCAGCACCTTGGCCCAGAACCCGAACAGCGGCGGCACGCCGGCAAGCGAGAACATTGCCAGCAGCATGAGGAACGCCATCCACGGCGACTTCTGGTTGAGCCCCTTCAGGTCGGCGATTTCCTCGCACTCGAAACCCGCCCGGCTCATCGCCAGCATCACGCCGAACGCGGCCACGCCCATCAGCGCGTAGCAGATCGCGTAGAACATCGCGGCGGCGTAGCCTTCCGGCCCGGCTGCAGCCAGACCGAGCAGCAGATAGCCCATGTGCGAGATGGTCGAATACGCCAGCATGCGTTTCAAGTTGGTCTGCACGATCGCGACAAGGTTGCCGATCGCCAGCGAGGCTACCGCCAGCACGGCCAGCATCAGCTGCCAGTGTTGCGACAGATCGCCCATGCCGGCGTCGAGCAGGCGGTAGGCCATGCCGAATGCGGCCAGCTTGGAACCCGAGGCGATGAAGGTGGTGACCGGCGTCGGCGCACCCTGGTAGACGTCCGGGATCCACATGTGGAACGGTGCGGCGCCCAGCTTGAAGCCGATGCCGACGATCATGAAGATCAATCCGAACAGCAGCAGCGTCGGCGCCGTGGTGTAGCTCATCACGCCATGCAGTTGGGCCAGATCGAGGCTCGGCGTGCCGCCCATGCCCGAAGCGCCGTAGACCATCGACATGCCATACAACAGCATGCCCGAGGCCAGCGCGCCCAGCACGAAGTACTTGATCGCCGCTTCCGGCGGCAACCTGGCATCGCGGTTCAGCGCCACCAGCGCGTACGACGACAACGACAACAGTTCCAGGCCCAGGTAGACGGTAACCAGATTGCCGGCCGAGACCAGCAGCATGATGCCGATCACCGCGAAGATCATCAGCGTGTAGAACTCGCCGCCGAGCAGCTTGCGATCGATCAGGTACGGACGCGCATAGACGAACACCAGCGCCGTGGTACCCAGCGCGAATACCTTGAGGATCTCGGCCACGTCGTCGCGCACGAACATGCCGCCGAACGCCGTCACTGCCTGCTCCGGTTGGCCGGCGATCACCAGATAGATCGCCACCAGCAGCACAGCGATCGAGATCCAGTGCAGCAGCGGCCGCTGCTCCGATTTCATGAACGCGTCCAGCAACAGCAGCAGGCACGCCGCCGCCACCAGATAGAACTCCGGCAGCAGGATCAGGATGTCATTGATGGTTGGCATGTTCGATCCCGATCAAATCTTGTGAATGGCAAGCTGTTGCACCAGTTGCGACACCGAGCTGTCCATCAGGTGGACCAGCGGCTGCGGCCAGATGCCCAGCGCCAGCACGGCAGCGGCAAAGGCAACCAGCACGAACGTCTCGCGCCCGTTGATTTCCTTCATCTCGGCCACGTGCGGATTGGTGATCTCGCCCCACAGCACGCGCTTGACCAGCCACAGCGTGTAAGCCGCACCGATGATCAGCGTGAACGCCGCAAACAGGGCGATCCATGGATTCGCCGCGAAGCTGGCCAGGATCACCATGAACTCGCCGACGAACCCGCTGGTGCCCGGCAGGCCGCAATTGGCCATCGCGAACAGCACGTAGAAGAAGCCGAACCACGGCATCACGTTGATCACGCCACCGTAATCCTTGATCTGGCGCGTGTGCATGCGGTCGTACATCACGCCGATGCAGGTGAACATCGCGCCGGAGACGAAGCCGTGCGAGATCATCTGGATCATGGCGCCCTGCATGCCGAGCAGCGCCATGTCGGTGCTGCCCTGCTCGCGCACCAGCGCGAACGCGATGAAGATGCCCAAGGTGACGAAGCCCATGTGGGCCACCGACGAATACGCCACCAGCTTCTTCATGTCCTCCTGCACCAGCGCGACATAGCCGATGTAGACGATCGCGATGAGGCTCAACACGATGATCAGCCAGGCGAAATGCGCACCCGCGTCCGGCACGATCGGCAGGATGAAACGCAGCATTCCGTACGTGCCGACCTTCAGCATCACCGCCGCCAGCACCACCGAACCACCGGTCGGCGCCTCGACGTGGGCATCCGGCAGCCAGGTATGCACCGGCACCATCGGCACCTTGATCGCGAACGCGATCAGGAACGCGAAGAAGATCCAGGCCTGCTCCTTGAACGTCAGCGGCAGCGCCGCCAGCGTGGCCAGGTCGAACGTGTGCGCCTTCTGGTACAGGTACAGCAGCGCGATCAGCATGAAGACCGAGCCGAAGAACGTGTAGATGAAGAACTTCAGCGTCGCGTACACGCGGCGAGGACCGCCCCAGATGCCGATCAGGATGAACATCGGGATCAGGATCGCCTCGAACAGCGCGTAGAACAGCAGCGCGTCGGTGGCGCAGAACACACCGATCAGCAAGCCTTCCAGCATCAGCATCGCGGCCATGTACTGGTGCGGCTTGTCCTGGATGACCTCCCAGGCGCCGGCGATCACCAGGATGCCAACGAAGGTGGTCATCACGATCAGCGCCACCGAGATGCCGTCGACCGCCAGGCCGTAATGCACACCCCACGAGGCGATCCACAGATAGCTTTCGGTCAGCTGCATGCCGCCGGCATCGGCGTTGTACTGCACCAGCAGGAACAGGCTGACCACGAAGGTCAGCACCGCCACCAGCATCGACAGCCAGCGGGCCAGGTTGGGTCGCGCCACGCCGGCAAGCAACACCGGGATGGCACCGACGACGGGTAGCCAGATCAGCAGGCTGAGCAAGTGATTGAACATGGATCCCGTTTCCCTTATTGCCCGGCCAGTCCGGTACCAATGAACCAATACCCGCCAAGCAGCAGGATCAGGCCGAGAATCATCGCGAACGCGTAGTGATAGAGGTAACCCGACTGCAGGCGACGCATCGTCGTGGCCAAGCGGTGAATGAGGCCCACCGAGCCATTCACCATCGCACCGTCGATCACTGCCGTCTCGCTGGCCTTCCAGAACCCGCGCCCAAGCAGTACGCCGCCGCGGGCGAACAGCGCGAAGTACACGTCGTCGACCCAGTACTTGCGATCGAGCACCGTCCACAGCGGCTTCAGCGCGGACTTGATCCGGCCGGCCAGCGCCGGATTGAACAGGTAGATGTAGGTGCAGATCACGAACGCCGCCAGCACCAGGAAGAATGGCAACTGGGTAAACCCGTGCAGCGCCATCGCCGCCGAACCATGAAACTCCTGGCCCAGTTCGGCCAGCACGTTGTTGGCTTCTTCCACGTGAATCGCACTACCGAACCAGTTGCCGAACAGCACCGGCCCGACCGTGAAGAACCCCACCAGCAGCGACGGTATCGCCAGCAATACCAGCGGCAGGGTCACCACCCATGGCGACTCCTTCGGCGCATGGGCCAGGACCCCCGGCTCGTGATGGCCGTGATCGTCATGGTCGCCGTGATGACCATGATGTTCCACCACGCGGAATCGCTCCTTGCCGTGGAAGGTCAGATACATCTGCCGGAACGTGTACAACCCGGTCACCAGTGCACCGGCCATCACGCAGAAGTAGGCGTATTGCGCACCCCAGCGATGCGACAGACCCACCGCCTCGATGATCGCGTCCTTCGAGTAGAAGCCCGAGGTGAACGGCACCGCGACCAGCGCCAGCGATCCGATCCACATGGTGATCCAGGTGATCGGCATGTACTTGCGCAGGCCGCCCATGTAGCGCATGTCCTGCTCGTGGTGCATCGCGATGATCACCGAGCCGGCACCGAGGAACAGCAGCGCCTTGAAGAAGGCGTGGGTCATCAGGTGGAACACCGCGCCCGAATACATCGACACGCCCAGCGCCACCGTCATGTAACCCAGTTGCGACAGCGTGGAGTACGCGATCACCCGCTTGATGTCGTTCTGCACGATGCCGATCAAGCCGGTAAACAGCGCCGTGGTCGCACCGATCACCAGCACGAAGCTCAATGCGGTCGACGACAGTTCGAACAGCGGCGACATGCGTGCCACCATGAAGATGCCGGCCGTGACCATCGTCGCGGCGTGGATCAGCGCCGAGATCGGGGTCGGGCCTTCCATCGAGTCGGGCAGCCACACGTGCAACGGCACCTGGGCCGACTTGCCCATCGCACCGATGAACAGGCAGATGCAGATCACCGTGGCCGCGTCCCACTGCGTATGCGCCGTGATCTGCAGGGTCTTGCCGACCAGGCTCGGAGCCGTGCCGAACGCGGTGGCGTAATCCAGCGTGTGCAGGAAATACAGCACCGCCGCGATGCCGAGCAGGAAACCGAAGTCGCCCACGCGGTTGACCAGGAACGCCTTCAGGTTGGCGAAGATCGCGGTCGGCCGCTTGTACCAGAAGCCGATCAGCAGGTACGACACCAGGCCCACCGCTTCCCAGCCGAAGAACAGCTGCATGAAGTTGTTGCTCATGACCAGCATGAACATCGAGAAGGTGAACAGCGAGATGTAGCTGAAGAAGCGTGTATAGCCCGGATCGTCGCGCATGTAGCCGATGGTGTAGACATGCACCAGCAGCGACACGAAGCTCACCACCACCAGCATCATTGCGGTCAGCCGGTCGACCATGAAGCCGACGCTGGCGTTGAAATGGCCGATCTGGAACCAGGTGTAGATGTTCTGGTTGTATTCGACGGCCCCGCCCATGGTGAGCTGGTACAGGACCAGGAACGACAGCACGCAGGACACCGCGACACCCAGGATGGTGACGGTGTGCGAACCGGCCCGACCGAGGAACCTGGCCAGGAAACCGGCCAACACGCAGCCGACCAGCGGCGCCAGTGCGATGATCAGCAGGATGGTTGTGGAAAGCTGCATCGGGTCAACCCTTCATGCTGTCGATGTCGGCGATATTGATCGTGCTGCGCGTACGGAACAGCAGCACCAGAATCGCCAGGCCGATGGCGGCTTCCGCCGCGGCCACGGTAAGGATGAAGAACACGAACACCTGTCCCGAGACATCGCCGAGGAAACGCGAGAACGCCACGAAATTCATGTTCACGGCGAGCAGCATCAGCTCGATCGACATCAGCAGCACGATCACGTTCTTGCGGTTGATGAACAGGCCGGCAACGGCGATGCAGAACAGCACGGCGCCGAGCACGATGTAGTGCGCAAGCGAGATCATGGCTGCGGCTCCTGTGAGGCGATCGGTTCATCGGGGCGGACGGCGGCCATCTTCACGATGCGGACGCGATCGCGCGGATTGACCTTGACCTGCTGACTGGCCGATTCGTGGCGCGCATCGGCGCGCTCGCGCAAGGTCAGCGCCACCGCCGCCACGATACCCACGGTAAGGATCAGCGCGGCGATTTCGAACGGCAGCAGGAACCTCGTGTACAGCGCGTGGCCCAGCCACTCGGTATTGTTCGACATGCCGGCGGCGATGGCGGGGTTGGCGCCCATCACCTGCGCGTGCATCGCGCGCACGCCGATCAGGCCCAGCATCTCCACCAGCATCACCACCGCCACGATCAGGCCGACGGGAAGAAACTTGACGAAACCCTCGCGCATCTTTTCCTGGTCGATGTCGAGCATCATCACCACGAACAGGAACAGCACCATCACCGCGCCCACGTAGACCACGATCAGCGCCAGCGCGAGGAACTCGGCTTCGAGCAGCAGCCACAGGCAGGCGGCGCTGAAGAAGGTAAGCACCAGTGCAAGGACCGCATGCACGGTGTTCTTCAGCGTGATTACCGACAGCGCGGCGGCCACGGTGACGAAGCCGAATGCGTAGAAACAAATGAGTTGGAGCAGTTGGGGATTCATCGTCAGGCCTCAGCGGTACGCCGCATCCTGCGCGCGGTCGGCGGCGATCTGCTGTTCGAAGCGATCGCCGATGGCAAGCAGTTGCTGCTTGGTCACAACGTTCTCGCCCCGGTGTTCGAAGTGATACTCATGGATCGAGGTTTCGACGATCGAATCGACCGGGCAGCTCTCCTCGCAGAAACCGCAGAAGATGCACTTGAACAGGTCGATGTCGTAGCGCGTGGTACGGCGCTGGCCGTCGCTTTCGCGCGGTGCCGAATCGATGGTGATCGCCAGTGCCGGGCACACCGCCTCGCACAACTTGCAGGCGATGCAACGCTCCTCGCCGTTCGCATAGCGGCGCAGCGCATGCAGGCCACGGAAGCGGTTCGACTTGGGGATGTGCTCCATCGGGTAGCGCATCGTGTACTTCGGCTTGAACAGGTAGCGCAGGGTCAGACCCATGCCCTGAAACAGCTCGACCAGCAGCAGACTCTTGAAATAACCGGTAACGCGATTCATGGCTTATGCCCCCACGCCGATGCTGACGATGCCCCAGTACTTCAGGCAACCCGCCACGAACACCCATGCGATGGCGATGGGAATGAACACCTTCCAGCCCAGCCGCATGATCTGGTCGTAGCGGTAGCGGGGGAACGTGGCACGGAACCACAGGAACATGAAGGAGAACAGGAACGCCTTGATGAACAGCCAGATGAAGCCGCCGTGCCCGATGAACCCCCACGAGGGCGGAAACGGCGACAGCCAGCCGCCCATGAACAGGATCGCGGCAAGGAAGCTCACCAGGATCATGTTGGCGTATTCGGCCAGGAAGAACAGCGCGAACGCCGAGCCGGAATATTCCACGTGGAAGCCGGCGACGATCTCCGACTCGCCCTCGGCGACGTCGAACGGCGCGCGGTTGGTCTCGGCCACGCCGGAGATGAAATAGACCACGAACACCGGCAAAAGCGGCAGCCAGAACCAGTCGAAGATGCCCTTGCTGCCGGCCTGCGCGTTGACGATATCGGTGAGGTTCAACGAGCCGGCCAGCACCAGCACGCAGACCAGGCACAGGCCCATCGCCAACTCGTAGGAGATCACCTGCGCCGCCGAGCGCATCGCACCGAGCAGTGCATAGCGGGAGTTGGAGGCCCAGCCGGCAATGATGATGCCGTACACGCCCATCGAGGTCATCGCCAGCAGGTACAACACGCCCGCATTGGCGTTGGACAACACCATCCTGCCGCCGAACGGAATCACCGCCCATGCCGCCAGCGCCGGGACCAGCGCAATCATCGGTGCCATGTAGTACAGGAAGCGGTTCGCCTTGGTGGGCAGAATCACTTCCTTGATCAACAGCTTGGTCACGTCCGCGAAGGCTTGCAGCAGGCCGAACGGACCGACCTTGTTCGGCCCCATGCGCACGTGCATCCAGCCCAGGACCTTGCGTTCCCAGTACACGAACATCGCCACCGCGATGACCAGTGGCAACACGATGCACAGGATGTAGATGATCGGCCACACGAGCTGGTTGATGAATTGATCAGCCATGATGCTTATGCCTTGCTCAGGGAAATGGCCGCACCATACGGCGGCAGCGTGGCGGTGAGATCCTGGGCGGCTTCGATCCATGCCGTGCCATCCGGCACGGCGGAGTCGATCACCAGCGGCAGCAGCACATCGGCAACGCGTACCTGATCGCCGGCAGCCAGCCCCTGGCGACCGGCTTCATCCGCATTCACGCGCACCGCGGGGGCACGATTGAGCGGATGGGCATTCAGCGCCGCGGCACGCCGCAACACCGCATCGCCGCGATAGATCGGCCAGGTGGCCAGGCGGGTCAGCCCGCTCACGGCCTTGCGTGCGGCCAGCTCGTTGCGCGGCGTCGGCGCGCGCTCGGCGATGCCGTCGCGCAGGCCGGCAAGATCGTCGAATTCGAAGCCCGCCAACTGCAGGGCCCCGCCCAGCGCACGCAACACCTTCCAACCCGGGCGCGTCTGGCCAGGTGCCCTGGCGCCCGCGGCAACGCCTTGTGCCAGTCCATCGACGTTGACCAGGGTCGCGTCGATCTCCGGCAACAACGCGATCGGCAGGATCACGTCGGCCACCTCGCGCAGCGCGGTACTGGCGTAGGCGCTGAACGCCACCACCTGGTCGGCGTCACGCAAGGCCCTCAATGCGGCAGCGCCGTCGGCGACATCGTGCGGCGGTTCGACGCCGTAAAGCACGTAACTCTTGCGTGGCTGCGCCAGCATCGCCTGCGCATCCAGCCCGCCGTTGCCCGGCAGCACGCCGAGCTTGCCGAGCCCGACCGCGTTCGCGCCCACCGGCAGTTCGTCGTAGCCGGCACCGGTGGCATCGGCGATGAAACGGGCCAGCGCGCGCAGCCAGGACGCCTGCGGATGGGTCACTGCGGCTTCGCCGAGGATCACCACCGCCCTGCCCGACTTCAATGCGGCAATGGCCTCACTGTCGCCTTCGTCGCTCTGCGCGGCGTTGATCGCATCGGCCAATGCCACTGGCGCGCCCGCGCCGCCGGCCACCGCCGCCTTGGCCAGCGACAGCAGCGCGTCGACCAGCGCCTGCGGCGCCACCACGGCTTCACCAGCCAGCTTGTAGTTGAAATCGAAATGCGCGGGATTGACCGTATAGACCCTGGCGCCCTTCTTCACCGCCTGGTGCAGGCGATGGTTGAGCAGCGGCATCTCGTGGCGCAGGTCGGAACCGACCAGCAGCGCCGCCCTGACCTGATCGAGTTCGGCCACCGGCAAGGTGAACGCTTGCGCCACGGCGTTGTCGGCAAAGTCGAGCTGGCGCAGGCGATGATCGACGTGTGCGCTGCCCAGGCCGCGGGCCAGCCGCATCAGCAGATCGCCCTCCTCGTTCGAGGTTGCCGGATGCACGAGGATGCCGAGCTCGCTGCCCGGCGCCTTTTTCAGTGCTTCACCGGCAAACTGCAGGGCGTCTTCCCAGGTGGTTGCCTGCCACTGGCCGTTGCGCTTCACTTCCGGCGCGCTGATGCGGTCGGCGGCGTACATGCCCTGGTGACTGTAGCGGTCGCGGTCGGACAGCCAGCACTCGTTGATCGACTCGTTGTCGCGCGGCACCGTGCGCAACACTTCGCCGCGGCGCGTGTGCAACCACAGGTTGGAGCCGAGCGCATCGTGGTAGCCGATCGACGGCCTGGCGATCAGCTCCCAGGCACGCGCCTTGAACTGGAACGGCTTGTTGGTGAGCGCACCAACCGGGCAGACATCGATGATGTTGCCGGACAGCTCGGTCTCGATCGTCTTGCCGATGTAGGTGCCGATCTGCAGGTTCTCGCCACGGCTCATGCCGCCGAGCTCGTAGGTACCGGCGATCTCGCTGGTGAAGCGCACGCAGCGCGTGCACTGGATGCAGCGGGTCATCTCGGTGGCGACCAGCGGCCCGATGTTCTCGTCGGCGATGGTGCGCTTGCGTTCGGTGTAGCGCGACACGCTGCGCCCGTAACCCAGCGCCACGTCCTGCAGTTCGCACTCGCCGCCCTGGTCGCAGATCGGGCAGTCCAGCGGATGGTTGATCAGCAGGAATTCCATCACGTCTTTCTGGAACTTCAACGCCTTGTCCGAGCGCGTCATCACCTTCATGCCTTCCGCCACCGGAGTGGCACACGCCGGCTGCGGCTTGGGCATCAGCTTGCCGCCCATCTCCACGTCGACCAGGCACATGCGGCAGTTCGCGGCGATCGGCAGCTTGCGGTGGTAGCAGAAACGCGGGATGGCGATGCCGATCGCGTCGGCCGCCTCGATGATCATCGCACCCTTGCGGATCTGCGTCGGCTTGCCGTCGACCTCGATATTGATGAGGTCGGGCGCGGCGTTGTTGGCTGGCTGCGCACTCATGCAGCGACTCCACGCTTGTTTGAATCAGGGTTGGCTTCGGCCAGCTTGTCTTCGACCATCGAACGGCCGTGCTGCACGAAGTATTCGAATTCGTTCCAGAAGCGTGCGAGGAAGCCCTGTACCGGCCACGCGGCGGCTTCACCGAATGCGCAGATGGTATGGCCCTCGATCTGACCGGCGATCGCCTTCAGGCGATGCAGGTCCTCGTCGGTGCCCTTGCCTTCGACGATGCGCGACAACACGCGGTACATCCAGCCGGTGCCTTCGCGGCACGGCGTGCACTGGCCGCAGGATTCGGCCATGTAGAAGCGCGAGATGCGGTGGCACATCCTGACCATGCAAGTGGTCTCGTCCATCACGATCACCGCGCCCGAGCCGAGGCCGGAGCCGGCCTTCTGCAGCGCGTCGAAGTCCATCGTCATGTCCATCATGATGTCGGCCGGCAGCACCTTCATCGAAGCGCCGCCCGGAATCACTGCCTTCAACTGGTGGCCATTGCGAACGCCACCAGCCATCGCCAGCAGATCCTTGAACGGCGTGCCGAGGCGCACCTCGAAATTGCCCGGCTTGGCGACGTGGCCGGAAACCGAGAAGATCTTCGGCCCCCCGTTGTTCGGCTTGCCCAGGTTGAGGAACCAGTCTGCGCCGTTGCGCAGGATCGCCGGGACCGACGCATAAGTCTCGGTGTTGTTGATCGTGCTCGGCTTGCCGTACAGGCCGAAGTTGGCCGGGAACGGCGGCTTGAAACGCGGCTGGCCCTTCTTGCCTTCCAGCGATTCCATCAACGCGGTTTCCTCACCGCAGATATAGGCGCCGGCGCCCAGGGCATTGTAGATATCCACGTCGATGCCGCTGCCCTGCACGTTCTTGCCCAGCAGGCCGGCCGCGTACGCTTCCTTCAATGCCTGTTCGAGATGTTCGTACGGCTCGTGATGGAATTCGCCGCGCAGGTAGTTGTAGGCCACGGTCGAGCCGGTGCAATAGCAGGCGATCGCCAGGCCTTCGATCACCGCATGCGGGTTGTAGCGGAGAATGTCGCGATCCTTGGCCGTGCCCGGCTCGGATTCGTCCGAGTTGCACAGGATGTACTTCTGCATGTTGCCCTTCGGCATGAAGGACCACTTCAAGCCGGTCGGGAAGCCCGCGCCGCCACGACCGCGGAGGCTGGATTTCTTGATCTCATCGATCAGGCCGGCCGGATCGGGCTTCTCGGCGAGGATCTTCCTCCATGCCTTGTAGCCATCGACCTGGACATAGCTGTCCATCGCCCACGGCGTGTCGAAATGCAGCGTGGTGTAGACGACCTGGTGGTCCTGGGGAGCGGGTCCGACGGCCATCAGTGCTTCCCCTCCGCATCGTGCCCGTGCGCGGGCCCGTCGATGCTCAGTCCATCGAGAATTTCGTCGAGCTTCTCGGTGGTGAGATGCTCGTGGTAATGCCCGTTCACCGTCATCGCCGGCGCGTACACGCAGGCAGCGATGCACTCCTCTTCCTGCTTCAGGTAAATGCGGCCATCGGGCGTGCTTTCTCCGAGCTTGATGCCCAGCTTCTTCTCGCAATGGCGCACCAGGCCCTCGGCGCCGTTGAGCCAGCACGAGATGTTGGTGCAGATCGCCACGTTGTTGCGGCCGACCGGCTTCGTCTCCAGCATCGAATAGAAGCTGGCCACCTCGTACGCCCATACCGCCGGCAGCTCGAGATACTTCGCGACCGCGGTGATCAGCTCGTCGGTGAGGAAGCCCCTGTTCTGCTCCTGCGCGCCGAACAGCGCCTGGATCAGCGCCGAACGCTTGCGGTCCGGCGGGAACTTGGCCACCCATTCATCGATGTGCTGGCGGGTGTGCTCGGTAAGTACGACGAGGGGATCGACGTTCCTGACCTGCTCGAAATGTCCGGTGGCTTTCATGTGTATTTTGCTCCGGGCTCAGCGATCGACTTCGCCGAACACGAGGTCATAGGTACCGATCATGGCCACCACGTCGGCGAGCATGTGGCCGCGCACGATGGTGTCCATGGATGACAGGTGGGCGAAGCCCGGCGCGCGCAGGTGCACGCGGAACGGCTTGTTCGCGCCGTCGGACACCAGGTAGCAGCCGAATTCGCCCTTGGGCGCCTCGACCGCGGCATAGGTCTCGCCGGCCGGCACGCAATAGCCTTCGGTGAACAGTTTGAAATGATGGATCAGGGCTTCCATGTCCTCCTTCATTTCGACCCGCGATGGCGGGGTGACCTTGAAGTTCTTCACCATCACCGGGCCAGGGTTCGCCTTCAGCCACTTCACGCACTGCTGGATGATGCGGTTGGACTGGCGCATCTCTTCCACGCGCACCAGATAGCGGTCGTAGCAGTCGCCGTTGACGCCGACCGGGATGTCGAAATCCATCTCGGCATACTTCGCGTAGGGCTGCTTCTTGCGCAAATCCCATTCGACGCCGGAACCGCGCAGCATCGCGCCGGTCATGCCCCATTGCTGGGCCAGTTCCGGGCTGACCACGCCGATGCCCACGGTGCGCTGTTTCCAGATGCGGTTGGTGGTGAGCAGCTCTTCGTACTCGTCCACTTTCGACGGGAAGTCGGCGGTGAATGCTTCGAGGAAGTCGAGCATCGAACCTTCGCGCCAGCTGTTGATCCGCTTGAGGTCGGCACCCTTGTGCCACGGCGACTCGCGGTACTTCGACATCTGCTCCGGCAGGTCGCGGTAGACGCCGCCCGGGCGATAGTACGTGGCGTGCATGCGCGCGCCCGACACCGCCTCATAGACGTCCATCAATTCCTCGCGTTCGCGGAACGCGTACAGGATCACAGCCATCGCGCCGAGGTCGAGCGCATTCGAGCCGATCCACATCAGGTGGTTCAGGATGCGGGTGATCTCGTCGAACATGGTGCGGATGTATTGCGCACGCTCCGGCGCCTCGATCCCGAGCAGGTTCTCGATAGCCTTCACGTAGGCGTGCTCGTTGCACATCATGGAGACGTAATCGAGCCGGTCCATGTAGCCGATCGACTGGTTGAACGGCTTGGACTCGGCCAGCTTTTCGGTACCGCGATGCAGCAGGCCCACGTGCGGATCGGCGCGGACGATGGTTTCGCCGTCCATCTCCATCACCAGGCGCAGCACGCCGTGCGCGGCCGGGTGCTGCGGACCGAAGTTCATCGTGTAGTTGCGGATTTCTTGCATGGTCATGTCTCGGCTGACGGATTTCAGCGAGAAATCGCGAGTGGATTTGCGCGCCAGGCCAGGCGCGAGGAGAAGCCATAGTGGTCACTATGGCGCCGACGAGCAACGACGCATGGCACGCAAGGCCGCCGCGAGGCTCGCTGTAAATTCGTTAGTCGAGACATGCTAGTTCTCCCGCCACTTGTCGGCGGCTTCGGCTTGCGCCTGCACCAGGTCGGCGTCATTGCGGATGGTGCGCGGCACCAGCACGCGGGGCTCGATCGATACCGGCTCGTAGATCACCCGCTTCTGCTCGGGGTCGTAACGCACTTCGACGTTGCCGATCAGCGGGAAATCCTTGCGGAACGGATGCCCGACGAAGCCGTAGTCGGTGAGGATGCGGCGCAGGTCCGGGTGGCCATCGAAAATGATGCCGTACAGGTCGAACGTCTCGCGCTCGAACCAGTTCACGCCCGGCCAGACGAGGGTCAGCGACGGGATCACCGGCAGGCTGTCGTCTTCGCAGAACACGCGCAGGCGCAGGCGGCGGTTGTGCTCGATCGACAACAGCTGGATCACTGCGGCGTAGCGGCGCGGCTGATTCTCGCCGTTGCCGCGCGGACGCCCGGCCCAGTCGAACCGGCCCTGCGCCTGACCTTCCACACCACGCGAGAAACCGGTGCCGGAGACGGTCTCGGTATCCCACTCGGTCTGGCCGTAGCCGAGGTAGTCGATGCCGCACAGGTCGATCAGTTCGCTGAAGCGGAACGCCGGCTCGTCGCGCAGCGCCGTGGCCACCGCGATCAGGTCGGCGGCAGCCAGCTCGGCAACGGTCTCGTTGCGCGACGTGGTGATGGCCAGCGTATCGCCGAATCGCGCGGCGAGCTGCTCGGCCAGCGAGGTCTTCTGGGTGTCGGTCATGGGCTGCGCCTTCAGGATGTGCCGCTCAAGAGCGCGCGATGGTGCTGGTGCGGCGGATCTTCTTCTGCAACTGCAGGATGCCGTGGATCAACGCCTCGGCCGTGGGCGGGCAGCCCGGCACGTAGATGTCCACCGGCACGATGCGGTCGCAACCACGCACCACCGAATAGGAATAGTGGTAATAGCCGCCGCCGTTGGCGCAGCTGCCCATCGAGATCACCCACTTCGGCTCGGGCATCTGGTCATAGACCTTGCGCAACGCCGGGGCCATCTTGTTGACCAGGGTGCCGGCCACGATCATCACGTCGGACTGGCGCGGGCTGGGGCGGAAGATCACGCCGTAGCGGTCGAGGTCGAGCCGCGACATGCCGGCATGCATCATCTCCACCGCGCAGCAGGCCAGACCGAACGTCATCGGCCACATCGAGCCGGTGCGCGCCCAGTTCATCAACGCGTCGACGCTGGTGGTGGCGAAGCCACGCTGCACCACCGGGTTGTCGCCGGCCGGACGCAGGATGTCGTCGACCAGATTCAACGGCTCCGGGTTGTGCATCACCCGGCTGACGGAGTCCATCACTCCCATTCGAGTGCTCCCTTCTTCCACACGTAGGCGAAACCGATCACCAGCAACAGCAGAAACAGGCCCATCTCGATCATCGCGATCATGCCGATCTGCTGGAATACCACCGCCCACGGAAACAGGAAGGCAATCTCCAGGTCGAAGATGATGAACAGGATGGCGAGCAGGTAGTAGCGCACGTCGAAGCGCATGCGGGCATCTTCGAATGCCTCGAAACCGCACTCGTAAGGCGCAAGTTTTTCCGCTTCGGGGCGGCGCGGGCCGGCCAGCAGGCCAACCGCCAGCAGCACCAGGCCAAGCCCGGTAGCAACGCCGATGAACAACAGGACAGGCCAGTATTCGGCAAGCACGATGCAACTTACCTCCGCACCCGTGGGCGCATCAGTGACCGTGGAGAAGCACGCAACTCACGGTCCGGCGATTTCGATTCGGCTGGGGTTGCGTCACCATGGGTGGCGTAGCCACGCTTGCAGGCAGGGGGCCGCAAACGTCCGATGTTCCGCGAGATGATTTCGCGAATCCACCCATTGTATCAGTGCGCATGAGCACAACAAGCCTTGACGGGCGAGAGCGTGCGAATTATCGGCATGTACCGCCGCCGATCCGGAGCGGCTTCACATCGTATGCGTGGCGCGCTCGGAGGAAAGTGTGCCGGCGAGGATGTTCTCGATCCGGCTGCGCGCGGCTTCGGCGTCGCTGGATTCGTTGAAGTGAATGCCGATGCCGGCGGTCCGGTTGCCCTGGGCCCCGAGTGGGCTGATCCAGACGACCTTGCCCACCACCGACATCCGCTCGGTTTCCTCAGCCAGGGTCACCAGCAACACCACTTCGTCACCGAGCGCATAGGATTGCGCCGTCGGCGCAAACAGACCGCCATGCTTGAGGAATGGCATGTACGCGTTGTACAGCGACGGCGCGTCCTTGATTTTCAGCGAAATGATGCCCTGACGGGCGGCCATCGGTTTCATGCTCGGCTCCTGCCGGGTGATCGAAGCACCCGGACGCTGGCTGTGATCTTAGATGTTGTCGCGCGTGTGCACCACAACCCACGGCGGCGCGGCGGGCGATACGGGATCGCGGAGGGGCTCACTGGTCCGTCAAAAGTGACTGGCGCTCGTTGACCAGCCGGCCCCAGGAATCGGGCGGCACCCAGCTGGCGACCCACTCGGGGATCGCCTCGGCAAGCATCGGTCGCGAAATCGAGAACCCCTGCAGCTGATGGCACCCGAGCGAAGCAAGCAGGTCGCCCTGGGCGGATGTCTCGACGCCCTCGGCGATCACCGTCTTGGCCAGCATGCGTGCCGTGGTGATCACCCCCGCAGCGATCGCCATGTTGCGATCGTCGCTGAGGATGTCGCGGACGAAACTCTGGTCAAGCTTGATGTGTTCGATGTCGAGTTGCTGGATGTGGCTCAGAGAAGCACTGCCCGTGCCAAAATCGTCCAGCCCGACGCGGATGCCGCGCCGGCGGCATTCCTCGATGACGGCTTTTGCCCGTGCGTGATCCATCGAGGGGCCGGTTTCGGTCACTTCGATACCGAAGCCCACGTCCATCACGCCCGGATAGGTGTCGAGTACCGCATCGATGTCGCTGAAGAAGGCCGGATGCAGCAGGTGCCGGGTGCTGATATTGACCGAGACGGGAATGGAGATGCCGACCTGCATCCACGACTGGCATTGGCGCAAGGCCTCATCAAGCACATAGCGGCCGATCGGTCGCGCCAGCTGCGGGTCGTCCAGGACATGCATGAAGTTGGCCGGCTCGATCAACCCCAGCTCATCGTCCTGCAACCGCAACAGCGCCTCCATCCCCGCCACGCCCTGCAATCCGGGCAGCCCGTCGATGTAGACGATCGGCTGGAACAGCAGCCGCAGGCGGGATTGCACCAGCGCCTGGGCAATCCGTTCGCGCATCGCCTGCAGCCGCAGTTGTTCCAGTTCCATCGCCGGTTCGTACAGCGCACCTCGGTCCTTGCCGTCCTCCTTCGCGGCATACATGGCCAGGTCGGCGTGTCGGACCAGGCCTTCGGCGTCGGACTCGTCAAGCGGAAACAGGGTCCAGCCGATGCTGGCGGACAGGTAAAGCTGCTCTCCCAGCAAATTGAACGGCAACCGCAATGCCTGCAGGATGCAGCGGCTGATGACATCCAGCTGTTCGCGGCTGTCGAGACCCGGGATCACCAGTGCGAATTCATCGCCGCCAAAACGGGCCAGTACATCGTCTTCGCGCAACATCCCGAGCACTCGTGCCGACGCCTCCGCCAGCACGCGATCGCCGCCCCCGTGGCCGACGCTGTCGTTGACGCTCTTGAAGCGGTCGAGGTCGAGCACGCCCACGGCCAGCAGGGAGCGCGGCTTCGTGGCTCGCGTCCGCGCCTGCTCCAGCAGTTCGAACAGCAGCCGCCGGTTCGGCAAACCGGTGACCACGTCGTAGAAGGCCAGCCGCTCGACCCGCGCCTCATGCATTTTCTGTTCGGTGATGTCGCGCTGATGCCACAGCCGCCCTTGCAGCACACCGTCGACCCGGATGGGGGTGAAATCGCGCAGGAAGATGCGTCCGTCCTTCATCGCCACTTCATCGCCGGTGATCGGCTCATCGGCGGCCAGGATCTGCTGGATCCTGTTCCATTCACGCTCGGGATCCCTGTAGGCCTGCATCACCTGCGCATACATGACTTCCGCCGTCCGCCCCTCCAGTTCGGCCGGCGTCTCGTCCAGGCCAAACAAGGCACAAAAAGCCTCGTTGGCAAACTTCACCTGGCGGTCTTTGGACAACACCAGGATGCCGGCATGCTGTTTCGACAGGATGGTCCGGAAATGCTGCAGGTTGAAACGCAACTCCTGTTCGGCCAACAGACGCGCGGCGTGGCTGCGTTGCACCTGGATGCCCAGGCCCAGCTCGACGGCCATTTCCGAAAAGACCTGCACTTCGACCGGGCCGAACGCATCCGGCGTCGCTGCGCCGACCACGAAAACACCGACGATCGCCTCATCCACCCGCAGCGGCAGCGCCAGCAACGTCACTACGCCTGACATGGCCGGCATCTGCTTGCCATCGTTTGCAGGCGACGGCGATCCCACCTGCGCCTCGCCACGCGACACGGCCATCGCCACCGCATCGTCGGCATCGGCCGCGGTATCAGCCAACCGATCCCGTCGGAAAATCGTCCCGATGGCTTCGCCAAGCCCTTCCTGCGCGCGCAGCTGCAAGCCTGCCTCGGCGCCTGTCCCGAGCAAGCCGATCCAGACCACCGAATACCCGCCCGTCCATCGGGCCACACGGCAGGCTTCGGCGAGCAAGGTCTGCTCGTCCAAGCTGTGCGTGACGAGCTTGATCATCTCGCTGAGCAGTCGCAGCGCGCATCGCTGGCGCGCCTCTTCCCTTACCGACTGCAGCAGGCGTTCGCGTTGCTCGTGAGCCTCCATCCCCAGCCCGATGCTCGATGCCGCCTGTTGCAGGAACTCGACCATCGACGGAGAGAAGAAGCCGGCGTGGGACGCGCGTATCACCAGTGCAGCACTTACCTCGCCAAACGTCAGGATCGGCACGGCCACCGCGGCGACGACCCCGTGATGCACGTAAACCTGACGGAACATCTCCAGCCCGAGCGTATTGCGAATGTCCGCTTCAACCTGCGGCTGACCGTTCCAGAATGGCGGACGCGCCATCGAAAACGGAATGCGGTCCGGGTAGATGTCGACGCTTTCCGCCGGCGGGCGGGCGGGCGCGATGCGGCGGAGCCAACCGCTGCCGCGATCCAGTTCGCCCACCATCACCAGTCGGGCGCCGATTCGCCGTTCGAGAACCTCGATGACAGCCTCGTAAAGTATTGAAGGCTCCGGTGAACGCACCAGCAGCTGCCCGATCTCGGACAGCGCGGCATAGAAGCTCTCGCTGGATGCCGGTACCGATCCTGGCTTGACCTGTATCAAATTCTGATCCGGGTTCTGCATTCACATGACCAGGTAGCTGGACGGAATGGGTCGCTACTGCCGCGGTAAACCTGATGGTGTCGTTGCTGGCTCTGGATATGGCACAGGCAAGGGACGATGCCGGTCCCCGCCCGGCATCGTCGTCCCCCATTGGAGTCAACAAGCTAGCCCTGTCGATCGACCGGTGCAAGAGGTGGCGCAGCCGGCGCGGGAGCGGCGGTGCATTCGCACCAGCCCCAGTGATCGAAGATCCACAGTGACGGCAGGGTCAGCGCCAGCCTTGCGAAAAGTGGCCGACCTTCCGCCACGACCGCCGAGGACAAGTGGAACCAGCCATCGCGGTCGCGCTGCAGGGGCGCTTCGTGCCAGCGCCAATTGTGCTTCCCTGACGGCCCGATCGTGCTCAGCCGCAACCACGGTCGCAGCCAGACCGGCGGGCGCCAGCGCAGCCCGGCATGGCCGTCGGCAGGGATTCCCGATACCGCTGCATAGCGCTCGGGGCGGCTTGAGAGACGCCGCAGGCGCCCACTGCTCAGCGCCATCTGGCTGTGATGGGCCGCCAATGCGGCGCTCTTGTTCGTCGCTTGCATTGGCGTGCCGCGAATTTCAATCGACGCGCCGGTTCGCGCGCGGCCATGTACCAGGTAGGTCAGCAACGGCGGGGGCTCGGCCTGCGCAGCCAAGGCCAATCGCACCAATACATGCGCCGAGCCGTGGTCCGGGTGACGGTCCTCGATCGCGGGCGCGGCGACCAGACTGGGACGAAATTGCCCGATCGCGGCAGCCATTTCCGCCACCAGCTCGCTGCCCGGCCGCAGCAGCACATCGGTAACGCCCATGTCGGGCCAGTCCAGCGCCTGCAGTGCTTCCAGCGGCACGTCGAGACATTCCAGCGCGCGCAGCATCTCCGCACGCCGGCGGCGCCCCCAGCGCTGGCGATCCGCCGCGCCGATCCGCACGCGCCGCTCCAGCCAGCGTTGCGGCCAGGGATTGTTGTCGCCGGCGGTCAGCAACACGATCCGCACTTCGCCACCGGCAGCCCGAACCTGCTGGATCAACAGGCCGGTCGCAATGGTTTCGTCATCCGGATGCGGCACCACCACCAGCAGACGCGTGCAAGCGGAGAACGCCGGCAAGCCTGCCTGCGCCATCATCGGGGGCAACGCGTCAAAAGGAGCCCGTTCAACGCCACTGCGCCAGCAGTTCCAGCAGCAGCAGATCCCCGCGTAGCGGGCCACGCAGACTTTCGCGGGTGCGGTTGACCGCGCCATGCCAGTGACCGAGTGCCTCCACGTCCATCGCACTGGCCAGCGGACCGGCATTCCCCGTCGTGCGCGCCCTGATCTCGTCCGCGCTGGCCTGCGCGGCGAACCACAAGCGCTGCGCGGGTTCGTTGTCCAGCCAGCGCTTGACCACCTCGGTCGGCTGGCCGCGGCCAGCCGCCAGCGCAGCCAGATCCTTGCGCACCTCAAGGCGCCGTTCGAGCGCACCTTCGCGGGACCATTCAGCAGCCAGGCCAGGATTTCCGCCCGCCGCAGCGAGTGCCGCCGCGGCGTCGCCCACACCTTCGCCCTGCAACCAAGCCAGCGCGTCGGCGCTCGGCGGCGCATGAAATTCGATGCGCTGGCAGCGGCTGCGGATGGTTTGCGGCAAGCGCCAGGGCGCGTCGGCCAGCAGCACGAGCATGGTCTGGGCCGAGGGCTCTTCCAGCGTTTTCAGCAACGCGTTGGCGGCCGCCGGATTCATTGCATCCGCCGGATCGATGGTCGCCACCTGCCAGCCACCGAACTGACTGCTCATCGCCAGCCGCGCCGACAGATCGCGGACCTGGTCGACCACGATCTCGCTGCGCTGAACGCCATCCTTGCGCAGGCCAAAGCCGAGCGGGATCACGTCCGGATGCGTGTCCGCCGCCAGCAGCAGGCAACTGCGGCAATGCCCGCAGGCGTCGCCGTCGATCGGTTGGAGGCACAGCAACCCGGTCACGAAGCGCTTGGCGAACTCACGCTTGCCCAGGCCGGTGGCCCCACACAGCAACAAGGCGTGCGGCAGCGCATCGCGCCGGCGGCGCGCCTGCAGACGTGTCCAGTGTTCGGCATGCCAGGGCAACCCTTTCATGGCCGCGATTCTCCGAGCAGGGGCATCAAGGCCCGCGTCGCCGCCAGCAGTACGGCATCCGGCGTTTCGCCGGCGTCAATCACCCGGAAACGATCGGGATCGGCCGCGGCACGTTCGCGATAACTCGCGCGCACCCGCTCGAAGAAGGCGTCCGCCTCGCTCTCGATACGGTCGGCATCGCCGCGGCCGGCGGCGCGAGCCCGGCCAGTCGCCACCGGAAGATCGAGCAGCAGGGTCAGGTCCGGCTTCACGCCATCGCAGGCCCAGCGTTCCAGCTCGGCGATGCGCTCTGTCGGCTGGCCGCGGCCGCCACCCTGGTAGGCGTAGCTGGCATCGGCGTAGCGGTCGCACAACACCCATCGGCCAGCGCCGAGCGCCGGCTCGATCACTTCACGCACCAGTTGTGCGCGCGAAGCAAACATCAGCAACAACTCCGTCTCGGCGGCCAGCCCGCGCTGGGCCGGATCAAGCACGATGGCACGCACGGCCTCTCCCACGCTGGTGCCGCCGGGTTCGCGTGTCTGCACCAGTGCAATGCCATGCCGTTCGATGCATGTGCGCAGGCCGGCCAGCAAGGTGCTCTTGCCGGCGCCTTCGCCGCCTTCGATGCTGATGAATTTCCCGCGCGAAGTCGTCATCGGCAGTGCTTCCGCTGGTAGCAGTCGACGTTGCGATTGTGTTCCTCCAGCGAACTGGAGAATGCGTGCCCGCCGTCGCCGCGTGCGACGAAATACAAGGCATCGCCGGCGGCCGGATGCAACGCCGCCTCGATGGCCGGCTTGCCCGGCAAGGCGATCGGCGTCGGCGGCAGGCCGGGGCGGGTGTAGGTGTTGTAGGGCGTATCGGTGGTGAGGTCGCTCCTGCGGATGTTGCCGGCGTAGCTGGCGCCCATGCCATAGATCACGCTGGGGTCGGTCTGCAGCAGCATGTGGTCCTGCAGGCGCCGCACGAACACGCCGGCAATCTGCGCACGCTCGGCAGGCAGGCCGGTTTCCTTTTCCACGATCGAGGCCAGGATCAGTGCGTCGTACGGCGTGGTCAGCGGGAGATCCTTCGCGCGACCGGCCCACAATTCAGCGAGTGTCTTCACCATGGCTGCGTGCGCACGCCTGAGGATATCCAGATCGCTGTCCCCTTTGACGTAGGCGTAGGTTTCCGGCAGGAAGCGCCCCTCCGGCGCCTCGCCGCCGGCACCGATCTTTTGCATGATCGCCGCATCGTCGAGCCCGGCGCTGTCGTGATTCAACTTGTCGGCGCCAGTCAATGCATGGCGCAACTCGGCAAAGGTCCAGCCATCGACGATGGTGAAATTGCGTTGCAGCACCTTGCCAGCCGCCATGTTGGCGAGCAGCTGGCGTGGTGTGAGGCCCGGCTCGAGCGCGTACTCGCCGGCATGCAGTTTGCCGGCAACGCGCATCTGCTCGGCCAGCAGGCGCCAGTACCACGGACTGGCCGTACTGAGACCGCGCTGGCGCAACTCGCCAACGATGCCCTTGAAGCTGCTTCCGCGGCTGATGTCGATGCTGTCGCCTTGCCGCGCCACCTTCAGCGGCGCGGTGCTGAAACGGGAGTAGTCGTTCCAGCCGTAGATCAGCGCGCCCACCGCCGCCAGCAATACGAGCAGCAACAGCATCCGCGACAAAACGCGTCCGCGCATCGGTTTGTCACTCATCCACCCTGCTCCATCGTAGTCCCAGATTGCGCCAATGCCGCTGCAGCTGACGGGTCGTCGCCCCCGGCGCATAACTGCGGTCTTCCAGCGAATGTACCGGCAGGATTCCGCGCACGCTCGAACTGAGAAAGATCTCGCTGGCGCCCAGCAACCTTTCCAGCGTCAGCTCACCGATCCGTGCCTCGGGACACGTCGCCAGCACTTCGGCACGGGCCACGCCGGCCACGCCGCAGCGATCCAGCGCCGGTGTCAGCAGTTCGCCGTCGACCACGGCGAACAGATTGGCCATGGTCGCCGAAATCACCCTGTCATGGCTATCGCGCAGCACGCCCTCGGCGATCGCCGGGTCGTTCCACTCGGCGCGCGCCAGCACTTGTTCGAGCCGGTTCAGATGCTTGATGCCGGCCAGCAGCGGCTGTTCTGCCAACCGGATATCGCACAGGCGCATGCGAATGCCCTGTTCATGGGCCGCGGCAACCACCGACGGTGGCGCAAACGCGGCCACCACCCGCGTCGGCCGCGGTGATGCCGGCAAGACGTAGCCGCGCTCGCCGCAACCGCGGGTGACAGTGATCCGCACTACCGATTGCGCCATGCCGCTGGAAACCGCCAGCGCCTCGCGCCACAGTTGCCCCGCGTCCGGCGCCGGTATCTGCAAGCGCGCGCAGCTTTCGCTCAGCCGTTGCATATGTCGCGGCCACAGTGGCGCCGATGCGCCCACCAGGCGGATGCTCTCGAACAAGCCATCGCCGTAGGCCAGGCCACGATCCAGCGCCGACACGTGTTCCGCCGCCAGGCCGTCGACCAGCATGCGCGGCGTCATCAGTCCGGAACTCCCAGTGCACGCAGCAAACCGCGCGCCTTCGCGCGGGTCTCGTCGAGCTCGCCGGCAGCCACCGAGTCGGCGACGATGCCGGCGCCGGCGCGCAGGCTGACTTCGTTGCCGGTTACGGTCAGGGTGCGGATCAGGATGTTCAAGTCCAGCTCGCCGTTGCGATCGAGATAGCCCAGAGCGCCCGTATAGGCGCCGCGGGGCGAGTCTTCCAGCGTCGGCGATGATTTCCATGCAGCGCACCTTGGGGCAGCCGGTGATGGTGCCGCCCGGGAACGTGGCGCGCAATCACTTCGCCGGGCGTCACGTCGGCGCGCAGGCGCCCGCGTACATTGGAGACGATGTGGTGCACGTGGGCGTAGACTCTCCACCGCCATCAGCTCGTCGACCTTCACCGTGCCGGGCACGCAGATGCGGCCGAGATCGTTGCGTTCCAGATCGATCAGCATCACGTGCTCGGCGCGTTCCTTCGGATGCGCGCTCAGTTCGCGGATACGCGCCAACTCGTCGTCACCCGGCAGGCGCGGACGGGTGCCTGCGATCGGCCGGGTCTGCGCCACGCCGCCGCGCACCTCGACCAGCCGCTCGGGCGAAGAACTCACCACCGCCCAGTCCGGCTGCTGCAGCAAGCCGGCGAACGGCGCCGGATTGGCCTGGCGCAGCACCGCATACAGCGACGCCGGCGCGGGTGGCTGCGCATGACGCGCACGCCAGGCGCGCGACAGATTCACCTGGAAGATATCGCCGGCGTGGAGGTGCTCGTGGATGCGCGCCACGCCGTCGAGGAACTGCCGCGGCGCATCCTCGTCCCAACCGATCGGGGCGGCGAGCGGCGAAATCGGCGACGCAGCCGCGAGATCGGTTGCCAGTGCATCGAGCAGGTCTTCGTGGCCGCTCTCGGCGACCAGAATCGTGCAATCGCGCAGGTGGTCGACGATCACCGCGGCGGGGCAGCGTACGGCCAGCGCCAACGGCAGCGTCGGCGGTGGCTGCAAATTCAGCGTCGGTTCGATCTCGCCAGCCAGTTCGTAGGCCAGAAGCAACACCCAGCCGCCGTGGAATGGCAGCTCGTCATCAACGGGCAGCAGGCGCTCGGCCTGCCAGGCCTCGTCCAGTGCATCGAGGAAACGCCCTTCCCGCGCGTTGCCTGCGCCATCGTGCAACCGGCCATCGGCATGCAGGCTCAACTGCTCCCGCGGAAACGCGAACAGGATGTCGTAGCGCGACTGCGCGCTGCCATGCACCACGCTTTCCAGCAGGCATGGATAGCGCCCGGGGAAAGCAGCGGCCGGCGCGAGCAGGTCGCGCCGGCCGTCCAGGATACGGCGATGGCAGGTCACGCCGGATCGGTCGGTCAGACGCGACGGAAGGCCAGCGTGCCGTTGGTGCCGCCGAAGCCGAACGAATTGGAGATCGCCACGTCGAGCTTCGCCTCGCGCGCGGTGTTCGGCACGAAGTCGAGATCGCAGCCTTCGCCCGGTTCGTCCAGGTTGATCGTCGGCGGCATCACCTGGTCGCGCAGCGCCAGGATGCTGAAGATCGCCTCGACGCCACCGGCCGCACCGAGCAGATGCCCGGTCATCGACTTGGTCGAGCTCATCGCCAGCTTGTACGCGTGATCGCCGAACACCTTCTTCGCTGCCATCACCTCGCCCAGGTCGCCCAGCGGCGTGGAGGTGCCGTGCGCATTGACGTACTGCACGTCGGTCGGATTGAGTCCGGCGTCGTCCAGTGCGGTCTGCATGCAGCGCGCCGCGCCTTCGCCGCCTTCACTCGGGGCGGTCATGTGGTACGCGTCGCCGCTCATGCCGAAACCGACCAGCTCGGCGTAGATGCGCGCACCGCGAGCCTTGGCGTGCTCGTATTCTTCCAGCATCAGCACGCCGGCGCCGTCGGACAGCACGAAGCCGTCACGGTCCTTGTCCCACGGCCGACTGGCCCTGGTCGGCTCGTCGTTGCGGGTGGACATGGCCTTGGCCGAGCAGAAGCCGGCCATCGCCGTGCCGGTGGTGGCGAACTCCGCGCCGCCGGCGATCATCGCGTCGGCATCGCCGTACTGGATCATCCGCGCAGCCAGGCCGATGTTGTGCGCGCCGGTGGTGCAGGCGGTGACGCAGGCGATGTTCGGGCCCTTCAGGCCGAACATGATGGAAAGCTGGCCCGAGGCCATGTTGATGATCGAGCTGGGCACGTAGAACGGCGACACCCGGCGCGGGCCCTTCGCTTCCAGCTCCAGCGTGGTCGCCTCGATCGTGTACAGGCCGCCGATGCCGGCGCCAACCGCCACGCCGATGCGCGGCGCGTTCGCCTCGGTCACTTCCAGCCCGGAATCACGCAAGGCCTGGGTGCCCGCCGCCACGCCGTAGTGGATGAACGGGTCCATCTTCTTGACGTCCTTGACCGGCATCCACTGCGCCGGATCGAAGCCGCTGACCTGGCCGGCGATGCGCGTGGAATAGGCGGAGGTGTCGAAATGGGTGACCGGGCCGATCCCGCTGTCGCCCTTGAGAACACGATCCCAGGCGCTGGCGATGTCGTTGCCGACCGGCGAGATGATGCCCATGCCGGTCACTACCACACGTCGCTTGCTCATGCTGATGTTCCTTACGTGATTGCGTGGATCTGCCGTTGCCGGCAGCCGTCCCGCGCCGACCGCGGAGACGTCGTCCGTCCCTGCCTGGCGCGCATCCTGTGCACCATACGGGTTCGGACGTTACAAAATGCAGAAACGAAAACTGCGCCGAGAAGGCGCAGCGTTCGGTATCGCCGCGGTAGTCGACGGGCCCGAACACGCGGGCCAGTCCGACGAACAGCGGTCAATGGTGTGTCGATCAATCCTTGGAGTGCGCCTTGATGTAATCGACGGCTTGCTGCACGGTGGTGATCTTCTCGGCATCTTCGTCGGGAATCTCGGTCTCGAACTCTTCCTCGAGCGCCATCACCAGTTCCACCGTGTCCAGCGAATCTGCGCCCAGATCGTCCACGAACGAAGCGTTCGCCGTGACTTCATCCTCTTTCACGCCCAACTGCTCGATGACGATTTTCTTCACGCGCTCTTCGATGGTGCTCATGTTGCCCATACCTCTCAAGGAGTAATTGTTTGTCTGTGCCGGCGTGATGCCTGCAAAAGGCCGGCGCATTGTAGTGGCTAAACCGCGAGGCCGCCACGTTGGCCGGTAATACCCGGACGCAGCATCGTGTGGAACCGACGCGAAGGCGCAATTGTCGCCTAAAACGTGTCGGCTGGCGACAACTGCCTTACGGCATGTACATGCCGCCATTGACGTGCAGCGTTTCGCCGGTGATGTAGGCCGCCGCCGGTGAAGCGAGAAAGCCCACCGCCTTGGCAATGTCCGATACTTCGCCCAGTCGCCCCAGCGCGATCTGGCCGAGCAGCGCCTGCTTCGAGGCTTCCGGCAGCGCACGGGTCATGTCGGTGTCGATGAAGCCCGGCGCCACCACATTGACGGTGATGCCGCGGGTGCCGATCTCCCGCGCCAGCGACTTGGAGAAAGCGATGATGCCGGCCTTGGCCGCCGCATAGTTGGACTGGCCCGGATTGCCGGTCAGTCCGATCACCGAGGCGATCGAGATGATGCGGCCCTTCTTCGCCTTCATCATGCCGCGCATCACCGCCTTGGAGGTGCGGTAGACGGAAGTGAGATTGGTATCGATGATCGCCTGCCAATCCTCGTCCTTCATGCGCATCAGCAACTGGTCGCGGGTGATGCCGGCGTTGTTGACCAGGATCGAGACCGCGCCGAATTCCTTCCCGATGCCGTCGATCAGCGCCTCGACCGCGGCACTGTCGGTGACGTTCAGCACGCGGCCGTGACCGCCGTGGGCAGTCAGTCGTTCGCCGATCGCGGCAGCGCCGCTCTCGCTGGTGGCCGTGCCGATGACGGTCGCGCCCATCGCCGCCAGCTCGTCGGCGATCGCCGCGCCGATGCCGCGGCTGGCGCCGGTGACCAGGGCGATTTCACCTTGCAATGAATTGCTCATTCGAATCTTTCCTTCGGAGTAATTTCGCGTAACGGTACGCTTACGCCCAGTCGGTGCGAGCGGCTTCCAGTTCGGCCGGCGCTCCGATCGCGCGTGTCTCGATGCTTTTGTCGATGCGCTTGATCAGCCCGGCCAGTACCTTGCCCGGACCGCATTCGGCGATGCGCGTGGCACCGCCGGCCGCCAGCGCCTGCACGCACTCGGTCCAGCGCACCGGCAGGTACAGCTGGCGCTGCAATGCACCGCGAATCTCGCCGACGCTGCCATAGCTGCGCGCCTCGGCATTCTGAATGACGGGAATCGAGGGTGGCTGCCAGTCGATCGAGGCCATCCGCTCGCCCAGCCGGTCGGCTGCCTCGCGCATCAGCGCGCAATGCGACGGCACCGATACGGCCAGCTTGATCGCCTTCTTCACGCCCAGCTCGGCAAGTTTCGTCAGTGCACGATCGACCGCCTCGGCATTGCCGGCGATCACCAGCTGGCCGGGCGAATTGAAGTTGGCCGGCGACACCACCTGCCCCTGCGCCACTTCCTCGCACACCGCGGCAATCTGTGCGTCGTCGCCACCGAGGATCGCTGCCATCGCGCCCACCCCGGCCGGTACCGCCGCCTGCATCAGCCGGCCGCGCTCGGCCACCAGCGCCGCCGCATCATGCAGCGACAGCGCGCCGGCGCAGACCAGCGCGCTGTACTCGCCCAGACTGTGGCCAGCCAGCTGCGTCGGCTGCGCACCGCCGAGCTTCTGCCACACCCGCCATACCGCAACACTGGCGGCGAGCAAGGCCGGCTGGGTGTTCTCGGTGCGGTTGAGCTGGTCTTCCGGCCCATGCGCGCTCACGTTCCACAGATCGATACCGGCGCCCTGCGAGGCCTCTTCGAAAGTCGCCTGCACCTCGGCATGCGCGGCGGCCAGGTCGGTCAGCATGCCGACCGATTGCGAACCCTGGCCGGGAAAAACAAAAGCAAGCGAAGCGGACGGTGAACTCATGGATACGCGAATTCCATCGACGAAAACCGACATGGTGCCAGCATCACCGCCCATACGCAGCTGTATCCGCCTGGCGAGGCCAGAAACGCGATGCCGCCCGAAGGCGGCATCGCGGAGAAAGCCGGACCATCGTGATTCAGTAGCGCAACAGCGCCGATGCCCAGGTGAAGCCGCCGCCGAATGCTTCCAGCAGCAGGTTCTGGCCACGCTGCACCTTGCCCGAACGCACCGCATAGTCCAGCGCCAGCGGCACCGAACCGGACGACGTGTTCGCATGCTTGTCGACCGTCACGATCACCCGATCCATCGACATGTTCAGTCGCTTGGCGGTGGCCTCGATGATGCGCAGGTTGGCCTGGTGCGGAATCAGCCAGTCGATCTGGGACTCGTCCATGCCGGCGGCCTGCAGGGTCTCGTCGACCAGCGAATCGAGCGTCTTCACCGCGACCTTGAACACTTCGCGACCGGCCATGTTGATGCGCACGCCGTGATTCGGCTCGTCCTTGAAACCGACCGATACGCCGACCGGGTTGTACAGCAGATGCTTGTAACCGCCATCGGCGTGCAGGCAGGTCGCGTAAATGCCCGGTTCGCTTGACGCTTCCAGGACAACGGCACCGGCGCCGTCGCCGAACAGCACGCAACTCTGGCGATCGGTCCAGTCGACCATCCGTGTCAGCGTTTCGGCGCCGATCACCAGCACCTTCTTCGACTGCCCGCTGCGAATGAACTTGTCGGCAATGCCCAGCGCGTAGACGAAGCCCGAACAGGCGGCATTGACGTCGAACGCGGCGCAACCGTTCGCGCCCAGGCGGTGCTGCACCAGGCAGGCGGTGGATGGAAAAATGATGTCCGGCGTGGTGGTGCCAAGGACGATCAGATCGAGTTCGGACGCCTTGACGCCGGCCGCTTCCAGTGCGCGCTGCGCGGCAAGAAAAGCCAGGTCGCCGGTAGTCTCGCCGTCGGCGGCGATGTGGCGCTGGCGGATGCCGGTGCGGGTGTGGATCCACTCGTCACTGGTGTCGACGATCTTTTCCAGATCGGCGTTGGTTACAACGCGTTCGGGCAGTGCGCTGCCGGTGGCGATGATGCGGGCATAGATCTGGGACATTCAACTATCCATCAGCAAAAACAGTGGATCGAACACCGGACATTACGTTCCGGTGTCCCTGAACGCAAAACGGCGCGTCGCCGCGCCGTCTCGCATGATCACCTTCCCGAATCCCGACGGGATCCGCGAAACCGGATCAATCCTCGACCGACACCGCACCCTTGGTCTCGATCACTTTCTTGCCGCGATAGTAGCCATCCTTGGTGACGTGATGGCGCAGATGCACCTCGCCACTGGTCGGATCGGTGGACAACTGCACGGTCTTCAGCGCGTCGTGCGCACGGCGCATGCCGCGGGTGGACGGGGTACGGCGGCTCTTGGCAACTGCCATGGTAGTTCTCCAACTGAAACTTGATGATTGAAACTGGTGATCTGTTTCGACATGACCCGGATCGGATGAGACGGGTCGGCGGTTACTTCTTCAATTCGCGCAACACCGCGAACGGATTTTCGGAGCGCCCCTCGCCGGCATGCATCTGTTCCGGGTCGTGGCCTGTCACTTCGTCGGGCAGGCTGCTGTCCGGATTGACCGGAACCAGCGGCAGCGCCAACAGCAATTCGTCTTCAATCACATCGGCCGGACTCAATCGGCCATCCTCGGCCACCAGCAGCGGTTCGCAATCAGGCGGCAACCCGGCCTCGTCGCGCTCCAGCCTGATCAGGCCGAGCCGCGTGTCCACAGTGACCGGCAATGCAAACGGTTCCAGCGTGCGCTGGCAAACCACCGTCAGCGAGGCCCGCGCACGAACGTCGACATAACTGATACCGAGACTGTCGCGCCCGAAATCCAGCTCGAACTGCACGTCACCGCCGGTATCCGCCAGCACTCCGCACAGGCGTGACAGGGTCGCGATGGAAAGCGCTCCCTCGAACGAACGCCGCGCCGAAACCATGCGCCAAGCGTCCACGGACTCTGGCAGTGTCACGGACATAATCGCGGAATGTTAGGTTCGAAACCGCCTCAAGTCAACCGGGACAGCGTCTGGACGCCACCATCCCGGGCAGATCCCTGCGCATTTTGCCTGATCCGGCCCCGATGCGGCAGACTGATTCCCTTCACCGCCTGAGCCGCTGCCCTTGAACTTCTATCTGACGCTCGGTACAGCCGTGTTGCTGGCGCTGCTGGTTGCCATCTTGATCACGGCGCTGCTGCTGCGCCGACGCCAGTTCCGGCGCGGCAGCAGCCTCAACACCCTGCTTGATCTGGCCGACCGGCTGGAGGCCGACCTCAAGACTTGTCGCTCCGGCCTGCAGCAGGCGCACGCCGTGATGTCGCTCAACCCCGACCTGCCCGCCGCCAGCGAACAGGACGCACAGCATGCGATCGACGCCGGCTTGCGGGCGCTATTGCAGCAGCGGCTGTGGATCCGCGATCGCTCGCCCGATGCCAGCCAGCACGAACTGGATGAAGCGGCCACTTCGATGCGAAGTACGCGCGATCGCCTGAAACCGCTGCTGCAGGCCCTCACCCAGGCCCAGCGCGATCTCAACAGCGCCATGCGCGAGCACATCCGCCGCGAATCGGATACATGAGCCCGACCGACCTGACGCTGCCCCGGCTCGTGCTGGGCTCGACGTCGCGCTACCGCGCCGAACTGCTGCGCCGACTGACGGCGGACTTCGAGCAAGCCGCCCCGGGCACCGACGAGACCCCGCTGCCCGGCGAACTCCCGGCCCGGCGCGCGATGCGCCTGGCCATCGCCAAGGCGGATGCCGCGGCAAGCGGCTGGCACGACGCACTGGTGATCGGCTCCGACCAGGTGGCCGAGCTGGACGGACGGATCCTCGACAAGCCCGGCACGGCCGAACGCGCCCGTGCCCAGCTCGCCGCCAGCTCCGGCCGCGACGTGAGTTTCCACACGGCGTTGTGCCTGCTTGATACCCGCGATGGCCACCGACAGACCCATGTCGATCACACCCGTGTGCGTTTTCGCGAACTGACGGCAGCGGAAATCGCCCGTTATGTCGAACGCGAACAGCCGCTCGACTGCGCCGGCAGCTTCAAATGCGAAGGCCTCGGCATCAGCCTGTTCGAGGCTATCGACAATCGCGACCCCTGCGCGCTGATCGGACTGCCTCTGATTGCACTGGCGCGGATGCTGCGCGAAGCGGGCCTCGCACTGCCATAGGGCGCACAGCGCCAGTTAGACTGGCTCGACGCGCGCATGATGCGCGATCTTGCCATCGAGGAATCCGCCCCGCCATGACCGAGCCCAACGATGAATCCCTGCAGCGGCGTCTGGATGCCGCCATGGCGCAGGTCAATCGCGTGCTGCTGGGCAAGCCGCGGCAGGTGAAGTTGGCGTTCACCTGCCTGATCGCCGGTGGCCACCTGCTGCTGGAAGACGTGCCCGGTGTGGGCAAGACCACGCTCGCGCATGCGCTGGCCGCCACCTTCGCACTGGAGTTCCAGCGCGTGCAGTTCACCAGCGATCTGCTGCCGTCGGACATCATCGGGGTCAGCGTTTACGAGCGCGAAACCGGACAGTTCCGCTTCCATCCCGGCCCGATCTTCACCGGCCTGCTGCTGGCCGACGAAATCAATCGTGCCAGCCCGAAGACGCAAAGTGCGCTGCTCGAAGCGATGGCCGAGGACCAGGTCACCGTGGACGGCCAGACCCACACCCTGGCGCAACCGTTCTTCGTGGTGGCCACGCAGAACCCGCTGGATCTCAACGGCACCTTCCCATTGCCCGACTCGCAGCTCGACCGCTTCATGTTGCGACTGTCGCTGGACTATCCGGATGCGACCGCCGAACGCGCCCTGCTTACCGGCTCGGACCGGCGCGACCTGCTGGCAAGGCTGACCCCGCAACTCGATGTCACCGCCCTGCTCGCGCTGCATCAGCAGGCACAGGCGATCACCGCCAGCACCGCGCTGCTCGATTACCTGCAGGCGCTGCTGTCGGCCAGCCGCCGGCACAACGAGATCCGCGTGGGCCTGTCGCCGCGTGCCGGCCTTGCTCTCCTTGGAGCGGCACGGACCTGGGCGATGCTCAGCGGCCGCACGCATGTATTGCCGGAAGACATCCAGGCGCTGTTCGTGCCATTGGCGGCACACCGCCTGCTGCCGGCGCGAGGCGCCAATGGCGATGCGCTGGCGCGACAGCTGCTGGCCGAGGTCGCGGTGGATTGATGCGAGAAGCGCTGCAGTCGCTGCAACGATGGGCCGAGCGCCGGCTGCCGGCGCTGACCCGCCATCGCCGCCTTGAGAAGCTGCCGATCGAACTGCATCGACGGCGCATCTATATCGTGCCGACCGCTTTCGGTATCGGCTTTTCGGTACTGCTTCTGGTGATGCTGGTCGGCGCACTGAATTACGCCAACAACGCCGCGCTGCTGCTCACCTGCCTGCTCGGTGCCGCCAGCTCGGCCAGCATGCTGATCGCGTTTCGCAGCCTCGATGGCCTGCGCTTGAGTCACATCCATGGCGGCCATGCCGTCGCCGGCGAACCCCTCGAGTTGACCCTGGCGTTCGACTCCCGACGTCCGCGCAGCGCCATTCGCCTCGACCTCGGCGAGTGCCGCGTCGCGTTCGCGCCCGGGCTCGCCACCACTCAGGTAAAACTGGTGCTGCCCACCGAAAAGCGCGGCTGGCAACCACTGCCACGCATGCGCTTGTGGAGCACATGGCCGCTGGGACTGTTTCGCGCCTGGAGCTGGCTGCATCCGGATCAGGCGGTACTGGTGTGGCCGCGCGCGGAAGCTGCCGGGCCGGCACCGCACGCTCCGGCCGACGACGCCCGCCACATGCAGTTGCATCGTGGCGATGAACTCGCCGCGCTGCGCGACTACCACGCTGGCGATCCGCAACGGCATATCGCCTGGAAAGCCAGCGCGCGGCACGAGAACCTGCTGGTGAAGGATTTCGAGCAACCGCGAAGCCGCCCGCAGTGGCAACTGGACTGGCGTCAGCTGGGCGGGCTCGACAGCGAGGCGCGTATCGCCCGGCTGGCGCGCTGGTTGAACGAGGCCCAGGCTCTGCGCTGCAGCTACAGCCTGTGGTTGCCCGACAACGACATCGCCAGCGGCATCGGACCGCTCCACCATGTGCGCTGCATGAACGCACTGGCGTGTCTGCCATGAACGGCCCGCCACGCGGAACATTCACCGAGCCGTCGATCGACTCGCGCGCATTCGACCTGCTGTGCCTGACCATGGCGCTGGTGCTGGGCCTGCATGCCGTGCACCTGCCATGGTGGCTGGATCTTGTGCTGGCGCTTGTCCTTGGCTGGCGCTGGTGGCAGCGACGCCGGCGGTCCGGCCGCGTGCCGCGCTGGATCAAGCTGCCGATGCTGGCCCTGCTGACGCTGGCAGTGGTGGTCGCCTACGGCAACATCGTCGGGCGCGAGCCGGGTGCCGCACTGGCCGTCGGGCTGCTCGTCCTGAAATTGCTGGAAACCGAGACCATCCGCGATGTCCGCGTCGGCGTCAGCTTTGCCTGTTTCGCGTTGATGACCGCACTGCTGTTCGATCAGGGATTGGTCGCCACGACCGTGGTGGTGCTCGGCCTGCTGCCGGCACTGGCAACGCTGCGCGCACTGGAACCGGCGCAAGTCCCGGGCAGCCTGCAACGTTCGTTGTTGCCGGGCCTGAGCTTGCTGGCGGCGGCGCTGCCACTGGCCCTGCTGGCGTTCCTGCTGGTACCGCGACTGAGTTCGCCGCTGTGGGGTGCGCCATCGCCGGACCAGGCCACCACCGGCCTGAGCGACAGCATGACGCCGGGCAACCTGGGCAACCTGCTCACCAACGACAACCCCTCGATGCGGGTGAGTTTCGACGGCGCGCCACCACCGCCGGACCTGCGCTATTTCCGTGCCTACGTGATGTGGACCTATGACGGTCGTGGCTGGCACTACACGCCTGCCCGTCGCGCGGGGGCGATGCCACCGGCGCCGATCGATGTCGACCGCGCCATCGACTACCAGATCAGTCTGCAGCCGACCCGGCAGCGGGTATTGCCGACACTGGATGTGCCGCTGGCGGCTCCCGCCCAGGCACGACTGCAGGCCGACCGTGAAGTATTCGCCGACAAGCCGGTCAACGATCCGCTGAGCTATCGGCTGCGCTCGGCCTTGCGCTATCGGCTGCAGCCCATGCTCGACGATCGCTCGCGCCGCCTGGGCCTGCGCCTGCCGGCGGGCTTCAACCCGCGCACCCATGCGCTGGCAAGCCAATGGCGCCGGCAATACGGCGACGATGATGCCGCGATCGTGCGGGCGGCACTGGCGCTGTTCCACGACGGCGGCTTCAGTTACACGCTGGCTCCGGCCCCGCTGGGACGCGACTCCGTGGACGATTTCCTGTTCGGCACCCGCGAGGGTTTCTGCGAGCACTATTCCTCGGCCTTCACCGTGCTGATGCGTGCCGCCGGCATTCCGGCGCGGGTCGTCACCGGTTACCAGGGCGGTTACTGGAACGAGCTTGGCGGGTATCTGCTGGTGCGCTATTCCGATGCGCATGCATGGAGCGAGGTGTGGCTGGCCGGACGTGGCTGGGTCCGGGTCGATCCGACCGCTGCGGTACGCCCGGAGCGCGTCTCGCTGGGGGCCGCCGCGGCGGCGGGCGATCAGCTGGCCTGGTACCGGAACGACTGGCTGCAGGGTTTGCGCAATCGCTGGGACATTGTCAACCGCTGGTGGGACAAGGGCGTTATCGGCTTTGATGCCTTGCGCCAGCGCGGTTTGCTGACGCCGTTCGGTGTCCGCGATACCGACACGGGAATGTTGGCGATGCTGCTGGCCCTGGGCAGCTTGTTGTTTATCGCGATCGGGCTGGCATGGACGCTGTCGCGGCGGCATTTGCGTGATCCCTTGCGGGCATCCCTGCGCGAACTGGAGCAAAAGCTCGCGCGAAAGGGTATCGCAAGGAAAGTCGGTGAAGGTCCGCGGCATTATCTGCAGCGCGCTGCCCGTGCGTTGCCCATGCAACGCGACGAACTCGTCGCGCTGATGAGGAGTTATCTGGAGCTGCGTTATGCTCATGACGAACCGCCGCCTGAATCCCTGCGCACGTTTCAGCGCGCCGTGCGGAATTTTCGCCCCGTCGCCGTGGTCAAATAAGAGCCGAAGCGAAGGCGCATGCCTTCGCCATGATGGAGAAAGTGCCATGTCCCCGTACCGCCCGATCACCATCGTCGCCGTACTCGCCCTGCTGGGCGGGTGCGCGACGATACCCAAGCCGCTCGAAGGCACCTACGCGAATGTATCCACCGCCAGTGCCCAGCAGGGCGGCGCCGGTGGAACCCGCGTGCGTTGGGGGGGTGAAATCATCAAGACCGAACCCGGTCCGCAGCAGACCTGCTTCTACCTGCTGTCGCGCCCGCTGGATAGCCAGGCACGCCCGGAGTCCGGCAACGCTGGCGAAAACCAGGGGCGATTCGTCGCCTGCCGCGATGGTTTCTACGACCCGGAAGTATTCACGCGCGGGCGCGAAGTGACCGTCACCGGCACCTTGCACGGTGCGGTATCGCAGAAGGTCGGCGAGTACGACTACGCCTACCCGCGAGTGGAAGCCGACGTGGTCTATCTGTGGCCGAAGAGGCCCGTCGCCGTGCGTTACCCGTCCGGGTTCTACGACCCGTTCTGGGGTCCGGGCTTCGGCCCGGGTTACTACGGGGGTTACTACGGGCCGTGGGGCAATCCGTACTGGAACCGGCCGCGGGTGATCGTGGTGCGGCCGTCCCCGCCACCACCGCCACCGCACAAGTAAGTACATGCAAGGACGCCGGCCCTGGGCCGGCGTCCTTGCATGTGGCTGGCCGCGCCATCGTCAGCCCGGTGGCCAGTGCAGGCGGCGTCCGGCCAGCAGGTGCACATGCAGGTGAAACACGCTCTGCCCGCCATCCTCATTGCAATTGATCACCGTGCGATAGCCGTTCTCGGCAAAGCCCTCCTGCCTGGCGTAATCCGCCGTGGCGAGCAGCAGCTTGCCGAGCAGTTCGGCGTCTCCGGCGGTCGCGTCGTTGAGCGTGGCCAGCGTCCGCTTCGGAATGAACAACACGTGCACCGGTGCCTGCGGATTCAGGTCGCGAAACGCCAGCACGTCGTCGTTCTCGTAGACGATGTCGGCGGGAATTTCGCGGCGGATGATCTTGCTGAAAATCGTGTCGCTCATGGATGTCTCCCTGGCTGTCAGTCGAGCAGTTGCCGCCCGCCAAAGGCGTGCGCCAGCGTGCTCCGATCCACATATTCAAGTTCGCCACCCAAGGGCACGCCATGTGCCAGCCGGGTCGGTCGCACGCCGCCGGCACGTGCCAGCTGCGCCAGATAGTGCGCCGTCGCCTCGCCTTCCACGGTGGGGTTGGTGGCAATGATCAGCTCCTCGATCTCGCCCTCACCCAGGCGCTGTGCCAGTTGCGCCAACCCGAGCTCTTCCGGCCCCAGTCCGTCCAGCGGCGACAGCCGGCCCATCAGCACGAAATACTGCCCGCGATAGCCGGTCGCCTGCTCGATCGCAGCCAGGTCGGTCGGCGACTCCACCACACACAGCACCTGACGGTCGCGACCGGGACTGGCGCACAGCGAACACAACGTATCTTCGCTGAAATTGCGGCAACGCTCGCAATGGCCGATCCGCCGCATCGCCTGCTCCATCACGGCAGCCAGCTTCAGGCCGCGCTCGCGCTCGCGCTCCAGCAGATGGAAGGCCATCCGCTGAGCACTCTTGCCGCCCACGCCAGGCAGGCAGCGCAGTGCTTCGATCAGTTCGGCGAGAAGTGAGGAGCCGGTCATTGGACATCCGCGAACGGGAAACGGGGAATGGGGAATCGCAGGATGAAGAACATGGAGGTGCCGCGCTTCGCTTTTGCCATTCCCGATTCCCTACTCCCGATTCCCGGCTCAGAACGGCATCTTGAAGCCGGCCGGGAGATTCATCCCGGCGGTGACGCCACCGAGCTTGTTCTTGCTGACTTCCGCGACCTTGTTCACCGCGTCGTTGATCGCGGCGGCGACCAGATCCTCGGCCATCTCGGGATCATCGGCAAAGGCATTCCGGTCGATCTGCACGCGACGCACTTCATGCGCGCCGGTCATCACCACGCTCACCAGGCCGCCACCGGCACTGCCGGTGACCTCGAGCTTGGCGATCTCCTCCTGCGCACGCTTCATGTCTTCCTGCATGCGCTGCGCCTGCTGCATCAGCTGGCCGATCTGTCCTCTCATCACATGGCTCCGGATTCGTTGTCAAAGGGCTTGATGGATTGCGGTACCACGCGCGCGCCAAAGTCGCGCTTCAGCGTCTGCACCAGTGGATCGTCCTCGATCGCCTGTTCGGCGGCGGCCTGGGCGCTGTCGCGCGCCTGCGCGGCGCGAGCTGCCGGCGTCTGCACGCCCACCGCCTGATCCTGGCTGACGAAACGCAGGCGGATGCGCTCGCCCAGCGCATTGCCGATGCGTTCCTCCATCTGGCTGACCATGGGCTCGACCGCCATGCCCATGTGCGCCGGCTGCAAGGCCAGCACCAGGGTCTGGCCATCGCGCTCACGCAGCACGGCATTCTGCGCCAGCACGCTGAACGGGCCACGCAAGCCGGCGCGCTCGATCAATGACTCCCAATCCGGCAAGCCATTGGCGTCGCGTGCCACCGGAGCAGCGGCGGCGGGCGCGGGAGGGGGTGCCGGTGCCCGCGGAGTCGGAGCTTCGGCTGCACGTGTCGGCACAGGTGGCGTCCGTGATGGCGGCGCGGCCACCGCCGGGCGTGGCGTGGCCGGTTGCAACGGTCGCTCGACGCGTGCCGCCGATGCGCCATCGCCGGGACGGAACGCCAGCATGCGCAGCATGGCCATCTCGAAACCCGTTCGCGCATCCGGCGCCAGTGCCAGGTCACGGCGGCCAGAGGTGGCGATCTGGTAGTACAGTTGCACGTCTTCGGGCGTGATCCGCTCGGCCAGCGACGACAGGCTGCCGTCGTCCTCGCCTTCCTCGTCGGGACGATAGCCGGGAATCAGCTGGATCAGCTGCAACCGATGCAGCACGCTGGCGATGTCGTCCAGCACGCCGCCGAAGTCCGGCGAGTACGAGGCAATCTGCGTGCATTCGGCCAGCAGCCGCTCGCCGTCTCCGGCGGCCAGTGCATCGAGCACGCCCAGCACCTGCCCGCGTGCCACGCTGCCCAGCATGGTGCGCACGTCGTCGGCATGCAGCGCACCGCCACCGTAGGCGATCGCCTGATCCAGCAGCGACAGCCCGTCGCGCAGCGAGCCATCGGCGGCACGCGCCAGCTCGCCGATGGCGCTGTCTTCGTAGGCAATGTTTTCGGCGCCGAGGATATGCCGCATCTGGCCGGAGATCTGTTCCGGCAACAGCCGCTTCAGATTGAACTTCAGGCAGCGCGACAGCACCGTCACCGGCAGCTTCTGCGGATCGGTAGTGGCCAGCAGGAACTTCACATGCGGCGGCGGCTCTTCAAGCGTCTTCAGCAACGCGTTGAATGCGTTCTTCGACAGCATGTGCACCTCGTCCACCAGGTACACCTTGAAGCGACCGCGCGAGGGCGCGTACTGCGCGTTCTCGATCACCTCGCGCACGTCGTCCACGCCGGTGTTGCTGGCCGCGTCGATCTCCAGCAGATCGACGAAGCGACCTTCGTCCACCGCCGTGCATACCGAACACTCGCCGCAAGGATCGGCCGATTGCCCGCGCTCGCAGTTCAGCGACTTGGCGAAGATGCGCGCGATGGTGGTCTTGCCGACGCCGCGGGTGCCGGTGAACAGGTAGGCATGGTGCATGCGACCGGTATCAAGCGCGTTGGTCAGCGCGCGCACCACGTGTTCCTGCCCGACCAGCTCGGCGAACTTCCGCGGGCGCCACTTGCGGGCGAGTACTTGATAGGACATGGCTACCAACGTTGGGGCAAAGATGGATTGTGCCAAGTCGGGAGGGGTAAGTCAGTAAAGAGCGGCCCCTAAAATGGCGGCAGCCCCGCCAGCCACACCCCGGCACCCGAATCATTCGCTACCGTTGCTTCCTTCCGGACCTGGCGGAGTTTGCGAACTATCGTCGCGGGGGGACCGACGGGGCCACCATGGACGTCAAGCGCTGATCGCTTGTTGGCTTGCTTCTGCGCCAGCGTTCGGCTGTCGCACTTGTCTAGAAACTGGCGGAGAGAGCGGGATTCGAACCCGCGATAGGTTTTACCCTATACACACTTTCCAGGCGTGCTCCTTCAACCACTCGGACACCTCTCCGCAAACGCACCTACTTTGCGGCCATCCTGCCCTCAAAGAGTCGGTAAGGATAACGGCAGGCCCGGACGCAGGCAAGCAAATACGCTTCGGATCAGCCCGCATCGGCACGTGGCATTGCGGGAGCAGCCAGCCGCACCCGCTCACCCGTCGACGCGATGCGATAGCCACGTGCAGCCAGCGCCGCGCCATCCTCGGCGCTGCCGTAGTGATACAGCAGCATTTGCGAGCGCAAGGCTTCGGGATATTCGCGCTCGATGTCGTCGATGCCGGTATGTGAAGGGTTGCCGACCAGGCTGCAGTCGTGGGCGATCAGCTCGCTGCTTTCGGCATGACGCGCCAGCACTTCGGGGATCGGCCGGGTATCGCCGGTGTAGACGAAGCTGCCGTCCAGCGCCAGGCCGTACGACGTACCCGGCACGTGGTGGCGAGTGGCAAACACATCGAACCACAACCCGTCCAGCCAGAAACCGCGCGTGCACGGAATCAGCCGGAACGCCTCCCAGAAATTGACGCCACCCTCGGCCAGTGCACCAGGATAGTCGGCCACACGTGCCTGCAGCCACGGCAGCAAGCCGGCATGAACGAACACCCGGGTGGTGCCACGCAGGTGTTCGTCGAACCATGACTTGATGAACAACCGCTCCAGCCCGGCGATGTGATCCATGTGGGTATGCGTGATGAAGATGGCCGGCGGCAGCGCGTCATAGGCGGCCATGTAGCGATCGAGCGTATCCGGGCCGCAATCGACCAGGAGCATCGGTACGCCGCCACGCTCCAGCACGACGGCCGATGAGCCAAGCTCGACCGCGTGCGCGGCGCCCACGCCGAGAAAATGCAGATGCCAGTTCATGGGTTCAGCGTACGCCCGTAGCGATGCAGCAGGGGTTGCCATAGCGTTTCCTCGAACACCGCCTCGCCTGCGCCGGCGGCACCCAGCTTCAGCAGGGACCGGCGCAGGCGCTGCAGGTTCGCCTGTTGCCATGCCGTCGCCGGGACTCTCAGGCGGCCGCGATCGAAATCGATCAGGTACAACTCGGCCGGCGTCACCAGCACGTTGTGCGCATTCAGGTCGGCATGCCAGACGCCGGCGCGGTGAAAGCGCGCCACCAGCGCGCCGACCTCCTCCGCCAGCTCGCCATCCAGCCTTCCCGCCGCCAGGCATTCGGCCAGCGTCTGCGCGTCGGCGACGCGGCGGGTGATCAGGTCGGCGCTGTAGAACAACCCGTGTCGGCAGTAGCGCGCGGCCACGACGATCGGCCCGGGCAGGCCAAGTCGGGCGATCTCCGCCAACACGCGAAATTCCAGGAAGGGCCGCGTGCGATCAGCGCCGGCCCACAGATAACGATCGCCCATCAGGGTGGCGACCAAGCCGCCACGACGATAATGCCGCAGCACGCATTCGCCGACCGGCGTGGCGATCATCGCCACGCCGCCACGGCCACCGGACTGCGTGCGCAAGGCATCGCGTTCGCGCCAGTAATCCGCGGCAAACCACTCGTGTCCGACTTGTGGCGACACCGCCGCGTCGAACAGAATCGCGCCTTCGGCATCGCTGTGGATTCGTTCCTGCATCATCATGCCCGGTGACTGTCCTCGATTCTAACCCAGGCCTCATGACAACCCTTTCCTCGATCTGCCTGCTGCGCACCTCCGCCATCGGCGACGTGACCCACGTGGTGCCACTGGTGCGCACGCTGCAACAGGCATGGCCGAACACCTCACTGACCTGGGTCGTCGGCAAGCTGGAGCGCAAGCTGGTCGGCGACCTGCCCGGCGTGGAATTCGTCACCTTCGACAAGACCGCCGGCTGGGCCGGCATGCGCGCGGTGCATGCGGCGCTGAAAGGCCGGCGCTTCGATGCGCTCTTGCAGATGCAGGTGGCGATGCGCTCGAACCTGCTGAGCCTGGGCATCAAGGCGGATCGACGCATCGGCTACGACGACGCCCGATCGAAAGACCTGCACGGGCTGGTGATCAACGAACGCATCCCGGCACGAACCGGCGAACACGTGCTCGATGCCATCGGCAGCTTCTGCGAGCCGCTGGGGCTGAAGCAGACTCACGTGCGCTGGGATATCCCGGTTCCCGACGAAGCGCACGCCTGGGCCATCGAACAACTGCCGGGCAATACGCCGACCCTGCTGGTCAGTCCCACCTCCAGCCATGCACTGCGCAACTGGCGACCGGAGCGCTATGCCGCCGTGATGGATCACGCCGCCGCCCGCGACTGGCGCGTGGCGCTGGTCGGCGGGCCATCCGCGTTCGAGCGCGGTATGGCCGACGCCGTCCTTGCAGCGTGCAAATCGCCACCGCCAGACCTCACCGGCAAGGACACGCTGAAAAAACTGCTGGCCTTGCTCGGTCGCGCACAACTGCTGCTGACGCCCGATTCCGGCCCGATGCACATGGCCAACGCCGTCGGCACCAGGGTGCTCGGCCTGCATGCGGCGAGCAACCCGAACCGCTCAGGCCCCTACTCCGACCGTCGCTGGTGCGTGGACAAGTACGACGAAGCGGCGCGCAAGTACCTCGGCAAGCCGGCCCGCGACATCCCGTGGGGCAGCAAGATCGAGAAGCCCGGCGTCATGGACCTGATCGGAGTGGATGACGTGATCGAACGCTTCGAAGCCGCGGCGCATGACATGGGCTTTCCATGACCGCGGCGTTTGTGGGAGCGACTTCAGCCGCGACGGCTCCTGCCCCGGCCCGGCAAAAAAACGTCGCGGCTGAAGCTGCTCCCACAGGGTTCCATCACTTCTGACGGTAATCCTGGTACGACTTTTCCTCGACCAGTTGCGAGCCGAGCCTGAGGTTGATCTCGCGCTTGAACGCGGCCCGCTCGTCATTGCGGAAATACACCGCACGCGCCAGCTCGATGAACTCCTGGTCGAACGCCTGCGCACGCTCCTTCAGGCGGATCCTGTCCTCGATGTCCCACAGCAATTCGTTCACCGCCAGCAGGCGTGCGCGCTCGTCGGAAATATCGGTTTGCGAAGCCGCATCGTTGGCCCAGGTCGCGTTGAGCAGATCGAGCTCGTTGCGCACGTTGGCCAGCTTGGCGTCGTCGGTGATCCGGCGCGACTTGATTTCGAGGATGGTGATCTTGTCGATCAGTTCGCCGTAGGACACCGGGGTCTGGATCAGGCTCATGCGCTTGGCTCCCCAGGTTTGGCTTGATGTTGGAACGCGCCTTGCTGCACCAGCGCGCAGACCGTGCGCACGTCGACATCCATCGCGCGATCACGATGCATGAAGCTGATGTGCTGGCGCAGGATTGCGTGGGCTTCGCGCACGGCGGCACCGGCGTGGAAGTCCTCTGCGTTGGCCAGTGCCGCGCCAAGCTGCTGCACTTCGGCGACGAACTGCGCGTGGTGCGGCCGGTCTTCGCGCGGCGCATTGCTGATTTTCGCCGCCAGTGCCTGCCAGCCGCCGCGACTGGCCAGGCGGCGTGCCGCATTCAGCATGGCCTGGCGGTAGTCCAGCGCCTGTGCCGCGGTGTACAGCTCCAGCGCCAGCACATGACCGAGATCCTCGATCATCTCCAGCACGTGGCGCGCCTCGTTCGCACCCATCGACACGTGGTCTTCAGCGTTCGCACTGGTCGGCACCGAATACACGCTGGCTGGATGCGCCCGCGTGGCCAGGTCGTTGACCAGCGCCGCGGCGGTGTATTGCACGATCATGAAACCGGAATCGGTGCCGTCCTCGTTGCCGGTCAGGAAGGCCGGCAAACCATCATTCGTGGCCGAGTCGACCAGCTTGTTGAGGCGGCGTTCGGAGATCGACGCCAGCACCGGAATCGCCGCCTTCACGTAGCTCATCGCCAGCGCCAGCGGCATGCCGTGGAAGTGGCCGGCCGAGACTACTTGTTCCTCGATGAACTGCGCGTCCTCGTTGTCCGGGAAAATCAGCGGGTTGTCGGTGACCGCATTCAGTTCGATGTCGAACACGCGGCACGCCTGCGCCCACGCGTCGCGCACCGCGCCATGCACCTGCGGCATGCAACGCAGGCTGTAGGCATCCTGCGGCTGGTGCTTCTTGCCGCCCTTGAACGGCAGGAAGCGGCTGTAGAACGCCTCGCGGCCGTGACGCTGGTTGGCCGGCACCCAATCCCAGCCGATGTCGAAGCTGAGTGCCTGGTCGTCCGGCTCGCTCCATGCCTCCGCGCTCCACGACTTGAAGCGCGGCACCAGGTGATACGGAATATCCACCAGGGTGGAACCGGCCAGCAGTTCGCGCACATGCGCAGCGGTTTCCACCTGGCCCGGATGCGGGCGCAGCGCATGCACTTCCGGCCGCAGCGCGCCGCTGCGACCGGCGAACGCGTCCAGCGTCATCGATGCGGCGAGGTCGGCGGTATCCAGCAACCGCTCCAGTGAATCCAGCGCCAGCGCGCCGGTGGCCAGCATCTGCGCGGTGCCGTTGTTGAGCGCCAGGCCTTCCTTGAACGACAACCGGATCGGCGTCAGCCCGGCACGCTTCAGCGCCTCGGCGCCAGGCATCCGCTCGCCCTGATAAAACGCCTCGCCGCCGCCGAGCAACACGATCGCCAGATGCGACAGCGGCGCAAGATCGCCGCTGGCGCCGACCGACCCCTTCTCCGGCACCACCGGCACCACGCCGGCGTTGAGCATCGCGGTCAGCGCTTCGAGCGTGCTTACGCGGATACCCGAGTGGCCGCGCATCAGCGTGTTGATGCGGATCAGCAGCATCGCCCGCACCACGTCTTCGCCGAACGGCTTACCCACGCACACCGCATGGGTGATGATCAGGTTGTGCTGCAGTTCTTCCAGCAACGTGCCTACGGGCGCATGCGGATTCCCTTCCGGCAACTCGTCACGCACGCGATGCGCACCCAGCAGCTTGTCGGCATTGCTGCCGAAACCGGTGGTGACGCCGTAAGTCGGTTCGCCGCAGCTGACCTTGTCGGCAAGGAAATCGGCGGCGCGCTGTACGCGCGCGAGTCCGGCCGGAGCCAACGAAACCTTGCTGCCGCTGCGTGCCACCGCCACCAACTGGGCGCGGGTAAGGCTGTTGCCGTCGAGGACGATGGTGTCGATTGTGCTCACTGCTGCCTCATGAATGGGTGATGTGCTCATGGTGAAACGGGCGCGTCGCCGGACGTCACCCCATCGCCGCAGCCTGCTCCAGTTCCACCCGCAACGTCTTGACCAGCTCGCCTCGCGCCACTTCGAACTGGTCCTCGCGGCGCAGGTCCTTCACCGTGACCACGCCCTTGGCGATCTCGTCCTCACCCAGCACCACGACGAAGCGGATGCCGGCGCGGTCGGCGTACTTGAACTGCTTGCCCAGCTTGCCGCCTTCCAGCACCACCTCGGTGGCAATGCCGGCACCGCGAAGTTCGCTGGCCAAGGCCAGGTAGACAGGCAATTGTGCCGCGTCCATCTGGGTTACCAACACGTCGACCGTACTGGTGGCGGTGCTGATCAGACCGGCGTCGCGCAGTTGCCAGTACAGCCGGGTCAGGCCGATCGAGATGCCGACGCCGGGAAGGTGCGACTTGGTGTACTGGCCAGCCAGGTTTTCGTAACGGCCACCGGAACAGATCGAGCCGATCTGCGGATGGTCGTTCAAGGTGGTCTCGTAGACCGTGCCGGTGTAGTAGTCGAGGCCGCGCGCAATCGACAGGTTCAGCGCGTAATGCGTTTCCGGTACGCCGAAGGCATGGATCAGGTTCAACACTTCCTTCAATTCGCTGCGGCCCTGCTCCATCACTTCCGGGCCGGCGCCGAGTGCATCGAGCTTGTCCAGCGCATCCTGCAGCGAGGTCGAGCGCACCTGCACGAAGGCGAGGATCTTCTGCACCACGTCGTCAGCCAGCCCGAAAGCCTCACCGGTCAGGGTCGTGCGCACGGCGTCGGCGCCGCGCTTGTCCAGCTTGTCCACTTCGCGCAGCACCAGCATCTGCTGTTCGCCGTCGGTGATGCCCAGGCTCTCGAAATAACCGCGCATCAGCTTGCGGTTGTTGAGCTGGATGGTGAACGGGCCGATCGCCAGTTCGCGGAACACGCTGTAGATCACCGCCGGAATCTCGGCGTCGTAGCGCACCGACAGCGCGTCCTTGCCGATCACGTCGATGTCGCACTGGTAGAACTCGCGGAAGCGACCACGCTGCGCGCGCTCGCCGCGGTACACCTTCTGCATCTGGTAACGGCGGAAAGGGAAACTCAGGTCGCGCTCGTGCTCGGCCACGTAGCGCGCCAGCGGCACGGTCAGGTCGAAGCGCAACGCCAGCTCAGGCGTGCCCTCGTCGGACTTGCCCAGCGCACCGGTGGATTGCACGAAGTACACCTGCCGCTCCGTCTCGCCGCCGGTCTTGGTCAACAACACGTCGGAGTATTCGATCACCGGCGTCTCGACGGGAAGGAAGCCGAAACGCTCGTAGTTGCGGCGGATCACGTCGAGCATGCGCTGGAACGCGATCTGGTCGAGCGGCAGCAGCTCGAGCACGCCGGGCATGGTTCGGGCCGGGGTAAGCGCCATGGAATCCTCTACTGACGATGGGAATATTCCGTCTGGCGCTGGAGCGCGCGACGACAGCCGTCAAGATTAACAGAACGCCATCAGCCTTCCCCAGCACGATCGTCGACCGGAAGCATTGAACCTGTTGCCAAGCTCCCGATCCGCGATTAAGATACGCGGCTTCCCACGGGGTGTAGCTCAGCCTGGTAGAGCGCTACGTTCGGGACGTAGAAGTCGCAGGTTCGAATCCTGTCTCCCCGACCAAGAAAACAACGACTGAGGCCACCTTCATCGGGTGGCCTTTTTCGTTGTGGCAGCCGCCACCGCCGCGTGCTGCCCACGGGACCGCTTGTCCAAGTGTCCCTCGAACCAGCGCGAGGGATTCTGTTCAAAAAGTTCTTTCCGCCATTGCCCTGTTTGCATGCCTACGCGCCGGGAGTTTGTCCGCAAAATTCATGGCGCAGCCAGCGAGCCATCTCGGGTGTGCATGGAAGCAAGGAACAATTTTGTACAGATACATCCCGGCAGCGTAGACGCCAGCCTTGTCATTCATACATGAGGCCGCTTTCGAGACCCCGACCAGCTCCTGGATTGTTTCGTCAAGGATTGGATCAATCGGTGATAGCGCTGCGGACATCCCGCCTATCGCGCCGAATCCAGACTCAACTGCCACCTCGTTGGCGATCGACATCAGATCAGGTACGACGCCGCTTGCGCGGCAGCGCTTGATCGTGCGTCAGCTACTGCGTGAATCGGGCATCGTGAGCACCGAGCTTGCTCGGCGATCGCCCAGTGGGTAGTCCGGCTCGACGGGTGATCGCTCCAGCTCACTCCTTTCTGATTGCAACGAAGCAGCGTAAAGGGGACCAAAACGGATACACATCACCCCTCCAAGCGGTCGTTTTTGGGTGCACGTCTACAAGCAATTGCCTTTTTGCGCCGCAGCGTGACATATCACGTATTCAGCGTTACTAATTTGGCCACAGGGGGTTTAGATCGATCCAAATCGGTTAACTCAGGTCGCGTCATGGCTTCCGAAGACCGGACAGCTTGATGCCAAGGCCTGTTGGATACCGAAAATTTAGATCGATTCAATCCGACGAACGCACGGCAGATGGGGAGTAAGAAAAATGATTTACCTACCGCACGTCTTTGCCCGCAAGCCGCTGTATGCCGCACTCGCCGCGGCGACCATGTCGTTTGGAGCTTGTCTCGGAATACCCGGGGTTGCCCATGCCGCGCAGACATCCCCACAGACTGCATCCGCGACCACCGCACCTCCGTCAGAACAAGCGTCCGACAGCACACAGGCAAGGAAGGCAGACAAGGAGAAAAAAACAGGCCCAAACAAGGCCACCAACCTGCAAGCGATCGTCGTCACGTATCGTCAGTCGATCGACCAGAACGTGCAAGAAAAGCGCTACGCCAATTCCATCGTCGAGGTGATCAACGCGCAGAATATCGCGCAGTTCCCCGCCAAGAACATCGCTGACGCGCTTGCGCACGTGCCTGGCGTGGTCATCAGCCGCGAATCCGGCGAAGGCAAGACGGTCAGCATCCGTGGTCTTTCTCCCGAGCTGACGCTGACTGAATTGAACGGCAATTATGTCGCCTCGGCCGATACGTCGGCCGGACTGACGCGCTCGTTCAACTACACGCTGATGCCGGCCAACATGTTCTCCGAGATCAAGCTCTACAAGAGCCTGGAAGCACGCCTGGACGAAGGTGGCATCGGCGGCAACGTGGACCTTCGCACGCGCCGCCCCTTGGAGATGAAGGCGAATGACGGCTTCGTGTCCGTCAATGGGGCGGGTACCGATACCAGCAGCAAGATCACGCCCCAGGTCTCGGCCCTGTGGTCCTGGAAGAACAAGGACCAGACCCTGGGCTTCCTGGTCGCGGGCTCGTACCAGAAGCGCCGCGACGTCGATTACACAGCCAACGCCAACAGCTGGCACTGGTGGAGCAACGACTGTACCGACCTTGCAACATGCACCGCGCCGGCGACGGATGTGCATGGCAATCCGTACGGTGCCGACGTGGCGCCCAACATTGCCCTTTGGGGCGGCGGCGGCGTGGTCGACCAGGCCGGCAACCAATATTCGGGATACTGGATGCCGCAGCAGTTTTCGACCAGCCGGAACCAGCTGGACCTGAAGACCAAGGGCGTCCAGGCAACCATGCAGTTCAAGCCCAGCGATCATATGCTGCTGACGGGCAACTACTTCCGCTTCCAGCGCCAGCAAACCCAGATCACCAATACCCTGGAGATCCCGGAGTGGGGCCTGCCCGGCAACCACGATTATGCGGACCAGCAGGGCCGACTGCTCGCTCCCAATGGCCTCACCTTCGACCCTTCGGGAACGGTTGTCACCGGTGCGAACTACGTGCTTCCGCCCGCGGGCCAAGGCTGCAACTCGGCGACCAACCCCAGCACGGGCGCGCAACGCCAGGCAGTAGACGTCTGCTCCACGGAGATCCCGTGGCTGAACGGCAACTACTCCGTCGAAAAGGCCACCTCGCAGACCCTCAACATTGAGGGCGAATGGAACAACGGCGGCAACCTCGACGGATCGTTCAACGTCGGCCGCACCTGGGCGACGGGCGGTCCGTCGGTGGAGCTGGGCATGGCTGCCAAGCCGCGCAATTTCGTCAACGGCCAGTGGGTGGACGGCAGCAACGGTGCGGCATGGTCGTACAGCGGCAAGCCCGGCATCACTGCCTCGCCGGATGTGTTGCAGAACATGCTGGCCGGCGCGGGACAGGTGGACCTTGGCTCCACCGGCTCCAACATGGTCAATACCAGCGATTCGCAGAATTTCGCCCAGGCGGATTTCACCTGGGCCTTTGATTCGGGCTGGATGCAATCGCTGCAGTTCGGCGTGAAGTATCGCAGTAGCCATGCCGAACAGCAGAACAACGAGGTTCGCTGGTACTGCAAGGGCACCACCTCGAAGTTCCAGACCTGCGACCCGAACGCCGGCCAGCTGCCCGCGGGCTTCCTCCAGGCCAACGCGCTCGATGGCAGCAACGAAGCCTATAGCGACAACACCTTCCCGGCGATCAATTTTCCGGCCTATTACAACTACCTCAACGCGACCTACGACCGCGTGCTGTACGCCCACCCGGAGGACAAATCCTCGATCCGGGAGAAGATCGCCGCGGCCTATGTCCAGGCGAATTTCGACACGGACACGCTGCGCGGCAACGTGGGTCTGCGCTTCGTCAGCACCAAGCAGGACCTCACCGTGGCCGATCAGATCACGACCAACAACGCGGTGTATTACCACGATGCGGGCGGCAACATCCTGATCTGTCCGGCTTCGGGCGTGAATGCTGCCGGCGGTGCCTGCGCACCGGGTGACTTCCAGTACCGTCCGAACGAAGAGGCGGTCGTGCAGAACTACTCCAACGCATCCACGTCCAAGCGATACAACAAGGTATTGCCGAGCTTCAATATCGCGTGGAACCTGACGGACGACTTCCTGATACGGGCCGCGGGTTCGCAGGCGCTGGCCCGCGCGAACTATACCGACCTGGCGCAGCTGGGCAGCCTGACCTACTACACCCAGGACTACTACAACGACCGCAAGCAGTTCGGCTCCCCCGTGCCTGGCTGGTACGGCAGCGGTGCCAATGCCGACCTGAAGCCGTTCACGGCGACGCAGTTCGACCTGGCCGGCGAGTGGTACTACGGGCCCCACTCGGTCGTGGGCATCGATCTGTTCCAGAAGAAAGTGAAGAACTTCGTCGTGCCGGTCACCGTCAACAACATCCTGGTGAACGTCGGCGGCACGCAAGAAAACTTCATGCAATACAGCACCAACGCCAACGGCCGCTCGGGCACATCCAAGGGCATCGAGCTGTACGCGCAGCACACCTGGGACATGGGCTTTGGCTACATCGCCAACTACACGCTCAACAAGACCAACGAAACCCCCGTTTCGCTGGGCGACACGCAGGTGGGCAAATCAGAGCTGATCGGCAGTGCCAAGTACGCGGCCAACGTGTCGCTGTTCTATGAAAAGCATGGACTGCTGCTTCGCGTCAGCGACAACTGGACCGGCCGGACCATGCAAGGCCTGGCGTCGGGGCTTCCGGTCTATTCGGAGCCGTATCACCAGATCGACTTGAACGGTGACTATGAGTTCAACAAGCACTTCATGGTGACCGCATCGATCATCAACCTGACCAAGTCCAAGCCTCGCTCCTATCTCGGCTCGGACACCCGGGCCCGGTTGAACTCCTACGAGTACGCCGGCCGCCAATACTACGTGGGCGTCACGTACAAGTTCGGAGATGGCGGCTGAGAAAGGACAGACGGGGTCGGGCTGATCGCCTGACCCCGTCACCGCTCCTGCGGGTACACCCCACTCCGTAGCAGGAAGACATCATGAAGTTCGCACTCGCACGTCTGCCCCGACGTGTCGTCCCGATACCCGACCGGCACCGCGTCCTCATCGTGGCTCTGGCGATCCTCGCGTTTGGAACCATCGACGCGGGGCATGCGAAAGACGTCAGGCCCGCTCCCGCCGCCAGCTCGGCCGTCGATGAAGCCAACCCGCTCGTCGGTACCGCGCCGCTGGACCGGCGGGAACTGATCGGCAACGCGCCGCCGCCGGGCGAGCCGCTGTATTCGGGCATGACATCGCCGGGCGCGAGCCTGCCGCTGAGTGCGACCGAGGCCGCACCGGTCAACATCAATGCCGACCTCAGTTTTGCCACGGGCGTCCCCGTGTCGTATGGCTATGGCCGTCCGTCGATGAGCGGCTTCACCAGCGGCGGCTCGACGTATGGCGCACGCGGCGAGCCGATGATCATGCCGGTGGTGGGTGACTGGACCGTGCCGCCGGATTACGCGCAGTCCTATTACGACAAGGCGAGCGAGAAGGCGTCGCCCGGCTACTACACCGTTGACCTCGCTACTTTCCACACCCGCGTCGAGCTCACGGCGACGCAGTGGACCAGCCTGATGCGTTTCACCTTTCCGGCGAGCCACCACTCGAACGTGGTCGTGAACCTGCGTCGCGCGGGTGGTGATGTGGAGGTGGTCGGCGACCATGCGTTGCGAGGCGTGGCGCCGGAAGGACGCGGCGACCACGACGGCAACGGGCGATTCTTCGCTGCCGAGTTTTCCCGGCCGTTCAAGAGCTTCGGTACCTTCCACGCGAATATCAACGACAAGGGCGAGGGTTTGGGACGCGAAGACGTGCAGGCCGGGCGTCGCACGGCATCGGGCAGCTATGCAGGTGCCTACGTAACTTTCGACACGCAGGCCGGCGAACAGGTGTTGGTTCGGGTTGCCCATGGCCACACGGCCGACGAGGCCAAACAGCGGCTGCGCACCGCGGACGGGGATTTCGACCGCGTGCGTGCCCAGGCGCGCGCAACGTGGGCCCGACTGTTCGACCGCGCGGTCGTCGAAGGCGGCACGCCGAAGCAGCGCGCGCTGTTCTACTCCACGCTCTATCACTCCTTTGCCAGCCCGCGCCTGATCGCACGCAAGGGCGAGCAGTACACCGACGCAAAAGGCCACCTCCACGTTGCCGGCTACGACCGTTATGGCCCGGTGCCGTTCTGGGATACGGGCCGCAACCAGATCGCGCTGCTGATGCTGCTCGAGCCGAACGTGGTGCGGGACATCATGCGTTCCGAGCTGGACCGGGCACGCGAACGCGGCTACATGAACACCTCGTTCCATGGCGACCACGCGGTGCTCCTCTACGATGGCGCGATGCGGCGCGGTATCACGTTCGACTACGCCGGCGCGTACGAGGCCCTGCGCAAGAACGCGACCGATCCCAAGGGACCGCGCGGTTACCTCGCCGAATACGAGAAGAACGGCTGGATCTCCGACATCGTCCCGCCGGGGAATCCCAGCCCGCCCTATGCGGGCGGAAAGGCCGGTGTCGCCACGACGCTCGAATACGCCTGGGACGATCACGCGCTCGCCGACCTCGCCCAGCGGCTCGGCAAGAAGGACGATGCGGCGATGTTCCTGCGCCGTGCCGCGAACTACCGCAACGTATTCGATCCGTCGGTGGGCTTCTTCCGCGGCCGCACCGACGACGGCAAGTGGATTTCGCCGTTCGACCCGGCCGAGCCGTACTACAACTTCATGATGAAGGAAGCCTCGGGCTGGTCCACGCTGTGGCTGGTGCCGCATGACGTGCAGGGCCTGATGAACCTGCTCGGCGGTCGCGACGCGTTCAATGCCAAGCTCGATGCCTTCTTCTCCACGCCGTACCACCCCACGGGCATCTGCCGCGACTGCACCGGTGTGATCGGGCAGTACGTGCAGGGCAACCAGCCGGACCAGCAGGCGGCGTATCTCTACGCATGGAGCGGCCAGCCCTGGAAGACCCAGGCGCTGACGCGCCGCATCCTCGCCGAGTTGTATGGCAGCGATGCCACCGGCTACGGCTATCCCGGCATGGACGACCAGGGCTCGACTTCGTCCTGGTATGTACTCAGCGCGATGGGCTTCTACCCGGTCGATCCCGCCACGCCCGACTACATCATCGGCAGTCCGATCTTCGATCGCGTGCGCCTGCGTCTGGGCAACGGCAAGGTCTTCGAGATCGTGGCGCGCAACAACTCCGACCGGAACAGGTACATCCAGTCCGCCACGTTGAACGGCAAGCCGTGGACCAAACCCTGGTTCAGCCACGCGGACATCGCCAACGGCGCCACGCTGGTGCTCACGATGGGTCCCGAACCGAACAAGGCCTGGGGTGCCGACCCGGCCGATGCGCCGCCGTCGATGTCGCCGGGCAAACCGTGACTGGCGGGATCACGACTTCGTTTTTCTTCCCGAGAGGACGACCCTGATCATGAATCCGAAGACGCATGCCACGCTCATCATGTTTCGGTTGGGCACAGTCCCTAAGATCGGCGTTGTCGCTACACGGACACGCCTCCCGATAACGTTGGCGGCGACCGGTCTGATGGCGCTGTCTGCCGCGCTCGTCCCGGTCGCCACCGCACGGGCCGATCAATCGAGGCCGCGAACCGACGGGTCGACGGCCGTCGCCCGGAGTCGGGTGGCGGCGGACGTGCTGATGAGTTCGTACGATCCGGACAAAGCCTGGTTCCCCTCCAGTTGGTGGAATTCGGCGGTCGCCCTGCAAACCATCGGCGACTACATGCAACGTACCGGCGACCGCCGCTATCTCGCTCAACTGGACAACACCTTCGAGAAAGACAAAGGGGCGTTTCCCGCTGGGGTGCTGTCCGGCGATCCCCTGCTCGGCAATTTCACCAGCCGTGCCATCGACGACTCCGAATGGTGGGGCCTGACCTGGCTGCAGGCTTATGACCTGACCGGCAACCGGAAGTATCTGGACATGGCGGTCACGATTGCCAACTACGTGCACGGCTACCGGGACACCAGCACCTGCGGCGGTGGCGTGTGGTGGGACGCCGAACGCACCTACAAGAATGCCGTCACCAACGGCCTGTGGATCCGGCTGACCGCCGAACTGCACAACCGGATCCACGGCGATCGGGTATGGCTCGAGCGGTCCCGCACAGCCTGGGCCTGGTTCGCGGACAGCGGCATGATCAACGCCAACGGACTGGTCAACGACGGCCTCACCGACACCTGCAGCAACAACGGGCAGAACGTGTGGAGCTACAACCAGGGCCTGGCGATCGGTGCCGGCCTGGAACTCTGGCGCGCCACCCGCGACCCGCGCATCCTGACGACCGTGCGCCGCCTGGCGGATGCCGCGATCGCTCCAGGCGGGTTGGTCGCCGATGGCGTCCTGACCGAAAGCTGCGATGCCCTCGACCAGACCTGCAGCGACAACGGCAAGCAGTTCAAGGGCATCTTCATGCGCTACTGGACCGATCTGGTCGACACCACCCACGATCCACGCTACGCCGCCTTCCTCGACCAGCAGGCCGGGAGCATCTGGGCCAACGACCGCGATGCCGCCGGCCGGCTCGGCACGCGCTGGTCCGGCGCCACCGCCGACGATCATCCCAACGTGTTCGACTGGCGCACCCAGGCCAGCGCGCTGAGCGCCCTGATCGGCGAGGTACCAACCTGGACCCCGCGGGAGTCGCTGGCCGCGACCATGTCGCCGGCACAGCCGGTGATCATGCCGGCCGCATCGGGCGCTTCGCCCATCGCCATCGATCTCGGCGTCTCGGCCACCGGGTTCTTCCCGCTGCATGTGCTCGCCTCGATCGATGCGCCCGCGGGTTGGGATGTCACGCCACGCGCAACCCAGCGGCGCCTGCAGCCACACGGCAACGCGTCCCCGATCAGCGGCACGATCCCGCTGAAAGTCACGGTGCCGAGCCTGGCGACGGACGGGCATCACAAGGTGACGGCCAGCGTGATGGCGGCCGGGCTGCACTTCAGCACGCAGGCCGATGTGCTGGTCGCGCACACGATCGACTACGACACCGGCACCGTCGACGAGAACCCGTGGCTATGGGATGCCGACCACTCGCAGAGCAACGGCGTGCAGAACCGTTTCGCCGACGGCAGCGCTCACTTCACCTATCGCTTTCCTTTCCCGTCCGATACCACGTCGGCACACGTCACCCTGACCATCGACGCCGAATACCTGGTGCAGGCCAGTGCCGACGGACAGCACTGGACGACGGTGTTGCAGGAATATCAGCCGGTCACCGATGGCTCGAACAAGGCCGATCAGACCATCGACCTGACGCCGTACCTCGGCAGTGGCGTCGACGGATCGAAGCCGGTCTACCTGAAGGTATCGGATGCCTTCCCCGATGACGGTTGGGGCGGGCGCGTGTACCACGTTACGGCGAACATCATCGAGTAGCGGGACCGGCCAAGGGCTTTCGTCCTCCTCCCTTTTACCCTCACTCAGAGAGTTGCCCATGCGCCTGCCACCACGCCTCCTCTTGATTTCCGGATTGGCACTCGTCACCGGCATGGGCAACGCCGCCCCGCTGCCCGGCGCCAGCGCGCATGACCTTCGCGTCATGACCTTCAATGTACGCTACAGCGAGGCGAACGACGGCATCAATGCGTGGCCCCGGCGCCGCGATCTGATGGTGCAGGTCATCCGCAAGGAACACCCCGATATCCTGGGTACGCAGGAACTGCTCTTGCCACAGGCCGACTACCTGCAACAGCACCTGCCCGGTTATACCTGGTTCGGCATGGGCCGCAACGGCAACGAGATCAACCGGAACGACAACGAACACATGGGTGTCTTCTACGACAAGGCGCGCCTGAAAATGCTCAAGTCCGGCAACTTCTGGTTCTCCGATACGCCGGACAAGCCGGGCAGCATGAGTTTCGGACAACCTCTGCCGCGCATGGTCACCTGGGCGCAATTCCAGGATCTGCGCAGTGGCAAGAACTTCTACTACTACGACACCCACTTTCCCTACCAGGATGGCAAAAAGGCCGAGGCGATCCGTGAGCGGTGCGCCGAGGAAATCCTGCGACGTCTGGCCCGGTTGCCCGCGTCGGTGCCGTTCATCCTGACCGGCGACTTCAACACTACCCCCGAAAGCATGACCCATGCCGCCCTGACCAAAGTCCTGCACGATGCACGCACGTCGGCTCCGCGGCATGAGGGTCCGGCCTCTACCTTTCACGACTTCACCGGCCATGCGACCAAGCGCATCGACTGGATTCTCTATCGCGGCATGACGGCCGACAGCGCGCGCACGATCACGACGCACGAGGGCAAGGTCTATCCGTCCGACCATTTTCCCGTGGTCGCCGATTTGAGCTGGTAGACGAAGCGCTCCGACCGCGCGGTAGCGAATCGAAGTGCAGAGGAAGGCCGGTACGGCGCGACGAGACGCACAGGCACTCGACTGCGCATCGACCGGCCTGCATCGAGTCGCTCCCGGGTAGATGGACTTGCCCCCTTTTTTGCATTGAGGAATACCGAATGACATGCAACACGAAGACAGGGCGCGCGATCGCCTGGATGGGCATGACCGTGGCGATGGGACTGACCCCGATGGCGATGGCGGCGCCGACACAAACCGCCGTCTGGAACGGCAAGGTCGCACCATTGGCCACGCCGTGGACGGCCGCGGTATCGCCGAACAACGCGTTGCCCGAATATCCGCGACCGCAGCTGGCGCGGCCGTCGCTGGAACATCCTCAATGGATGAGCCTCAACGGGCTGTGGCAGTACGCGGCAAGCGACGCGCATGGCGCGCTGCCGTTCGGCCGGACGCTGAAAGACCGGGTGCTGGTGCCGTACCCGATCGAGTCGGTGCTCTCGGGCGTGCAGAAACATGCGGACTTCATGTTTTACCGTCGGCTGCTGGATGTCCCGGCGTCCTTCACCGCGCACGGCCAGCACGTGCGGTTGAACTTCGGCGCGGTGGCCCAGGACGCCACGGTGTACGTCAACCAGAAGGAAGTCGCGCGCCATATGGGCGGCTATACGTCTTTCAGCGCGGACATCACGGCAGCGCTCAAGCCGAAGGGACCGCAGGAAATCGTCGTTGCCGTGCATGCACCGGTGGATGGTGTCAACGTGATGGTCGGCAAGCAGCGGCTGAAACCCGAAGGCATTTTCTACACCGCGGCCTCGGGCATCTGGCAGTCGGTGTGGCTGGAGCCGGTGCCGGCCACCAGCCTGGCGCAACTGACCTTCACGTCTGCACGTAGCCTGGACGCCTTCACGGTGATGTCAAAGCTGCACGGCGGCAGCGGCGACGTCACGCTGCATGTCACCGCCTATGCGGATGGCAAGTCGGTTGGTGAAGCCAGCGGGCCGGCCGGCAAACCGCTGCAACTTGCCATCGCACATCCGCGCCTGTGGAGCCCGCAGGATCCGTTCCTGTACACCTTCAAGGCGACGCTTGCGCAGGGCGACCAGCGCGACAACGTGACCAGCTATGCCGGCCTGCGCACCATCGGCATCAAGAAAGTGGACGGCCTCAACCGTATCGTGCTGAACGGCAAGACGACCTTCCTGCTGGCCACACTGGACCAGGGCTACTGGCCCGACGGCATCTACACCGCGCCCACCGACGCGGCGCTGAAGTTCGACATCCAGAAGACGAAGGACCTCGGCTTCAACACCATCCGCAAGCACATCAAGGTGGAACCGGCGCGCTGGTACTACTGGGCCGACCGCATCGGCCTGATGGTCTGGCAGGACATGCCGGCGCTGCCGACCGGGAGCAACGACAAACTCAGCGATGCCGACAAGGCCAGCTTCCGCAAGGATGTCACGGCCATCGTCGAGCAACTGAAGGGCGACACCTCGATCATCGGCTGGATCCCGTTCAACGAGGGCTGGGGCCAGTGGAGCATTCCAGCCGCCGCCGAGCTGGCGACGCAGATCAAGCAACTCGACCCCTCACGCCTGGTCGATGCGCGCAGCGGCGCCAACTGCTGCGACACCAGGGGCGATCCGCATGCCGGCGACGTCATCGACGTGCACGACTACCAGGGCCCCGGCCTGCCCCATCCGGATGCCACGCGCGCGGCCATCGACGGCGAGCATGGCGGCCTGACCTTGGGCGTTCCCGGCCATGTCTGGCCGAACACGCCGATCAATCCCTATGGCGCGGTAAAGGACCGCGGCGCGCTGAACGCCGGCTACGTCGCCAATACCGCCGTGCTGCGCGACAAGGGCCCGGCCATCGGTGTGTCCGGCAGCGTCTACACCCAGATCACCGATGTCGAGGGCGAGCACAACGGGCTGTACACCTACGACCGCAAGATCGAAAAAGTGGACGAAGCCACGGTGCGCGCGATCAATCAGGCAACGATACGCGCAGCGAGGCAGCCCTGAGGCCTGGGCGGAAGTGACGAGAAAGGGACATGCTCGAATGGAACATTGCCGCACAGCCAACGCCCAATGGCTGGTTTGAAAGAGTGAAAGGCGGCGGGAAGAATTGTTGGTCCGACTCGAACAGCCCGCAAGACCGCCTGACGCCATGAACAGCACGGATCATCTGAACAACCTGGCCACACCTAGCCGTCTGCACGCTTATCTGCAGTCCACGCCGGCATACGACAAGGCAAGCCCTGCGCCATGAACCCGACATCGAGGCACTTCCTCGCGACGAAGGGCGATCTGTCTCCCATCGGCGCGGAGACCGTCGACCCGTCAAAGCGGATGCAACGGATTCGCATCCTGGCGCGGGTGCTGCTCGTGGGCGCATGGCTGAGCGGCAGCCCGTGCGCTTCGGCCACGGAATCACGCACGCTGGATCACGGCTGGCAGGTACGGCTTGCGGCGAATGCCAACGAGGTTGCGAAAAGTCACCCGGAAGCCGCGCGCTGGATCACCGCCATCGTGCCCGGCAGCGTTCAGCTGGACTTGCTGCATGCCGGGTTGATCCCCGCTCCGTATCTGCGCGACAACGAAGCCAGCCTCCAATGGATCGGCCTGGCCGACTGGGACTATCGGCTCGCGTTCAAGGTGGATGCTGCCACGCTGGCGCGCGATCACGTCGATCTCGTGTTCAACGGCCTGGACACGTTTGCCGAAGTACGCCTCAACGGCAAGAAGCTGCTCGCCGCCGACAACATGTTTCGACGCTGGCGAATTCCGGCGAAGAGCACGCTGCATGTCGGCGACAACACACTCACCGTCTCATTGCACTCGCCAATCACCAAGCTGCAGCCGTGGTTGATGAAACAGCCGTACGCGCTGCCCGGCGAGTTCGATTCGGCTTTCGGCGACGAACCGACGGGACAACAGACGTCCAATTATGTGCGCAAGGCGAACTATCAGTACGGCTGGGACTGGGGCCCCCGCTTCATCACCGAGGGCATCTGGCAGCCAGTGAAGCTGGAGAGCTGGGATGCCTTGCGATTGACTGACCTGCACATCGCCCAGCAACACGTCGACGCCGACAACGCGAAGCTGCAGGCACGGTTTGCGCATCGAGGCCGACCATGCCGGCAAGGCCACGCTGCGGCTGCGCTGGCGCGCGCCGGACGGGCATGCCGGGCAAGCCGCGTCGGACGTCCAGCTGGCGCCGGGCGGCAACACGCTGTCCGTACCGCTGACGATCAGCCAGCCGCAAGCGCTGGTGGCCGGTCGGTTACGGCGCGCCGAACCGGTATGCCTTCCATGCCGAGGTCGTGATGGATGGCAAGGTGCTGGCCGAGGCCGATCGGGAGACCGGCCTGCGCAGCGTCGAGCTGCGGCGGGACAAGGATCGCTGGGGTCGCAGCTTCGCCTTCGTGATCAACGGCGTGCCGATCTTCGCCAAGGGCGCCAACCTGATTCCGTTCGACAGCTTCCCCTCGCGCGTCACCGACGCGCAGATGCGCCAGGTGCTCGGTTCGGCGCGCGACGCCCACATGAACATGCTGCGCGTATGGGGCGGCGGCTATTACCTGGACGAAGCCTTCTACGCCATGGCCGACCGCATGGGCCTGATGCTGTGGCAAGACTTCATGTTCGGCGGCGCCATTCCGCCATATGACAAGGCCTTTCGCGACAACGTGAGGCAGGAGGCGATCGAGCAGGTCAAGCGCCTGCGCGACCATCCGTCGATCGTGCTCTGGTGCGGCAACAACGAAGTACAGACCGGCTGGGAGTCCTGGCCGGATCGCGCCGCGTTCCGCAAGCAGGCCGGCCCGATCGAAACGGCGAAAGTGGAACAGGGCATGCGCGAGCTGTTCGATCACACGCTGCGCGAGGTGGTGAAGCGCGAACAGCCGGACGTGCCGTACTGGGCCACCTCGCCCGGCACCGACATGCAGGGCCCGGCCAACATTCCCGACGACGGCGACATGCACTACTGGGACGTGTGGTCGGGCGAGGCCAAGCCCGCCTCGACCTACCTCGACGTCACGCCGCGCTTCCAGTCCGAATACGGCCTGCAGTCGATGCCCGGTGATGAAGCACCATCCGCGCGTTTGCCGATCCGGGCGAGCTTTCTGCCGGATTCGACGGTGATGCGCGCACACCAGAAGTATGACAAGCGGCAACGGCAACGATCGTTTGCTGCAGTACATCCGTCGTGGCTACGGCGAGCCGAAGGATTTCGCCCGTTTCGTCTACCTGAGCCAGCTGATGCAGGCCGACGGCATCGAGCTGGCCGTGGACCACCTGCGCAGCCAGCGTCCGCGCACGATGGGCTCGCTGTACTGGCAGCTCAACGACGTGTGGCCCGGCGCCTCGTGGTCGAGCATCGACTGGTACGGACGCTGGAAGGCGCTGCAGTTCCATGCGCGGCGCTTCTACGCATCAGTGCGGGTGGCGCCGATCCGCCAGCATGGGAGCACCGCGGTATATCTGATCTCGGACCGCACCCAGCCGATCGACGCACAACTGCGCGTTCGGGTGATGTCGATGGACGGCACGGTTCGCTACGACCATACCAGCGCGACGACGTTGGCCCCTCTGGCCAGCACCCGCGTGATGGATCTGGCTGATGCCGCGCTGCTGCACGGCGGCAACACCGCCGACGCCATCGCCGTATTCGAACTGCTGCAGGACGGCCAGCTGCTGTCGCGGCACCTGCTGTACTTCGCGCCCGCGCGCGACCTGCAGCTGCCCGATCCCGCGCTCAGCGGGAGTCTGGTCGCCCATGGCGATGGCTACCGGCTCACCGTGGAGGCAGCCCGATTTGCACGGGGTGTCTGGATCGACTTCGGCGACCTGGATGCCACGCTCTCGGACAACGCCTTCGACCTGCTGCCGGGCCAGTCGATGGCGCTGGACGTGCGCAGCGATGCCTCCATCGATGCGTTGCGCACGTCCCTGCACCTCCACTCGCTGGCGGACGCGACCCGGAGCCCCGGCGGCAAGACACGGACGGCCAACCATCCGCACTAGGCGGCTTCGTCACGGATCGCGGCCCGGCTGGAGAATGATCGGTGGTGCGGCGCACGAAGCAGTCGGATTGCGCTAGATTTAGATCGATTCAAATTTGTCGCCCGAAAATGCCGCAGCGCAACGACACGCGCCACGGAAATGGCTTAGGTTCAACACATTGCCCGATCGGACTGAGGGTGAACAGAGACCCGTTCGCTTGAGATGCGGCGCTGCACAGGAACCCTCGGGTGTCGATGAGCTCCGGCGTTTTCCAGGACCTGTCACCGGCACGTCAACCCGGCTTTTGCCACAACCTCCACCAACCCACACGAGCGCCGCAGATGCCCACCAATCCCAGTCGACGCGATCTGTTGAAGATGTTTGCCCTCGCTTCGGGCAGCGCGATGATCGGCGCACTGCCCGCGATGGCCTGCGCCTCGTCCGCCTCGCCCGGGCGATTCGTGAGCCGGCGGCCGCCACCCGCCCGGCGCAAGTTCACCAGCGCCGCGGTGGAAGCTCAGATCAACCGCACCAGGGCGGCCATCGGCGATCCCGAGCTCGCCTGGTTGTTCGAGAACTGCTACCCGAACACGCTCGACACCACGGTCGAACACCGGCACGCTCGACGGCAAGCCGGATACCTTCATCGTCACCGGCGACATCGACGCGATGTGGATGCGCGATTCGTCCGCGCAGGTGTGGCCGTACCTGCCGCTGGTGCCGAAGGACCCCGCCTTGCAGCGGCTTTCGTCGGGCTGATCCATCGCCACGCACGTTGCATCGCGATCGATCCCTACGCCAACGCCTTCATGCCCGACCCGACCGCGCACACGACTCTGGACTGGGCGCAAAGTGACCTCACCGACATGCGCCCCGGCGTGGCCGAGCGCAAATGGGAGATCGACTCGCTGTGCTATCCGATCCGCCTGGCACACGGCTACTGGAAGGCCACCGGCGACACGACACCGTTCGACGACGACTGGCGCGCCGCCATGCGCACGGTGCTGAAGACCTTCCGCGTGCAACAGCGCAAGGACGGCCCCGGTCCGTACCACTTTCAGCGCAACTCACCCAGGGCCAGCGAGAATCCGCCACTGGACGGCTACGGCAATCCCGGCAAGCCGGTGGGGCTGATCTTTTCGATGTTCCGTCCGTCGGACGATGCCTGCCTGTATCCGCTGTTTGTGCCGGCGAACTTCTTCGCGGTGACCTCGCTGCGCCAGCTGGCCGAGATGTCGCAGGCGATCCACCACGACAACGCCTTCGCCGGCGAGTGCCGTGCGCTGGCCGATGAAGTGGAAGCGGCGCTGAGGCAGTACGCCCTGATGCACGACGAACGCGGCGGCGAGGTCTGGGCGTACGAGGTCGATGGTTTCGGCAACCAGCTTTTCATGGACGACGCCAATGCGCCCAGCCTGTCGAGCATGGCTTATCTGGGTGCGATGCCGATGGACAACCCCGCCTACCGCCGTACCCGCGCGCTGGCATGGAGCCATCGCAATCCATATTTCTTCAGCGGAAGCGCCGCCGAAGGCATCGGCGGCCCGCACGAGGGGCTGCGCATGATCTGGCCGATGTCGATCATCATGCGCGCACTCACCACGCACGACGCCGGCGAGATCCGCCAGTGCCTGCACTGGCTCAAGACCACCCACGCCGGCACCGGGTTCATGCACGAGGCGTTCGATCAGGACGATCCGAGACACTTCACCCGCGCCTGGTTCGCCTGGGCCAACACCCTGTTCGGCGAACTGATCGTCGAGCTGGCCCAGCGTCATCCCGAACTGCTGCGCGCCTGAGCGCCGACGGCTTCACCCGCTTTCACGCACTGACAGGAACATTCCCGCATGGTCACCCGCCGACGTTTTCTCCAGGGCTCCACCGCCGCACTGGCCCTGCTGGGCGCACGCTTCGCCACCCCCTCGGCATTTGCTGCCGGTCGCGCCGGCACCAGCCGGCCCGGCGCCCTCGGCATGCCGGGCAAGGCCGGCCTCACCCGCCACGTCGACGTGTTCATCGGTACCGGTGGCCACGGCCACACCTTTCCCGGCGCCACGCTGCCGTTCGGCATGGTCCAGCTCAGCCCGGATACCAACGACAGTGGCTGGGATGCGAGTTCCGGCTACCACATCGGCGACGGCTCGATCATGGGCTTCTCGCACACGCACCTCAGCGGCACCGGCGCCGCCGACATGCTCGACGTGCTGGTCATGCCAGTCCAGGGCGCCGTGCAGTTGCACCCCGGCACGCGCGGCCGGCCCGACATCAACTATCACTCGCAGTACGACATGAAGCCCGCTGCGGGCGCTGCGCAACAGCTGCCAGTGGATGCCGTGATCACGCCCGGCCCCGGCTACCGCTCGCGTTTCGACCGCAGCAGCGAAAGCGCGCGGCCCGGCTATTACCGCGTCACGCTGAAAGACCACGACATCCTCGCCGAGCTCACCTGCACCGAGCGTACCGGCCTGCATCGCTACACGTTCAACCAATCCGGCGACAGCCACCTGCTGATCGATTTCGCCCACGGCTATCACGATTCTCCGGGAACGCCTTGCCGCGTCTCCGACGCCACCTTGAAGCTCATCGGCAACGACACCCTGGTCGGCTCGCGGCGCGTTCACCAGTGGGCGAACGGCCGGCACATTTACTTTGCGATGAAGCTGTCGCGACCGATCACGCAAGGCGTGCTGTACAGCGACGACAAGGCGCTGCCCGGCGGCTCGCTGGAGGCCAGGGGCAGCCATCTCAAGGCCGCACTGCATCTCGGCGATGCATCCAGCGAGCCACTGCTGGTCAAGGTCGGCATCTCCGGCGTCGACATCGAGGGTGCATTGCGCAATCTCGAACAGGAGTTGCCGGACTGGGATTTCGATCGCGTCAGCGCGGCTGCCGACAGCGCCTGGGAGCAGGAGCTGGGCCGGATCGCGATCGACGCGGCGAGCGACGACATGCGACGCATCTTCTACACCTCGCTCTACCACACCATGATGGCGCCGACCCTGTTCAGCGACGTCGACGGCCGCTATCGCGGCATGGATCTGGCCGTCCATCAGCTGCCGCAGGGCGCGCACAACTACAGCACCTATTCACTGTGGGATACCTACCGCGCGCTGCATCCGCTGTTCACCCTGTACCAACCCGAGCGCGTACCGGACCTGGTCAATGGCCTGATCCGCATGGCCGCCGAAAGCCCTGAAGGGCCACCCGTGTGGCCGCTGCAGGGCGTGGAAACCGGCTGCATGATCGGCTACCACTCCGCGTCGGTGATCGCCGAAGCGCAGGCCAAGGGTTTCCAGGGCATCGACATCGACAAGGCCTGGCCGCTGTATCGCAAGCGCGCCATGGACGACGATTACCGTGGCCTGCCCTACTACCGCAAGCTCGGTTACATCCCCAGCGACAAGGAAGGCGAAGCGGTCAGCAAGACGCTGGAATACTGCTACGACGATTGGGCCGTGGCACACATGGCCGACGCCGCCGGCGCCACGGCCGACGCTAAGGCCTTGCGCGCACGCTCGCGCAACTACCGCCATCTGTTCGACAAGAACGTTTCGTTCGTGCGCCCGCGCGACAGCCTGGGTAAATGGCTGGAAGATCCGTTCGACCCCAATTCCATCGGGTATTCCGACAAATGGCGCGATTTCACCGAGTCCAATGCGTGGCAGGCGACGTTTCTCAACCAGCACGATCTCTACGCCTACATGCAGTTGTTCGGCGGCGAGGCAGCGTTCGAGCAGAAACTCGACGGCCTGTTCAACGCGCCGCCAGGCCTCCCGGACAACGCCCCGCCGGACATTGCCGGCCTGGTCGGCCAGTACGCTCACGGCAACGAGCCGAGCCACCACATCGCCTACCTGTATGCCTACACCGGCGCACATTACAAGACCCAGGCCCGCGTCCGCTCACTGCTCGACACCATGTACCGCGCATCGCCCGACGGGTTGGCCGGCAACGAAGACTGCGGCCAGATGAGTGCGTGGTATGTCATGGGCGCACTGGGTCTGTACGCGGTCGATCCGGTCAGTGCAACCTATGTATTCGGCAGTCCATTGCTGAACCGTGCAGAGATAACCCTCGCCAACCAGCGCAAGCTTGTCGTGGAGACCATCGGCAACGGCCCGGACAAACCCTATATTCAGTCCGTCAGCTGGAACGGCAAGCCATGGACGCGTAGCTGGATCAGTCATGCCGAGCTGTCCTCCGGTGGCGTACTGACATTCCACATGGGCACCATTCCCAACAAGAAATTTGGCAACCTCGCCAAGGACAGACCGCCATCATTCGGGGCTGAAGTGGCAGCGGTCTGATCGTGACTTCGGTTGAACGACGTCGCTTTTGGGGATGACTGACGGTGCCGCGCTGCAAGTGCTTGAACATCCCTGGCGGTGTGTTGGGGCAAGCTCTGGCGGCACCAGAAACTTTTCCACTGCAGCGGCTTGTTGATCCAAATAGCCCCATGTTCACGTTGGGAACGTATAAATCGCAGGTTCGAATCCGGACTCTCCGACCAGGAAAATCGCGATTGAGGCCACCTTCACGAGTGGCCTTTTTCGTTCAGGCGACCCGCGCGGCTACCTCACGTCCATCCGCGCAGTGCATATATCCATCGGCCGAGATACTCGTGCAGGCAGTCTGCGCTGCGGATGAGCGACCACCCTCGCGAGCGCCAGAAGCCGCTGGCCACGCGGTGCGAGGGTGATGCCAGCGGCGGCGCCGGTATCACGTCGAAACCCTGCTTGCTGAAGCTTGCCGCGGCACGGCCCATATGCCGCGAAGAAGTGACCAGCAGGATGCGCCGCGCGCCCAGGCGATGGAGGATGGGCGCGGAATAGAGCGCGTTTTCGTGGGTGCTCCGACTCTTGCCTTCGATCAGGACGTGTGTTCCTGGCACGCCATTCAATGCAAGGTTGGCCGCCATTCTCGTCGCCTCCCCGTCACCACCGGTGAGCAGGACGACCGGTGCGCGCCCGGCCTGGTACAAAAGGCGGCCAAAGCCCAACCGCGTCATCGGCGCGACTTCCGAGACGTACTCCGGGTCGTCTTCCGCGTCCACGACCCAGCCGCCGCCCAATACGACGATGGCATCCGCCGTGGCATAGCTTGCGGCGGCGCGGGGCGGATAAGGGTTCGTCAGGCTGCGCCGCAGAAACATCGAAAAAGCCGGCGTCGAACACGCGACCAGGAAAACGGCCAGGGCGGCCAGCAGTATCCACATGGATCGGTACAGATGGGTTGCGATGGGATATTTCACTTGTACTGCGCCACGGCAACTGAAACCTCGAAGAATGTAGCGCCGGACGCGCCTTGAATGGGTCGAGCAGAACTGCTGACTTTCACCGTGGCGGCGAAAAACCGACGTGAAGCCACGGCGCCAGTTTGCCGCCGCACATCAGCGACACTATGCGCGGCGCTGATGTTCGCCTTCCTGCACGGCCAGCGCCACCAGTCGGTCGAGCTCCCGCTCATCGAAGCCTGCCTGGCGCCGTGCCGGCAGATTGAACGGACCGCGCAGGCTGACGCCCATGTAATCGCGCAGCAATTCGAAGAACGTTTCGACCGGCTCGACCTCATCGCGTTCGCAGCAGTGCCGGTACCAGCGGGTGCCGGCGGCGACATGGGCGACTTCCTCGCGCAGGATCACTTCGAGGATCGCCACCGTGTCGGCGTCGCCAAGGTGACGCAGGCGTTCGATCATGCCCGGCGTCACATCCAGCCCGCGCGCTTCCAGTACGCGCGGCACCAGTGCCATGCGGGCAGTGTCGTGATGCGCGGTCTTCTCGGCCATCGCCCACAGGCCGTCGTGGGCATCGAAGTCGCCGTAGGCGTGACCGAGTTCGGCCAGCCGGCCGGACAGCATGGCGAAGTGGCGCGCCTCGTCGCTGGCGCAACTTGCCCAATCACGGTAGTACGCGTCCGGTTTGCCGCGGTAGCGATACACCGCGTCCCAGGCCAGATTGATGGCGTTGAATTCGATGTGCGCCACTGCATGAACCAGCGCGGCACGACCTTCGGCGCTGCCGAGGCCGCGTTGCGGCACCTGGCGCGCGTTGACCAGCTGCGGTTTCGCCGGGCGCCCTGGTGCGCCGATGGGTTCGGGTGCCGGCGAAGCGGGATCGGCACGCAATTCGCCAGCCAGGAAGGCCTGCCATGTTTCCCGCGTCAACCGCAGTTTCTCGGTCGGTTCGGTGGCGTCGAGGCAGCGTTTGGCGGCGGCATGCAGATCGGCCATGGATTTCCCTGCAGAAGCGCGCGGATGTGCGGTACTCAGACCACGCGCCGCGCGGCCTTGGCGTCGTCCGAGCGCAGCATCTGGATCTGTTCCAGATAGCTCTGGTCGAGCCCGGTGACGTATTCGCCGGAGAAGCACGAGGTGTCGAACTGTTTCAGATTCTCGTTGCCGTCCTGCACCGCCCAGACCAGGTCCTTGAGGTCCTGGTAGATCAGCCAGTCGGCGCCGAGCATCGTCTCCACCTCCTGTTCGGTATGGCCGGCGGCGACCAGTTCCGAGGTGGACGGCATGTCGATGCCGTAGACGTTCGGATAACGCACCGGCGGCGCGGCGGAGGCGAAGTAGACGTTCTTCGCGCCGGCGTCGCGGGCCATCTGGATGATCTGCTTGGAGGTGGTGCCGCGCACGATCGAGTCGTCCACCAGCAGCACGTTCTTGTTGCGGAACTCCAGGTCGATCGCATTGAGCTTGCGGCGCACCGATTTCACCCGCTCGCCCTGCCCCGGCATGATGAAGGTGCGGCCGATGTAGCGGTTCTTGACGAAGCCCTCGCGGAACGGCACGCCGAGCGCGCCGGCCAGCGCGCTGGCGGCGGTGCGCGCGGTGTCGGGGATCGGGATGACCGCGTCGATGCCATGGTCGGGGCGCTCGCGCAGGATCTTCTCGGCCAGCTTCTCGCCCATGCGCAGGCGCGCCTTGTACACCGAGACGTCCTCGATCATCGAATCGGGCCGCGCCAGGTAGACGTATTCGAAGATGCACGGCGTGTGCAGCGCACCCTCGGCACAACGGCGGCTGTGCAACTGGCCGTCGTCGGTGATGATCACCGCCTCGCCCGGCATGATGTCGCGCACGCGCTTGAAACCGAGCACGTCGAACGCGACCGACTCGGACGCCACTGCGTATTCGCGGCCTTCGGCGGTAACCCGCTCGCCCAGCACCAGCGGGCGGATGCCGTGCGGATCGCGAAACGCGACCAGGCCGTAACCCAGCACCAGCGCGATGCAGGCATAACCACCGCTGGCGCGCGCATGCACGCCGGCCACCGCCTTGAAGATGTGGTCCGGTGTCAGCGCCATCCGGTCCTGGATCTGGAGTTCGTGCGCCAGCACGTTCAGCAGCACCTCGGAATCGGACTCGGTATTGATGTGCCGCCGGTCGTCCTCGAACATTTCGCGGCGCAGCAGGTCGGTATTGACCAGGTTGCCGTTGTGCGCGAACGCGATGCCGTACGGCGAGTTGACGTAGAACGGCTGCGCCTCGGACGAGCCTTCCGAGCCGGCGGTCGGGTAACGGCAATGTCCGATGCCGATGCGTCCGCGCAAGCCGCTCATCGCCGCCTGTCCGAACACGTCGCGCACCAGTCCGTTGCCCTTGTGCAGGCGCAGGCGCGAGCCGTCGACAGTGGCGATGCCCGCCGCATCCTGGCCGCGATGCTGCAAGACCGTCAGGCCGTCATAAAGCGCCGATGCCACTTCGGTGGTACCGACAATGCCGATGATTCCGCACATGGTTTGTTGCCTGCTTCAGAAAGTCGTATTCGAAAACGTGTTCAGAAACCCGTCGGTCGCGCAGCGGCGCTGTCGACAGCCGCTGGTGTCGCCTGCGGCGCGGTGGTCGTCGCCGGAGCGGGCGTCTGCCCCGATATGGGGGGCAACAGCGACGTCGGCAAGCGCGGCAGATGATCGAGCATGGCAGCCGGGTGCAGGTGTTCGCCGATGCTGGCCGGTACCCGCTGCTCCAGCCATGCCGCCACGCGCTGGAATTGTGGCAGCAATACCGATTGCTGCCACCACGGATCGCGCGTGAAAGCGGTAAATCCGACCAGGAACACCAGCAACGTCACCAGCAGCACGCCGCGCGCGAAGCCGAACAGCATGCCCAGCAGGCGATCGGTACCGGAAAGCCCGGTGCCCTCGATCAGCTTCCTGATCACGAAACGCAGCAGCGCACCGAGGATCAGCACAGCCACGAAACACACGCCGTAACCGACGATGATCCGCACCGAGGGCACATGGATGACGCCCTCGAAATGCGCCGCCACGGCCGGTCCGAACACCCAGGCTGCCCAGAACGCGGCGACCCAGATCACCAGCGCCAGCACCTCGGAAACGAGCCCGCGCCACAGCCCGATCAGAATCGACAGGCCGAGGACGCCGAGGATGGTGTAGTCGGTCCAGTTCATCAGTTCATCCGACTGTCGTCAGCCCCGGCGTGGACATGATCAGGGTACCGACACGACGTTGCCGTCGATGCCAAGCCGGGCCTTGATCTGGTCGTGTACCTGCTGCGCATCGGCGCGCTGTGTCTGCGGGCCGGCGCGCACGCGCCACAGGGTCTTGCCGTGCGACTGCACCGAGTCGACGAAGCCGTCGAAGCCGTTGGCGCGCACCTTGTCGCGCAAGGCGTTGGCATCGGCACGATCGCTCACGGCCGCCAACTGCACGGCCCAGCCGCCCGGCTTGCCGGCCGCGGGTGGGGCTTTCGTCGATCGGGAGACCGTCGCCGCTGCGTCGTCGTGACTGGCGTCCTGCTCCAGCCGCGCCGGCACGCCGGGAATGGACTGGATGATCTTCAGGCGCGCCGCTTCGGCAGCCGTGCGCGTCTCGAACGGCCCGGCGATGACCAGCGTGCGCGGCTTGCCGGCCTGGCTGATGGCATGGCCCGTAACGGGATAGCCCAGTGCGCGCACGCGACGCTCCAGGTTCGCCGCGCCTGCGGCGCTGGCGTACGCACTGAGATTGAGCGAGTAGTTGCCATGTCCGGCAACAGGTGCGGTCGTCTTGGCCGGGGGCGGTGCCTGCGCCACGGCGGGTTTGGCCGGCACCTTGACCGGAGGCGGCGGCGTGGCCGCGGGCGCCGCGCTGTCGGCGGCGGTCCGCTGCGCGATCACCGGTTGGCTCGGCGACGCACCGGTGCCGATCTTCACCGTGGTCGGCACCGGCGGCTTGCCCGCCTCGGGGTCGGTTTCCACATCGCGCGGGCGGTTCGAGCCAATCTCGACCGTGGCCAGTCGATCGCCCGATGCGGGCGTCACCGACGTGGTCGGCACGGCGGCGGCAGTCGACGCACCCGCCACGGCATCCGGGCTCAGGCTCATCGTCCGGGTCTGCAGGTCACGATCCGGCGCCGGCGGTATCGCCAGGCTGACCGCCTGATCGCCACCGGGAGCCGGCGGATTGCTGGAAAAGAACATCGGCACGAACAGAACCGCCAACGCAATCAGGACGGCGGCTCCCAGCAGGCGTGTTTTCAAGTCTTCGCTCCAAGGCGGCAAACGCGATGCATAACGAGGCGATTATACCTGCCCGCGCCGGGCGCCATGAGTCGACCGCCAAGGCAGCTCAATTGCTGCGTTCAGCAAGTACGGCGCTGGCCACGAAGAACGAGCCGAACGCCAGGATCCGCTCGACCGGCTGCGTCGTCGAGCGCGCCGCCGCCAGTGCCGAGGCCACATCGGGATGCAGGTCGAACGACGCCTGCGGCAGGGTCTGCTGCAGGATCCCGGCCAGCGTTGCCACCGCCAAGCCACGCGGCGTCGCCTGATCCAGCCCGGCCAGGTGCCAGTGGTCGATCCGCGCGCCCAATGCCGCGATGACACCGGCCACGTCCTTGTCCGCCAGCGCGCCGTAGACCGCATGCACGCGGGCCGGTGATTGTGCGTCCAGCCACTGGGCCAGCGCGCGCGCAGCTTGCGGGTTGTGGCCCACGTCCACGATCAGGGCCGGATCGCCACCGAGCGACTGCAGGCGTGCCGGCGCGCGCACCGCATGCAGGCCGGCACTGACCGCTGCAAAAAAGTCCTTTGGCGCCATCGACGCATCGTCGCGCCACAAGGCGTGCAGCGCCGCTACCGCCGCGGCCGCATTGGCATGCTGCACCGGTGCCACCAGGGCCGGATCGGGAAGTTCCATCGTGGTGCCGTCGCGATGCCGCCAGCGCCAGCCGTCGGGGTGACGTTCGGTGTGAAAATCGAGGCCCGCACGTTCCACCCGCGCCCCACATGCCGCCAGCGCATTCAGCAGCCCGGCCGGAGGATCCAGTTCGCCCACGATGACCGGCCGTCCGTGCCGCGCGATGCCGGCCTTCTCGCGACCGATGCTGTCGCGATCCGGACCGAGCCATTCCATGTGGTCCAGGTCGACCGTGGTGACGATCGCCACGTCCGCGTCGACGATGTTCACCGCATCCAGCCGCCCGCCAAGCCCCACTTCGAGCACCGCCACGTCGAGCGCGGCGCAGGCAAACAGATCCAGCGCCGCCAGTGTGCCGAACTCGAAATAGGTCAGCGGGATGGCATCGTGCCGATCCGCTCCCCGCGCCGCCTCGATCCGCTCGAACGAAGCGACCAGCGAGGCGTCGCCGGCGTTGACGCGGTCGATGCGGATGCGCTCGTTGTAATCCAGCAGATGCGGCGAGGTGAATGCGCCCACCCGCAAACCTGCCGCGGACAGCATCGCCTCCAGCAACGCCACCGTCGAACCCTTGCCGTTGGTGCCGCCGACGACGATCACCTGCTTCGCCGGTGCCGGCGCGCCCATGCGGTGCCATACCTCGCGCACTCGCTCGAGCCCCAGCTCGATGCTGTGAACGTTCACGCGTTCCTGATACGCCAGCCATTGGGAGAGAGTACGGGTCATGCGCCGATCGTGCGGGAGACAGGCGCGAAGCTTACGACAAGACACTCCCCTGCAGGAGCGGCTCATGCCGCGCCTGGACGCCACGGCGGATGTTCACTGCGGGCTGTTGCGCAGCCGAAGCGCGTTGCTCACTACCGACACCGACGACAGGCTCATCGCCAGCGCTGCGATCATCGGCGACAGTACGATGCCGAACCACGGATACAACACACCAGCAGCCAGGGGCACGCCGACCGCGTTGTAGACAAAGGCGAAGAACAGGTTCTGATGGATGTTTCGTACCGTGGCCTGCGACAACTTGCGCGCGCGCACGATCGCACCGAGTTCGCCCTTCACCAGGGTCACCTGCGCGCTTTCCATCGCCACGTCGGTGCCGCCGCCCATCGCGATGCCGATGTCGGCGGCGGCCAGCGCCGGCGCGTCGTTGATGCCGTCGCCAGCCATTGCCACGCGGCGACCCTCGGCGCGCAATGCGTTCACCACCGAGGCCTTGTCGGCCGGCGAGACATCCGCGTGCACCTCGTCGATAGCCAACTCGCGCGCGACCGATTGCGCGGTGGTGGCGTTGTCACCGGTGAGCATCACGATGCGCAATCCGGCCGCATGCAACGCCTTGATCGCCACCGGCGTATCCGGCTTGATCCGGTCGGCCACTGCCAGCAAGCCAGCGAGCGAACCGTCGATGGCGAGGAACATCACCGTGGCGCCCTGCGCGCGCAGTTGCTCGGCGCGGCCGCCGGCGTCATCGCCAATCGCGATGCGTGACTCGATCATCAGTTTCTGGTTGCCCAGCACCACTTCGCTGCCGTCCACGATTGCGCTGACGCCGCGGCCGGTGAGGGAACGGAAGCCGGTTGCTGCCAACGTCGGCACGGATTCGGCCTCGGCCGCTATCACTACTGCCCTCGCCAGCGGGTGTTCGCTGGGCCGCTCCAGCGCCGCCGCCAGGGCCAGCAAGCGATCCCGCCGCTGACCGTCGGTGATCACCAGCTCGGTCAATGCCGGCTTGCCTTCGGTGAGCGTACCGGTCTTGTCCACCACCAGCGTGTCGATGTCGCGCAATGATTCAATCGCGTTCGCGTCCTTGAACAACACGCCGTGCTGCGCACCCCGACCGCTGGCAACCATGATCGAGATCGGCGTGGCCAAACCCAGCGCGCATGGACAGGCGATGACCAGCACGGACACTGCGGCGATCAGCGCATGCGCCAGCCGCGGCTCCGGCCCAAGGACCGTCCATGCCGCAAAAGCCAACAGTGCGACCGCCACCACCGCAGGCACGAACCACGCCGCCACCCGATCGGCCACGCGCTGCAGCGGTGCCTTGCTGCGTTGCGCCTGCGCCACCAGCGTCACGATCTGCGCCAGCATCGTTTCCCCACCGACCTTCTGCGCGCGCATGGTCAGCGCGCCGTCCTGGTTCATCGTGCCACCGGTGAGCGGAGCATCCTTCGTCTTGGCCACCGGCATCGGCTCGCCGGTGAGCATCGACTCGTCGACGTGACTCTCGCCGTCCAGCACCACGCCATCCACCGGCACCTTCTCGCCGGGGCGTACACGCAGCAGGTCGCCGGCCTTCACTTGCTCCAGCGGGACATCGCTTTCCCCGCCATCGTCCTCGATCCGCCGCGCGATTTTCGGTGCCAGCCCCAGCAATGCCCTCAACGCGGCGCCGGTGCGCCGCCGCGCACGCAGCTCCAGAAAATCGCCCAGCGTAACCAGGGTGACGATCACCGCGGCTGACTCGAAATACACCCCGACCCGGCCATGCATGTCACGGAAGCCGGCTGGAAATATCTCCGGCAGCAGGAACGCCACTGCGCTGTACAGCCATGCCACGCCGGTACCCAGCGCGATCAATGTGTACATGTTGGGATGCCACGGCTTCAACGATCGCCATCCGCGCGCAAAGAACGGCGCCCCGCCCCACAGCACCACGATGCTGGCCAACACCGCCTCGATCCAGCCCGCTGCACCGTCCCAGGGCGCGCCCATATGCCAGCCGAACAAATGCGGCCCCATCGCCAGCGCAAACACCGGCACGGTCAGCGCCACCAGCGTCCAGAAACGCTGCGTCATCGACGCCAGCTCGCCACCGTCGTCTGCGTCGGCACTCGGCATCATCGGCTCCAGTGCCATGCCGCAGATCGGGCAATCGCCGGGGCCGACCTGCTGCACCTCGGGATGCATCGGGCAGGTGTAGATCGTGCCCGCAGGCGTCGCCGGCGGCGCCGCGCGGTCGCCCAGATACGACGGCGGATCGGCCACGAACTTCTCGCGGCAGCGCGCCGAACAGAAGTGATACGCATCGCCGTCATGGTCGGCGTGGTGCTTCGCGGTTTGCGGATCCACCGTCATGCCGCACACCGGATCTTTCGCCGCTCCCGACGTCTGGCCGCCGTGGCAGCACGCATGGGTGTTCATGCCGACACCTCGTCGTCGCTCAGCGCACGCAGGATCGGGCATTCCTCCGGCTTGCCATGTCCCGGACAGGACGCGACCAGCTGCGCCAACCCGTCACGCACGCGCTGCAACTCGACGATGCGATGTTCGATCACCGCCAGCCGCTGCTGCGCGCGCTGTTTTACCGCCTTCACCCCGCGCTCGCGATCGGCCGACAACGCCAGCAGCTCGCGTATCTCCTCCAGCGTGAAGCCGAGCTCCTTCGCTCGGCGGATGAAGCGCAACTGCGCGACCGTGCCGTCGCCGTAGCTGCGGTAGCCCGACGCGCGCCGCTGTGGCTCGGGCAGCAGGCCCTCGCGCTCGTAGTAACGGATCGTGTCGATCGCCACGCCGACGCGCTTGGCGACGGCACCGATGGTCAGGGACGGAGTTTGTGTGTTCATGCCACACAGTCTAGACCCTTGATCCAGCTCCAGAGTCAAGCACCTCTTCCATTTCGATGTCCGAACGCGCCCTACACCGCCCAGATTTCCTTGAAAACGCGGCTGAAATTCAGGCCCAGCACCTTGTCGGTCACGCGACTGCCGTAACCGTGTTTCAGCAAGGCGTCGGCGACCCGCTCCAGCTTGCGCGGCGTGTTGATGTCGGGGATATAGGGCGGTCGGTTTTCGCCCGGCGCGCCCACGCCTGCCTTGCGCCGGGCTTCCTCATCCGCAGCGATCGCCTTGAGATCGCTGTCGCCGACGGTGAAGAACATCGAATCGGTACCGATGCCGACATGATCCTCACCGCACACCTTCAGCGCATGCAGCATGTGCCGCATGTAGTCCTCGAGCATCGGCTGGCGCGTATCGACGGTGAGGAACGGCAGCATGTAGATGCCCATCACGCCGCCCTTGTCGGCCAGCGCCCTCATCTCGCGATCGGGCTTGTTGCGCGGATGCGCGAACACGCTGCGGCAACCCGAATGCGTGAACACCGGCGGCCTGGTCGACATCGCGATGCCGTCGGCGGTGGTGCGCACATTGGCGTGACTGAGATCGAGCGCGACGCCGAGCTCGTTCATCCGCGCGATCGCCTTGCGTCCCAGCGCGGTGACGCCATCGCTGTCGCCATCGAGACAACCGCAACCGAATGGGGTGCGATGGTTGTACGACAACTGCATCACCCGCACGTCGAGCTGGCGGAACAGGTCGATGCGTTCGAGCTTGTCTTCCAGCATCGACGCCGCCTCGAACGAGAAGATGATCGCGACCTTGTGCTCGCGCCCGGCGCGTTCAAGGTCATCGTGATTGACCACCTTGATGAACATGTCGGGGTATCGCTCGATCAGCGCCTGCGCCGCGGCGATGTCGGCCACGGTTTCCTCGAACGTCCCGCTGGCGCCGCCGAGCGTGCTCTTCAGCGCGGTGAGGCCGGAATCGCGGATAGCCTGCAGTTCCCTGTCGATGTCCTTGTCGAGTGCCAGGCCTCCGATCGAGGCAAGCGTGTTGCAGTCGAGCACGAAGGCCTTGCGATAGAGCGCATCGGCGTTCGTTTCGCCCGTGGCCACCGATGCATCGCCGGGGACCATGCCGACCTTTCGGGCAGCGAATGCCCTGCCCGGCAATACCGGCAGCACGGTAGCCAGCAGCGCACTGCCGGAAAGGGCCAGGATTTGCCGGCGCGTCCACATATCGCTCATGAGATCGTCTCGTTCGAGGTGCGCCAGCATCGGCGGGAAGGCTGCGACGTCCAATTTATCGGTGATAAGCTAGCACTCTGAAAACCGAGGTACAAGCATGCGCAAGACGGTTCCCGACACCGCCCGCAAGCGCGTCCGCGCACTGACCGCCGCGGCCACCGCCGGCAGCCGCGCCGGGCTCGCGCGCGACCATCTGGTCAAAGCCGCGCTCGACCTGCTGCAGGAAGCCGGTCTCGATGCGCTGAGCACGCGCCGGCTGGCCGAGCGCCTCGGCGTGAAGTCGCCGGCGCTGTACTGGCACGTGCACGACAAGGACGAACTGCTCGGCCTGGTGGCAGATGCGATCTGCGCGCGGATGGTTTTGCCGGCGGCCGGCCTGTCGTTCCGCCAGCGACTGGATGCGATCGCCGGGGAATACCGGCGCGTGCTGATCGCCCATCGCGACGCGACGCGCCTGTTTGCCGAGCAGGCGCCCACCGGCCCGCACCGCATCAAGCTGTATGACGCCGCCGTCGGCGTCTTCCTCGACAGCGGCTTCGCGCCGCCGGAAGCCGTCGCGATGGCGACGTTCTATCGCAACTACCTGCTCGGCATGATCGCCGAGGAAACGCGCCAGACCCGGCCGCCCCACCCGAAAAGCCTGCGTCCCACGGTAGCCCTCGGTATCGAGCTTTCCCAGCTTGGCGCCGACGCGCGCGATTATCCGAACCTGCAAGGCACCGCCGGACTGCTTGCGGACATCGATCCGGCGGAACTGTTCCGGATCGGCCTCAAGGTATTGCTCGACGGCATGGAATGTCGCCTTCGCGAGATCGCCCATCCTGCCAGGGCAAGCGCTGCCGGCAGCCGAGGAAAACGAAAACCGTAACGGTGACAGGCCCATTCACCAGCCCATGACCCCGGATCGGGATCATCCCTCCAAATGACAACGCTTCGAGGACAGCTGCAGGCATGTGGATCGTGATGCTTGCCGTCATCATGACGACGGCCTTCGTCGTCATCGTGCTGATGAACTTCCATCGCCCGGAGAAATCCGTGCGCCATCACGTCGAGCACTGCCATGCGATCGACGATCCGCAGTTCATCCACGAGATGGACGCCATGCTCGGCTCCGCGTTGCTGGCAGGCAATGCGATCACCGCATTGCAGAACGGCGACCAGATCTTCCCGGCCATGCTGCAGGCGATCCGTGGCGCGCAACGCAGCATCACGTTCGAGACCTACATCTACTGGTCCGGCGAGATCGGCCAGCAATTTGCGGACGCACTGAAGGAACGCCGCCAGGCCGGCGTGGCGGTGCACGTGATACTCGACTGGGCCGGCAGCGCGAAGATGGACAGTCGCCTGCTCGACGAACTCGTCGACGCCGGCGTCGAGTTGGAGCGCTACCACCCGCTGCGCTGGTACAGCATCGCGCGCCTCAACAACCGTACCCATCGCAAGCTGCTGGTGATCGACGGCCGCATCGGCTTCACCGGCGGCGTCGGCATCGCCGACCAGTGGCAAGGCCACGCGCAGGACCCCGACCACTGGCGCGACATCCACTTCCGCGTGGAAGGTCCGGTGGTCGCGCAGCTGCAGGCCGGCTTCATGGACAACTGGATCAAGACCACCGGCCGCGTGCTGCACGACGACCTGTATTACCCCGCACTTGAAAAAGCCGGCGATACCGGCATGCATCTGTTCGTCAGTTCGCCCGCCAGCGGCAGCGCCAGCATGCGGCTGATGTACCTGCTCGCGGTCGCCGCCGCCACCCGTTCGATCGACCTGCAAGCCGCCTACTTCATCCCCGATCGCCTGGTTGCGGAGGCCCTGATTGACGCGCGCGAACGCGGCGTCCGCGTTCGCCTGCTCGTGCCCGGCCGCTACATCGACTCCACCCTGGTACGCATGGCAAGCCGCCGCCGCTGGGGCCCACTGCTCGCTGCCGGCGTGGAGATCCACGAGTACCGGCCCACGATGATGCACAACAAGATGCTGATCCTCGACGGCGAACTGGTTTCGGTCGGCTCCACCAACTTCGACATGCGCTCATTCGACCTCAACGACGAAGCCAGCCTCAACATCTACTCCCGCGAATTCGGCCGGCAGATGAGCGAGATGATGGACGCCGACCTGCAGCACGCCAGGCCGTACACGCTGGCGATGTGGCAGCAGCGGCCGTGGCGGCAGAAGCTCGGCGAGTTGCTGGTGCGACCGCTGGAGTCGCAGTTGTAATCGCCTGCTGGCGGCCATCAATCTGGCACCCCGAACATGCCTGCCACGCCGCTTCCCGCAGGAGCCCGCTGCGGGCGATGCCGGGCTTTGCGGACAGAAACAGACGCATCGCCTGCAAGCGGACTCCTACCGGCCATCGCCCTTTTTCCAGCGCACGACGCATGTCCTTCAGCGCCACTGCAATGCCGCCCGCATCGATCACTCCATAGCCGAACGTCACGGCCGGTTCGACGTCACGCGTCATCGCGTAGTCCGCCGTCGACTCCGCGCCCGGGGCGAAGCGCAAGATCAGTCGGCATGAGTCTTCGTCGCCAGCGTGGGGTCGCGGAATCGCGCGGCAAGATGCAGGCCGGCCTCGGAGGGAATCGGTTGCAGCCATTCGCCGAGTGTGCGGCGCAGTCCGTCGAGCAGGGCTCTCGCGGCGTTCGGCGTAGATCGGCCGCATGTGACGCACGTGGCGGGCGAGGTGGCCGTCGCGGATGAAGGCGGCGAGGACGGACTGGGTGATGCTGTCGCAGTGCGAGTCGATGCAGTGCTTGACGGTGATCAGGCCAATGCGCGCCCATGCCGGCGCGACCACGAAGCCCTTGCGCAGCGAAGGAAACATGCTCTTGGAGAAGGTGCCCGCGTAGAACACCAGGGCGTCGCGGTCGAGCGTCTGCAGCGCATCCAGCGGGCGTCCACCGAAACGGAATTCGCCATCGTAGTCGTCCTCGACGATCACCGCGCGATGCCTGCGTGCGAAGTCGAGCAAGGCCGTGCGCCGGCGCAGCGACATCGCCACGCCGGTGGGCGACTGGTGCGACGGGGTGACACTGATGATGCGTACGTCGTCGGGCAGGCACTCGACGCACAGGCCCTCGTCGTCCACCGGTATCGGAACCAGGTGCGCGCCGGCAGCGGCGAACGCGGCACGCACCGGCGGGTAGCCCGGCTCCTCCACGGCTACCTTCGTCTGCCCCGGCGTGACCAGCAGGCGCGCGATCAGGTCGAACGCCTGCTGCGCGCCGGACGTGACGATCACGTCGTCGGCCGTGCAGGCCACCGCGCGGGCGAAGGCAGCGTGTTGCGCAATCGCTTCGCGCAACGCGGGAATGCCTTGCGATGGGGCATAGGCGAACGGTTCGCGCGAACTCTTGCGCAGCGTCTGCGCCATCAGCCGGCGCCAGACGTCATGCGGAAAATGGCGATGGTCGGGAATGCCGAGGCGGAAATTGCGCTCGGGCAGCACGCGCGCGGGCGACGGTGCCATGAACGGCGTGCGCCAGATCGGCGCGAAGCGCGACTCGTCGATGCCGACGCTGGCCCTGGGCGGTTTCGACGCCCGGCGCCGGACGAATTCGGCGACCTGCGGCTTCGCGCCCTTGCGCGGAATCAGGTAGCCCTCGGCGATCAGCAGATCGTAGACGGTGACGACCGTATTGCGCGCCACACCCAATGCATCGGCGACTTTCCGGGTCGCTGGCAACGGTGCATTGGCCGGCAGGCGGCCGTCGAGAATGGCCGCGCGCAGTTGTTGGTGCAGGTCGCGGGTGAGCGTGCCGCGGCTGCGCGGGAGGACCACTGGGAACGGAAAAACTGGCTCCATCAAATATCCTTCTAATGGATCGACCAAGGACCCAGATTACGCCTAGATTTATCTTCGAAAAGCAACCCCGCTTTTTGTAGGAGCGCCCGGTGCAACGCTTCGTCACGTCATGCACAAGCATCGCGCTGGGCGAGCCCGCAGACGATGTCAGTTGCCATCCTTAAGGAGTCACACCATGAAAATTACCGTGGAAACCATCATCAAAGCTCCCGTCGCCAAAGTCTGGAGTATCTACACGACACCGGACGACATTAAGCAGTGGAATGCTGCTTCTGATGATTGGCACACAACCAAATCCACCGTCGACTTGCGAGTGGGTGGGGAGTTCACATCGCGAATGGAGGCTAAAGACGGCAGCTTCGGCTTTGACTTCGCCGGAACGTACACCAGGGTCGTGCCTAACGAGTTGATTGAGTATTCGTTCGGAGACCGTAGCGGTGCGGTCGAGTTCGTGACCGGCGCAAACGGAGTCACCGTGCGCGTCACATTCGATGCTGAAACCGAAAATCCCGTGGAACAGCAGCGTCAGGGATGGCAAGCCATCCTGAATAACTTTGCCAAGCACGTTGAAGCGCGCCAGTAATTTGGTTATGCGAGCAATGGCAACCAACAAGGCGTTCGAGTTTACGGAGACCTGCCCATGACGATGTCCATCTGCGAGACTTGCGGCACCCAGTACCCGAATGCGCCAAACCGCTGCCCGGTATGCGAGGACGAGCGCCAGTACGTCGGCGCGAACGGCCAGACCTGGACGACCCATGAGGCCCTCAAGGCCACGCACACGTTGCGCATGCAGGACGAAGCCGGCGTGCTCGGCATCGGCCTGGCGCCGGACTTCGCGATCAACCAGCGCGCGCTCTATTTGCCCACCGACGCAGGCAACATCCTGTGGGAATGCCTGAGCCTGGTCACCGACGAAGCAGTCGCCGAACTGAAGGCGCGCGGCGGCGTGGACTTGATCGCGATCTCGCATCCACATTTCTACGCGGCGATGCTGGAGTGGAGCGAGGCATTCGGCAACGTGCCGATCCTGCTGCACGAGGCGGACCGTGACTGGGTGCGCCGACCCTCGCCGAACGTGAAGTTCTGGCGCGGCGACTCGCACCGGCTGTCCGACTCGGTGACCCTGATCCGCAGCGGCGGCCACTTTTCCGGCAGCACGGTGCTGCACTGGAAGGACGGACCGCGCCGCGGGGGTGCGCTGTTCTCCGGCGACGCGCCCCACGTGGTGAGCAATCGCCGGCATGTCTCGTTCATGCGCAGCTACCCCAACTTCACGCCGATGCCGCCGGACGCCGTGCGCGGCATGCAGGAACGTCTGGCCGGCTATGCGTTCGAGGACGTCTACGGCTTCACCTGGGGCCGCAACATCATCGGTGGCGGCCGCGCCGCGGTCGATGCCTCGTTCGAGCTCTACCTTTCCGCCATTGCGGCCTGAGCCCGGAGTGATATCCATGACCACGCCTTCCGCCCGCTTGCACGATTACCTGCCCGCCCGCTTCAACACCGCGGCCGAGCGCCAGTGGATACCGTCCGCGACACCGGGCAAATCCTCCAGCCCATTGCGCTTCTTCGCCGACGACCGCGGCTTCGTGGAATTGCTGCGCATGGAGCCCGGCACGGTGATGCCGCTGCACCGCCACAGCGGCGAGATCCATGCCTACAACCTCACCGGCACGCGCAAGCTGTGCACCGGCGAACTGATCGGACCCGGCGACTATGTCTACGAGCCGCCGGGCAACACCGACTGGTGGAAGATCGTCGGCGACGAGCCCATGCTGGCGCTGGTGATCGTGATGGGCACGGTGGAATTCCTCGGTCCGGGCGGCGTGGTGACCGGCCGTGCCTCGGCCAGCATCCAGTGGGCCGACTACGAGCGCCATTGCCTCGAGCACGGACTGACGGTTCAGGATCTGCTGGACCGCTAGGCCGGGCGTGCCCGATCGGCGCGCTACAGCATCTTCCGATACACGACGAATCCCGACTTGTCGGCGACCTTGTCGTACAACTGCATGGCCGCCGCATTGGTCTCGTGCGTTTGCCAGTAGACGCGCGGGGAACCTGCCTGCCGCGCGCATTCGTACACCGCCTCGATCAGTGCGCGGCCGACACCCTTGCCTCTTGCGGCCTCGACCGTGAACAGGTCCTGCATGTAGCAACTCATGCCGAGCTGGATGGTGCTGCGGTGGTAGAGAAAGTGCGCCAGCCCGAGCAGCTGACCGCCACTTTCGGCGACCAGGGCGTGCACCGGCTCGCCGGCATCGAGGAAGCGCGCCCAGGTCGTCCGGGTGATCTGCTCAGGCAGGGCGGTGGAATCGCTGCGGCCGTAGAACGCGTTGTAGCCGTCCCACAAGGGCTTCCAGGCGGCAAAGTCCGCTGATTGCACGGGCCGTATCACGACGGGATGGTTCACGCAGGTGTCCTGGATTTTTCGACGAGAATAGCGCACCAGATGCCGGCACTGGCGATTTGCCCATGGGCGCGCGTCCGGCCTCGGCCAGGTTGCAGCGGTTCATGCCAGCGCGTCATCTGCGGCCACGAAACCGCCGGTCTGCCTCCGCCACAACCGCGCGTACAGGCCTTCGTGCGCGATCAGTTCGGCATGCGTGCCGGTCTCCACGACCTGCCCCTTGTCCAGCACCACCAGCCGGTCCATCCGCGCGATGGTGGACAGGCGATGCGCGATCGCGATCACCGTCTTGCCCTGCATCAGAACGTCGAGGCTGTCCTGGATCGCCGCCTCGGCTTCCGAGTCGAGCGCCGAAGTGGCTTCGTCCAGTACCAGGATCGGTGCGTCCTTCAGCAGCACGCGGGCGATCGCGATGCGCTGGCGCTGGCCGCCGGAAAGTTTCACGCCGCGTTCGCCGACCAGCGCGTCGTAGCCTCGGCGACCCTCGCCGTCGCTGAGCGCGGGGATGAATTCGTCCGCACGCGCCTTGCGCACGGCTTCAGCGATCCGTGCCTCGCTGGCGTCCGGACGTCCATATAAAAGGTTGTCGCGGATCGAGCGGTGCAGCAGCGAAGTGTCCTGGGTGACCACGCCAATCTGCGAGCGCAGGCTTTCCTGGGTGACGCCGGCGATGTCCTGACCGTCGATCAGGATGCGCCCGGCCTCCAGGTCATACAGTCGCAGCAGCACGTTGACCAGGGTCGATTTGCCCGCGCCGGACGGCCCGACCACACCGATCTTCTCGCCCGCCCGCACGGCAAGGTCCAGGCCCGCCATCACCCCACCCTGCTTGCCGTAGTGGAAATGGATGTGCTCGAAATGCACCGCGCCGTGGGTCACTTCCAGCGGCATCGCGCCTTCGTGGTCCTGCACCGCGCGCGGCTGCGAAATGGTGGTGATGCCATCCTGCACCGTGCCCACGTTCTCGAAGATGCCGTTGACGACCCACATGATCCAGCCGGACATGTTGTTGATGCGGATCACCAGCCCGGTCGACAGCGCGATCGCGCCCACCGTCACCCGGCCCTCGCTCCACAGCCACAGCGCCAGCGCCGAGGTGCCGACGATCAGGAAGCCGTTGAGCGTGGTGATGCTGGCATCCATCGCGGTGGTGACGCGGGTCATCCGGCGCAGCTTGTCGGTCTGCTCGATCATCGCCTCGGCGACGTAGGCTTCCTCGCGGCGTGTATGCGCGAACAATTTCAGCGTGAGCACGTTGCTGTAACCGTCGACGATGCGCCCCATCAGTTTCGACTTCGCCTCCGACGCCTTCCACGAACGCCGCTTGACGCGTGGAATGAAGAGCGCGAGCAGGCCGACATACGCGAACACCCACGCCACCAGTGGCGCGGCCAGCCAGAAATCCGCCTTGGCAAACAGCACGATCGCACTGCCGGTGTAGATGGTGACGTACCAGATCGCATCCACCATCTGCACAGCCGATTCGCGCAGCGCGCCGCCTGTCTGCATGATGCGGTTGGCGATGCGTCCGGCGTAATCGTTCTGGAAGAAACCGAGGCTCTGGCGGATCACGTAGCGATGGTTCTGCCAACGGATGCGGTTGGTCAGGCTGGGCAGAATCGCCTGGTTCACCAGCAGGTCGTGCAGGCTGTTCAGCACCGGCCGAGCGATCAGCGCCACGAAGCCCATCCACAACAGGGTGCGCCCGTGCTCATGAAAAAACGCCACGCCCGGCGTGCCCCTGGCCATGTCGACGATGCTGCCGATAAAGCCGAACAGCGAGACCTCCACGATCGCCACGCCGAATCCCACCACGATCGCTGCGGCAAACACCGGCCACACCTGGCGCAGGTAGAACGCGTAGAAGCGCCAGACCGACGCCGGCGGCATGCTGTCGGCGGGCTCCTTGAGCGCGTCGATGAGGGATTCGAACCAGCGGAAGATCATGGGGAGCACGCGAGGAGGCAGAACCGTTAACTTGATTGCCGCCGGAGAGTTTCGCAAGGGGCCGCGTGCTCCGCGCCGACTGTGGGAGCGGCTTCAGCCGCGATGCTCTTCAGCCACCGCACACCACCAAGAGCCATCGCGGCCGAGGCCGCTCCCACACACAGCCGAATCAGCGCTGCCGCGGCGCACGCAGGTCGCGACCGTTCTGATGCAGCACCAGTGCATCGACCTTGCCGGCCGCATCGCGTTCGAAATCCAGCTGCGCATCGACCACGGTGTAGAAGAAGTGGTCCTTCGCCTTCGCGTACACCGGAAACGCGGCCTGCCCGGTCAGCTGGACGTAGAGCTGGTCGTGCTGGACGGTGATGGCGAATTCCGCCCCTGCGCCCAGCGCGTACCGCCCGACGTAGTCGTGCAGCAAAGCCGGGGCGATCCGGACGCTGGAGTTGCCGTCCGCTGCGGTCGCCACCTCGGTGCGCGGTGCGTGTCGGTCGTGTCCGTTCTGGTGCAGGGTCAGCGCGCCGACCTTGCCGTCGGCGGCGCGTTCGAAGTCGATGGTGATCGGCGCGACCCTGGCGAAGAAGGCATCCGGTGCATTGGCGAATATCGGAAACGCACCTTGCCCGGTGGCCTGCGCGAACAGCTGGTCGTCGCGGCGGAACACGTTCAACGCGAAACCCGGGCCCAGCGTGTATTGCCCGACGTAGGCATCGAGTTGTGCGGAAGACATGGCCATCGCCTTGTGCACCACCGGCAACGGTGCGGACGGCAGCAAGGCCGCGAACCCCAGTTCCTGCGGTGCGCCGGTGGCACTGGTCAGGATCACCACGCCGCGGCGGCCGTCGCTGGTGAAACCGATGAAGCTGCTGTAGCCGCCGGTTTCGCCGTTATGCCAGATCACGTCGCCGTAGGGCGTGTGATGCGTCATCCAGGCCAGGCCGATGCGATCGCCGCCGCCGATGTCGCGTCGCGGTGCGTGCGTCAGCTTGATCGCCTCGCTCAGTGGTGTTTTCAGCTGGCCCATGTTGGCCTTGAGATAGCGCAGCATGTCCGTACCGTCGCTGAGCAACGCACCGGCACCGCCGAGTGCGCCCATCTCCCAGTGCTTGGCGGGCTGGCCCTGCTCGTCGTGACCGGGCGCAAGTTGCGCGCGCATGGCAGGCGTCAACTCGGTGCCGCTGGAGTCCATGCCGAGCGGGGTCAGCACCATTCGCTGCAGCAGTTCGCCGTAAGAGAGTTTCGCCTGTTGCGCCAGCGCTTCGCCAAGCAGGCCGAAACCGAGGTTGGAATATTCGTAGGCCGCACCGGGATCGCGCGGCAACGTGTAGCCGGCCAGGAACGCCTTGAGCCGGTCGCGCCCGTAATCCGCATACGGATTGCCCAGATCCGCCGGCTGCAGGTTGCCCGGCAGCCGCGGCAGGCCGGAAAACTGCTCGGCCAGCAGGCCCAGCGTGATCGGCTTGCCGTGGCGCGCAGGCATCTTGAAATCCGGCAACAGCGTGGCCACCGGCGTGTCCAGGCTCACGGCCTTCGCCTCGACCTCGCGCGCCAGCAGCAGCGCGGTGAAGGTCTTGGTCACCGAGCCGATCTCGAACACGGTGTTGCCATCCGGTGCGCGACCATCAGCCAGCTTGCCGAAGCCGGCGATTTGCGCATGGCCATCGTCGACCATCACTACCACCATCGCCGGATAGACGCCGGCGTCGGCGTACTGCTGTGCCACCTTCGCGATGCGCGCCGGCAGCACCGCGGGATCGGCGGCGGCAACCGAAGTCAATGCCAGCGACAGCGCAGCGGCCAGCACCCATTCAAGGGAACGTTTCATCAGGTCATCTCCGTTTCGGGCTGGCTGCCGGGCCGGGAAGTTCCTGCATCACCGCCGCCAGCTGTTGTCGATACGCGGCCAGTGCGCGGCGGCCGGCCGGCGTTATGCACAGCTCGGTCAGCGGACGCTTGCCGCGGAAGCTCTTCTTCACCTCGATCAGGCCGCCCGCTTCCAGCTTGCTCATGTGGCTGGAAAGGTTGCCCTTGCTCAGACCGCTCATCTGTTCCAGGAAGCCGAACTCGACCACCTTCGCGCCGGACAGCACCGCCAGGATCAGCAGCCGCGCCGGCTCGTGCACCAGCCGGTCCAGCGCCATCACTTCGCCAAGCCGACTCGGCGTGCTCACGCTTCACCTGCCGGCGCGCCGCGCAGTTGCTCAAGGCGCAGGCGCAACTCGCGGAACTGGCGATGCTCGACCACGCCTCTGGCAATCATTGCCAGCGCCGCCAGCGGGAACATCAACGCCACCAGCGACATCAGCATCCCCTGCTGCGTGTGGGTCGTACCGATCAGCGGATAAAAGCCACCGGCGCTGACCACCGCCGCCTGGCAGAAAAGAAAGGTGCCGACGATGAAGTCGAGCGGACTGCGCAGCCAGCGCCAGGCAGCCACGACCAGCAGCCACAGCAGCGCCAGATAGCCGAACATGCCGGCCGGCAGCGACCACCCATGCTGTCGCGCGGTCATGCCGATCGACGTGGTGAGGATCACCGCCACCAGCAAGGTTACCGCCACGCAGAACCAGTGCATGTGACGTTCCTGCGGCGTCTCGCGCTGTTCGACATGGCCCATCCGCTGGTAGTAGCGGTGCGTCATCCAGCCCTTGGCCAGCAGCCACCCCGCGGGGATGGCGATCAGCACCGCCCGCGCTGCCGCCGTGGCCGGCAGCAACGGGCCGCCCAGATAGGCGATCAGGCACAGCACGCCGCCGAGTACCGACGACATGCCGCCGGCACTGCGCGAATAACGCGCGTAACTGCGGGTCAGCGATTCCAGTTCGCGCAGGCGGTTCTCGACATTTGCGGACACGGGCATGCCTTGCTTTGCTCAATTGCAAATCAGTTTGCGATGCAAACCTATTGACGTCAAGGCCCGCCGAAGCATCTTCACGACGGCAGCGGCGGTTTGCCCGTGGCAGAATCCAGTGGCCGACACACGACCGTCGGCACGCACAGGGCCCGACCTGACCGGCACGCGGGAGATCACGATGTCCGCCGACAGCACATACGAAGGCACCTGCACCTGCGGTGCGATCCGCTATCGACTGACCAGCGCGCCGCTGATCGTGCACTGCTGCCACTGCAGCTGGTGCCAGCGCGAGACCGGCAGCGCGTTCGCCATCAACGCGATGATCGAGACCGATCGGCTGGAACTGCTGCAGGGCGAACCGATCATGGTCGACACCCCTTCATGCAGCGGCAAGGGCCAGCAGATCGCGCGCTGCGCCCAATGCCACGTCGCGCTGTGGAGTCATTATCCCGGCGGCGGCAAGGCGGTGGCGTTCGTGCGGGTCGGCACCCTGCAGGAGCCGTGGCGGTTGCCGCCGGACGTCCATATCTTCACCTCGACCAGGCAGCCGTGGGTGCTGCTTCCCCCGCACTTGCCAGCGGTGGACGAGTTCTACGAACTGGACGACGTCTGGTCGTCGGCCAGTCTGGCGCGCCGCGCCGCACTGCGTGCGGCCAGGGTCCGCGATAGCTGAAAACTTGCGTTACCCCATGGGGGAGCGTCGCCATGGCTCGTCCAATCTGAACGCCAGCCACAAACACCGCCGTCACGCCGCTCAATACGATTGACCGCCCATGGGCGCGCTCCGATCATGCGCGGATGCCCAACCTGCCCCGCTACTTTCTGCTGTTGCTGCTGATCCTCGGTGGCGGCACGCTGCACGCCCAGAGCAACGACCATCCCGAGGCGCCTGCCGTCACCCCGGCACATGCACTCGACCAGATGGGCAGCCAGCTCGATGCGGTCAAGGCTGCATTGAAAGACACCAAAGCCGACGCGCCGCTGGCCGACCTGCGCAACACCGCGCTGGGCGTGCAGGATCAGGCGCGATCGCTCACCGCCAGTCTCACGCCCCAGATGGCCGCGCTGCAGGCCCAGCTCGCGGTATTGGGCCCGGCCCCGGCCAAGGGGGCTCCGGCAGAAGCGCCCGAAGTCGCTGCACAACGACGACAGCTGGACAAGGCACAGGCCGATCTGGACGCACAGATCAAGCAGTCGCAACTGATCAACCAGAACGCGATGCAATTGGCCGCGCAGATCACCGGCCTGCGCAACGATCAGTTCCAGGCGCGGCTGGCCTCGCGAACCTCCACCCCGTTCAGCCGCACGTTCTGGGCGGATCCGGCGCGGACGTTTCCGGACGACCTGACGCGACTCAAGCGGCTCGGCACGCGCTTCGCCGCCGATCTCGGCCAGGCGTGGCAGCCGCCAAACCGGACGCCGCTGCTGTGGTGCCTGGTCGCCGCCGCGCTGCTGCTGGGCGGTGGTCGCTGGGTGCTGGAACGGCTGCTGCTGATGCTGGCCACGCGTCATGTTCCGGACGGCCATTTGCGGCGCAGCGCGATGGCCAGCGCGGTGGCGCTGACCGCGATCCTCACCACCGGGCTGGCGGCGCAGCTGGCGTATCTCGGACTGAACTGGAACGACATCCTCGACGACGACATCCGCGCGCTTGCGACCTCCGCGGTCCGGCTGGTGTGTTTCGCGGCGTTCGTGACGGGGCTTGGCCGCGCACTGCTGTCGGTGCGGCGACCATCGTGGCGTCTGCCGACCTTGTCGGACCTGGCCGCGCAGCGGCTGCGACCGTTCCCGTGGCTGCTGGCTGCGGCCGCGCTGTTGTTCGGCATGGTCGAGCGCACCAGCCGCACGATCGGCGTCAGCCTGCCGGCCACGGTCGTCACGCGCGGGTTGTTCGCGCTGGCCATCAGCGGTCTGATCGGCATGGCGCTGCTGGGCCTGCGGCACAGCCGGCGCGAGCTGGCCGTCGGCAATGCCGAACCCGAGCACCGGCCGCTATGGGTCGGCCTGCTGCTCGCCGCCGCCGCGCTCGGCGTGGTGATCAGCTGGTTCGGCGTGGCCACCGGCTTCATTGCGCTGGCATTCTTCATTGCGGTGCAGATGCTGTGGATCGGCGTGATCGTGGCCACCGTCTATCTGCTGATCCACCTGCTGACCGACTCGATCAACACCTTGCTGTCGCCGAAGGGCCGCAGCGGCCAGCGCCTGCAAGCCACCTTCGAACTGGCGCCGCACACGCTGGAGCAGGCGTCCACGCTGCTGGTCGGCGTCTGCCGCATCGGGCTGGTCGTGCTGGCGCTGGCGACGGTGCTGACCCCGTTCGGTGCGGGCCCGGGCGATCTGTTGAACAGCGCCGAACAGACCTTCAGCAACCTCAAGCTCGGCAATCTCCCGATCGAACCGGGCAGCATCCTCACCGGTGCGCTGACGCTGGTGATCGGCGTGGTCGTGCTGCGCCTGCTCAAGCGATGGCTGCGCGAAGAACTGCTGCCGAAGTCCACGATGGAAACCGGCATGCAGGATTCCATCGTCACCCTGCTCGGCTACCTCGGCGGCCTGCTGGTGCTGGTGCTGACCCTGGCCGCCCTGCATGTGGATCTGAAAAGCATCACCTGGATCGTCAGCGCGCTGTCGGTGGGTATCGGCTTCGGCCTGCAGGCGATCGTGCAGAACTTCATTTCCGGGTTGATCCTGCTGGTCGAGCGGCCGGTGAAGGTGGGTGACTGGGTCAGCCTCAGCAGCGACGTCGAAGGCGACATCCGCCGCATCAACGTGCGCGCCACCGAAATCCAGATGGGCGACCGCTCGACCGTGATCGTGCCCAACTCGCAGCTGATCACCCAGAACGTGCGCAACGTGACCCTGGCCAACGCACAGGGCCGCGTGCAGATCAAGCTGCCGATGCCGCTGGATACCGACGCCGGCAAGGTGCGCGAACTGATCCTGGAGGTGTTGCGTGCGCACGCAGGCACGCTGAAGCTGCCGGAACCGTTCGTCCGGCTGGAGAATCTCGACGGCGGCATGATGACGTTCAATTGCATCGCCTACGTCAACAGCCCGCGCGAGGTCGGCGGCGTGAAAAGCGATTTGCTGTTCGAGATGCTCGAACGCCTGCGCGACGCAAGAATGCCGCTGACCCGCCCGCAAAGCATGCTCGTGCGCACGTTGCCGCCACTGGTCGAGAGCGGCAGCGAAGACGGGTGATCGGGCGGCAAACGGCCCGGGCGGGATGTGGTCAGCGCGCAGATCCGTTCGAAATCCCCCACCGATCACCCGGATCAAGTCCGGGGCAGGCTCTGAGCGCAACCGCGCGGCTTCGACTTCGCCTTCGGCGCCACGCTCAGCCCGAACGGTACCGGGTGGAGGATGCCGCCACGCCCGGTCCGGAAGATGCGAACTGGAAGCGCCGTTCCCGATCGCGCTAGCCTGTGCGCACCGTTCACCACGGAGTCCCCATCATGTCCTCCGCATCACATCACGGCAGCACCATCATCCCCTGCCTGCGTTACCGCGACGCCCGCGCCGCGATCGACTGGCTGTGCAAGGCGTTCGGCTTCACGAAGAACGCGGTGTACGAAAACGAGCAAGGTGGCGTGGAACATGCCCAGCTCACGTACGGCCATGGCATGGTCATGCTCGGCGAGGTGCGCGACAGCGAATTCGGCCGGCACATCGCCCAGCCCGACGAAATCGGCGGCCGCGAGACGCAATGCGCCTGCGTGATCGTAAGCAACTGCAAGTCGCACTACCAGCAGGCGAAGGCCGCCGGCGCGGTGATCGTCGACGACTATGCGGACAAGGAGTACGGCGGCGCCGGCTACAGCTGCCACGATCCGGAAGGCCACCTGTGGTATTTCGGCAGCTACGATCCGTGGCAGCCGGAGCAAGCCTGAAAGAACCGCGACTGAAAAAAGGACGGCCGGCAGCATGGCCGGCCTCCGCTTTCACGATGACGCAGCCTCAGGGCGTCACCGCCTTCGGCTTCAGCGTCGAATGCGGCCGCGCGACCGCGTACATGTCCCAGCTGATCTGCTTGAGCAACGCGTGCCGATCCTTGCCCTGCACGTACAGATCCATGTGGGTCTTGTTGGGCAGGAAACGAATGTCGGACTTTGCGTGCAAGCCGTCCAGCACCGCCTTGAGCTTGTGCGCTGCGCCGTCGAGATAGAACGTGTCGGCGGTACCGACGTACAGATGGATCTTGCCGTCCAGGTCGGGCTTGAGCTGGGCCCAGTCGCGCTGCAGCCGGTACGCGATGTCGTAGTGATCGCGCCAGTAGGCGACCACGGCCGGATCGACCGCGCCGGTGTCGCGATCGAACATCGGCATCGGGCGACCGTCCGCGCCGCGCGGCGAGAACACCCAGTCGAACGACGCCATCTGCCCGCCGTACGAACCGAGCACACGCTCCAGCTTTGCAAACTGCTCGTACGTGCCGAGCACCTTGGCGTGGTCGCGCACCAGCGGATAGGCCGAGCCGTCCGGCCGGCGGTAGACGTTCGCGTTCGGCGCGTACAGGTCCACGCCGGTGAAATCGTGGAAGTCGCTCGGGTCCGGCGAGGTCGACCAGGTGCCGCCGAAGATTTTCGGGTAGCGCGTCTGCAGCCACAGCGTGGCCCAGCCGCCGGAGGAATGGCCGTTGAGGAAACGCCCGCTGGCGCGGCCGTCCATGCGGAAATGCGATTCCAGTTCGGGGATCAGCTCGGTGGTCAGCGCATGGCCCCACGGACCGTTGTTGACCGAGTCGGCGAACTCGTGGGTGCCGGTCGGACTCGACTCGTCGAGGAACACCCAGATCATCGGCGGCATCTCGCCGCTGGCCATCGCGTCATCGACGGTGGACAGCGACCCGATCGACCGATCGTTGTTGCCGCCGAAACCCTGCGTGTAATACACCACGGGATAACGCGCGGACGCCTTGGCATCATAGCCCGGCGGCACCAGCACCCAGCCGCGCATGTGGATCGGGCGACCCCAGAACGCGCTCAGCGAAGGACTGACGAAATCGACCAGCGTCGCATGCTTGCGCGCGGCGGCCACGCGATCGCGAACCGCGGCCGGGGCCGACGCCGACATCGCCCACGGATCGCTCGTCGGCAGTGCCTTGTCCAGGGTGAGCGCGGGAATGCCGACATTCGGCAGATGGACTTTCACCACCGCACTGACCAGATCACCGGCACCGCGCCCGGTGTAGTTGTAGTCGCGGTTGACGTCGAGCACGGCCTGCACCAGGTAATCCCCTGGCGGCAGCTCCGAGTAGCCCGCCGGGAATGCCATCCGGTCGGCGTCGATGTCGATCACCTGCCCCGGCTTCCAATGGTTTACCTCACGCCCCGCCACGCTGGTCTCGGTGGCGCGGAACGGATTGGCATCGACCTCGTCGACCGTGCTGCTGCGGCCTTTGGATTCGGCCTTCGCCGCCACCGCGGTCTTCTCGTCGATCGCGAACAGCAGCAGCCTTCCCGACACCGGCTGTTTCGAGGCGGCCCCGAGCTGCACGTGGAAGAAACGGTGGGCGTTCGGGCTGTCACTGCGCGCGTGCGCCGGACCAGTCAGCAACCCGATGCACAGCAAGCTGGCAACGACATGACGACGAAAACGCATGATGGATTCCCCTGACGCTCGGATGGTGAAACAGAATGCCTCAACGGTTCACCGGAGCCCCTCCGGCGAACCGTTGCACGATCAATCGTGCGGCGACTTCGACGCACCCGCGGCCAGCGGCACCAGCCGCAGGTCCTGGAAGTCGAAGCTGAAGTCGGTCAGCGGCGAGATCGGCTGCATGCGCATCTCGCGGATATGGCCGTCCACATCCAGGCTGAAGTCGACGAAGGCATCCGCATTGAGCGCACGATCGTCCCAGCGCACGGTGAAGGTGTCGTGCTGCCACGGCGTCATCGTGCCGACCAGTTGCGCGGTCTTGCTGAAGCGCAGGCGCAGCTTGCCTTGCTCGTTGCTGATGATGACGTCGCCGTACCACGGATCGCGATAGGTGCCGGCATATTTCGCCAGCGCCAGCGACGGCTTGCTGCCCTTGTCGCGCGCGGCCTCGTGTTTGGCGACACTGTCGTCGGCCTTGCCCGCCGCATGCTTCACCGCCTTGTCGTAGACCGCTACCCAGTCGGTCGTGTGCGACGGATTGAGGTACGCATCGAGCACGCGATAGGTCACCGCATTGAACGCGGCGCCGGATTCCTGGTTGGTCAGCACCACCACGCCCAGGTGCAGTTCCGGCACCAGGGTCACCCGCGACACCATGCCCGGCCAGCCACCGGTGTGCCAGACCAGCCGCTGGCCGTGGTAATCGGACAGGAACCATGCCTCGCCGTAGCCGTAGAACTGCGGCGTCAGTGGTGCCAGTTCGGTGATCGGCGGCTTGCGGATGGTGATCGGCGTCAGCATCGACCACATCTGATGCTGGCTGTCTTGCGAGAACAGCCGCTGCGGCTTGCCGTCCGCGCCTTTCGTCGGCAACACGCCGCCGGCCAGTTGCACGTTCATCCACTTGGCCAGGTCGTGCACGCTGGCATAAATGCCGCCGGCACCGGGATCGTTGAGCCAGGCCATCGGCGGCACCGGCTCGAGATCCTTGAAGTCGGCCTTGGCGTGGCCCGTCGCCACGTCCATGCCGGGCCTGAGGTACGTCTTGTCGATCAGCGACTCGTCCATGCCGACCGGCGTGAAGATGTGCTGGCGCACGTAGTCGGCGTAGCTCTGGCCGGAGGCCTGCTCGATCACCAGCGTGGCGACCGCGAACAGGATGTTGTCGTAGGCGTAGCCGCTGCGAAAACCGTTCCTGATCGGCACATGCGCGAGACGCTGCACCACCTCTTTCGTGGTGTACGAAGTCGGCGGCCAGTACAGCAGGTCGCCTGCGCCCAGGCTGAGGCCGCTGCGATGCGCCAGCAGGTCGCGGATGCGCATCTCGTGCGTCACGTACGGGTCGGACATGCGGAACCACGGCAGGTGATCGATCACCCGGTCGTCCATCTTGAGCTTGCCGGCCTCGGCCAGTTGCTGCAGCGACGCGGCGGTGAACGCCTTGGTGTTGGAGGCGATCGCGAACAGCGTGTGCGCGTCGACCTTGTCCGGCTTGCCGATCTCGCGCAGCCCGAAACCCTGCTCCATCACCACATGGCCGTCCTTGACGATCGCCACCGCGATGCCCGGCACGTCGAAGGTCTTGCGCGCACTGTCGACGTAAGCGCCGAAGTCCAGCAGTTGCGCCGGCAAGGCCGGTCGAACGCGGTCGTGGATGGATACCGGCGGGGGCAGTTGCCGCGCCGCGGGAGCCTGCCCCCAGGCGCTGGTGGCGAACACGAACAGCGCACAGCAACCCGCCACGCGCGGGGACATCACTCGCAAGGACATCGTCGGCTCCACTGGGTATCGAAGGCAGCAACTATCGCGGCAAATCCGTCGCAAGGCCAGCGCCCCGGACGGTTGTGCCTGGTGGGTCCCATGCGCCGTGCCGTCGCAGCACGCCTGAAGTCACTCACGGAGGACGCATGGCATGGCAAGATCGGTCGACCGCTCCCGCACGGACCACGCCATGCCCGCCCCTGCCGCCACCGACGACCTGTTCGCCGCGACACCGGAAACCGCCGCGATCCGCGTCGGCATCGGCGGCTGGAACTACGCACCTTGGCGCAACAATTTCTACCCGGCCAAACTGGTGCAACGGCGCGAACTGGAATACGCCAGCCGCCAGCTGCGCGCGATCGAGATCAACGGCACCTACTACGGTGCACAGAAGCCGGCCACGTACGCCAAATGGGCGGCGGACACGCCAGCCGGCTTCATCTTTTCATTGAAGGCACCACGCTATATCGCCGAAGGCAAGCGGCTGGCCGATGCCGCCAAGGGTGTCAGCGGTTTCGTGCATGGCGGACTGGCGGAAATGGGCGATCGGCTGGGACCGATCCTGTGGCAGCTGCCGCCCTCGCGACCGTTCGACATCGACGACCTGGCCGCCTTCCTGGAACACCTGCCGCGCGAACTGAACGGCCAGCCGCTGCGCCACGTACTGGAAGTGCGCCACCCCAGCTTCCTCGACGAACGCTACGTGGCATTGGCCCGCACGCAGGGCATACCGACCGTGTTTACCGATTCGCCCGACTACCCGTCGCTGGCCGACCTCACCGGCGATTTCAGCTACGCGCGACTGATGCGCAGCGCCGACAAGGTTCCGACCGGTTATGCGCCTGCCGAACTGGATCGTTGGGCGATCCGCGCGCGTGACTGGGCTGCCGGCAACGACGTCGACGACCTGCCGCACATAGCTGCCGTTGAACCCGAAAGGCCGCCGCGCGACGTGTTCATTTTCTTCATCAGCGCCGCCAAGCATCGCAACCCCGCCGCGGCGATGGCGTTGCAGTCGCGCATCGACGCCAGTTGATGCCGCGTGCCTGTGGGAGCGGCATCAGCCGCGACGCTCCAGAGCGGACCAAGGCAAGAGCGTCGCGGGGCCCAAGCCGCACCAGCAGGGCCCTGTTAAGCTCGCGGCGCATTCATTCACCAGCGAACCGGCATGCGCCAGCTCAAGCCACTGATCCTGCTCGCCATCGTCGTACTCGCGGTGACGTTGTGGAACCGGCAAGCCGACACGCCGGTGCCGGGCAACAACGCGCCCGATCGCAGCAGTCACCACGAAGCGTCCAACCCGCCGCGATCATCCGGCACCGCTTTGCCGACCGAGGCACGCGACACGCTGGAGCGGATCGCCCGCGGCGGTCCGTTCGAACATCACCAGGACGGCGTCGTGTTCGGCAACTACGAGGGGCTGCTGCCGAAGCAGCCGCGCGGCTATTACCACGAGTACACGGTGGAAACGCCAGGCGCGCGCACGCGCGGCACGCGACGCATCATCACCGGCGGCACGCCGCCGGCAGTCTGGTACTACACCGACGACCACTACCGCAGCTTCCGCCGTTTCGAGGTGGCCCGATGAGCACGCACGGCTTCGACCTGGACCTGACCAGGCCCGGTCAAAGCGGCGTGTACTTCGTCGGCGCCAACGATCTCGACCGGCTGGCGCGAGCCGCCGCCCGCGACGAGCTGTGCGTCTGCCGCATCGACCTGGCCGGCTGCCACGACAGGGGCGAATTGCTGCACCGACTGGCCGCGTCGCTGCAGCTGCCAGCTACCTTCGGCTACAACTGGGACGCACTGGCCGACTGCCTGCGCGACCTCGGCTGGATGCCCGCGTGGGGCTACGTGCTGCTGTTCGACCACGCCGACGAACTGCGCCAGGCCGCCGAGACCGACTACGACATCCTGCTGGGCATCCTCGACGACGCCGCCACGTTCGGCGGCGACCACGACATGCCGTGGTTCGCATTCCTGGCCTTGCCCGACAGCGCTTTCGACGAGCGCCACGCAACCGCCTGAAAGCGTGTCACCCTTGCTGCCCCCTTTATCCCGGATCCCCATGCAAACGATCGACTTTGAACTGGAAGGCGTCTACGTCGAACTCAACATGCTGCTGAAGCTGACCGGCCTGTGCGACAGCGGCGGTGCCGGCAAGGCGATCGTCGCCACCGGTGCGGTGAAGGTCGACGGTGTCACCGAACTGCGCAAGACCTGCAAGATCCACGCAGGCCAGGTGGTCGCCATCGACGACGTGGAAATTCATGTGCTGGCGGATCCCGAGGCATAGCGACAGGCCCGTTGCCTGTCGGAGGAACTCAGTCCGGCAGTTTATCCAGTCGCCGATCCAGCGCGGCAGTGTCGGGCAGGCGCAAGCCGAAATCCCGCTCCAGCACCAGGCGAATTTCTGCCGTATCGCTCAACTGCCGCCGCTCGGGCTCGGATTCGGGGCGGCGCACGGTGAACTCGCGATTACGCAAGCTCAGGCGGCGATCCGACAGCGTGCGTGCCACGCTCAGGTTGTTGACGAAGTTCGACTCCGGATGCGTCGATACGTAATGGTTGGCCACGACGTAGTCGATCGCCGGCACCGGACGCAGATCGAAGTGGTAGAGCGAAAGCCACTGTCCACGCACCAGCGACTGCATGTGCCAGTCGCCCTCCCTGTGCAGTAGTCGAAACGGCTCCAGTGGCGTCGTCTGCTCGATATCGGGCTGCAGGCGCAACGCACCGGGCGGCGTCTGCACGCCAAAACCCACGTCGACCAGCCAGCTGTCGCCGGCCAGTTCGACCCGAAGCAGCATATGGGTTTGCGGGGTGACGGCATCGTCCGGTCGCGTCCACAGCACACGGGCGATCAGCCCCGACACCTCGAAACCTATCGCCCGCAGGGCGGCTTCGAGCAACAGGTTCTGCTCGAAGCAGTAGCCGCCGCGACCGTCATGCACCAGCTTGCGCTCCAGCGCAGGCAACGCCAGGTCCACCGGCAGGCCGAGCAGCGGATTGAGGTTCTCGAACGGAATCGCCGCCACATGCGCCGCGGCGATGGCCTGCAGCGTTGCCAGATCGGGCGCGACGGTGGCATTCACGCCGACGCGCTGCAGGTACGCGTCCAGGTCGATGGCGTCGTGCATGTTCAGTCCCGAAGAAAACCGGAGTCGACCATGGTAACCGGGCACCGATGTCCAGCGAAGTACAGGTAACGGCCACTTTCGCCCAGCCACCGCGAGGCATCCCATGATTCGTCGTAGCGCCATTCATGCCGTTCCACTCGCCGCCCTGCTGATGCTGGCAGTGAGCGCATGCCAGCCGGTCTCCGCCGCCAGCGATGTCGCCCTGCCCGCACCCGTCACGGACACTCCGAAAGCCGACGCCCAAGGCGATCAGGTCGCCGTGCTCGCCGGCGGCTGCTTCTGGGGCATCGAGGCGGTGTTCGAGCACGTCAAGGGCGTGCGCAAGGTCATCGCCGGTTACTCCGGCGGCAACGCCGATACCGCGCACTATTTCGAAGTGGGCTCGGGTCGTACCGGCCATGCCGAGTCCGTGCAGGTGCACTTCGATCCGGCCCAGGTCAGCTACGGCCAGTTGCTGCAGGTGTTCTTCTCGGTCGCGCTCGATCCCACCGAACTGAATCGCCAGGGCCCGGACAGCGGCACGCAATACCGTTCGGTGATCTTCTATGCCAATGGTGCACAGAAACAGGTTGCCAGCGCGTACATCGCGCAACTGACCGCCGCCAGATCCTTCCCCGCCCCGATCGTGACCCAGGTCGTTCCGCTGAAGGCGTTCTATCCCGCCGAGGCCTACCACCAGCACTATTTCCAGTTGCACCCGAACGAGCCGTACATCGTCTACAACGATGCGCCGAAGGTGGCGCATCTGAAGCAGCTGTTTCCGGCGCTGTACCAGCCGGATCGGCAGGTGGTCGAGGTGCAGTTGCATTGATGCCGGCGATGATCCGACTTGTCCAAGGCGGCATGGGCCATCTTGCGTGAAGCGGCGCGGCCCCCATTTCGGGATTTCCGCGCTGCTGCGCCGATGACCTGACGACTCCCTTCACGTGCCGCCGCACCATTCCCCCGCACCCGCCGAATCGGCCGAACTCACGCGCAGTTTCCTGGGTGTGTTCCGTTACAGCGGGCGCGCAATCGGACTGGTGTGGAGCACCAGCCACGCGTTGACGATGTCGCTGGCCTTGCTGACCCTGATCGCCGGCCTGTTACCGGCCGGCGTGGCGTATGTCGGCGCGCATATCGTCGACGCGGTGGTCGGTGCCAGCAAGGCATGGGCTGCCAGCGGCCACGCTCCATTGCGCCAGGTGTTCGAATGGGTGGCACTCGAAGGCGTGCTGGTGGCGGCGCTGGCCGGCACCCAGCGCGGATTGTCGATGTGCCAGTCACTGCTGCGTGCGCTGCTGGGCCAGCGCGTCAACGTGATGATCCTGGAAAAGGCGTTGACGCTGGAGCTGGCGCATTTCGAGGATTCGGAGTTCTACGACAAGCTCACCCGTGCGCGGCGCGAGGCATCGAGCCGGCCGTTGTCGCTGGTGACGCGTACGTTCGGGCTGGGCCAGAACGCGATCTCGCTGGTCAGCTACGGCACCTTGCTGTTCCAGTTTTCGCCGTGGGCGGTGGCCGTGCTGCTGCTGGCGGGTTTGCCGTCGTTCTTCGCCGAGACGAAATTCTCCGGCGATGCGTTCCGGCTGTTCCGCTGGCGCTCGCCGGAAACGCGCATGCAGCTGTACCTGGAAACCGTGCTCGCACGCGAGGACCACGCCAAGGAAGTGAGGCTGTTCGGTCTCGGCCCGCTGCTGCTGGGCCGCTACCGCGACATCTTCGACAAGCTCTACCGCGACGACCGCGACCTCACCGTCCGCCGCGAAAGCTGGGGTTTCGGCCTGGGCCTGCTCGGCACGCTCGCACTGTACGGCGCGTATGCATGGATCGCCGCCAGCACGGTGATCGCGCGCATCACACTGGGCCAGATGACGATGTACCTGGCGCTGTTCCGCCAGGGCCAGTCGGCGGTTTCGGCGATGCTGTCGGCCATCGGCGGCATGTACGAGGACAACCTGTACCTGTCGACCCTGTACGAATACCTGGAAACCCCCGTGTCGCCCGCCGCCGGCGCGGTGCAGCGCGGTGCGCAGCCCGACGACGGCATCCGTTTCGAGCAGGTCGGTTTCACCTATCCCGGTGCCGGCGAACCGGCGCTGCAGGACATCAACCTGCACATCCGCCCCGGCGAATCGCTGGCCCTGGTCGGCCAGAACGGCTCGGGCAAGACCACCCTGATCAAGCTGCTGACCCGGCTGTACGCGCCGGATAGCGGCCGCATCCTGCTCGACGGCACCGACTTGCGCGAATGGGACGAAGCCGTGCTGCTGCAACGCATCGGCGTGATCTTCCAGGACTTCGCGCGCTACCAGATGCGCGTGGGCGAGAACGTCGGCGCCGGCGACGTCAGCCATTTCGAGGACGAAGCGCGCTGGCGCGAGGCCAGCGACAAGGGCATGGCCAGCGACTTCATCGACAGCCTGCCGGCCGGCTTCCAGACGCCGCTCGGCAAGTGGTTCAACGACGGCCGCGAACTGTCCGGCGGCCAGTGGCAGAAAATCGCCCTGGCCCGCGCCTTCATGCGCTCACGCGCCGACATCCTGGTGCTGGACGAACCCACCGCCGCCATGGACGCGCAAGCCGAGGCCACCATCTTCGAACGCTTCCGCGAACTGGCCGGCGGCCGCATCGCCATCCTCATCTCGCACCGCTTCTCCACCGTGCGCATGGCCGACCAGATCATCGTGATCCAGGACGGCCGCATCATCGAGCGCGGCAGCCACGAGCAGTTGATGGCGGAGGACGGCCATTACGCACACCTGTTTTCGTTGCAGGCGCAAGGTTATCGCTGATCCAGCCTGCTCGGCTTGACCCTGCCCGCCCGCGCGCCCCATGCTTCGCCGTCTTGAACCATCCGAAACACACGCATGAGCAGTCGCTACAACGCCGCCGATATCGAAGTCCTGTCCGGCCTGGATCCGGTCAAACGCCGCCCCGGCATGTATACCGACACCACCCGCCCGAACCATCTGGTGCAGGAAGTGGTGGACAACTCGGTGGACGAGGCGCTGGCCGGCCATGCCAGCTCGATCGAGGTGGTGCTGCACGCCGACGGCTCGGTGTCGGTGAGCGACGATGGCCGCGGCATGCCGGTGGACATCCATCCGGAGGAAGGCGTCTCCGGCGTCGAGCTGATCATGACCCGGCTGCACGCGGGTGGAAAATTCAGTGGCAAGAACTACAGCTTCTCCGGCGGCCTGCACGGCGTGGGCGTATCGGTGGTCAATGCGCTGTCTGATCGCGTCGAAGTGAACATCCGCCGCGACGGCTCCGAGTACGCAATGGCGTTCGAGCACGGCGACAAGGTCAGCCCGCTCGAAGTGATCGGCACGGTGCCGAAGAAGCGCAGCGGCACCACCCTGCATTTCTGGCCCGAGGCAAAATACTTCGACTCGCCGAAGATCTCGCTGGGCAAGCTCAAGCATCTGCTGCGCGCCAAGGCCGTGCTGTGTGCCGGCCTCAACATGAAACTCACCGACGAGGCCAGCGGTGAAGTCGTCGAGTGGCATTACGAAGACGGCCTGCGCGATTACCTGCGCGGCGAACTCGATGGCTCCGAAGCGCTGCCGAACGAGCTGTTCGTGCATCAGATGGCGCGCGATGCCGAGGGCATGGAGGTCGCCCTGGCGTGGCTGCCCGAAGGCGAGCTGGTGCAGGAAAGCTACGTCAACCTGATTCCCACCGCGCAGGGCGGCACCCACGTCAACGGCCTGCGCACCGGCCTGACCACCGCCATCCGCGAGTTCTGCGACATCCGCAACCTGCTCCCGCGCGGCGTGAAGCTGGCGCCGGAAGACGTGTGGGAACGCCTGGCCTTCGTGCTGTCCGCTCGATTGCAGGATCCGCAGTTTGCCGGCCAGACCAAGGAGCGCCTCTCCTCGCGCCAGGCTGCAGGCATGATCGAGAACGTCATCCACGATGCCTTCAGCCTGTGGCTCAACCAGAACGTGGGCACCGGCGAGCGCATCGCCCAGCTCGCGATCGAGCGCGCCAGTGCACGGTTGAAGGCGGCCAAGCAGATCGTGCGCAAGAAGATCACCCAGGGTCCGCAATTGCCCGGCAAGCTGGCCGACTGCACCGCCACCGACCTCACCCGCACCGAGCTGTTTCTGGTCGAGGGCGACTCCGCCGGCGGCAGCGCAAAGCAGGCGCGCGACAAGGAGTTCCAGGCGATCCTGCCGCTGCGCGGCAAGATCCTGAACACCTGGGAAGTCGAATCCACTTCGGTGCTGGCCTCGGAAGAAGTGCACAACCTCGCCGTGGCGATCGGTTGCGATCCGGGCAGGGACGATCTGTCCGGGCTGCGCTACGGCAAGGTGATCATCCTCGCCGATGCCGACTCCGACGGCCTGCACATCGCCACCCTGTTGTCGGCACTGTTCCTCAAGCATTTTCCGAAGCTGGTCAGCGAAGGCCATGTGTTCGTGGCGATGCCGCCACTGTTCCGCGTCGATGTGGGCAAGCAGGTGTTCTATTGCCTCGATGAAGGCGAGAAGCAGGCGATGCTGCAGCGGATCGAGCGCGAAAAAATGAAGGGCGCGGTCAGCACCACGCGATTCAAGGGCCTGGGCGAAATGAACCCGCCGCAGTTGCGCGAGTCCACCATCCATCCGGATACGCGCCGACTGGTGCAACTGACCATCGGCGACGAAGACGACGGCACCAGCAAGTTGATGGACATGCTGCTGGCCAAGAAGCGCGCCGGCGATCGCAAGGCGTGGCTGGAAGAGAAAGGCGATCTCGCCACGCTCGAAGTCTGAGCGTTCCGCGTCTTCGCCCGGATTTCACTTCACTGAATGCCCAGCGACACCGATGCATCCGTTCCGATGCCCGCCGCGTATCTCCAGTTGCTTCCAACCCGCGAAGCGGAAAATCTGGAGAACATTCATGAAGACCCATTCCCGCATGCGCGGCCTGGCCGTCGGCCTTTCCCTGGCACTGGCCAGTGCGGCCGTGGTGCCGATGGCCATGGCCGGCCAGATGGACTCGATGAGCATGCAGAAGACCGTGATGGTGGGCGGCGCAGCGATGTATCCGACGAAGAACATCGTTGAAAACGCGATGAACTCGAAGGATCACACCACCCTGGTTGCCGCCGTCAAGGCTGCCGGCCTGGTCGAAACGCTTGAAGGCGCCGGCCCGTTCACCGTCTTCGCGCCCACCAACGAGGCCTTCGCCGCCCTGCCCGCTGGCACCGTGGACAACCTGCTGAAGCCGGAAAACAAGGCAACGCTGACCAGGATCCTCACCTACCACGTGGTGCCGGGCAAATACACCGCGCACGATCTGGCGAAGCTGGCCAAGGCCCATGCTGGCAGGGCGATGCTGAAGACCGTCGAGGGCGACTCGATCACCGTCTCCGGCCAGAACGGCAAATGGACCGTCACCGATGCCAAGGGCAACGTCGCCAACATCACGATTGCCGACGTCACCCAGTCCAACGGCGAAATCTTCGTGATCGACAAGGTGCTGATGCCGTAACAGACCAGGCCACGGTTGCTTCGCATGAGCTGCCCGGCCGACGCCGGGCAGCTTCATTTGTGGCGAGGGCGGCGCTATCGTGCGAACTTGTTTTCACGTGAGCACTCCGCATGGCCCTGCTGCCGCCACTGAATCTTGAACGCTGGATCGACGAGCACCGCCACCTGCTGAAGCCGCCGGTGGGCAACAAGTGCATCGTCGACGGCGACTTCATCATCATGATCGTCGGCGGTCCCAACGCGCGCACCGATTATCACCATGACGAAGGCCCCGAATTCTTCTACCAGATCGAAGGCGAGATGGTGCTGAAGGTGCAGGACGAGGGCCAGGCACGCGACATCCCGATCCGTGCCGGCGAAATGTTCTATCTGCCGCCGCGCGTGCCGCATTCGCCGCAGCGCATGCCGGCGTCGATCGGCCTGGTGATCGAACGCCGCCGCGTCGCCGGCGAGCAGGACGGCCTGCTGTGGTTCTGCGAACGCTGCAACCACAAGTTGTTCGAGGAGTACTTCGTGCTCGACAGCATCGAGCACGATTTCCCGCCGGTGTTCGACCACTTCTACGGCTCACGCGAAGCGCGCACCTGCGACGCCTGCGGTCACCTCAACCCCGCCCCGGCGAAATACGGGTAGGGCGATTCAGCCACTTGCGCGCCATCCGCCGCAACGAGGCATCGAGGCTGTCATCGGCAGCGACATCCGTCACCGGTCGCCACGCCAACGCGCGGGATTCGTGGTTGACCGTGAAGCGTTCGTCCGCCTCCGCGCGCACCACGTAACGTACGTCGTAATGCCAATGCCCGGGCTCGTTCGCGCGGGCTGGAATCCCATGCCGGTCAATGTCGAAGATGCCGCTTTCGACGTGCAAGCCGGCCACGCCGGTTTCCTCTTGGGCCTCGCGCAATGCGACGCGGGCAAGGTCGGTGTCGCCGTCGGCGTGGCCGCCCGGCTGCAACCACATGTCCAGCTTGCGGTGGTGCATCAGCAGCACGCGCAGGCCGTCGGCGCTGACCAGCCAGCACGAACCGGTGAAGTGCCCCGCCGCATTGCTGCGCTCGAAAGCATTCGCTTGCGTATGCAGAAATTTCTCGAACAACCCGACCGTCTCCGACTCACCGTGCCATTGGTCACGGTAGCGCCGGAACGCATCGATCATGAAGGTGGCTGGCTGTTGCATGGACATCCGCATGCGTGGTTTGAAACTCGTCACGACATGTTTCGCCGCAACATGAACGAAGCTTGTACATCATCTATTGCTGGGCTATGTTGGCCCGCCATTGCCCACCCATTGCAGCCATCCGCCGCAGAGCGGACGCGGGCAAAAATCACCTGAGGGGAACTTGATGATAAAAGGTCTATTTGCCACTCACACGATCGAGGCGATGCCTCACGTGGATGCCGGCGAACCCGTCGAGGGTGGTGCACAGGGAGAGATCACTCTCAAACGCGTACTGACCGCACGTCATCTGGTGATGCTTGGCATCGGCGCCGTGATCGGTGCCGGCATCTTCGCGATTACGGGAACCGCAGCCGCGCAATTCGCCGGCCCTGCATTGATCCTCAGCTTCCTCATCGCCGCTTTCGCCTGCGGCCTGGCCGGCATGTGCTACGCGGAATTCGCCGCGATGCTGCCGGTGTCCGGCAGCGCCTACTCCTATTCCTATGCCACGCTGGGCGAAGTGGTGGCCTGGTTCGTCGGCTGGGCGCTGGTGCTCGAATATCTGTTCGCCGCTTCGACCGTGGCGGTGGCATGGTCCGGCTACTTCGGCGAAATGCTGCGCATGCTCAGTTCGATGACGGGGCTGAACTTCAACCTGCCGGCGGCGCTCTCTTCGGCTCCGCTCACGTTTGCCGAAGGTGGTCACAAGCTGGTCTTCACCGGCGCCCTGATCAACCTTCCCGCGATCCTGATCGTCGGGCTGATCAGCTGGCTGTGCTATCTCGGCATCACGCAGTCGGCCACGGTCAACGCGATCATCGTGGCGATCAAGGTCATCGTGATCGCGCTGTTCCTGATCGTGATGTTCAACTACGTCCATCCCGAACTCTGGCATCCGTTCATTCCCGCCAACGAAGGCGGCTCGAAGTTCGGCTGGAGCGGCATCTATCGCGGCGCTACCCTGGTGTTCTTCGCCTACATCGGTTTCGACGCGGTTTCCACCGCCGCCGGCGAAGCGAAGAATCCGCAGCGTGACATGCCGATCGGCATTCTCGGCTCGCTGCTCATCTGCACCGTGCTGTACATCGCCATGGCTGCCGTGATGACCGGCACCACGCCGTTCCGCATGCTCAATACGCCCGAGCCGGTCGCTACCGCGATCAACTACGTGCTTGGCAATGTCACCCCGGGCACTGCATCCAGCTATCTGCTGGGCGCCTTGAAGATCCTGGTGGTGTTCGCCGCACTGGCGGGCTTGAGCTCGGTGGTGCTGGTGATGCTGATGGGCCAGCCGCGCATCTTCTATTCGATGTCGCGCGACGGCTTGTTGCCGCCGGCACTGGGACGGCTGCACCCGAAGCACCGCACGCCGTACGTCGGCACCATTCTGGTAGGGGTGATCGCCTGCATCCTTGCCGGCCTGTTCCCGGTGGACGTACTGGGCGACCTGGTCTCGATGGGTACCTTGCTGGCCTTCGCCACGGTTTGCATCGGCGTGCTGGTGCTTCGTTATACGCGCCCGGATCTGCCACGCGCCTTCCGCGTGCCGTTCATCTGGTTCGTTTCCCTGGTGGGCGCAGCGGCCTGCATGTTCCTGTTCTGGCAGGCGTTCAAGGTGCGCTGGCCACTTTTGACGGGCTGGATCGTCATTGGCTTCCTGATCTACGGTTTCTACGGCTATCGCAACAGCAAGCTGCGCCAAGACACAAACTGACAAATGGCGGCCGGTGCCCACAGCACCGGCCGCCGCCTTTGTGCCGCCATCCCGCCAGAATCCGACTCCCGTTTCTCCAAGACGATATCCCATGCTCAAGCAGTTGCTCGCCCGCAAAACCGATTTCAGCAACGACGACAGCGCTCACGGCCCGGCACTGCGCCGCACCCTGGGACCATGGGGGATTACCGCACTGGGCATCGGTGCCGTCATCGGCACCGGCATCTTCGTGGTGACCGGCACCGCGGCGGCCGAGCATGCCGGCCCGGCCGTGCTGATCTCGTTCATCATCGCGGCGATCTGCAGCGGTTTCAGCGCACTCTGCTACGCCGAGTTCGCCACTCTGATCCCCATCTCCGGCAGCTCGTACTCCTACGCCTATGCCTCGCTGGGCGAACTGGCGGCCTGGTTCATCGGCTGGAACATGGTGGCCGAATACGGCATCTCGGCGTCGGCAGTAGCCGCCAGCTGGACCGGTTATTTCACCAGCCTGCTCGATCACATGGGCCTGCACCTGCCCGTCGCGCTCACCGAAGCGCCGCTGGCCTTCACCGACGGCCACCTGGTCGCTACCGGCCACCTGTTCAACCTGCCGGCGGTCGCCATCGTGATGGCACTGACCTGGTTGTGCTACATCGGCATTCGGGAATCCTCGGGCCTGAATGCGCTGATGGTGCTGGTCAAGGTGGGCCTGATCGTGATCGTGGTGGTCGCCGGCTACCGCTATGTGAATCCGGAAAACTGGCATCCGTTCATCCCGGACGCACAGGGTGACGGCAAGTACGGCTGGTCGGGCATCATGCGCGGCGCGGCGATGGTGTTCTTTGCCTATATCGGTTTCGAAGCGACATCCACGGCTGCGCAGGAGTGCAAGAACCCGCAACGCGACCTGCCGTTCGGCATCATGGTGTCGCTGGTGATCTGCACCGTGCTCTACCTGGCCATGGCCGCCGTGCTGACCGGCCTGGTGCCGTACACCGTGCTGGACACTTCCGAACCGGTGGTCACCGCGGTCGCGGCGCATCCGGAACTGGGCTGGCTGCGCCTGATCGTGGAGATCGGCGCGATGATCGGGCTGTCCTCGGTGATCCTTGTGATGATCATCGCGCAACCGCGCATCTTCATGATCATGGCGCGTGACGGCATGCTGCCGCGCGTCTTCGCCAAGGTGCATCCACGCCACCGCACCCCTCACATCAACACCTTGATCACCGGCGCGATGATCGCCCTGCTGGCCGCGATATTCCCGCTCGACCTGCTGGCCAACCTGACCTCGATGGGCACGCTGATCGCGTTCTCGGCGGTCTGCGCCGGCGTGCTGATCCTGCGTCACACCTTGCCGGATCTGCCCCGGACGTTTCGCGTACCGTGGGCATGGTTCACCTGCCTTGCTGGTGTAGGCAGTTGTTTCGCGCTGCTGTTCAGCCTCGACTGGTTCAACTGGGCCATCCTGGGGATCTGGACCTTGCTCGGGTTTGCCATCTATTTCATGTACGGGCGCAGGCACAGCCACCTTCGGTATCTCACCGCGGGCGCCGCGCCATTGGAATGACGGCATAATATCGCCGAAAAGCCGGTACTTTCGGCAAATTTCGCCGAAACGGTATATTCGAACCCACAGCACAATCCTGTGACTTGTCTCACAAAAATTCTCTAAATTTTTATCCAACTTATTGTTTCAATTGGATTTAACGAGAATTTTCCAAGAGAAATCCGGCGCGTGATCGCCCAATCATCGAACTCGGGAGTATCATCCTCAGTCCGCGGGTTGATCACTTGGCAGTGGGCCCCGGATCGCGGCTCGGCGCGTCAGGTGGGTAAGCTCCTCAGCCTGGTGTGTCCGGGCCGCACTTTTGTCGCAACTCCCCACTCGCCCCCGCCTCGTCGTTTTTTCTGCGCGAGCCGCTTGCATTCGATCCTGCACGCACGCCAAAACGAAGGGCCGGCGAAAGCCGGCCCTTCTGACGAACGCTCGATGATTTTCCCGCGATCACGCCTTCTTCGGCGTGTGCGATACGCACCAGCCTTTCGCATTCACCGACTTGCCCGGGAACAACTGGCATGGCCCGCGGCCAGTGGCGCCGCCGCTGTAAAACTGGCAATTGGTGCAATCGTCGCCCGCCTTGCGCTTGGCGTTGGTCGTCTTGCTGGCGTCTTCGACATAGCCCAATGCCTTCGCGGTCGGATCTGCCTCGGTTACCGGCGGCAGATCGGCTGCACGCGCAAAGCGCGGCAGGCCACCAACCACCACCGCCGCCACCGTGGTGCCGGCAGCGACCTTGAGGAATCGGCGACGCGATTCGATATCTTGTTCGTTCGACATGGGCAAGCCTCCGTCTTGTATCTACCCGGCACCCACTGCGCCGGATTCGCGCCGATGGTACGCCTGCCATGGCAATCTTTCCTGACTTGCGAGAATGGCTCTCATTCCAGCCAGGCCCCCTCATGGCACGTGATATGATTGATGCTCATTTGGACGTCCAAACCGCATGAGCCAGTCCCTGCCCGCCACGATTTCCGCCAGCCGGTTCGAGAGCTGCGCCGACGCCATCGCCGATGCTGCACGCGAGCTGTCGGCACTCGGCTGGACGCCGGCCACCAGCAGCAACTTCTCGATGCGGGTGGACACCACACACGCGGCCATCACGGTCTCGGGCAAGCACAAGGGCCGGCTGGGTCGCGACGACATCATGCTGATCGACCTGGATGGTCGCGCCGTCGGCACAGACGCCCGTCCCAGCGCCGAAACCGCGCTGCACACCCAGGTCTACCGGCGCTGGCCGGAGATGAACGCGGTGCTGCATACCCATTCCCGCATGCAGAGCGTGGCCTCGCGGCTGTTTGCCGGTGACGGCGTGATACGGCTGCAAGGCTGGGAGCTGCAAAAGGCCATCACCGGCTACCACACCCACGAAAGCGTGCTGGAAATTCCCGTGTTTTCCAACACGCAGCACATGCCGGAACTGGTCGCGCAGGTCGACGCGTGGCTGGATGCGGGCAAACCGCTGCATGCCTATCTGATCGACGGGCACGGCATCTACACCTGGGGCCGCGACATGGCCGAGACCCGGCGCCATCTGGAGGCACTGGAATTCCTGCTTGCTTGCGAACTGGACCTGAAAAAACTGAGGGCATCATGAGCCGCCTGCGCATCTTCGACGAGTCCGTGCCGCCATCGCCGCCGGCAACCTTCCACGAGCACGCGGCCATCGCGGCCGAGCTGGGCAAGGTCGGTGTCCGCTTCGAGCAATGGGAGGCGAGTCAGCCGATCGTCCCCGGTGCCAGCCAGGACGAAGTGATTGCCGCCTACCGCAGCGACATCGACCGGTTGATGTCGGAGAAGGGCTACCAGGCTGTCGACGTGATCAGTCTCACCGCCGACCACCCCGACCGCGCCACGCTGCGCCAGAAATTCCTCAGCGAGCACACCCACAGCGAGGACGAAGTGCGCTTCTTCGTCGCCGGTTCCGGCCAGTTCACCCTGCACATCGACGGCAAGGTCTACGACGTCCTGTGCGAACAGGGCGACCTGATCGGTGTGCCGGATGGCACCCGCCACTGGTTCGACATGAGCGAGGCGCCGTACTTCGTGGCGATCCGGCTGTTCATCAACAAGGAAGGCTGGGTGGCGAACTTCACCGGCGACGACATCGCCTCGCACTTTCCGCGCATGGATCCCGTCGCCCGGGAGCCCGCGCGCGGATGATGTCTTTCCCGAATAATGCCCGAATGCCGAATGCCGAATCCATGATCGAAATCCGCGCCATCGTCACCGACATCGAGGGCACCACCAGCTCGATCGACTTCGTCCGCGACGTGCTGTTTCCGTATGCACGCAAGCGGCTGCCGGCCTTCATCGAAACCCACGGCGACACGCCCGAGGTGCAGCACTGGCTGCATGAGGCGGCCAGCGAAGCCGGCCTGGTCGAGGCCAGTCGGCAGGAAATCATCGAGCTGCTGCTGCAATGGATCGATGCGGACCGCAAATCCACCGCGCTCAAGGCGCTGCAGGGGATGATCTGGAAAGACGGTTATGCAGGCGGCGACTACCGCGCCCATCTGTATCCCGAAGTCGCCGCACGATTGCGCGAATGGCGCGCCGACGGATTGCGCCTGTACGTGTACTCCTCCGGCTCGGTGCCGGCGCAAAAGCTGTTTTTCCAGTACAGCGAGGCGGGCGACCTGACGCCGTTGTTCGCCGGTTATTTCGATACCGAAACCGGTCCCAAACGCGAGGCCGAATCCTACCGACGCATTGCCGCGGCGATCGAGGAGGAGCCGCGACACCTGTTGTTCCTGTCCGATATCGTGGAGGAACTCGATGCCGCACGTGCGGCCGGCTTCCACACCGGCTGGCTGATCCGCGAACCGCTGGCCCTGCCCGGCTCCCCGCGACACACCGTCTATCGCGATTTTGACGCGATCGCGCCCTGAACCGGACCGGCGGATCCAGCCATGCGCCGTGCCCTGACCATCCTGCTCGCGTTCGTTGCCGCCGTCCTGGCCGCCCTCTGGTGGGGCGGCCATTCGACCGTGCCGGCGGCAGCAACCGTCGCCGCCACAACCAGCGTCATTCCGGCGTCCCCCGCGTCGAGCGGCATCGATGCCTACGCCGAGGACCGCTGGCCAGCCCAGGGGCCTACCCCCGAGCAGGTCCTCTACGCGCAGCCGCGAATGATGCGCGACGTACTGGCCGGACTCAGCCCGCGCGTACCCGGCAAGCCGAACCTGTACCTGCTGGCCTTCGCCGGTGACGGCGGCGAGGATGTATTCCGCAATGAGGCCGAGTACGCCGCGCAATTGTTCGCCCGGCGTTTCGGTGCCACGACCCATACCCTGATACTGGAAAACAATCCGGCCACGCTGACCACCCACCCGCTCGCCAGCTGGAGCAATCTGGAAACCGCGCTCGCCGGCCTGACCCGGGTGATGCAGCCAGACCGGGACATCCTGCTGCTGTATGTCACCAGCCACGGCAGCGAAGATCACACCCTGCTGGTCGACATGGACCCACTTTCGCTGGACCAGATCGGCGCCCCCGACCTGGCCGGCATCCTGGCGATGCATCCGTTCAAATGGAAAGTGGTCGTCGTCAACGCCTGCTACTCCGGCGGCTTCGTGCCGCCCCTGCGCGGTCCCGGCACTCTGGTACTCACGGCAGCGCGCAGTGACCGCAGTTCGTTCGGCTGCGGCAACGCTTCGGACATCACTTATTTCGGCAAGACCTGGCTGGTCGACGCATTGAACCGCACGCCGGATTTCATCGAAGCGTTCAAGCAGGCCAGCAGCGAAATCAGCCAGTGGGAGCGGAAGGACCAGCTCACGGCGTCGGAACCGCAGATCGATGCCGGTCGCGGTATCGAGGCTCAGCTCGCGCTGTGGCGCAAGGGCTTCACGCCCGGGCCGAAAGTGCCGTTCAAGCCGGCGGCACCTGCACCGGTCAATCCACCGCCGGCACACTGATCGCGTGGGGCCAATGCCACGCATGGACGGCGATCAGCAGCGAGAGCACCACCTCGATCACGCCCAGCGTGATGTAGAACCACCAGGCGCCGGGCATGGTCATCAACATGATCGCGGTATAGAACGCGCCAAGGACGATGTTCGCCCAGCGACAAAGCCGCGGCCGCAAGACCAGCGACAGGAAAACCATCAACCCGGGCACGGCCAGCAACAGTGCCGTCGCGATCAGCGAGCCCTCGCTCACCGGCCCGACCGGACCCTGGCCGCCCAGCATGCCCTGCAGCTTGCCGGGCACGTACAGGCCGAAGTAGTCGCCATAGATGTAGCAGAACATCAACGCCGCCCACAGCGCGGACAGCTTGAACCGAACATGCACCCTGATGTCGCTCAGCGCGGCCGCACTCATGTCGCATCGCTCACTGGTGGTTGCTCCCTGGGACAAGAAAAGGACGCGCCCGCCTGCTGCTGCCCACCGCCGCTGCGCATGCCCATCAGCAGAAGCCACAGGCAGATGCCCACTTCACCGAGCGCCGCCGGCAGGTGCACGTAGTCGAAGAAGGCTATGCCCGCATAGCCGGGCAGCAACAGCTCACCAAAAATATCGACCAGATAACCCACCCCGCCCAGCATCAACAACGCGCCAAGCACGCGGGGCAGCCTGCCGCATTTGACCACCAGATAGCCAAATGGAAGCAACCACGATCCCCAGAACACGCTCGCGACGAGAATGTCGGCGTCGTATGACTTCATTGAAGCCCGCGCCAATGCATGTGCCGTATCGACCGGCATCCCGGAGGCATGGGTCAGAAGCAGCAACGCATCCAGCCGATGGGTCACGGCCAGCAGCGAGATCGGCACGCCGACCAGGGCCAGCACCACCATCGCCACCGCCGCGCTCCGATGCGTGCTCTGCAACAATCGAAACAGCAGGAACGGCAGCAACAGAAAGGTGACGTGCTCCACCATGAAAGCCGCGATGCCCGCACGGAACAGCAGCTCGTGCGACACGATGTTCGCGAGCATGGCCTGCGGGTCGCCCGGCACCACCATCTTCCCCGGCACGTAGCCCTGACTGAAAAAGCCGGTCACGACCACCACCAGATAAACCAGCCCCGCCCAACGCGCGATCCTGCTTTGGGTTGCCATGCGAAGTCCCCCGCGATCCGTCACGTCGCCCCGGCGGGCGTGAGCGGCCAGTGTCTGCGCAACAAATCGGGCTCAGGAGTGCCGGAAGTAACACGAAATCGAGTCGGTATTCCGGCGCGGTTTTCGAACACTCCACATCCGCCGTGCTAGCGTCACCGCCTGTTTCCATGGGAGTTGCGCGCATGAACAAGCAGCTGGCGGAATCGGCAACACCGCATGCGGACCGATACCGGCTGCCCGTGAAAAGTGCTCTGTGCAGGAGGGTTCTGCGCGCGGCGCTGGCCGCAACCGCGCCGTTGCTGGCGATTTCGGCATGCACTTCACAGCCGCCTGTTGCAAGCTCGCATGGGGTACGGCCAGAGGCCTGCCAGCCATCGCAACTGGCGTTCAGCCTCGATGACGGGAATGGCCGGTTCAACGGCATGTCCCATTCCGGCACGATGCTGATATTGCGCAATGCGGGAACGGCTGCATGCACGATCCCGGCGCAGCCGGTACCGGGCTTCACGGATGCAAACAAGCAACCCTTGGGCATCGCCGCACAAGCCCCGGCGGACATGCAGCGCGCGCCGGCGCTGCCACCGATCGTGGTGGCGCCGGGCGAAAGCGTGGAAAGCGAGATGCGTTGGGTATCCGGCAGCGTCTACGATCACGGCCATTGCGAATCGCCGGCATTCGTCACCCTGGCGATCGGCAAGCAAACGGTTTCCACCGCCTTCGCCGGCCACCTGTGCGGAGCCGGTGGCAAACCATCCACGTATGCACTGAAGTCGTTCCGGTCTGCCACGGCGCCAACGACCACCGGGGCCGCGAAAATGCTGTCCTACACCTGTGATGACGGCCGCACCGTGCAGGCCGTCTATCCCGATCCCGACACCGCCGTGCTGACCGTCGACCGGCAAACCCATCGACTGCATATCACCCTCTCCGCCGACGGAGCCCGCTACGTGGGTGACCGCTGGCAATGGTGGACGAAGGGCATGCACCAGGCGTGGCTCGCGATGCTCAAGCCGGGGGAAGAATACGCGTCGGGTAGCGGGATTGGCTGTCACGCGCCATGACGGTTTGACCGTCCGCGAAAAGCGGGCTGCGCGTCCGCCGGATCGAGTGGCCAGATGTCGCCTTGCGACTTACGCCATACGTTCGATGCCAGGCGGCGTGGATACCCACGAATGCATTCGCTCTTCGCAGACCGAGATCGTCGGACTCGGGAACTCCGGGTCGGACTGGCTCGCCGGTCACATGCACCTGAAGCTGGCCACAACTGCAGGAAGCGATGCGGTGGCTCATCGGTCGATTTCTTTGACTGTTGTGAGCGCGAAGCCCGACGGATCGAATCGGCCGGTCGTGTCCATCCGTATGCTGCGGAGTTTCGCCGTTTCAAGATGTGAGGCATAAAGCAGCTCGGAAAAATAGCCGATCAGGATGGAACGACGGCGTGCGCCCGTCGGGTTCAGGCTGGCCGCATGTACCAGATCCGCATCAAACACCAGGATGTCGCCAGCAGAGCCTGAGAGCTGCAATGATCGGGACTCGTCATTGAAATCGAACTGCGGGTCATCCTCCGCCGGGCGATGGCTGCCGGGAACGATGCGGGTCGCGCCGTTCTCGGGGCCGTAATTGTCGAAATAAGCCAGGGCGCTCACCGTATCGCCGGGCCGATGAGCCGAGGAGTCGCGGTGCAGCCTCTGATGTCCGCCACCAGCCAGGGGCTCACGACCCTCCACCTGCGAAAGAAAGAACCGTTCGCCGATCAGCTCGCCGACCACGGCCAGCATCTTCGGCAGGCGGCACACGGCCTGGATCCTCGTGTCGAGGTCCACCAGCGAATGACGCCAACTCGGCGCGCGCGGTACGGACCATTCGTGCGACGGTTTCACGCCCGCGTCGAACGTGGCGCGAAGCTCATCCAGCCACTCGACCGGGATTGCTCGACGGAGCAGGACATAGCCGTCCCGATGTAGTCGCTCGCGATCAACCATCGGTCATAGCCCTCCATTTCATTGCCAGGCAAGCCGGCGAACATGTTGCACAAACCGACCAGGCGCCGAAAGGTGATACACGCAGCCGCCCGGTAGTCCAACGAAGAAGGAAGCTGGAGTTGAGGAGGAGCCCCTTGCGGAACCATTGGATGGAAAGGCCGCATACGAGCAGGATTGCAGACACGGATGGCTTTTGCCCATCTCTCAAATCGAAGCGCTGGATTTCATGGCTCCGACAACGCAGGAATGAACCGTATGGTCGGTGGCTCGCCTGCGCCGCGGTTGACGGACGAGGCATCTCAGAGGGCGGCTGCACGTGACAACATGCGTGCCGAGGCGATCCATGAGCAATGGATTCGTCAATCCAGGCACGCCACGATCGCTACCCGCCCCGATGCCGGTCCGCCAGCACGTCCACGGCATCGGCAAGCGACAATCCCCTTGCCCGCAACGCCACGATGAGATGGAAGATCAGATCGGCAGCCTCGCCCAGCAGGTCGCCATCGCCCTGCGCCACCGCAGCCAACGCCGTCTCCACGCCCTCCTCGCCAACCTTCTGCGCGATCCGGCGAATGCCACCCTCGAACAACATGGTCGTATAGCGGCCCTCGGGCCGCTCGGCATGGCGCCGCGCCACCAGCGCATCAAGCTCGGCGAGAAAACCCAGCGGCGGCCGCACTTCGGCGCTGTCGCCAAAGCAGCTCGAAGTCCCCAGATGGCAGGTCGGCCCATGCGGCTCAGCCCACACCAGCAAGGTATCGGCGTCGCAGTCGATGCGGATCGACTTCAGCGCCAGCACGTAGCCGGAGCTTTCGCCCTTGGTCCACAGGCACTGCCTGCTTCGGCTGTAGAACGTGACCTTGCCGCTGGCCTGCGTCTGCGCCAACGCTTCGGCATTCATGTAGCCGAGCATCAGCACCTCGCCGCTGCGCCAGTGCTGCACGATCGCCGGCAACAGGCCGTCGCCCTTGGCCCAGTCGAGAAGGTCGAAATCGGAATTGGAATCGCTCATCGCTGGCTACCCCTGGAGGTTCGAAGGCGGATCGCCACGCCCTGCTCATGCAGATAGTGCTTGAGTTCGGGGATCGCCATCGCACCGGAATGGAACACGCTGGCGGCCAGCGCACCGTCGACGTCGGCCTGGATGAATGCGTCGCGAAAATGTTCCGACTCGCCGGCGCCTCCGGAAGCAATCAGCGGCACGTGGCAGATCGCGCGTGCCATCGACAGCTGTTCCAGGTCGTAGCCGAGGCGCACGCCGTCGCTGCCCATGCAATTGAGCACGATCTCGCCGGCGCCGCGGTGCTGCGCCTCGACCACCAGTCCAGCGTGCGGCGTGGCAGGGCCCGCGGCCTTCGACGGGGTCGCCGGTGTACTGACGCACGCGCCATTGCGCCGTCGGCATCGCGCAGGCTGAATCGATGCCGACGCACCACGCACTGCACGCCGAACGCGGCGGCCAGTTCGTCGATCAGCGCCGGGCGCTCCAGCGCAGGCGAGTTCACCGAGATCTTGTCGGCGCCGGCATGCAGTACGGCGCGCGCTTCGTCGACGGAGCGGATGCCGCCGGCCACGCAGAACGGGATATCGATCACGCGGGCGACGCGCTCGACCCAGCCGCGGTCGACGCTGCGTCCTTCGGGGCTCGCCGTGATGTCGTAGAACACCAGCTCGTCCGCGCCTTCGTCGCGGTAGCGCCGCGCCAGCTCCACGATGTCGCCCACCACCACGTGGTCGCGAAAGCGCACGCCCTTGACCACCTGCCCGTCGCGCACGTCGAGGCAGGGGATGATGCGGCGGCTCAGCATGCGCCGCGCCTCCTCCATCGTGAAGCGGCCTTCGAGCAAGGCACGGCCGAGGATCACGCCCCGCGCGCCGGCCTCGCGAGCCGCACGAATATCGTCCAGCGACCGCACGCCACCGGAGGCCTGCACGGCCAGTGCGCGGCACGCTGTCGGCGAGATGGCGATAAAGCTCCAGATTGGGACCGGCCAGCATGCCGTCGCGGTCGATGTCGGTGCACAGCAGATGCCGTGCGCCGCGCGCGGCATACCACGGCGCGAGTTCGTCCAGCGTGCGCGTCTCGACTTCGGTCCAGCCGGCACTGGGCAAGGTCCAACGACCATCGACCCGGCGCGTATCGAGCGCGATGGTCAGATCGTTCGCTACCGTATTTGTCCAGCCAGCCGGCGACACGTTCCGGCTCGCGGATCGCCACGCTGCCGAGCACTGCACGCTGTACACCGGCGTCGAACAGGCGGCGCAGATCGTCTTCGCTCGCGCACGCCGCCGCCGGCCTGCATCTGCGATGCCGTCGGCGGCGATCGACCGCGATCACGGCGAGGTTGTCGAGCCGTCCCCGAGCGCGCGCCATCCAGATCGACCAGTGCAGCCAGCGCGCGCCGGCATCGGCATGACGCCGGGCCAGCTCGCGCGGATCGGCGGCATACGTCGTCTGCTGCGCGTAGTCGCCCTGCTTCAGGCGCACCACCTGGCCGCCGCGCAGATCGATGGCCGGGATCAGCGTCGAAGGTCATGATTCGAGGAAATTCTGCAGCAGCTGCGCGCCGACCACGGCGCGAGCGTTCGGGATGGAATTGCATGCCGCGAAAGTTGCCGCGTGCGACGACCGCGGAGAACGCGCCGCCGTAATCGCTGGTGGCCAGCGTGCCAGCTCGCCTACCGGCGCCGCGTAGCTGTGCACGAAGTACGCCTGTATCGTCATCGCCCATGCCCGGCCAGCAAGTGATCGGCTCCGCGTGGCCGTCAGCCGGTTCCAGCCCATGTGCGGCACGCGCAGATCCGGACGTGGCGGTGAACTGGCGCACCGCGCCGGGAATCAGACCCAAGGCATTCGGTATCGCCCTCCTCCGAATGCGTCGAACAGCAGCTGCATGCCGAGGCAGACGCCGAGCACGGGCTGGCTCAGCGAGCGCGGAGCACTCGACCAGACCCAGCTCGCGCAGGCGCGCCATGCCGGGGCCGCCGCGCCGACGCCGGGCAGGATCACATGTGTCGGCGGCGCGGATCGTGGCGGCGTCCGCGTGACGTGCGGCGTCGACGCCCGAGCCGCTGCAAGCGCGTAGCGCAGCGAGCCGATGTTGGCGCCGCCGGCGTCGACCAGCACGACATCGCGCCGTCGCTCACAGCACACCCTTGGTGCTCGGCAGATTCGTCGCCTTCGCGCCGCAGCGCCTGGCGCAGCGCGCGCGCCACCGCCTTGAAGCAGGCCTCGACCATGTGGTGCGTGTTGTCGCCGCGCACGCGTCAGGTGCAGGTTCGCGCCGAGGCCTCGCACAGCGAGCGGAAGAAATGCGGCACCAGTTCGGTGGGCAGCTCGCCGACGCGTTCGCGCGGAAACTGCCCTCGAACACGAAATAGGCGCGGCCGGACAGATCCATGCGCGCACCTGCGCCTGCGGCCTCGTCCATCGGCAGCGATGAAGCCGTAGCGGCCGATGCCGCGCTTGTCGCCGAGCGCCTGCGCAGCGCCGTCGCCCAGCGCGAGCGCGCAGTCCTCGACGGTGTGGTGCTCGTCGATGTGCAGGATCGCCATCGCACTGCAGCTGCAGCGCGAAGCCGCCGTGCTTGCCGATCTGCTCGAGCATGTGGTCGAAGAAACCGAGGCCGGTGCGCGACTGTCGGCTCGGCCACGTGATCCAGATCCACGTTGACGGCAATGCGGGTTTCCTTCGTGTTGCGCACCACCGTGGCCGTCCGCGGCGCGTCGAGCAAGCTGATGCGCGACTGCCGCCCAGTCCACCCCTGACGGACCGACGCGGAATCCGCGCACGCCGAGGTTCGCGGCGAACTGCAGATCCGTTTCGCGATCACCGACCATCGCCGATGCCGACCGGCTCCAGCCGTCGTCGCCAAGGTAATGCCGCAACATGCCGACGCCAGGCTTGCGCGTGTCCTTGCCTTCATGCGGAAGGCTGCGGTCGATCAGCACTTCGCGGAAACCGATGCCTTGCGAGGCGAGGATGCGCAGCAGCAAATCCTGCGGCCCGTTGAAATCCGCCTCCGGAAAACTCGCGGTGCCGAGACCGTCCTGATTCGTCACCATCACCAGTTCGTAACCGGCCGCGACCACGCGCTGCAACGCGGCGATCACGCCCGGCAACAAGGCCAGCTTCTCGTAGCTGTCGATCTGCTGGTCGGCCGGCTCCTCGATCAGGCAGCCGTCGCGATCGACGAAGAGGATCTTGCGGCTCACAAACGCCTCCCGGCCACTTCGCCTGTACGAGCGGCTTCTGGCGCGATGGCCTCGTCTCGCGGTGCGGTTTGCCGCGACTGCAGTCGCTGCCACTGAGGCAGGTTCATGCTCACGGCACAACCTCCTGCAGCACCGCCAGCACACGATCGTTCTCCGCCGGCGTGCCGATGGTGATGCGCAGCACATCGCCAAGGTTCGGGTAGCGGCGCACGTCGCGCACCACGATGCCGGCGGCGAGCAGGCGCCGGTAGACAGCGGCGGCATCGTCGAAGCGCACAGCCAGGAAATTCGCCTGCGACGGCAGCACCTCGCTCACGCCGGGCAATCGACGCAGCGCCGCCTGCATCCGCGCGCGCTGTTCGCACACCATGCCGATGCGCTCACGGGCGTTCGCCCGGCCCCAGCCGGACAGCGCGAGCAGCGCCGCGTCCACACAGGGCAGCGGCAGCGGATACGGCGCCATGATCCGGCGCAGCAGCGCAATCACCTCGACATTCGCCAGCAGGCTGCCGATGCGCACGCCAGCCAGCGCCCAGGCCTTGGACAGTGTGCGCAACACGGCAAGATTGTCATGACGATCGATCAGCCCGGCGACGCTGCCGGTGTCGCTGAACTCGACGTAGGCCTCGTCCACCACCAGCAATGCGCGTCCGTCCAGTGCCTTCGCCAGCCGTTCGATACTCGCCCGTGCCACCGGCTGTCCGACCGGATTGTTCGGTGTACAGACGAAGACCAGCTTCACCGCCGGGGTCAACGCGGCCAGTACGGCGTCCGCGTCCACGGCGAAATCCGCTGCCAGCGGCACTTCGACGACGCCGGCATCCTGTACTCGTGCGCACACCGCGTACATGCCGAATGTAGGTGGCTGGATCAGGATCGCATCGCGCCCGGCGCGGCAGAACGCACGCACCAGCAGGTCGATCGCCTCGTCGCTGCCGCGACCGACCAGCAACTGTTCGCGTCGCACGCCGTACAGCGTCGCCAGTGCATCGACCAGGGCCGCAGGTTGCGGCTCGGGATAGCGGTTGCAGCCGAGGCCGTCGTCACCCACCGGCGCCCACGCCGATTCGTTCGCGTTGAGAAATACCTCGCCGCCGCCAGCCTCCATGCGTGCCGACGAATACGGCTGCATCGCGCGGATTTCCGGCCGGGCCAGGTCCAGCACGCTCATGCGCCGACCTCCAGCGCGGCCAGCCGCAAGGTGACGGCGCGGCGATGCGCTTCGAGCTGTTCGGCCGCCGCCAGCAGCGCTGTGCAGGGGCCGATGTTGCGCAAGCCTTCCTGGCTGAGTTCCTGCACGGTGATCTGTTTCTGGTAGCTGGCCACCGACACGCCGCTGTAGCTGCGCGCGTAGCCATAGGTCGGCAGCACATGGTTGCTGCCGCTGCAGTAATCGCCCACCGATTCGGGCGTCCACTGGCCGAGGAAGACCGAGCCGGCGCTGTCGACACCGTCGAGCAAGGCACGCGGCGAGGCCACCTGCAGGATCAGGTGTTCGGGTGCGTAGCGGTTGCTTACCTCGAGCGCCTGCGGCAGCGAGTCGACCGCGATCAACCGGCTCTGCGCCAGCGCCTGCCGGGCGATGTCGGCACGTGGCAGCGTGGCACACTGATGCTCGACCTCGGCAGCCACGCGATCGAGCAGTTCATCCGAAGGACTCAGCAGGATCACCTGCGAATCCGGCCCGTGCTCGGCCTGCGACAGCAGATCGGCGGCAACGAAGACCGGGTTCGCATCGGTATCGGCGATCACCAGCACTTCGGATGGCCCGGCCGGCATGTCGATCGCGGCACCGTCCGGATCGGACGACACCTGCAGCTTCGCCTCGGTGACCCAGGCGTTGCCGGGGCCGAACAGCTTGTGACACTTCGGCACGCTGGCCGTGCCGTAGGCCATCGCGGCGATCGCCTGCGCGCCGCCCAGCTTGAATACCTTGTGCACGCCGGTGAGCCGGGCCGCATACAGCACCGCCTCGTCGCAACGCCCATCGGCGCGTGCGGGCGAACACAGCACCACTTCGCGGCAACCGGCGATCTGCGCCGGCACACCCAGCATCAGGGCAGTCGATGGCAACGGTGCGCTGCCCGCCGGCACATACAGGCCGACCCGACTGATCGGGCGAAGCACGCGTTCCACCCGCACGCCGGATGCGGTGTCCACACTGACCGGCTGCGGAGCCCCTGCACGATGGAACAGCTCGATGCGCGCGGCCGCTTCGTCGATCGCCGCCTTCAATGCCGGCTCAAGGATGGTTTCGGCGGCGGCGAATTCCGCCTCGTCCACTTCGATCGCGTCCAGCTTGCAGTGGTCGTACTTCGCGCTGAGTTCGCGCAGTGCCGTGTCGCCTTGCTCGCGCACCGCGGCGATGATCCGCCCGACGCCGCGGCGCAGTTCATCCGCGCGCGACTGTGCGGGCCGCGCCAGCGCATCGCGGCGTGCCGTTTCATCCAGTGCGTTCCAGTCCAGTCGTTTCATGACAGCCGGTTCTTCATGCCAGCATCTTCTCTACCGGCAACACGAACATCTCGCGCGCACCGGCCTTCTTGATTTCCTCCAGTTGCCGCCAGCTCACCTCACCGGCACACAACGCCTGCAGCATCAGTTGATCCGGCTGGCCGGCCACGGGCAACAGGGTCGGCTGCGGGCCGCCGGGCAGCAGCCGCGCGACCGCCTCCAGCGTATGGCGCGAGGTCTGCAGCAACAGCAGGCGCGATTCGCGTACCTGGATCACCCCATCCAGCCGTTTCAGCAGCAGCTCCAGCATGTCGCCGCGCTCGTCCACCGGCAGGGTCAGCGGCCCGGCCAGTACCGCCTCGCTCTGCAGCAGCACCTCAGCTTCGCGCAACTGATTTGCCACCAGCGTGCCGCCGCTTTGCACCAGGTCGCAGATCGCGTCGGCCGTACCCAGCTTCGGGGCGATCTCGACCGAACCGGCCAGGGTCACCACGCCGGCGTTCACACCCAGCGTGCGCAGCCACTCGCCGAGCAGGCCCGGATAAGACGTCGCGATACGTCTGCCTTCCAGTTGCCGAGGTTCCTGGTAATCCAGTTCCTGCGGCACCGCGATCGACAATCGACAGCGGCCGAAACCGAGCGACCGAAGCTCGGCCAACGGCTCGGCCTCCAATCCGGTGGTCAGCTGAAATTCGTTCAGCACATTGCGCCCGACGATGCCCAGATCGCATACACCTTGCGCGATCAGGCCAGGGATGTCGTCATCGCGCACCAGCAGCAGGTCGACCGGCTCGCCTTCGCCGAAACAGAACAGCTTGTCGCGACTCTGCCGGAAGGTCAGGCCGCAGCGGGTGAGCAGGTCCAGCGCCGGCTCGGTGAGTCGGCCGGATTTCTGCATGGCGATGCGCAGGCGGTCACGCGGCTTCATGCCCCGGCCCTTTTTGCCGCCAGCGATTGACGCCGCGCCGCTCTCGCCGCGGCTGCCAGATAGCCGCCGCTGCCCTGGTTGAGATAGCGCGCCACCCGCCCGATGGTGGTGATGCTGACCGCGGTGCGCTCGTGGATTTCCCGATACGACACGCCCTCCAGCAGGTATGGAACCACCCGCCAACGATCCACCAGCACCTCAAGCTCAGCCGGCGTGCACAAGTCACTGAGGAACGCACCCATTTCGCGCGCGTCCTTCAAAGACAACAGGGCCTGGTAAAGACTCTGCTCGGCAGACTCGATGGGGGTTTCGGGATCGAGCGATCGACGCTTCATAATGTACTAATGCGTTAATACGATAGCGCGAAGCATACATGCCATTTGATCGCGCGGCAATTCCTCAGCGATCCGGGCGTGACGAAACCCCGGAAAACGTGCGGCGCGAACGTCGCCTTTTCCCTGTCCGCCCACAGCAGGCGCGCGAGTGAAACAGCGCGGCCCGTGGCGTTCGGCCACTGGTTCAGGCGTCCGCTGCGGCCACCTGATCTGCGGATCGCCCCTGCCCAAAAACAAAACCCCCGCCGAAGCGGGGGTCTCGTCAACCTGAAAAGCCCGGGTGGCTCAGGCCGATTTCTTTTTCGGCGCGGCCTTCTTGGCGGCGGCCGGCTTGGTCACGGTAGGCTTGGCACCCACCACGGCCGGCGACACGCCGTGCGCACGGGTATTGCCGTAGCTGCCGCGATAGGTCTTGCCGCGACGGGTCTTGCGATCGCCCTTACCCATGGGAACTCCTTGATTTGTTGGATGAACGGTCGATCATCATAGCAGTGCCGGCGCAAACGCCATAGTCAGGCGCGACCGTGCCCGGCGCAGCGTTCGCTCCGATCCGGGCACTCGCCGGAATCGATCTGCACCGTCACATGCTGAATGTCGAACCGCTCCAGCAGCAGTCGCTTGATCGCCTGCAAGGCCTGCGTGCCGTCGGCATGTTCATGCAGCTCGGCGTGCACGGTGGCCATGCGCGAGCCCGAGGCCAGCTGCCATACGTGCAGATGGTGGACATCGCGGATGGCAGGGTCGGCACCACGCAACGAAGCTTCCACCGCCGCGGCATCCAGCCCGTCGGGAACGCCCTCCAGCAGGATATGCGCGGACAGCCGCAACAGCCGCCACGCGCTGTTCAGGATCAGCAACGACACCAGCAGCGAGAGCACCGGATCGGCCCAGAGCCAACCGAACCAGCGAATCGCCAGGGCAGCCAGAACCGCCGCCAGCGAACCCAGCAGATCGCCCAGCACGTGCAAGCTCGCGCCGGCCAGGTTGACGTCGTCATGCGCGTGCCCGTGCAGCGTGCGCAGTACCACCGCATTCACGAGCAAGCCGACGACGGCCACGACCAGCATCACGCCGGAAAGGATCTGGCCCGGATGCATCAGACGATCGACCGCTTCGTAGACGATCCAGCCCACCAGCACGAACTGGCTCAACGCATTGACGAAACCGACCAGCACTTCCATCCGGCCATAGCCGTAGCTGCGCCGGGCGTCGGCCGGCCGGGTGGCCATCCATGCACCGACCACGGCCAGCAGCAACGCCAGTGCGTCGACCATCATGTGTCCGGCGTCGGCCAGCAACGCCAGCGAACCGGACCAGGCACCACCGATCACTTCGGCCACCATCATCAGCACGGTCAGCGCCAATGCAAAAAGCAGCTTGCGGCTGCGGCCGTCGCGCGGATCTGCATGCTCGTGCGCATGCACATGGGGATGCTGCTGAGGGTGGGCCATGCTCATGCGTACATGCTAGGAACGGCGGCGGCCGTTACACAATCACCCGCCGACACGCAGCGCACCGCGTTCAGTGCGCGCATTGCGGGCCATGCACGTGATCGGCACCCTTGGCCCGGTGGCTGTCCCGGCGCAGGTTCACGAAATGCGCGCTGGCCAGCAGCAGGCCGCCGCAGGTCACCAGCACGCTGTGCAGGACGACGGAATAGCTTTCGGCATAGGTCACGCCGAGCAGCAGCAGGGCGAGCCCCGGCACGGCCAGCAACAGCGGCAGCGGCTGCTGGTGACGGCGGAACCCGCGGATCAGCGCGATCAGCGCGAGCGCGCAGGCGAACAACACAAAACCGCGTTCAAACCGTTGATCGGCCAGAAACTCCAGACCCAGGAACGGCAGCAGTGCCAGCACGAATGGCAACAGCGCACAATGGATCGCGCACAGGAACGATGCCGTTGCACCTATGCGATCGGCCATCTGCCACCAGCGGGATTTGTTCGAATGCCCGGTATCCATTGACCTGCACCGGCGCCGCCAGACGTGGCGACTCATGACCGTTCGACGTCATGTTACTTTATAACATTGAACAACGCCACAACCGGAAACTCAGGCCTTGTGGCAATGCCTGCAAGTGCCGTGCACTTCCAGCGTCTGTGCCTGCGGGCGGAAGCCGAGCGCCTTCGCCTGCGCCTCGATCAGTTCGGCGACCCGGTCGTCACAAACCTCCTGTGCGCTGGAACAGGTGTCGCAGATCAGGAACGGCACCTGGTGCGCTTCCGCCGGATGGTGGCAGGAGACGAACGCGTTGATCGATTCAAGCTTGTGAATGAAGCCGTTCTCGAGCAGGAAATCGAGCGCGCGGTAAACCGTGGGCGGTGCCGCGTTGCCGTGTTTCTCGCGCAACTGGTCGAGCAGGTCGTAGGCCTTGACCGGCTTGCGCGCGGCCGCGATCAGTTGCAGCACTTCCTTGCGCAGAGGTGTCAAGCGCAGCCCGCGTTCCTCGCTGGCGTGCTCCACCGCCCGCACGAAGCCCTTCGCATCGTGATGGTGCGGATGCGGCGTGTGCGGGCTGTTGCTGATGTCATGACTCAAAGCAGGCACCTCGTGATTGATCATACACCGCCGCCGGCCACTGCCTGGACGGGTTTCAGCGTGGCAACGGCGGCGGCCCTGCGCGGGGTCGCCGACGGGGTTTGAGCAGGATCACGATCCAGCCGATCGGCCCCAGCACCCACGCCCACATCGCGCCTTCGAGCGTGCGGCCGCGCCACCAGCCGAGCGCTGCGCCGATGGCGACGAACAGCAGACTCCACCAGAACATGGCTGCCCAGGGCAGCATATTCAACAGGTTGAAAAACACTTGCCAGAACGCGCCCGGCGCGTCGGGATCGACGCCCTGCATCGCTCTGGCGAGCAAGTCGTCCATGTCGATGTCAGCGCGCCATCGACATCAGCGCAGGCTCAACCCTGCGCCATGCCGATGGCCGCGTCGATGCGCCGCAGCGCCTCGGCGCGTCCGACCAGATGGATCGTCTGGTCGATCGAGGGCGATACCTGGGTGCCGGTCATCGCCACCCGCAACGGCTGCGCGATCTTGCCCATGCCCAGTTCGAACTTCGCGGCGAGCTGCTCGATCACCTGATGGATCGGCTCGGGCTTCCACTCGCACTCGGCCAGCAGCGGCTTCGCGGCCGCGAGCACGGCGACCGCGCTGTCGTTCTTCAGATGCTTGGCGACCGCCTTGTCGTCCCACTCGACGATCGGCGCGTACCAGATTTTCGCGCGCTCGGCCATTTCCTTCAGCGTGTGCACGCGATCGCGCAACGCCACGATGACCTCAGCCGGGGCCGGGCCATGCGTCGCATCGATGCCAGCGCGTTGCAGATGCCATTCGAACTCCGCCGCCAGCGCCTGCGGATCGTCGGTTTTCAGATAATGCTGGTTGAGCCAGGCCAGCTTCTCGGTGTCGAAGCGCGAAGCCGCCTTGTTGACGTCGGCGATATCGAACAGCGCGATCATTTCCTCGCGCGAGAAGATCTCCTGGTCGCCATGCGACCAGCCCAGCCGCACCAGGTAGTTCAGCAGCGCGTGCGGCAGGAAGCCATCGCCGCGGTAATCCATCACGCTGACCGCGCTGGTGCGCTTGGACAGCTTCTTGCCTTCCTTGTCGAGGATCATCGGCAGATGCGCGAACTCCGGCACCGGCGCGCCGAGCGCCTTGTAGATGTTGATCTGGCGCGGCGTGTTGTTGACGTGATCGTCGCCGCGGATCACCTCGGTGATGCCCATGTCGATGTCGTCGACCACCACCGCGAAGTTGTAGGTCGGCCAGCCGTCGGAGCGGAAGATGACCAGGTCGTCCAGCTCGCTGTTGCTCCACTCGATGCGGCCCTTCACCTTGTCGTCGAACACCACCGAACCCTCGCTCGGGTTGCGGAAGCGGATCACCCGGTTGGGGTCGTCGCGCAAGGGTTCGTTCCGATCGCGGTAATAACCGTTGTAGCGCGGCTTTTCGCCCTTGGCCATGGCGGCCTCGCGCATCGCCTCGATCTCTGACTTGCTCTCGTAGGCGTAGTAGGCCTTGCCCGCCGCGACCAGTTCATCGGCGGCCTGCTTGTACCGTTCGAGTCGCTGCGTCTGGTAGAACGGGCCTTCGTCGGCGTCCAGGCCGAGCCAGTGCATCGCGTCGAGAATCGCCTGCACGGCGACGTCGGTGGAACGTTCGCGATCGGTGTCCTCGATACGCAGGATGAACTCACCGCCGCGGCGACGCGATTCCAGCCAGCAGTACAGCGCAGTGCGCGCGCCGCCGATGTGCAGGAAACCGGTGGGGCTGGGAGCGAAGCGGGTGCGTACGGTCATCGGGATATCGGCAGCGTGAAGGCGAAGCTGCCGATTTTAACCGATCTGCCGCATGCGGCCCGCGTTCCGGTCAGAGCTTGTGAAGAAAACCACCTCCAGTGGTTTTCTTCTATCGCGAGTCCGGCGCATGGCCGGACTCGCTCACGCGAATCAGGCACTACGTGCCCGATCCGCGACCGGCCATCGGGCAACCGCTCCTGCGTTGCCTCAACTCAGGCATCCATGCCTTCGCCCTGGCCGGCCTTCGAGGTTGAAAAACTCACAACCTCTCACTTCACGTGGACGGTGATCTTCTTCGACACCAGCGCCGGCTCGAACGGCACGTGATTCTGGTCGCCCAGCTCCAGTTGCAGGGTATGCGTGCCGGGCGTCAGCTTCAGCGTGGTCTGGGTCTGGCCACCGCCGAAGTGGATGTGATGGGCATCGGCGGGAATCGGCTGGCCGGCAGCGGGCAGCTCCTTCACGTCGACCAGCAGGTGATGATGTCCGGTGTGCGCCTTGCCCACCCCGGCCGGGGCCACGCCCATGCCCTTGAGACCGAAGCGCACGGTGACCTGTCGGCCCACGGTGGCGCCGTCGCCGGGCGAGATGATGTAGACCTCGGCGCCGCTGGGCGCCTGGGTGGTCGGCAGCGCAGGCGCGTCGGCAGCCATCGCGGCCATGGTCAGCCCGGTCAGGGCAAGTGCAAGCAGGATGCGTTTCATCGCTCGATCTCCAGCGGGGAAGAAGGTCCAGTGTAAGCGCAGCTTCGCCGAGGAGGTATCCGCACGTCATCCCCGCGTAACGCGCCAGCCATGTCGTCGCCATGCAGGCCGGCGAAGCTGCACCGGACCAGCAGGGTATCGTCATGCGCATCGGAATCGTCAGCGAAACCTATCCACCGGAGATCAATGGCGTCGCGCTGACGGTGCACAGCCTCGCCGCCGGTCTCGCCGCCCGCGGTCACGGCATCGATCTGATCCGCCCGCGCCAGCCGCAGCCATTCGCCGACGAAACCGGTATCGATGCTCTCGATGTGCATGGCGGTGCCCTGCCCCGCTATTCCGGTCTGCGCTTCGGCCTGCCCGCCGGCCGCACGCTCAAACAGCGCTGGTCGCGCCAGCGCCCCGATGCCGTCTACGTCGCCACTGAAGGCCCGCTCGGCTGGTCGGCCATCGGCGCCGCGAGGCGACTGGGCATTCCGGTCAGCAGCGGTTTTCACACGCGTTTCGACAGCTATGCCGACCACTACGGCGTCGGCCTGCTCACCCCGCTGGTGCGCGGCTATCTGCGCCGCTTTCACCGGCGGGGCGCCGCCACCCTGGTACCGACCGAAGCGCTCGTACGGGAGTTGCACGACATGGGTATCTGCAATGCACGCCTGCTGCGCCGCGCGGTGGATACGCAACTGTTCCACCCGCGCCGGCGCGATGACGAATTGCGTGCCGCCTGGGGCGTCGATGCGATCACGCCGGTGGTCCTCTACGTCGGACGCATCGCGGCGGAAAAAAATCTCGAACTCGCGGTGCAGGCATTTCGTGCGATCCAGCGGCGGGTGCCGCAGGCGCGCTTTGTTTGGGTCGGCGATGGTCCGGCTCGCGCCGCGCTGGAAGCGGAGCACCCGGACTTCATCTTCGCCGGCGTGCAACGCGGCGAACCACTGGCGCGGCACATCGCCAGTGCCGACCTGTTTCCGTTCCCCAGCCTCAGCGAGACCTTCGGCAACGTGATCATCGAAGCGCTGGCCGCCGGCCTGCCCGTGGTGGCCTATGCCAACGGCGCCGCGCGCGAGCATCTCGTCGACGGCGTCAACGGCTACTGCATCGAATCGGGCGATGCCGCGGCATTCATCCAGGCGGCGACCAGGCTGGCCGGCAATCCGGGCCTGATCCGGCACATGGGCCGCGCCGCCCACGTCGGCATGGCCGGCCTTTCACCGGAATCGGTGATTCGGGATTTCGAAACCCTGCTGCGCGAGATGGCCGAGGAGAATCTGCATGAGAACGCCACCATCGGCGCCCACATCTGAGTCGTTGCCCGGGCCGCGCTTTGCGCTGGACAGGCGGGTCTGCGTGATCGCCAATCACTGGGGCGCCCGACGCATGGTGGGCCTGTGCTTCGGCCTGATCAGCCGGCTCGGCGATGGCGTGTTCTGGTACGCGCTGATGGCCGTGCTGGCGTTGTTCGGTGGCCAGCGCGGTATCGCTGCGGCGATGCACATGGCAGCGACCGGACTCGCCGCGCTGTTGCTGTACCGGTTGCTCAAGCGCTGGACGCAGCGACCACGTCCCTATCGCGCCTGTCCCGGCGTGATCGCGCACGTGCCGCCACTGGACGAATTCAGTTTCCCCTCCGGCCATACCTTGCAGGCAGTGGGCTTCAGCATCGTCGCGTGGGCCTGGTTTCCGCCGCTGGCGCCGTTGCTGCTGGGCTTCACCGCGCTGGTCGCCGCGTCGCGGGTAATCCTCGGGCTGCACTATCCCAGCGACGTGCTCGCTGCCATCGTCATCGGCAGTGGCCTCGGCGGCGCGTCGATATCGCTGTTGCCACCGCTGGCGTGAGCGGTCGATCCGGACCGATGTGGGCAGGATCTGCGCACGCCGTCACAAGCGCCTTTGCCGTCAGGCAGATAGCTTACTTGTCCACAGGCTTTACCGGTCGCGCTCCACAATCGCTGTGGAAAACTTTGCACGGCCACGCCGCCATTGCTCAAAACATCGACAATCCGTGGCAAGTGATTGTTGGCAAAGTCGATCGGCGGCTTGTCCACAGGCTTGTACATGAGACACGCACAGTCGCTGTGGAAAACCCCCACCGCTCGCCTTCGTTCGTCGTGCGCAATCCATGATCAGCGCGTAGCAAGTGCTTGATGGCAAAGCGCCGAACAGCGCTTGTCCACAGGCTTTACCGGGAGACTTCCACAGCGGCTGTGGAAAACCCGTTCGCCGAAACGACGATGCCGCCTCTCGGCGGCATCGCTTCGCTGCAGCACTGGTGACGACTCAGGCCGCGCGCGGCACCTTCATCAGGATGCCGAGCAGATCGGCCAGCTTGTCACGCATCTCGCGGCGGTCGACGATCAGGTCGATCGCACCGTGGTCGACCAGGAATTCCGAACGCTGGAAACCTTCCGGCAAGGTCTCGCGCACGGTCTGCTCGATCACGCGCGGGCCGGCAAAACCGATCAACGCCTTCGGCTCGCCGATATTGATGTCGCCCAGCATGGCCAGGCTGGCGGAGACGCCGCCGGTGGTCGGATTGGTCAGCACGCTGATGTACGGCACGCCGGCGTCGCGCAGACGCGCCAGCGCGGCCGAGGTCTTGGCCATCTGCATCAGCGAGAACAGCGCCTCCTGCATGCGTGCCCCGCCGGTGGCGGAGAAGCACACCAGCGCGCTCCTGTCGGCCAGCGCGCGTTCGGCGGCGCGGGCGAACTTCTCGCCGACCACCGAACCCATCGAGCCACCCATGTACGCAAACTCGAACGCCACCGCCATCAGCGGTCGGCCCTTGAGCTTGCCGCTCGTGGCGACCATCGCATCCTTTTCACCGAGCTTCTTCTGCGTCGCCGTGATGCGGTCGCGGTACTTCTTGGTATCGCGGAATTTCAACGGATCGGTCGGTTCCAGGCTGGCCCACAGTTCCTGCGCAGAGCCTTCATCGAGCAGCGCATCCAGGCGCATGCGCGCACTGATGTAGTGGTGATGGCCGCACTTGGGGCAAACCATCAGGTTGCGTTCCAGCTCCGGCTTGTACAGCACGGTGCCGCAGCCGCCGCACTTTTCCCATACGCCTTCGGGCACCGAGCCCTTGCCGCCGTTCGTGCTTTGCGGGCGGGTGCGCGGGTTCATGATTTTCTGCAGCCAGTTCATCGCATCACCCTGCCATTCGTGCGCGCCGCCATGGGCAGCGTTGTTGTTCAGTGCGCGTCGAGCGCGGCGCGGATCGGCGTGAGGAAAGCACGCACCCGCGCCGTCACGTCTTCGGCGTCCATCGCCCCGGCCAGCCGTTCGACCAGCGCGCTGCCGATCACCACCGCATCGGCGAAACCGGCAATCGACTTCGCACTCGCCGCATCGCGGATGCCGAAACCGACCGCCACCGGCGCCTTCGCGCGGGCCCGGACATCGGCCACTCTCGCGGCGATGTCGCCGGTGCTCAAGTGTGCCGCCCCGGTGATGCCGGCAAACGAGACATAATACAGGAAACCCTCGGCCGATCCGCACAACCGCGCCATACGCAAGGGTTCGGTGGTCGGCGCGGCAAGCAGGATCTGTTGCAGCCCGGCATCGCGCAGCGGTTGCAGAACGGCCGATTCCTCCAGCGGGCAATCCACCAGCAGCACGCCATCGACGCCGGCCTGCACGGCCTCCCGCGCGAAGCGCGCGTAGCCGTGGATCTCGATCGGGTTGAGGTAGCCCATCAGCACGATCGGCGTCTCCGCATCGCGCCGGCGGAAGTCCGCCACCCAGCCCAATACATTACCGAGGCCCACGCCTTTCGCGATCGCCCGTTCGCTGGCGTGCTGGATCACCGGGCCATCCGCCATCGGATCGGAAAACGGCACGCCCAGTTCGATCAGGTCGGCACCGGCGTCGACCAGCGCATGCATCAGCGTCACCATGTGCTGCGGCGACGGATCTCCGGCGGTGACGAACGGAATCAGGCCGGTGCGGCCAGCGGCCTCGAGTGCGGCGAAGCGATGGTCGATGCGGCTCATACCTCGACGCCCTCGCGCGCGGCGATCGTGTGCACGTCCTTGTCGCCGCGACCGGAGAGGTTGCACAGCACGATGCCGTCCTTCGGGAGCTCGCGCGCCAGCTTGATCGCCTGCGCCACCGCATGACTGGACTCCAGCGCCGCCAGGATGCCTTCGGTACGCGCCAGCAGGTGGAACGCCTCCATCGCCTCGTCGTCGGTCACACCGACGTAGTCGGCGCGGCCGGCATCCTTGAGGAACGCATGTTCGGGGCCGACGCCCGGATAATCGAGACCGGCCGAGATCGAATGCGTTTCGGTGATCTGGCCGTTGTCGTCGCACAGCACGTAGGTGCGATTGCCATGCAACACGCCCGGCCGACCCGCCGCCAGCGACGCAGCGTGATGACCGGTCGCGATACCCTCACCTGCCGCTTCGGCACCGACGATGCGCACCTCGGCGTCGTTGAGAAACGCGTGGAACAGGCCGATCGCGTTGGAGCCGCCGCCGACGCAGGCGGTCAGAACATCCGGCAAGCGGCCATACTGCGCCAGCATCTGCGCACGCGCCTCGCGCCCCACGATCGCATTGAAATCGCGCACCATCAGCGGGTACGGATGCGGGCCTGCAACCGTGCCGATGATGTAGAAGGTGTCGGCGACGTTGGTGACCCAGTCGCGCATCGCCTCGTTCAGTGCATCCTTCAGCGTCTTCGAGCCGGAGGTCACCGGCACGACTTCCGCGCCGAGCAGCTTCATGCGATAGACGTTGATCTTCTGCCGCTCGATGTCGACCGCGCCCATGTAGACCACGCACTTCAGGCCCAGCCGGGCGGCCACCGTGGCGCTGGCCACGCCGTGCTGGCCGGCGCCGGTCTCGGCGATGATGCGGGTCTTGCCCATGTTGCGCGCGACCAGCGCCTGGCCGACGGTGTTGTTGATCTTGTGCGCGCCGGTGTGGTTCAGGTCCTCGCGCTTGAACAGGATGCGCGCGCCGCCAACGTGCCGCGACAACCGTTCGGCGTGATAGATCGGACTCGGTCTGCCGACGTAATGCTTCAGGTCGCGGTCGAGCTCGGCGATGAATGCCGGATCGTCGCGCAGGCGCAGATAGGCTTCGGTAAGTTCGGCCAGCGGCGCCATCAGCGTCTCGGCGACATAGCTGCCACCGTAGTTGCCAAAGCGGCCGTGCGCGTCGGGGTAGGCGTTGTAATCCACGATCGTGCTCATGTCGTCACTCGATACGGGTGCAGGAACGCACCGTGCGCGATGCATCTTGCAGAGCAGGAAGCATCGCGCACAGAGTGCGCTCTGCGGGCAAGCGGCCATCTTAGCGGCAAGCCCGGAGGATGGGGATCGCCGGGATATCCGTTTACTCCTGGTCGGCCGCGCGCACGGCACGAACGAAGGCCTCCAGCTTGTCCGGATCCTTGATTCCCGGAGCCGATTCGACGCCACTGGCCACATCCACCGCCCACGGCCGCACCGCGCGCACGGCGGCGCCCACGTTGCCCGCGCGCAGTCCACCGGCAAGGATCACCGGTGGCGCCAGCGAGTCCGGCAACAGCGACCAGTCAAACACTTTGCCGCTGCCGCCAGCCTCGCCCGCGGCATGGCCGTCCAGCAGCAGACCGGCCGCATGCGGAAAATCGCGCAGGCGCGACAAGGCCGCCGCACCCTCGCCCATCGCGATGGCTTTCAGGAATGGATGACCGAACTGCGCGCACCAGTCGTCGTTTTCGTTGCCATGGAACTGCAGCATCGAGGGCCGCACTTCATCAAGCACCTGCCGCACCGATTCCGCGTCGTCGTCCATGAACAGCGCCACGGTGGCCATGAACGGCGGCAACGCCGTGACGATCTCGCGTGCCCTGGCCAGCGTCACCTGCCGCCTGCTGCGCGCGGTGAACACCAGCCCGATCGCATCGGCACCGAGGCGCGCGGCGAGCAGTGCGTCGTCGACCCGGGTCATGCCGCAGCACTTGATGCGGGTCATTGGCTCACCTGCGCAGGCAAACCCCAATGCGTCTCGTAACGCGGCCCGACGAAGGTCAGCCCGGAAGCCGGCGCCGTCGGCCCGGCGACCTGCCGGTCGCGGCCGGCCAGCAGTTCGGCCATCCATTCGACCGGCTGCTCGCTGCGACCGATCAGCAGCAGCGAGCCGACGATGTTGCGCACCATGTGATGAAGAAACGCGTTCGCCTCGATGTCGACGAGCACCTGTTCGCCCTCGCGCCGCACGCTCACCGCCAGCACCGTGCGGCGCGGGTGGGCAGCCTGGCAGGACAATGCGCGGAACGCGCTGAAGTCATGCTCGCCCGACAGCGCCTGCGCGGCAGCGTGCATCCGCTGCGCGTCCAGTGGCAGGCGTTCCCAGGTGACGTAGCGCGCATCCAGCGCCGCACGCACCGGACGGTTGAGAATGTGATAACGATAGCGCCGGCTGCGCGCGGCATAGCGCGCATGAAAGCTCTCCAGCACCGGTTGCGCCCACAGTACCGCCACGCTGGCGGGCAGATTGGAGCAGGCGCCGAGAATCCATCCGCGCATGTCACGCTTCGCCGTGGTATCGAAATGCACCACCTGGCAACGCCCGTGCACGCCGGCGTCGGTGCGTCCGGCACAACTGACTTCGACCGGATGCGCCGCCACTTTCGACAACGCCTGCTCCAGCCTGGCCTGGACGCTGGGCCCTTCGGTCAGCCGTTGCCAGCCGAAGAAGTCGGTGCCGTCGTATTCGATGCCAAGGGCGATGCGCATGACGTTTGCAGGGGCCGCAGGAAAGACATTGAAGATTAGCAGCCCGCAACGAGGTCGGGCCGGCATGGCCGGCCCGACGGGTCAAGTCACTGGCACTACCGCAGGATCAGTGCAGATTTTCCAGCAAACGCCGCGCGGTGTCCTGTTGCATCTGGCTGCCTTCCTTCATCACTTCGTCCAGCATCGAGCGCGCACCGTCGGCGTCGCCCATGTCCAGATAGGCACGGGCCAGATCGAGCTTGGTGTCGATCGGATCGTCGTTGAACTCGTCGGGGTTGCCATTATGGTCGACCAGCGACGAGGCGTTTTCCGCCGCGTCGAAATCCCAGCTCGATGTCGCTTCGGTCGGAGTCTCGGTCGAGGTTTCCGTCGTGCGCGGGGCGACCACCGTCTCGTCCGACGCCGCCGCGTGATCGGCAGACGCTTCACTGCCGGCGTGCGTACTCAGGTCGAAATTGAAATTGTACTCGCTGACCTTCCTCGGCGCCGGCGGCTGCGCCGGCAAGGTCGACACGACGGTCGGCGCATCACTGTCGTCGGCGTAGTCGTCGATGTCGAATTCACGACGCGCCTCGTTTTCCTCGTACGTCGGCAACTCGGGTTCGGGATGATGGTCGAACAAGGGGTGCGCCGGAACCAGGTCCTCGCCCATGTGCACGACGTCCTGCCACTCGTCCTGCTGCGGATCGGTGATGTGGGCGTGCATTGCCTCGGCAGCGGCCTCGAAATGTTCGACGTCGCGACGCGAGTAATACAGGGTGACCAGCTCCAGGTGCAGATCGATGTCATCCGGATGCTCGGCCAGCTGGTCGAGCAGTTCCTCCTGATCGACGTCCGTGCCGTTGATGAGGTCCTGCTCGGCCGACGGCTCCGAACCGAAGCGATCGGCCAGCGACGACTTCGAAGCCGATGCCGCGGGTTTGCGTCGACGACCGAGCACGGCCAGCAGGATCAACAACACGATCGCCCCGGCGCCTGCCGCCCAGGTCCAGGGCTGCATGTACCAGGGTTGTTCGAACGCGGTCGCGGGTTTTGGCTTGACGACCGGGGGCTTGGCCGCGGGCGACTTCGCCGCAGCCGGGGCTGGAACGATCGCTGGCGGAGTGGTCGCTGCGCTGGCGGATGCGGCCTGCGTCGCCGCCGTTTCAGCCGACCCCGCCATGGCAGGTGCCGCCTTCGCATCAGCGACGGTGCCGGTCGTTGCCGGGACGGATCCGGCCTGGACCTTGGCTGGTGCCGGACTGGTGGCATTGGCCAGCGGCGCGGCAGCGGCGGCCATTGCGCTGCTTGCCGGCGTCGGGGACAAACCGCCGGCCTTGCGCGCTGCAGCCAACCGGGCCTGCAAGGCGGCGATCTCGCTGTCCTTGAGCGACAGCAGATGTTCGTTCTTGCTGTTGATGTCGGTCAGGTCTTTCAGCCGGGTCTTCAAATCGCTGCTTTGCTGCTGCAGGCTGGCGAGGCTTTCCTGCGTACGCAGCAGATCCTGGCGGAGCGCCGCGGCGGACTTGTCGCCCTTGCCGTTGCCCTGGCTTCCCGCACCATGACCCTCTTTGGCCGGCACCAGCGCCAGCCGATCGCCGCTGTCGCCTGCGCTGCTGTCCGGCGTGCCCGAAGCCGGAGCGCGCGTTGCCGCATCGGCGACCACGGCAGGCTTGCCCGGCGTCCCGGCGCGCCAGTCGCTGTTCTCCCGGCGCACTTCGGCCATTGCCGCGGCAATCGTCATCGTCTGTGCTTCGGCGGCAGTCGGTACACGCAGCACCGCGCCGGTTTTCAAGGCGTTGATGTTGTCGCGATAGAACGCATCGGGGTTGGCCTGCTTCAGCGCCAGCAGCATCTGGCGAACGTCGACGCCCGCAGGTGCCGTGGCCTGGGCAACCCCGGACAGCGTCTGGCCACGCTGGATCGGACCGTACTGGCCATTCGTGATCTCAGGCCGGGTTGCCGCCGGACGCGACACGGCAGCCGCCGGTCGTGGCGTGGCGGTCCTTGCCGTGGCCGCCCGGCTTGCCGCATGCGAAGGAGCGGCGGAAGCGACGGGGGCGGTTGCTGGCTGGCTGCCGGGCGGATCGAGCAGGATGGCGAATTCACGCACGCTCCTGCCGGCTTTGCCGTTCACTGCAATCAACAGGTCGAGGTAAGGGTTGTCCACCACCACGCTGCTGGTGATCCGGATCACCGGATGTCCGCTGCCGGCGCCAACGACGCTGAATTGCAACGGGATCGCGGTACGTCCGCCAACGATGCCGGCTCGCGCGAATTCGTCACTGGAAGCGAGCTGCACGGAGAGATTCTTCAGCTCGGCCGGATTGGCCGGCGTCAGCGGAATCTCGGCCAGCAGAGGCTGCCCCAATGCGGACTTGACGCGAATCTGGCCAAGGTCCAGCGCCAGTACCTGGCTACTGCCCAATGCCAGAGCGACCAGCATCGACAATTTCAACGAACGATTCATCACGTGTTCCCCCGAACGATCCTGGCGCCATGCGTGGTGTCGCCGCCGCGGCGGCCACTGCTCCAAACGAGGTGCCACTTTAGTTATATGCAAGCCAATCAACAATAGGCGCGGCGAATACTTGCAGCGCATTGCTGCAGTGTGTTCTCAGACCCCGCGAAAAAATCGACTGCCTCGGCGAAGGCTTCGCCGGGCGGCCGTGACAAGGTGCGTGGCGGGCGAATCCGGGGAGCCTTGCAGGCAGGATGTCCTGGATGGGGGCGCAGCGCCCACCGGCACGGACCCTGGGTACCCGGCGGCCGCAGGAAACCATTCTTTCCACAAGCGGTCACTGCAGCGGCACTTCAGTGGTGCCCGGTCGCAGGCTCGGCACGCAACGCCTGCAGCTGCTTGCGCAGTTCGGTGATCGCCTCGTCCTGGTGCTGCAGGCGCTCGCTGGCCTGCTTGCGATCGGACTCCTGGCGGGCCACGGCCTGCTGCAGTTTCTCGACATCCGCGCGATGCTGCTGCAGGCGCTGCCGGGCTTGCGGCAACGCGGCCCGGGTCGACGCCGGATCGGCCGCGTACGGTACCGGACCGCCGTGGGCCCAAACGGGGGATACCGCCAACAAGGCGATCAAACCCCAGAGTCGTGCATGGTGCATGGTCAGAGATAACCCTCGATCAGCAATTCGGCGATCTGTACCGCATTCAGCGCAGCTCCCTTGCGGATATTGTCCGAAACCACCCACAGATCCAGCCCCCGTTCGTGCGAGATGTCTTCGCGGATACGCCCGACGAACACCGCATCGTTGCCGGCCGCCTCGCCCACCGGGGTCGGGTAGCCACCCGGCTTGCGCTCGTCCATCAACACCACGCCCGGCGCCTGCCGCAGCAGTTCGCGGGCCTCGTCGGCGGTGATTTTTTCGCTGGTCTCGATGTGCACGGCCTCGGAATGGCCATAGAACACCGGCACGCGCACCGCGGTCGGATTGACCTGGATCGACTCGTCCTCGAGGATCTTGCGGGTTTCCCACACCAGCTTCATTTCTTCTTTCGTGTAGCCATTGGGTTGGAAATCGTCAATCTGCGGAATCACATTGAACGCGATCTGCGCGGGAAATTTCTTGCCCGGCTCCACGGTTTGGAAGTTCAGCAGCGCCGCGGTCTGTCGCCCCAGCTCCTCCATGCCGGTACGTCCGGCGCCGGAAACCGACTGGTAGGTGGCCACGTTGATCCGCTCGATCTGCGCCGCCCGGTGGATCGGCGCCAGCGCCACCAGCATCTGCATGGTCGAGCAGTTCGGGTTCGCGATGATGCCGCGGTTGGTGTATTGCGCAATGGCGTGAGGATTGACCTCGCTGATCACCAGCGGGATGTCGTCCTGGTAGCGGAACTCCGAAGTGTTGTCGATCACCACCGCACCGGCTGCCGCCGCGCGCGGGGCGTGCTCGCGGCTGACCGAGCCGCCGGCCGAGAAGAATGCGATGTCGACACCCTCGAAATCACAGGTATCGAGCAACTGCACCGTGATCTCCTGGCCGGCGAACGTGACCTTGCCACCGGCCGAGCGCTCGCTGGCCAGGGGCACCAGTTCGCTGACCGGAAAATCGCGCTCGGCAAGGATCGCCAGCAATGCTTCGCCGACCGCGCCGGTGGCGCCGACCATGGCGATTTTGTAACTGCTCTTCTGACTCATGGAGTGGTTTGCTCGGGAATGAAGATCGTGCCAGTCACAGCACGTTCGGGTTGAGGATGTTGGGTGGACGCCCGGCGTGCGGGCCATGGCCGAACATGGCCAGCACATTGTCGACCGCCACCGAGGTCATGGCTCGGCGCGTTTCGGTCGTGGCGCTGGCGATATGCGGGCTGAGCACGACGTTGTCCAGTGCGAGCAGGCCGGGATTCACCGCCGGCTCGCCCTCGAACACGTCCAGCGCGGCGCCGGCCAGCCGCCGCTCGCGCAACGCCGCGGCCAGCGCCGCATCGTCGACGATGCCACCACGGGCCACGTTGATCAGCATCGCCGTCGGTTTCATCAGTGCCAGTTCGGGAGCACCGATCGCGTGGCGCGTCTGCGCAGTCAACGGCAGCACCAACATCAGGAAATCCGATTCGCGCAACAACTGCTGCTTGTCGACATGGCGCGCATTGCAGGTGCGCTCGTCCGCCTCCGGCAACGGCGAACGGTTGTGATAGAGCACCGGCATGCCGAAACCGACCGCGCGATGCGCAATGGCCTGGCCGATGCGCCCCATGCCGAGAATGCCGAGCGTGCGTCCGCGCACGTCGCTGCCCAGCCACGCCTTGAATTCAGTGGCATGCCAGTGCCCCGCGCGCAACCAGCGTTCGGCCGCGCTCATTCGCCGCGCCACGCCCAGCATCAACGCCCAGGCGTAGTCGGCCACGCTCTCGTTGAGCACGTCGGCGGTGTTCGACGCGGCGATGCCGGCTGCGCTCAGCGCATCCAGGTCGAGGTTGTCGTAGCCGACAGCCAGATTGGCGACGATGCGCAGCCGCGTCGCATGGGCGATTTCCGCCGCACCGATGCGCTCCTTCAAGCCCACGATCACGGCATCCTGCCCGGCCAACCTGGCCGCCAGTTCGCCGCGGCTGAACTTTCGTTCTTCCAGTTCGGCCGTCACCTCGAAATGCGGGTCGAGGCGAGCGATGACGCCGGGAAAGGTGGGGCGGGAAATCCAGACGCGCGGCTTGATGGTCATGTCCGAAGCGACCACTCAGCGGCCCAGGGCCGGAACGATTTCGTCGGCGATCCAGAAATACGCCAGCGCCATCGCAAACAGGGTTCCGACCAGCCACAGCGCCCACCTTCTGTGTCGCCAGGCGTCTTGAAACGATGAATACTGCATCGGGATATCCACGATGTATGCCGCGCAGTAGCAGGCATTGGCAAGCACCGCCAAAACGAACAGAGCCAACAGAAGCCGGACGTCATGGCCATCGCGAAAATGGCCCCGGGCCACCATAGCCCAGCCCGCGACGACCAGCGCAAGCGCGGCGTTGTAAGCAATGCGCCGAGGCTCCCAATAGCGAATCGCATCGCTCAGGACGTCCCGCATCGACAGGCTAGGTGAATCAGCACGGGATGATTTCGACGACACGGTCATGATGTTCTCCGGCTCACGGGATCCTCGGCTCGACCATACCCACATCGCCGCACTGCGCACGATGACGCAACGCGTGATCGATCAGCACCAGCGCCATCATCGCTTCGGCGATCGGGGTGGCACGAATGCCGACGCAGGGATCGTGGCGGCCCTTGGTCACAACCTCGGCCGGTTCGCCGGCGAGATTCACGCTGCGACCGGGAATCAGGATGCTCGAAGTGGGCTTGAGCACGATCGAGGCCTTCACCGGCTGGCCGCTGCTGATGCCGCCAAGGATGCCGCCGGCATGATTGGACGCAAAGCCGTCCATGCTCATTTCGTCGCGATGCTCGCTCCCATGCTGGACGACCGCGGCAAAACCGTCGCCGATCTCCACGCCCTTGACCGCGTTGATCGACATCAGCGCGCTGGCCAGATCGCCGTCGAGCTTGCCGTAGATCGGCTCACCCCAGCCTGGCGGCACGCCATCGGCGACCACGTTGACGCGTGCGCCGACCGAGTCGCCGGATTTGCGCAGCGCGTTGATGTAGTTCTCCAGCGTCGGCACCTGCGCCGCATCGGGCCAGAAGAACGGGTTTTGTTCCACCGCCTCCCAGTCGAACGCGTCCGGCGTGACCTCGCCGATCTGCGCCAGGTAACCACGCACGCGCACGCCGTGGCGCTCGGCCAGCCACTTCTTGGCAATCACTGCGGCAGCCACGCGCATGGTGGTCTCGCGCGCCGACGAACGTCCTCCACCGCGTGGGTCGCGGATGCCGTACTTCTGCCAATAGGTGTAGTCGGCGTGACCGGGTCGGAACGTTTGCGCGATGTCGCCGTAATCCTTGCTGCGCTGGTCGGTGTTGCGGATCAGCAGCGCGATCGGCGTGCCGGTGGTCTTGCCTTCGTAGACTCCGGAGAGGATCTCGACTTCGTCGGCCTCATGCCGCTGCGAGGTGTAGCGGCTCCTGCCGGTGGCACGGCGATCGAGATCGGCACGGAATTCCTCCGCGCCGATCGCCAGCCCCGGCGGGCAACCATCGATCACGCAGCCGATCGCCGGTCCGTGGCTTTCGCCGAAGGTGGTGACGGTGAAGAGTTTGCCGAAAGCGTTGCTGGACACGGAGTCTGGACGTCCATTGGATGATCGATACAGCTTAACCGTGATGGCGCCTGGCTGCCCGCCATTCCTGCTGCAGCATCGCGAAGATCACGTCGTCGACCCGCTCGCCACGCAGCCACAGGCTTTCGCGGTGATGGGCCTCCTGCCGCATGCCCAGACCGCGCAGCATCGCCATGCTGGCGAGGTTTCGCGGATCGACCGAAGCGTGGATACGATGCCGGCCGAACGGGCCGAACACCTGATCGAATACCGCACGCACGGCCTCGCTGGCGTAGCCCTTGCCCTGATGGGCCGGCGCGATGCTGACGCCGAACTCGACCGGGTCCCGGGCGCCTTCGGGCAGGTTCAGGCCGAGATCGCCGATCAAGCCGCCTCCATCGCGCAGGCGGATCGCACGCTGGAACCAGCCCACGGGCGCCGCCTCGGAAGATTGCCTGCCGATGAATCCACGTGCGTCGGCGACATCGGCCGGACACCAGCCCTGGAAGCGCGCCACCGCCGGATCGGCGCGATACGCGAACAGCGCCTCGGCATCCGGCGGGCGCAGCGCATCAAGCCGCAGTCGCGCCGTGACCAGTTCCATGGCTCAAGCCGGACGGCGCGCCGCAGCCGCCGCACGGATCGCCGCCGCATGCTCGACCAGATCGCGCCGTTCCAGCGCGAAGATGCCCATCTGGCCGACCTTGAACTCGATCCAGATGAACGGAACCTCCGGCAGCAGCGCGGCCAGCGCGTGCTCGCTCTCGCCCACCTCGACGATCAGCAGGCCATCCTCGGTGAGGTGCTCGGCCGCCTCATCGAGCATGCGCAGGCACAGATCCAGGCCATCGCGGCCGGAGGTCAGGCCCAGCTTCGGCTCGTGTGCGTACTCACCCGGCAACGCCGCATATTCGTCTTCGGTGACGTACGGCGGGTTGGAGACGATCAGGTCGTATTTGCGGCCCCGCACGCCGGCGAACAGGTCGGACTGGATCGCCTCGACGCGCCCTTCGACGTGCTGGAACACGATGTTCTCGCGCGCCAGCGACAGCGCCTCGTCGCTGATGTCGACGATGTCGACCTGCCAGTCCGGGTTGTACTCGGCCATCGCGATGCCGATGCAGCCCGAACCGGTGCACAGGTCCAGTGCGCGCTCGATGTGGCGCTCGTCCAGCCACGGCGCGAAGCCCGACTCGATCAGCTCGGCGATCGGCGAGCGTGGCACCAGCGCGCGGCGGTCGCTCTTGAACTTCAGCCCGGCGAACCAGGTTTCGCCCACCAGGTAGGCCACCGGCAGGCGCTCGCTGACGCGGCGTTCGATCAGCGCCAGCACGTTCGCGCACTCACCCGCGGTCAGTCGACCCGCGCCGTACGCCGGCGGAATGTCCGGCGGCAGGTGCAGGCTGGCGAGCACCAGATGCGTGGCCTCGTCGATCGGGTTGTCGTGGCTGTGCCCGAAGGTCAGCCCGGCCGCGGAGAAGCGACTGGCGCCATAACGGATGAAGTCGATGATGGTGGCGAGTTCGGCGGTCACGGCGATCCAGAGTGCGGCGATTGGCCGGCCATTATAGGGCTTGGAGCGATGCCGACTGGCTCGCAGCCACTCGCCTCATCCGTTCTCCCCGGATCAGGTCCGGGGAAGAACGGCATGGGGATACATCTATACTGGGCGGATGACTTTCAACGTATTCCTGCAGTACATCCTGCCGCACCGCTTCCTTTCGCGCATCGTCTACTGGGCCACGCGCTGGACCTTCGTGCCGTGGAAGAACTGGCTGATCGGCACCATCGTGCGCAATTACAACGTGAACATGGCCGAGGCCGCGCAGCCCGATGCGCTGGCTTACCAGCACTTCAATGCCTTCTTCACGCGCAAGCTGAAACCTGATGCCCGCCGGGCCGATGCCGATCCAGGCGCCCTGCTCTCACCCGCCGACGGCCGCATCAGCCAGGCGGGCACGATCGTCGATGGCCGCATCTTCCAGGCCAAGGGGCAGGAGTACACCGCCGCCGAACTGCTCGGTGGCGACGAGGCCGCGGCTGCACCCTACCGCCATGGCCGCTTCGTCACCGTCTACCTGTCGCCACGCGATTACCACCGGGTGCACATGCCGCTGAAGGGAACCCTGCGCGAAACCGTGCACGTGCCCGGCCGCATCTTCAGCGTGGCGCCGTTCGCGGTGGCGGCGATTCCGCGGCTGTTCGCGCGCAACGAGCGGCTGGTCTGCCACTTCGATGGCGAGCACGGACCGTTCGTGGTGGTGATGGTCGGCGCGATCCTGGTCTCGTCGGTGGCCACGGTGTGGGACGGACTGGTGATCCCGCCATACGCCTCGTCGATCCGGCGCAAGTCGTTCGCCGGCCAGAACATCACGCTGGACCGGTTCGCCGAGATGGCGCGCTTCAACATGGGTTCCACCGTGATCGTGCTGCTGCCCGACGGCTCCAGCTCGCTCGACCCGCTGCAGCCACAGCAAGCGGTACGGGTCGGCGAACGACTTGGCCAACGCTGAATTCCTCCCGGAAAACTGACGTCACGCGTCATTTTGTGACGCCCTAGGCGCAATTTCACCAAGCGCCCCGCTACGCTCGCGTCTGCTGTCGTGCCGTCAGGGCCGCTCATTCCAGCGTCGAGGGGACTCATGCAAATACTCACTCCATTCTTCGTGATGATGCGGGCGCGCCAGTTGGGTCGCCAATTCCGCGATATCGAGCGCAGCATCCGCGCGCTGCCCAGGCGCAACCGCGAACGGCTCAGCCTGCTCGCCCTGCGCGAGATCGGCCAGGCTTCGCGCAGCGACTTTCCCCATCTGTACGGCACCGCCCCGGAGACTCGTTTCCTGCCCTGGGGCCAGGGCACCGACGCGGGCTACGAACGGGCCAGCTCGAACAACAGCGAGGTCGCGCTGCGCGGCATCGCGCTGTGGCTGGCGGTGGTCTATCACGAAACCAAGAATTCACCGCATGCCAGCCTGCAGCCGCAACATCGGCAAGTCATGCAGCTGCTGCGCGAGCTGAAGGAAGTCCACAGCAGCGGCCACACCGTCGAAAGCTGGATGAATGACACGGCCGCTGCCTGAACCAGGCAGCCGCACCCGTCTTGCCCGCACAGTTGCGAAGGATGCAGCTCATCGTCCGCCTCCCCAGGGATGAAGAGCATCTGCCCGGTTCGTAGCTTCCGATGTCCATCGCCCTGTCCCCGATTCCCCTGCCGTGCCGCTCGCTGTCGATTGCGCTGCTGGAAGATGACACCGAGCTGCGTGAGCAGATCCTGCAGCCCGGCTTGCGTCATCTGGGTTTCGACGTGACGGCCATGGCCAGCGCGGCGGAGTTGTATCTGCAGCTGCCGCAAACTCGCTTCGACATCCTGGTCCTCGATGTGGGGCTGCCCGACCAGGACGGTTTCACCGTCACCCGCTACCTGCGCAGTTCGTCGTCGATCGGCATCGTCATGCTGACCGGCCGCGGCGGCGCGGCCGACCGCGTCCATGGCTTGTCGATGGGCGCCGACGCCTATCTGGCCAAACCGGTGAACCTCGATGTGCTGGCTGCCACCTTGCACAGTCTCGGCCGCCGGCTCGGCAGCAGCGCTGCGCCGGCGTCGCCTGACAAGATGCGACCGGGCTGGCGGTTGCACTCCAACGGATGGAGTCTGGTAGCGCCCGGCGGCGGCGCGGTGACGCTGACGATGGCCGAGCGTTGCGTCATCGGCAAGCTGATGTCGGAAGCGGGCGAAGCCGTGTCACGCGAAACACTGATCGCCGCGCTCACGCCGGACGTCTACGACTTCGATCCGCACCGTCTCGAAACGCTGATCCACCGACTGCGGCGCAAGGTCGCCAGCGCCACCCGGGAGGCTTTGCCGCTGCGTGCGCTGCATGGCGTGGGTTACGTGATGATGGGTTGAAGCTCAGGCTGCGCGTCCGGTCATGGCGGCGTCGGCGATCGGTACTGGAAACCGGATGCGAAACGTGGCCCCACGCTCCGGTGCGCTCTCGACCGCGATGCTCCCGCCAGCCTGACCGACCAATTCGTGGACGATGGCCAGCCCGAGCCCGGTGCCGCTTTCGGCCGATTTGGTGGTGTAGAACGGTTCGAAGATGCGCCGGCTCACCTGCGTCGTCATGCCGTAACCGTCGTCGCTCAGGGCGACCTCCACGCCACCATCGGGCAGCGGCGCCGCGCGCATGTCGAAGCAGCCGCCCGCCGGCATCGCATCGCGCGCGTTGGCCGCGATGTTGAGCACCATCAGGTCGAACTGGCCGCGATCGAAGCGGATCGGCATGCAACTGTCGGGCAGGTCCAGCCCGATGGTCACCGGCGAACCGTCGAACAGCTGCCGCAGCATCGGTTCGAGTTCGCGCAACGCCTGGGCCACGTCGAACACATCCGGATGGGCCACGTCCTGGCGGCTGAAGCCCAGCAGTTTCCGGCAGATCGCCGCACCGCGTCGCGCCGCCGTGTCGATACCTTCCATGGCGCGCAGCAGCGCACTGTTTCCGGCATCGGCCAACCGCTGCCGCTGTCCGGCGTACCCGAGCACCACGCTCAGCACGTGGTTGAAATCGTGGGCGATGCCACCGGCGAGACGACCCACCGCCTCCATCTTCTGCGCATGGATCAGTTGTTCCTGCGCGCGTTCGCGTTCGCCCATCTCGTGGCGCAGGCGCGCATTCGCCTCGACCAGCGCGCATCCCTGGCTGATCGACTCGTCCAGACTCTCGCGCAACGCCGCCAGGCAGCGGTCGATGACGACGATGATGATGAAATAGCGCAGCACCACCGACGGCGTGTAACTGACCGCCTTCAGCCACCGTTCGCCGTGCTCGACCGTGCGTATCACGTCCGTCACCGCCCCGACCGCGAACATCGTCAGCAGCAGTGCGAACATCAGCCACAACGTGCGCCGGCCCAGCATCATCCCGCCCAGCACCACGATCAGGATCGAGGTGGTCGGATCGCTCATCTGCATGCGCAGGCCGGTGGCGCCGTAGGACACCAGTTGCGTGCCCACCTCGGCCAGCAGGAACCACTGGATCGCCGTGCGGAAACGGCCCTGGCGCAGCAGCGCGAAGCAGACCCAGGCCACGGCCGCGACCACCAGACTCAGTGCCCGGTCGATCGCCAGTCCGGGCGCCAGCGCGAATCCGGTGGTCAGCTTCAGATACAGCCAGTTCAGCGGCACCGCGCAACCCATCAGCAACATCAGCACCTGCAGGAAAACCGCGTTGCGCTTTTCCACCGGATCGTCGATCGGTACCCGGCCTAGCCAGTCGAACATCCGTTGCCACATCGTCACTTACCCCGATCACTTGTCATGCGAGACCGCAAAGCCCGCCCCCCTTCGGTGCCTCACCGTAACTGTCGGCCACTCTAACCATCCGCCATGCCGGTGAGCAAATGTGAGGAATGGCGAGTACCTGCGCGTGACCTGATCACGCACGACCCCTACGTTCGATGACAGAACACGATGCGTGCGACCGGCTTCTCCGCATCGGCTTCTCATCCATCGAAACTCCCGGGGAAACCGCATGAACAAGATCCACAGCAAGGTCTGGAACGCATCGTTGGGCGCGCTGGTCGTCGTCTCGGAACTGGCCAGGTCGGCAAGCAAGTCGGCCGGCGCAGTCCGGCGTTTGCGTACCACCTTCGGCGGGGTCGGCGTGCTGGCCTGCGCGATCGCCGCATCGCTGCTTTCGCCGGCCGCCCGTGCCGACGTCTGCCGCGGCACCTTCGCCCCGGGCACCGGCCCCACCGCGGCGACCACGTCGTTCGCCTGCGGCACGCTGGCCGCGGCGACCGGCGAATACGCCACCGCCTTCGGCAACCGCTCGCTCGCCTCCGGCGACTACGCGATGGCACTCGGCTACAAGAGCCAGGCCACCGGCACCAACAGTGTGGCCGCCGGCTACGACGCCCGCGCCACCGGGCAGGATGCCAATGCCAGCGGCAGCGGCAGCCGTGCCAGCGGTACCGACAGCATCGCGATCGGTCGCGCCAGCGCCGCCAGCGACGACAGCGCGATCGCGATCGGCCAGGGCGCGCTGGCCAGCAACTCCTCCACCACCGCGCTGGGAGCGCAGAGCCAGGCGGCAGCGCAATACGCCACGGCGTTGGGCTGGGGCAGCGTCGCCGACGTCTATGGCGCGCTCGCCGCCGGTCATCGCGCCTCGGCCAATGGCGAATGGAGTGTCGCCCTCGGCGAATTTGCCACCGCGTCCGATCGCGGTGCCGTGGCGATGGGTGGACGCGCGCATGCCGGCGGCCAGTCCAGCGTCGCCATCGGTGGCGCGTTCGATACCTTCCTGGGTCTGGCGACCACACAGGCGATGGGCGCACATTCGGTGGCCGTCGGGCCGGGCGCGCACAGCGATGGCGGCTATTCCACCGCGCTTGGCGACGAGGCGATTTCCGAAGGGGAATTCAGCACAGCAGTGGGCGGCGCCTCGCACGCCAGTGGCTACCAGGGTACAGCCCTGGGCACGCGGTCCAAGGCACAGGGCGAAAACAGCGTCGCCGTCGGCGCCGGTGCCCAGGCGGCTGGCGACCTGAGCAATGCGATCGGCTGGAACGCGCTGGCCGAAGGCAAAAGCAGTCTCGCCGAAGGCGTTTACAGTCAGGCCATCGGCGACGGCAGTGTTGCGGTCGGCGGCCTGCTGACTTATGACGGCCTCACTTATCGCACCTACGCCGGCGGTCTGGGTGCGGCGGCGTTCGGTCCCGGTGCGGGGGCCGAAGGCGACTACAGCCTGGCGGCCGGCGCGCGCAGCGACGCGTCCGGTACCAGCAGCACTTCCATAGGCACCACCAGCATCGCATCCGGCGCGCGCAGCACGGCCCTCGGCGCCAGCGCCGAGGCGGACGGCGACGACGCGACCGCGCTCGGCAGCACCGCCTTCGCCCTGGGCAATGGCGCCTCGGCGATCGGCAGCGGCGCCTTCGCACTCGGCGAGCAATCCACCGCCGGCGGTTACGGCAGCACGGCCGATGCAAAGTGGGGCGTGGCCTACGGCGCCGGCAGTGACGCCAGCGGCCAGAGTGCCACGGCGATCGGTGCCAGCGCGGCGGCATCGTCGGCTTCGGCCACGGCTGTCGGTGGGCAACTGGACTATTCGTACCTGGACACGGAAACCCATCAGTATGTCGATCTTGCCGGCACCACTGCGGCCAGCGGCGGTGCCTCCGCTGCCTTTGGTGCGGGCGCCCAGGCCGGCGGCGAACTCAGCACCGCCCTCGGCACGGCGGCGTCGGCCTCCAGCCTGTGGGCCACCGCAGTCGGTTCGCGGGCGAATGCGGAGGGTCCGAGCAGCCTCGCGGTCGGTGAATCGGCGCAGGCCACCGGCATCCAGAGTACCGCGGTGGGCGGCAGCCGGCCCGCCGGCCGCGGGCTCGGGCATGTGCCGACGTCGGCCAGCGGCGACTTCGCCTCGGCGTTCGGCAACGCCGCACGCGCCATGGGAATCCAGGCGACTGCGGTCGGCTGGAACAGCGCGGCCGACGGTGTCAGTGCCACCGCAGTCGGCGAATCGGCAGGCGCCTGGGCGCGCCGCTCCAGTGCGATGGGTGGCGGCGCTTTCGCCGGCGCCGAGGGCGCTACCGCGCTCGGCTACTACGCCCACGCACTGGCCGAACAAAGTGTCGCCATCGGTACCGGCTCGGTGGCCGAGCGTGCCGACACGGTGTCGGTCGGGGCGGGTGAAAATGTGGATGGCTTCCCCGAGACCCGCCAGATCACCCACGTCACCGCCGGCACCGAGGACACGGATGCCGTCAATGTCGCGCAGTTGAATGCACTCTCCAACAGCGTCGGCAACGCGCGGCATTATCTCGCGGCCAATGGTCTCGGCGACGGCACCGATGACGCGCAGGCGGTGGGCGGTAGCGCCACTGCCATGGGGTCCGCGAGCTTTGCGCTGGGCGAAGGCGCGACTGCCCTTGGCAGTGGTGCAACGGCTCTCGCCGATTTTTCCACGGCCACAGGCTACGGCAGCGTGGCCGATGGCCAGGGGAGCGCGGCCTACGGCGTCGGCAGCCAGGCCGGCGGCCAGAGCGCGCTCGCCATCGGCAGTCAGCTGGCCGTCTTCAACATGGAAACCGGCCAATGGGAAACCTATTCCACCTCCGCGTCGGGCAAGGAGAGCATTGCGCTGGGCGCAGCCGCCCAGGCCAGCAACGATGGTGCGGCCGCCCTCGGTGTCTCGGCAGTGGCGGACGGGGAACACTCGCTTGCGCTGGGAGCAGGGTCCTGGGCGACCGACGATGACGACATCGCGATCGGCCTGAACTCGCGCGCCCATCAGGCGGTCAGCGTGGCGATCGGCAGCGGCGCCCATGCCAACGCCGCCCGCGGCGTGGCCATCGGCGCCTCGGCCTCGGTCGGCGACCAGGCCGACGCCGGCGTCGCCGTCGGCAATCTTGCCGCCGCTGGCGGCTTTCACAGCGTCGCCCTGGGTCGCAACAGCATCGCCTTCCCGGCCAACGGTCTCGCCCTGGGTGCCACCAGCGAAGTAGCCCCCGGGGCGGAGAACTCGGTCGCCCTCGGTGCATGGTCTTATGCCGACCGGCCAAATACCGTGTCCGTCGGTACTCCGGCACGCACGCACGACGGTGCCTGGGGAGAGAATGTCGCCGCGCTCGACCGCCAGATCACCCACCTCGCCGCCGGCACCGAAGCGACCGACGCGGTCAATCTGGCACAACTGAACGCACTCTCCGACAGCGTCGGCAGCGCCAGCCACTACCTCGCCGCCAACGGACTCGGCGACGGCAGCGACGACGCGCAGGCACTGGGCGATGACGGCACCGCGGTGGGTTCGGGTGCCTTCGCGATGGGTACCGGCGCCTCGGCGTTCGGCAGCGGCGCGTTCGCCCTGGGCGACCTGTCCACCGCGACTGGCTACGGCAGCGTCGCCGGTGCGAAGTGGAGCACCGCCTACGGCGTCGGCAGCCAGGCCAGCGGCCAGAGCGGCGTGGCGATCGGCGGCCAGATGGAAGTGATCAACGGCACCACCTGGGAGCACGAGATCTGGTCGACCGAAGCCAGCGGCAAGGAAAGCACGGCGATCGGCACCGCCGCGCATGCCACGGACTATGCCGCCGTCGCGGTCGGCATGACCTCCGAGGCCAGCGCCGACGGCGCGGTGGCGTTAGGCGCGGCGAGTACCGCGCGTGGCGATCGCAGCGTGGCGATCGGTAGCCAGTCGCGTGCCTATGAAGTGCTCGGCGTGGCCATCGGCGCCAACGCGAGGGCCAGTGCCGCGCGCAGCGTGGCACTGGGCGAAATGGCCACCAGCGGCGGCGACGGCAGTCTCGCGCTCGGTGGCATTTCGGCGGCTGGCGGCGACCAGAGCGTGGCGCTCGGCTGGAACGCCATCGCCTTCCCCACCGGCAGCCTCGCGCTTGGCACCAACAGCGAAGTGGCGCCGGGCGCGGAGAACTCGGTGGCGCTGGGCGCCGGCTCGTACGCCGATCGTCCCGACACGGTCTCGGTCGGCTCGCCGGCGCGCACGCATGATGGTTCGCTGCCCACGCCGATTGCCGAAATCGACCGCCAGATCACCCACGTCGCCGCCGGCACCGAGGACACCGATGCGGTCAACCTCGCGCAACTCAGGGAAACCGGCCTCGTCGACGGCAACGGCGATGCCATGGCTGCCGTGACCTACGACAGCGGCAGCGACAAAAGCCGCATCAGCCTCGCGGGAGCCAACGGCACCACGCTGGCCAATGTGCATGCAGGCATGCACGCCGGCGAAGCGATCAACGTCGAGCAGTTCCAGTCGCTGGCGGCGACCATCGGCGGTGGCGTGTCGATGGGCTCGAACGGGTTGATCGGTCCGCCGAATTTCAGCATCCAGGGCAGCAGCTATTTCAATGTCGGCGATGCGCTGGGCGCGCTTGATGGCGCCGTCAGCGGGGCGCTGGGAAGCATAGATGCGCTCGACCAGCGAGTGGGCTCGCTGGAGCAGCAAGGAAGCGCAGCGGAGAACGGCGCTGCCGATCGCGTCGCCAGCACGACGGCAGCGAAGTCGTCCCATTCACCGGCCGACATCACAGCGGCCACCGCCGCCGTTTCGACGACTTCCGCATCGGCGAGCGTGGCCCCGACCGCCGTGATATCGGCGGCAGGCACCGGCAGCCCCCGACGAGTCACCAACGTAGCCAAGGGCACGGCGACAAGCGACGCCGCCAACGTCAGCCAGGTCGATGAAGCACTCGCCAGCGCCGAGTCGTACGCCGATGCCGGCGACAAGACCACGCTCGACAGCGCCAGGAAATATGCCGACCAGAAGTTCGGCGACGCCGTCAGCAACACCGACTTCGACTCGTTCCGCAGCCAGGTCAGCGACCAGTTCCACACCGTCAACCAGCGGCTGGATCGCGTCGGTGCCATGGGCACGGCGATGGCGCAGATGACGGCGAACACGTCCGGCCTGGCCGGTGCCAACCGCATCGGCGTCGGCGCAGGCAGCTATGGCGGCGAGTCGGCGCTTTCGGTCGGCTACCAGCGCGCGTTCAGCCGCAACCACGCCAGCGTGTCGGTCGGCGCCTCGGTCTCGGGCAGCGAGAGCAGCGTCGGTATCGGCGGCGGCTTCAGCTGGTGATGTCCACCAGAGTTATTCACGGGCAATCCGGCCTTTCAATCCAACGCAAGAATGATGGGGAGCAACTCATGAACGAATACCGTCGGGTCCTGCGCATCGGCGTACTGAGCGCGGCACTGGCGCTGGCGATGTCCGCCAGTGTCAATGCAGCCACCAGCGCTCCGGTCGCCAACGCACGCTTCACGACCTCGAGCCTGCAAGCAGGGGCCAGCTTACGATCGTTTCATCGTCACCTACCGCCCCGGCAGCGTCGAGCGGGCCGATCACGCCGCCGCGCTGCAGAACGTGGGCGTGGCGATTGCCCGCAGCGGGCTGGCCCGATCGACGCGCAGCGTGCCCGGAAAGGCGATGCCGACGCTGGGGGTGACCTGGCGGCGCCAGCTCGCCATCGGCGCCGATGTGATGCAGACCACGCGCAAGCTCAGCTCCACCGAGGCGGCGATCCTGATGCGCCAGATCGCCAGCGATCCGGCCGTGCAGTTCGTCGAGCCCGACGCGGTCATGCATCCGATCCGGAGCGTCCGCACATCGGCGCTGCGCGTGAAGTCGGCGACGCAGCCGGCCGCCTTTCCGCAGGACCCGCCGGACGACTCGAAGTACCAGCAATACCAGTGGGATTTCTTCAACCCCATCGGCGGTGTCAACGCACCGGCCGCCTGGCAGCTCGCCGACGGTACGGGCGTCACCGTGGCCGTGCTCGACACCGGCCTGACCCGCAACGCGGACATCGATTATTCGCTTGGCGACGCCGGCTATGACTTCCTCAATTCGAAGGACTATTCCGGCCGTGCCTCCGACGGCCGTGCCGCCGGAGGCTGGGACACTGGCGACTGGACCGTCGCCGACGAGTGCGGCAGCGGCGCACCCGCGGAGCACAGCAGCTGGCACGGCACCCACGTCTCCGGCACCATCGCCGCGCTCACCAACAACGGCGTCGCACTCGCCGGCATGGCAGGCATGGCGAAGGTGCTGCCGGTGCGCGTGCTCGGCCACTGCGGCGGCCCGACCTCGGACATCGCCGACGGCATCGTCTGGGCCGCCGGTGGCCACGTCGACGGCGTACCCGACAACCAGCACCCCGCCCGGGTGATCAGCATGAGCCTCGGCGGCGGCGGCCATTGTTATGCGGATTCGGCGTTCGCCACGGCGATCAAGCAGGCCAACGATCTGGGAGCCACCGTGGTGGTGGCAGCAGGCAACGACGGCAGCGACAGCGAGAACTTCCAGCCGGCCAGTTGTCCCGGTGTGATCGCGGTCGGGGCTACCGGCATCGATGGCGGCAAGGCGCAGTACTCCAATTACGGCACCTCCGTCGCCCTCGCTGCACCTGGCGGCGGCATCTGCCCGGATGACCACGTGCCCGACAGCATCGGTTCATGCAACGGGGCCGATCCGCGCGACGACGGCTTCGTCTGGTCGCTGGTCAACAGCGGCGATACCACGCCGATGGACGATGTCGGCAACGGTTACGTGTATTTCGGCGGCATGGCCGGCACCTCGCAGGCAACGCCACACGTGAGCGCCACGGTGGCCTTGATCCTCGACGCCATGCAGACCGCCGGCCTGGCCGCGCCGACGCCAGCACAGGTCAAGGGCTTCCTGGTCGACAGCGTGCGTCCCTTCCCGATCGTGCCGCCGACCGGAATGCCGATCGGCCCGGGCATCGTCAACGCCGCCGGCGCCATCAACCTGGCGCTGGGAAATGACCCCGGCGAACAGACCACGCCGCTGGTCAACGGGGTGCCGGTCGGCAACCTGTACGGAGCCAAGGACGACGAGATGCTGTTCTCGCTGGAGGTGCCGGCCGGCGCGCACAACCTGAGCCTGCGCAGCTTCGGCGGCATGGGTGACGTGTCGCTGTATGTCAGCCGCGGCCAGGCGCCCACCACCACCAGCCACGATTACCAGTCCGTCCGCATCGGCAACAACGAGTCGGTGGTGATCGGCACGCCGCAGCCGGGCACCTACTACGTCCTTGTGCACGCCGGCACCACGTTCAGGGACCTGCGCGTGCTGGGCAACTACTCGCCCTAGCGGCCACGGCGAAATCAGGCGTCGGCTGCACCCGATCCCGGCCCCGGCCGGGATCTTTCTTTCCGCAACATCATCTCGCCAAAGTCAGTGACACGCCGGCAACTTCAACACCTGCCCGGCACGGATCCGATGATGCCTGAGGCCATTCATCTGGGCCACTTCCTGCACGCTTGAGCAATGCAGCTTGCGCACGATGCTGATCAGCGAATCGCCACGGCGCACCTTGTAGCGACTCGCCTTCGCCGCCACCGGTGGCGCGACGGGCGGGACCACCACCGGAACCACGGCGTGATGCAGGTCGCCGGCCAGGATCGGCCAGGGACCATCGACGCAACGCGACGCGTAGGCACCCTCGAGATTCTTCGGCAACGCCAGCCGTGCACCGGCCGGCTGGGTCACCTGCGGGTCCAGCTTCGGGTTGAGATTGCGCAAGGTGCGGAACCAGCCGTCGTCCATGCCGCCGGCCGAACCCAGGCAGACGGTCAGCTCGGACAACGACGCCGGCCGCTTCAGGACGATCGAGCCTGGCGCGCCGTCGATCTTCGGGAAATGCAGGTTGTAGCTCTCCGGATGCTGGAACAACCACGCCGCCGCCAGCACCGACGGCACGTAGTCGCGGGTTTCCTGGGGAAGCGTGTCGTAAATGCGCGGATCGTAGAAACTCACCGCGGTGTCGTCGCCGACCAGCCGGCCCATGCGCCCCTCGCCGGTGTTGTATGCGCCGATGGTGAGCTCGAGGTTGTCGTTGAACTTGCGCAGCTGCTCGTTGAGGTATTCGGCATTGGCGCGGGCCGATGCACCCGGATCGAAGCGCGTGTCAAAGCCGTTGTCGGTGCCCAGGCCAAACCGCATGCCGGTGGCATACATGAACTGCAGCGGCCCTGCCGCGCCCGAACGCGACACCGCATGCACCTTGCCGCCGGACTCCTTCGCCAGCATGCCGAACAGCAGCGCTTCGGGCAGGTCTGCCTTTTCGTACTGCGGCCACATTTCGAACCGCAGGTGTTCGTAGTTGACGTACGCATTCATCAACTGCGGCCGCCACTGGGTCAGCCACATTTCCAGCGCGGCCTTGACCGGCCCGTTCATTGCGATCAGCTGGGACAGCTTCTGCCCGTGCAGCAAGGTCACGCTGCGTTGTGCCTGCGGCAGGCTGGCTGCACCGGCCTTGCCGGCGGCCAGCGCCGCCTGCGATGCATCGACGTCGCCGTTCAAATCCTGGTCGCCGCCGAAATCGCCGTCCTTCAAGCGCAGCATGTGGTCGAACACCGAGAAGAAGCGTTGCGGATCGCAACCTTCCGTGCTGCCGCAGAGTGCTGCCGCCTTCTTCAGCTCGTCCAGTGAACGGGTCAACGTCAGTTGGGACGCCTGCAAGTCGCCTTCACGCGACTGCTGCAAGGCGGTCTCGTAGTTTTTGCCGGCCTCGTCCAACTGGCTGTAAAGGGCATTCACCGACGCCGACTGCCGGGTGCCACCGCCGGTGGTGCAGGCACCGAGCAGGGCGAACGCCACAGTGAGCGGCGCCAGCCACATGGAACGAATCGAGGAACACAACACCATCACGAACTTCACCTGGGAAAAAGACCCACCATAGCTGGCGCGGCAGCCCGACTCAACGCGACAGCGGCATGACGCGCGTCGCCGGCGTCTGGCTACAATCGCTCGACTACCAAGGGACGGAACGCCATGACTGACATTTTGATCGGCCGCAACGACAGCGCCAGCGTCAATCTCGATCCGCATTACGGCAATCGCCACGGCATGATCGCCGGCGCCACCGGCACCGGCAAATCCGTCTCGCTGATGGTGCTGGCCGAAGGATTCTCGAAACTCGGCGTACCGTGCTTCCTGGCCGACGCCAAGGGCGACCTGGCAGGCCTGGCGATGGCCGCCGGCGAACCGGGCGACAAGCTGAAGGCGCGTCTGGCCAAGCTCCAGCTCGCCGACTGGAAACCGCAGGCCAACCCGGTGGTGTTCTGGGACATCTACGGCAAGCTCGGGCATCCCGTGCGCGCCACCATCAGCGAAATGGGACCTACGCTGCTCGGTCGCGTGCTGGAACTGAACGACACCCAGGAGGGCGTGCTGGAGGTGATCTTCAAGGCCGCCGACGACCAGGGCTGGCTGCTGCTGGATCTCGCCGACCTGCGCGCGCTGCTCACCTATGCCGCCGAAAACGCGAAGGCCATCTCGACCCAATATGGTCTGATCAGCACGCAAAGCATCGCGGCGATCCAGCGCGCGATCCTGAAACTCGAAAGCGACGGCGCCGACCAGTTCTTCGGCGAACCGGCGCTGGAACTGGCCGACCTGATGCGCCAGGACATGAGCGGTCGCGGCATCATCAACGTGCTCGCCGCCGACCAGCTGATCCTGAAGCCGCGGCTGTATTCCACCTTTCTGCTGTGGCTGCTGTCCGAACTGTTCGAGCAACTGCCCGAAGTGGGCGATCTCGACCAGCCGAAGATGGTGTTCTTCTTCGACGAGGCGCACCTGCTGTTCGACGATGCTTCGCCGGCCTTGCTGCAGCGGGTCGAGCAGGTCGTGCGATTGATCCGCTCCAAGGGCGTCGGCGTGTACTTCTGCTCGCAGAATCCCGACGACGTGCCCGGTGTGATCCTCGGCCAGCTCGGCAACCGCATCCAGCATGCGCTGCGGGCATTCACGCCACGCGATCAGAAAGCAGTCAGGGCGGCGGCGGAAACCTTCGTCGCCAACCCGAAACTCGACGTCACGGAAGCCATCACCAAGCTCGCCGTGGGCGAGGCGCTCGCCTCCACGCTCGCCAACGGCGGCGTGCCCACACCGGTCGAACAAGTACTGGTAACCACGCCGTGCTGCCGCATCGGCGCGATCACCGATGCCGAACGCAGCACCATCCGCCAGCGCTCGCCGGTCGGCTCGAAATACGATACCGCCGTCAATCGCGAATCCGCCGCCGAGATGCTGGCCAAACGGGCCAGCGACAAGGCCGCCGATGCCGCCACCGTCGCCGCCGACGCGCCCGCCAAGGGCAGCGTCAAGGACACCGACGCCGGCTGGGGCGGTGCCGTGCACGACGCGCTGTTCGGCACCAAGCGCCGCCAGGGCATGATCGAAACCATGGGCAAGCAGATGGTCCGCACCGCCGGCAGCCAGCTCGGCCGGCAGATCCTGCGCGGCGTGCTCGGCGGCATCTTCGGCGGCAAGCGCTGAGTGAGAGCTGCCGAAGATGCCACGCGTTGAAACCGTCGCCGTCGATACACCGTTCAGGCAACGCCTGCAGGCCGGCTTCGGCTATCCCTTGCGTGGCGCCGCCCTGCCCACCTGCGTGGTGCTCGCGCTGATCCACTACGTCGGCCTGTTGCCGGGCTACATCGGTGCGCTGGCCAGCGCACTGGTGTGGGCCGCGACGTGGCGCTATGCCGCCGAGTGCATGCAGCACACCGCCAACGGCTACGCCAATCCGCCCGATGTCGGCAGCGACGGCAGCAGCACCAGCGGCTGGGCGCTCACCGCGATCCACTTGCTGGTGGTGGCGCTGTGCGTGCTCGCGATCGTGTTCTTCCCGCACCTGCTGTGGCCAGTGCTGATCCTGTCCGCGCTGGTGTTGCCGGCGATCGACATGTCGCTGGCGTTCGACGGCAACCTGGCCCTGGCGCTCAATCCGTGGAACTGGGCGCGCGTGATCGGCGGTTTCGGCGCGGCCTATCTGATTCCCGTGGCCATCAACCTGCTGCTCGGCGTGCTGATCGTGCTGGCCTCGGTCGCCACGGCATTCCTGCCACGCCTGCTGGCGTTGCCGCTGTTTGCCTTCGCCTACACCTACCTGATCGTGCTGGCTTTCCATCTGATGGGCGCGATGATCCACCAGCGGCACGAACGCTTCGGCATGGTTCCCGAAGCGCCGGAACTGGCCGGGGCCTCGGGTCAGGATGGCGACAGCCACCTGATCGACGAGGCGCGTCAGCTCGCCGTCGACGATCCGCTGGCCGCCCTGCGGCAATTGGCTGCCCGCCTGCAGGAGCGCACTGCCCCGCCGTCGATGCATCAGTACTATCGCGAGCTGCTGCAGCGGCAGGGTCTGCGCGACGACCTGCTGATCCACGGCCAGATCTGGATCGCCGCGCTGATCGCCCAGGGCGAGTCGCGCCGCGCACTTGGCGTGCTGCAGGAATGCTGCGGCATCGACGCCGGTTTTGTCCCGGACGATCCGCAAACCTGCGGCGCGCTCGCCGACCTGGCGGCGCGCATGGGGATGGGCCGCCTCGCGATCCATCTGTGCCGCGGCTACCTCGCGCATTGGCCACGCGACCCGCAGGCACCGCATTACGGTTTGCTGGCGGCGCGCCAACTCGGCGCGCATGCCGATCAGCGCGCCGAAGCCATGGCCTTGCTGGATCGGCTGGCCGCGGCATGGCCGGATCATCCGTTGCGCCTGGAGATCGACGCACAGCGACAGCAGCTGGCCAGCCCCGCATGAGCCGCTGGCGCCCGCCCTCCCCCGGCTCCACCGCGATCATCACCCGCGAAGGTTTCGAGCGGCTCAAGGCCGAACTCGATCACCTCTGGCACGTGCTGCGTCCGGACGTGGTCAAGGCGCTCGCCGCTGCCGCCGCCGAAGGCGACCGCTCGGAAAACGCCGAATACATCTACCGCAAGAAGCAGCTCGGCGAAATCGACCGCCGCGCCCGTTACCTGAGCAAGCGCATCCCGGCGCTCAAGGTGGCCGAAGGCGCACCCGCCGATCGCCACAAGGTGTTCTTCGGCGCCCGCATCGAACTGGAAAACGTCGACACCGGCGAAGTCGTCCGCTATCGCATCGTCGGCCCCGACGAGACCGACGCCAAGCTCGGCTGGATCAGCATCGACTCGCCGCTGGCGCGAGCCGTGCTGAAGAAAAGCGTCGACGACGAGTTCGCCGCCGAGTTGCCGGCCGGGCCGGCCGAGTTCGCGGTGATTGCGGTGGACTATGGCTGATCGATCAGCCCGGATACCAACCACCTAAAATCCCGGGAAATCCACGACGGTGCTTGGTGCGGGCATTTCCTCATGTCGACCACGCACGGTTTGCGCAGGCAAGGCGCACCACGGTTTGCCTGCGTCGAAATCGTCCAGATCCGGGTACTCGCCGAGCGTTTCATAGCCGGCGATGACGAACGGCAGCCCTTCGCCGGCCAGCGGAGCGGCGCCGTCACTGACATGAAAATGCAGGTGCGGGCCGGTCGAGTCGCCGCTGAAACCGAGCGCGCCGATGACCTGGCCGCGATGCACGTGCTCGCCGACATGCACGCGAACGCTGCCGGGTTGCAGATGCTCGTAATGCGCGTAGCGGCCATCGCCCAGCGCGAGCGACACGAAATTGCCGCTGCCCTCGCCCAGCGGATGCCGCGGGTTCTTCAACGTGCGGCTCTCTGGATAGTCATTGCGCGTGGCGACCACCTCGGCATCGGCCACTGCCAGCACGTCCTCGCCATAACCGAGCCAATTCTTTACCACCTGCGCGTTGCCGCGCGCGTGTTGCCCACGCTTGTCCAGCTTGAACCAGTCGATCGCGAAGCGCGCGGGGATTCGCGCCCGTCCATCCAGCGCGAACATCACCCGGCGATGTCCACGTGGCACCGACGCGTCGTAGATGGCGACCCACGGCCCGCCGCGCAGGGGCGGCGCAAGGCTCACCGGCGCGAGCCGATCGACCGCAAACGCGCCGCCCGCGACCTCGCCAGGTTCACCCTCGTGCGAGACGGTCCGATACGCCAGCCGGTGGGTCAGCCTACGTGGCACCTGCGCATCGGCAGGCAGCACCACCTCAACGTAGATCACCGCCTGCATGCCGGCGGCCAGCCCCTCGGCACCCGGCGACTTGTCGGTACCGGCGATCGCCATGCGGGCCAGCAGCGCGGGGCCGGCCCAGGAAGCCAACGGCTTTCCCGTCGCATCCGCATCCAGCACGTCCAGTTTCGAGGGCAGCAGGCCGACGCCGGCGTAGTTCGTCACGTGCAGTTCGTAGACCAGTTGTCGGTGTCCATCGACCGTCACCGCCATCGGTGCCCGAGGCACTTGCAGGTCGAACGATTGACGCCATGTCGAGGCGCTGGCCGGCACCGACAAGCACACGAGCAGCATCGCCAGAAGAAACCGGATCATCGTTGCATCTCTAGTTGGGGGACACGCGCCGGCAGGTTGATCCGCACCGGCGGCGAGGTGTTTCCACTATCGCGCGAAAACATCTCCGGCGTACCTGCCACCAGTCACTCCGTTCCTGGCGCCCCCCGCCGACGTCATCACGGCAGCCGTGCGGACATGGAGTCGACCCTACCGACGAAACGCATACGCCGCCTTCAAATAGACTTCCGTGCCGCGGCCGTGCGTGTCCGGCTGCCTCGTGCGTTCGTCACCCGAGCGCAGGCCCCAGTAGAGCTGCAGGTCCCGCGAAACATTCCAGTTGAACTGGAGACTCGCCGCGCTTCGGCGAAAGTGGCTCGCGTCGGGAGCATTGCGCGAGCTGGCGTAGCGTTGCCAGGTAAGCAGGGCGAAGAATCGCGCGGAGAAATGCCAGGTGCCGAAGAACTGCGCGGCGGTTTCGGTCAGGCGGCGCGGCTCGCCGGCGATGCCGAGAAGCGTGTCGCGATCGTATTGCACTTCCAGTTCGAGTCGATCCAGCGGACGCGCCATCACGCGCCATCCGATCGTGCGGCCGGGCACGACATCGCCGCTGGCGTAGTCGACGATGTGTCCGCGCTGGCCGGTGAAGGCAACCAGCGGAATCCATCGGCCGGGGCTGGCGCTCAACTGCCAGGCTGCATACCTCGTAGATCGTTCGCGGCCGCTGCTGTCGAGCACGGTCGCCCGGGGATGCCATGAAACGTCGGCAGCGAATCCCTTGTAGCCGGCCAGCACCAATCCCGGCGCCACATCGGATTCGTTCCCGCGAACGCTGCCGATACCGCGCAGGCGATCTGCCGAAACATACGGCTCGATCGTGTTGATCCACCGGGCAGTCGAGTAGAACGGCCGGTAGTACTCGCCGTGCAGCAACTGGTAGCCCACGCGCGGCACGTAACCCAGCCAGCTGCGAAAGCCCGTTCCGTAACGCTCGTAGCGCAGCGACCACACGTTGTCGGTGCTGTGATCCCACTGCAGCAACGTGGCGGTGCCGTGCAGCGACTGGCCGCGCCAGGTTGGCAGCAGGTCGGGGCGGTTCGGGTTGCGCGTGGCGGAATCGAGCAACTGGCCGGTCACGCGATCGCTGTCGCTGGACCAGGTGGCGTCGGCGCCGCCGACGACGTTGCGGCTGCCATCGCGGTTGCGCCTGATCGCGGCCAGTGCGCCGATGTCGCCCTGACCCAGCGTGTCACGCAGGCGTGCGAAGGCGTCATCGGAATCGAAATCAGGCAGGCCCGATGCGGAGCCGAGAAAGCCCGGCTCGATGATCGCCGGCCGGCCGCCATCGCGCGCAGCGAAGGTGGTGTATTCCAGGCCCGCCGAGCGCTGCGTGTAGCGCACGCCGTAGTCCGGTGCCGCGATGCTGCGCGTGTACACGGCCGGGATCGCCGTGGTCACCAGATCGGCGCCCTCGCGGAAGAACGGACGCTTCTCCGGCAGGTCCAGTGCAAAGCGCTGGTTGGCCGTCAGTTGCGCCGAATCGGCTTCGACCTGGGAGAAGTCCGGGTTCACCGTGAGATCCAGCGCCGCGCCTTCGCGCGGCAGCCACTTGGCATCCAGGCTGGGTTCGATCCCGACATCGTCGGTGTGGCCGAAGCTGCCGCTGTCGCGGCGACGCGTCGTGGTCAGGCCCGGGGTGACGATCAGGTGCTCCGACCTGGGCCGCAGATCGGGAAACGCTACCGTGCCGGCGTAACACAGGAAGCAGTTCGAATCGTGCGGGAACGGCGCGCTGGCCATCTGCGTGTTCTGGTCGCGCGGCACCCCGCGGGTGACGATCACGGCCCAGCGCTGGGTACCGCTGCGCGAAATGCGCAGGGTCGACAGCGGGATGCGCATCTCCGCCGACCATCCCTCGCTGTCGATGTGCGACACCACATCCCAGTCGTAGTCGGGATCGAGTGTTTCGGTTTCCTGCGCCTCGTTCTGGTAGCCATCCGTGCGGGTGCCGCGCGCGTTGGTCCGGAACAGGTAGGACCCGCGTCGCGAGCCCTGCGGGTCCAGGTAGATCTGCACGTAGTCGTGGGTGGAGTTGACCTTGTCGCGACGCACGAAGGGCGTGCGTAATGCTTCTGGCTGTTTCAGCCACAGCCGGATACCGACGTAGAGATAGTCGTCGTCGTACAGGAAATGCACCGCCGTGCGTTCCGGCGCCGGCAGCAGGTAGCCGGGATAGGTTTCGTAGAACCTGTCGATGGGCGATGCCCTGGCCCACATCGGCTCATCCAGCCGACCGTCCAGGACGACAGGCTGCGTGATGCGCAGCGCCGTGATGGATTGTGCGTGCCCGGCCGCAAGTACCGGCTGCAGCGCAAACAACGCAAGCATTCCGATCCACCACTTCAGTCGCATGTGTCATCCCGTCAGCAAGAGTGAGCTGTCGAAATTGCAAATGCAGGCGCCGGTGGTCAAACGGTTTTCGGCAAACGGTCACGAACGCACGGTGAGTGGTCTTGCCCTCGCCGATGGGCTGTCGCACTCTGATCGCATGACCAACCATCGACCACGCACGCTGCTGCTGGCCACCGCCGCCCTGTGGATGGTGGCCCTCGTGGCGTGGACCGCGGACGCGCTGGTCGAACCGGTGCCGTTTGTGCTGGACCGGGCCATCCGGCGCCTGGCCCTGTGTCTGCTCGGTGCGCTGTTGAGTCTCGCGCTGGCACGCCTGCTGGGCCGCCTGCGTGGCCGCGGCGCATGGCGCATCGGTACGTGCGCCGTACTTGGCGTGATCGTGGCGAGCGTGTTCTACGCGCTGGCCAACGAAGTGGTGATGTATCTGGTCGTGCCGCGCTGGGGGCCGGCGCACTGGGTGCATATCCCGGATGTGGCGATGCTGGTGCTGTGGGTGTTCACCGCCTGGGCACTGCTGTACTTCGCGCTGGATTCCGACGCGCAGCGCCGTGAGCGCGAGGTACGCCTGGCGCAGGCAAGCGCCGAAGCCATCGATGCCCGGCACCGCCTGCTCCTGCAGCAAATCAATCCGCACTTCCTGTTCAACGCGCTGAACACGGTTTATGCGCTGGTTCTGGACAACGACAACGCGCGCGCCCGACAAAGCCTGCTGGCACTGTCCGCCTTCCTGCGCCATTCGATCGACAACGACGCGCCCACGCTGGTCCCGCTGGCGCAGGAACTGGAAGCTGTGCACCACTACCTGGAAATCGAGCTGGCCCGCTTCGGCGACCGCCTGGAGTTGCAGGAGTCGATTCCCGCAGGGCTGCTCGATCGCCAGGTGCCCTACCTGATCCTGCAGCCGCTGGTCGAGAACTGCATCAAGCACGGCCTGGCCGGCGCGGTGGATACGGTGATCATCCGGCTTGGCGCGGCTGCGACGAGCGACGGCTGGACACTCACCGTGGAAGACGACGGCGGCGGCAGCGATGGCGCGACAGAGCCCGTCCACGGTGTCGGCCTGGCCAACGTCGCGCGGCGTCTCCACCTGTTGTACGGCGATGCGGCCAGGCTGCGGTTGCAGGCGCGCGCCGAGGGCGGCTTCATCGCGCACATCCACTTCGGTGAAGACGCATGAATGGAGCCCTTCGCGCCCTGATCGTCGACGACGAGGCACCGGCAAGGCGCGCGCTGCAACGGATGTTGCAGGAGTTGCCCGAGGTCGACATTGTCGGCACCGCGACAAACGGCCTGCAGGCGCTGGACGTGCTGGCCAGCGTCGATGTCGACGTGCTGCTGCTGGACATCGAGATGCCGGTGATGGCCGGGATCGAACTGGCAACGCGCCTGTGCCCCGCCGTCGCGCCGGCGGTGATCTTCGTCACCGCGTACCCGCACTACGCCACGCGCGCCTTCGACGTGCAGGCAGCCGACTATCTGCTCAAGCCAGTTGCCCCCGAGCGACTCGCGCAAGCGATCGAGCGCGTCCGCGTGCAGCAGCGCAGCCGCAACAGCGAACAGCGCATCGCTGCCCTGGAAGACGCGCTGCAGGCCGTGCATGCACAAGCCTGCGGCAACCCTGTCGAACACATATGGGTGGAGTTCGGCAGCGGGCGCCTGCGTCTGGCGTTGGCACAGGTGGAATGGTTCTCTGCCGACGGCGACTATGTGCAGGCACATACCGCCGAGCGCGGCTATCTCATGCGGGACCGCATGGGGCGACTGGAATCGGCGTTGTCACGCTCGCGCTTCGTGCGCGTACATCGCTCGACCCTGGTCAACATCGATGCCGTTGCGCGGGTGGCGAGCGGGCCAAACGGACAACTCCTTCTCACCACACACAGCGGCACGGAACTGCAAGTGGGCCGGCGTGCACGCAAGACCATCCGCGACGTGCTCGGCAGCTGAACGCGCCTGCCTGGCTCAACCCGATGACGATGACAGCACCGACGCAGGCGGATAGCGTCTCCCGGCACGTTTCGGCTGATAGCAGATGGTGGTGCGATGGAATGCTTCGTCGGCGTTCGCGGGATGCCAGCCCGGGATGCCCGACAGCGGAAGCGGGCGCAGTTCCAGCGGGTCGTGCAGCAGCGCGCCGGTGGCGATCAGCCCGGCGCAGTGCGCGTCGGCGTGCCGGATGTCCGCGTCGCCGGTGGACAGGAACGCCACGGCCTTGCCTACCAGCAACTTGTCCGGATTCAACGCAAGTTCCAGCAACGCATGCCCGAACAGCTCGCACCGGATCGAACCATCCAGCCACGCCTGCCGATGCTGCCAGAACAAGGCGTACCAGTCGTGAGCGTCCCACAAGCGCAGCAGCGCCGGATCGCGCATGACCACGATGACGCCGCCCTCGTCGAAGTGGGTCATCGCGTATTGGGCGCGCGAGCGCTGCTTCGGACCCATGCGCGCGATCTCGGCCATCTGGCGCAGGTTCAATGCCTGCTTCAGCGCCGGATACCGCAGCCACACCAGCGCGTTGAGCAGGTCGTGCCAGTTGCTCTCGCGGGTGGCGATCCGGCCGTGTTCGGCGATGCGTTGCTCGTAGTGCAGGCCGTCGGCGAGCAGGTCGGCGTCCTGTGCCACGAAGCGCATGGACGTCGTGGCCGGCCACAGCGTGTTGAGTGCTTCGATCGTGGGCCAGTCCGGTCCTTGCAGCAGGTCGGCATGGCCCTGCCATGCCGCCAGCGGCAGCCGGTCGAACACCTGCGGGTCGACCGTGCCGCGGGCCGGCGCGACATAGCGCACGGTCTTACACGATCTTGAGCTTGGGGTGGGCCAGCCGCGCGTGCAGGTCGTGCTCGCTGGCGGCTTCGATCAGCACCTCGACGAACTGGCCGGGCTTCAGCGCGTGGCCGTCAGCGATCAGCACGCTGCCGTCGATCTCGGGTGCGTCGGCGGCCGAACGCGCGACCGCACCATCGGCATTCGCCTCGTCGACCAGCACGGTCATCGTGCTGCCGATCCTGCGCTGCAGTTTCGCCGCGGAGATTTCCGCCTGCACGGCCATGAAGCGTTCCAGCCGATCTTCTTTCAACTCTTCGGAAACCGGATCGGGCAGCTCGTTCGCCTTCGCACCATCCACCGGCGAATAGGCGAATGCACCGACGCGATCGAGCTCGGCTTCGCGCAGGAAGTCCAGCAGCTCCTCGAACTCGGCATCGGTCTCGCCGGGAAAGCCGACGATGAAGGTGCTGCGGATGGTCAGGTTCGGTACCAGCTTGCGCCAGTTCTGGATGCGCTCCAGCGTCTTGTCGATGTTGCCGGGACGCTTCATCAGTTTCAGGATGCGCGGACTGGCGTGCTGGAACGGGATGTCCAGGTACGGCAGGATCTTGCCGGCCGCCATCAGCGGCATGATCTCGTCCACGTGCGGGTACGGATAGACGTAGTGCAGGCGCACCCACACGCCCAGCTCCGACAGGCCTTCGCACAGCTCGGTCATGCGCGTGCGGTACGACTTGCCGTGCCATTCGTGTTCGGCGTATTTCACGTCGACACCGTAGGCGCTGGTGTCCTGCGAGATCACCAGGAGCTCCTTGACGCCCCCCCTGACCAGTTTCTCCGCTTCGATCAGCACCTCGTCGACCGGGCGCGAGACGAGATTGCCGCGCATCGAGGGGATGATGCAGAAGCTGCAGCGGTGATTGCAGCCTTCGGAAATCTTCAGGTAGGCGTAGTGCTTCGGAGTCAACTTGACCCCGGTGTCCGGCACGATGTCGAGGAACGGGTTGCGCTGCGGCGGCAGCGCGGTGTGTACCGCAGTCATCACGCTGGCGTAGTCCTGCGGACCGCTGATCGACAGCACGTCCGGATACGCCTCGCGGATCAACGCCTCGCGCTTGCCGAGGCAGCCGGTGACGATCACCTTGCCGTTCTCGTTGAGCGCTTCGCCGATCGAATCCAGTGACTCCTGCACCGCCGCGTCGATGAAGCCGCACGTGTTCACCACCACGGCGTCGGCCTCGCCGTAGCTGGGTACGATCTGGTAACCCTCGACCTTGAGCTGGGTCAGGATGCGCTCGGAATCGACCAGCGCCTTGGGGCAGCCGAGGCTGACGAAACCGATCTTGTGGGCGGGCTGGGACATGGGCTTGGATTACCGTGAAAACGCGCGGGGAAACAGTGGATTATACGCGACAGGGAGAATGGAACGGTGCCGCGTCGGGAACCCTGTTCGCCGCCCCTGTTCGCCATTCCCCACACTGCCTAGAATCACCCCTTGTTCAGCAGGAGCACGCCGATGGGCCAGCAAATGAACCTCCCCACCACCCGCACACAGTGCATCGGCGCGTATCTGGCCCGTCCCGCGGGCAAACCGAAAGGCGGCATCGTGGTGATCCAGGAGATCTTCGGGGTCAATGCGCACATGCGCAGCGTGGTCGACCGCTTCGCCGAACACGGCTATACGGCCATCGCGCCGGCGTTCTTCGACCACCTGGAAAGCGGTGTGGAGCTGGGTTACGACCCGGCCGGCTACGCCAAAGGCAAACAGCTGATCACGGAACTCGGGCTGGACCGCGCGGTGGAGGATGTCGCCAGCGCGGCCGAGGCGATCTCGTCCGCCGGCCGGATCGGCACGGTCGGCTACTGCTGGGGCGGCACGGTGGCGCTGTTGTCCGCGCTGCGACTGGGGCTGCCGTCGGTGAGCTACTACGGCGCGCGCAACCTGCCGTTCCTGCACGAAGTACCGAAGGCGCCGGTGATGTTCCATTTCGGCGAAAAGGATCCGAACATCCCGCCGGAGATGGTGGCGAAGCATCGCGAGGCGATGCCGCAGATGGACGTCTTCACCTATCCGGCCGGCCACGGCTTCAACCGCGATGTCGGTGCGCAGTACGACCCGGCCAGTGCACAACTGGCCATGCAGCGCACGCTGGCGTTCTTCGAGCAGCATCTGGCCGACGCATGAGCGAAGCCGACTTCACGCTCGACGCGCAGCTGGCTGCCGACACCTGCGCGGTCGCTTCACTGCCGCTGTGCGAGGTGCGCCTGATGAACGATGCGCGCTACCCGTGGCTGGTACTGGTGCCGCGTCGCCCGGGCCTGGTCGAGATCACCGACCTGGACATCGCCGGACAGGCCGCGCTCTGGCAGGAAGTGAATCGCGCGAGCGCCGCGCTGCGCGCCATCGCCCCGTGCGACAAACTCAATCTCGGCGCGCTGGGCAATGTCGTGCGCCAGTTGCACGTGCATCTCGTGGCGCGCCGTGTCGGCGACGCGGCCTGGCCCGGGCCCGTGTGGGGACACGGCCGCGCGCAGCCGTATGCGAATGCCGAACTCCCCGCGAGGCTCGACGCGCTGCGCCAGACGCTGGCAGCGACGCCGCCATGACGCCCGACATCGAATTCGAAGCGCTGGCGGAGGACGCATTGCTGCTGCGCTTCGGCAACCGCATCGACCTCGACATCAATGCCCGGGTCCAGGCCGCGGCCGCCTGTCTGCGCCACCGCCTGCCGCAACTGGAATGCGTGCCGGCCTACGCCAGCCTGCTGTTGCGCTTCGATCCGCTGGGCTGGAGCACTGGCGATGGCCAGTTGCCGCACTGGCGGGTACAGGTCGCCGCCAGTGCGGCACTGACCGAGGCCGATACGCACTCCGCCGCGCCACGAGAACTGCTGATCCCGGTGTGCTATGGCGGCGACTACGGCCCCGATCTGGCGGAAGTGGCAGCGCTGTGCGGGCTGGATGCACAGGCGGTGACAACACTGCACGCGGCAGCCGACTACCGCGTGGCAATGCTCGGCTTCGCCCCCGGCTTTCCCTACCTGCTCGGCCTGGATCCGCAACTGGCGGTACCGCGGCGCAGCGACCCGCGTCAGCGTGTGCCGGCGGGCAGCGTGGCGATCGGCGGCAACCAGACCGGCATCTACCCGGATGAATTGCCCGGCGGCTGGCAACTGATCGGGCGCACACCGCTGCGCCTGTTCGACATCGCCTCCGGCAACCCGTCGCGACTGGCGCCGGGCGACCATGTGCGTTTCCATGCGATCGACGAAGATCGTTTCCTGCAGCTGACGGCAGACCCCACCGCATGAGCGTCGAGATCATCAAGCCCGGCCTGTCGAGCAGCCTGCAGGATGCCGGACGGTTCGGCTACCAGGCTCTCGGCGTGGGGCGGGCCGGCGCCATGGATGGCCCGGCATGGCAACTGGCCAATGCACTGGTCGGCAACAGCCACGGCGAGGCGGCGATCGAGTGCACCATGATCGGCCCGAGCCTGCGCTTCGACCAGCCCGCCGTGATCGCGCTGACCGGTGCGCCGATGACGGCCACCGTCGACGAGCAGGCTTTGCCGATGTGGACCACCTGCCTGTTGCCGGCCGGCAGCGTGCTGCGGCTCGGTGGGATGAGCGCGGGTTGCCGCAGCTACCTTGCCGTTCGCGGCGGCTTTGCGGTGGCGCCGCTGCTGGGCAGCCGGAGCAGCGACCTGCATGCGCGGATCGGTCATGAGCACGGCCGCCCCCTGCGCGCCGGCGACGTGTTGCCGCTCGGCACGGCCGAGCCACTGGTCGACCTCGCGCAGTCGAACAAGCTGCATGTGCTGGACTGGAGCCTGGACCCGCAACCCTGGTTCGATTTCACCCCCCAGCCGCTGGCACTGCTGCGCGGCAGCCATGACGCGCAACTGGACGCCGCTTCGCGCCGGCTGCTCTACAGCGGGAGCTTCGTGATCAGCCTTCAGAGCAATCGGACGGCCAGCCGTATGGACGGCCATACGCTGCACTTGCAGGCGCCGTTCGAGATGATCTCCGAGGCCGCCCTGCCCGGCACCCTGCAATTGCCACCGTCAGGCCAGCCGATCGCACTGATGGCCGAGGCACCGGTCACCGGCGGTTACCCGCGGATCGGCCAGCTCGCCGCGGTGGACCTGCCGCGACTGGCACAACGCCGTCCGGGCGACAGCGTATGCTTTCGCGACTGCAGCATGGACGAAGCACTGGGCCGTCTGGCCGCGCGCCAGCAACGACTGGCGCGGCTGATCGAGACGATTGCGCAACGCCTGCAGGACATCGAGCCGATTCAAGGCAGGCTGACACGCGGCCGGTTGAAGGGCCTCCGGCAGGAACACACTCCATTGGACCGTTCATGAACCACATCGACCTCAACGGCGACCTCGGCGAATCGTTCGGTGTCTGGCGCATGGGCGAGGACGATGCGCTGCTGGCCCAGCTCAGCTCGGCCAACATCGCCTGCGGGTTCCATGCCGGCGATCCGGACATCATGCGGCACACCGTCGCGCGGGCGATCGCGCACGGCGTGGCGATCGGCGCGCATGTTTCGCTGCCCGACCTGCAGGGGTTCGGCCGCCGCGAGTTCAGCATGACGCCCGCCGAAGTGCATGCGCTGACGCTGTACCAGATCGGTGCGCTGCACGCATTCACGCGGGCCGTGGGCACCCGGCTGACCCACGTGAAACCTCATGGTGCGCTGTACAACATGGCCGCGCGCGACGCCGCGCTGGCCAACGCGATAGCCCGGGCCGTGCGCGATTTCAATCCGCGGCTGCGGCTGTTCGGGCTGGCCGGCTCGGCCCTGATCGCGGCTGGCAGCGCGCTCGGCCTGAATGTGGTGGCGGAGGGCTTCGTCGATCGCCGCTATCGTGCCGACGGCTCGTTGCAGCCGCGCCGCGAGCCGGGGGCGGTGATCGACGATATCGAACTGGCAACCGCCCAGGCGCTCGGCCTTGCCCGCGACGGCGAGGCGATCACGCTGGACGGCCACAAAGTGCCGGTGCAGGTCGACACGCTGTGCCTGCACGGCGATGGCGCGCACGCGGCGGAACTGGCGCGCCGCGTTCGCGCCGGGCTTGAAGCCGCCGGCATGCGCATCGCCGCGCCGGAGCCCGCATGATGCCCACCTCCCGACGCCATGGAACCCTCGCATGAACTACTGGCCCCTGCTCGGTATCGCGGTGATCGTGGTCGGCTTCGTGCTGCGCTTCAATCCGGTGCTGGTGGTGGTCACCGCGGCGATCGCCAGCGGCCTGCTGGCCGGCCTGACGGTGCCGGACCTGCTCGCCCTGCTCGGCGAGAGTTTCGTCTCCAGCCGCATGCTGATGCTGTTCGTGCTGACCCTGCCGGCCATCGGCCTGCTGGAGCACGCCGGCCTGCGCGAACACGCGCAACGCTGGATGGCACGCCTGAAGGGACTGACCCTGGCCCGGCTGCTGATCGGCTACCTGCTGCTGCGCCAAGTGCTGGCAACGCTCGGACTGACCGGCGTGGCGGGCCATGCCCAGACGGTGCGGCCGCTGCTGGCGCCGATGGGCGAGGCAGCGGTGGCGAAGATCCTGCCCGGCCTCGACGACGCCGATCGCGACGACCTGCGCGCCGTCGCCGCGGCCACCGACAACATCGGTCGCTTCTTCGGCGAGGACGTCTTCATCGCGCTCGGCGCGGTGTTGCTGATCCAGGGTTTCTACAGCCAGCACGGCATCGAACTGAGCCCGCTGTCGATCGCATTGTGGGCGTTGCCCACGGCAATCGCGGCCTTCGTCATCCAGTCGGCACGGATCTGGTTGTACCAGCGCCGCCTGCAGCGCCGCGCCGCCGTCGCAAGCATCGAATCGGCGACCTGAGCATGCTGCGCATCGAATACGCCTACTGGCTGATCGCCGCGTTCCTGCTCTACACCGGCGTGCGCAACCTGCGCGAGCGGCATGTCTGGCACGCCGCGTTCTGGATCGTGCTGGGGGCGCTGTTCGGCGCCGGCGATCTTGTGCTGCAGCAACGGGCCGCCGGCCATCCGCTGCCGGCACAACTGGCCGGCGTCGGTGTGATCGTGCTGGCGCTGCTCGCCCCGCACCTTCGCCGCCACGCCCATGTCGAGGACAACAGCGCCGCCGAGCGCCTGCGCTCGGCAATCGCGCTCGGCCACCGACTGCTCGTGCCCGCGCTGCTGATTCCGCTGGTGACCTTGCTGGTGGCGCTGTTTGGTGCGTACCTGGCGATCGGTGGCCATCACCTGTTCGCCACCGCGCAGATGACCCTGACCGGGCTGGCACTGGCCTGCGTGATCGCGCTGTTCGCCGCCGCGCGCGTGGCGCGCGCACCGGTGCATGCGGGCCTGGGCGAAGGCCGCCGGCTGCTCGACGCGATCGGCTGGGCGGCGCTGTTGCCGTTGCTGCTGGCAGCGCTCGGCGAGGTGTTCACGCGCAGCGGCGTCGGCGCGGCGATCGCCGCGCTGGCCACGACCTGGCTGCCCACCGGCAGCGCGCTGGCGTGCCTGATCACGTTCGCGCTGGGCATGGTGCTGTTCACCATCATCATGGGCAACGCGTTCGCCGCGTTCCCGGTGATGATGGCCGGCATCGGCCTGCCGCTGCTGATCCGCCAGCATGGCGCCGACCCGGCGATCCTCGGTGCGATGGGCATGTTGTGCGGCTACTGCGGCACCTTGCTGACGCCGATGGCGGCCGACTACAACCTGGTGCCCGCGGCCCTGCTGGAACTGCGTTCGCCCTACGGCGTCATCCGCGCACAGGTATGGAGCGCACTGTGGATTCTGGCCGCCACCTTCGTGATGATGTGGCTGCTGGTGTTCCGTTTTCATCATTGAGGCAAGCCAGGCCATGAGCGCAGCCCTGCCACGCATCCTGCTGACCGGTTTCGATCCGTTCGCCGGCGAGCCCGTCAATCCATCGTGGGAAGCCGTGCGCACGCTGCACGGCAGCCGCATCGGCGGACATCTCGTCGTGGCACGCCGGTTGCCGACCGACTTCGCCGCCTCGCTGCGCATGCTGAAGGCGGCCGTGCGCGAAACCGGTCCCGCGATCCTGCTTGGCGTCGGCCAGGCCGGCGGCCGCCACCAGCTGTCGATCGAGCGGGTGGCGATCAACCTGCAGGATGCGCGCATCCCCGACAACGCCGGTGCGCAACCGGTGGACGAGCCGGTCATCGCCGATGCGCCGGCCGCCTACTTCAGCACGCTGCCGATCAAGGCGATGCTGGCCGCGCTGCGGGCGCAAGGCCTGCCCGCGGAAATATCAAACAGCGCCGGCACCTATGTGTGCAATCACGTCGCCTACGCCATGTTGCACCTCGCCGCGAAACGGCGCGGCGTGCGCGCCGGCTTCATCCATATCCCCTTCCTGCCGGAACAGGCGGCGCGCCGGCATGGCGCTGCCAGCATGGCGCAGGCCGAGGTGGTGCGCGGGCTGAAGGTCGCACTGCGCGCGGCGACCGGCACCACGGTCGACCGCAAGCTCGGCGCCGGCACGCTCGACTGAAAACACGGGAGTCGCGCACCCCGCATGCAAGAGGCCCGCGGAATCGCTCCGCGGGCCTCTCATGTCATTGTTCGGTGTCGGCCTAGTAACCGTTGCCGCCGCTGTGATCGATCGGCGGGGCATCCGGCGCCTTCACCCGATCATGGTGGTCTTCCAGCGTGCGCGCCTTGGTGTCCTGCGGATTGATCTGCTTCAGCGTGCCCTTGTCGTCGTAGTACACCTTGAAACCGTAGTCGATCTGCATGCGCGCCATGTATTGCAGGTGCTGCTTGCGGATCTTCGAATCATCGCTGCGCTCCAGCAATACCGTCTTGGGCAGCTTGCCCTGATCCTTCAGGTAGGCGAAATGGCTGCCCGTGTCGATCGCCGACAACACCGCGCCATCGACCAGGAACTGGCCCTGCTTGTAGGCCTTGATGACGACGTCGAACTGCCCCTTCATCGAGGCCGTGCTGACCTCCTCGCCCCTGGTGCCGCCGAGATGGCAACCGGCCAGCGCCAGCAGACTGCCCAGCATGATCGCGGCCGTCGCGCGCCTCAACAGTGTGGAAAAACGGATCATGCGGGTCTCCTTGCAATCAATCGGTTGAACCGGGAAGTGTAACCCGCCATGGCACGGCGGCAACGGTCGAGATGGTGGCCATTCAGCCGGCGGCTCAGGTGCGCGGCAGGGTCACGCCTTGCTGGCCCTGGTACTTGCCGCCGCGGTCCTTGTAGCTGGTCTCGCACTCCTCGTCGGATTCGAGGAACAGCATCTGCGCCACGCCCTCGTTGGCGTAGATCTTGGCGGGCAGCGGGGTGGTGTTGGAGAACTCCAGCGTCACGTGGCCCTCCCACTCCGGCTCCAGCGGCGTCACGTTGACGATGATGCCGCAGCGCGCGTAGGTGCTCTTGCCCAGGCAGATGGTGAGCACCTTGCGCGGGATGCGGAAGTACTCGACCGTGCGCGCCAGCGCGAAGGAATTCGGCGGGATGATGCACACGTCCGCCTCGATGTCGACGAAGCTGGTCGGGTCGAACGATCTTCGGATCGACGATGGTCGAGTTGATGTTGGTGAAGATCTTGAACTCGCGCGCGCAGCGCACGTCGTAGCCGTAGCTGGAGGTGCCGTAGGAGATCAGCTTGTTGCCGTCGCGCAGCTTGACCTGGCCCGGCTCGAACGGCTCGATCATGCCTTGGCTCTCGGCCATGCGGCGGATCCATTTGTCGGGTTTGATGCTCACTCGGACTCCCGTGACTTGCGTGATCCGCCCGGCGTCGATGCGGGAGGAGAATGCGGCAAAATAGCGGATCGGCCCCGAGGTCGCCAGTCGCAGCGCGTTACCGAGTCGCTCATGTGCGCCTGGTGCGTACGCGGGACGCGCGAGGCCGGGACGCTGCGGCTTTCGACTTGCCGGTTTCCGCCAGCAACCGATCCCCCACGAAATCCACGAACGCGCGCAGCTTCGGCAGCATGTGCCGCCCCGACGGCCACAACAGATGGAAGCTGCCGCGAACGTTGGCGTACTCCTCCAGCACCGGCACCAGTTCATTCGCGGCCAGCTCGGCGCTCACCATGTGCTCGGGCAGGTAGGTGATGCCGCGCCCACGTACCGCGAAACACACGCGGGCATCCATGTCGTTGCACACCATGCTGACCGGGATCTCGGTGTCCGGCGGCAACGGCCAGGCCTCCATCCTGCCGCTGGTGGGGTAGCGGTAGTGCAGGCAGTCGTGGTCAACCAGGTCGGCCGGCGTGCGCGGCACGCCCTTGCGCGCCAGATAGGCCGGTGCAGCCACCAGTCGTCGCCGAAAGCCGCCCACGCGCCGTGCACTCAGGCGCGAATCGGCGGGCTCGCCCACCCGCAGGACCACGTCGAAGCCCTCCTCCACCACGTTCACCAGGCGGTCGTCGAAATCCAGGTCGAGGCGGATTTGCGGATAGGCCTGCGCAAAATCGGACAGCACCGACAGCACCAGGCCGCTGGCCAGCGGCAAGGCCACGCGCAAGTTGCCGCGCGGCTCGGCAGAGCGGCTGCACAGCTCGTCCTCGGCCTGCTCAAGCTCGTCCAGCGCACGGCGGCAGCGTGCCAGGAACAATTGTCCTTCGGCGGTAAGTGCCACGCTGCGCGTGCTGCGATGGAACAGGCGCACGTCCAGTTGCTGCTCCAGCCGCGCGATGGCCTTGCCCACCGCCGAGGCGGAGACGCCCTGCGTTCGCGCCGTGGCGGCAAAACTCAGGCTGTCCGCCACCTGCACAAAGGTTTGCAGGCTCCCCAGGCTGTCCACGGCTTTCATGATTGCGGAACTCCAAGTCCGGAAAGCCACGAACTCTACCCTTCTTTTTCCGCGCATGCGCGTTATCTATCTTGTGGCTTCCCCTCAACGAACGGAGCCACCTGATGCCCACGACCTCGAGCTTCGCCCGCCTCACGGCATCCAAACGGGAGCAGCGATCGTGAGCTCTGCCGAAGACGCCCTGCCTCGCGCTGCCGGTGAAACCGCCGGCGAACGCCTGCCGATGCTCGGCCTGCTGGCACTGGCCTGCGCCACCTTCATCACCGTGCTCACCGAATGCATCGCCGCCGGACTGCTGCCCTCGATCAGCGGTGACCTTGGCATCAGCGAATCGCTGGTGGGCCAGCTCACCACGGTCTACGCGCTGGGCTCGCTGCTCACGGCCATCCCCATGGTCAAGCTCACCAGCCACCTGCCGCGACGCCCCTTGCTGATGGCGAGCATGCTGGGTTTCTCACTGGCCAACAGCGTGATGGTGTGGAGCGACTCGTACGCATTGATGCTGGCCGCACGCTTCATCGATGGCGTGGCCGCGGGCCTGTTGTGGGCGCTGGTGGCCGGCTACGCCAGCCGCATGGTGGCGCCGCAGCAGCAGGGCCGCGCCATTTCCATCGTGATGGTGGGCATTCCGCTGGCCATGACGCTTGGCATTCCGGCCGGCACCTGGCTGGCGCAGCACATCGGCTGGCGTTGGGTGTTCGGGCTGATGTCGCTGCTCAGCCTGGCGCTGGTGCCCGGCGGGCGCCTCATGCTGCCGCGGGTGCCCGGCGTGCCGCAACAGCAGAGCGGCCGCTTGCGCGATGTACTGAAACGGCCGGGGCTGCTGGCGGTGTATGCGGTGATGCTGCTGGCCGTACTGGCGCAGAACACGCTGTACACCTATATCGCGCCATTCACCGCGCTGTCCGGTTCGCAGGCCGTGCTCGATCGGCTGTTGCTGCTGTTTGGCGCCACCTCGGTGGTCAGCATGATGGTGACGGGTGCCTTGATCGACCGCTGGATGCGCGCCTTGATGGCCGCCGGCATGGCGCTGTTCCTGTTGGCGATGGTGGCGATGGCGGTGCTGCCGCGATCGCAGGCGGTGCTGGTGGCCGCGGTGGCGCTGTGGGGGCTGGGTTTCGGTGGCGTGTCGGCGCTGGTGCAGACCGCGGTGGCGCGCCGCGCGGGCGAGCAGATCGATCTGGGGCAGTCGCTGGTGGTGGTGGGTTGGAACCTGGCCATCGCCGGCGGCGGCGCCCTGGGTGGCGCGGTGCTGAAAAGTGCCGGCGCTGCGATGTTGCCGTGGCCGCTGATCGCGGTGCTGATGGTGACCTTGTGGGTGACGCTGGCGGCGCGCAAGGCGTGGGCGTGATGCGCGAACGTCACGCCAGCTCGGTCGCCAGGCAGGCCAGCGCTGCGCGCAGTTCGGCACAACGTTCGGCGCTGGCCAGTATCTGCTCCGGCATGCAACCCGCACCGGGCAGCGCCACCGGGAGCGATCGTGTCGTCAGCAGTTCGGCCGACATGGTGCGCAGGATCTCGGCCAACGCCTCCTGCGCGTGATGCGAGCCGCGCGCCGCGGTATTCAGCAGCAGCACCGGCTTGCCGGGAAACTCCAGGCTGCCGACCAGCCAGTCGAGCAGGTTCTTGAACACGCCCGGCACGCCGTGGGCGTATTCGGGACAGGCGATCAGCAGCGCGTCGGCGCGCCCGACCGCCTCGCGCAGCGCGAGCACCGAAGGCGGCAACGGCTCCACGTCGTCATCGGGGTTGAACAGCGGCAACGCGCCAAGCCCGTCATGCAACACCAGTTCCAGTGTTTCCGGGGCCAGTTGTCGAGCAGCCTGCAGCGCCGCGGTATTCGACGACGCCCGGCGCAGGCTGCCGGACAGGCACAGCACGCGCCGTGGCGATGCCGTCATGCAGCCGGCGCCCCCTGCACCACGATCTTGCCCAGGCCGAGCGACTTGTTGCGCGGCTGCCGCGAGAGGCGGCCGGCGGCATTGCGCGCAATCTCGCGATAGCGCGCGGCGAGGTCGGAATCGGGCATCGCGGCCACCGTGGGATTGCCGCCGTCGGCCTGTTCGCGGATGCGGATGTCCAGCGGCAGCGAGCCCAGATAGGCAGCACCGTATTGCGTCGCCATGCGCTCGCCGCCGCCTTCGCCGAAGATGTTTTCCTCATGGCCGCAGTTCGAGCAGACATGCGTGGCCATGTTCTCCACCACGCCAAGCACAGGCACCTCGACCTTCTCGAACATCTTCAGCGCCTTGCGCGCGTCGAGCAGGGCGATGTCCTGCGGCGTGGTGACGATCACCGCGCCGGCCACCGGCACCTTCTGCGACAGCGTCAGCTGGATGTCGCCGGTACCCGGCGGCAGGTCGACGATCAGGTAATCGAGCTGTTCCCAGCGCGTGTCGGTGAGCAACTGCATCATCGCCTGGGTCACCATCGGCCCGCGCCAGATCATCGGCGTGTCTTCCTCGACCAGGAAACCGATCGACATCACCGGCATGCCGTGCGCCTGCATCGGGATGATGCTCTTGCCGTCCGGCGAGGCCGGCTTGCCGTGCACGCCGAGCATGGTCGGCTGGCTGGGACCGTAGATGTCCGCATCCAACACGCCGACCTTCGCACCTTCGGCCTGCAGCGCCAGCGCCAGGTTCGCCGACACCGTCGACTTGCCCACGCCGCCCTTGCCGGAGGCCACCACGATGATGTTCTTCACGTTGGGCAGCGGCCCCAGCGTGCCCTGCACCTTGTGCACGTGGATGCGGCTGGTGATCGACACCACGGCCGACTCGATGGCCGGGTCGGCCTCCAGCGCCTGGCGCACGCGCGTCACCATGCTGTCGACCGCACCGGCCGCCGGATAGCCCAGTTGCAGGTCGACCGACACCTTCGCACCGTCCACGCCGACCGCGCGCACGGCTTCGGCCAGCGGCGCGCCGGTATGGGTATCGATCAGTTCGCCAAGGATCTGGCGGACCAGGGCTTCGTTCGCCTGTGTCATGGGGGCTCGGATGATTGCGGGAGTGCCTATTATGCCAGCCCGCCACGATCGCCCCGCTGACCTGGATCAGGGGGCCTCGTCGTGTCGATGCCGTGATGGCGCAATGCAGCTTGACGCCTCTGCGCAACCTGTCCAGTCTCGCGTCCATACGCTTTCGTACGGGAGGAACACCATGAAGCACGCTTTTCGCCTGGCTTTCGCCGCCGGCCTGCTGCTGGCCGCGGGCACCGCATGGGCCGCCAACGACACCCCGGCCGGCACCTGGAAGACCATCGACGACGCCACCCACAAGCCGAAATCGATCGTGCAGATCACCGAGGACAACGGCGAGTACAAGGCCACCATCGTGAAGCTGTTGAACCGCTCGCCGGAAGACATCGCACGCGACGGCGAGGTTGCGAAATGCACCAAGTGCGACGGCGAACGCAAGGACCAGCCGATCGAGGGCATGAACATCATGTGGGGCGTCAGCAAGGATGACGACGTATGGGACGGCGGCAAGATCATCGATCCCAAGAGCGGCAAGACCTACAAGGTCAAGCTCACCCTGAAGGACGGCGGGCAGAAGCTCGACGTGCATGGTTACATCGGCTTCTCCCTGCTGGGCCGCAGCCAGACGTGGGAGCGTCAGGACTGATCGCTGCCGCGCCATCGCATTCGGAGAAGGCGCGCCCGTGACGGCGCGCCTTTTTTCTGGCGGTCGTCGGCACACGAGAGGCGACGATTTGGACGGCCATGCCATAATGCGCAGTCGTCCCGAATGATTGCCTGCCATGAGTCGCCGCCTGCTCGTCACCAACGCCCTGCCCTACGCCAATGGCCCGCTGCACATGGGGCACCTGCTGGGCTACATCCAGGCCGACATCTGGGTGCGCGCGCAGCGGATGAGCGACAACCAGGTGATCTACGTCTGCGCCGACGACGCGCATGGCACGCCGATCATGCTGGCCGCGGAAAAGGCCGGCATGACGCCCGAGGTGTTCATCGCCGGCATCCGCGAGGGCCACGAGGCGGACTTCGCCGCGTTCGGGGTGGCGTTCGATCACTATCACACCACCCATTCGGAAGAGAACCGCGAGCTGTCGACGCTGATCTACACGCGCCTGCGCGATGCCGGCTACATCGCCAGGCGCGACATCCAGCAGCTGTTCGATCCGGAAAAGCAGATGTTCCTGCCGGACCGCTACATCAAGGGCGTCTGCCCGAACTGCGGCACGCCGGACCAGTACGGCGACAATTGCGAGCACTGCGGCGCCACCTACGCACCGACCGACCTGATCAACCCGTACTCGGTGATGTCCGGTGCCACGCCGGTGCTGCGCGACTCGGAGCACTACTTCTTCGAGCTGGGCAAGTTCGAGGGGCTGCTGCGCGACTGGTTCGCCGGCGCGTTCACCCACGGCAAACCGGTGGCGAACAGCGGCGTCGTGGCCAAGCTCAAGGAATGGCTGGACGGCGGCCTGCGCGACTGGGACATCTCGCGCGACGCGCCCTACTTCGGCTTTCCGATCCCCGACGCGCCGGGCAAGTTCTTCTACGTGTGGCTGGACGCGCCGGTCGGTTACCTGGCCAGCTTCAAGGCGCTTTGCGACAAGACACACCTGAAGTTCGACGACTTCCTCGCCCCCGGCAGCAAAGCCGAAATGCACCACTTCATCGGCAAGGACATCATCAACTTCCACGGCCTGTTCTGGCCGGCGATGCTGCACGGCGCCGGCTTGCGCACGCCGACCGCGCTGCACGTCAACGGCTACCTCACGGTGAACGGCGCGAAGATGTCCAAGTCGCGCGGCACCTTCATCCAGGCGCGCACCTACCTTGACGCCGGCATCCACCCGGAATTCCTGCGCTACTACTTCGCCAGCATGCTCAGCGATGCGCCGGTCGACGTGGATCTCGACCTCAAGGCGTTCGAGGAGCGCGTCAACTCGCACCTGGTCGGCAAGTGGGTGAACATCGCCAGTCGCACCGCCGGCTTCGTGCACAAGTTCTTCGGCGGCCGCCTGGCGCCGCAATTCGGCGCGCAGGAAACCGCACTGTGGAACGTCTTGCTGGAACACTACGACGACGTCGCCGCGTTGTACGCCGGCGGCGACTTCGCCGAAGTCACCCGTCGTTTCGTGCTGATCGCCGATCTGGTCAACGGGCATATCGCTGCCAGGGCGCCGTGGGCGATGGCCAAGGACGAAAACCTGCGCAACGAACTGCACCAGGTGTGCTCGTTCGCACTTAGTGCGTTCCGCCTGCTGGCCGGCGTGCTCAAGCCGATCCTGCCGGCCACCGTGGCGGCGGCCGAACAATTCCTCGCCGCACCGATCGCGGACTTCGACGATGCCCGCGCCACCCTGCACAACCACGCCATCAATGCGTTCGAGCCGCTGCTCGGCCGGATCGATCCCAAGCGCATCGAAGCGATGGTCGAAGCCTCGAAGGATTCGCTCGGCGCTGCCGCCGAAGCTCCCGCTCCCCACAAGAACAAGAAACCCATGAACAACGGCTCGAAGCCTGCAGTGGCGACTCCCGATTCCCCGCTTCACCGTCCGGAGCTTGTCGAAGGGGCGGCTTCCGCTCCCATCGGCATCGACGACTTCGCCAAACTCGACCTGCGCATCGGCAAGGTCAAGGTCTGCGAATTCGTGGACGGCTCCGACAAGTTGTTGCGCTTCGAACTGGACGCCGGTCCGCTGGGCACGCGGCAGATCTTCTCCGGCATCCGCGCGGCCTACCTCGAGCCGGAAAAGCTCGTCGGCCGCAACGTGGTGTTCATCGCCAACCTTGCCCCGCGCAAGATGCGCTTCGGCCTGTCCGAAGGCATGATCCTCTCGGCCGGCGACGGCGGCAGCGACCTGTTCCTGCTCGATGCCGACCAGGGTGCGCGGCCGGGCGCCAGCGTTCGTTGATTTCGCCGTGACGCTGACCGACCGCATCGACGCATTGCTGCCGCAGACGCAGTGCGAACAATGCGGTTATCACGGCTGTCGCCCCTATGCCGAGGCCATCGCGCGCGGCGAGGCACCGATCAACCAGTGCCCTCCCGGCGGCAGCGCCGGCATCAAGAAGCTCGCCGAGCTGCTGCAACGACCCGCGGTGCCGCTTGAACCCCGACCACGGCATCGAAAAGCCGCGCACCCTGGCGCGCATCGTCGAAGCGGACTGCATCGGCTGCACCAAATGCATCCAGGCCTGTCCGGTCGATGCGATCGTGGGCGCGGCGAAGCTGATGCACACGGTGATTGCCGACGACTGCACCGGCTGCGAACTGTGCGTGCCCGCCTGTCCGGTCGACTGCATCGTGCTGCTGCCGATGCCGGCCGCGCAGATCGATCAGGCACACGCCGATGCGGCGCGCGAACACTTCCAGCGCCGTGAGTCGCGACTGGCCCGCCAGCACGCCGAACGCGAACGCGAACTGGCAGCGCGCAAGGCCGCCGTGGACGCGTCCGCCGGGCCGGTCAATCCGGTGCTGGCTGCACTGGCCCGCGCCAGGGCGAAACAGCAGGCGCCGAAACCATGAAGCGCACCGATGTGATCGAACTGTTCTCGCGCCTGCGCGAACTCGACCCGCATCCGACCACCGAGCTGGCCTACAGCACACCGTTCGAACTGCTGGTCGCCGTGGTGCTGTCGGCGCAGGCCACCGATGTCGGCGTAAACAAGGCGACGAAGAAGCTCTATCCCGTGGCGAACACGCCGCAGGCGATCCTCGCGCTGGGCGAAGAGGACCTGAAGCGCTACATCAGCACGATCGGCCTGTTCAACGCCAAGGCGAAGAACGTGATCGCGCTGTGCCGGCTGCTGATCGAGCAACACGATGGCGAAGTGCCGCGCACGCGCGCAGCGCTGGAAGCGCTGCCCGGCGTCGGCCGCAAGACCGCCAACGTCGTGCTGAATACGGCCTTCGGCGAGCCGACCATCGCCGTCGACACGCATATCTTCCGCGTCGCCAACCGCACCGGGCTGGCGCCGGGCAAGGACGTGCGCGCGGTGGAGGACAAGCTGGAGAAGGTGATCCCGGCCGAATTCAAGCAGGACGCGCATCACTGGCTGATCCTGCACGGCCGCTACGTGTGCAAGGCGCGCAAGCCGGATTGCCCGCATTGCGTGATCCGCGACCTGTGCCGGTACAGGGACAAGACGGTTGGCTAAGGGAACGGGGAACAGAGCATCGAGCTCCTGTTTTTGTGCCCTGTCCCGGTCCCGGCTTCGCTGCTCCTGTTCCCTGTTCCCCGTTCCCCGTTCCCCGCTCAACCCGGCAACTGCGCACGCTCCAGCGCTGCAATATGCCGCTCCAGCCGCGGCCCCAGGTAGCAGTGCGAACCGCACGGCAGCAGTCCGACCTTGCCGAACTCGCGCAGGTACCAGGCCGGCGCGCGCGACACGAAACCCTGGTGGTCGCCGGCGACGTCGTCGCGGTTGGTGAACACTTCCAGAAACGCCACGCCCTCAAGCATCTCGCCGATACCTTGCAGTCCCGCGCGGATCTCCGCCGGTTTCAGGTAATGCAACACGTCGGTGCACACGATCAGGTCGAAGCGCGCATCGAAGCGCAGCTGTTCGAGCTGGCCGAAGCGCGCCAGCCCGATGTTGCGGCTGCGGCCGTAACGCGCCACCGCGTACTCGCTGGCATCCAGCCCGCGATAGGCGATGCCCGGCCGCAGCGCACGCAGCGGCGCGCGCCAGGTCGCTTCACCGCAGCCGACATCCAGCACGTTGCGGATCGTCCGACCGAGGTAATACTCCGCCTGCGCCACCACCATGGCCACCTTGCGCCGCAGCTCCGTCGGCGACCCGACGGCATGTCGCGGGTCGCGATACCACTTGTCGAAATAGTCGCGGTCGTAGGTCTTGCGCATGCGTTTTTCCTGAACCATCGCTGCATCGCGAGTGGCGATGGTAACTGCACCGTGCCTCGGCATCACCTTGCATATGCACGGGAATTGCCAGCATCCAGTTTCTGCATGCATTGCCCGGGAGTACCGCCATGCCCATGATCCGCTTCCGCCTGACGGGCAACCGCGCCGACGCAGACGCCGTCATGGCGGCGCTGCACGGCATCGACCACATCGAACGGGTGGAGGAAATCGACGACCTGATGTCCGGCATGCGCGAAGATTCCAGCTCCAGCGAATCGGTGAGCGACAGCGAAGGCGAGGTCTATCGCATCGAGGTGGACACGCCGAACGACCAGGTTGCCGACCTCGTTCGCGGCAGCGCCGAGGTCATCGCGCATGACCGCGACGCCGGCATCGAATTCACCGACGAATTCTGAACCCGCCCGGCGGTGCCACTTCTCGCACAGCGAACGCAGCGCTCTTTCAACCGACCTGGCGCGGCACCAGCATGTGCTTGGCAATGTGCCCATGCATGCGGCCCAGGGCTCGCGCCAGGTGCAGGGTGGCGAACAACAGCACGATGCCGAGCACGCACAGCGCAACCGCGTCGACCCAACCCGCCTGGTGCGGGCCGAAGCCCCAGTCCACGAGAACCTGGTGATCCACGTAGACCCCGGCCAGCCAGTCGCGATGGAACAGCATCACCAGCGGTGCACCGATGAAGGCAACCGACACGCTGAGCAGGGTCACGGCGACGGTGAAGTACGCGATGCCCAGCGGCAGCATCAGCCACATGTAGCAAAGCGTCGTCCAGGTGTGCACATCGGTGAACATGCTTCCAATGCGCCGCATCAAGGTCATCCCCTGCGTCGGGTACACCGGCCGGCGCGGCATGCGCATGCCGAGCATCGTCTCCACGATGCGCCCTTCCACCAGCGACAACACGCGCACGCTGCCTAAGAACAGCACGATGAACGGCAGGCCGATGATCAGCACGGACAACCCCGCCGACAGCGACAGCCCGGTCACCGCCCAGGTGAAATAGAAGATCCCGGTGGCCAGCGACAACAGCATGTAGAACAGCGCGCCATAGGTTCGCGGATCGACGGCGACACCGAAGAATCGCCCGGCCAGCGAACGGTGCCTTGGCGGCAACGGCGGGCGGATCGCACGCTGGATCCTGATTTCCTGGTCGCGGTAGATCTCCGCCACCTCATCCGGTGCACCGTAGCTGCCGACGACGTGTTCGAGCATCGTCGCCTCGTTGCGGGCCGGTTGCTCGGCCAGTTCGGCTCGCAGATGCTCTTCGGCGTCGTACAGGGCATCCTGGATCAAGGCGGGGTCGGCGCCACGCAGGGCACCACGCAGCTGATCAAGATATTCGTTGATGGTCCGTGGCGCGTTCATTACACCCCTCCTTGCAAGACGTTGTCGACGGAATCGCGCGTGGCAGTCCAGGCGGCGATCCATGCACGCAGGGTCTCGCGACCCGGTTTGGTGATGCGGTAGTAGCGGCGTGGCGGCCCGCTGATCGAAGGTTCGATTTCGCTGGCCAGCAGGCCGGCCGCCTCCAGGTTGCGCAGCACCGGATACAGCGCGCTCTGCTTGCCGGCCAGCACACCCTCGCCGGTTTCCTCCAGCCGCTTGGCGATCTGGTAGCCGTACATCGGCTGGCGCGACTGGCCCAGCACGGCCAGCAACACCAGCGACACGGTCCCGCTGGAAAGCTCCTTCTGGAACTTCTTCAGTTGACTGGCGCTGTCATCCATTCGCTCACCTGCATTGATGCTTATGCGTGAGTGAACCATAGTACGAACTTGATATTAGTACATAGGCCTGAAGTCATGCCCCTGACACGTTGACGGGCATGGCCGCAACGTGTGTCTTCATGGGCGAACATCATCCATGAGTGTCACGCGATGCGTCTGTCACCCACCCGGCGCAAGAGTCGTTGCGCCGGTGCTGCGCACCCCCACTAGCACAGTTGTTTCTCATACCGCATGGTGCGAACACCAACGGTGCCATCGGCGACTCGCGCCTGATGCAGGAATTCGCCGCGGCAGTGCCAACCGTTTCGCTCATAGAAGTGACGCGCTCGAGCATTGCCTTCGACAACTGCCAACCATGCGCGGCTGCTGCACGTCGCAATCAATGCCTCCCCCCTGGCCAGAAGCATGTTGGCGATGCCGGTACCCCTCGCTCCTGTCGAGACATAGAGGTGCTCGACTTCATCGCGGTGAACGATGATGAAGCCCGCGATCTCGAGCCCACGTGCGGCAACGAGGATTTCGCCCAGTCGTTCCTCTGCGGCATGGCGCAAAGTTCCGGATTGACGATGCGCCAACAGCGCATCCGGTACGACACCCTCGTGAACCTCCTTCCAACCGCGGGCCCAGATCGTGGCGATGGCGTCGAGATCTTCCAACGCGGCGGGACGTATATCCAGGGATGAGGATTCCATGTGGGCTCTCAAGATAGTCAGGCAGCAACTCTACCCGAGCCGGTAAAGGCCCATAACGCCGGCAGCCCATGCCGATGTCGCGGGCCACTTGACTGAGTTGCACACAACGGCTGTCGGTTCAGACCAACGGCCCAACGCTTGAACTCGTCGCTGAACTTTCCTCGTTTGGACATGACACTCGTTTTTGACCATGATCGACCTTCCTGGAAGTGCCCGCGTCAAAGGGTAGAACCCATCCATCCACACCCTGAAGTCACGCCCACAACCACCTGTTAAGTTGCGCTCTTGCCGAACCGTTGCCGAAGGGGAATGCCATGCGTCGTCGCCAGTTTCATTGCCGCACTCGCGCTCAGCACACTGCTGGCGCTGCCCGCCATCGCTGCGGAGCAGATCAAGCCCACACCGACCGCGAAGGAGTTGCTGGCGAAATCGACACCAGACGAATGGCGCACGCCCGATCCGCAGAACCTGCTGGTCATGCAACTGGCGACCGGACGCGTGTTGATCGAACTGGCGCCGGACTTCACTCCGTTGCATGCCGCCAACATCCGCACGCTGGCGCGGCAGCACTATTTCGACGGGCTGGCGATCGTGCGCGTGCAGGACAACTTCGTCACCCAGTGGGGCGACCCGGCCAGTGACGACAACGGCGACAAGAGCAAGTTGCGCCCGCTGGGCAAGGCCAGCAGCACACTGCCGCCGGAATACACCCGCCGGATCGATCCGAAACTGGCGTGGACGCCGCTGCCCGATGGCGACGTCTACGCGCCCGAGGTCGGCTTCTCCAGCGGCTTCCCGGTGGCGCGCGATCCGGCCAGCGGACAGGAATGGCTGACCCACTGCTACGGCATGGTCGGCGTGGGTCGGGACAACGGCCCGGAGACTGGCAACGGCAGCGAGTTGTACGCGGTGATCGGCCAGGCGCCACGCCGGCTGGACCGCAACCTGGCCATCGCCGGCCGCGTGCTCGAAGGCATGCCGCTGCTGTCGGGCCTGCCGCGCGGCGACGGGCCGATGGGCTTCTACGCCAAACCTGCGCAGCGCACGCCGATCAAGTCCGTGCGACTGGCGGCCGAGCTGCCAGCGGCGCAACAGCATCCGCTGCAGGTGTTGCGCACGGACAGCCCGACCTTCGCCGCCCTGCTCGACGCCAAGCGTCATCGCCACGATGCGTTCTATGCGGTGTCGGCCGGCAGGGTCGGCTTGTGCGACATCGACGTGCCGGTGCGCGAGACATCGTCGACGCCTTGATGACGATGCGCGGCGGCGGCGAACATCCTGTTCAGCCGCAGCCGCTATCGTGCGGGCTTTGGCCGAACGCGAAAACCATGGCATGGCATTGAACGATACCCTGGCATTTCTGCGTGCGTGGCTGCGCGATCCGCGGGCGATTGGTGCGCTGGCGCCGTCCGGTACCGCGCTGGCCCGTTTGATGACCACCCACGTCAGCCAGTTGCAAGGCCCGGTAATCGAACTTGGCCCCGGCACCGGCGCCTTGACCCGCGCGCTGCTGGCGCGGGGCGTACCGCCGCACCGGCTCGCCCTGATCGAGGCCGATCCACGATTTGCGCAAGCACTGGCTCAGCGCTACCCGGGGACCACGATTCTGCGCATGGATGCGGCCGAGCTCGGACACACCGAATCCCTGTTCGGCGTCGAACGCGCCTGTGCGGTGGTCAGCGGCCTGCCGTTGCTGTCGATGCCGGCGTCCCAGGTCGCCGCCATCGTGCAAGGCGTGTTCGAACGCCAGTTGCGCGCCGACGGCACGTTCTACCAATTCACTTACGGCCCGCGCTGTCCGCTGCCGAAGGCACTGCTCGCTCGGCTCGACCTGCAGGTGCAGCGTGTCGGCAGCGCCCTGTTCAACCTGCCACCGGCGGCGGTTTATCGATTCAGCCGACGCTCGGCAAGCCGTATCGCAGCCTGAGCTTCCAGCGCAGCCGTCAGCGCGTCGTCCACATAATCTTTTCGCGCCACCGGCTATCCATTGAGCTGGATGATCGGCCGGGTGCCGGTCGCTGCCGGAGCAATAGATGAAACGCAGCCGCAAAGTGCCGAGCTGGATCGCGGGCAGCTTGCTCGGGTTGCTGATCGTGCTGGTGATCGTGATCGCCACCTTCGACTGGAACCGCATGAAGCCGTTCATCAACGACAAGGTGAGCCAGGCCATCGGCCGGCCATTCGCGATCAATGGTGACCTCACGGTGGATTGGCAACGCGACCGCAGCGGCAACTGGTTTGCATCGCTGCTGCCATGGCCGCAATTCACCGCGCGCGATGTCAGCATCGGCAATCCGGAATGGGCGGCCAAACCGAAGTTTGCGCAACTGGATGCCTTGCGTTTCCGGCTGTCGCCGTTGCCGCTGCTGGTGCACCGTGTCAACGTACCTTCGCTGCAACTGGTGCATCCGAGCGTCGACCTCGAACGCGACAAGTCGTCGCGCGCGACCTGGAACTTCACGCTGCCGCAAGGCAAGCCAGCTTCCGCATGGAAGTTGAATCTCGGCAGCATCGGCTTCGACCAGGGCGTGATCACGCTCGACGATGCGGTCAGCCGGATCAAGCTCAAGGCCACGCTGGCACCACTGCAGGGTGCGATTCCCTATGACCAGATCGTCGCCGAACAATCCGCCGCGGCGCGCGAGCAAGCCGGCAGGAGGATTGGTGCGTCGGCGAAAAAGCGCATGGTCAATGACGCTGCGGAGGATCGGACCGAGCGGATCGGTCAGGCAACGCCTGCCACCGTCTACCAGTTCAGCTGGAACGCCGAAGGCAGCTATCAAGGCAGTCCGCTCAAGGGTTACGGCAAGACCGGCGCGGTGCTGGCGCTGCAGGACAAGTCCGCGCCGTTCCCGGTGCAGGCGGACCTGCACATCGGCGACAGCCACATCGCACTGGTCGGCACCCTGACCGATCCGTTGCAGCTTGGCGCGCTCGATGTGCGGCTGTGGTTTTCCGGCTCCAGCATGGCCGGCCTGTATCCGCTGACCGGCATCACCCTGCCCGACACACCACCGTACGCGACCGAGGGCCACCTGCAGGCCCAGCTGCATCGCGGCGGCAGCCGCTACAGCTATCGGAACTTCCACGGCCGCGTCGGCGGCAGCGATTTGTACGGCAACCTGCTGTTCGTCACCGGTGGCGCGCGGCCCAAACTCAGTGGCGACCTGCATTCGAAACTGCTGCAGTTCGCCGATCTCGCTCCGTTGATCGGTGCCGATTCCAACGCCGAGAAAAAGCAACGCGGCGACGGCACGCCGCAGCCCGCCGACAAGCTGCTGCCGATCGAGCCGTTCCGCACCGATCGCTGGCAGGCGATGGATGCGGACGTGACCTTTGCCGGCGCGCGCATCGTGCGCGGCGAGGCGCTGCCGATCGATTCGCTGAGCACGCACATGGTGCTGAACAATGGCGCGCTATACCTGGACCCGCTGAGTTTCGGCCTGGCCGGCGGCACCGTGCGCAGCAACATCACTCTCGACGGCAGCCGGACCCCGATGCGCGGCCTGCTGAAACTCGACGCTCGCCATCTCAAGCTGAAACAGCTGTTTCCGACCTTCGAGCCGATGCGCACCAGCTTCGGCGAGATCAACGGCAACGCCGATCTCAACGCCCGAGGCAACTCCATCGCCGCCCTGCTCGGCAGCGCGGACGGCGAACTCAAGCTGCTGATGAACGATGGCGCGATCAGCAAGACCCTGCTGGAAACCGCCGGTCTCAACGTGGGCAACATCGTCATCGGCAAGCTGTTCGGCGACAAGACGGTTCAGATCAACTGTGCCGCCTCGGACATGAGCGCGACGAACGGGCTGTTCGACCTGCGCCTGTTCGTGTTCGATACCGACGATGCGGTGATCAACGTCACCGGCACGGTGAACATGGCGACCGAGAAGTTCGACCTCGACGTGCAGCCGCACACCAAGGGCGTGCGCATCTTCTCGCTGCGCTCGCCGCTGTATGTCCAGGGCACGCTGAAGCACCCCGATGTCGGCGTGCAGAAGGGCCCGCTGCTGTTGCGTGGTGCCGGCGCCGTCGCGCTCGGCGTGGTCGCCGCACCGGTCGCCGCCCTGCTCGCCCTGGTCGCCCCCAGTCACGACAATGACGGCGACAACACTTGTCGCGCCGTGCTGCAGCAGTTGCGCAGCTCCGGCCGCGTGATGCCGTCGACCAGGAAAAAAACCTCTCGATAGCACCCCGGCTGTGCCTGTGGGAGCGACTTCAGTCGCGATGCTCTTGTTCCGAGCGGCCAAAAGGCATCGCGGCTGAAGCCGCTCCCACAAGGGCAAGGTCCACAAGGGCGCGATGGCGCAGGGATCCAGCGCTAGAATGCCCGCTCCCTCCCCGCACGATGTCCCCATGCAAGCCGTCAACCAGGCCCGTCTGCAGATTCACTTCTGCGTGCTGTTGTGGGGTTTCACCGCGATCCTCGGCAAGCTGATCACGCTGGCGGCGTTGCCGCTGGTGTGGTGGCGCATGCTGCTGGTGGCCCTGGCGTTGTTGACGATGCCACGGGTCTGGCGCGGCTTGCGTTCGATGCCCGCGCGGCTGATCTGGGCGTATGCCGGGATCGGCGTACTGGTGTCGCTGCACTGGCTGACGTTCTACGCGGCGATCAAATTGTCGAATGCCTCGGTGGGCGCGACCTGCATCGCGCTCGGTCCGGTGTTCCTTGCCTTCATCGAACCGTGGATCGCCAGGCGCAAGTTCGACCCGCGCGAGTTGATGATCGGCGTGGCCGTCGTGCCGGGCGTGGTGATGGTGGTCGGCGGCGTGCCGCACGACATGCACATGGGCATTGCAGTGGGTGTGCTGTCGGCACTGTTCGTGGCGTTCTTCGGCTCGCTCAACAAGCGGCTGGTCGAGCATGGCGATCCGTTGACCGTCACCTTCATCGAGCTGGGCACCGGCACGGCGTTCCTCACCCTGCTCGCGCCATTGCTGCCGCACGCCGGCCCGGCCTTCATGCTGCCGAACCTGCACGACGCGCTGCTGTTGCTGGCGTTGTCGATCGGCTGCACCTTGCTGCCGTTTACCCTGGCGCTGGTTGCGCTGCGCCACCTCAGCGCATTCGGCACGCAGATGGTGACCAATCTGGAACCGGTCTACGCGATCGTGCTGGCGATCGTGCTGCTGGGCGAGCAGCGCGAACTGGACGGCCGCTTCTACATCGGCGTGGTCGTGATTCTGGCCGCGGTGTTCGTGCATCCGCTGCTGAACCGGCGACGACGCGCGACGACACAGCCGGAATTGCTCGGCACCACGGAAAGCCACGGCATCGTCGATTGAAGCAGGCGCATCGTTGTCCGGCATCTGGATTCGACAATCAGATCCCATGACTACACCGCCTGCCCCGACCTTGCTTCTGCAGCCAGCGCTGCCGGCGGCGGCGCCTCCCGCCCTTGCGGCCCGGTTCCCTCGCGTCCGCCATTCATCAGCGCAAACACCCTGGGCATCCTGACCGCCAGCAGCCATCCCGCCGTCAACCCGATAACGACGGTAACCGTCACGCTCGTCAGGTAATGGGCGATCAACCAGCCATCCGTTTGCGCGGGGAGGAAGGGCCACAGCAGGATCTTGACCTCGGCGATCAGCGGGAAATGGATGGAGTGCAGGAAAAACGCCAGACCTCCAAAACGGGCGACAAGCAGTCCGACGCGCGTCCTGGCCAACTGCAGGAAGACGCCCCAGCAGGCGATCACGCCGACCAGGCGCATCGAGCGGGTGGCCGCCGTCAGCAGGTCGGGTCGATCACCGCTGAGGTCGATGAGCAATGGCGCAGCCGTTCGCAACGCCACCAGTGCGGCATACAAGACCATGAAACTCCATGCCGTGCGTGAGCTGACATGCAGCGGGATTCCATGGATGCGCAGCAAGCCGCCGACGTAGAAGAAAAACACCACGTCGGTACGGAAGAAGATGAACAGGTCGCTGCCGAGCATCCACGCGCCGCCCAGCACCGCCATGCCCAGCCACGGCGTCCGCTTCAGCGAAAGCCAGAGCAGCGGGCTGACAAGTACCGTGGTGAACAGGTCGCGGATAAACCAGAACTGGAAGCCGACCGGATGCCCGGTGATGCCGAACAGCGCGTTGGCGTAATCCATGAAACCGGCATCGCCGAACCGGATGTTGAGTTCGCCAAACAGCGGATGACCCGGTTTCCATGCGAACAGCAGGGCCAGCAGCGCCAGGTACATCAGGTCCCAGACCACCATGGGCAGGTAGAGCGAGGTGAAGCGGCGCCGGATGCGTTGCCGCAGGCTGGTTCCCGCCTTGTCGGCTTCGAACGAGAAGAACAACCAACCGGAAATCACGCTCAGCAGCGGCACCACGCTGAAGAAGAAGAACAGCATGAAGCTGTTGACGAAGGTCGCCAGCTGGTGCCGACTGGCGTTCATCCCGGCAAACGGGTTGGTCTGCACTTCCGGGTACTGCTCATAGTGCAAAAACACCAGCCCGACGATCAGCGCGATTCGCGCGAAGCTGATCGTGTCCGAAATGTCATTCTTCGACAGCACCTGCGCGTTGCCCCGCACCATGCGGTCGAGTGCTGCCCGGTAGCGTAGAAAAGCCATCTCCTGCTCCTTCGGTTTGCGGATGTCGCGGGTGACTCGACCGGCAGCACCGGTGGCTGCGCAGAACGACGCGCATGCTCGTCAGTCTTCACCGTGACTGTGGTCATGACCGTCTTCGTCCATGTCCATGTCCTCGTCCGGAGGGGCCTTCGCCACGATGTCCTCGTATTGCGCCGGCGTCATGCCCGGGAGCTTCTGCAGAAACGCGACCATGCTCCAGATCGTGGCGTCATCGTGGCTGCTGCCCCATGCCGGCATCGCGCTCATCTTGATGCCATGCTTGATCACCCAGAACGCCGCCTTCGGATCGACACGCACCTGCGACAGGTTCGGCGGCTGCGGATACAGGCCAGGACGGATCTCGGAATCCTTTGCGCCAGGCTTCAGATGACACCCCGTGCACATTGCCGCGTATTGGCCTGCACCCTTGAGAATCAGCTGCTGGTCATCGAGGTCGGGTACCGCGATGTGTCTCGAATGCGCCTCGATCGAGCGTTCGCGCAGCGTCTGCATCACGGCGAAGACGGGCCTGGTATGCGGGGCATCGGCTCCGATGTTGTAGAGGCCCGAGTACACGAACACGCCAGCAGCCACGGCGAGAACGACCAGAACGGCGACGACGGTGATGCTGTATTGCCTGACGTGCTGCTTCATGATGTTGCCCTCAAAACCAGCTGCGGACGCCGGCAACGATCTGCCGGTCGAGAACGGGTTGATCATCCTGCCGCGCGTAGTCGGCGGTGGTACCGGTGCGGCGCACCCAGTTCACGCCGATGTACGGCGCGAACTGCCGTCGGATTTCGTAGCGCAGGCGCAGGCCGACCTGCATGTCGGACACGCCGCTGCCGATCCGGCGTTGCGGATCGTTCCTGCCGTACACATTGATCTCCGTTTCCGGCTGCAGGATCAGGCGCTGGGTGAACCGCATGTCGTAGTCGGCCCGCAGGCGCATCGCCGTACGACCGGAAGTCCCGACGTAACCGGTCGCTTCCACGGCGAACCAGTACGGCGCCAATCCCTGCACGCCGAAGGCCGCCCATGTGCGGTCGGGACCCTCGCCGACTTCCTGGCGCACGCCCAGCTGGGTGCTCCAGAACGTGGCGGCATGGTGGTTCCAGAACGCTTCCAGGTCGCCATCTTCCAGCTTGCCGCGACTGCGCTCGCCTTCGGTGCGTAGCCACAATTTGTTCTCGTCGTTGCCGTACCAACCCTCGGCTTCCCAATTCTGGCCACTGGCATCAGCCGCATGGAATGCTTCGAGCTGGTCGATCAGCAGCATGCCGAACGGCGCGCTGCCGTGCATGTGCAACCCGTGCACCGGGCTGCCCGCAACGCCATCGGAATAGTCCGGACTGCGCGCATCGGGGGGCGGACTGCCGCCCTGCATGGGGTCCATCGTCATGTCCGGCATCGTTCCCTTGCCGCCCATGTCGCCTTGTTCCTCGGGCCGTGTGCCATGGTCGATTCCGGCCATGCCATGGGGATCCATCGCTTGCGGACGCATGCCGGGCCTCGCCGAGTGATCGATCCCCGGCATGCTGCCCTCGGGTGTCGCCGATGTGGCGGGATCGGCGGACGTGGGCATGTTCGACATCGCACCGTGGTCCATGCCAGGCATCGCACTCATGTCCATCGATGATGGGCTGCCGGGCGCGGGCGCACTCTGCGCCGTCGCCACCAGCGGCAACGCCAGCAGCAGCGCGGCCAGCAACGCCGGACGCCGCGGAACGGGTGAGGTGTCACGACGATGCCTGTTCATGACACCACCACCTCGCGGAACATGCCCGCCTCCATGTGATACATCAGATGGCAGTGATAGGCCCAGCGACCGGGGTTGTCGGCCGAAACGGCATAGCTGACGCGCTGTGCCGGTTGCACGTTGATGGTGTGCTTGCGCACCTGGAACCGGCCGTCCGGATTCTCCAGTTCGCTCCACATGCCGTGCAGATGAATCGGATGGTTCATCATGGTGTCGTTGACCAGCACGATGCGCAGGCGTTCGCCGCGGTTGAAATGCACCGGCCTGGCATCGGAGAACTTCACGCCGTCGAACGACCAGGTGAAGCGCTCCATGTTGCCGGTCAGGTGCAGCTCGATTTCGCGGCCGGGTTCGCGCGCATCGATCGCACCACCGATCGTGTGCAGGTCGGCGTAGGTCAGCACGCGGCGGCCGTTGTCGCGCAGGCCGATGCCCGGATCGTCGAGATTCGTGCGCGGCATGTCCACGCGCATGTCGACGCCGGGGCCATATTCCGTGCGGGCGTGATGCACCTCCGGTGCGGCATGTTCCATGCCCGGCATCGCGCCGTGATCCATGCCTTGCATGCCCGAGATGTCGTGGGCGCCCCGATGAGCGGATTCGCCCATCGCCATCGCGCCCATCATGTCCCGCATGGCGAGCCACCGGATGGGATCGGGCATTGGCACCTCCGCTTCCATGCCAGTGCGCGGTGCCAGGGTGCCGCGGGCATAGCCGGAGCGGTCGATCGACTGGGCGAACAGCGTGTAGGCACGGTACTCCTGCGGCTCGACGATCACGTCGTATGTTTCGGCCACGGAGATGCGGAACTCGTCGACCGGCACCGGCTCGACATCCTGGCCGTCGGCCGAGATCACCGTCATCTTCAGTCCCGGAATGCGCACGTCGAAGATCGTCTGCGCCGAGCCGTTGATGAAACGCAGGCGGATCTTCTCGCCGGGCTTGAAGATGCCTGTCCAGTTGCCGGCCGGCGCGGTGCCATTCATCAGGTAGGTATAGGTGTGGCCGGAGACGTCGGCGAAATCGGTCGGCTTCATGCGCATCTCGTTCCACATCCTGCGCATGGCCATGGCCTGGCTCAGCCCCTTCTTTCGCACGTCGCGGAAAAAATCCGGCACCGTCGGCTGGGCGTAGTTGTAGTAGTCGCTCTGCTTCTTGAGCCTGGCGTAGATGCGTTCGGGATTTTCATCAGTCCAGTCGTTGAGCATCACCACGTAATCGCGATCGGTCGAATGGCGATCCGGACCGGCAGGTTCGATCACCAGCGGACCGTACAGGCCGGTCTGCTCCTGGTAGCCCGAATGCGAGTGGTACCAATAGGTGCCGCGCTGCCGAACCTGGAACTGGTAGAGAAAGGTTTCGCCGGGGGCAATCCCGTCGAAGCTCAGCCCCGGCACGCCGTCCATCCGGAACGGCAGGATGATGCCGTGCCAGTGGATCGAGGTCGGCACGCGCAACCGGTTGGTCACGCGCAGGTTCACCGTGGTGCCCTCTTTCCAGCGCAGGATCGGACCCGGGACGATGCCGTTGACGGTGGTCGCCATGCGCGTGGCGCCGGTGTAATTGACCGGTGTCTCGGCAATATCGAGTGCGAAATCGGTGCCACTCGGCACCGTGGGGTGATCGGGGCTGGTCAGCGCCCATGCGTTCGATGGTCGCAGCAGGCCCAGGCCGGCCACCGCACCACCGATGGCGATACCCTGGACGAAACGTCGCCGCGCCAGATCCGCCGGCGGCGGGGAAAACAGGTTCATGAAATCTCTCCGGGGCGTGCGGTATCCAGCGTTCCGATACCGATCACAGTCAACTGCCTGCGATCGTCGAAACACGACCACCGCAAGAAAGCTCAGCAAGGACGAGAGAGAGTCAGGCCGCCGGTGGCCGCAACGGCGGGGCGGTATCCAGCAAGGGCGCGCTGTCCGGCAGCAGCACGGCGTAACGAGCAGTGGTCGCGATGGGTGTCGGAATAGCCACTCCGGCGGTCGGCAATGCGGTGCTGCACATCGCCACGCAGTGGCAGGTGAAACCCGTCGCGTCGCCGCAGGCCGCAACCCGATCGTCGCAACAGGATCTTTCGGTGGCTAGCCGATGGGGGCTCTGCTCACTGGCCGCTGCCGTTGCATGCATGACTTGGGCGTGGGCTCCGTCGATCATGCTCATCGGTGGCGCCGCCAGGGAGTTGATGACCAGCATCAACCACGCGAACACGCCCATCGCCCGAAAGCGACGTGATCGGGCGAGCGGGCGCAGCGCGAGGGTCATGGGATGAGCTTAGCCATGCGACCTGAAGCGCTCAACTCTGGAGGTGGCTTCAATTGAGTCACGGCTTGCTGAAGCCCATGTGCAGCGTGATCTTGTCGCCCACCTGCAGGTTCGCCATCGACTTCGTCGGAAAATGCACCTTCAGTGCCATCCCCGCGGCATCCACGCCGACCAGGCCGGTGGTGGCGTCCACCGAGGTCACCGTGGCAGGCATCGTGTGCATGCTGCCGTTCATCCCGTGCATCATCTTGTTGTGCATGCCGCTGTGCATGCCGCTGTGCATGGAACCCATGCTGCTGGACGACGACGCAGGCATCATTGCCCCGGAATCCTGCGCGTACACCGCCGTGACCGCCATGCAAAGGCCCAGCGCAATCGAGGCAGCGATGATTTTTGGTGAAACATTCATGATGACTCTCCGCCTGGTCGGCAATCGGACCCGGCGGCCTGATCGGTTGCATCGGTGCAACAGGCGAAGACTGCCCCCAACCGCGTGTACAGCCGGTGCAAATCACGTTGGCAATCCGTGCACTTTCCGTGGCCTGCCTCGCAGGGCAAGCCCGCTGCCCGTCTATACTTGTCCCACCTGCCCGCCGTGACCGCCATGAATTATCGCCACGCCTATCACGCCGGCAATTTTGCCGATGTCCTGAAACACACCGTGCTGCTCGCGCTGATCGAGGCGATGCAGGCCAAACCCGCGCCGTTCTGCTACGTCGATACGCATGCCGGCAGCGGCAACTACGTGCTGGACGGCTTCGAGGCACGCAAGACCGGCGAGCACAAGGACGGCATCGCGCGCCTGCATCCCGCCGAAAAAGTGCCGCCGCTGCTGCAACGCTGGCGTGCCGGCATCCTCGCTGGCGAGGGCAACGAGCAAGGCCTGAAACATTACCCGGGCTCGCCGCTGCAGGTCGCCCGGCTGCTGCGTCCGAACGACAGTGCGCAGTTGTGCGAACTGCACACCGAGGAAGCGTCCAAGCTGCGCGACCTGTTCCGCGGCAATCCGCAGGTACACGTGCATCAGCGCGACGGCTACGAGGCGCTGAAGGCGCTGCTGCCGCCGAAGGAAAAGCGCGGCCTGGTGTTGATCGACCCGCCGTACGAGGCACAGGAAGCGGAGTACAAGCAGATCGAACAGGCGCTGAAGTCCGCCCTGCAGCGCTGGCCCGGCGGAGTCTATGCCGTGTGGTATCCGATCAAGCTGCGCAGCCAGGTGCAACCCTTCCTGCGCGGACTGCAGCGCATCGACGCGAAACGCGTACTGCGCGTCGAACTGCTCGTGCACCCGGATGATTCGCCGTTGCGCCTGAACGGGTCGGGCATGGTGATACTCAATGCGCCGTGGAATCTCGACGACGTGCTGCGCGAACCGCTGCGCGCACTGGCCAGCCTGCTCTCGCAGGATCGCCCGGCCGAATGGAAACTGGATTGGCTGCGCCAGGAAGGTGCCGAGCCCGAGGCGCCGAGCCCGTTGCCGGCTTCGCGTCTGCAGCGCCCCGTGCCGCCGTCACGGCGACGCTGACGCCATCGGCACACGCTGCGCAGACGCCGCTTGTTGTAGCGTACCCATCCCAGACCGCATCGCGGTCCAGTCATTCACCGGAGTCTGCCATGCGCAACGTCGCCCGCTCCCTGCTCTGCCTGCCCGCCTTGCTGGTGCTGTTGACCGTGGCGGCCTGCGCCCCGGCGCCCATCTACAAGACCACGCCACAGGTGGTCGCCGCCACACCGCAACAGGTGGCGCAAACGCCCGAGCGCTTCGGCGGCGGTGACGTGATCTGGGGCGGCCGCATCGTGCAGGTGGTGAACCTGGCCGATCACAGCGAAATCGAGCTGCTCGCCTATCCGCTGGATTCCTCGCAGCGACCCAAAGCCAACGACAGCGGCAATGGTCGCTTCATCGCGCTGCTGCCCGGTTACGCCGAGCCGCTCGATTACCCGGCCGGCGCAATGATGACCGTCAGCGGCAAGCTCGGCGGCAGCCGCGCCGGCAAGGTCGGCGAAGCCGATTACGTGTTCCCGCTGGTCAGTGCCGCGCAGTCGCACGTCTGGACGCCCGAGGAAATGACCAAGGGACGCAGCAACATCCGCTTCGGCGTGGGCCTGGGCGTGGGGATCCGCTGACGCCTTTTGAGTGGTTCATGCCGGGGACTCTCAGCGCTCGAATTGTGCGAACGTGACAAAGTGGCCACCTGGTTCGCGATAACCGATCTCGGTGGCGCCATAAAAGGTTTCGTGTCGCGGCGCCACGATCTCGCAACCCTCCAGCACGGCGGCCAGCGCGTCGATGTCGTCCACCTCGACGAACAGGCAACTGCGGTCGCCCCGCCACGACATTTCCGCCGCATGCGGATCGGCGGCCAGCGAGGCTGTGGTCTGCAACATCAACTCGATGCCGTTGCCAACCAGGATCACGAACGCCGGCCCTCCTTCGCCAGCTACCTCGGCGGTGATGGCGAAGCCCAGGCGGTCGCGCCAGAACGCGAGGCTGGGCGCGATGGTTTCGACATGCAACACGGGTGTGGCCTTGCGGCAAACGGGCAACGCCATGACGGGACTCCTCGCAGGTGGGGAAACCAGCGTGCCCGAGCACGCCCTGGCTGTATTGAACAAACGCGACAACGCGCGGTGGTCGTCACCCGGCAGCCTTTTCAGCGTCGACCTGGAACGATGTTCAACCCGAGCGGGAGCGCGTCAGCGCCAGCGCCCGGGTGTCACGCCGGCGAAGCGATGGAACTCGCGCACGAAATGCGCCTGATCGCTGTAGCCCGCCACCATGGCGATTTCCGCCGATCGCTGGTCGCCTCGCAACAGCAGCTGTCGCGCCCGTTCGAAGCGCAGCCAGCGCAGATGCTGCTTTGGACTGACGCCGACGTGCTCCATGAAACGTCGCTGCAAGGTGCGCAGACCGACACCGGTCTCGTCCGCCAGAACGGTCGCCGATGGCAGTACCGATCGCCCCTGCAATCGCTGCAACAACGGGGTCATGCCGTTGAACTGCATCCGCGACCGAGCCGCGATCAGGCTCGCGTCGGCGCGGCGGCAACGCGCGGCAAAGTCCCGATCGTCGCACCAGCCGTCCAGCGGCGGACGCCACTGCTGTGCGGGCAACGCGGCGAACTCGGCACTGTCGTCGGTCAGCAACGACAGCGGCGCGCCCAGCAGCGGAAACAATCCGCCGGGCACGAAGCGGATGCCGAACAGATCCTGCCGGCCACCGGCTTGCACCTCGATGGCGCGGGTCATCGTGCCGACCCAGCGCATGCGTGGTGATGGACGGGAAAAATCGCAGATCAGATCGGCACAGCCATCCGGAAGAATCCGCTGCGCGGCCAGCACGCTGTCGACTGCGCCGTCGATGTCCCAGTAAGCGGCAATCCACCCCTGCAGGCACGGCGACGGCGAGGACTCCCGATAGGTCATGCGCACATCTTGCCATGCCGCAAACGGGCTCTGGCCGGAATTTCTTGCGGTGACTTACACTTCACGACCCTGTCGAAGGAACCGAACATGTCCGGCCATGCCGCCAACCCCATCAAGGCGATCCTGCTGGCGCTCGGCGCCAACTTCGCCATCTTCGTCGCCAAGTTGTTCGCCGCGATCGTCACCGGCTCCGGCGCGATGATGGCCGAGGCGGTGCACTCGTTGGCCGACTGCGGCAACCAGGGCCTGCTGCTGCTCGGCATCCGCCAGGCCAGGCGCCCGCCGTCGGACGAATTCCCGCTCGGCTGGGGTCGCGCGCTGTACTTCTGGTCGTTCCTCGTCGCGATCCTGCTGTTCAGCGTGGGCGGCATGTTCTCGATCTACGAAGGCGTCCACAAACTGACCCACCCCGAACCGCTGAAGTGGCCGTGGCTGGCGATGGGCGTGCTCGTCTTCGGCATCGTGGTCGAAGGCATCTCGATGCGTGGCTGCCTGCAGGAAGTGAACAAGGCGCGCGGCGATCAGAGGCTGTGGACGTGGTTCCGCGAAACCCGCTCGAGCGAACTGCTGGTGATCTTCGGCGAAGACCTGGCCGCCCTGATCGGGCTGTGTCTTGCCACTCTGGCAGTGGGCGCCACCATGCTCACCGGCAACCTGATGTTCGACGCTGCCGGCACCATCGCCATCGGCGCGTTGCTGATCGTGGTGGCCGTGCTGGTGGCGATCGAGGTGAAGGCGCTTCTGATCGGCCAGGGCATGGAACCGCGCCGTCGCGATGAACTGCTGGCGTTTCTGAAAAACCGCCCCGAAATCGCCGACGTGCTGAACCTGATCACCCTGCAGATGGGCCCCGACGTGATGGTGGCGGTGAAGGCGCGCATGCAGCCGACCATCGACAACCAGCAACTGATTGCCGCGATCAACACCGTCGAGGCGGCGATGAAGACGGGGTTCGAGGATGTGCGGTGGAGCTTCTTCGAGCCGGACAACGCGGACTGATCCATAACGGTCGGCTTCGCAGCCCCGCGCTACAATCCCGAACCACTCCGCCCGACCCGCTCGTCCATGCCCATGCGCAATCCCCTGCAGGAACAACTGCTCAAGGCCGGCCTGGTCAACAAGGCCAAGGCCGCGCAGGTCGTGCGCGAGCAGGCGAAGAAGCACAAGGGCAAGGGACCGGCGGCGCCGAGTGCCGAAGAGGTGGAGGCACGGCGACTGCAGGCGGAGAAGGCGGAACGCGATCGCGCACTGGCGGCGGAACGCAATGCGCACGCACGGGCGAATGAGGCTCGCGCGCAGGTGCGGCAGATCGTCGAGGCACACAAGGTGAAGCGCGAGGGCGAGATCGCCTATCGCTTCGCCGACGGTGACGCGATCAAGGATGTGCTGGTGAACGAGGCGCTGCGCGCACAGCTGGCCAGCGGCACGCTGGTGATCGTGCGTCACGATCAGGGTTACGAGCTGCTGCCGCGGGTTGCGGCCGACAAGGTGTACGAGCGCGACGCGACAATGATCGTGCTCGACCACGGCCGGGGTGAAGCCGGCGGCGGCAATGACACGGATGACGAGTATTACAAGCAGTTTCAGGTGCCGGACGATCTGATCTGGTAGCGCATCAGCGCTTCAGTTCCAGCAGATCCCAACCATTGCCGTACAAGTCCTCGAACACCGCCACCGTGCCGTAAACCTCGTGGCGCGGCTCCTCGCGGAAGTGCACGCCGGCGGCGCGCATGCGCTGCCAGTCGCGCTGGAAGTCGTCGGTGTGGAGCAGCAGGAACACGCGGCCGCCGGTCTGGTTGCCGATGCGCGACGCCTGTTCGTCGCCCCTGGCCTTGGCCAGCAGCACGCGCGTTTCGGTTGAACCGGGTGGCGCCAGCAACACCCAGCGCTTGCCGCCGCCCATGTCGGTGTCCTCGATCAACTCGAAGCCGAGTGCGCGGGTGTACCAGGCGATCGCCTCGTCGTAGTCGGCGACCAGCAACGCGAGTGCGCCGAGATGCTGCTTCATCATTTGCCTCCCTCGACCATGGGCAGCGGGCCGAGTTCGGCCTGCAGCTTCTTCGTGAGTTTCGCGCGAACCGCGGCATAGGCATCCAGTACGAAGGCCTGCAGCTCGGCGGTGGTGAAGCGTTCCGGGTCGGTGACCGAAACCCAGCGCGCCCGTGCCAGGTATGGCGCCGGGAGGATGCCGGGCTGGTCGGTGAGCTCCAGGAAACGCTCGTCCGCGACCTTGAACGACAGCCGGCCGCCGTCGCTGCCGTCGGCATGCGTCACCACGAACATCTTGCCGCCGACGCTGAACACCAGGTTGTTGCCCCATTTGATGTCGACGGTGACTCCGGGCCAGCGACCACAGAGTGCCCGCAACTGGGCCGCGGTGAGGCCATCGGTCGGTTTGCGGGTCATGTCCCTGGGCTCCATCGAAATCCGGACTCGATTGTGAAGGGTGGTGCGACGTCTGTGTGCCTGTTCGACGACATGCCGTGCCGCAGCATTGGCACGCGCCACCGTTGACGAAGTATCGCGATTGGCCGCGAGCGATCACGCATTCGTCATTGCAAATTCATGTTGCGTTGCACACAATACGCAAAAGTATGGAACCGCCATGATCCCTGCCTTCGACTTCGCTGCGCCCTCCCGTTTCGCCTCGTTGCCGCCTCGCAGCAGCGAGCGTTTCGCCCATCCGCAGGTGGCTCGGTCGGCCGACGGTGAACGGGTGCGCACCCAGGATGGCCGCGAACTGGTACTGCGCGCGATCGAACCCGCGGACATTGCCGCCATGCAGCGATGCTTCACCCGGCTATCGCCGGAGGACATCCGTCGCCGCTTCCTGCATGCGATGTCCGAGCTGCCGGCGCCGATGGCGCAGCGGCTGTGCCGCATCGATCCCGCGCTCGAGACCGCCTATGTGCTGATGGACGAATCGGTGCAGCCGACCGAGATGCGCGGAGTGGGCAGGATCTACGTCGACGAGGCGATCGACAGCGCCGAGTTCTCGGTGCTGGTGGAGCAGGACTGGAGCCGCCTTGGGCTCGGTGCCCTGCTGATGCAGCGGCTGGTCGACGACTGCCGTCGCCGCGGGCTCGCCGAGCTGTGGGGCTACGTGCTGCTGGAGAACCGGCCGATGCTGCAACTGTGCCGTGAGCTGGGCTTCACCCAGCGGATGATGCCCGACGAGCCGGGCACGGCGCAGATCACGCTGAAGCTCTGACACCCTCGCAGGGGCGCAGCCTGTCGGAGCCATCGCGTTACACTTGCCCGCTTTCCCCGGCGCGGCTCGATGGCAGCGCCTTGAACCGCGCACCTATGTCCAGCCTGATCAAACACCCGCCCCTGCCGACCACACCCAAGCAACGCCGCTACTGGACACCGCCCCACGGTTCCAGCCGGGCATTGCTGATCGCCGAGGCGGCGCGCACGCACGCCGGCCTGCTGGTCGCGGTCACCCGCGACAGCCAGCGTGCGCAGGCACTGGAAGCGGAGTTGAATATCTTCGCCGGCGGGCTGCCCGTGCTGCATTTTCCGGACTGGGAAACGCTGCCCTACGACGCATTCAGTCCGCATCCGGAGATTGTTTCGCAGCGCATCGCCACGCTGTACCAGTTGCCAAGCGTGCAACGCGGCGTGCTGGTGGTGCCGGTGGCGACGCTGATGCAACGCATCGCGCCCCGTGCGCACATCACCGGCTCCGGGCTGGTGCTGGCCAAACGCCAGAAGCTCGATCTGGCCGCCGAACAACGCCGGCTGGAGGCGTCCGGGTATCGCCATGTGCCACAGGTGGCCGAGCCCGGTGATTTCGCCGTGCGCGGCGCGCTGCTCGACATCTTCCCGATGGGCACGATCGAGCCCTACCGCATCGAGCTGTTCGATGACGAGGTGGAGTCGATCCGCAGCTTCGATCCGGAAACCCAGCGCTCGCAGCAACAAGTGGAGAAGATCGAGCTGCTTCCCGCACGCGAGTTTCCGTTGACCGAGGAGGCGGCGAAGGAATTCCGCGGGAACCTGCGCGAGCGCTTCCCGATCGACGTGCGCCGCTGCCCGCTGTACCAGGACATGAAGGAAGGCGTCACCCCCGGCGGCATCGAGTACTACCTGCCATTATTTTTCAGACAAACCGCCACGCTGTTCGACTACCTCGCCGACGACGCCCTGTTCGTGCTCGGCGAAGGCGCCGGCGAAGCGGCCAACCAGTTCTGGACGCAGACTGCCGAACGCTACGACCAGCGCGCGCACGACATCGAACGCCCGGTGTTGCCGCCGGCCGAACTCTACCTGCCGCCGGACCAGCTGCGCGAGCAGCTCAACAAGCGGCTGCGCGTGGAGGTGGTCGATGCCGGTCACGAGCACACGGTGGATACCGGTACGCAACCGGCGCCGGAACTGCCGCTCAACCGCAAGGGCGAGGAACCGGGCACGTCGCTGCGACATTTCCTCTCCAGCTATCCGGGCCGGGTACTTATCGCAGCGGATTCCGCAGGTCGACGCGAGGCGCTGATCGAGACGCTGGCGGCGGCCGGACTGAAGCCGCAGAACGTCGAGAGCTGGGCTGACTTTCTCCCTTCATCACCGGCCGGGGAAGGGATCAAGTTCGCGATCACCATCGCCGGCCTGGAGCAAGGCTTCGCACTGGGCAGACCCACGCTCACCGTACTCACCGAGCGCGAGCTCTACGGCGAACGGGTGCGCAGCGAGCGCGACCGAAAGCGCCGGCGCGGCACTGCGCGCGATCCGGAAAGCATCATCCGCGACCTCACCGAGCTCACTCTCGGCGCACCGATCGTGCACGTCGATCATGGCGTGGGCCGCTACCAGGGCCTGCTTTCGATGGACGTGGGCGGCATGGATGGCGAGTTCCTCACCATCGAATACGCCAAGGGCGACAAGCTTTACGTGCCGGTGTCGCAACTGGGCCTGGTCAGCCGTTACTCCGGTACCGCGCCGGAGCTGGCCCCGCTGCACTCGCTCGGTGGCGACGCGTGGGAACGTGCGCGAAAAAAGGCCGCCGAGAAGGTTCGCGACGTCGCCGCCGAGTTGCTGGCGATCTACGCCCAGCGGCAGGCGCGCGGCGGCGAGTCGATGCCGATCGATCGCCAGCTGGTGGAGGAATTCGGCAGCTCGTTTCCGTTCGAGGAAACGCCCGATCAGGAAACCGCGATCGAGGCCGTGCTCGGCGACCTGGCCGCGCCGCGCGCGATGGATCGGGTGATCTGCGGCGACGTCGGCTTCGGCAAGACGGAGGTCGCCTTGCGCGCCGCGTTCGCCACCGCCACCGCCGGCAAGCAGGTCGCGGTGCTGGTGCCGACCACCCTGCTCGCCCAGCAGCACTACCGCAATTTCGCCGATCGCTTCGCCGACTGGCCGGTGCGTGTCGACGTGCTGTCGCGCTTCAAGTCCGACCAAGGAAGTGAACGAGGCGCTGAAGCGGCTCGCCGACGGCCAGATCGACGTGATCGTGGGCACGCACAAGCTGCTGCAGCCGGACATCAAGTTCAAGAACCTGGGCCTGGTCATCGTCGACGAGGAGCAGCGCTTCGGCGTGCGCCAGAAGGAGCAGTTGAAAAAGCTGCGCGCCGAGGTCGACCTGCTGACGATGACCGCCACGCCGATCCCGCGCACGCTGAACATGGCGATGGCCGGCCTGCGCGACCTTTCCCTGATCGCCACGCCACCGGCACACCGTTCGGCCGTGCGCACGTTCATCTCGGCGTGGGACCCGGCGACGATCCGCGAAGCGCTGCAGCGCGAGCTGTCCCGCGGCGGCCAGGTGTATTTCCTGCACAACGAGGTGCAGAGCATCGAACGCACGGTGCGCGAACTCGAGGAGCTGGTGCCGGAGGCGCGCATCCGCATCGCGCACGGCCAGATGCCCGAGCGCGAGCTGGAAGGCGTGATGGCGGATTTCCACCGCCAGCGCTTCAACGTGCTGGTGTGCACCACGATCATCGAAACCGGCATCGATATCCCGACCGCCAACACCATCATCATCGACCGCGCCGATCGCTTCGGCCTCGCGCAGCTGCACCAGCTGCGCGGTCGTGTCGGCCGCTCGCATCACCGCGCGTATGCCTATCTGGTGGTGCCCGATCGCAAGTCGATCACCGCCGACGCACAGAAACGCCTCGAAGCACTTGCCTCGCTGGAAGAGCTCGGCGCCGGCTTCACCCTGGCCACCCACGACCTGGAAATCCGCGGCGCCGGCGAACTGCTCGGCGACGAACAATCCGGCCAGATCCAGGAGATCGGCTTCGGCCTGTACACCGAGCTGCTGGATCGCGCCGTGCGCGCGTTGAAATCGGGCAAGGTGCCGGACTTCGATCTCAGCAGCGAACACGAGACCGAAGTCGAGCTGCACCTGCCCGCGCTGATTCCCGACGACTACCTCGGCGACGTGCACGCGCGCCTGACCCTGTACAAACGCATCGCCAGCGCCCGCACCCAGGACGACCTGCGCGACCTGCAGGTGGAGATGATCGACAGATTCGGCCTGCTTCCGGACAGCACCAAGCAACTCTTTGCGGTGGCGAGCCTGAAGCAGATGGCCACCCCGCTCGGCATCCGCAAACTGGACTTCGGCGCCAGCGGTGGCCGCATCGTGTTCCGGGAGAAACCCGAGGTCGACCCGATGGCCATCATCAAGCTGATCCAGCAATTGCCGCGTGTCTACAAGCTGGATGGTCAGGACAAGCTGAAAGTCATCCTCGACCTGCCCGGCGCCAGCGAGCGCATCCGCAGCGCACAGGAAGTGCTGGTACTGCTCGGCGCCCGACGGCCAGGCTGATCGCCCCCACCCGCTCGCCCATGCGCGCCGCCGAGTGTCACGCAGGCGCCCGGTGCCGTTGCGCGTCCATGTTGAACCCGATCGGCTGTGCCGCCGGGCGTGTCGATCTCCGGCGTACGCAGGAAGCCGCGCCTTTGAACGCTGGCACGGCTCCTGCTTGAGGGTCAGGTCAAGAGGGATGCGGCTTCACATGCTGACCATTCGATCCTTTAGCATAAATGGTCGAATGGAAGGGGCGGGCACGCGACCACGGTCACTGAAACGACCGACGTCGGCGAGCAAGCAGACAGTCCTGCGGCCTGCTTACTGCAGCACGCAGGATGGTGTATGGCAGCCAGGGGCGACGACGAACCCGACGTTCATCGTCACCCGCAGAACTCTCTCATCACCGGGAGGAGCAGATGCAGAGGCGGATCACGATACCGACATCAGGCCGCCACTGGCGGTCACGGGTCGGCTTTGTGTTCGGTTTGCTGTGCCTCGCGCTGGGCGTTGCCCGGGCAGCCACGCCCCTCAACGGCGCGTGGCGCGAGGTCCAGTGCCAGCGACACGCCACAGCTCGTGCTGGACGAATATCACAGCGGTCTGCTGAAGAGTTTCGATCCGTCCCTGCTGCAGCGTTTTCCGAACGTTCGCCTGGGAAGCTGGGTGGTGATCGCGCCACAGCCGCCGTGGAACAACGACGAGCGCGTGTTGACCATTTACCCCCCGACACTGGACACGGTCACGGTGTACGGGTCCGACGGCAAGCAATCGCTGGCACTGGACGATTTCAGCGAACCCGAACATGGCCATGGCCGGCTGGCCTGGCGCGTGCCGCCGACGCAGGCGGCGTCGGCGCCGATCCTGCTCAAGTTCGAGCCGTCGACCACGTTGAGCGCACCGGTGCGGTTCCAGTTGCAGCCATGGAGCGCCTACGCGCAGCAGGATGCACAGTGGCTGGTCTTCGCCAGCGCATCTTTTGCCGTGATGCTGGCCATGGTGCTGATGGCGTTGTGCTTTGCATGGATGCTGCGTGATGTCACCTACGCATGGTACGGCGGTTACATCCTCTGCTACACGCTGATCCAGGGCATCCAGACCGGGTTCCTGTTTCATCCACTGGAGTGGGAATGGATGGCCGGCACGGCCCTGCTGGCCGGCACGGTGGCGATCGCGTTGTCGGTGGCATTCGCGTCGATGTTCATGATGCGCTTCTGCGAACTGCAGCGTTATGCGCGCCTGTTGCGGGTGCCGATCATCGCGCTGGCGGTTGGCATGATCCAGTTGGTGCTGATGCGCTGCAGCCATGTCCCCTTGCTGGTCGAGGTTGCGCAGGTGCTGCTCAACCCGTTGCTGATGATCGGCGCGGCGCTGCTGCTCATCGCCGCGATCGTGGCCGCCGCGCGCGGATCGCGTCAGGCGTGGTTCTTCCTGGCCGGCTGGACGCCGCTGTTGCTGCTCACGGCGATGACCAGCGCCCAGGTCAACGGCGCGCTGCCGCAACTGGACTGGCTCAACGATGCCAGCCTTGCCGGTGGCGCGTTCGAGGCAGTCGTGCTGTCGCTGGGCCTGGCGGATCGTGCGCTGCGGCTGCGGCTGGATCGCGACGTGGTGCGGGGATTGGCCGATTACGACGCGTTGACCGAGGTACTCAACCGGCGCGCCTGGGGCGAACGCGCGGGCGCCGCGATGGCAGGCGACCCCGCCCGCTCGATGGCATTGCTGTTCCTCGATCTGGACCATTTCAAGCTGCTGAACGACCGCCAGGGCCACAACACCGGTGACCGCGCCCTGGTCGCGGTGGCACGGGCCCTGGTGGCCGAACTTCGCCCGGCGGACCTGCTGGGGCGATATGGCGGCGAGGAGTTTGTCGCGCTGCTGGACGCCACCATGGCCGAACAGGCCATGCATGTGGCGACCCGCCTGTGCCGCCGGGTGCATCGGCTGGAGATTCCCGCCAATGGCGACTCGCTGCTGCTCAGCATCAGCATCGGAGTCGCCATGCGCGAACAGGGCGACAGCCTGGAGTCGCTGGTCGAACGCGCCGATCAGGCGATGTACAACGCCAAGCTCAATGGCCGCAACCAGGTCTGCATGCATGGCGACGCCAAACCGGCGAGGCGCCAACCTCGCCGCACCTGCACGTAGTGGAAAAGCGCGGCAGCGAAAGCTGATCCGTGCTCAGCGCCGCGCCAGCTCCTGCGCCGCGGCCACCACGTCCGCCTCGCTCGGCAACACCAGCAACGCCGCGCCGGCCAGCGGAGTAAACGTATTGGCGCCGACCACACGGTGCAACGGCGTCGCACCGAAGCCGCCCTCGACGATCGCGGTGATCACGCCCTCGCCCACGCCGGCGCTCTTGCGACCCTCGTCCAGCACCAGGATGCGTTTGGCGCTCGATGCCTGCGCGGCGATGAAGGCATCGTTGAGCGGTGCCAGCCAGCGCAGGTCGACCACGCGGACCTGCCAGCCCAGTTCCTTTTCGATCGTGCGCGCCGCACGCAAGGCCATCGGCACGCCGTTGCCGAAAGTGAATATCACCAGGTCATTCGCGGCTTCGTTGTAGACGCGACCGTCGCCCAGGGTCATCGCCCGGTCCGGCGCCGGATAGTCGAACTGCCACTGCCCGTCGCCGGCCTCGTACAGGTCCTTGGTCATGTACAGCGCGATCGGTTCGAGGAAGGCGCATACGCGGCCGTCCACTTTCGCCAGCGCCATCAGCGTGCGCAGCATCATCGCCGCGTCGTCGCCGCGGCTGGGGCAGCCGACAACGAGGCCGGGGATGTCGCGCAGCGGCGTGATCGAGTTGTCGTTGTGGAAGTGTCCGCCGAAACCCTTCTGGTAACCCAGCGACGCGATGCGCATCACCATCGGGTTGCGGTACTGGTCGTTGGAGAAGAATTGCAGCGATGCCGCCTCGCCGCGGATCTGGTCGCAGGCGTTGTGGAAATACGCCAGGTACTGGATCTCCGGCAGCGGCAGCATGCCCATGTTGGCGTAGCCCTGGGCCAGGCCCAGGATCATCGTCTCGTCGAGCAGGGTGTTGAACACGCGACTGCCCTTGAAAGTCTTGTTCAGACCCTTGGTGACGGTATATACGCCTCCCTTCTGCGCCACGTCCTCGCCGAACAGCAGCGCCTCGGGATACTTCGCCAGCAGATCATGCAGGGCCTGCCCGATCTGGATCGCCATATGCCGCGGCGGCAGGTTTTCCGGCAGCTTCGCCTCGCCGCCGAACACGGCCAGGCGCTTTTCGGCGTAGTCGGAACGCGTAGCCTCGGCCATCACCGCGGCGGGCGTGTAGGGAGCCAGCGGCTTCATCACGTCTTCCAGCGAGGTCAGGCGGTGGCGCGAATCCGCATCCTCGGCCGCTGCGAAGCAGCGCTTGCGGGTGGCTTCGTACAGATTCAGCAGCTCATCCTTCGAATACAGGCCGGACTCCAGCGCGATGCCGGCCGAGCGCAGCAGCGGATCGGAGCATTCGACCGCAAAGAGTTCCTCGATACTGCGCCACTCGATCTCGAAGTCGGTGCCGGCATGGCCCATCACGCGGGTGGTCTTCAGGTGCAGGAAGGTCGGCCGGCGCGTGCGTGCGGCAATGCTCCACCGCACGCTGCACCTGGGCGTAGCCTTCGGCCAGGTCGAGGCCGTCGGCAAAGAAATAGTCGAGGTTCGCGCGATGCTGGTAGTTGTTCGCCACCCAGCCCGACGGCGTCTTCACCGAGATGCCGATGCCGTTGTCCTCGCACACGAACAGCACCGGCGCGGGCAGCTTCTGGTACGCCGTCCACGCCGCGGTGTTGAAAGCGGTCTGCGCACTGGCGTGGTTGCTGGACGCATCGCCGAACGAACAGATCGCGATGCTGTCATCCGGAATCGGCAGTGCATGGCCGATCCGCCGCGCCTGCTCGATCGCCACCGCGGTACCCAGTGCCTTGGGCAGGTGCGAGGCGATCGTCGAGGTCTGCGGCAGCACCCACAACGGCTTGCTGCCCCATACCTTGTGGCGGCCACCGGAGGCGGGGTCGTCCTTGCTGGCGGCGAACGACAGCGCCGAATCCATCACCGGGTCCATCCCCGGAATCTTGCGGAAGCGCTCGGCCATGAAGCCGCCGGAGCGGTAATGCAGGAATGCCGGATCGGTGTGCCGCGCCAGCCGCGCCACCATCGCGTTGCCCTCGTGGCCGGAACTGCCGATGGTGTAGAACACCTTGTTCTGCACGCGCAGCACGCGCGCCATCAGGTCGAGGTGGCGCGAGATCAGCTGCGATTCCAGCAGTTCGCGGAAACCGCGCGCATCCAGCGCACTGCCCGGCAACACCGCCTCATCGTCGCGCGGGGCAGCACGAACCTCGCCCTGCCACAACTGCACGAATTCGATGAAGTTCTGGTCGACGACCTCGGCACGGTTGAAACCCTTGTGGCGAGCGCTGATGGAAAACGGAATGGACATGATGTTTTCGCTTGGATGATTGAAGAAGCGGCGCTTTGCTGTGGGAGCGACTTCAGTCGCGATCGCTGTCGCCTCGAAATCGGGGCCTGCCCCGATCGCGGCTGAAGCCGCTCCCGCAACGTCAGTGCTGCATCGGGGTGAAGCCGGGCTGTGCCTGCACGCGGTCGAGCCAGGCGCCAATACGGGGAAACGCGGACAGATCGAAACCGCCGTCACCGGCGCAATGGGTATACGCATACAGCGCCATGTCGGCGATGCCGTAGCGGTCGCCCACGAACCATTCGCGTCCGGCCAGATGCTGCTCCATCACGCCGAGCACCTGGGCGCCCTTCTGCAGCAACGCGGGAACCTCGGACTGGCGCGCATGATCGGCTGGCAGCCAGCCGCGGATGAAACGCGCCACCGCGATGCATGGCTCGTGGCTGTACTGCTCGAAGAACAGCCATTGCAGTGTCTGCGCGCGCAACCATGCGTCCTCGGGCCCAGCTCCATTCGGCCAATAGGCGGTGCCTTCGGCGAGGTAGCACAGGATCGCGTCGGACTCGGCCAGCCGGCGACCGTCGTCCAGTTCCAGCAGCGGCACCTTGCCGTTCGGATTTTTCGCCAGGTAGTCGGGCGCGCGGGTAGCGCCATGCGCACTATCCACATCGACCCAGCGGTACTCGCGACCGAGCTGATCGAGCAGCAACTGCAGCTTGTAGCAATTGCCGGAGGCACGCATGCCGTAGACGGTGATCACCGGTGGCTCCGCATGGACAACTGTTTTCATGGCTGCGCCCTGCGGCGGTTCCATTCAGCACGGGTCTGGCCCCATATCTCGATCGGCATATCGGCGTGCGGAGCCGGAAGGCGGCCCGGGCCGCGGCAGGTCGAACCGAGTCGCCGGGCCAGCGCCTGCGACGGGTGGTTTTCGGGACCGATGGAATGGATCACCTCATTCCAGCCGAGGTGGTCGAAGGCCCAGTCGATCGCTGCGGTGGCACCCTCGCAGGCGTAGCCCTTGCCCCATGCCTCGCGCGCCAGACCCCAGCCCACTTCGGTGCCGGGCCAGCCGTCCGGATACCAGGGGCCGAGTTGACCGATCCACCGGCCACTGGTTTTCTCGATCACCGAAAACATCGAGAAGCCCTGAATTGCCCACGCCCCGGCCTTGGCCAGGAAGCTGCGCCATGCCACCGCGCGTACCTGCGCGCCACCGATGAATCGGCTTGCCTCGATGTCGGCCATCCGGACCGCGTAGTCATCGAAATCGTCGATGTGCGGCGGACGCAGGATCAGGCGTTCGGTTTCGATGCGGATGGTTTGCCAGCTCATGCGACGATCCAACGGAGGCTGTTTGAGACTTCCCCCGAACTTGCGCGGGGGAAAGCGCACTCAGAACGCGTTGATGCCGGTCAACTCGCGACCGACCACCAGCTCGTGCACGGTCTCGGTGCCTTCATAGGTGATCACCGATTCCAGGTTCAGCGCATGGCGGATCGCGCCGTGCTCGGTGGTGATGCCGGCGCCGCCGAGGATGTCGCGGCACTGGCGCGCGATGTCGATGGCCATGCGGCAGTTGTTCCACTTGGCCAGCGAGACCTGGGTCGGCTGCATCTTGCCGGCGTCCTTCAGGCGACCGAGCTGCAGCGACAGCAGCTGCGCGGTGGTGATGCGGCGGGCCATGTCGGCCATCTTCAGCTGCACCGCCTGGTTGGAGGCCAGCGGACGGCCGAACAGGATGCGCTCCCTGGTGTAGTCGAGCACTTCCTTGAGGCAGGCCTGCGCCGCACCGATCGGCCCCCAGGTGATGCCGTAACGCGCCTGGGTGAGGCAGCCCAGCGGGCCCTTGAGACCTTTCACGTTCGGCAAGCGCGCGCTGTCCGGCACGCGCACGTTGTCGAAGAACAGCGCGCTGGTGACCGAGGCGCGCAGGCTCATCTTCTTGTGGATTTCCTGCGCCTTGAAGCCGGCCGTATCGGTCGGCACCACGAAGCCCTGGATGCCGTCCTCGGTCTGTGCCCACACGATCGCGATGTGCGCCAGGTTGCCGTTGGTGATCCACATCTTGGCGCCGTTGATGACCCAGTCGCCGCCGTCCTTCTTCGCATTCGTTTTCATGTTGGCCGGATCGGAGCCGCCGTGCGGTTCGGTCAGGCCGAAGCAGCCGATCACCTCGCCGGCGGACATCTGCGGCAGGTACTGCTTCTTCTGCTCCTCGCTGCCATAGGCAAAGATCGGGTACATGCACAGCGAGCTCTGTACCGAAGCGAAGCTGCGCAGGCCGGAATCGCCGCGCTCCAGCTCCTGGCAGATCAGGCCGTAGCTGACCCCGTTCATGCCGGCGCCGCCGTATTCCTCGGGAATCGTCGCGCCGAGCAGGCCCAGCGCGGCGATCTCCGGAATCAGTTCCTTCGGAAAGCGTGCCTGGTCGAAGCAGTCGCCGATGATCGGCAGCACGCGCTCGTCGACGAAGCGGCCAACGGAGTCCTGGACCATGCGCTCCTCGTCGGTGAGCAGCGAGCGGACATCGTACAGGTCGAGCGGATTCAGACTGACAGCCATGGAAACTCCGGAGACGGGCGCGTAAAGCCGTTATTGTAGCGCGGGACCCGGCGGCGCACAGGCGCCCCGGCGCCGGTCGGGCCGCGGCAAAACCGTCCTTGCCAGGTCCGCCCCCACTCACCGCCGGAAGCCCATGTTCAAAGGTGTGTTGCTCGGTTTCATGGCCTTTGCCGCCTACGCGCTCAGCGATGCCTTCGTGAAGGCGCTGCGTGGTTCGCTGCCAGCCTACGAGGCGGTCTTCTTCGGTGCCGCGCTGGGCCTGACGGCGCTGCCCTTCGTCAAGGCGCGCGGCGACCGCTGGCGCGAGGTACTCATCGCACGGCGGCAGGGACTGTGGCTGGTGCGTGCCGTCGCCGGCGCGGTAGGCGGCGTCGCGGCAGTGATTGCGTTCACCGCCCTGCCGATGGCCGAGGCGTTCGCGCTGATCTTCCTGCTGCCGATCTTCGTCACCATCCTGTCGGTATTGGTGTTGAAGGAGCACGTCGGCTGGCGCCGCTGGTCGGCGGTGGTGGCAGGGTTCATTGGCGTACTGGTGGTGCTGCGGCCGGGATTTCGTGTACTCGGCGTCGGTCACCTGGCGGCCATCGTCTGTGGCCTGGCCGGCGCCATCTCGATGATCGCGCTGCGCCTGTCCGGGCCGCACGAAAAACGCATCACCCTGTACGGCGCCGGTATGGTGGGCTCGATGCTGATCACCGGCATGTTGATGCTGGCCGATTTCCGCTGGCCGCAACCGGGGCAATGGCTGCTCCTGCTCGGCTACGGCCTGCTCGCCGCCGTGGCTGCCGTGCTGTTGATGCTGGCGACGCAGAAGGCCCCGGCCAACCACGTGGCGCCGACCCAGTACAGCCAGATGCTGTGGGCGGTGCTGCTGGGCTATGTTTTTTTCGGCGATCGACTGGACTGGCCGATGGCGATCGGCATCGCGATCATCCTGGGCGCCGGCCTGTTCACCTTCGTGCGCGAGGACCGGGTCACGCCATGGTGGAAGCGCATCCGGATGATCTGAACGCCGGCACGACCGGCTGCCACAACGGGACGATGCATGTTTCGCCGCCCGACGAAACATGCATCGTCGCCCCGGCGGCACCATGACGACCTCGCCCACACACCAAGGCCGCATGCATGTCGGGATTACTGGCACTCGGACTGATCTCCGCCCTTTCCACCAGCACGATCCACCTGCCCCTGGCGCACGGCACCGGCCAGCAGGTCGCCCTGCACTGCGTGGCCCCGGCGCACGCGAACGGCCAGGCGGTGCTGTTCGTGCATGGCGCCAGCTTCCCGACCATGCTGGCGTTCGGCTTCGAATTTGCGCCGGGCGATTCCTGGATGGATTTCGCGGCGAAGCAGGGCTTTCTTGCATGCGGCCTGGACTTCACGGGTTTCGGCGCATCCAGCCGACCCGAAGCCATGGCGCACGCTGCCGGAGATTCCGCGCCGGCAACCCGTGCCCCGGAAGCCGCGCGGGAAATCGCCGTGGCCGCCGACTATCTGCGCAAGACACACGGGATGGAGCGCGTCCACCTGGTGGCCCATTCCTGGGGCACGATTCCCGCAGCCACGTTCGCCGCGGAACATCCCGGTGCACTCGCCTCGCTCACCCTGTTCGGCCCGGTCGTGCCGAAACCGGGCAAGTCCGCCGAACCCGTGCACGAGGCCTGGTGGACGATCACCGCCGAGGCACGCTACCAGCAACTGCGCTTCAGGCATGTCCTTCCGCCGGAACTGACCCTGCTGGAGCCTGCGCTCGCGCAGCGTTGGGCAGCCGAGTTCGCCGCCTCGGTGCCGCATGTCGAGGGCGACCCGCCGGGTGTCCTGCGCATTCCGGCCGGGCCTGCGGCAGACATCGACGCGGTGGCATCCGGCGGTCGCTACCCGTACGACCCGGCGGCCATCACCGCTCCCGTCTTCGTGGTGTACGGCGACTGCGACACGGTCACCGACGACGCCGGTGCCACGACGTTTCTGGCGAAATTCACGGCCAGCCCGCTCAGGTGGCGCATGCGCATCGACCACGGCAGCCACGTGATGCATCTGGAGCGCAACCGTCACTCGCTGTATCGAAGCGTGGACGCATTCATCCAGGCCGCGCAGGAGGCGCGGCCATGATCGCGGTGATCTTCGAAGTCGTATTGGCCGAAGGGCGCAGCGAGGCCTATCTGGACATCGCCGCCGACCTGCGCCCCCTGCTCGACGGCATCGACGGCTTCATCTCGATCGAGCGCTTCCAGAGTCTCGCGACCCCGGGGAAACTCCTGTCGCTGTCGTTCTGGCGCGACGAGGAAGCGGTGGCGGCCTGGCGCCGCACCGAAGCGCACCGTGCCGCGCAAGGCCAGGGCCGCGCCGGCATTTTCAGCGACTACCGGCTGCGCGTGGCCAGCGTCAATCGCGACTACGGCATGCACGAGCGCAGGCAGGCGCCCGCGGACAGCCGTCGGTTCCACGCCTGAGGACATCACCCTTGAGGACGTCAGACCCGAGGACGTCAGCGCTTTCGCGCACGCGCCCATCCGCGCAGGCGCGTGGCGCAACGTGCGAGCTCGGTGCGCAGCTGGGCCGGCGCATGGATCTCGAAGCCGAATGGCAGCGCGGCAAGCTGGCGAGCAAACCAGTCCAGGTCATCGGCGCCGGTGCACAGGAGCACACCGCCAGGCACCGGCTCAAGCAGGCCGAAGGCCAGCGAAAACGCCTTGCGCGCGGTCGGCAGATCCGCGTGCAACAGCACTTCGATCGCATGGGCGTGCGGAATCGTGGCGATGCTCTGTTGCAGCTGGCCCAGCGCATCGAAGTCCTGCGGGCGGCGGAACGACTGGTCCAGCAGGCGCACCTCGCCGACCCGGTCCAGCCGGAACGAGCGCAGGCCGTGGCGCAAGTGGCACATGCCCACCGCGTACCAGGCGCCTGCCCGCCAAGCCAGACCATACGGGTCGAAGTCGCGCTCCGTATGGACGCCGACGGCGGAGTCGTAACCCATGGACACGCGCCGCTGTTCCTGCGCCGCGCCGGTCAATGCGATCAGCGCCGCGTTGCTGCCCGGCGTACCCGAGGCCGGCAGCAGGTCGACCTTGACCGTATCGGCGATCGCATGCACCTTGCGTTTCAGGCCGTCGGGCATCACCCGGGCCAGTTTCGCCTGCACGCTTTCCACCGCCGGCGCCGCCTCGGCCAGGCCCAGCCCGCGTGCCGCCACCATGCCCACCGACAGCGCCACCGCTTCGTCGTTGGTGAACATCATCGGCGGCAGCTTGAATCCGGCGACCAGCATGTAGGCACCGTGGCGGCCGCGTTCGGTGGTGAGCGGGATGCCGAGATCTTCCAGCATCACGATGTAGCGCCGCAGGGTGCGCACGTCCACGCCGACCCGGCGCGCCAGTTCCGGTCCGCTCATGCGACCGTGGCTCTGCAGCAGGTCGAGCACCGCCAGCACACGGGTGGTGGGTTTCGCCATGGCCGCATTGTAGTCGCCAATCAGGGCGAATTTTGACCTGTATGGGCCTTATCGTCCCGGCTCCAACCACACACCGGAACGGGGGAAATTTCCATGCAGCACTTCAGATCGTGGCTGGCAGCGGTCGCCACCTGTGTTGCGCTCGGCATCGCGGCTCCCGGATACGGCAAACCGGCCAACGAGGCATCCACCATGGAAAGCGTGCAACACCTGCAGAATTACCAGGTCGTCGAATTCCGCCGCTACGTCACCAGCGACGGCGAGCTGGCAAAGTTCGTCAAGTATTTCGACACCTGGTTCCCCGAGGCCTTCGAGCAGCTTGGCGCGATGGTGTTCGGCCAGTTCACCGAGCGCGGCCATCCGAACCATTTCACCTGGCTGCGCGGCTTCCACGACATCAACGCGCGGCCGATCGTCAACGCGGCGTTCTACTACGGGCCGCTGTGGAAGGAGCATCGGGTCAAGGTCAACGCGATCCTGCCGGACAGCGACAACGTGATGCTGCTGCGCCCGTTGCATCCAGACCAGGGCATCACGGTGCTGCCAGCCGTCGACCCGGTAACCGAAGAGCACGGTGCGCAGGGTATCGTGGTCGCACAGATTTTCGCGGTGAAGAAAGGCAGCGAGGAAGCATTTGCGAAGCAGGCCGAGACCGCCTTCGGTACCTACCGCATCGACGGCGTGCATCCGGCGGGCGTCCTGGTGTCGCTGGATGTGCCGAACAATTTTCCGCAGCTGCCGATCCGCACGGATGGCCCGTTCCTGGTGTGGCTCGGGGTGGTCCGCGACAACTCGACGCTGGACAAGGGCCTTGCACCGCGCCTCGCATCCGCCGAACAGTCGCTGCTTGCAGGCGGGCTGCTGCGCAGCAGCGCGGAACGCGTGGTGATGGACCCGACCCCGCGCTCGCGCCTGCGCTGGCTGCCCACGTCGCCATGATCCACTACGAGCAGTTGTGGCTGTTCTTCGCGCTGGTCTTCGGCATCATCGTGCTGCCGGGGCTGGACATGGCCTTCGTCATGGGCAGCGCGCTGGCCGGCGGGCGCAGTCGTGGTTTCGCCGCGGTCGCCGGCGTCATCGCCGGCGGCGTCTGCCACGTGTTGATGACGGCGCTGGGCATCAGCGTGATGATCAAGCTGATTCCGGGCATGTTCAATGCCCTGTTGCTGGCCGGCGCGCTGTACATCGCCTGGATCGGCATCTCGCTGCTGCGCAGCGAATCCTCGTTCGGTCTGCGCCCGGACACCGCATTGCGCTCACGTGCGGCGACCTTTCGCCAGGGCATGCTGACCTGCCTGCTCAATCCCAAGGCCTACCTGTTCATGCTGGCGATCTTCCCGCAGTTCCTGCGCCCGGATTACGGCCTGATCTGGCTGCAGGCGCTGGTGATGTGGCTGATCATCGCGATCAACCAGCTATGCGTTTACGGCAGCGTGGCCCTGATGGCCGATCGCGCCCGGCTTTGGCTGCAGCGCAAACCGGCATCCGGATTGATGGCCACGCGTTGCGTGGGCGGGCTGCTGATCGCCGCGGCAATGGTCACCGGATTCGAAGGCTGGCGTCGGATCTGAGCAAGAAACGGCTCGCCATCGCGATGCCAAGAACGGATCATTTGCGGGGAATCATGGATTGGGGCAATGAACCGATGAAGTTGGCAAAAATCACGTCGTCGCGTCGACGACGTTTCACTCTGCTCTGCGTGCTGGCGGGCATCCTGTTGTCGCCAGCCGCATGGGCCTGGACAGCGGCAGATCCGACAGCAATCTCGGAAACCGCGTCATCCCCATCCTCGCGTCAATCGCTGGACGAGGCATGGTGGACCGGCCCGATGCTGGCGAACTCGGCCGCCACCTTGCCGCGAGGCCATTTCCTGATCGAACCCTATCTCTACGATGCATCCTCGCCGCATGCCGACGGTTTCGGCTCGCTGACCTACATGCTCTACGGACTCACCGACCGGCTGACGGTCGGCCTGATTCCCGTGTTCGGCTACAACCGGGTGGATGGCAGCGGCGACAGTTCCGGCATCGGGCTGGGCGACGTCAGTGTGCAGGCGCAGTACCGGCTCAGCGAATTCCACGAAGGCAGTTCGCTGCCGACGATCTCGCTGCAACTGCAACAAACCCTGTCGAGCGGAAAATACGACCGGCTGGGCAACCGGCCCGGCGACGGTCTCGGCAGCGGCGCCACCACCACGACGCTGCAACTCAACACGCAAACGTACTTCTGGCTCGCGAACGGCCGCATCCTGCGCATGCGCCTCAACGTGGCACAGTCCGTTTCGCGCAAGGCGCACATCGAAGACGTCAGCGTCTATGGCACCGCGAACGGTTTTCGCGGCAACGCCAGGCCCGGCAATTCGTTCTTCGTCAACGCAGCCTGGGAATACAGCCTGAGCACGCGCTGGGTGCTGGCGTTCGACCTCACCTATCGACGAAACCACGGCACCCGCGTAAACGGCGTGATGCTGCCCGGCGACGGCGATGCATACATCCGCCGAAGCTCGGGTTCCAGCGAAGCGTTCGGCTTCGCACCGGCGGTCGAATACAGCTGGAGCGCCAACCTGGGTGTGTTGTTCGGCACCCGGGTGATTACCGGTCATCACACGCCAACCACGATCACCCCGGCCATCGCGATCAACTACGTGCACTGAGCGCCGGAAGCGCTCGCCGGCTTCGTCAATGAACCGTATCGTCCGGCGCGATCCGCCAGTTCCGGGCCAGCATGCACAGCCCGCCGTAGATCACGAACACCGGCCACCACTGCCGCCACGACAATTCCAGAAGAAACATCACAGCCACCATGACGATGACCGCGGCGGTAAACAACGAATGCAACACAACGCCGTCGATCGCATCTAGGCTGCGATAGCGCTGCACCGCGCCGGACAATGGCGCGATGGCCGCCAGCATGATCAGCCACGCCCACCAGTTTTGCTGGTCGAGGAACGCGACGTGGACGCCGAGATTGCTCAGCAGGAAAAACGCGCCGAGAGCGATCACCAGCAACGCCGGGACCACGCCACCCTTGTACCGATACGCACGCCTGGACTCGCGGATGCTCATGTCGCTCACTCCCCACGGAACATGCCGCCACGTTAAAACCCTTCCCTCGGCTTCGCCAGTGACAGGCGTCACCCCGAAACCATGCGCCCAACGAGAAAGATCAGCGGTTGCTCACGCCGTGCGGCACATGCCCGGTCGCCACGTGCTTGCGCGCGGATTCGACGTTGGCCGGCGAATCGTCGAAGAAGATGTCGGCACCGAACGCATCGAGGAACGGACCCTTGTCGCGGCCGCCGAGGAACAGCGCCTCGTCGATGCGCACGCCCCAGCGGCGCAGGGTGAGGATCACGCGCTTGTGCGCAGGCGCGGAGCGGGCGGTGACCAGGGCCGTGCGGATCGGCGAGTCCTCGGCGGGGAACGCGGTCTGCAGGCGATGCAGCGCGGTGAGGAAGCCGCGGAACGGGCCGACCGACAACGGCTCGGCAGCGTGTTCGGTTTCGCTGCGGTGGAATGCCTCCAGACCCTCCTCGCGCGATACGCGCTCGCCCTCGTCGCCGAAGATCACCGCGTCGCCGTCGAAGGCGATGCGCAACTGCTCGCTGGCGCGCGGCGGCGCGGTGACTGGGCAGGATCGTCGCAGCGGCCACGCCGGCGGCCAGTGCGCGACCGACGTCCTCGGCGTTGGCGGACAGGAACAGGTCGGCCTTGAACGGCGCGATGTAATCGGAAGTCGGCGCGCCGCTGGTGAACGCGGCGCGACTGATTTCCAGGCCGTAGTGCTGGATCGCGTTGAAGATGCGCAGGCCGGTATCGCCGGAATTGCGCGACAGCAGGATCACTTCGACCGGCGGCACGTCGCCGGCCAGCCTGTTGAGTCCGAGCAGTTTCTGCACCAGCGGAAACGCCACGCCGGGTTGCAGGATGTCGTTTTCGTGGTCGATCTGGAACGACGCGATACGCGTCGAGGCCATCGCGCTCGAACAGCGCGTGGCTGTCGCCCAGGTCGAACAGCGCGCGCGAGGAAATGGCGACGACGAGTCGGTTGTCGCTGAGGGCGGCGGGGTCGTGCGCATCGGCGGGAAGTGTGGTCATGCGTCCTGCGCCTGATCGGAAGATGGCATCGAAATTAGCAAACGTGGAGGTTGCGGTAGAGCAGAAAGTCTGCCCCCATCACTCTGCCGCAAACTGCTCGTCCAGTATGCGCTGTTCGAGATTGTGTTCCGGATCGAACAGCAGCCGCACGCCCTCGCCACCGGACTGGCGGATCGCCACCGTGCGCACGTCGCGCACTTCATGAAAATCGGCGGTGGCGCTGACCGGGCGTTTGCCCGGATCGAGCACGCGCAGGATCACTTCGGTGCGATGCGGCAGGATCGCGCCGCGCCAGCGGCGCGGGCGGAACGGGCTGATCGGGGTGAGCGCGAGCACGTTCGCGTCCAGCGGCAGGATCGGGCCGTGCGCGGACAGGTTGTAGGCGGTGGAGCCGGCCGGCGTGGCGATCATGATGCCGTCGCAGATCAGGTTCGGCAGCTTCACGATGTCGTTGAGTTGCACTTCCAGGTGCGCGGCCTGGTTGCTCTGGCGCAACAGCGAGACTTCGTTGAACGCCAGCGCGGTATGCACCTCCCCGGCAGCGTCGGCGACCTGCATCTGCAACGGAAACAGCGACGCGGTGTGTGCACGCGCGATCCGCTCGGGCAGGCCGTCGAGTTTGTGCTTGTTCATCAGGAAGCCGACCCGACCCAGCTTCATGCCGTAGACCGGCACTTCCAGTTCGCGGTAAGCGTGCAGGGTACGCAGCATGAAGCCGTCGCCGCCCAGCGCCACGATCAGTTCGGCCCGCTCCGGCGGCACGTCGCCGTAGCGTTCCACCAGTTTGCGCTGCGCCTGCTGGGCGACGCTGGTATCGCTGGCGACGAAGGCGAAACGCATGCGCGGGAATCCGTAGCGGGGGTCAGCCGAGATTACACAGCATGAAGGCGCAAGACCATGACTGGACTTGCGCCTTCATGCTTCAACTTGCCGCCCCCTGCAAGCTCAGCCCACCGGCACCTGCGCCAGCTGTGCCAGCCGGCGTACCGCGACCGAGGCGATCGGGTAATCCGCGTTCTGGGTGAGGATTTCCGCCAGCATGCTGCGGGTGTACTGCAACGTGGCGTCATCGCGCTGCAGCCAGGCCTGCACCGGCGAGAGGTCCTTGCTGTCGCCGCTGAGGTTCAACACCTGCAACGACAGTGCGCGATGCTGGTGGTTGAGTTCGTCCAGCAGCGAACCGCGGGCCTGCGCGTGCCAGTGGCCCTCGACCGGCAGCGCCTCGATCTGGCTGCGCAGCCATTCCAGATCGAGCGCCTCGCCCAGTTCGTAGAACACGGCGGCGACTTTCTCGATCGGCTGACCGCCCTGCTGCGCCACTTCGACCATGTCCAGTGCGGCACGCAGCTCGGGCATGCGGGCCAGCCGCAACGCGAGTTCGGCGGGCAGGCCGAGACCTTCCCACTTCTCCTGGCTGCACGAGAAATCGCCCTTGCCGGTCGACGTCAGCACGTCCGGCAAGGCCAGCCGCAAGGCCGACACGCCCGCCTGGTAACGCTCGACGTTGGCGGCGATGTCCAGCGAACCGCCCGGACGATTCAGCAACCAGCGTGTCATGTGCCGCAGCAGCGACCAGATCTGCTTGATCGCATCGATCTGGGTGTCCTCGGCGACCTGGCTGTCGAGCGCCTCGATCTGCGCCCACAGCTCGCGGGCGTCGAGTATCTCGCGCGCGGCGGTGTACGCCTTGGCGATCGCCGCAGGACGCTGCCCGGTGTCCTCCTGCATGCGCATCATGAAGGTGGCGCCCATGCGGTTGATCGTCGAGTTGGTCACCGCGGTGGCGATGATCTCGCGCTTCAGCCGATGGCGCTGCATGTGCTCGGCGTACTTGTCGTGCAACGGCATCGGGAAATAGCGCACCAGTTCGCGCGACAGGTACGGATCCTCCGGCACGTCCGAATCGAGCAACTGCTGGAACAGGCGGATCTTGTCGTACGAAAGCAGCACGGACAGCTCCGGCCGGGTCAGGCCGAGGCCTCGGCTCTTGCGCTCGGTCAGCTCGGCATCGGATGGCAGGTTCTCGACCTGACGGTCGAGCGTGCCTTCGGCCTCCAGCGTGCGGATGAAATGCGCCATCGAACCGAGGCGGTGCACCGACTGATGCTCCATCAGCGTGATTGCCTGGTTCTGCCGGTAGTTGTCCCACAGCACCAGCTGGCCGACTTCGTCGGTCATCGCGGCGAGCTGCGTGTTGCGCGCGTCGAAGCTCAGCTCGCCGCGCTGCACGGCATCGTTGAGCAGAATCTTGATGTTGACCTCGTGATCGGAGGTGTCCACGCCGGCGGAGTTGTCGATGAAATCGGTGTTCAGCAGCACGCCCTTCTGCGCCGCCTCGATGCGGCCCTTCTGGGTCATGCCCAGGTTGCCGCCCTCGCCCACGATCTTGCAGCGCAGGTCCGCACCGTTGACGCGCAGCGCGTTGTTGGCGCGGTCGCCGACATCGGCATGCGTTTCGGCCGAGGACTTCACGTAAGTGCCGATGCCTCCGTTCCACAGCAGGTCGACCGGCGCCTTGAGGATCGCGCTGAGCAGGTCGGTCGGTGCCAGGTGCTCCACGTCCGGCTTCAGGCCCAGCGCGGTGCGCATTTCCGGCGAGATCGGGATCGACTTGGCGCTGCGCGGATACACGCCGCCACCGGCGGAGATCAGCGACTTGTCGTAATCGTCCCAGCTCGAACGCGGCAAGTTGAACAGACGCTGGCGCTCGGCGAACGTGCGTGCCGCGTCCGGATTCGGGTCCAGGAACACGTGGCGATGGTCGAACGCCGCCAGCAGGCGGATGTGCTCGGACAGCAGCATGCCGTTGCCGAACACGTCGCCGGACATGTCGCCGATGCCGACGCAGGTGAAGTCCTGCGTCTGGCAGTCGCGGTTGAGCGAACGGAAGTGCCGCTTGACCGACTCCCACGCGCCCTTCGCGGTGATGCCCATGCCCTTGTGGTCGTAGCCGTGCGAGCCACCGGAGGCAAACGCGTCGCCGAGCCAGTAGTTGTGCTCGATCGAGATCGCATTGGCGATGTCGGAGAACGTCGCGGTGCCCTTGTCCGCCGCCACCACCAGATAGGGATCGTCCGCGTCGTGGCGCACCACGTCGTGCGGATTGACCACCTTGCCTTCGATCAGGTTGTCGGTGATGTCGAGCAGGCCGCTGATGAACATGCGATAGCAGGCGATGCCTTCGGCCAGCTGCGCGTCGCGATCGCCGCCGACCGGGGCCTTCTTGACGAAGAAACCGCCCTTGGAACCGACCGGCACGATGACCGTGTTCTTGACCATCTGCGCCTTGACCAGGCCAAGCACCTCGGTGCGGAAATCCTCGCGCCGGTCGGACCAGCGCAAGCCGCCGCGGGCGACCGGGCCGAAGCGCAGGTGCACGCCCTCGACGCGCGGCGCACACACCCAGATTTCCCGGTAGGGCACCGGCTTGGGCAGGTCGGGCATCTTGTGCGAATCGAGCTTGTAACTGATGTACGGGCGATGCGCGCCATCCCACTGCTGGAAGAAACTGGTGCGCAAGGTGCCGCGGATCAGCGCCACGAAGCTGCGCAGGATGCGGTCCTCGTCGAGGCTGCCGACGGTTTCCAGCAGCTGATGGATGGCCGCCTCGATCGCCTTGATCTGCTCGTCGCGCGGCTTGGACAAGGCCACGCTCAGGCCATCGATCAGGGATGGCTGCGCGGCTTGCACCGTGGCCGGGATCAGCGCCCGCATCTCGGTGGCCAGGGTGGCGCCGGCGACCTTCAACTCGTCGCCGGAAAGCGCTTCGCGGCGCGGATCGAACTTTGCCAGGAACAGCTCCACCAGCAGGCCGGCGACTGCCGGATAGCGGTTGAGGGTTTCCTCCATGTACGCCTGGGAGAACGTCGCTCCGGTCTGCAGCAGGTATTTGCAATAGCCGCGCAGCATCGCGACCTGGCGCCAGCCGAGCTTGGCGCCGAGCACCAGACGGTTGAAGCCGTCGTTCTCGGCATTGCCGCGCCAGATCTGTTCGAACGCATCCTCGAACAGCGCACCGACCTGCTCGACGCTGAAGGTGAGCGCGCCCACCGGCTGCACTTCGAAATCCTGGATCGACAACGGCATGCTGTCATCGCCGATTTCGTAGACGTGTTCGGTCAGCACGCGCAAGCCGAGGTTTTCCAGTTGCGGCAGCACTTCGGACAGTGCGATGTCGCCGCCCGAGCGATAGACCTTGAAGCGCAACGTTTCAGGCGCCTTCGGCGGGTGATAGAACGACATCCGCAGCGCGTTGTCGCCACCCAGCTGGGCCAGCTGATGGACGTCCTCGGCGGCCACCGCCGGGCTGACTTCCTCGACATACCCGGCTGGCAGGGACTTCGCATAACGATTGGCCAGCACCACGCCCTCGTGATCGCCGCGCAGCCGCACCAGCGCATCGCGGACCTCGTCGTGCCAGTTGCGCACGATGCCGGCGACATCCTGCTCCAGCGCCGCCAGGTCATACACCGGCTGATCACCGATCCGCGGTCGCACCACGATGGTCAGACGCGCCAGCGCGGCCTCGCCCATCTGCACGGACGAATCGCTCTGCTCGGCATGCAATGCCTTGCCCAGCAACGCCTCGATGCGTTCGCGCACCGAGGTGTTGAAGCGGTCGCGCGGCACGAACACCATGCAGGTGAAGAAGCGGCCATAGCGGTCGCGCCGCACGAACAGCCGCGTGCGGGCGCGCTGGCGCAATTCGAGGATGCCCATCGACGTGGCGAACAGCTCGTCCCCGGTGCTCTGCAGCAGTTCCTCGCGCGGCAACGTCTCGAGAATGTGGCGCAGCGACTTGCCCGAATACGAATCACGCTTGAGCCCGGAACGAACCAGCACCGCCTCGACCTTGTGCCGCACCAGCGGCACGTCCTGCGGGCGAGCCATGTAGGCATTGGAGGAGTACAGGCCCAGGAAACGCTGTTCGGCCACTGCCTTGCCATTGGCGCCGAACTGCAGCACGCCGATGTAATCCATGTAGCCGGAGCGGTGCACATGCGAGCGCGCATTGGTCTTGGTCAGGATGATCGCGTCGGTCGCGCCGGACTGCGGCAACTCGCTGGCGGCCAGCGAGCGCAGCGAACGCGGCGCCACCGAGCGCTCGTGTCCGCGCAGGATGCCCAGGCCGGAGGCGTCGACCGCACGCAGCACGCGGTCGCCGTCGGCCTCGGCGACTTCATACTCGCGGTAGCCGAGGAAGGTGAAGTTGTCGTCGGCGATCCAGCGCAGGAACTCGCTGGCCTCCTGTACCGATGCCGCATCCAGCGGCAGCTGGCGCTGCGGCAGTTCGTTGGCGATCGCCAGCGCCTTGTCGCGAATCGCCGCCCAGTCGTTGACCGCGGCGCGCACGTCGTCCAGCGCGGCTTCCACCTGCGCCTTCAGCTGTGCCTGCTCGGCGTCGTCGGCGACCCGGTCGATTTCAAAATGCATGAGCGACTCGGCGCTGCCGGCGGCGTCACCCAGCGCCTGCAGCGTGCCCGACGCGTCGCGCGTCACCTTCAATACCGGATGGATCACTGCATGGATCTGCAGCTTCGCCGAAACGATCATGCTCACCGTGTCGACCAGAAACGGCATGTCGTCGGTGACGATCTGCAGCAGGCTGCGGCCGGCGTGGGTATCGGCGGAACTGAGCACGCGAACCGACGCCCGGCCAGGCTGCCGTTGCTGCATGAACTCCAGCAGCCCGGCGACCAGGGCCGCCCATTGCACCGGCGTATGCAGGTTGACGTCACTGCCGTCGATGCGCGCAAAGAACGCATCACAGAAAACCTGCACCTCACTCAGCCGCTGGGGCGACAAGCCGCCCTTTTTCAACTCTGCAAACACTACAGACGGAAGGGAGACATCGTTCGCCGCATGGGTCGCATTCATGGCATCTACTGGTCAGTGGAGACAAGGGTCGAGAATGAGGGAAAAAAGCCCTCAAAGGATACGCCGCGCGTCATGGCGAATCCAGCCAGGCCACGCGGTTTGCACCATGCCCTTGCGCATGGGTTCAGCGAACCGGCAAAGGCGGCGGAGGAATCCCGGATAATCACCTCATCAGCGCATCGGGAGTCTTTCGAATCTCACCGCCACGCACGGATTCATCGTGTTCCGCGACAGCGGATCGAAACCTGGCGAACCGATGTCATCGTGTGCCGCATGGACTTTCCCGCCGACACTCGCCTATAGTCCGCGGGTCGAAAAAGGCAGGGACGTTTTTGGTAAGCCCGTCCCCTTCTCCCTTCAGGCGAGAAGTTCTGTTCCGCGCGATGCGCGAGTACCCACGGCGACGACCCGGCGATGTGCCGGGCGCTCGCATGGGTGTATCGACAAGGCATTCGCCCTCGACGCTCACGCGGGTTCAACCCAACGGGAGCCTTTGACATGCGCTTGAATCATCTTGACCTGCACGTCGCCGACGTCGCTGCCACCCGCGATTTCCTCGTCCATCATTTCGGCTTTCGACATGTCCAGACCCGCGGTCGCGACGGCCTGGCGGTCCTGCAGGACTCCGCCGGCCTGGAACTGGTCATCAGCCATCCGCTACCGAAATTCGGCGGCGCGGATGCCGTCAGCGTCGGTGCCAATACCTATCACATCGGCTTCATCCTGCCGGACAGGGCCGACGTGGACCGGTTGTACGAACGCCTGCGCATCGCCGAAGCCGAGTTGTGGAATGCACCGCAGGCGATCCGCGGCGGGTGGCTGTTCTATTGCATGGCGCCGGGCCGCATCCTGATCGAGGTGTGCTGGCGCCCCGACTCCTGACCGCTGCATCGCTCCATTCGTCACGACAGGCTCTTCACATCGCAGCGAGGCCTGTCGATGACTGGATTCCCGCCGCGATTAAAATGTAAACTGGGGGGTATAGTCTGATCCGCAAAGCGCTTTCCACAGCGCCTTCCGGCGCGGTACGGCGAAGCCCGCGAACATCGTCGCGGCTCGGCCAACCAATGACACAGGACACATGGATCGCAATGCAGTCTGATTGTCTATCAGCTGCAGCGCGCCGCGGCTGCACCCCCATTCCCCGATTGAAGACAAGCTCTGGAGCTCTCATGAAGTCCTCTTTACTGTGCACGCCTTTGTTGTGCCTGAGTCTGCTGGCGCTGACTGCCTGCGGCAAAGGCAAGGAACAAGGGCCGCCGCAGATGCCGCCACCGGAAGTCGGCGTGATCAAGGCCCAACCGCAGAACTCCCCGCTGACGCGTGACCTGGTCGGGCGGCTGTCTGCCTATCGGAGCGCCGATGTGCGTGCCCGCGTGCCAGGCGTACTGCTCAAGCGCGCGTATGACGAGGGCACCGACGTCAAGAAAGGCCAGTTGCTGTTCCAGATCGACCCTGCCCCGCTGAAGGCCGCGCTGGCCGCCAGTTCGGCGGCATTGGCCCAGGCCCAGGCCACCTATACCAACAACAGGATCACCGCCAAGCGCGTGCGGGAACTGGCGCCAAAAGGTTATGTCTCGAAGTCGGACCTGGACAATGCCCTCGCCGCCGAGCGCAGCGCCGCCGCTGCCGTGCAGGCGGCACGGGCCAACGAGCAGACCGCACGCATCAACCTCGGCTACGCCAACGTGACCTCGCCGATCGACGGCCGCGCCGGCCAGCAACAGGTCACCGAGGGCGCACTGGTCGGCAACGGCGAGGCGACCCTGCTTACCACGGTCGACCAGATCGATCCGCTGTACGTGAACTTCACCATGAGCGTGGCCGCGATGGAACAGATGCGCCGCGCGCAGAACAACGGCAACGTCACCCTGGCCGAACCGGACAAGGCCAGCGTGCAGATCACCCTGCCCGATGGCAGCGCCTACGCTGAAGCCGGCACGCTGGATTTCTCCGACACCTCGGTCAATCCGTCCACCGGCTCGGTCAATCTGCGCGCCACCATCCCGAATCCGAAGCACGGCCTGTTGCCGGGCATGTACGTGACGCTGAAGGCGAACCTCGGCCAGCAGCACAAGGTGTTCCTGATCCCGCAGGCCGCGGTCCAGCGCGATACGGTCGGTGCCTTCGTGATGACCGTGGGTGCGGACGGCAAGGTCGTACGCAAGGACATCACCGCGACCGACATGGCCGGCAGCAACTGGGTGGTCACCGATGGGCTGACGGCCGGTGACCAGGTGGTGGTGTCCGGCATCCAGAACGTGAAGGCCGGCGCCCCGGCGAAGGCCAGTCCGTGGCATGCCGCCCCTGCCAACGGGTCGTCCACCGCCAAAGCTCCGGGCACCGCCCCGCGCGGCAAGTAACGGAGCGAAGACCATGCCGAGTTTTTTCATTGACCGCCCGATCTTCGCCTGGGTGGTCGCCATCCTGATTTCCCTGGGTGGCGTGCTGGCCATCCTCAACCTGGGCGTGGAGTCGTATCCGACGATCGCGCCGCCGTCGGTAACGGTGTCCGCCAGCTATCCCGGTGCCAGCGCCGACACGACCGAGAAAACCGTCACCCAGGTGATCGAACAGCAGCTCACCGGCATCGATCACCTGCTGTATTTCAGCTCGTCGTCCAGCGCCAGCGGCCGCGCCAACATCACGCTGACGTTCGAGAGCGGCACCAACCCGGACATCGCCCAGGTGCAGGTGCAGAACAAGGTGGCGCTGGCGACCCCGCGGCTGCCGTCGGAAGTGACCCAGCAGGGCGTGGTGGTAGCCAAGGCCAATGCCGGTTTTCTGATGGTGGTGGCGCTGACCTCGGACAATCCGGACATCGACCGCAACCGCCTCAACGACATCGTCGGTTCGCAGGTGCTCGACCAGATTTCGCGCGTGCCCGGCGTCGGCAGCACCCAGCAGTTCGGGTCCGAATATGCCATGCGCATCTGGCTGAACCCGGACAAGCTGCAGGGCTATGGGCTGTCGGCGACCCAGGTGCTGGCGGCGATCAAGGCGCAGAACGTCCAGTTCGCCGCCGGCGCGCTGGGTGCCGATCCGGCCGTTCCAGGCCACGGTTTCAATGCCACCGTGTCGACCGAGGGCCGCTTCACCACGCCCGAGCAGTTTGCCGGCATCATCCTGCGCGCCAACGCCGACGGCACCACGGTCACCCTGGGTGACGTGGCGCGGATCGCCTTCGGCCCGAACGGCTACGGCTTCGACACCCAGTACAACGGCAAGCCGATCGGCGCGTTCGCGATCCAGTTGCTGCCCGGTGCGAACGCGCTGGACGTGTCCACCGCGGTGCGTGCCAAGATGGACGAACTCGCTCCAAGCTTCCCGCAGGGCGTGACCTGGTTCAGCCCGTACGACAGCACCTCATTCGTCACCATCTCGATCAACGAAGTGGTGCACACGCTGATCGAGGCGATCATCCTGGTGTTCCTGGTGATGCTGCTGTTCCTGCAGAACATCCGCGCCACCATCATCCCCACCCTGGTCATTCCGGTCGCCCTGCTCGGCACCTTCCTGGGCATGCTGGTGCTCGGCTTCACGATCAACCAGCTGACCCTCTTCGGCATGGTGCTGGCGATCGGCATCGTGGTCGACGACGCGATCGTGGTGATCGAGAACGTCGAACGCATCATGACCGAGGAAGATCTGTCGCCGAAGGACGCCACGCGCAAGGCAATGGGCCAGATCACCGGCGCGGTGGTGGCGATCACCGTGGTGCTGGCGGCGGTGTTCGTGCCGTCGTCGCTGCAGCCCGGCGCCACCGGCGTGATCTACAAGCAGTTCGCGCTGACCATTGCCGTGTCGATGGGTTTCTCCGCGTTCCTCGCGCTGTCGTTCACGCCGGCGCTGTGCGCCAGCTTCCTGCAGCCGGAACACGAGAAGAAAAAGAACATCGTCTTCCGCAAGTTCAACGACGCGTTCAACTGGACCACGCATACCTACACCGGCCACATCGGCGGTGCGATCCGGCATGCGCCACGCTGGATGCTGGCGTTCCTGCTGGTCGCCGTGCTTGGCGGCTTCCTGTACACCCGCCTGCCCGGCAGTTTCCTGCCGGAGGAGGACCAGGGTTACGCGCTTTCGGTGATCCAGTTGCCGCCAGGGGCGACCAAGGAACGCACGGCCAGGGTGATGGCGCAGATGCGCGAGATCCTGAAAAAGGATTCCGCCGTGGAAGGCGTGCTGCAGGTCACCGGCTTCAGCTTCATCGGTTCGGGCGAGAACGCCGGCATGGCCTTCATCAAGCTCAAGGACTGGGCCAAGCGCGACGCCACCGCGGCAGAGTTCATCCAGCGTGCCAACGGCGAGATGCAGCAGATCCACGACGCGCGCATCTTCGTGGCCAACATTCCCACCGTGCAGGGCCTGGGCCAGTTCGGCGGTTTCGACATGTACCTGCAGGATCGTGGCGGTGCCGGTCGCGCCGCGCTCACCCAGGCGCGCAACACCCTGCTCGGCAAGGCCAGCCAGGATCCGCTGCTGACCGGCGTGCGACCGAACTCGCTGGAGGATTCGCCGCAACTGCATCTGGACGTGGATCGCGTGCAGGCGCAGTCGATGGGCCTGTCGGTGGGTGACATCTACAACGCGATCGGCCTGATGCTGGCACCGATCTACGTCAACGATTTCACCTACGGCGGCCGCGTCAAGCGCGTCATCATGCAGGCCGATGCGCCTTACCGGATGGGTCCGGACGCGCTGCAGCACATCTTCACCCCCGGCCCCACGCCCGCCGGCAGCAGCACGCCGCAGATGATCCCGCTGTCCAACGTGGTACACACGCGCTGGGATGTCTCGTCACCCTCGCTGACGCGCTACAACGGCTATTCCGCCGTCGAGATCGTCGGCTCGCCGGCACCGGGGCACGCCTCCGGTGAGGCGATGAACGAGATGCAGAAGATCGTCAACAACGATCTGCCGAAGGGCTTCGGTTTCGACTGGACCGGCCAGTCCTACCAGGAAATCCTTTCCGGCAATGCCGCCACGCTGCTGATGGTGCTGTCGATCGTGATCGTGTTCCTCGCGCTGGCCGCGCTGTATGAAAGCTGGTCGATCCCGGTCGCGGTGTTGCTGGTGGTGCCGCTGGGCCTGCTCGGCGCCGTCGTGTTCACCCTGCTGCGCGGGTTGCCCGACGACATCTACTTCAAGATCGGCCTGATCACGGTGATCGGACTGGCCGCGAAAAACGCGATCCTGATCGTGGAATTCGCGGTGGCCGAACAGAAGGCCGGACGCACCCTGCGCGAGGCAACCGTCGATGCGGCGCGACTGCGACTGCGGCCGATCCTGATGACCTCGCTGGCGTTCATCCTCGGCGTGTTCCCGCTGTTCATTTCCAGCGGGGCCGGCGCCAATGCGCGTCACGCGATCGGCACCGGGGTGATCGGCGGCATGCTGTTTGCCACCTTCCTCGGCGTGCTGCTGATCCCCGTGTTCTACGTCGTGGTCCGCCGCCTGCTCGGCGACAAGCTGGACGGCAACGATCCGGCCAAACCCGGCCTCGAAGGGCCGCACACGTTCGACTCCGATCCGCGGCGCGGGCATTGAGAGCCAAGGATTCGGGATTGATGGAGTAGCGAATCGGAAAGCTCCCCGCAGCCTCCAAACAAAACGCCCCGGCATCAACCGGGGCGTTTTTGTATCCATCAGAAACCAGACAGCGCGATGGAACCTTCGCCAGCCCGAGCTGCGCCAGGCCAGAACACTCTTCCGATTCCCCAATCCCGATTCCCTGTTCCCGGCCCTATCGCAACCCCGTCTCCGCCCGCGCAATCACCAACCGCTGAATCTCGCTGGTGCCTTCGTAGATCTCGGTGATCTTGGCGTCGCGGAAGAAACGCTCCAGCGGCATCTCCTTCGAGTAACCCATGCCGCCGTGGATCTGCACCGCCTGGTGGCTGATCCACATCGCCGCTTCCGACGCAGTGAGCTTGGCCACGGCCGCTTCCGTGCCGAAACGGCCACCGTGTTTTTCGGTTTCGCCCTTCATCCATGCCGCGCGCAGTGTCAGCAGCATCGCCGCGTCCAGCTTGCACTTCATGTCGGCGATCTTCGACTGGGTCATCTGGAACGTGCCGATCGGCGCACCGAAGGCCTTGCGGTCGCGCGCCCACTGCAAGGTCGCCTCGTAGGCGGCGCGCGAAATGCCGACGGCCTGCGAGGCGATGCCGATGCGGCCGGCATCGAGCACGCCCATCGCGATCGAGAAACCCTTGCCCTCTTCGCCGAGCAGGTTTTCCTTCGGCAGCACGTAGTCGGTGAACTCGATCTCGCAGGTCGCCGAGGCGCGGATGCCGAGCTTCGGCTCGGTCTTGCCGGCGTGGAAACCCGGCAGCTGGGTGTCGACGATGAAGGCCGACACGCCCTTGGCGCCGATGCCCGGCGTCGAGATCGCGAACAGCACGATGTAGCGCGCCACCGGGCCGGAGGTGATCCAGCTCTTCTTGCCGTTGATCACCCAGTCGCCCTTGTCGTTCTTCGTCGCACGGGTATGCATCGCCGAGGCGTCGGAACCGGACTGCGGCTCGGTCAGCGCGTACGCGCCGATGGCCTCACCGGTGGCGATCGCGCGCACGTACTTCTGCTTCTGTTCCTCGTTGCCGTGCTTGAGGATGCCGTTGCAGAACAGCGAATTGTTGACCGACATGATGGTCGAGGTCGCCGCGTCGGCCGCGGCGATCTCGATCATCGCCAGCACATAGGCGACCGGATCCATCCCGGCGCCGCCGTACTCCTCGGGAACCTCGATGCCCATCAAACCGAGCTGACCCATTTCGCGTATGTTGTCCAGCGGAAACTCGCCCTTGGCATCGAGCTCGGCCGCCACGGGCGCAATGCGCCGGGAAGCAAAGTCGCGGGCAATCGACTGGATCGACAACTGGTCTTCGGTAAATCGGAAATCCATGCACTACTCCCGGCACCGCGCGCAGCGGCTGATCAAGAAAAAGCGAGCCGCCCATTGTAGTCGGTCGTCCTTGTGGGAGCGACTTCAGTCGCGACGCTCTTGCCTGGGTGAACGCTTCTCCATCGCGACTGAAGTCGCATCCACAGGCTGCCACGCAACGCTTGACGCCTTTGCATGCGCGGCCTAGCCTATACATCTTTATATCGCGATAAAAGGATGCTCGATGGATCTGGCAACTGCCTCCAGCGTGCTCCGGCTATTGGCCGACCCGACCCGCGTTCGCCTGCTGGCCCTGCTCGAACATGAAGAACTCACGGTGGCCGAACTGGCGGCGGTGCTGCACCTGGCGCAGCCGCGCGTGTCCACCCATCTGGCCAAACTGAAGGAAGCCGGGCTGGTGCGCGACCGCCGCGCCGGCGTCTCGGCCTATTACCGCGCCAACAACGACGGCGACGAAACCCGCCACAGCCTGCTCACCTCATTGCGCGAAAGCATCGACGATGCGCTCCTGCATGAAGACACCGCCCGCCTTCCCGGCGTGCTCGCCAACCGGGCTCGCGAGGAAGGCTGGGCCGACACCGTGGCCGGCGACATGGAGCGCCATTACTCGCCCGGTCGCACCTGGGAGACACTGGCGCGCTCGCTGCTGCAACTGCTCGGTACCGGCGACGTGCTGGATATCGCTTCCGGCGACGGCATCACCGCCGAGTTGCTCGCCCCCCATGCGCATTCGATCGTCTGCGTCGATTCGAGCGAACGCGTGGTGGAAGCGGCGGCGAGGCGACTCAAGTCGTTCGCCAACGTGCAAGTACGCCAGGGCGACATGCACGCACTGGATCTGGGCAAGCAGCGCTTCGACCTGGTGTTGATGCTGCACGCCCTGACCTATGCCGAACACCCCGGGAAAGCCGTCGCCGAAGCGGCGCGATTGCTGCGTCCCGGCGGTCGCCTGCTTGCCGTCACGCTGGGCCAGCACGATCACCGCGCCGTGGTCGAACCGTTCGACCATCGCAACCTCGGCTTTCGCAGCGAACAGCTCGATGGCTTCGCGCGAGCCGCAGGCCTGGAGGTGATCAGCTGCATTCGCCTGAGTCGCGAGCGCAAGGCACCGCATTTCGAGGTGATCAGCCTGCTCGCACGCAAGCCGGCATGAGCACCGATCTTCACGCAAACACATTTCGATTCGAGAACACTTCCATGAGTACCCTGCCCTGGCTCCACCCCGACCGCGTCGCCCTGCTGGAGCACGCGCTGCGTCAGCGCATCCTGATCCTCGACGGCGGCATGGGCACCATGTTGCAGGCGCATGAGCTGGACGAAGAAGGTTTTCGCGGCGAGCGCTTCGAACACGGTCACGATGGCCATGCGCAGGTCCACGACAATCATGCCCACCCCGGCGCCTGCGACCTCAAGGGCAACAACGATCTCCTGTCGCTGACCAAACCGGAGATCATCCGCGGCGTGCACGATGCCTACCTGGAAGCCGGTGCCGACCTGATCGAAACGAACACGTTCAACTCCACCCGCATCAGCCAGGCCGATTACAAACTGCAGCACCTGGCGCACGAACTGAACCTCGCAGGCGCCCGTCTGGCACGTGACGCCTGCGACGCGATGACTGCGAAAACACCGGAAAAGCCGCGCTTCGTGATCGGTGTGCTCGGGCCCACCAGTCGCACCGCGTCGCTGTCGCCGGACGTCAACGACCCGGGCTTCCGCAACGTCACGTTCGAAGAGCTGGCCGAGAACTACACCGAATCCGCCGATGGCCTGATCGAGGGCGGTGCCGACGTACTGATGGTCGAGACGATCTTCGACACCCTCAACGCCAAGGCGGCGCTGTTTGCGCTGAGCGAACTGTTCCATCGGCGCGGCGCCCGGATGCCGGTGATGATCTCCGGCACCATCACCGACCGCTCCGGTCGCACCCTGTCGGGGCAGACCGCCGAGGCGTTCTACTACTCGGTACGCCACGCGCGGCCGCTGTCGGTGGGCTTCAACTGCGCGCTCGGCGCGGATGACCTGCGTCCGCACATCCAGACCCTGGCCAACCTCGCCGAAAGTTACGTCAGCACCCACCCGAACGCCGGCCTGCCGAACGCGTTCGGCGAATACGATGAAACGCCGGAGCACATGGCGAGCGTGATCGGAGGCTTCGCCCGTGACGGCCTGCTCAACCTGGTCGGCGGCTGCTGCGGTACCACGCCGGCGCATATCAGGGCGATTGCCGAGGCGGTGCGCGGTTGCGCGCCGAGGGCGCTGCCCGTGCTTGACGCGGAGGCCGCGTGAACGCCGCTGACCTGCCCCCTCTCCCCTTGGGGGAGAGGGTTGGCGTGAGGGGCCACGCTGCCGAAAAAGCCACATCAAAGCACGCTTCGATCACCTGCACGGCGAGCACCCGCCCCTCACCTCAATCCTCTCCCCAACGGGGAGAGGAGGCCAACGCAAGAAGCATGTCCTTATGAATACCCGCCACACCCGCCTGTCCGGCCTCGAACCGCTGATCATCACGTCCGACCTGCTGTTCATCAACGTCGGCGAGCGCACCAATGTCACCGGCTCGGCACAATTCAAGAAGCTGATCAAGGAAGACCGCTACGACGAAGCCGTCGAGGTCGCCCGCCAGCAGGTCGCCAACGGCGCGCAGGTCATCGACATCAACATGGACGAAGGCCTGATCGATTCCGAGGCGGCGATGACCCGCTTCGTCAACCTGATCTCGTCCGAGCCCGACATCGCCCGCGTGCCGTTCATGATCGACTCGTCCAAGTGGACGGTGATCGAGGCCGGCCTGCGCTGCCTGCAGGGCAAGGGCATCGTCAACTCGATCTCGATGAAGGAAGGCGAAGCGCAGTTCCTGGAGCACGCGCGCAAGGTGCGCCAGTACGGCGCCGCCGCGGTGGTGATGGCGTTCGACGAACAAGGCCAGGCCGACACCTGCGAACGCAAGGTCGAGATCTGCGCGCGCGCCTACGATCTGCTGACGACCGAACTCGATTTTCCGCCCGAAGACATCATCTTCGACCCGAACATCTTCGCCATCGCGACCGGCATCGAGGAACACAACAACTACGCGGTGGATTTCATCGAAGCCACGCGTGAACTGAAGAAGCGCTTCCCCGACTGCCACATCTCCGGCGGCGTCTCCAACGTGTCGTTCTCGTTCCGCGGCAACAATATCGTGCGCGAGGCGATCCACTCGGTGTTCCTGTACCACGCGATCCGTGCCGGCATGGACATGGGCATCGTCAACGCCGGCGCGCTGGCGATCATGGACGACATCGACCCGCCGCTGCGCGAACGCGTCGAGGACGTGGTGCTGAATCGCCGCGAAGACGCCACCGAGCGATTGCTGGAGATCGCCGACAACTACAAGGGCAAACGTGGCGAGGCGGTGGTCGAAACGCTGGCCTGGCGCGAGAAGGACGTGCGCGAACGGCTCAGCCACGCGCTGGTGCACGGCATCGACCAGTACGTGGTCGAGGACACCGAGGAAGCACGCCAGCTGTCGACACGTCCGCTCGACGTGATCGAAGGCCCGCTGATGGACGGCATGAACGTGGTCGGCGACCTGTTCGGCGCCGGCAAGATGTTCCTGCCGCAGGTGGTCAAGTCCGCCCGCGTGATGAAGAAGGCCGTCGCCTATCTGCTTCCCTACATCGAGGCGGAAAAGCTGCGCACCGGCGACACCGGCAAGAACAACGGCAAGATCGTGATGGCCACGGTCAAGGGTGACGTGCACGACATCGGCAAGAACATCGTCGGCGTGGTGCTCCGCTGCAACAACTTCGAGGTGATCGACCTCGGCGTGATGGTGCCGGCGCAGAAGATCCTGGAAGTCGCGATCGCCGAGAACGCCGACATGATCGGCCTGTCCGGCCTGATCACGCCCTCGCTGGAGGAGATGAGCCAGGTCGCTCGCGAGATGCAGCGGCAGGATTTCCATATCCCGCTGCTGATCGGCGGCGCCACCACCTCGCGCGCGCACACCGCCCTGAAGATCGAGCCGCACTACAAGGCCGGCACCGTCTGGGTGAAGGATGCCTCACGCGCGGTAGGCGTGGCGCAGTCACTGGTCAGCAAGGAACTGGTCGAGGATTTCCTCGCCAAGGTGCGCGCCGACTACGCCGACGTGCGCGAACGCCACCGCAACCGAGGCCCCGGCAAGAAACTGGTGGCGCTGGAAAAAGCCCGCGAGCAGCGCTTCCGCTGCGACTGGGCCAGTTATGAGCCACCGCAGCCGAACCGGCCCGGCGTCACCGTGTTCGACGACTACGACCTGTCGGTCATCCGCCAGTACATCGACTGGACCCCGTTCTTTCAGGCCTGGGAACTCGCCGGCCACTACCCCGCCATCCTCGCCGACGAAGTCGTCGGCGCGCAGGCCACCGAGTTGTTTGCAGACGCCCAGGTGATGATGGACAAGATCATCGCCGAGAAATGGCTCACCGCCCGTGCCGTAATCGGCCTGTGGCCGGCAGCCAATCTGGTCGACGATGTGGAGATTTACACCGACGCGAGCCGCAGCGAACGCCTGGCGATCCTGCACAGCCTGCGCCAGCAGGCCGACAAACCGCCCGAACGCCCGAACCTTTGCCTGGCCGACTTCATCACCCCGAAGCAGTTCGGCAAGCCCGACTGGATCGGCGGCTTCGCCGTCACCGCCGGCATCGGCATCGAACAACACCTGGCCCGCTTCCAGGCCGACTACGACGACTACTCCTCGATCATCCTCAAGGCGCTGGCCGACCGTCTCGCCGAGGCATTCGCCGAACACATGCACGAACGCGTGCGCAAGGAGTTCTGGGGATTCGTGCCGGACGAAGCCCTCGACAACGACGCGCTGATCGCCGAGAAATACCGCGGCATCCGCCCCGCCCCCGGCTACCCCGCCTGCCCCGAACACACCGAGAAGGCCACCCTTTTCAAATTGCTCGACGTCACGAAAAACACCGGCATCGAACTCACCGAAGGCTTCTCGATGTACCCGGCTGCCGCGGTCTCCGGCTGGTACTACTCGCACCCGGACAGCCAGTACTTCGTGGTCGGCCGGCTCGGCAAGGACCAGGTCGAGGACTACGCCAGGCGCAAGGGCTGGACCCTCGCCGAAGCCGAACGCTGGCTCGCGTCCAACCTCGATTACGAACCGGAATAGCCGCCTATCACCTGCAGTAGCGCGCAGGGTGCGCTCCTGCAACATCCCATCAAGCGGTGGCGTCGCCGGTAATGCTGTTCTTGCGGTGGCGCAGGTGCACGATCAGGTTGTAGCTCGAAACGAACACCGGAAAGAAGTTCGAGAGAATGCCCACCGAATCGTTCTTGCCCACGATGAAGTACGCCAGCAACAGCACGCTGCCGAACACCGACAGCCACCAGAACGCCAGCGGCATCACCACTCGCTTGTACTTGCGCGTGTAGTACAACTGCACGAACCAGCGGCTGGTGAACATCAGCGTGCCGGCATAACCCACCAGCTTCCATGGTGTCAGATGGAACTGCTGCAGCGCGTGCAGAATGTGGGCAAAATGGGAGGAGAAAAAATCCATGGTCGGGCACATCGGCGTATGGGAAGCCGCAGAGTCTAGCAACCTCTATGCGGCTTGCACCGTCCGACGGAGCGTTCGGCACGCACAACCATTGACCCGCCCGACGACTCCCCCTAGAATCTCGCGTTTCCGGCGGGCGGTTAGCTCAGCGGTAGAGCACTGCCTTCACACGGCAGGTGTCACAAGTTCGATCCTTGTACCGCCCACCAATAGATTCGACGAAAAAGGCCACCTCACCAGGTGGCCTTTTTCGTCGTGCCAAAGGCGCCGGACTGCAAAGCACCCGCTGTATTTTCCGTGATGGTGCTGGAAGCCCATTGGAAGTTTCGTGGCGTGCACGGCTGGGCATTCAGTCGGATTCGGGAGGTTTGGACGGAATGAACGGCGAAACCGGGTCGCTGGCCGGAAATGTCTCGTCCAGCGCCTCATCCTGGTTGTCACTTTCATTCTTTTTGCGCCGCGCCCGCTCCTCCGCGGTTTCGGGATGACTGGGTGGATTCTTCTCGCCTGGATGGCCAGAGTCTTTGCGGTCGTTGCTGCTCATGGCGCCTCGCCTCTTTCATGGCGTTTCAGCATGTGCAGAGCGGGGTTAAGAGCCCATATCGGTTCCGTCTATGAAAAGCCGAACGCGAACTGGTGATTTTCACAATGTCGTCACACAAATGAAGCTAAATCAAAGACTCAGACGCGATCCTTGTGAAATTTTCGAATTTCAGAAGTGAAATCGCGGTTATCGCATGGGGCCATCCATATCGCTGCGCAGGTACCAGCACGAGATACGGACGCACAAGGCAATCCGAATGGCAGCCAACACCCGAATATTGCTGGTGGAGGACGATCTCGACACGCGCGAGATTACCGGCCTTCTGTTGCTTTCGCAGGGGTATGAGGTGACCGAGGCGTGCGATGAGGTGACGGCGCTCGCCGCGATAGACAGTGTCACCGGCATCGACTTGATCGTGGCTGATATCTGCCTCGGACGTGGCAAGAGCGGCATCACGATGGCAATGGAGATTCGCCGCCGCGGCCTGGATATCCCGATCATCATGATCTCCGGCGATCTGGAGGGCGCGATAGCCGCGCAAGGCATCGGTGCGACGTTCCTGCCCAAGCCCTATGGTCGTCGGGCGCTGCTGTCAGCCATCAGTGCGATCGACCGTCGCCATCATTGCGATGGTACGCTGGAGTATCCCGGCGAACGCCGCCGCCGGACCCGCTGACTGCGCAAGCGCATGGCATCGGGGACACGCCGACGGCCGGCAGCGCAATAGCGGCAGGGGATCTGCGGGCGCTGACCACGGCGGAGACGAAAGCATCGGCCGAGGCCAGCTTGGACTTGACGACGTTTCGTTGTCACGCATAAGGCATAGACTTCCGGGAAACCACCGAACTGCCAATAGGGTGTACGGGACATGTCGACACAGGGAAAAGGGAATAGTCGTGTACTCGTCGTCGAGGACGATCCGGTCGTAGCCATGGTGGTTGAGGACGCCTTGTGCGACATGGGCGTAAATGCACTGGTCAACATGAATCTTCCCGACGCCCTGGCCGAGATCGAGGCCAGCGAGATCGACGCCGCGCTCGTCGACATGGAATTGCGCGGCGAAACCAGCCAGCCGTTGGTAGTCGCATTGCTGGCGCGCGGTGTTCCGTTTGTGGTGATGTCCGGTCGCGACCAAACCGAACTGGAACGGGAATTTCCGCAGATCCGCATCGTGATGAAACCATTGAATCTCAAGACGCTCGTGCAGATCGTGCAGGATCTGCTGAACGCTCCGGTGCCACGCCAGGAGTCCGGCCGGTAAAATCAAGCGGGCAGCACGAAGCCACGGTCCTTGCATTCACGGCGGCCGGCTTCCGGCCAGGAACTCCCCAAACCGCAAGTCTCGCTGTGGCAACGGCTCTTTGCCTCGACGTCTGGCCGGCCTCGTCGGCATCGTGTCACCGCGGCCCTTCCGCCCCCAGCGGGGTCGTCGAGAGGGAATCCCCGATCATGTGGCGCATGCGTTTTGCCAGCGCGTCGACGGTGAAAGGCTTGGTGATCAACTCCATGCCCGGCGCGAGGAACCCGCCGGCGGCAGCCGCCTCTGACGCATAGCCGGTCATCAGCAGGATTTTCAGCCCCGGACGCACCTCGCGCGCCGCGTCGGCCAGCAAGCGGCCGTTGATGTCCGGCAATCCGATGTCCGAAACCAGCAGGTCCAGGGGCCCGCTCGAGTGAAGCATCTTCAGTCCCGTCTTTCCGTCGGTGGCTTCCAGCGCCCGATAACCGAGTTGCCGCAGTACCGCAACAACCACGTCGCGCACCACCGCCTCGTCCTCCACCACAAGCACGACCTCGCCCCGGGCCGCGGTCGGCACGGGCGACGACGCGCCCAGGGGTTCCATGCCGGTGCCGGCGACCGTCTTGTTCCGTGGCAGGTAGAGCCTGACCGTGGCCCCCTCGCCAGGGGTGCTGCGGATGTCGCAATAACCGTTCGACTGCCTCGCGAAACCGTAGACCATCGACAATCCCAATCCCGTGCCCTTCCCTGCCGGCTTGGTGGTGAAGAACGGATCGAAGGCGCGCTCGATGACCTCTGCCGGCATGCCGATTCCGGTGTCGATCACCTCGAGGCAGACATACGGTCCGCCGATCATGCCTCTTCGTGCCGCCCTGGCCTCGTCAAGATCGACATTGCGGGTGCGGATGATCAGCCGGCCGCCGCCGGGCATCGCGTCGCGCGCGTTGATCGCGAGGTTGAGCATGGCGCTTTCCAGCTGGTTCGGGTCGCACAAGGTGGGCCACAGATTTTCGTCCAGCTCGAACTCCAGCTGGACCTTCTCCCCGATCGTGCGCTTGATCAGGTCCCGCATCGAATCCACCAGTGCGTTGGCCGACACCGCATGCGGATCCAGCGGCTGGCGACGGGAGAACGCCAGCAGGCGGTGGGTCAACGCCGCGGCGTGGTTGGCCGAGGTCAGCGCGCCGTTGATGAAACGGTCCAGGTCAGTGGTGCGACCCGACTCGACCCGCAACTGGATCAGGTCGAGCGAACCGATGATGCCCTGCAGAAGGTTGTTGAAATCATGCGCGAGACCACCGGTAAGCTGACCGACTGCCTCCATTTTCTGCGCCTGGCGCAGCTGCGCCTCGATCGAATTCTTTTCACTGAGATCCCGCAGAAACACGTTGAAACAGTGCCCTCTGGTCAACGGCAGCGTGCTGATGCTCAGCTCCACCGGAAGCTTTCGTCCGTCACGCGTGATCGCCTCGATCTGCCGGTTGCCACCGCAGGATGTGTCGCGCGTGCGCGGCGGCAGGTTGTCGGCAAAACGCGAACGATCCTCCGGAGCGATGATGAGCGCTTCCAGCGGCTGGCCCAGCACGTCGCGACGCGGCCAGCCGAACATCGCCTGCGCTTGCGGGTTCCACTCGACCACCAGGCAGGCTTCGTCCAGTTGCACGAAGCCGTCCAGCGCGGTGTCGATCACGCCGCGGGCGCGGCGCTCGCTCTCGACCAGCGCCACGCCGCTCTCCATCCGCTCGGTGATGTCGTGGGTGATCTTGGCGAAGCCGATCAGCACACCGTCATCGATGATCGGGTCGGTCACCGCGTTGGCCCAGAAACGGCTGCCGTCCTTGCGCACGCGCCAACCCTCGATGTCATGGCGGCCATCGGCAAGCGCGGCTTGCAATGTCTCGTTCGGCGCGCCCCGCGCGCAGTCTTCCGGCGTGTAGAAGCAGGAAAAATGCTTGCCGACGATTTCCTCGGCTGCTATAGCCCATGAGGCGCTCTGCACCGGTATTCCAGTTGCTGATGTTGCCCTGCGGATCGACCATGTAGATCGAATAGTCGACGATGGCACCCACCAGCAGCTCGAATTTGCGCTCGCTCCTGTGCAGTTCCATGAACGCGGTTTCCGCCACGCGCGTACGTTTGGCGACGCGCTGTTCCAGCGAGGCGTTGAGCTTCTGCAAGGCGCGTTCGATTTTGTTGCGTTCGGAGATGTCCACCAGCATGTTCACCACGCCGGTCACGACACCATCGTCGTCGAACAGCGGTGTCGGGTAGGCCGCAAACGCGATCTGGCTGCCGTCCGGTCGCTCGGCGAGCACCTCCTCGCCATGCACCGGCCGCGCTTCGCGAATGGCGATGGCTATCGGGCAATCGCCTGGCGCAAGCGGTGTGCCATCGAGATGGAAGAGGTTCCAGGCCGAGCGCCAATGCTCTCCCAGTGCCGGGCGCCGCCCCGAAAATCGAACCGCTGCGTCGTTGTAGAACGTGATGCAGCCCTTCGCGTCGGTGGTATAGATCGCAGCCGGCAGCGCCTGCAGCAACCGGTGTGCAAGCCGTTCGCTCGTCTGAGTGGCCTCGCCGAGCCGTTTCTGCTCGGTAACGTCCACCGTGAAGCAGCGGGTGTGCACGAAGTTGCCTTCGCGGAACCGACCGCTGGAACTGATCTGCACGTGCCGGATACCGCCGTCCCGCGCGATCAGCCGCGCCGGGTACTTGTCCAGCGACTGACCGGCGGCAAGGCGCTGCATGATGTCCGACAGCACCTCCGGGTCGGCGTGGAATTCGTCGATGCGATGGCCGATGTATTCGTCCCGCTGATAGCCAAGCAGACCCAACTCGGCCTCGTTGGCGCGCAATATCGTTCCGTCCGGCGCCACGAAATGCATGCCCACGGCGCCGTTCTCGAACAGGTCCTCCAGGTCGTCATCCCTCGGCTTCTCAGGCTGGAAGCTGCCGAGTACGCCCCACAGCGCACCCATGCCGTCAGTCAGTGGCGAAATGCTGGCTTGCGCCCGGCGTGGCCCGCCCGGCGCCATCGCAATGCCGACCTCGATTCCGCATATCGGCTGCTTGCAGCGCAGAACCTGCGCCAACGGGGTTTCCGCGGAGGACGCCTGCACGCTGTCGGCGCGGCGCGGCCGTGGGGGACACAAAAGTTGCTCCGCAGGTGAACCCGTGCGCAGGGCATCGCCCCACAATTGCCTGGCGCCCGTGTTGCACGCCACGATCAGTCCATCGGCATTGCACACCCAGGCTGCTGCCGGCATGGCTTCGAGCAGGGAATGCGCAAATTCGTCCAGTGACGACGAATTCGCGGCCGCGGAACCTCCGGGCGCATCATCAAGATTTGCCATCACAGCCTCTCGAACTTGATGTCTGGACAGGTAAAAACCTGATGTCGGGAATCTGCAAACCGATCATGCGCGCTCCGGGAAAGCGATGCCACGCGAATTTTTCCGATCCATCGCACCATGCTCCGCGAGCGGATGTGATTTCCCGCTGCCGACGGACTGACCTCGGCTTCACGGCGAATAGGTATCTTCAACTGCCGGGTGTCGGGCGGAACGCTCTGGCGCGAATGTCCTTCGACCGGTGAACGCCGATCCCGAAGGGTCCTGCAAGACCTGAACGCGGCCAGCCGCGACTGATTCGAGGCCCCATCATGACCAGACTCGATCGACCATTGCGGCGGGAGCTGGACGTTGCCGGCAAGACGTTCACGCTGACGATCGACCCGGCCGGATTGAAGCTTTCCGAAAAAGGGCGCCGCAACGGCGTGACCCTGAGCTGGGTCGACCTGATCAACGGCGACGCGGCGCTGGCAGCGGCATTGCAGGCATCGACGACGGGGGCCTCGCACACATGACCTATCTTGGCGGCTGCCTGTGCGGACGGATCCACTTCGAGGCCGAAGGACCGCCGATCGAGGTGCACTATTGCCATTGCAGCATGTGCCGTCGGGCCACCGGCAGCGCGTCTGCGGTGCTGGCATGGTTCGATACCGGCGACGTCATATGGACGCGCGGACGGCCACGCCTCATGCGTTCGTCGAGCGTCGCCGAACGCGGCTTTTGCGCCGACTGCGGCACGCCGCTGCTGCTGCGCCACGATGGCGAGAACCGGCTTGCGCTGATGGTCGGCGCATTCGATCGTGCGGCCGAACTGGTACCTACCCGCCACGACGGCGTGGAGGCGCGGCTCCCGTGGGCGAATTCCGGCGCAAGGCTGCCGGAGCATTTTACCGAGGAGGCCCTGAGGCATCCCGCCGCAGCATGAAGCAGCGGCACGCCTGCACTTGAGCGATGCACCGAGACGGGCTTGCCGCGGATTTCATCCGCACCGCCCCATTATCCCGAGGATTTCGAAAGGCGAGCTCGATGGGTTTTGTCGGATGGATCGCTTCAATCGGTGGCCTGCTCCTGCTGATGTCGATGGCATCGGGCTGGATCCGCCAGCTGCCGATGACCACCTTCAGTCTCTATCTCGTCGCCGGCATCGTGGCCGGTCCGTGGGCGCTCGGCTTGCTGCGCATCGACGTGGTCGGCCACGCCACCGGCATCGCCCGCATGACCACCATCGCGCTGGTCATTTCGCTGTTCATGACCGGCCTGAAACTGCGCCTCGGCTTTCGCGCACCGGGTTGGCGCACGGCGTGCCGCCTGGCACTGCCGGCGATGGTGCTGACGGTGGCCGGGGTATGCATGATTGCGCACTGGGCTTTCGCATTGCCGTGGGCCCTGGCGCTCATGCTGGGCGCGATCGCCGCACCCACCGACCCGGTGCTGGCAAGCATGGTGGCGGTGAACGACGCCGGCGATCGCGACGAGTTGCGTGTAGCGCTTTCCGGCGAGGCCGGGCTCAACGACGGCACCGCTCTGCCTTTTGTCGGACTGGCCCTGCTTCTGCTCGATGGCCATGCATCCACCATCGGCATCGCACGCTGGTTCGGGGTGGAATTCGTCTGGTCGCTGGTCGGCGGCCTCGGCATCGGCTTTGTGCTGGGCTGGGTCATCGGCTTGTTGGGCGCATGGTTGAAAACGCAGAGCAGGGACATCGCGCCCAGCGATTTCCTCGCTCTCGCGCTGATGGCGCTTTCGTACGCGGCGGCGCAGGCGCTGTCCGCCTCCGGCTTCCTCGCGGCGTTTGCCGCCGGGCTCGGGCTGCGCCACGCCGAGCTTCATGTGGTCAAGCGCCATCCGCACCCGCGCATCCGGGATGACGACCGCCACGACACGACGCACCCACCGGCTGAAGTATTGGTCAATCCGAATGATCGCGCCGCCGAGGATGCGAGAGAACCTGCCGCCTCGGTCGGCATGGTCGTCTCCGATGCGATTTCCTTCGGCGAAACGCTCGAACGGCTGATCGCCGCGGCGCTGGTCTTGCTGCTGGGCGCGGCGTTCGCGAGCTACTGGCATCCCACCGGTGTGGTGGTCGCGCTGCTGCTTTTCGTGATCGTCCGTCCGCTCTCCGTCCACCTCGCCACGATCGGATCGGGCATCCCGCTGCCTCGGCGCCTGCTGATCGGCTGGCTGGGCATCCGCGGCATCGGCAGCCTGAACTATCTGGCTTATGCGATCACCCACGGACTCGACGGCCCGCAGGCGTCACTGCTGGCCGACTTCGTGCTGACCCTGGTCGCCCTGAGCGTGGTCGTGCACGGGATCACCACGCCGCCGTTGATGGCGTGGCGGCAGGCGCGACTCAAGGCCCACGGACCGGCCGACGTCCGGGATTGACGTGTCCGTGCGATGGGAAGATCACGTCAAATTCGCCCGGCGTCGGGTTTCCTTGGCGGCATACCCTTGCTGTCGTCACCGGAGCCGCCAAATGAACACAACCATCGACCAGCGATGCGCCCACCCTGCCTGTACCTGCACGACGACGGCCGGCGAAGCCTATTGCAGCGAACACTGTCGCAAGCGGGTGGAGTCGCCGCTGTCGGATCAAGAAGAAGGTTGCCAATGTGGCCATGCGCAATGCGCGGCCGCGCGTGACGAGGCCAAGCGGATGGAACAACCCCACCGGGTTCAACCCGATCCGAAATGATCGGTGCCCTGATACCAGGCAAACACCTCCGCCGGGACCAGCGCACGCAGCTCCAGGCCGAGCGCCGCACAGGCATCGAGGGCGTCGCGTAGTGCCTTTTCGCCAAGCCTCCAACCCGGGTCCGGAGCGGAATTGAAATGTGCGTACTCGATCATGTCGAGCATCCGGGCCGACCAGTCGTACAGCAAGCCGCTGCTGTCGTTCAGGCGCTCGCGCAGCCACGCACGGAGCGGCGCGTGCAGCGGCAAGCCCTGCTCCGTGCAGACCTGCCGCGCCAATGCTTCCACCGCCGGCGACACGCCGCGGAACCACTCCGTGTGCCCGGCCGCAGACTGTCTTATCACCAGGGGCGCCGGTGCCCTGTCCTCGGCGAACGTGGTGATGAACAGGCGTTCGATGCGGCGCGCATCGCGCAGGCGATCGGTTTCGATCAGCAGGCCGCGATCCAGGTCGAAAAACTCGAAGAAGCGGCGATGCAAGGTGCGCAGGCGATCCAGCGGATCGCGCGAGAAACCCACCTTCAGGATGTCAGCTTCGCGGCAGGGCAGCACGTAGACGAACGTGCGTCCCTGACTGGCAAAGCGCGGGTAGCCGACCTCATCGTCCAAAGTGCACCTGCCTCAGCGGATTTCATCGGCGCACCACGACCTGTCTGCCACGCTTGGCCATCGACCACGGCATGGGCGCCCATCATGGCGAATAACGGCAAACAAGCATCGTCGGCACTTCGTGCATTGGGCATGAATTGCACGCTAAAACGCGGGCCGGAGGCCTCGTCCACACAAAAGCTGCTGGACCAGTTGCTGCATGCGCTGGGCAGTCATGGCGTCGAAACGGCCAGCGTCCGCGTAGTCGATCACGACGTCAAGCCAGGCGTCACGGCCGACGAAGGCGATGGCGACGCCTGGCCTTCGCTGTGCCGGCAAGTGCTCGACGCGAACATTCTCGTGCTGGCCACGCCGATCTGGATGGGTCAGCCGTCCAGCGTCGCCAAACGCGTGCTGGAACGGATGGACGCGTTCCTCGACGAGATCGACGAACAAGGTCGCTATCCCACCTTTGGTCGAGTGGCGGTGGTCGCCGTGGTCGGCAACGAGGATGGCGCGCACCACGTCACCGCCGAGCTCTACCAGGCGCTGGCCGACGTCGGCTTCACCATCCCCGCCGGCAGCTCGGCGTACTGGGTCGGGGAAGCGATGGGCAGCGTGAACTACAAGGATCTCAAGCAGACGCCGAAGAAACTCGCCGGCACGATCAGGACGCTGGCCTGCAATGCCGCGCATCTGGCGGCCCTGCTCAAGTCACGGCCCTACCCGGCTCCCGATTAGGTACGGATACCGCAGCCGTTCGCCAACGGCTCAGGTGGCACCCGATGGTGAGTGGCCCGTATTGGCATGTCCACCGAAAGCGGCGATGGGTTCCGTGCCGGAGACATCTTTCGCATGCCCCGTTTCGCCGGGCCGTTCGACATCGGCATCATGATCGCGCTTTTTCCATTCATCCGTTCCGCCTTCGACGTCGTCTGCGTCGTCGGGGTCACGCTGCTGACCGGGAACGCGCTCCGGCGCGTTTTTGGGACCGCCTGGCGACGGACCGATACCGGCCACCTTGCGCTGGTCATCCGTGAGCTGCTGCTCGCCGCTCAAGGTATCCCTGCTGTTCTTGACGCCGGCGGCACCGAATTGGGGGAGGTTGGTGTTTCCCATCTTGTTCTCCGTAGCTTGCCGGCGAGAATCCGGCGCGTTCGGAGTGTCGTCCAGAGGCCGTCTTCGCGACGTGGACGCGCCGCTCATGGATGCGGCGACGTGCGGGCCACCCTGGTGTCGATCAGGACATCACCGTGTGCGCGTGGAACGGCAGCGGCGTGGCGTCGACGGCAAGCATGGTTGCGTCGGCAACGGCGAGCGTGTCGGGCTCGCCATCGACGACGACGAGCACGCATCCCGCATCGATCTCTGCTTCGAACCGGCGCCTCACCGGACTGGGCTCGGCGGTACCCGTCAGCATGCCGACCCAGCCGCCCACCGCCGCGCCGACCAGCGTCATCGCGGCGGCACCGGCCAGCGTGAGCCCCAATGCCGGCACCGCGACGGCGACGAGTCCCACCAGCAAGCCGCTGCCGCCGCCCGCCAGCACGCCCTTCATGCCGCCGTGGCCGAAGTCGTCACCGGGATCCTGCTCGTCATCGGGGATCTGCAGGTTCTCCACGTCATGTCGCGCGATCAGCGAGACGTCGCCGTACGGTATCCCGGCCTGGCGCAGCGCATTGATGGCGGCTTCGGCGGCGTCGACATCCCGGGTGCTGAATACATGACGAGTCTTCATGTTCGCTCCTGCTGCAACTGCTGCCGCCTGATTTTCTCGACGATCCGGTGACCGATGCGTGAGGGCGGGCAGGCATTCCCGATTTTCAAAAGCCATGTTTCAACGCCGAGATGAATGCACGCCGCACGCTTGAACAAATTCATGCCGTACCCATCACGCGCATTGCCATCTACTGACTCCCGGCGCGATTCCCCTGCCCAACCACGGTTCCCACCGGAATCCCCAAGGAGAACATTCGATGAACAACAAGCATGACATCAGCACCCTCAACAGCCTGATCGAAACCACGCTGGACAGCGCGGACGGTTACGCCGAAGCCGCCAAGGATGCCAAGAGCGAGCAGCTGATCTCGCTGTTTCGCGCGCGTGCCGGCGAACGTCGCGTGGTAGCGTCGACCTTGCAGCAATGCGTGCGTTCGCTGGGCGGCGACCCCGAGGACGACGGCACCGTGCTTGCCTCCGCCCACCGCATGTTCGTCAACCTGCGCACCAGCCTTACCTCGGCCGACAACAAGGCGGTCGTGGACGAAGTCGAGCGCGGAGAGGACCACATCAAGGCGAAATTCGAGGACGCGATGAAGGACAAGGACGTGTCGCCGTCCACCGCGTCGGTGATCGCCGACGTCTACACGTCGGTGCGCAACGGCCACGACCAGATGCGCGACATCAAGAAAGCGTTTCACGCGGCCGGATAATCCGGACTGTCGCTCGCCCCGGCTCGAGCATCCGGGGCGAGCGACAACAACCGATAACCGATGAATGCGATGTGTCGAACCGGCGACATCGCGAGCCCGCAGAGGAAAAAAACCACGATGAATGCTGCACTTCCCAGCGAACCGTGTGCGCACCCGGGCTGTGGCTGCAAGGTCGTCAACGCGCAGACCTACTGCAGCGACTACTGCCGCCAGCAAGCGGCGCGGGCGGATGCCGACGAGGAATGCGCCTGCGGTCACTCCGACTGCATAGTCGAAGAAGCACTGCGGCGGGTCGAGCAGGACTGATCGCGACGCGGCGCCAGATGGCGCCGGTCGGTTCAGCCGGTCTTGCGGGCCGATGCGCGTTTGGCGGTCTTCTTTGCCGGCGCCTTTTTCTTCGGCGCAGCTTTTTTCCTGGCCGTCTTGCGTGCCGGCTTCGCCGCGGATTTCTTCGCCGGCGTGCGCTTCTTGCTGGCCAGGCTCTGTTGCAGCAGGGCCATGAAATCCACCACGTTGGTAGCGGCGTTTTCCGGCATGTCGGCTTCGTCTTCGGACGGCGGCGTGACCACGCCCTTGGACTTCATGCGCTTCTCGATGACCTTGCGCAGGCGATCGCGGAACTCGTCGCGATAGTCGGCGGGCTTCCACTCGTCGCTCATCGATGCGATCAGCTGTTCGGCCATCTCGATCTCCTTGGGCGAAATGCGGTACTCCTTCACCGCGCCCTGGGGGATCTTGTAGTCTTCCACGTCGACCAGCTCCTGCGGGTAACGCAGCAACATCAGGATCAGTGCGTGGCCGCGCGGCATCACCGCCGACAGGTACTCGCGCGTGCGGATCACCACTCGGGCGATGCCGACCTTGCCGGTGCGCTTGAGGGTTTCGCGCAGCAGCACGTAGCCTTTCTCCGCCTTCTTGCCGGGCACCAGCACATAGGGCTTCTCGTAGTATTCGACGCCGATCGAATCCGCCTCGACGAAGGCCTTGACCTCGACCGTCTCGCGTCCCTCCGAGGCGGCCGACTTGATGTCCTCCGGCTCCAGCACGACATAGCTTCCCTTCTGATACTCGAACGCCTTGACGATCTCCTTCCATGGCACTTCCTCGCCGGTTTCCGCGTTCACGCGTTCATAGCGCACCGGCGTGTTGCTGCGGTTGTCCAGCATGCGGAAATGCAGATCTACGCTGCGCTCGCCCGACATCAGCGACACCGGAACGTTGAGCAAGCCGAACGAGAGTGTTCCGGTCCAGATGGGACGTGCCATGGCGTGCGTTCTCCCGCGGTGGAGCTGCGATCAGGATGCGTTCTTCGCGCGGGTCTTCGCGGCTTTCTTTGCCGCTGCCGAGCGCCCGGCGGCGCCCTTGGTGTGCGCCGCCTTCTTGGCTGCCGCCGAACGCGAACCTGCGCTGCGTTTGGAAGCGCTCTTCTTCGCCTGGGCGGACAACGCCGATTTCGACGTCGCCTTGTGTCCTTCCTTCTTCAACGCCTTGGTGGTCGCGCGCGAACGCTTCGCCGCGGGTTTGTGGTGATCATGCGAAGCGGCTTCGTCGTGCGCCGCCTTCTTCTTCGTCGATTTGCTGGCGGTCTTGCCGGCCGGCACCTTCACCCCGGCGCGGCGCGCCTTGGACAGGCCGATCGCGATGGCCTGCTTGGTCGATCGCGCGCCGTGCTTGCCTTCGCGCACGTGTTCGATCTCCTCGTGCACATATTCGCCAGCCTGGGTGCTGGGAGCTTTTCCTTCCTTCTTGTCCCTGGCCGCCGCGCGGCGTGTTTTTTCTTCGGGCATGACAGATCTCCGGCAGTGAAGAGGATCCCGTCGGGCGACTATTGCGATTTCGATGTGGACGCGTTGTCAAAACTGCCTTGTGTCCACTTCACCCGCGGCGCACGCTGCGCCGACTATGGTGCGGCTCTTCCCACGACGGAGCTGCGACATGCCTTCAACCAGCGGTCCCCGCACGACCAGGGAGACAGTCAAACGGCAGCGCGCCATCCAGTCCGCCATCGAACGCGACGATGCGCAGGCCAAATCGAAACGTGCCTCGTCGAAGAAACCGGCGGCGAAAAAAACCGGAAAGCCGGAAAGCCCTCTGCCCGCCCAGCACCAGAAAAAGCCGGGTTTGGAACATGATCTGGACCCGCGTCCGCAGTTTCTCGCGCCGACCTATGCCGGCAGCGGCAAGCTGGCCGGCATGACGGCACTGATCACCGGCGGCGATTCCGGCATCGGGCGCGCCGTCGCGGTGCTGTTTGCGCGCGAAGGTGCCGATGTGGCCATCGTCTACCTTTCCGAGCATGCCGACGCGAAGGAGACCTGTGACTACGTGGAAGCCGAAGGCCAGCGCTGCCTGCTGATCCCCGGTGACGTCAGGGATGCCGCGTTCTGCCGCGACGCGGTCGCCAGGACGGTCAAGGAGTTCGGCAAGCTCTCGGTGCTGGTCAACAACGCCGCGTTTCAGGAACACGCCGAGTCGATCGAGGACATCACCGACGAGCATTTCGACGAAACCCTGCGCACCAATCTGTACGGCTATTTCCAGATGGCCCGGGCCGCCTCGCCGCACCTGGGCAGCGGCTGCTCGATCATCAACACCGGTTCGGAAACCGGCCTGTTCGGCAATGACCGGTTGCTGGACTACTCGATGACCAAGGGCGGCATCCATGCGTTCACCAAGGCACTGGCGGCCAGCATGGTGTCGCGCGGCATCCGCGTGAATGCGGTGGCGCCGGGCCCGGTATGGACACCGCTGAATCCGGCCGACCAACCGGCGGAAAGGGTCCGCGAGTTCGGCCAGTCCAGTGCGATGGGCCGGCCGGCGCAGCCGGAGGAGCTCGCACCCGCCTACGTCTTTCTCGCCGCCCCTTCGTGCGCGAGCTACATCTCCGGCGCGGTGTTGCCGGTGATGGGCGGCCCCACGCCCTGAGCCATGAACAGCCTGCGGGATTACCAGCGCAAACGCGATTTCTCGAAGACGCGCGAGCCGGCGATCGATGACGGCGTGGCGCCGGACCAGCGCGCGATCTTCGTGGTGCAGCTGCATCACGCCAGCCGCCGCCATTTCGACTTCCGGCTGCAGGTCGGCGATGTACTGAAGAGCTGGGCAGTACCGAAGGGGCCCAGCTACGACCCGCAGGTGAAGCGGCTGGCGGTCGAGGTGGAGGACCATCCGGTGTCCTATGCCAGTTTCGAAGGCGACATCGAGCACGGCTACGGCAAGGGTCACGTCGACCAGTTCGACACCGGCGTGTGGACCACCAATGGAGACGCCGAAGCCCAGTTGCAGAAAGGCCACCTGCGCTTCGAACTGTTCGGCCAGCGGCTCAAGGGGGGCTGGCACCTCGTGCGCAGCGGTCGCAAGGAGCGCCAGCCGGCATGGTTCCTGATCAAGGCGAAGGATGCGTTCGCCGGCGACGTCGAGGCCGACGACCTGCTCGACGCGAAGATGACCCGCAGCACCCGTGCCGCCGCGAAGACACCGGCGACGAAGGCCGCGGCGAAGAAATCGACGGCCCGCAAGAAGCCGATTCCGCGGCAAAAGAAAGCGCCACGCGCGCGGCTGGCGCGGGCAGCCGCCGCGTTGGACGGCGCCCGGAAAGCCCCGGCCAGCAGTGAATTCTTCAAACCGGAACTGGCCCGTCTGCGCGAATTTCCGCCGGACGGTGAGCAGTGGTTGCACGAGGTGAAGTGGGACGGCTATCGCATCCTCACCGCGATCGCCGATGGCGAGTTGAACTTGTGGTCACGCAATGCGTTGCCATGGAACCACCGCTTGCCGGACATCGCGCAGTCGCTGGCATCGCTGGGTTTGCACTCGGCGCGACTCGACGGCGAGCTGATCGCACTGGATGCGCACGGCCACAGCGACTTCAACGGGCTGCAGCAGACACTGTCGGGCGAGGCGCAGCTGCCGCTGGTCTACATGTTGTTCGACCTGCCCTACCTCGAAGGCAGCGACCTGTCACGGGTCGACCTGCTGCAACGCAAGCAGCTGTTGCAGCAGCTGCTTGCACATGCGCCGAAACACCTGGCCTTCAGCACGCACGCGATCGGCGACGGCGAAGGCGCATTCCGGATGGCCACCGAGCAACAGCTGGAAGGCATCATTTCCAAGCGCGTCGACTCCGCTTATCACGCCGGCCGCGGCGACGACTGGCTGAAGATCAAGCGCCTGGAAAGCGACGAGTTCGCGGTGGTCGGCTATACGCCGCCGAAGGGCAGCCGCCACGGGTTCGGCTCGCTGCTGCTGGCCCGGCCGGATCCGGATGTGGCCAACGGCTGGATCTATGCCGGCCGCGTCGGCACCGGCTTTTCCGACGAGCAACTGCGGCAACTCGGCAAGACGGTTACCGGCAAGGGCAGCCGAAAACCCGTCGTGAAACTCACTGCGATCGACCCGTTGCTGCGCGACGCACATTGGGTGAAACCCGCCGCGGTCGCCGAGGTGTATTACCGCGGCATCGGCAACAAGAACCTGTTGCGTCAACCGAGCCTGAAGACCATGCGTACCGACAAGACCGCCGCCGACCTGACCGATTCCGATCGCACCGTGCCCGCGCCTGCGGGCAAGCCTGCGGCCACGCGACGAAAACCATCCGCCAGGGCAAAACCGGCTGACATCACGATCACTCATCCCGATCGCGTCGTGTTTCCCGACGACGGCTATACCAAGCAGGACGTGGCCGACTACTACGCCAGCGTGATGAAGTGGTTCCTGCCGGGCGTGGTCGACCGACCCACCTCGGTGATCCGCTGCCCCGAAGGCACGGCCAAGGCGTGCTTCTTCCAGAAGCACATGATCCAGGGACTGAAACATGTGGGCAGCGCCAGGCTCAAGGAGGAATCCGGCGCCCAGGCGACCTACATCTATCCGCTGAATGCCGGCTCGGTGATCGAACTGGTGCAATTCGGCGTGCTGGAGTTCCACCCCTGGGGGGCGACCGTGGCGCAACCGGACCAGGCCGATCGTGTGGTGTTCGATCTGGACCCCGGCGACGATGTGACGTGGGACCGCGTGGTGGCCGCCGCGCGACTGGTGCGCAAGCTGCTCGCGCAGCTCGGACTCGAATCGTTCCTGCGCACCACCGGCGGCAAGGGCCTGCACGTGGTGGTCCCGCTCAGACCCGCTTGCGCGTGGCCGCAGGTGAAGGACTTCGCGCACGCCTTCGCCAGCACGATGGCGCAGGCGCATCCGCTGGAATTCATCGCGACCGCCAGCAAGTCGCAGCGCAACGGCCTGATCTACGTCGACTACCTGCGCAACAGCCGCGGCGCCACCAGCGTGGCTTCGTATTCATTGCGCGCGCGCAGCGGCGCGCCGGTCGCCATGCCGCTGCGCTGGAGCGAACTGGGCAAGTTGAAGAGCGGGCATGATTTCGACATCCGCTCCACACCGAAACGACTGGCGCGGCTGCGCTCGGATCCGTGGGCCGGGATCGACGAGGTGCGACAGGGGCTGGATGACTTGATGGGAAAGCTGGGTTGAGATGGCGTGGCCCTTCGACTTCGCTTCGCTACGCTCAGGGGGATCGGACAATGAAAAACTCAATCGACCCTCTCACCGATCCCCCTGAGCGTAGGCCCGCAGGGCCGAAGTCGAAGGGCCACCCTACGTCGAAGCACTGGCCAGCGCGTCGATGAGGGCTGGCGGTAAACGCCGGAATATCATCCGGCTTGCGGCTGGTGATCAGCTGGCCGTCGCGCACGACTTCGCTGTCCTGCCAATGCGCGCCGGCGTTTTCCAGATCCTTGCGCAACGACGGCCACGAGGTGACCTTGCGGTTCCTGACCAGGCCGGCATCGATCAGTGTCCATGGCCCATGGCAGATCGCCGCGAGCGGCCTGCCGGCATCGTCGAAGGCCTTGATCAGGGCGATCGCTGCCGGCTCCAGCCGCAGTTTGTCCGGATTCATCACGCCACCGGGCAACACCAGCGCGTCGTAGTCGTCAACGTTCGCATCCTGCAGCGCCACGTCCACCTTCACCGCATCGCCCCAGTCCTTCTTGTGCCAGCCACGGATCTGCGTGGCGCCACCGGGCGCGATCACGTCCGTCTGCGCGCCGGCCTGTTCCAGCAAACGCTTGGGCTCGGTGAGTTCGGATTGTTCGTAGCCGTCGGTGGCGAGAATGGCGATTCGGCGACCGGTCAGATTGGGTGAGGACATGATGCGCTCCGCTGGATGAAGACTCATCTTCTTCCCTCGCGCATGCAGCCGGCGTCAGTTCGTCGTGAGCATGTCGTGACCATGGTCGCCTTGACGGCCCGTGCACTGGCAGGCTGCGATCGTGCCGTTGTCGCGCTTGCGGTTCAAGCGCGAAGTTGCAGTCATTTGTGACGCTCCGAAACTTCGTCCAGAAGGAGAACGACATGTCGCTTTCACTGCTGATCGTGATCGTGCTGGTGCTGTTGCTGATCGGTGCATTGCCGACATGGGGCTACAGCCGATCCTGGGGCTACCGTCCGATGGGCGGGCTGGGTCTCATCCTCGTCATCGTCCTCGTGCTGTGGTTGCTGGGCGTATTCCATTGAAGTGACCGATGGACGTCCATTCCACCGTTGCGCTGGCCAAGCCTGCGCAGACCATTCCCACCGGCAACCTTGCGACCTTGCGTCGCAAGGCGGCCGGTTGCCGCGACTGTCCGTTGTGGCGAGGGGCGACCCGCACTGTCTTCGGCAAGGGTCCGCCGCACGCGCAAGCGATGTTGATAGGCGAACAGCCAGGTGCACAGGAAGACCTCGCCGGCGAGCCGTTTGTCGGCCCGGCCGGCCACTTGCTGGACAAGGCGATGGTCGAGGCAGGCCTCGATCGCCGGATGCTCTACCTCACCAACACGGTCAAGCATTTCAAGTACGAAGTCCGCGGCAAGGCGAAACTGCACAAGCGCGCCAATGCATCGGAACAGGCCGCCTGCCGGCAATGGCTCGCGGCGGAGTTGTCGCGCGTGCAGCCACGGCTGGTGGTCGGCCTCGGCGCGATGGCCGCGCAGACGCTGTTCGGCGATGCGTTCCGTATCACGCGGCAGCGTGGCGAATGGCGCGACATGGGTGGAGGCGTTCAAGGCTTCGCCACCTGGCATCCGTCGGCGGTGCTGCGGATGCCGCGCGCGGATCGGCGCGATGCCGCCTATGCCGAACTGGTCGGCGACTTGCGCGAGATCGCTGCCGCGCTTGACGCTGACACGAACACATCGTCATGAAGCGGCCGCGTCGACCGGCATTGTGGTTCCTGTTGCTCGCGCTGGTGGCGATCCTGGCCGCCGGGTTCTATCTCGGCGCCACCCATCAGGAAACCCGTCCGACCGACACCAGCTCTCCGGCAACTACCGGCCCGCAAGGCTGACGTTCATGGCGTGGCGTGAACGGGCTTGCCCGCAAAGACCGACATCCTGTCCACATCGCCTGCGACAGACTGCAGCACATGGTGCATGAGTTTTCCACGCTGTGGCAGCAGAACGTATGGGTGCGGCTCGGGTTGGCGGTGATCGTCGGCCTGCTGCTGGCGTTGGTGCTGCGCACCGGTGCGCATGCGCTGCGAAAACGGTTCACCAGGACACATCCGGTGGCGGCGGACATCATGGGTCGCGCCAGCGCGCCGATGGAATGGCTGCTGCCGCTGCTGACGCTCACGGTTGCCTTGCGCACATGGCCGCCGCCCGACTCGGCGCCATTCGCCATGCTGCAGCACCTGTTGCTGATCGCCTTGCTGGCGGTCGGCACCTGGCTGGCGGTGCGTTGCATCGGCGCGTTCGAAGGGGCGGCGATCCGGCGCTACCCGATGGACGTGGCCGACAACCTGCAGGCGCGCCGCGTGGTGACCCAGGTACGCGTGCTCGGGCGCACCGCCGATGTCATCGTGATCATCATCGGCATGTCGATCATCCTGCTGACCATCCCCGGCGTGCGCCAGCTCGGCGCCAGCCTGCTTGCTTCCGCCGGCGTGGCCGGGCTGGCGATCGGACTGGCCGCCAAGCCGGTATTGAGCAACCTGATTGCGGGCCTGCAGATCGCGCTGACACAGCCGATCCGGCTCGACGACGTGGTGATCATCGAAGGCGAATGGGGCCGCATCGAGGAGATCACCGGAAGCTACGTCGTGGTGCGCATCTGGGACGAACGACGTCTGGTGGTGCCGCTGAACTGGTTCATCGAGAACCCGTTCCAGAACTGGACGCGCACCGGCTCGCAGTTGATCGGCACGGTGTTTCTCATGCTGGATTACCGCATGCCGCTGGCGCCGCTGCGCGACGAATTGAAGCGGCTGTGCAGCGAGGCGGCCGAATGGGATGGCCGCGTGTGCGTGCTGCAGGTCACCGATGCCAACGAACACGCCATGCAATTGCGCGCGCTGGTCAGTTCCTCCGACTCCGGCCGCGGCTGGGATCTGCGCTGCCATGTGCGCGAGGGGCTCATCGCCTATGTCCAGGCCAACCACCCCGAAGCGCTGCCACGCTGGCGCGGCGAGCTTGAGCGCGGCGGACATTCGTCGGAACAACCGCCGATGCCGCGCAGCCCCGAGCCTCAACACAGCCCGTCACCGGAGGATGGTGGCCCGCTGCGCGACTGAGGCCAGGAACTCACGCGATTCAGTGGAAATCCCGTGATCTTGCATCCAGCACACCCAGCAAGGGCGTCAGGTCTTTCAGGCGATGCGCGATCAGGTGACTGACGCCATCCACGTGCTCCCATTGGCCTTCCACCGCCAGCAGGCGCGCCTCGATCAAGGCGCGGCGCTGCGTTTCGGCGACGTGCCGCCACACCACCACGTTGACCAGGCCGTGTTCGTCTTCGAGGGTCAAAAAGATGATGCCGCTGGCCGTCTGCGGCTGCTGGCGCGAGGTCACCAGGCCGGCCACCCGCACGTGACTGTTGTGCGGCCGGGTGCGCAGCATCCTGGCATCGATGCAGTGGGCCGCGCGCAGCCTGGCGCGGATCTGCCGCAGAGGATGCGGCCCCAGGCTCAACCCGAGCCGCGCATAGTCCGCCAGCGTGTCCTCGGCCTGCGTGGGCAGCGGCAACGCAACGGCTTGCTCGGCCGGGCTGTCGTTGCCGAACAACGGCAACTGCGCCTCGACGCCGGCAATGGCCCAGCGCGCGCGATGACGATGACCGGCCAGCCCGCGCAGCGCGGCGGCATCGGCCAGCAAAGCCTGATGCCGGCGATCGAGACCGGCGCGCGCGCACAGGTCAGTGATGTCGGCGAAGGCACGCTGCCCGCGCGCCGCCACCAGACGCCGTGCCACGGTCTCGGAAAATCCGCGCACCATGCGCAGGCCCAGACGGATTGCGTGTGAACCGGCCGCGCCGCGCGAATCGGTTTCCAGCGTGCAGTCCCAACGGCTGAAACACACGTCGACCGGGCGCACGGCCACGCGATGACGCTGCACGTCCTGCACGATCTGGCTCGGCGCGTAGAAACCCATCGGCTGCGAATTGAGCAGCGCGCAGGCAAACGCGGCAGGGTAATGGCATTTCAGCCAGCACGAAGCGTAGACGAGGTTGGCAAAACTGGCCGCATGCGACTCGGGGAAACCGTAGGAACCGAAGCCCTTGATCTGCTCGAAGATACGCGCGGCGAATTCCGCCGTGTAGCCATTCCCCAGCATGCCCTGCATCAGCTTTTCGCGATGCGGCTCCAGCCCGCCATGCCGTTTCCATGCGGCCATCGAGCGGCGCAGCTTGTCGGCATCGTCGGCGGAAAAATCCGCCGCCACCATCGCCAGTTTCATCACCTGTTCCTGGAACAGCGGCACGCCCAGCGTGCGTTCCAGCACTTCCCTGAAAGCCCGCGACGGGTAGACCACCGGCTCTTCGCCGTTCCGGCGCCGCAGGTATGGATGCACCATGTCACCCTGGATCGGGCCGGGCCGCACGATCGCCACCTGGATCACCAGATCGTAGAAATTTCCCGGTCGATGCCGCGGCAGCATCGCCATCTGCGCGCGGCTTTCGATCTGGAACACGCCGACGGTGTCGGCTTTCTGGATCATCGCGTATGTATCGTCGTCATCGGGCTCGATCGTCGCGATCGTCTTGACCACGCCATGCTCGTCCTTCAACAAGCTGAAGCATTTGCGCAGGCAGGTCAGCATGCCCAGCGCCAGGCAGTCGACCTTCAACATGCGCATGCTGTCCAGGTCGTCCTTGTCCCACTGGATGATCGTGCGATCGGGCATCGCCGCGTTTTCCACCGGCACCATCTCGTGCAGGGGCACGCTGGAGATCACGAAACCACCGACGTGTTGCGACAGGTGCCGTGGCATGCCGACCAGTTCATGGGTCAGCTTCAACACGCGGCGGATGATCGGGCTGTCCGGATCGAAGCCCTGTTCACGCAGCCGCTCATCGGCGCTGCTGTCGCCCCAGCCGCGCGCGAAGATGTCGCTGAGCTGGTCGACCTGGTCCAGCGGAAGACCGAGCGCCTTCGCCACGTCGCGCACTGCACTGCGTCCGCGATAGCAGATGACGGTGGCGGCGAGCGCGGCACGCTCGCGCCCGTACTTCCCGTAGATGTACTGGATCACTTCCTCGCGCCGTTCGTGCTCGAAGTCGACGTCGATGTCGGGCGGCTCGTCGCGGTCCTCGCTGATGAAGCGCGCGACCAGCAGGTTGTTGATTTCCGGATCCACCTCGGTCACGCCCAACGCGAAACACACCGCGGAGTTGGCGGCCGAGCCGCGGCCCTGGCAGAGGATGTTCTCGCTGCGTGCGAAACGGACGATGTCATGCACGGTGAGGAAGAAAGCCTCGTACTTCTTCAACGCGATCAGCGCCAACTCGTCATCGATCAGCTTGCGCACCTTGGCGCTGACACCCTGCGGCCAGCGCCACCGGATACCTTCCTCGGCAAGGTGGCGCAGCCAGCTGGTGGGCGTATGGGATTCCGGCACCAGTTCCGTGGGGTATTCGTACCTGAGTTCGCCCATCTGGAACGTGCAGCGTCCGGCGATGCGCACGCTTTCCTGCAGCAAGTCTTCGGGATAGATGGCGGCCAGAACATCGCGGCGGCGCAGGTGCCGTTCGCCGTTGCGGAAGATCAGTGCACCCGCCTCGGCGATCGGCACGCGATGGCGGACCGCGGTGAGCGTGTGCTGCAGTGCCAGCCGGCGCCGCACATGCATGTGCACGTCGCCGCCGGCCACCAGCGGTAGATCGAGCGCATGACCCAGCGCCTGCAACTCGCGCAGGCGTGCCGCGTCATCAGGCCCGCGATGCAGTTCCACCGCCAGCCATGCGCGATCGCCGAAGGTTGTGCGCACCCAACGCCCGTGCATGACATCGGGCTGCGGCCCGGGCAGCCACAGCGCCAGGGTGCCCGGCAGTCCACCGGCCACGTCGGCGCGGACGAGTTGGTAAGTACCTTTTTTCGAGGCGCGACGCCCTCGCGTGATCAGGCCGCAGAGCGCCGCATAACCTTGCCTGTTCTCGCACAGCAGCACCAGCTTCGGCCCATCGTCGAGCTGGAACTCGGCGCCAACGATCAGTTTCATGCCGGTGTCGCGCGACGCCTCGTACGCACGCACGATGCCGGCCAGCGAGCACTCGTCGGTGATCGCCAGCGCGGCGTAGCCGCAGGCTTTCGCACGTTCGAACAGTTCGCCCGCGCTGGATGCCCCGCGACCGAAGGAGAAGTCGGACAGGCAGTGCAGCTCCGCGTAGCCATTCATGCGAACCAGCCCTGCAGCATCCAGCCGTTCTGCTCACCGGGCTGGCAGAACGCCCACGCGCGCTGCCCCAGCGAGGTCTCGACCACGTAGTAGTCGCGGCACGCTTCGGCGCCGTCCCACCAGCCGGTTTCCAGCCGCTCGGGGCCGGCCAGGATACGTGGTGCCGGGCCGCGCAATGGCGTCGGGCGATCGAGCAGCCAGGTCGGCCGTGGATGCGGCTCGGCATATGCGGCAGCGGAATCGGCCACCGCTTGCGCGCGTTCGGGACGCGGATCGGTGGTGCTGCCCAGCCGATAGACGGCGCGATCGCCGAGACGCGCGCGCAGACGCTCGCGCAACTGTTCGATAGGCAGCGCGTTGGCCGGTCGTTCGTCGAACAGGTCGCGGCCGGCCGGCACGAAGCCTGGAAGGTCGCGTGCGAGCAGCCGCAAACCCAGCACCGGTTCGGGCAGTTGCACCTGCTCCAGCCGTCCGCGCGCCAGTTCGAACAGCATGCCCGCATCGCGCTCGGGCGACAGCAGGCCGACTTTCACTTCGGTCACCCTGCCTTGGCGATGCTCCAATCGCAGCACGAACCGCTGCACGCCACCGTCCCGGCCCGCCAGGTAGGCGGCGAGATCGCCGGTCATGCGACGCAGCGGGAACACCAGTGCGGCGATGTTCTCCACTTCGTGGCTCAGCTCGATCCGCAGATCGAATGCATCCGGTGGACGATAGGCGTCGAGCCCGGCCGGTATCTCGCCGAGCAGGCGATCGATCGCCTGCAGCAGCTCATTCCCGAAACGCCGGCGCAGACCGTCGCGCGGCAACTTCAGCAACCGGCCCAGCGTGCGGATGCCCATGCCGGACAACGCCTCGACCGCAGCCTCCGGCAGGCGACTCTTGCGCGTCGGCACAGCCTGCAGCGCAGGATGCAAGGCATCAGGCGTCAATACCGCGCGGCCATCCGCGATACCGGCCAGCACCCAGGCCGCGTGTGGCGTGGGCGCGAGCGCGATGCGATGACGAAAACCCAGCGCAGCGAAATCGGCACGCAGCATGGACTCGAACCGCGGCCACGGACCGAACAGGCCGAGGCTGCGGCTTGCCTCCAGCACGATCGCATGCGGCAGCAGGCTCACCTCGGAGCTGTAGCGATACGCCACCGCCGCCAGGAACCGCTGCCAGCGGTCGGCTGCCTGCGGGTCGCAGGGCAGCGCCTCGAATCGTGCGAGCAACGCATGGGCGGCGATCAGGCGTTGGCCGACACGCAAGCCCGCCTCACGCGCCGAAGCATTGACCGCCACGATGCTGCGTGCGTTGACGGCGCCGTCCACCAGCACCAGCGGATCGTCACTCGCCCGACGGCGGAGGATGCCATCCATGGCCAGATGCGGCAGCAAGATACAGGCCCACAACATGATCGTCGGCCATCAATGCAGGGGACGGGAAAGCACGAAGGGCTGGGCTGGCACGGCGCCGCCCCGACACTTGCGTACCCATACCCGGGCGCGTGGCGCGGCCTCGATCTCCAGCCGCAAGGCTGCCGGCGAGGCACTCGAAAGATGCCTGCGATCGCGGAACGCAAACGCCAGCGCCTTGCCCGTGTCGGCCGCCACCTGCAGGCGGCGCAGTGCGCGGTCGTCGGCCTGGCGTGGCCACGCCAGCACGGCGGCGCAACTGCCCGAGCGCAGGCATTGCTCGGTGGCCCACAGCACCTCGGTCTCCGGCGCCGCCACGATATCCACCCTTCGCATGTCCACGCCGTGCTGCTGCCAGCCAGCCACGCACGGCGCATACGGGGGCGCCACGACAATCACCGGACGCGCGCCGTGGCTGAGCCGCGCCAGCGTGGGCAGCAACAGATGCAATTCGCCGACGCCATCGACCGGCAGCAGGATTTCCGACAGCGCGGCATCCGGCCAGCCACCCGCGGGAAGCGCGGCGTCCAGCGTGGCCCAGCCGGTCGGCTGTTCGCCGGCCGGCACGGGCATCGCCCGGCCGCGCCAGACCTGCCGCGCATCGAGCATGCCCGACAAGGCGACCACGGCACCCATCAACCGCCCCTCAGCAAACCGGCAAACAGGCCTTCGATGGCGAAGTCGTCGCTGGGGTCGGGATCGATCGGCTGATAACCCGGGCTGTTCGGCAACAACCGGATCACGTCGCCTTGCCAATACAGCCGCTTGATGGTGAAGCGGTCGCCACCCACCCGCGCCGCGACCACCTGGCCGTGACGGGCCACCGGCGTGGCATGCACGCCCACGATGTCCTGGTCGAGGATGCCTTCGTCGCGCATCGAATCGCCGACCACGCGCACCAGGTAATCCGGCTTCAGCCGGAACAGCCAGCGCGACACGCGCAGCATGCGTTCGATCCGCGATTCGGAAAACAGCGGTTCACCAGCGGCGATGCGCCCTACCAGTGGAAGTTCCATCGTGTCTGCATCGACAGGATCGGCGGACGTCACCAGACGGATGCCGCGCGAGCGGTTCGGCTCGATCTGCAGCCGCCCTTTAGCCTCCAGCGAACGCACGTGCTTCAGCACCGCGCTGACGTTGGCCAGGCCCATCGCCTGGCCGATCTCCTCCAGCGTCGGCGCTTGTCCGGCGTGTTCGAGGCGATCGCGGATGAAGTCCAGGATGTTGGATTGGCGGGTGGTCAGCTGCAGGCTCATGCCTCCATATTTTCACCTTTTTGGGTGAAAATGAAGTGCTGGCTTGCAACTGCTGAAAGATCAACGTCTTGGCCACCCTCAATCTTTCAACGGTCGTTTCCGTGAAGCGGGATCATTTTGACCTTGCGGAACAGCACTGGATTCCCGCTTTCGCGGGAATGATGAGCGCTCATGGCCCTGAGCCAGCGCGGCCGCCGCCACATGCCCCCGCCCGTCCCAGCATGAGCTCGCGCTCGCGCGTGTTCTGCGCCAGCGCTGCGGCATGCTCGAAGGCCGTGCGGGCCTCGTCGGTGCGGCCCAGCTTGAACAGCAGGTCGCCGCGCACGGCGGGCAGCAGGTGGTAGTTCGCCAGCGCCGGCTCGGCGATCAGGGCATCGGCGAGTGCGAGTCCGGCAGCGGGGCCGGCCGCCATGGCGACGGCAACCGCGCGGTTCAATTCCACGATGGGCGATGGCGTGACCCGCACCAGGACGCCGTACAAGGTCGCGATGCGGTTCCAGTCGGTGGCATCGGCCGTCCGTGCGCGGGCGTGACAGGCGGCGATCGCTGCCTGCAATGCGTAGGGGCCGAGCGCGCCACCCAGCTTTTCCGCATGATCGAGCGCGGCCAGCCCGCGGTGAATCAGCAGTTGATCCCACTGTGCGCGGTTCTGTTCCAGCAGCAGGACCGGTTCGCCTGCCGCGGTGACACGCGCATGCGCACGCGAGGCCTGGATCTCCATCAACGCGAGCAGGCCGTGCACTTCGGGCTCCCGTGGCATCAGGCCCACCAGCACCCGGCCCAGGCGCAGCGCTTCCTCGCACAGTGCCGGACGCATCCAGTCCTCGCCGGCGGTGGCCGAATAGCCCTCGTTGAAGACGAGATAGATCACGCCGAGCACCGACGACAGCCGCTCGGCCAACTCTTCGCCGCGCGGCACCTCGAACGGCACCTGGGCCTTGCCGAGGCTGCGCTTGGCGCGAACGATGCGCTGCGCAATCGTCGCCTCCGGCTGCAGGAAGGCCCGCGCGATTTCACTCGTGGTGAGGCCGCCCAGCAGACGCAGGGTAAGCGCCACGCGCGCCTCGATCGGCAACACCGGGTGGCAGGCGGTGAACATCAGCCGCAACAAATCATCACCGATCGGATCGTCGAGCGCTGTTTCCACGGCCGACACCTGCTGTTGCTGTTCCGCCTCGAGTTCGTGCATCAATTCGGCGTGCTTGCGTTCAAGCAGTTTGCTGCGGCGCAGCCGGTCGATCGCGCGATGCTTCGCGGTGGTCATCAGCCAGGCGCCGGGGTTGTCCGGCACGCCGGATTGCGGCCACTGCTCCAGCGCCACCACGAGTGCGTCCTGCGCCAATTCCTCGGCGAGGCCGACATCGCGCAGCATGCGCGCGAGGCCGGCGATCAGCCGGGCCGATTCGATCCGCCAGACGGCGTCGATGGTGCGGTGGGTGTCGGTCAGGCTCATGGCGACCGATCACACCATCTGCCCCGCGCCGACGCAAGCCGCAAGGCCCATGGCGGTGCTTCAGCCAACGCGCACTGCGTCGGTGACGCCGTGTTTTTTTACGGCTTGCCCGCCACCTGCGCGCGCAGCCGTTCTTCCTGCTCGCGCAACTCCGGCGTGAACTCGGCGCCGAAATCGTCCGCCTCGAACACCGGGCGCAGCTCGATCTCGGTACCGCCGTCGAACGGCGCGCGCTTGAGCCATTCGATCGCCTCCTCCATCGACTTCACCTGCCACAACCAGAAACCCGCGATCAGCTCTTTCGTTTCGGCAAACGGCCCATCGATCACCGTGCGCCGGTGGCCGGAAAACTTCACCCGCACACCCTTCGAACTGGGATGCAGGCCTTCCCCCGCCAGCATGATGCCGGCTTTCACCAGCTCCTCGTTGTATTTGCCCATCTCGGTCAGCAATTGTTCGCTCGGCATCACCCCGGCTTCCGAGTCCTCGTTTGCCTTCACCATCACCATGAATCGCATCGTCGTTTCTCCTTCGGCTTGTCGCTGGAAGCCAGGTTGCAAATCCTGGCTCTGTCAAGACGACGAACGGAAAACAGGCGGATCGACACATACCGCGTCGATACCCGAAAAATATTCTCAGGTCCCGCGACAGCGGCTCGGTATGCTGTGCACATGGCGTCATCAGCAGAGGCACGGATGAAGGAAAACCCAGGCGCATTGATCGTTCATCGCGGCAGCCGCACCGAGCGGTTGGCCGATGCGCTGGCGCAGCAACTGGAAGCGCAACGCCCGGCCAACCCGCTGGCGGCGCAAACGATCGTGGTGGCGCATCCAGGCCTCAAGCGCTGGCTGCTCGGCCGCTTCGCCCGGCGCGGCGGGCCGCATGGTGGCCACGGCATTGCGGCCAACATCGAGATGATCCTGCCCTGGCAATGGTTCGAGCGCACCGCACGCCGTGTGCTCGGCGACGACGCGCTGATCGGCGGCGCCTACCGGCACGAACTGCTGCGCTGGCGCCTGCTGATGGCGCTGCCCACGCTGAAGGCAGCGGAAGTCAGCACCTATCTGGCCGGCGACGACGTGGCGCGCCGCAGTTTTCAGCTGGCCGAACATCTGGCCGGGCTGTACACGCAGTACCTGATCTATCGACCGGACTGGATTCTCGCGTGGGAGCAATCCGAAGCGCACGGCCGCGACTGGCAAGCCGCCCTGTGGCGACAGGTGCATGCTGGCATCAAGCGACCACACCGCGCCCAGCGCAGCACCGCCCTGCTGGAGGCGCTGATGGCGAACGCGCAGCCGGCAGAAGCGCCGCTGCATGTCTTCGGCGTCAGCCATCTGCCGCCCGACGTGCTGCAGGCGCTGCAGGCCACGGCGCAGCACACACCCGTGCATCTGTATTTCCCCGACCCCTGCCGCGAATACTGGTCGGACCTGCGCAGCCGCCGTTTCCAGCTGACCCAGGCGGGCGATCCCGATGCCCTGTACTACGAGATCGGCCATCCGTTGCTGGTGGCGCTGGGGCGGATCGCGCAGGATTTCTGCATCACCCTGGACGACTGCAACGCGATCGAGGAGCGCGACGAGCTCGACGAGGCCGAACCGCTTCCCGGCACCACCGCGCTGCTGGCGTGCCTGCAATCGGGCATCCGCTGCCTGCAGCCGGAGCTGGTCGGCGCAGCGGTTCGCGCGCAGGTCGGCGCTGGCGTCAGCGTGGCGGATCTGCTGCCTGTCCTGCGCGATGACGCCAGCTTGCGCGTGCACGTCTGTCACACCCGGTTGCGCGAACTGGAGGTGCTGAAAAACACCTTGCTGCGCTGCCTCGCCGATGATCCCGAGCTGCAGCATCGCGACATTGTGGTGATGGCGCCCGACATCGGTGCCTACGCGCCTTGTCTGGCCGCCGTGTTCGGCGAGCCGGCGAAATACCGCAACGATCCGCTGCATGTTCCCTGGCACCTGGCCGACGTGGGGCTGGCACGTGCGCATCCCTTGATGAGCGCGTTCGCACAGGTGCTGGACCTGGCCGAAAGTCGCTTCACCGTCAGCGAGGTGCTGGACTTCCTCGACGTGCCAGCGGTGGCGCGGCGATTTGCGATCGACCCCGGCGGCCGCGACGCGCTGGAACGCTGGCTGCGCCGCGCTCGCGTGGCGTGGGGTCTGGACGCGAAGATGAAGGCCGAAGCTGGCGCCGCTGCGACCGATGCCAACTCGTGGCAGTTCGGTTTCGACCGCATGTACGCGGGGCTGATCGTCGGCCAGGGCGTTGACGACCAACTGCTGGACGATATCCTGCCGCTGGACGGCGTCTCCGGCAGCGCGGTCGACGCGCTGGGCCAGTTCGACCATCTGCTCGGCGAGTTGCGCCGGGCGCGCAGTGAATTCGCGCGCGCGCGTCCGCTGGCTGCATGGAGCGAGTGGCTGCTGGAGCTGATCGACCAGCTGTTCCTCGCCGATCGTCGCGACGACGCCGAAAACAACGCACTCGACACCCTGCGCCGACTTGCCGCCAGCCTCGGTCGCCAAGCCGCCGACGTCGGCATGCACGCGCCGTTGCCCTGGAGCGTGGTGCGCGAGGCCGTGCGCGGCGCGCTCGATGCGGTGCCGGAGCGACAGGCGTTCCTGCTCGGCGGCGTCACCTTCTGCGGACTGGTACCTCAGCGCTCGATTCCGTTCCGCGTGGTCTGCCTGCTCGGCATGAACGAGGGCGAATTCCCCCGGCCCGGCAACGACGCCGGCATCAACAAGATCCTCGAGCAGCCACGCCGTGGCGATCGCGACACCCGCAGCGAGGATCGCTACCTGTTCCTCGAAGCGCTGATGTCGGCGCGCGACGTACTGCACATCAGCTACGTAGGCGAAGGCGTGCGCGACGGCAAGCCACGCAACCCGGCCGCGCCACTGGCCGAACTTTTGCAATTCCTCGACGAGCAGCACGGCATCGCCGACGACGAAAAAGCTGACCGGCCATGGCGCATCCGCCATCCGCTGCAACCGTTCGACGCGCGCTATTACGAACGCGACGCCCACGGCCAGCCACGACACGATCGACGATTGTTCTCCTACGATCCGGCGTTCCTCGCCGTGCCCGCCGGCGAAGCCAGCCGGCGCTTCCTCACCGCTCCATCGATCGCTTCCGAAGCCACGCCGGCCACCGCTGAAATCACCCTCGGCACGCTCAAGCGTTATTGGCGTGATCCGGCGCGGGATGCACTGCTGCGCGGCCACGGCATCAGCCTGCAGGCGCTGGACAGCCTCGGCTGGCCCGATCGCGAGCCGCTGGAAACCACCCTCGATCGCATCGAACGAGTGGATCATCGACTGCTGTTCGACGCACTCGCCGCCGGCCAGCGGGAATTCTCCGACACTCCGCCGACGTGGTTGTCGCATTCGGGCCTGCTCGCCGGCGGCGCCATTGGCGATCAGGCCTGGACGCAATTGCGCCGTTCGCTGCAACCGCTGCTGCATGAGGCGCACCCACTGTTCGCCGACGGTCGCGCGCAACCGCTGGCTCAGGCGATCGACCTGGATCTTGGCGATGGCCTGCGCCTGACCGGCGTGGTCGATCGCGTCTTCCGCGGTGCCGACGGCGACCTGCTGCTGTTCGACGCTCAACCCAGGCGTGCGGCTGGGCTGAGGGAGATGCTGGGCTTCTACATCGACTGGGCCGTCTTGCGGCTGACGCATGCCGACGCTGTGCGCGGCGACTACCTGGAACCGACGCCCGACAAGAAACGCACGCGCCATTCGGGCCTGATCGAAACCATCCAGTCACAGGACAGCACACAGCTCCGTCGCGGTCTGCGTCGACTGGTCGCCGCCTGCCAGGCAGCCGAGCAGCAACCACTGCTGTTCTTCCCGCACACCGCACTGGCCTATGCCACCAACACCAGGGACGATCGCATCGCCAAGGCATGCTCCGCATGGGAAGGCGACAGCTTCAATCACACCGGCGAACGCGATTACGCACCCGGCTACGCCGCCCTGCTCAGTCGCGGACTGGACCTGTTCGACTTGGACAGCACCGAACACCAGGCCTTCGTCGCCGCCACTGAACTGGTGTGCGGCGTGCTCGACCCGACGCAGGCGATGCTACTGAAAGACTCCGGGGAATCCCCATGATCACTCCTGCGGAAAACTCGAAAACTCCCGCTGACGTCATTCCCGCGAACGCGGGAATCCATGGTGATCGAATGCCAAAGAATCCCATGGCCACCATCGACGCCACTACCCTGCCCGCACTCGACTGGCGGGCGATGCCGCTGAATGGCCGCATCCTGATTGAAGCCAGCGCCGGCACCGGCAAGACCTGGAACATCGGGCTGATCTACCTGCGCCTGCTGCTTGAACGTGACCTGCCGGTGGAAAGGATTCTGGTGACCACGTTTACCGACGCTGCCGCGCAGGAGTTGCGGGGGCGGCTGCGCCGGCGTTTGGTCGAAGCCGAGCGGCTGCTCGAAACCACTGTGCTGGACGCGGTCAGCACGGATCCACTGGAAAGCTATCTCGCCGCGCTGTGCCCCGACGAGGACAGTCGCCGCCGCGCCCTGCGCAAGATCCAGCTGGCCCGTGCCGATCTCGATCGTGCACCGGTATCGACCATCCATGCGCTGTGCCAGCGCATCCAGCGCGACTATCCGCTGGAGAGCGGCGCCGCGTTCGCCAACGACAAGCTGTTCGACGAGCAGCAACTGCAACGCGAATGCGTGGAGGACTTCTGGCGCCGCCGCTACCTCACCGGCGACGTCGACCCGCGTGAAGCGGAGCTGCTGCTGAAGGGTGGCCCAGAGGGCTTGCTGCGCGATCTGGGCGGATTGGTCAACAACGCCGATGCCCGGATCGAGGCTGGCGGGCTGGTCGAGCTTGAGCGTTTGATCACTCGGTTGCTCAAGCACGAAAACGTCGCACAGCTGCAGCGATTGGCTGATGACGTCACGCTTTACAAACGCAGCAACGCAGCGTTGCGTACGCGGCTGACCGAGATCGTTCAGGCATTGCGCAACAATGACGAAGCACAACTCGCCAAGTCGCTTTCCGAGGTATTCGAGCCGGAAAAGCTGTCCACGCAAATAGTGGCCGGCCGCGCAGGCGAAATTGCCGCACACCCCTTGATCCATGCCCTGCAGGCGCTGCGTCCGCTGCTTGGACTGCGCGATGTACTCACCCGCGGAGCTGTGCTCGCCGACGCCGCGCTCGCCTGCCGCGAGGAGATGCCACGCCGTGCGCGCGAGCGCCACGTGCTCACGTTCTCCATGCTGATCGACGCGGTGTACCAGCGCCTGTGTGGCGAACAGGCGGACAGCGTATTGGCCGATCGCCTGTTCGAGGCGTTTCCGGTGGCGCTGATCGATGAGTTCCAGGACACCGACCAGCGCCAGTTCGCGATCTTCGACCGGATCTACCGCGCTCGCGGCACGTTGGTAATGATCGGCGACCCGAAGCAGGCCATCTACAGTTTCCGCGGCGGCGACATCGCCGCCTATCTGCGCGCCAGCGAGCAGGCTGGACAGCGCTTCTCGCTGGGCAGCAACCATCGTTCCAGCCGCGCCCTGGTCGAGGCGATGAACGCCTGGTACGGCCACACCGAAGGCGGCTTCGCCCATCCGCAGATCCACTATCAACAGGTGATTCCAGCCGGCAAGGCGGACGACGCGCCGTACACCATGGACGGCCGCGCGGTAACGCTGCCGCTGGTGATCCACCCGTTTCGCGGTGACGCCGAGAAAAAGGGCGAGCCGCTGAAGGCGCTCGGCGAACTCGAATCGCTGGCGCTGGACGATTGCGCCAACCGCATCGCCGAACTGCTCAACGACCCGCAACAGCAGATCGGCGGCCAGCGCGTCACTCCCGGCGACATTGCCGTGCTGTTATCGACCAACAGCCAGATCGTGGCGCTGCGCACGCGGCTGACCGCCCGCGGCGTACCCTGCGTGGGCAGCGGGCGTGGCAACATCTTTGCCGGCGAGGTGGCGCGTGAACTGGAGCTGGTTCTGTTCGCCGTGTTGCATCCCGACGACGACCAGGCCGTGCGCGGCGCGCTGTCCACCCGCCTGCTGGGTATCACGCTGGATCAGTTCAGGCTGTGGCGCGAGCAACCGGCCGCGTTCGAGCGCGAGCTGGAACGTTTCGAGGCATGGCGCGCGCTGGTACGCAGCCGCGGCGTGCTGGCGCTGATCGAGGCATTGCTGGCCGCCCGCGCTACCGCCCTGCTCGGGCTGCCCGATGGCGAGCGCGTGCTCACCGATCTGCGCCACCTGGGCGAACTGCTGGCCGCCGAGGAAAGTGCGCGCCAGGGCCTGGATGGCCTGTACGCCTGGCTGCTGGAGATGCGCCAGGAAGGCAGCGATGGCGATGCCGAAGCCGCCGACGAGCGCCAGCTGCGCATCGAGAGCGACGCGCGGCGGGTGCAGTTGCTGACCATCCACGCCAGCAAGGGGCTGGAATTCCCGATCGTGTTCCTGCCGCTGGTCTGGCGCGTCGGCAACCGCAGCGGCGTGCACGCGCCCAGGCTGCTGCGCTACCACGACCCCGAGGGCCGGCGTTGCGTCGACCTGGGTTCGGTCGACTTCCACGAACATCTCGGCTTGCATTTCCGTGAAGAACTGCAGGAACGCCTGCGCCTGCTCTACGTGGCCCTGACCCGCGCCGTGCACGCCGCGCATGTGTATTGGGTCGATCGCGGCCCGCTTCCCGCCGTTGATGCCCAGGCATGGGAAGGCGCCGCCATCGACCTGCTGATCCGGCAGGCGCAACAGCGACTGCAGCTTGCCGAGGGCGAAGGTTCTCTTCCCGCCATGACCGAGACGCTGGGCGGCATGCGGTTGGCGGCGCCTTTCGCCGACGCTTTCATCCGTTACCAGGCGCCGTCCGAAACTTCTTCGCCGCGCGCCACCCAACTGCCACTGCCGCGCACGCGACCGTTTCAGTGGCTGCACAGTTTCAGCAGCCTGACCCGACAGGCCACTGCGGATGTGGTGATCACCGACAGTGGCGCCACCGATGAAACCGACCTCGATGTCATCGCCGCAGAAGTCGTTGCCGATACGGCCGAAGACCCGCGCCTGCTGGCTTTGTATCCACTGCGCGGGCCGCGTTTTGGCGACGCCGTGCACCAGGTTTTCGAGCTGGCGCGGTCTGGCCCGGTCTGGCCGGAACAACGGCAGCTTGTGCATCATCAGCTCACCGCGCAGGCGATAGCTCATCCGCAACTACCGCACGACGAGGCACTGGAACGGGTCGGTCGCATGATCGATCGCGCGCGCCAGGCCGACCTGGGCGATGGCTTGCGCTTGATCGGCATCGAACCGGACCAGCGCGTCGCGGAATTCGAATTCCAGTTGCCGGTGCAGCAGGTCTCGCTGGCGCGACTGCGCCGGATTTGCCTCGCCCACGGCCAGTCCAACGTGATTCCGGCGAGCCTCGACGCGGCCACGCTCAACGGCATGCTGACCGGCTTCGCCGACCTTATCCTGGCCTGGGATGGCCGCTACCACGTGCTCGACTACAAGACCAATTGGCTGGGTGCGCGACTGGACGACTACCGCGGCGACTCGCTCGATGCCGCCATGCTCGAGCATCATTATCCGTTGCAGGCAATGATCTACACCGTAGCTCTGCATCGCTACCTGCGCCAACGCATGGACGGCTATACGGCCGAACGTCGTCTAGGCGAGAGCTGGTACCTGTTCGTGCGGGCGCTGGGACTTGCACCCGGGCTTGGCGTATGGCGCCAACGCTGGCCAACCGCGTTGATAGAGGCGCTGGATGATGCCTTCGCCGGTGAGCAGGAGGCTGCCGCATGAATCATTCACTGACCGACGTCGCCGACACCGACGAGCGCGCGATCGACCGCGGCCTGCAGCAGTGGGTATTGAAGCGCACCGGCTCGACCCTGCTCGCCGCTGCCGCCTGCGCCGCCAGTACGGCCGAGGGCCACGGCCATTCCTGCGCGTGGCTGACCGATCCGCACGGCGACGCCGGGTTCGACACCGACGCCTTGGCAACATTGCGCCAGCACGACTGGGTCGGCGACGGAACCGCGTTCACCCCATTCGTGCTGGATGCGCAGGGTCGCTTCTATTTGTGGCGCAACTGGCAGCATGAAACCAGACTCGCGCAGGCCATCCGGCAACGCTGCGCCGATCGCCGGCTGCCGATCCCCGCTGACGCGCTGGCAGCCGACATCGACGCTCTGTTTGCCGGCATGCCGGCCGGCCCCACCGACTGGCAACGCGCCGCCGTGGCCGCCGTGCCCGGCGCGCGCTTCTTCGTGCTCACCGGCGGCCCGGGAACCGGCAAGACCACCACCGTGGTGCGCATGCTGCTGATGCTGCTGCGCCACGCCGAAACCTGCGGCTTGCCCGCAAACCCGTCGATCGCGCTGGCCGCACCCACCGGCAAGGCCGCCCAGCGGCTGGCCCAGGCCATCGCAAAAGGCAAGGCGGAACTGCAGTCGATTCTTTCCGATGAAGCTGGCTGTGTGAGCGACCTCAGTCGCGACGGCTCCGACCTCGAGAAAAATTCGCGACTGAAGGCGCTCCCACAGGATCTGCACCTGCTCGTGCAAAGCATTCCGCACGCCGATGCGCGCACATTGCATCGCCTGCTCGGTTATCAGCCGCGCGACAACGCCTTCAGCCAGGGGCCGCTCAATCCCCTGGCCGAAGACATCGTGGTGGTCGACGAAGCATCGATGGTCGACCTGGCGATGATGCGCCAACTGCTGGAGGCGTTGCGTCCCGGCGCGGTGCTGATCCTTCTCGGCGATCCCGGCCAACTGGCCTCCGTCGACGCCGGCTCGGTCCTCGCCGACATCGTTGCCGGCGTACCGCAAAACTCGTTTCCACCGGCTCTGGCCGGCATGCTCACGCCTTTGTTGCAAGCACCGCCGCAGACCGTCGACACCCCCGCATCACTGGCGGGCCAGGTGCTCACGCTCACCCACAGCTGGCGCGCCCGCAGCGGCCTGCAACGTGGCATCGAAGCCTTGCGCAACACGCCCGATCCCCTCTGGCTGGAAGCGCTGCTGACCAGGCGCGCGGACGGCGACTTGCACCTGCGCCACTGCCCCAACCCGCAGGCCCTGCGTGCCTGTGTCGATGGCTGGATTGAACGCCATGCCGAATCACTGCAGACCTTGCTGGGCTCATCCACCGATGCCGCCATTGCCCTGCGGCAGCTCCGACAATCACAACTCCTCTGCGCGCTGCGCGACGGTCCGTTCGGCACAAAAGACGTGAATGAATTGGTCGCCCGCCGGCTCGCCACCCGCTTCGGTATCGACACCAGCCACGCCTGGTACCACGGCCGTCCCGTCATCGTCATCCGCAACGACTACGCTCGCGGACTGTTCAACGGCGACGTCGGCATCGCCCTGGAAGGCGAAGAAGGCCTGCGCGTGTGGTTCGAGCTCAGCGACCGCGACGGCAACCCCGGCCTGCGCCACTACTCCCCGCGCGCCCTGCCCGCCCACGAAAGCGCCTGGAGCATCACCATCCACCGCAGCCAGGGCTCCGAATACCGCAACGTCGCCGTCGTGCTGCCCCCCGACCCGGAAAACCGCATCCTCACCCGTGAACTGGTCTACACCGCCATCTCGCGAGCAAAAGACCACGCCGAAATCTGGGCCACCGACGATTCACTGCGCGCCGCGCTGGCACGGCCGATCCAGCGGCAAGGCGGTTTGCGAGAGAGGTTGCAAGCTGCCGGAGGCTGTACGTGAAAGAACTTCGCATGCAGCGCTGAAACACCCGCAGTTTGCGTGCGAGCGAGAAAGTGCGCACGTTCATGCAAACGGTTACCGTCGCGCCTGGCGCTTCCTAGTAACCGCAGTCGGCGCCCGCATCGAGCTTTGACGATGCGATCCGCCCGGAGTTGGCCACGGCCAGCTGGATTCCCGGCACGATCGAGGTACTTGCGCCAAGACTGTCACTCGAATCCACCTTGGCGCAGGTCTTGAAGCTGGCGGAGGTTGTGGAGTTCCCGCCAACAATCAGTTCTCCGCGTGAGTTGTAGGTGAGCACGCCGCCGTTGGACACCCGCACCGTGATGTTGTCGGTCACTGGTCCGACATGTTCCAGTTCGTCTGTTGCCGAAGCATAGGCGGAGTTGGGCGCCGAAGACGTGTACACCAGCCAGCCAAGGTCGTAACTGGTTGCGCTGGTGTCGCAGGTCGTCGTGCCTGCAGTGGCCAATGGGCAGATCGACACATAGCCGCGAGTGGCAGCAGCTTGCCCGCGGGCGAGCTGCAGATCCGACTGGATACCGTTCGACTGCGCAACCACGTGATTGCGGCGCATGAAGTCGCGCATGCTGGGAAACGCAATCACGACGAGTATGGCCGCCACTGCCAGCGTGACCATCAGCTCGAGCAACGAGAAACCTGTTTGGCGATTGGTTGGCATACGTTTCATCCGTGCTCGCAGAATTCTTGGATTTGCTTCTGTGCGTTCACCTTGGCGGCCTCACGCTGCTCGGCGGAAAGCTTTCGCCCGCCGGTGACCATCGCAGGATTGGCCACGGTGCCCGCATCCAGCACCATCGCCTGCCCCGACAACAATTTCAAATTGTTGCGGGCCGTGGCGCAGCTCTGTTTCCGGTAATCGCTCTTGGCCGCACCAAGCGCAGCCGCGACCTCGCCAGGCGACGCTGTCGTCGCCGCCGCTGCCGGCTCCGGCGACGAATCCCCGGTCGCATGGAGCCGGATCGTCTTTGCTTTCACCGCAGGGGGCTGCTCGCTGTAATGCGTCACGCCCTGGGCATCCGTCCACTTGTAGTACGTCTGCGCACAGGCCGCGCCCGCCACCAGCAGGGTCAGCCCCATCAGTGCCAGCCGCCGTCGCATGTTCAGTGTCCCCAACACGTCGCGGCGGTGCCGGTGCCCGTCGACGACTGCACGCCGGCACGCGTCAGCGAAAACGCCGTGCATTCAGTGTCATGCGTTTGCGTACCCTGCGCCGTTGCAGTGATCGTGTAGTTGGTACTGGTCGCGCTGGGGATGGTGACATGAAAATACGTACCGGCCACGCTTGCGGCGGCACCGAGCTTGGCCAGGTCGTCGGTATAGGCGTTGTTGGAGAAATAGTAGCTTTCCTGGCGGGAGGCCAGGTCCTGCAACGCGGCTGTCGCATCCGAACGATGACCGCGCAGGATGTACTTTCGATACGACGGAATGGCGATGGCTGCCAGGATCGCAATGATCGCCAACACGATCATCAGTTCGATCAGGGTGAAACCCGCCGTGTTGCGCATGTTCGTCTTCATTGGTTTTCCAGCGGCTCGCGCCATGAGATTTCGCCATTCTTTGCGGCACCCAGCTCACCGATATTCTGCAGCTTGGTGCCACCGCTCAGACCGAACGCGGCCATGACCTTGCCATTGGCAGAATGCAATACCGGTGCAGATGCCTTGCCACTGCCCAGCGAGACTTTCTTGTTGACCGCCGTCGAGCTTCCGCCGAAAGACCCGAACAACACCGGATCGGCCGTACCTGTCAGGTAGTTCATGCCATACAAATTGCTGCTGCCTGGCACTGGTACCGGATTGCAGTCGCTTGTTCCCGAGGCGTCGATGGTTGCCTTGCTCGGCGGAAGATACGTCGGCGTCAACAGGACCCCGCTCAACAGGGTCTGGCTGCTCACCACCCGCTCCGAAGGGGTCTGGGCAGCGATGCCGGCATCGGAATCACCCGCGACGGAACCCGCTTCCAATGCCATTTTCCAGCCGGAATAGACAAAGCAGTAGGGTGTCGTGGCCGCGGTTGCGGTCAACATGCCTTGCAGGTTGGCCAATGTGGCCACATCGTCAAACCCAGTCGTGGGCAAGCCGGAAAGCGCGCCATCGGAGCCGACGGCGACAGCCGAGGCATTGAACAGCTTGCTGATGGTCGGCATGGCCTGGCAAGCAGCGTCCATGCCGGTGAGGAGGCTGTTGTCCGAGACGCCATAGATGTATTGCTGCTGGGTACCCTGCGCCGACTTGCCACTGTCATCGTCCGCAGTGAAGGATCGGCCCGAGCCGAAATAGACCATCGGACGACCCGCGGTATCGAGCGCCAGGGTGGGTCTGGCGGTGACCGGCTGCCCGCTGTTGATGACCTGCTTCAAGGTGAACGTCGAGGGATTGCTGGTATCCAGGTCGGTGGTGCCGGTGTTCATGTTCAGCTTCCACAGGCCACCGAGGAATAGCTGGGGATCCGTCGGAACGGTTTTCACCGGATTGGTGACTACTCCGAAATAGACGCCCTCGGCACTGTTATCGAGATCGAAGTCCGATGAAATCATGTCGCCGGCAAAGCTGTTATCCGGACCGGTGGTGGTAAGCGAGACTGCCGGTGTACTGCTCTTGTCGTTATAGATCGTCTGCAGGTCGTAAACCCATACACCAAGCTTGCTGCCCGCAGCGGCCGCGACGATCTTGGTCCCGGTGGGACCGCCGTTATCTGCCGGACCGGAGCCTATGGTGAGCAGATAATGCAGCTTGCCATCGGACTCCTTGTGCACCGAGAAAGCCGGGCTGGATGTCGTGAACGAACCCGTGGTGATTTCACCCAGCACGGTCGGTGGCTGCTCGGGATCGGTCACATCCAGCAGCACGTAGGCCGAATTGGACGTCTGGAAGTCCGCTGCCGTATTGCTGCCAACGGTATCCACGCTGATCGGGCCACCACCGAGACGGAACGGCACCACCATGACGGTGCCCCAGCCGCAGACGTGGCCTTTGGCGTCAATGTCGGCCGTCGCCGGCTTGCCGGATTTGCAGGTGTCGCTGCTGCCCGTGATCGTGGTCGTCGTGAATATCTTCGCGTCGGTGACCACCGGCGACCCATCGACATAGAACACGTGCGTGTAATCCTTCTGCGCCAGCCAGCGCAGATGCGGCAGCAGGTTGTCCGGAACGAAAGCCCAGACTTCCTGGCCGAGCGTCCAGTCGTTGCCGCTCGGCACAGTCGCGTTACCGCTCACCAGGCCGGTCGGCAGCGTTCGGTAGGCGGTGGGATTGGTCGCAGCGGTAGTTCCGCTGGCGCCCTGCCCGGTCACGTAAAACCCGCCATTGAACGCGTGCAGCATGCCGTCGTTCGCACCCACATAAACCATCTGGCGACGATTGCGGTAGTTGGACAGGAACGACGAGTAGCTGTGGTCGCTGTACAGCAGGTCGTAGGATTCCGACGGCTTGCCGACGATCATCGGCGACGAATCCACGATGTCACCCAGACGATACGTGCTCTTGCCCGTGTTGAGGTTGTTGGTGCGACTGCGGTAATCAGCCGGATATTCGACGCCGCGGACCCAGTTGACCAGCTCTTGTGCCAACACGGGATTCTTTTCGTTGAGCAGGCCATAGTTGCCAGTGCGTATCTTCTTGGTGGCGTCATAGGCACCACAGAAACCCGAGGTCGCCGAAAGAGTGTAGGCCCCAGTGGTCGCGTTGCAACTTGCAGCTCTCCAGACAAAGTCGGTCTGCGTCCCGTTGACCACCGTGCCTGACCCCGTACTGGTGTTCGGAATGCTGGTGAGGTAGGTGAAGATATATCGCTCACCCGTGTTCGCTGAGGCGCCCGCATCCGCGCCGTAGCCGCGCTGCTTGGCCCCGTTGCCGATGGCCGTAGCACCCGTGGTCGTAGTCGGGTCGTAATAGGCATTGAGCAACGTACCCGCGTCCCAGGCCGGCTTCAGAGGATTGCTGACCGATTCGATCACGCATTCGCTGTGATCGGACGGCTCGAAGGACGTCGCACCACCGGTAGGTATCGGCGCGATCGTGCAACGATAGGTTGCCGTGGCACCGGGCAGTGCACCCACCGTCGTGTCCTTGCCACTGACTACGTACTCCGCGCTGTCGTCCAGCACCTGATTGCCGCTGCTGTCGACGGTCCCTTCGCGACGAAAGCCATTGTCGTCGGACCAGAAGGCTTGCAGACTGCCACTCCATTTCACACCAAGGCGCGCCTGGAAATACTGCACCTGGTAGGCGAGGCCATTGCCCTTGATGTCGTTGCTGGAAGACGGCGTGGTGGCGTTGCCGAAATTGTTGGCAGCGGACGACGTGATCTCCTGGAAGACGGTATCCAGCTGGTCCTTCAACGCGCCGGCGTTGCGCGCGAAGAAATAATTCGGCGGATCCTGGCCGGGCAGGAGCGACGGCGCGCTGCCAGCGTAGCCACTGTACTTGGCGGCATACCAGAGCGGGGTCTGCAGGGTCGAGACCGCTGCTGTCGTACCGAGGGTGAAGCGCCTGACCTGCGGGTGGCTCTTGCAGTCGCTGGAATTGGCCAGCAGGCTGCAGCCGAATACCGCGTTGTCGTTCTGGTTGATGGAGAACTCGGTCAGGCCATCCGCATTGGAGCCGCTGACCTGATAGCCGAGGTACATGCCGCCAGAGCTGAACGAGGTAACCTCGTTGCGAATGATCACATCCGTGTCGCCGGGGGTGAACGTCAACACGCCGTTCTTGCAGACCGGGTTGTTGCTGTCAGCCTCCACCAGCGACGATGAAACGCCGCCCTTGAATATTTCCGGATCGCAGATCTTGTCCCTGCCGGCGGTTTTGGACGGTATCTTGCAGCTGGCGCCGACACACCACGAGATGACGTTGTCGGCGTCCATGTCATGATCGGACCCATACTGCGAGTCCTCCCACATGATGTAGTAGCTGCCCACGTTCGGATGATCCGCATCCGGCACCAGGCCGTAGGTCGTCGTTTTGGTGAGGTCGGTCTGCGCGTTCAATACCACGTTGCCGATATAGCAGGTCGTGTAGTTGCCCGTGCCGGCCGGGTTGGCGCGGCAACTCGGCGAGAGCGAGATCGATTTGTCACCGACGGGAATGTTGAACGCCGGCAAGTTATCGGACAGCGACACGCCATAGGTCTTGATCTTGAAATCGCTGACGACGCCAGCCGTGCGGATCGGCGTGGTCCAGGCGCCGTAGGCGAGACCTGCGAGAAGATAGCCTCCCTGTTGCCCTGGCGCGCCATTGCACAAGCCCACCACCGCGGAAAGATTGCCGATGGTCGCCGGCTTGCAGGCCGTCACGTCGCTGTAGATGGTTCCGGCCTGGGTCAATGTGCCGTAGGCAGGAGCCGGCGTGCCGATCGGGCCACCGTAGTAAGTCGAGAGGCTGTAACTTCCGCTGATGCCTTCCGCGGTCTGGATCTGGTTGGTGAGCGTAGCCGGCGCCAGTGGATTGACCGTCGGCACGTTCTGAGCATCAAACGTATTGAGGCCGCTACTGACCAGCACAACCGAGCAGCTCGCGCATTCTTCATTGCGCGGCTTGCCATCGGTGAGCTCGCCATAAGGATCTACCCAGGCCGGATTGGGCAGCGGCCCGCTCGAATCCTTGTTGGGAGCGGTGGCGCCCTGAATGTAATTCAGTGCCGTCGCGTACATGCCGGCAAGCGGGTTGCCGAAGTCCGGACACATCGTCGGGGTCGCCTGGATTACATATCCGCGCGCACCCCACGGATGCGAACCATCCAGATAGCAACCGTCACCGGTCTTTCCGTAGTTGGTCCCGTTCCAGCCCGCGATCTGCAGACGATCGAGCGTCATCACGATGCCTTCGGCTGGCTTGGGTGAGGCGCTCTTGTAGCAGAAGGTGCCATCCACGCTGGAGAATTCATCGCCATCGCCGGCACTGGTACCGGCCGCACAAGCCGTGCCGGTGACGTTGTTGGCAAGCTTGCCCACGTTGCGTCGCAGCTGGCCGCCGATACGTGCCTGGACCGCCGAACCGGTCACCAGGCCAAACCGCTTCGCGTTGCTGTCGTCCTTGCTGTACTTCTGCAAGAGGCCTTCCGGCTTCAACGCCGCGCCTTCAGTCACGCAAAAGGCTTCATTGGGGATGCCGGTCGCGTTCTGGCAGACCTGGACACGTGCGGTATATGTGGTGATGTCGCTTGCGTTCGGACGAGCGGAATTGCCGCCCAACTGGCATTGCAGGCCTTCCGTCGAAGCCCAATCTTGCCACGCACCGGCGGCAGCGAGGATGACCGGGGTCGAACCCACGCCGGAGGCCGTGGTGGTGGCGCCGTTCCAGTTGCCCGTGGTGCCGCTGGAGACATTGCAGAATGTCATCGACGTGCTGTACGGCGTAAAGCTGTTGATGTCGGTGCCGGTATAGATCTTCGGCCAGGCATGGATATCGTCCGGGATCTCGGCACGCTCCAGCACGGTCTTGGTGGCAGTGTCGACGCTGCGTGTGCCGCCATAGAACGTCCAGCGCAGGATATCCAGGCGACTCATTGCCACCCAGTTCATGAAGTTGCCGCTCCAGTACTTGTTCCCTGTCGCGCACTGATGCGTGCCGGCAGTGACGTTGGCTGCAGCCTTGTAGTACTTGTTGGCGCTGTCGTAGGTGTAGCAAATGTCCGGATCGAAATAGCCGTTGTAGGAAAACGAGTCCAGATAGGTCGTATTGACCGGGCCACCTGCAACCAGCGCGGTGTAGTCGGGATAGGCCTTGTTGAACAGTTGTTCGTCGCGCGACATCACCAGCATGATCAGCGGCGGCACGATGGTGGCGGACCGCTCACTCACGCCGGATGGATACGACTCGAAATCAGCCATGTCCTGGGTGGAGATCTTGCCCGTCGGAACCGCGGTCGCGATCTGCGCCGAAACCCCGAAAATGGCGACGCCGCTGATGACGAGGATGGGCAGGCTTATCAGCAAACCACGTAGCAACTGAGTGAACTTGGACATGATCGCAGGCCCTTAATGGTCGATGTTCAGCTTGTACTGGGCAATGGTGGTAGCCGCACCACCTCCTGGAACCGTTGCCCCACTGCGAATCTGGAACAGCAAGGCGGAGCCGCCGGTAGCGGTGCCGACACCCGTGCTGGCATACCCCTGCGACATGGCCGCCCCCGAGCCCTGCTTCAGTGCGACACCGTCCCGGATCACGGCAATCGTGCCGGCGATCTGGTGAGCGGCCCCGCAACCCGTAGAGCTGTCATCGCACAAATCCAGCTTCACGGCCGGCTTCCAATCGGCGGGCGTGTAGTTGTAAGAGTCCGATTCGTCGCTGCATGCGGGCACAGGCAGGTAGAAAGTCACCAAGACGTTCTGAACGTCTGGACTGCCGAGACAGGCTTTCTGCAGGCCTTTTCCCGCTGTAGTCGTCGGATCAACCAGCGCAATCCACGCGTTGCGGTTGGCGAAAGTGCTGTTCAGATCAAACAGCGCATCGGGGACGTCACCGCCCCAGGCGACCGGCCAGCCGCGATTGAACACATGATCGGCCAGCAGGGCTTCCGGAATGGCTCGCATGGTTTCCGCGGCTTCGAATGCCTGCTCATGCCGAGCAGTCGCCGTGGCCATGCGCATTTCGAGCAGGGTTCCCTTCATCACCACCAAGGCGATCAGCGTCAGCATCACCAGGAATACAAGCCCAACGAAAAGTGCGACACCGCGCTGGTGGACTCGCCCTGAGGGAATGCGTATGGCTGATCGCATGGTGTTCGTGCCAGCGGGGTTGGCCTGGATATTCATACCGGTCGGGCTCCGACGCGATTGCGCAGTTGCACCACGAATTGCTGCCGCGCACGTACAAACTGCCAGGGGTTGTTGCCATAGGGCGTAAAGTTCGCGCAGCCGGTGGTCGTGGCCGCGCTGCCCTGATTGATGGTGTAGCTGCAATTCGATGCCGCGTAGGTTCCAACGTGCGGCAGCTTGATATCGCGCGTGGGATTCACCGCCACCACCGATACGCGTACCGACACCACGTTGGCCCATTGGGCAACGTCGCTGGCCTTCTTGTATTTCGGCACGATGTTGTCCAAGGAGTCACTCTCGCCATATTCGAACTTGATCTGCTCGATACCATCCACCACGGGTTCGGAAACGAACGTGCCGTCCGTCTGCAGATGCATGCGCATCAATGTAGGCAGAGGCGTGCCGTCATCGGCGCTGGCCGTGCAGGCTCCGCCGGCCGGCAGGACGCTGCACGGTCGCAGGTAATACATGTCTACCCGGTAGGGATGAGCGTAACGATGGATCTTCGGGGTCGACGTGGCAGGCGGTGTCCCCGCAAACAACTCTGCGGACGACCCCGGCGTGCTCAACAGGAACACCTGTTTGGGGTTGCCACTGATGGTCGCGGACTCCGCTGGCGCGAAACCGGCATCGGCAGGACCCGGCGGAAGCATTTGCGTATCGGCGTAGCGCACCACCAGCACGTCCGACCCCGGCACATAGTTCGCATCAGCGCCGATGCAGGTAGCCCCCAGCGGGAATGACGCCGCGCCATCGTAGCCATGCACGCCACCACCACCCGTGGCAGCGGCGTTCACCGCCGTAGCCCATGCCGCCGTGCAACTGCCCTTGGCCGTGACGGCAGCGCTGGCCGACGATTCGACCACCACGGTATTCGGTGCGTTTCCTCCCCAGAAATCGGACATGCGCAACGACCAACCGATGCGGTCGGAAACTATCCGCAGGTTTTCCTGCAGGAAATTGTTGCCCGACTGCACTTCATAAGCCTTGCGATTGGCGACGAACAGGTTGATCAGGCCGGCAACCACCAACAAGCCCAACACCATCGCCACCATCAGCTCGATCAGGGAAAAGCCGCCCATGCGCCGACGTCGCAGGGGCGACATTTGCGCCTGGCGCCCGCGACCCGGCTCAGGGCTGGAAGTCGAATCGATACGTGTCATTGGTGGAAACTCCGCTGGAGTTGGGATTCATGCCGTTCCAGCTGGATGCAATGACCAGTGTTCCGGTGTCGTCGGTGTTCACCGTGACCGTTGCCAGTCCGGATGGATTGCTGGTGCTGCCATCGGAGTTCACGGGCGCCGACGTGCCTGCCCTGAGCTCCTTGAGCCAGGCAGCCAAATCGCTTTTGGCTTGTCCGCATGCCCCGCTGCAACTCGTTGGATCGGGGGCCGCCGTTCCGTCATAAAGGTAATAGCTGCCGCTGAGATCGCCCTTCTTGCCTGCAATCTCGGCCTCGGTGGCCACCCCGTAGACGCCGGCGGGGTTGGCGCGCATGGCGTCCGCCAGTGAGCGCGCCTGCAACACAGCGACCGTGCGGGAGCCGGCCTGCTTGCTGAATTGCGAGCCCTTGATCTGCATCAGCGCGATACCGAGCACACCCACACTGAAGATGAGCATGGCTACCAGCACTTCGATCAACGAGACACCCCGCTGACGCGACACGACTTGCATGGAATTCTCCCTGATACCCCTGAGTGCACTGTACCCGGCAGTGCCCGTGCCGCCAGCCCTCAGCCGACAAACGGTAGGAATTGACCGACAAGCGGCTGGTGGCGGCTGTTGCAAAGTGCGCCGCGTCACATTCGGCGAGCAGGTCCGGGGCGAAGTGATGGGCTGGCCTCGCATCCGGCGCCCGCCGCAAAAGACAAAGGCCCGCGTTGGCGGGCCTTTGAAGTTCTGGTGCCGGAAATAGGAATCGAACCTACGACCTACGCATTACGAATGCGCCGCTCTACCAACTGAGCTATTCCGGCAAAGAGCCGCGGATTTTACGGTGCGGGGCGTTGTGGCGCAAGCGCGCACGGGAATGGACCCGGCGAATCAAAAGCTGGCGGAGCTGTTGCCGCCGACGACGCGCAGCTCCTTGGGCAGGGCGAAGGTGATGTTCTCCGGCTCGCCATCGAGTTCGCGCACTTCCCCAGCGCCCCATGACTGCAGACGGGTGATGACGTCGCGCACGAGCTTCTCGGGCGCCGAAGCACCGGCGGTGAGACCGATGCGTGTCACGCCATCCAGCCAGTTGCGCTCGATGTGTTCGGCACTGTCGATCAGGAACGAGCGCACACCCTGCTTCGCGGCCAGTTCGCGCAGGCGATTGGAATTGGAACTGTTGATCGAGCCGACCACCAGCATCAGGTCGACCGCGTCGGCGAGCCGGCGCACGGCGTCCTGGCGGTTCTGCGTTGCATAACAGATGTCGTCCTTGCGCGGGCCTTCGATGTCGGGGAATTTCGCGCGCAGTGCGTCGATGATCGCCCGGGTGTCATCCACCGAGAGGGTGGTCTGGGTGACGTAGGACAGTTCGCCCGGAAATTTCGGCGTCAACGTGGCGACGTTTTCCAGCGATTCGACCAGCAGGATCTCGCCCGTGTTGGCCGGGTTCCACTGGCCCATGGTGCCTTCGACCTCCGGGTGGCCGGCGTGGCCGATCAGCACGACGCTGCGACCGATGCGGCCAAGGCGCGCCACTTCCATGTGCACCTTGGTGACCAGCGGGCAGGTGGCGTCGAACACCTTGAGATGGCGCTGCTCGGCTTCCTCGCGCACCGCCTGCGACACGCCGTGCGCGCTGAAGATCACGGTGGCGCCGTCGGGTACTTCGTGCAGTTCCTCGACGAAGATCGCACCGTCGGCGCGCAGCTTGTCGACCACGTAACGGTTGTGCACCACTTCATGCCGCACGTAGATCGGCGCGCCCCACGATTCCAGCGCACGCTCGACGATGGCGATGGCGCGATCGACGCCGGCGCAGAAGCCACGGGGATTGGCGAGCAGGATGTCCATGGGGTCTCGGTGCTTGAATCCTGTGGGAGCGGCTTCAGCCGCGATACTTCCAGGCATGCCGATCGCGGCTGAAGCCGCTCCCACAAAATGCCTGAAGAGCGAAGTCGAATTATCGCACGCTGTCCGAAGGCTTGCCGGCGAACAGGCCGAAGGCGATCAGCAGCACCGCACCGACGGTGATGCCGCAATCGGCGAGGTTGAACACCGGGTAGCTCCACTGACGGAAATACACCTGGATGAAATCGGTGACCTGGGCGGCGTGCAGGCGGTCGACCAGGTTGCCCAGCGCGCCGCCGACGATCAGCGCCAGCGGCAGGCCGGTGCGCCAATCGCGGCGCGGCGTGCGTGCCATCCACACCACCAGCACGGTACTGATGACCAATGCCAGCACCACGAAAAACCAGCGTTGCCAGCCGCTGCCATCGGACAGGAAGCTGAAGGCGGCACCCTTGTTGAACGCCAGCGTCCAGTTCAGGAAGCCCGGAATCACCGCATGCGGCAGCCCCATCGGCTGCAGCGCGTGCACGGCCCACCACTTGCTGAGCTGGTCGAGTGCGATGACCGCGGCGGATAGCCAGAGCCATGGGAGTGCGTTGGGTTTGGTCATGGGGCGCTTGATCTTGATGATGTTGGGTGGAATGGGAAAAGCTCGCCCCCTCGAGGATCAGAACCAGCGGCGGTCTTCGCCCGGTCCTTCGATGTTGCCGATGCAGCGGCCGCACAGTTCGGGATGTTCGGCATGGCGGCCGACGTCGTCGCGGCGGTGCCAGCAGCGGATGCATTTGGCCGCCTCGCTGACCGTGGCCGAAACCCAGACGTCAGCACCTTCCAGCTCGGTCAGCACCGCGCTTTCCGGCTGTCCACCGGCCAGGTCGAGGCGCACGTCGGAGGTGATGAAGAAGAAGCGCAGTTCGTCGGCCGCCGGGGCGTAACGCGCCACGGTGGCTTCGTCGGCGTGGATCGCCAGCTTCGCCTCCAGCGCGGCACCGATCTGCTCGGCCTTGCGCATGCCTTCGAGCACGCGCGAGGCGGTATCGCGGATCGCCAGCAAGTCGGTCCAGTAGCGGCGCTGTTCCGGCGAATTCTGGGTGGCGGCGAGGCCGTCGTACCAGGTCTCGAACAGCACGCTGTCGCCACGCTCGCCCGGCAGCTGTTGCCAGATTTCCTCGGCGGTGAAACTCAACACCGGGGCCAGCCAGCGCACCAGGGCCTCGGCGATGCGGTACATCGCGCTCTGTGCGCTGCGCCGGCCGCGGCTATCGGTCGGCATGGTGTAGAGCCGGTCCTTGGTGATGTCCAGGTACAGCGCGCCCAGTTCGTTGGTGCAGAAATTCTGGACGCGCGCCACCACTTCGGGGAAGTCGTAACGCTCGTACGCGGCCAGCACCGCCTGCTGCACGTCGCAGGCCTGCTGCACGGCCCACTGGTCGAGCAGCAGACTGTCTTCCACCGGCAGCAAATGCTCTGACCGGGTCGAAACCGTCCAGGTTGCCGAGCAGGAATTTCGCCGTGTTGCGGATGCGCCGGTAGGTGTCGGAGACGCGCTTGAGGATCTCGTCGGAGACGGTCATCTCGTTGCGGTAGTCGGCCGAGGCCACCCAAAGCCGCAGCACGTCTGCACCGAGCGTATCCATCACCTTCTGCGGGGCGACCACGTTGCCCAGCGACTTGGACATCTTGCGGCCGTTCGCGTCGACCGCGAAGCCGTGGGTGAGCACTTCGTTGTATGGCGCGCGGCCGAAGATCGCCGACGAGGTCAGCAGGGACGACTGGAACCAGCCGCGATGCTGGTCGGAGCCTTCCAGGTACATCACCTTGTAGTGCCCCGCCGTACCCTGCAGCAGTTCCGGCCGCTGGCCGATCACCGCGAAATGGGTGACGCCTGAATCGAACCAGACATCCAGCACGTCGGTGACTTTTTCGTAGTCGTTGGCCTGATCACCGAGCAGCTCGGCCGAGTCCAGCGTGAACCATGCGTCGATACCGCCCTGCTCCACCTTCTTCGCCACTTGTTCAAGCAGCGCGACGGAATCCGGATGCGGCTCTTGTGTGGCCTTGTGCACAAACAGCGCGATCGGCACGCCCCAGGTGCGCTGGCGCGAGATGCACCAGTCCGGGCGTCCGGCGACCATGCCGGCGATGCGCTCCTCGCCCCAGCCCGGCACCCAGCGCACATTCTTGATCGAGGTCTGCGCGGTCTCGCGCAGCTGCGCCTGCTCCATCGAGATGAACCACTGCGGAGTGGTGCGGTAGATCACCGGGGTCTTGTGCCGCCAGCAGTTCGGGTAGCTGTGCTCGATCTTCGCGAACGCGAGCAGCACGCCGCGCTGGCGCAACATGTCGACGATGGCGTCGTTGGCCTTCCAGATGTGCATGCCGGCCAGTTCGAGACCGGCGGCGGCTGGCGTGTCGGCGCGATAGGTGCCGCGCGACTCGATGTAGTTGAGCAGATCGATGCCGTACTCGCGCGCCACCACGAAATCCTCGACACCATGGTCAGGCGAGGTGTGCACGGCGCCGGTGCCGTCCTCGGCACTGACGTGCTCGCCGAGGATCACCGGCACTTCGCGCGGGTAGAACGGGTGGTGGAGCTTCAGGCCTTCAAGCGCTCCGCCTTCGGCATGGCCAAGTACAGTCGCCGGCTCGATGCCGTAGCGCTGCGTCGCCTTGTCGACCAGTGCATTGGCGATGACCAGCAGCACGCGCCTGCCGTCGCGCGACGGCCCTTCGATCAGCGCGTATTCGAGCTCCGCACCGAGCGACACCGCCTGGCTTTCCGGCAACGTCCACGGCGTGGTGGTCCAGATCGGGATGGCGACGATGGCGTCGCCAGCATCCACGCCGAACTTCGCGGCCAGCGCGCTCGGATCGACCGCGTCATAGGCCACGTCAACCGCCGGCGAGACCTTGTCGCCGTATTCGATCTCGGCCTCGGCCAGCGCCGAGGCGCAGTCGAAGCACCAGTACACCGGCTTGGCACCGCGCACCACATGGCCATTGGACACGATACGCGCCAGTGCGCGCAGCATGTCGGCCTCGTAGGTGAAATCCATCGTGCGGTACGGGTGATCCCAGTCGCCGAGCACGCCGAGTCGCTTGAAGCCGGCGCGCTGGGCGTCGACCTGTTCGGCGGCGTATTCGCGGCATTTCTGCCGGAACTGGGCTGCGTCGAGCTTGTCGCCCGGCTTGCCGAATTTCTTTTCCACCGCGATCTCGATCGGCAGGCCGTGGCAATCCCAGCCCGGCACGTACGGCGCGCGGTAGCCGGCCAGCAATTTGGACTTGACCACCATGTCCTTGAGGATCTTGTTGACCGCGTGGCCGATGTGAATCGCGCCGTTCGCATACGGCGGACCGTCATGCAGCACGAACACGTTGTCACGACCGGCGGTCTTCTGCTGGATCTGCGCGTAACGACCAGCCTGCTCCCACTCGGCCAACCAGCCCGGCTCGCGCCTGGGCAAGTCGCCGCGCATCGGGAAGTCCGTCTGCGGCAGATTGATCGTGCTTTTGTAGTCGTGGGTCATTAGCCTGGATGCCGTCGCTGATAGTGTTGCTGCCCGCCGATCGGCGGGCACAAGATGACAAAGTTAAATGATATGCAGGTACATCGGAATACGGCTCACGCCTCGACCAGCCGCGAATTCATGCCCAGCAGTTCGCGCGCCTGGCGTGAATCGAGCGCCATCTGCGCCTTCAGCGGCTCCAGCCCGTCGAACTTCTGCTCGTCGCGCAGCTTGGCGACGAACTCCACCGCCATGCGCTGGCCGTACAAGTCGCCGTCGAAATCGAACAGGTGCACTTCAAGCAGCGGCTCGGCGACCTCGTTCACGGTCGGACGCACGCCCAGGCTGGCCACGCCGGGCCAGCTGCATTCGCTTTCGCCCAGTCCCACACGCACCGCAAAGATGCCCTGGATCGGGCTGACCCGCTGCTGCAGGTGGATGTTGGCGGTGGGATAGCCAAGCGTGCGGCCAAGCTGGTTGCCGTATTCCACCTTGCCGTCGATGACGAACGGCCGACCCAGCAGCGGTTCGGCCTCGGCGAATGCTCCGGCAGCCAGCAAGGCACGCACCCGGCTGGCCGAAACGCGGCCGCCCTCGAGCTGCACGACCGGCATGGTGCAGGCGCTGAAGCCGAACTCGGCACCCATCCGCTCAAGCAGTGCCACGTCGCCTGTACGCTTGTGGCCGAAACGGAAATCGCCGCCCACCCACACCTCGCGCGCGGCCAGTCGACCTACCAGCACCTGCCGCACGAAATCCTCGGCCGACATCGCGGTCAGCGCATGGTTGAAGCGCAGCAGCAGGGTCTGCTCCATGCCCGCCGCGGCAAAGCCGCGCAGCTTCTCGCGCACGCCGGACAGGCGCGGCACCGGCCCGGCGGAAAAGAACGCGCGTGGCAGCGGCTCGAAGCTCACCACCACCGCACTGCAACCCAGCACCTGCGCGCGCTCGCGCACCTGCGTCAGCAGCGCCTGATGTCCGCGATGCAGGCCATCGAACGCGCCGACCGCAATCACGCTGCCGCGCGGCGCCAGGCAGGGGCCGGCGACATCCCTGGAAAGTTTCATCATCGCCTGAGTATAACGGGCAGCCGGGCGGCGACAGGCGAGCCCGGCAGCCTCATGCGCCACGCAGGTCGCGCAGACGGAAACCACCGGCAAACAGCATGCCGACATAGCTCCCACCGCCGGCCAGCACCAGCACAGTCAGATGCCACAACCGGGTCAGGACGGGGACCCCATGGATCCAGTCCGGCCACAGCCAGCGTCCCGCCAGCAGCACCGCCACCATCACCGCGCAGGCCAGCGCCAGCCGCAGCAGATGCCTCGGCCAGCCCGGTTGGCGCTGGTACACCCCGGACTTTTTCAGCCAGTGCCACAGCAGATAGAGGTTCACGTAGGCCGCCACCGCGCTGGCCATGCCCAGCGCCATGTGCAGGCCGGGCAAGCGGGCCAGTCCGTCCAGCCACGTCAACTGCTTCAGCTCGACCGGCGCCCACAGCTCGAACAGCAGTACCAGGAACACCACGTTCAGCAGCATGTTGCTGAGCAGCGACGCCACTGCCGCGCGCACCGGGGTGCGTGTGTCCTGGCGCGCGTAGAACGCAGGCAGCAATACTTTCACCAGCGCGAATGCGGGCAGCCCGAAACTCAACGCGGTGATCGACAACGTCGCCATGCGCGTGTCGTGGGCAGTCCAGTGCCCATGCTGGAACAGCGTGGCCACCAAGGGCCCGGCCAGCAGCATCAGCGCGAACATCGCCGGTACCGCGATCAGCAGGGTGACGCGCAGGCCCCAGTCCAGTGCGCGCGAGAAACCGGCGGTATCGGTGGTGACATGATGGCGCGACAGCGACGGCAGGATCACCGTGCCGAGCGCCACGCCGAACACGCCCAGCGGCAATTCCAGGAAACGATCCGCCTGCGACAGCCAGCTTTGCGAGCCGACCACCAGCAGCGAGGCGATCACCGTGTCGAACAGCAGGTTGATCTGCGCCACCGACGAGCCGAACAGGGTCGGCACCATCAGCCGCATGATCTTCCGCACTTCCGGGTGGCTCCAGCCCCAGCGCGGCAAGGTCGAGCAGGTTGAGCTGTCGCAATGCCGGCAACTGGAACAACAGCTGCAGGATGCCGGCCGCCAGGATCGCCCAGCCCATTGCCATGATCGGCGTCTGCAGTCGTTTCGACAGCCACAGTGCGCCGGCGATCATGCACAGGTTGAGGATCACCGGGGTCAGCGCCGGCAGGCCGAAGCGGTGGAAACTGTTCAACGCACCACCGGACAGCGCGGTCAGCGAGACGAACAGCAGGAAAGGAAAAGTCAGCCGCAGCAACTCGACAGTGAGCTCGAATTTGTGCGGTTCGTCGATCGCACCCGGCGAAAACAGCGTGGTCACCTGCGGCGCGAAAACGATGCCCAGCGCGGTGATCAGCAGCAGCACCCCGCCCAGCGTGCCCGATACGCGCGACATCAGGTCCTTCAGTTGCGCGTGGGTACCTTTCTCCTTCACTTCCGTGAAGACCGGCACGAAAGCGGTGGAGAACGAGCCCTCGGCGAACAGCCGGCGCATGAAGTTGGGAATACGGAAAGCGACCCAGAACGCGTCCGTGGCGCCGTTGGCGCCGAACGCGGCATTGATCGACATGTCGCGCACCAGGCCGAGCACCCGCGAGATCATCGTCATGCTGCTGAACGAGAGCAGCCCGCGGAGCATGCTGGGGGACTTCATGTGGCGGTTCGTTACCTTCGGCGTCGATCACGCGGGGCGCGTAGTTTGACAGCCTGCGCGGGCAGGATGACAGCGCGTATATGGCAGAATACGGCCCGACGGCGGCCGCGCGCCGCATGCCGGGCCTCGTCGCGGCCACCTAAATGATTGACGCATCGGCAAATCGACCGCATAATTGGCGTCTTTTTCCACCCTCAACACTGCATTCCGGAGTTCTACCTTGGCCAACATCAAGTCCGCGAAGAAGCGCGCGCGCCAGTCCGAACAGCGCCGTCTGCGCAACATCAGCGCCCGCTCCATGGTCCGCACCGCCCTGAAAAAGGTCGTCAAGGCCATCGAGGCCAAGGACAAGGCTGCCGCCGTTGCCGCGTTCACCGCCGCGCAGCCGGTGATGGATCGCTACGCCGCCCGCGGCCTGATCCACAAGAACAAGGCTGCCCGTCACAAGAGCCGCCTCAACGCGAAGATCCGCGAGCTGGCGTAAGCCGCTCGGGCAACTCGGGTTGCAGCAAAAGGCCGGCGCAAGCCGGCCTTTTTCGTGGGCCATTCTCATCGCCGTTGCGGCCCTGAACGCTTCAAGCGCTCCTGACAATGGCGCGCCCGAACGGTGGACGCTCGACACGTCGAGCCTGACGCTGGCGCCGATGAAGGCGGCGCAGGAAACTGGCCGCGTGGCGCGGGTGGACGCGTGCAATGCACGGCGAACGGCCTCGACGAGCGACCGCACGCCGAATGGCCGTCAACATCTTGAATGCCGGGAGTCCCCTGAATCCGCTTCCGGCAACGGCGCGCCATCGAATCAGGTCGTGGCGTCAAGCTCTGCCACGGAAGCGGCCTTGCCTGTCTTGCGCGTGGCTTGGCGTGGCGAGCCGCCGCACACCCGCATGCCGAGCATCAGCACAATCACCACCGTTGCGTAGACGACCAACTGGATGCCCGATGGACGCGCATCGTAGCCAATCAGGATGTGCAACATCTTGCCCAGCACGGACCCATCGGAGAGCAGCCACGAGCTGTTCCATATCTGGCCGCCCAGCTCAGGCAGGAGATTGGCCTGAACCAGGTAACGCGCCGCGCTGGACGCCAGGCCTGCGGCCAGCAAGACCAGCATCCAGTTGGTCGCCGTGAAGAAATAACGCAGTGGAATTCGCAGCAAACCGAAATACAGCAGGAAACCGACCGTGGTGCCGCCGCCGATACCGATGGCCAGACCCCGCACCAACCCGTCGGCGCCACCGGCCACCATGCCGTACAGGAACAGCACGATCTCCGAGCCTTCTCGCAACACCGCCAACGCCACTACCGCCAGCAGCAGCGACAGCGAGCTGGCGCCGGTCTGCACCGCGCCGCCGACCGCCTTCATGTGTTGCGCCAGTTCGCGCCCATGACTGGACATCCAGATCACGTGCCAACCGATCATCAGCACCGCCGCGAACAAAATGCAGGCGTTGAACAATTCCTGGCCGACGCCACTGGCCGCCGAGGCAATCAACCCTGCAAACGTCGCCACCAGCACGGCGCCAAGAACACCCAGGCCGATGCCTCCGCCGATGAACCAGCCGCGCCGGGCCACGCCGCGCGTGGCAGCGGCGACGATCGTGACGATCAGGGATGCTTCGAGAACCTCACGAAAAACCAGTAGCGCGATACCCCACATGGACCTACTCCGCTATCAAGGTGCCTTGGGCGGTGTCCTGATGGAAATCGCCGAAAAATCCGTACCTGCCGGCCTTCAATGGCCCGACGAACACGGTGATGCTGCTGTTGGGCATGACGATTTTCTCGCGGTTGAAGTCCGAGCTCTCGAACTCCTCCGGCGTCGAATCGTTGTTCACTACCTTGATCTGGATCTTGGTATCGGCCGGCACCTTCAGCGTGCTCGGCTCATAGCGATGATTGATGATGCTCAAGGTGAACATCGGTATTTCGGTGGCGAACGCCGCAAGCGGCAAGACGAACATCGCCGCAAAAATCAGGATACGTTTCATGGCGAACTCCAAACCAGATAGCTGAATGGTAATGGTTCGCATTTATATCTACAAGTGAAGCAAATGAGCCGTTTAGGTGCCGTATTGCTTACCTGGCTTCCGGCGCGTAGCGCAAGTTGTCCAGTAGCGGCGTCTTCGGACGCTGCATGATCAGGAAAGTGTTGCCAGCTGCCTGATGGCAGGCGGTGCACGATGCTGACAGTTTGTCGTACGCCTTGGCGAAAGCAGCCTTGTCCTGTTTGGCCAACGCTTCCTGAACCTCCTTGATCGCCGGATTCATGATCGACGGCATCAACTCGGACAATTTCTCCGGTTGCAGTTCCGGTGCGTCGCCATTGGTCTGCTCGATGCCGCGCAAGGCCTCGCCCAGTTCACCGACCATGAAATACGCCATCGTCCAGTTGCCCGACTGCCCTGCCCACCACAGACGGTCATGGCGGATCTGCAACTCCAGCATCTGCTGGCCCAGTTCCGGGGCCGGGTGCTGCTGTTGCAGCCGAACGACCTGCGCCTTCAGCGCAGCGACTTCGCCGGCCAGCGCGGCCTGCTCGCTGGCCGCCGACGGCGATTGCGCGGCCACGGTGAAGGTGGTCACCGCGACGGCCGCAGCGGCAACCCCGATGATGGCTAGCAACTCGATCAGGCGGCGGGACACGGGCAACTCCAATTGCGAACGATTCGTATCCTTGCATCATCGCCGTTTTCAGCGACATCGCGCAAGCACGCGTGCGCAGCCGTTTCCGGTCGCCAGCCCCTCGCCTTGCGTGTCGCCGTTATGATGTCGTGCTGATTGCGACACTCAAGCAGGCACTCCATGCACGAAGCCATTCTCGTCACACGCCGCGGCTCCACTGCGTGGCTCACCCTGAACCGTCCGCAGATCCACAACGCGTTCGACGACGCGCTGATCGCCGCGCTGACCGAGGCACTGGCGTGTGCCGAAGCCGACTCGGAGGTCCGCGCCGTGGTGCTCACCGGCAACGGCAGTTGCTTCTCCGCCGGCGCCGATCTCAACTGGATGCGCGGCATGGCCGGCGCCAGCGAGCAGGAAAACCGCGAGGACTCGCTGCGCCTGGCGCGGTTGATGCGCAACCTTCAGTTCCTGTCCAAGCCCACCATCGCCCGCGTCAACGGCGCCGCCTACGGTGGCGGCGTGGGCCTGGTCGCCTGCTGCGACATCGCGATCGGCGTGGACACCGCCAAGTTCGCGCTGTCGGAAGTGAAACTCGGCCTGGTGCCGGCGGTGATCTCCCCTTACGTGATCGCCGCGATCGGCCTGCGCGAGGCGCGCCGGCTGTTCGTCACCGGCGAGGTCTTCGACGCGGCGGCAGCTGCACGGATCGGCCTGCTGCATGCGGCCGTGCCAGGCACCGAACTGGACGAAGCGATCGAACGCCAGCTCTACCTGCTGGCCAAGGCCGGCCCGCAGGCCCAGCGAGAAGCCAAGCAACTGGCCCTGCGCATCGGCGGCGCGGATCCGGACCAGGCCGAACGCATCGACCGCGCCAACGCCGAACTGATCGCCCGCCTGCGCGTGTCGCCTGAAGGCCAGCACGGCCTGAGTGCGTTTCTCGACAAGCGCGCCCCGGCCTGGGTAACGCAACCGTAGGCGTGCACCCTGTGCGTTACGCTTTTCGTTGCGTGACGAAGAGCCATCGCACACAGCACGCGCTCCTGCACATCCACCGCGATCTGCTAGTTTTGGATGATTTGCATCCACCCGAACGGCTTCAAGGATCCTGCATGTTCGAACGCGTACTGATAGCCAACCGTGGCGAGATCGCCTGCCGCGTGATCCGCACCTGCCGCCGCCTCGGCATCCACACCATCGCGGTGTACTCGCAAGCCGATCGCGATGCGCAGCACGTGCGACTGGCCGACGAAGCCTGGCCGATCGGCGGGCCGCTGCCAGCCGAATCCTATTTGCGAATCGACGCCATCCTCGACGCCGCAAAAAAGAGCGCTGCCCAGGCCATCCATCCCGGCTACGGCTTCCTGTCCGAAAACACCGCCTTCTCGCGTGCCTGCCAGGACGCCGGCATCGTGTTCATCGGTCCCGAACCCGAGAGCATCGAGGCGATGGGCTCGAAGGCCGCCGCCAAGCAGCTGATGGCAAAACATGCGGTGCCGCTGGTGCCTGGCTACGACGGCGACAACCAGGACAACGCCTTCCTCGCCGGCGAGGCGTGCAAGGTCGGCTACCCGCTCATCATCAAGCCCTCGGCCGGCGGCGGCGGCAAAGGCATGCAGATCGTGCGCTCGGATGCGGAGTTTCCCGAAGCTCTGGAAACCGCCCAGCGCGTGGCCAAGGCCGCCTTCGGCGACGCATCGATGCTGCTGGAGCGCTACATCGAGCAGCCGCGCCATATCGAGTTCCAGATCTTCGGCGACCGCCACGGCAACATCATCCATATCGGCGAGCGCGAATGCTCGGCGCAGCGCCGTTACCAGAAAGTGCTGGAGGAAACCCCCTCGCCCTTCCTCACCCCCGACATGCGCACCGCGATGGGCGAGGCTGCCGTGGCCGCCGCCCGCGCGGTGAACTACGTCGGTGCAGGAACGGTGGAGTTCATCGTGGGGCCGGCCGGTGATTTCCACTTCATGGAAATGAACACGCGGCTGCAGGTGGAGCACCCGGTCACCGAGCTCACCCACGGCGTGGACCTGGTGGAATGGCAGTTGCGCGTGGCCGATGGCGAACCGCTGCCGCTCACCCAGGAACAGGTGATGTCCCGTGGACACGCGATCGAGGTGCGCCTGTACGCCGAGGACCCCGATCAGAACTTCCTGCCCGGCTCCGGCAAGCTGCAGACCCTGCGCCTGCCCGCGCCTTCCGCCCACGTACGCCTCGACGGCGGCGTGATCGAGGGCGACACGGTGACGATCTTCTACGACCCGATGATCGCCAAGCTGATCGTGTGGGACGAGGATCGCCCGAAGGCGCTGCAGCGGATGCGCGAAGCGTTGGCCGCCAGCGAGATCATCGGTCCGAAATCGAATATCGGTTTTCTCGAACGACTGGTGCGCCACCCGACCGTGGTCGAGGGCCGCATCGACACCGGCTACCTGGATCGCCACCTCGACGAATTCCTGATCGGCGATATCGCACCCTCGGATGCCACGCTGTTCGCCGCCGCCACCGCCGTGTTGCTGCATGACGAGTCACAGGTGGCGAGCGCCACCACCGACCCGAATTCGCCCTGGGCCAGCGCCGATGCCTGGCGCATCGGCCACTCCGGCAAGCGCATCGTGGCGTTGACCTGGCGCGAACAGCGCTTCGAAGTGGAAGCGCGCGGCCATGCCGGCGACTATCAGCTCCATCACGGCGACACCGACGGCGACGTACGCGGCGCACGTCTGCTCGACGACAGCCTCAGCGCCCGCTTCGACGGCGAATCGCGCCGTGTTCCTTTGCGCAGCGATGCCGCCCACGTGCTGCTGCACGACGCCAACGGCCAGCGCTACAGCTTCAGCCGCGCCGCCGCGTTCGCATGGGAGTCGAACGATGCCGCCGGCGGCAACCAGGTGATCGCGCCGATGCCCGGTCGCATCGTGCTGGTGAAGGCCAAGGCCGGCGACGTGGTCGAACACGGCCAGGAACTGCTGGTGATGGAGGCGATGAAGATGGAACTGGCCTTGAAGGCGCCGCGCGCCGGCACCATCGAAAGCGTGAGCGCCACGCAAGGCGAATTCGTCGAGGCCGACGCCGTGCTGGTGCGCTTCGCCGACTGAGCTTTTGGCCCCCTCTCCCCTTGGGAGAGGGTCGGGGTGAGGGTCCGGCAAGGCCACGGCACTGCGCTCCGCCCGAACCCTCATCCGCCCCTTCGGGGCACCTTCTCCCACAGGGAGAAGGACACCATGCCCTTCGGAGCTTCCCCATGAATCCCTCCAACCACGTCCGCATCGTCGAAGTCGGCGCCCGCGACGGCCTGCAGAACGAGAAGACCCTGCTGCCGGCCGAGGTGAAGATCGCGCTGATCGACCGGCTTCCTCGACCGGCCTCAGGACGATCGAGGCGACCAGCTTCGTCAGCCCGAAATGGGTGCCGCAACTGGCCGATGCGGCCGAGGTGTTCCGCGGCATCCGCAAGGTACCAGGCGTGAGCTACCCGGTGCTGGTGCCGAACCTGCAGGGCTACGAACGCGCGCGCGAGGTCGGTGCCACGGAGATCGCCGTGTTCACCGCCGCGTCGGAAGCGTTCAACCGCAAGAACATCAATGCCTCGATCGACGAGTCGATCGAGCGCTTCATCCCGGTGATGGAACAGGCCCGGGCCGACGGCGTGCAGGTGCGCGGCTACGTCTCCACCGTGCTCGGCTGCCCGTACCAGGGCGAGGTGCCGGTGGCCGACGTGGTGCGCGTGGCGCGCCGGATGCACGAACTGGGCTGCCACGAGATCTCGCTGGGCGACACCATCGGCGTCGGCACGCCGGCGAAGGCGCGCGCGATGCTGCACGCGGTGGCGCAGGAGGTGCCGATGGCGGCGCTGGCCGTGCACTTCCACGACACCTACGGTCAGGCGCTGGCGAACATCCTGGCCTGCCTGGACGAAGGCGTGCGCGTGGTCGACAGCGCGGTCTCCGGCACCGGCGGCTGCCCCTACGCGAAGGGCGCCACCGGCAACGTGGCCAGCGAAGACGTGGTCTACATGCTGCACGGCCTGGGGCTGGAAACCGGCGTCGACCTCGACCTGCTGGTCGCCACCGGCGCCTGGTTGGCCGGGCAGTTGCACAAGGAAACCGCCAGCCGGGTCACTCGCGCGCGCACCGCCGCGGCCTGAAAGCTCGCTATCATCCCTGGCTTCGGCTGACCGGATGAGACGATGCGCGCGAGCCTGACCACCTGCTGGCAAACTGCAGCGATCCTGCTGCTCCTGCTGTGCTCCCTGTCCGCGAGCGCGGCCACCACGAAAGGCGACTGGCTGCTCCTGCCCGACCGCGTGTGGACCGCCGACGGTGACTCCGCCCACGGCGGCTGGGCGGTGCTGGTGCACGACGGCGCGATCGCCGCCGTGGGTCCGGCTGCATCGATCCACGCGCCCGCCAACACAAAGCGCGTCGACCTGCCCGGCGCCACGCTCACCCCCGGCCTGATCGACCTGCACTCGCACCTGTTCCTGCACCCGTACAACGAGACGTTGTGGAACGACCAGGTGCTGACCGAGCCGCAGGACTACCGCACGCTGGAGGCCGCCGCCCACGCGAAGGCCACTCTGCTGGCCGGCTTCACCACCTTGCGCGATCTCGGTACCGAAGGCGCCGGTTTCGCCGACGTCTCGGTGAAGCGCGCGATCGGGGAAGGCATGATTCCCGGCCCGCGATTGTTTGTCGCCACCCGCGCCATCGTCGCCACCGCCAGCTACGGCCCCGGCCCGCGCGGCTTCCGTCCGGACATCGCCCTGCCCGGCGGCGCGCAGGAGGTCAGCGGCGTTGACCAGGCGATGGCGGCGGTGCGTGAGCAGGCCGCACACGGCGCGGACTGGATCAAGATCTACGGCGACTACCGCGTCGGCCCTGACGGTGCCACGGCGCCGACCTTCACTCCGGCGGAGTTGAAGGCCCTGGTCGACACCGCCCACCAGATCGGCCGTCCGGTTGCCGTGCATGCGGCCAGCGATGCCGGCGTGCGCATGGCGGTGGAAGCCGGCGTGGACAGCGTGGAACACGGCTACGGCGCCAGCGAAGCGACCTTCAAACTGCTCAAGCAGCACGGCACCGCCTATGAGCCGACGCTCACGGCGGTCGAATCCACCGCCGAATATTTCCAGCATTACGTACCCGGCCAGAGCGCACCGACCGAGCGCATGCGCGAGGCGGAGCACGCGTTCCGCACGGCGCTGAAACTGGGCGTGACGATCGGCAACGGCAGCGACGTCGGCGTGTTCCGCCACGGCGACAACTGGCGCGAGCCGGCGGCGATGGTGGCCGATGGCATGATCCCGGCGCAGGCGCTGCACGCGGCCACCGACGTGGCGGCGAAGATCCTGCGCCAGTCGCAGCACTTCGGCCGCATCGCGCCGGGCATGGAGGCCGACCTCGCCGCCTTCAGCGGCGACCCCAGCACTCACATCGGCGACCTCCAGCACCCGGTCTTCGTGATGAAGGCCGGCATCTCCTACCTGACTCCCGCAGCCACGCCATGATGAACGGCAGCTTCCTGATCCGCCCGATCCAACCTTCCGACAACGCGCCCATGGCCGCGATCATCCGCGCCGTCATGCCCGAGTTCGGCGCCGATGGCCCCGGCTTCGCGATCCACGATGCGGAAGTGGACACGATGTGCGAATCCTATGCGCAGCCGCGCTGCAGCTATTTCGTGGTCGAGCGCGACGGCGCGGTGATCGGCGGCGGCGGCATCGCGCCGCTGGAAGGCGGCCAGGCTGATGTCTGCGAGCTGCGCAAGATGTATTTCCTGCCGGCGGCGCGCGGCATCGGCGCGGGCAGCGCGATGATGCAGCGCTGCCTCGACGCCGCACGCATGCACGGTTTCAAGCGTTGCTACCTCGAAACGCTGACCGGCATGGACGCGGCACAGGCGCTGTACCAGCGCAGCGGCTTCACCGCATTGTGCGGCGCGATGGGCGGCACCGGCCATCACGGCTGCGACCGTTATTTCATCCGTGATCTGTGAGGCGGCGCCATGGCGAAGCATGATCCCCGCATCGATGCCTATACCGCGAAATCCGCCGAGTTCGCCCGGCCGATTCTCGAGCACCTGCGCAGCCGTGTGCACGCCGCCTGCCCCGAGGTGGAAGAGGGCATCAAGTGGGGCATGCCGTTCTTCAGCTACAAGGCTGCGCCGATGTGCATGATGGCCGCGTTCAAGCAGCACTGCAGTTTCGGTTTCTGGTTGTCGAAGGAAGTCACCGGGGTCAGCGACGAGGACGGCATGGGCCAGTTCGGCAAGCTCGCCTCGCTGAAGGACCTGCCTTCGGACCGGCAACTCGCCGCTTACCTGAAGAACGCGATGGCGCTCAACGAGGCCGGCGTGAAGAAGGCACGACCGAAGGCCGCCGCGAAACTCGCACCGGCACTGCCGGACGATCTGGCCGCCTTGCTCGCGCAGAAGAAACACGCCGCCGCGCGCACGACCTGGGCAGGCTTCGGACCCGGCGCGCAACGCGAATACGTCGACTGGATCGCCGAGGCGAAAACCGAAGCCACTCGCCAGAAGCGGCTCGCCACCACGCTGGAATGGCTGGCCGAAGGCAAGCGGCGCAACTGGAAGTACGAGAAATGCTGAGAGCCTGTTCATGATTCGCACCGCCCGCGACGAAGACGCCGCCGCCATCCATGCGATCTACGCCCCTTCGGTCAGCGCCGGCGTGGCCACCTTCGAGACCGAGCTGCCTGGCGTGGAGACCATGCGCGAACGCCTCCGCGCACGCCTGCAACACTACCCGTGGCTGGTGTGGGAGGACGCCGGCGAAGTGCTGGCATACGCCTATGCCGGGCGCTTCCGCGAGCGCGCCGCCTACGACTGGATCGCCGAGACGTCGATCTACGTGCACGCCGACGCGCAGCGCCGCGGCATCGCGCGCCGGCTCTATGGCGTGCTGCTTGACGTGATGCGGCTGCAGGGCATCACCCAGGCGGTCGGCGTGATCACCCTGCCCGGCACCGCCAGCGTGGCGATGCACGAGGCGATGGGCTTCACTTCCGCCGGCGTATGGCGCCAGTGCGGCTACAAGCTGGGGCAATGGTGGGACGTGGGCGTCTGGCAGAAGGAATTGCAGCCGGCTGCGACGCCTCCATCGGCGGTGAAGCCGTTTCCGGCGCTCGCCGATACCACGGCGCTGCGCAACCTTCTAGGCTCAACCGCGTGCGCATGAAAACGGCGCGCCCGCGATGCGGACGCGCCGTCAAGTCGACGAGGCGACTTACTGGTTGAGCAGCAGGTCGACGATCACGCCGGTGGTGATCGCCACCAGCAGGAAATCGCCGTTGTCGCTGCGCACCCAGTGATAGCCGCGTGGCGGTTCGCGCAGGCGGTCGCGGCGCCAGTCGGTCACCACGTAACGGGTGCGGTATTCCACCGGCAGGTAACCACCGCGGTGGTACCAGCCCTCATGGCGGCCGCGATCGTGCCAGCTGTTGTAACGGCCATGGTCTCGATGATCGTCGTCTCGCACATACCGGTCGCGATCGCGCCCATAGCCGCGATCGTGCCCATGGCCGCGATCGCCATCGTTGTGCCCATGTCGGCCATTGTCGTGGTCGTGGCCACGGTCACGGCCGTGGTCCTGCGCCAGCGCGCTGCCGCTGGCCAACATCAGCGCTACACCACACGCGGCGGACAGACTCAGTAGCTTCTTCATGCGTTGCTCCCTTTGCACTGGACGGGCGATCACCGGGTAGATCCGGCGGTCGACGCCAACATGGCCGGAAGGACCCCAATGCCGCATGAACCACTGCCATGACAGGTTTTCGCGTTCAGCCTGCAGCCGTGTATGCCGGTCGGCTACCATGGCGGTTTTCGGCACCGGCCCCAAGGATTTTCCATGCAGCTCGATCAGGTCAAGGCAATCATCACCGGCGGCGCTTCCGGTCTCGGTCACGCGGTGGCGCAGCACTTCGTCGCCCACGGCGGCAAGGTCGCGCTGTTCGACGTCAACGAGGACAAGGGCCAGGCCGCGGCGAAGGAACTGGGCGATGCCGCCCGCTTCTTCCGCACCGACGTCACTTCCGAGGATGGCGTGGCCACCAACGTGGCCGCCGCGCATCACGCGATGGGCGGTCTCAATGTGGTGATCAACTGCGCCGGCATCCTCGGCGCCGGCCGCGTGCTGGGCAAGGAAGGCCCGATGCCGCTGGCCACCTTTGCCGGCACCGTGATGGTCAACCTGGTCGGCAGCTTCAACGTGGCCAAGGCCGGCGCGGCGTTGATGCAGAACAATGAAGCCGGCGAAGACGGCGAACGCGGTGTCATCATCAACACCGCTTCCGTCGCCGCCTATGAAGGACAGATCGGCCAGGCGGCCTACTCTGCGTCCAAGGGTGGCGTGGTCGGCATGACCCTGCCGATGGCGCGCGAGCTGGCGCGCTTCGGCATCCGCGTGGCGACGATCGCGCCGGGCATCTTCTGGACCCCGATGGTCGATGGCATGCCTGACGCCGTGCAGCAGTCGCTGAGCGCATCGATTCCGTTCCCCTCGCGCCTGGGCCAGCCCGGCGAATACGCCAGCACGGTCGCCTTCATCCTCGGCAACCGCTACATCAACGGCGAAACCATCCGCCTCGACGGCGCGGTGCGGTTGCAGCCGAAGTAATCTTTTCCAATCCACTCCATACGAACTCATCGCATGAAAGCTTCCGACGTCAAGAAAGGCAACGTGGTCGAACATGACGGCACCGTTTACCAGGTGCGCGATATCGAGCGCAGTTCGCCAAGCGCCCGTGGCGGCAACGTCACCTTCCGTTTCACGCTGTATTCGATCCCCGGCGGGCGCAAGTTCGACCTCAGCCTGCGCGCCGATGACGAACTGCGCGAAATGGACCTGGTCCGCCGCGCGGCGAATTTCTCCTACATGGACGACGGCGCGTTCGTCTTCATGGATGCCGAGGATTACACCCAGTACCTGCTCTCGCCCGAGCTGGTCGGCGACAACGCCGGCTACATCGTCGAGGGCATCGAGGGCTACTACGTGCAGGTGATCGACGATGCGCCGGTCGGCCTGCAAGTGCCCACCAGCGTCGTGCTGACCGTGATCGACACCGCGCCGGAAATGAAGGGTTCCAGCGCCACCAAGCGCAACAAGCCGGCCAAGCTCAACACTGGCATCGAAGTGCAGGTGCCCGAGTACATCAGCAACGATGAAAAAGTGTGGGTGAACACGCTCACCGGCGAGTTCGCCGGCCGCGCCTGAGCCAGGCGGATAGCCACGGGAAGAACGGTGTTCGCTGGTGCGGCACCGTTTTTTGCGGGAGCGGCGTCAGCCGCGATCGCTCCCGCGCATGGCGCGGAAGGCAGCGCGACTGAAATCGCTCCCACATGGATTCAATCCATATGGTGCAGAATCATCGTTCCCGCGATGCCAGCGAAACTCCCATGCCCTCCAGCGGTTATTCGCTACGCGCCCATGCGATCGAAAGCCTGACCGTCATCAAGCGGCCGGACGTACCGTTGCGGGTGGTCTTGCGCAATACCGCGGCGGTGGTATTGCCGCTGGGCATCGGCATGGCGACGGGACATCCGCAGATCGGGCTGGGCGTGGCCGCCGGTGCGCTGGACACGATGTTCTCCGACCAGCCCGGGCCGTATCGCCAGCGCATGCGGCAACTGCTGCTGGCATCGCTGGCGGCGGGACTCGCTTCGCTGGTGGGTTTCCTGATCGGCGGCGAGCTGCTGCCGATACTGGTCGCGACCGCGGCGTGCGGTTTCTTCGGCGGCCTGCTGGTGGTATTCGGCACCGACACGGCGCGGGTCGGCATGACCAGCATGATCCTGCTGGTGATCACGGCCTCCACGCCCACGTCGTTCGGCGCGGCGCTTGGCGGCGCCGGGCTGATCTTCGCCGGCGGATTGCTGCTCACCGCCTTCTCGCTTGCGGCATGGCCGTTGCAGCGTTACTGGCCCGAGCGGCAGGCACTGGCCAACGTGTACGCCGGCCTCGCGGTGCTGGCCCGGCAGCCGACACACGACGGTGCCGACGTACCCGCCTTGACCGAAGCGATGACCACGTTGCAACAGACGTTGCTGGGGCGCCATCGTGCTCACGGACGCGCGATGGAAGCGTTCGGCGTGTTGCTGGAGCTGGCCGAGCGGATCCGGCTGGAGCTCACCGCCATGGGTGAATTGCATGCCGATCCGACCACCCATGCGATGTTCCGCGATGACGCTGCGCGTGTGCTTGCGTCGATCGCCAATGCACTGGAACAGGGTGAATCGCCCGAATCGGCAGCCCGCGCGCTGGAGACGCTGCGTGCCAGCGAACAGGCATTGTTCGCCGGCAAGGATAGCGGTGGCGCGCTGCCCTCGCATATCCATGCCTTGTCCGGCCAGTTGGCCGCGGCCGTGCGCAATGCCGACTGGGCCGGCAGTCGCGGTGAGCTGCGTGCCAGTGCGGCGGAAACACGATTGCCCAAGACGTTGCGCAGCAGTTCGGCAGTGGCGATCCTGCGCGCCAACCTCACGCCGCGCTCGGTGGCTTTTCGTCACGCTGTGCGCATGGCCGTGTGTCTCAGCGTCGCGTTGTGGCTCTCGCGCCTGCTGCAGTTGCCGCATGGCTACTGGTTGCCGATGACGGCCGCGATCGTGCTGCGACCCGACTTTGCCGCCACCTTCAATTTCGGCCTGCTGCGGGTACTCGGGACGGTGCTGGGACTGGTGCTGACCACGGTATTGCTGCACGTCACGCCGGACGAGCCATGGGCGCATCTGGCGCTGATGGCGGTCCTGTGCATGGCCTTCCGTTACCTGGCCAGCGCGCATTACGGCATCGCGGTGGCGGCGCTGACCGGCACGGTGGTGATCCTGCTGTCGTTCGAGGGCGTCAATTCCGGCCTGGCCGTGTCGGATCGGGTGATCAACACCGCGCTCGGCTGCGGCATGGCGCTGCTCGCCTACGTGGCGTGGCCTACATGGGAGCGTGGACGTGCGCGCGCCGCGCTGGCGGTGATGCTGGACGCGTACGCCAGTTACCTGCGCGCGCTGGCACAGCCCGGACAGGTTGCCGCCCATCGGGATACGCGAACCGCGGCGCGTACCGCCCGCACCAACGCGCAGGCCTCGATCGACCGCATGCGCACCGAGCCAGCCACGCCGCCGGAATTGCTGGCGCTGGCGCGGGCGCTGTTCGCCAACGGCAACCGTCTGGCGCGCACCGCCATGACGCTGGAGGCCACCCTCGACGATCTCGCCGCGTTGCCCGACCAGGCCACCATCGGCCGCTTCGTCGAACATGCCGCCGACGCGCTGCAAGGCCTTGCCCGCGCGCTGCGCGAACAGCAGGTGGGAGCCACCCTGCCCGACCTGCGCACGCTGCAGCGCGCACTGATCGTTGCCGCGCGGGAAAGCGGCGATCCCGCCACCACCGATCTGCTGGCGCGCATCAGTGATCGACTGGTCGACAACATCGACACCTTGGCCTACGTGATGACGCGCGGCCAGCCGGGCGCCCCGGCCGTCACCGAAGCCATCGCTCCGTAGAGAGAGGCGCTACGCGTTCGCGACACGGGACGCGAACGCGCGGAGGTTTTACACTGCGCGGATGCTCAAGATCGACACCCACGCGCACATCCTGCCCCGCGACTGGCCGAACCTGGCAGCCAAGTACGGCGACGACCGCTTCCCGGTGATGACCCACACCGACGGGCGGCACCGCATCTACAAGGACAGCAAGTTCTTCCGCGAGGTGTGGGATTCGGCCTTCGATCCGCAGACGCGCATCGACGACTACGCCCGCTTCGGCGTCGACGTGCAGGTGATTTCCACCGTGCCGGTACTGTTCTCGTACTGGGCGCCCGGCCATCAGGCGCTGGAACTGCATCGTCATCTGAACGATCACATGGCCGGCATGTGCCGCGATTATCCGCGCCACTACGCCGGCATCGGCACCGTGCCGCTGCAGGCGCCGACGCTCGCGATCCGCGAACTGGAACGCTGCATCGACGAACTGGGCCTGCAGGGCGTGCAGATCGGCTCGCACTGCGGCGACTGGAACCTGGATGCACCGGAACTGTTCCCGTTCTTCGAGGCTGCCGCCGATCTCGGCGCGGCCGTGCTGGTGCATCCGTGGGACATGATGGGCATGGCCAGCATGCCCAAATACTGGATGCCATGGCTGGTGGGCATGCCGGCCGAACAATCGCGCGCGGCCTGCTGCCTGGCGTTCGGCGGCGTTCTGGAACGGCTGCCGAAACTGCGTGTGATGCTGGCGCACGGCGGCGGCAGTTTTCCGTTGACCATCGGGCGCATCGAGCACGGCTTCAAGATGCGCCCTGACCTGGTCGCCACCGACAATCCGCGCAACCCGCGCGAATACCTCAAGCGCTTCTATTTCGATTCCTGCGTGCACGACGACCAGGCGTTGCGTTATCTGCTGGATGTGACGGGCGCCCGGCAGGTGATGCTCGGCACCGACTATCCTTTCCCGCTGGGGGAGCAGGAGCCCGGCAGCGGCATCGAGGCGCTGGGCCTGAACGACCTCGATCGTGCCCGCCTGTTTCACGGCACCGCACTGGAATGGCTGGGACTGCCCCGCCATCGTTTCTCTCCCGACCTCCTTTCCGAGAAATCAGCATGAGCTTCCTGCGCAGTAGCACCACCGCGATCGTCTTCGCCAGCATCGTGCTGGCGAGCAGCCTGCACGCCACCGAGGTCAGCATGGCCAACGGCAGCGTCAACTTCAGCACGCCGGACAGCTGGCTCGGCATCATGGAAACGCAAGGCGATCCCGAAGCGCGCGTCTTCCAGGTGCCCGACCCCTCGCCGACGGGCAAGGTCAGCCTCGCTCGCATCACGGTGACGGTGAAGCAGGTGCCGGACATCAGCAGCTTCCACCAGTACATGGGCGACGCCACCGCCAAGGCGATGGCATTGCCAGGCTACAAGGCCGCCGCACTGCCACCGGAACCGAACAGCAACATCTACACCGCGCGGGAAAACACCGCCGAGTTCAGCTACACCGAACACTACTGGTTCAAGAACGGCCAGGCGATCCAGCTGCGCTGCGTACGCCCCAGCCAGAGCCAGGCCGGCGCCGCATGGAAGGCCGAATTCGACAAGGGCTGCGACGCGCTCGCCGCGCAGCTGAAGTAACACTCCCTCATCATCACCTGTGGGAGCGGCTTCAGCCGCGATGTTTTTGGACGGCAAGAGCATCGCGGCTGAAGCCCCCCAACACGAAAGCAAAGCCCAGGACACCAGCATGCCCGACTACCAGGCCACCGCCGAATGGGCCCGTGCCCAGGACGCCGCCGACCCGCTGCGCGCGTTCCGCGACGAATTCCTGATCCCGCCCCACGAGGGCCACGACAGCATCTATTTTTGCGGGAACTCGCTGGGCCTGCAGCCGCGCGCCGTGCGCGAGGCGGTCAACGCGGAACTGGACTACTGGGGCAAACTGGGTGTCGAAGGCCATTTCAAGGGCCGCCTGCCATGGATGGACTATCACGAGTTCGTGCGTGACGACCTCGCCGCCGTGGTCGGCGCGCAGCCGTCCGAAGTCGTCGCAATGAACACGCTGGGCGTGAACCTTCACCTGATGATGGTGAGTTTCTATCGCCCCACCGCCGAGCGCCCGGCGATCCTGATCGAAGGCGGCGCCTTTCCGACCGACCGTTACGCGGTGGAATCGCAGATCCGCTTCCACGGTTTCGACCCGGCCACCGCCCTGATCGAATTGCAGCCGGACGAGCCCAATGGCACCACCTCGCTCGCCGCGATCGAGCGCGTGCTGGCCGAGCACGGTTCGCGCATCGCGCTGGTGATGCTGCCTGGTGTGCAGTACCGCACCGGCCAGGCATTCGACCTGAAGGCCATCACCGAACTCGGCCACAAGCACGGCTGCACGGTCGGCTTCGACCTCGCCCACGCGGTCGGCAACCTGCCGCTGCAACTGCATGACAGCGGCGCCGACTTCGCCATCTGGTGCAGCTACAAATACCTCAACAGCGGCCCCGGCGCGGTCGGCGGCGCCTTCGTGCACGAGCGCCACGCCACGGCGGTGCTGCCACGCTTCGCCGGCTGGTGGGGCCACGACAAGACCACCCGCTTCCAGATGGGCCCCGAGTTCGTACCCACCCCCGGCGCCGACGGCTGGCAGCTGTCCAACCCGCCGATCCTCGCGCTGGCCCCGCTGCGCGTGTCGCTGGAAATCTTCCGCCGCGCCGGCATCGTCGCGTTGCGCGAGAAGTCGCTGCAGCTCACCGGCTATCTGGAATGGCTGGTGCAGACTCGACTGGCCGACGTGCTGCAGGTCGTCACGCCAACCCAACCGGGCCGTCGCGGTGCGCAACTGTCCATCCGCGTGATGGGAGGGCGCGAACGAGGACGTGCGCTGTTCGAGCACCTGATGGAACACGGCATCATCGGCGACTGGCGCGAACCCGACGTGATCCGCATCTCGCCCGCACCGCTGTACAACCGCTTTGCGGATTGCATGGCCTTCGCCGACGCCGTCGCCAACTGGCATCAGGGTTGAACCGCAGCAGCCAGGTCTCCGCTCCATGCACGTGAACTTCATCGGGTCTTGAACTCCCTCGCGCGATGATGAGGCTTTCAACGCGCTGGAGTAACCATGAAGAACGAGGCACCGGACAACAGCGATCTGCGCCGGCTGGGCGAGCTCATCGGCGACATCGAAGTGGCCATGCTGACCACCCGCACCGCGGATGGATCGCTGGTGAGTCGCCCGCTGCAGACGCTCAAGATCGATGCGAACGGCGAGATCGTGTTCTTTACCGCCGCGGACAGTCACAAGGTTGCAGAGCTCACCGACGACGCTTCGGTGAACCTCTCCTATGCGCAGCCCTCGGACCACCGCTACGTTTCCGTGCGCGGCCGGGCACGCATGGATCGCGATGCCGACACCATCGACGAGCTGTGGTCGCCGACGCAGAAGGTCTTCTTCCCCGACGGCAAGGGCGATCCGAACCTGATGGTGCTGCGTGTGCGCGTGCAGGACGCCAGCTACTGGGAGGCATCAGGAAATTTCGTCGAGCGCGCGCTCGATCTTGCTCGCGGCATGCTCAGCGACGCGCCGACCGACCTCGGCAAGCATGGCCATCTGGACGGCTGAATCCGGATAACCAGGCCGACGCGAAGGAGATCATGCGTCAGGCGGATGCGCTCGGCCTCACGCCGATTCGTCGAGGCGGGTGCGCAGCAGCTCAAGCCGCATGTCACCCGCGCTCCCCGGCGAACTGCGTTCGGCAAGACTGCGCTCCGGCGTGCGTCCGGCACCTGCCGCATTCGCCGATTCCGCCGCTGCGCGATAGGCATCGCGGAACGGCACGCCCGCGGCGGCCTGTTCGATCGCCACGTCGGTCGCGTACATCGCCGGCTCGATCGCGGCGCGCATGGCACTCTCGTTCCATGCCATGCGCGCCAGCAGATCCGGCACCAGCTCCAGCGCGCTCAGGCCATGCCGGCATCCATGGAACAGCGAACCCTTGGAGAACTGCAGGTCGCGCTGGTAACCGGACGGCAGCGACAGCAACTGCTCGATCTCGGTGCGCGCGGCGGCGACGCTGGCGTAGCTGGCGCGCAGCAGTTCGATCACGTCGGGGTTGCGCTTGTTCGGCATGATCGAGCTACCGGTGGTGTACTCGGGCGGCAGCTTGACGAAGTCGAACTCGGCCGTGGTGAACAGCGACAGGTCCCACGCGAGCCGGCGCAGATCGAGCAGCGCGCTGGCGATGGCTTCCAGCACGGCCATCTCGAACTTGCCGCGCGACAACTGCGCATAGATCGGTGAAACCTGCATGCGCGCGAAGCCGAGCGCCTGGGTGGTGTGTTCACGATCGAGCCCGAGGTTGACTCCGTAGCCGGCCGCGGTGCCGAGCGGGTTCGCATCGATCCACGTCGAGGTCTGCCGTGCACGCAGCGCGTTGTCGATGAAGCCTTCGGCAAAACCGGCAAACCACATCGCGGTGGACGACACCACCGCACGCTGCAGATGGGTATAGCCGGGCAATGGCAGCGCGGGCTGCGCTGCGCGGTCAAGACAGACCTGCGCGATCGCGCGGCAATGCATCTGCAGCGTGGCGAGCTGCTCCTTCAGCCACAACCGGGTGGCCACCAGAATCTGGTCGTTGCGGCTGCGCCCGGTGTGCACGCGGCGGCCGGCGTCACCGAGCCGCTCCGTGAGCCGGGCCTCGATCGCCGAATGGCCGTCTTCGTAGCGCTCATCCAGCACGAAGGTGCCGGTGCGGAAATCCGCCGCCAATATATCGAGCTCGCGCTTCAGCGCCGCTGTCTCGTCGGCGCTGACTACACCGATATTCGCCAGGCCTTCCACATGCGCCTTGCTGGCGGTGATGTCGTGCAGGAAGAACTCGCGATCCAGCAATACATCGTCGCCAGCGAGAAACTTCATGATCTTCGCGTCGATCTGCACACCGGATTTTTGCCAGAGGGGCTGGGTCATGATGATGTCCTGGAGAGAGGTCGAACGGCGCTTTTCCATGGGAGCGGCTTCAGCCGCGACGTCCCTGCCGGCTGAGAATCATCGCGGCTGAAGCCGCTCCCACAGGCGGGCCAACTACAACGGAATCGCGGTGTATTCGTCCACACCGATCGCGCGGTTTATGTTCTGCATGGCCTGCGTCGCCGCGCCTTTCAGCAGGTTGTCCAGTGTGGCCACGATCACCACGCGCTTGCCGTCGGCGGACAGCGCGAAGCCGCCGACCTCGGCGTGATGGCGATGCGCGATGCGACTGACCCATGGCGCCTCGTCGGTCACCCTGACCAGCTTCTCGCCGTCGTAGGCAGCGTGGAAACGTTGCAACACGTCCTCGCGCTTCAGCGGGCGAGCGAGATACAGATTGGTGGTGACGGTGAGGCCACGGAAGTGCGGCGCCACGTGCGGCATGAACTCCACCGGCACGCCCAGGCGGAACGAGGCTTCCTTCTCGTGCATGTGCCCGGTGAGCGCATACGGCATCAGGTTGTCGCGCAATTTCCCGGGATCGTTCTTGTCCGACGGCGTGGTGCCGGCACCGGAATAGCCCGAGACACCGAAGCACACCGGCGGCGCGGCCAGCAGATCCTTCAGCGGCATGATGGAGAGCTGCATCGCGGTGGCGTAGCAGCCCGGATTGCTGATGCGTCGCTGGCCACGCCACTGCTCGCGGGTCAACTCCGGCAGGCCGTAATACCAGGTCGGATCGAAGCGGTAGTCGGCCGACAGGTCGACGATCAACGGATCCGCTCCAGCCGCATCGAACGCGTCCACACACGTCGCCGCCTTGCCGTTTGGCAGCGCCAGGATCACCACGTCGGCACCGAGCGCCGGCAATTCGTCGTGCTCGGGCGCGCTGTAACGCAACTCGCCCTGGTACGCATCGACGTGCGCGTCGACACGCTGGCCGTCCAGTTCGCGCGAAGAAACGAAGGCCAGCTCGAGCGCGGGATGCGCCGCGATCAGCCGGATCAGCTCGGCGCCCGTGTGCCCGCGCGCGCCCACGATACCTGTCGCTTTCTTCCGCATGTTCATGTCGGTCCATCCATCAGGGTCGGCTGCCGCGTGGCGCAGTGTGCGACGCAGCGGGCGATCGTGTCGAAGCCCGTGACGCCGTACCAGTACACCTTCCAGTGCGGCTGCTTGATGAAGCCGTCGCATTCGGCGTCATAGAACGGGTTGACGTTGTTGCCGTGGCGCGAGCGCCAGAACAGTTGCGGATTCTCCTCGCGCATCACCAGCCAGACCGCGCGCCCGAGGCCCTCGCCCTGCGCGTCGTCCAGCACGGCGAACTTGTCGAGGTAGGTCAGTCCGTCTTCCTGGGTGAGGATCATCGCCGCGCGGTAGTTCTCGCTGACGTAGATACGATGCGGCCGGGTGCGTTCGAAGTAGTCCGTTACCAGCGGGCGACCGAAACTCGACTCGATCAGGCCACGCATGCGCACCATATCGACGCCGTCCCACGCCAGGTGCCTGAGCACCCGCTCGCCGCGACGCACCAGCGTGCCGGAGCCCTTGTGGGTGAACAGTTCCTTCGCCAGCTCGGACGGCTGGGTGATCGACACCGACGAGGTCAGCGGCAGGTCGGCCAGCAGGTCGGCGATCTGCCCTATCTTCAGCCGCATGCCGCCGTTGATCCATGGCTGCGCCATCAAATGGTCGAACTCGGTGCTGAGGTTGATCGAGTCGATCAGGCGGCCCTGGTCGTCGAGCAGGCCACCCGTGCCGGTGAGAAACACGATCTTGTACGGCTGCAGCACACGCACCAGTTCGTTGGCGGCGAAGTCGGCGTTGACGTTGAGAATCTGTCCCTCCGCCGTCTCGCCGAGGCTGGCGATCACCGGAATCGATCCGACCCGCAGGCTGGCTTCGATCGGCGCGAGGTTGATGCTCTTCACCTTGCCGACCAGGCCGAACCTGTCGCGGTCCATATAGTCGGAAGTGAACACGCCCGACGGTACCGAGGTGGCGCGCGTATCCATTGCGTGCAGGGCCTCGACCAGGCGCAGGTTCTGTTCCTGGAAGACCTTGCGCACGATCGCCAGCGCCGCGGGCGAAGTCACCCGCAAGCCGTCGATGGTCCGCTTCTCGATGCCCGCGGCGGCCAGCTCTTCGTCCAGTTGCGGACCGGCGCCGTGCAGCACGATCGGAGTCAGGCCGACCTGCTGCAGGAAAGTCAGCGACGAAGTCAGCGCCGGCAGGTCGTCGCGCAATACGGCGCCGCCGACCTTGACCACGGCGAAGCGCTTCGCATCGAGCTGCGAGAAACGCTTGAGGTATTGCTGGATTTCCTTCGCGCTGCCCATGCTCGAAAGCAGACGCACGATGGTCTTGCGGGTGTGCTTATGCGTTTCCATGTCTATTCCTTGCGTTCATCCGTGAGCGCGAGAGTCAGAAACCGGCCGTCCCTGGCCGGACTTCTCAATGATCCGATAAACCGTTTGCGCATAGCGCTCAAGCTGATCGAGCGCGACCCATTCGTCGGCGCTGTGCGCCTGGGCGATGTCGCCGGGGCCGTAGACGAAGGCGGTGTAGCCCGCCGCGGAGAACAGCGCGGCTTCGGTCCAGAAATCCACCGCGTTGCCGACCGGGATCTCCAGCTCGTCAGCCAGGTCGCGCGCGACCAGCCGGTTTGCCTCGGCGTTCGCCGTGTCACCGGCCGGTAGCGAGGCGCCACGGAAGGTCTCTGCGAAGTCCACCGGCTGCGGTTCGACCAGCGAGCGGAATTGCGTGAGCAACTGGTTCGGGTCCATCGTCGGCAGCGCGCGGAAACCGAAGCGCACCTCCGTCGTGGGCGCGATCATGTTCGCCTTGATCCCGCCCTCGACGCGACCGATGTTGAAACGCAGGCCGGTGAGCCCGCCGAAGCGCTCGTGCGATTGCGCCGCCACGAAATCCAGCGCCGCGCTGCCCCAACGTACGGCCTGGTGCAGCGCGCTGTCGCCGGGCTTCTGCTCGCCCGAGGCGTGACCTGCATGCCCGGCGAAACGCATCAGCACCGACTGGATCCCGCGATGCGCCAGCACCGCCTCGCCGTTGGTGGGTTCGGCCACGATCACCGCCTCGCAGGCACGCGGCTCACGCAGGAAGCCGGCAATGCAACGCGCGTCGTTTGCCTCTTCGTCGGTGGTGAACAGCAGTGCCAACGGGCCGTTGCTGGCATTCGCCACGGCCAGCAACGCCGCCGCCGCGCCCTTGATGTCGCACGCACCCAGTCCGATCGCGCGATCGGCAGTGACCCGCAACGTGTGCGGATCGGCCGTCCACGCCGGAGAATCCGGCACGGTGTCCAGGTGCACGTTGAACAGGTATCTCGGCTCGCCGCGCACTGCATGCAGAGCCACCGCGCCGGCACCGAAATCGGTCACCGTCACCACGAAACCCGGCAGTTGCGCACGCAGGTAATCGAAGATGCCGCCGGTATCGATCGCCCGCGGCGGATTGCGCGTGTCGAAGGAAACCAGTGCACGCAGATGCTCCAGCGTCGCCTCGAGCAACACCGATTCCCCATGCCCCATTGCCGATTCCCCGCTCACGAGCGATTGACCTCGGCCCACAGCGTCGAGCTCATCCCGAACAGCTTGATGAAGCCTTCGGCCTCCTCCACTCCCCAGTCGGCCGTCTGCGCGTAGGTGGCGCCCTTGGCGTTGAGGATGTGCCTGGACTCGACCGCCACCGCACCAACGCTGCCGCCGCTGGTCTCCAACGTCACCTCTCCGTTGACGGCGGACTGGCTGGACGCCAGGAACGCTTCCAGGTCGGCCTTCAGCGGATCGTGGAAGAAGCCCTCGTAGACCAGTTCCACCCATTTGCGCGCCACCTCGGGCTTGAAGCGGTTCTGCTGTTTGCTGAGCACGGCCTCTTCCAGCGCACGGTGCGCGGTGAGCAGTGCGATCAGGCCGGGCGCCTCGAAGATGATGCGGCCCTTCAGGCCGATCGTGGTATCGCCGGTGTAGAGGCCGCGGCCGACGCCGTACTGCGCGAACAGGCCGTTGAGCCTGGCCAGCATGCTGTGTCCCGCCATCGTCTCGCCATCCAGCGTCACCGCCTCGCCGTTGGCGAAACCGATCTTCACCTGCAGCGGTCTGGACGGCCATTCGGCGCGCGGCTTGCACCAGCCCACCGCGCCTTCGCCTGGCGCTTGCCAGCGATCGATCTCGCCACCGGACATGGTCAGTCCGAGCAGGTTCTCGTTGATGGTGTAGGCCTGCTGCTTCGCGCGCACGCCGAAACCGCGTTCTTCCAGGTACTTCTGTTCGTAGGCGCGCGTCTGCGTGTGTTCCTTCTGGATCTCGCGGATCGGTGCCACGATCCGGTAATCGCCCAGCGACTTCACCGCCAGGTCGAAACGCACCTGGTCGTTGCCCATGCCGGTGCAGCCGTGCGCAATCGCCTTCGTGCCCAGCTCGGCAGCGCGTTTCAGCGCGGCCTCGACGATCAGGTAGCGGTCGGACACCAGCAGCGGGTACTGGCCCTGATAGCCTTCGCCAGCCCACACGAACGGCTTGACGAAACCGTCCCAGATCGCCGGGCCGCCGTCGACGGTAACGTGACTGGCCACGCCCAGCTCGGCCGCGCGCTGTTCGATGAAGGCGCGCTCATCGGCATCGACACCACCGGTGTCGGCAAACACGGTGTGCACGGACCAGCCCTGCTCCTGCAGGTAGGGCACGCAGAAGCTGGTGTCGAGACCACCGGAAAAGGCGAGGACGATGTCTTTGCTCATGGCTTGCAGATCCTGGAAAGAAGAAGTGGTCAGGCGGGTTCGACGACAATGCGCGGCTCGCAACGCACCGGGAAGTTCACGGAGTTGGCGATGAAGCAGGCGTGGTGCGCGGTCTCGTGTGCCGCTTCAGCCTTCACCGGATCACTGCTGGCGCTGATCGTCACCGTGGGACGCAGCACCACCTCGACGAAGCGGCCGCTGTCGCCTTCGGCGGCCATCGTGCCTTCGGCGGCATCGGTATACGCCGTCACCACCACGCCGGCCACTGTGGCCATGTGCAGGTAGGACAGCATGTGACAGGTCGACAGCGCGGCCACCAGCATGTCTTCGGGATTGTGCCGAGCCGCGTCGCCGCGAAACGCGGGATCGGACGAGCCGGCCAGCTCGGGCTTGCCCTCGATGCGAATGGCGTGGTCGCGACTGTAGTTGCGATAGCCGTCCGTGCCGGTGCCAAGGTTGCCGGACCACTCCACGTCGACGCGATAACGATGCTGATGATTCACGGTTTCGACTCCTGTTGATCCATAAGGGCGGCCAGTTCCGCGTCGCCATCGCCGTCGCGCTCGCGCAATCCGGTGATCACACCCGCGCGGTTGCGGGCAGGATGGTTCTGGCTAAGCTTGAACTTGCCTACGATGTGTTCGATCGAGACTTCGAGGCCGACGATCGCCCGCAGCGATTTCTCGACATGGTCCTCCGGTGCATCGCTGACCTTCCACGGCTGCGGTTGATCCGCTTCATGATGATCGGTCAGCGTTTCCAGCAGGCGGCGCAGCCAGGCCGCGTCGTCGATTACCCGCAAGCGGCCGTGCACGTGCACCACGGCGTAATTCCATGTCGGCACTTCGCGGCCGGTTTCATGCTTGCTCGGGTACCAGTTCGGGCTGATGTAGCCATCCGGACCCTGGAACACCAGCAGCACCTCGGCGCCGTCCATCTGCGCCAGTTCGTTGCCGCGGGCGACGTGGCCGTGCAGCACGCCATCAACCAGTTCGAACGGCAGGTGATTGGCCGCCAATCCATCGGCGGCACGAGTCACCACGGTGGCAAACGGACACGCCCGGATCATCCCGTGCAGCACCTCGGGGCGGCTTTCGCGAAAAGACGACGGCATGTACATGGCAACTCCTGCAAGGATCGATCGGTTTCCCATTCCCCATTCCCTATTGCGTCAGCAACGACGCCATCACCGCTTTCTGCACGTGCAGGCGGTTTTCTGCTTCGTCGATGGCGATGCAGGCGGGCGAATCCATCACCGCGTCGGTGGCCTTGATGTTCCGGCGCAGCGGCAGGCAGTGACTGAACAGGCCATGGTTGGTCAGCGCCATCTTCGCCTCGTCGACGATGAAGTGCTTGTGCGCGTCGCGGATCGGCTTTTCCTGCTCCCACTGGCCGAAGTAGGGCAGCGCACCCCAGCTCTTGGCGTAGACCACATCGGCACCCGTGTAGGCTTCATCGATGTCGTGGCTGACCTTGAGCGAGCCGCCGTTCTGCTCGGCGTTCAGACGGCCGAACGCCATGTAGCGCTCGTCCAGTACGTAGTCGGACGTGGGACACAACAGGGTCACGTCCATGCCCATCTTGGTGGCAATCAGCAGCGCCGAGTTCGCCACGGCGGTATTCAGCGGCTTCGGGTGATAGGTCCAGGTCAGCACGTACTTCCTGTTCTGCAGGTCGCCCAGGTGTTCTTTCAGCGCCAATGCATGGGCCAGTTCCTGACAGGGATGGGTGATCGTCTCCATGTTGATCACGGGCACCGTGGCGTACTGCGCGAACGCCTTGATCACCTCGTCCTGGCGGTCCACCGCCCAGTCCCGGAACTTCGGGAAGGCGCGCACCGCGATCAGGTCGACGTAGCGCGACAGCACCCGCGCCACCTCGGCGATGTGCTCCTCGGTATCGCCGTCCATCACGCTGCCGACCTCGAACTCGATCGGCCACGCGTCCTTGCCGGGCGAGAGCACGATGGCATGGCCACCCAGATGGAACGCGCCCAGCTCGAAGCTGGTGCGCGTACGCATCGACGGGTTGAAGAACAGCAGCGCGATCGACTTGCCGGCCAGCTGCTGACCGCGTGGCGAACGCTTGAACGCGGCTGCCTGCTCGAGCAGCGCATCGATCTCGGCGCGACTGTAATCCTGGGTGGTGATGAAATGCCTGAGGGTCATGTTGTGAGGCTCTTGGTGAAAAGTCCGGCCATGGATGGCCGGTTTGGTCTTTCACGGAGGGATCCGTGTGAAGTACATCTCCAAAACAAAAAACCCGGCGCAATGGCCGGGTTTTGTCGTCGATGCACATGAAACGCGTGCGACTGCCTACCCGGCCGAATATCCATCCAGCGGTCGGCGCGCACGCGACGTCATGCCGGCAGCCGCGCGGGCGCTGGTGAGTACGGTGGCGGTATAGACGGCTGCGGACATTGCAGGTTCCAGGTGACGAGTGCGCATGATGGCGGCAATTTCGCCGCCGTGCAACCAGAAAAATCAGTCCTCGAAACGACAGGCGCCGCCAATGAATGGCGGCGCCCTTGATGTTTGCCGGGACGGAATCAATCCGCGGGATCGACCCGCACGCGCACGCGCAGACGCTCACCCGGGTCATAGCTCAGGCGCGAGGTGTAGACCTCGCCGCGATAGCGGTATTCGACGTCATAGCCGATGATCCGGCGCTGCTCGCTGATCGAGCTGACCTGGCGGCACTGGGTCTGCGTGGTTTCGTAGTCGTTGCCACGCGCCGCCCGGTTGCCCACCGCACCGCCGGCCACCGCACCGGCCACGGTGGCGGCCTTGCGCCCGTCACCCTTGCCCACCGTGTTGCCCAGCACGCCGCCGATCACGGCACCCAGCACCGTGCCGGCCGTGCTGTTGCCACCTTCGTGGCGCACCACCGGCTGCTCGTAGCATTCCTGCCGCGGCACTTCGGTGCGCGTGACGCCCTGCACCGGATCGGCGCGCAGCACATCGGCCCAACCATAATGGGCATTGTCATCCGCATTGACGTAACGCCCGTCCTGCGCATGCACGCTGCTGGCCAGCAGGGCCACGGCCAGTGCGGAAAGCCAGAGTCTGGCCATGACGACCTCCGATCTCGAAAACCACGGCGCGCTTGTGCGCGTAATGACGGTATTTCAACAAGTTCACGCTGAATACACGCTTAGAATCGGCCCGGCAGCACCGCAGCGCTTACACCTTGTTAAGATGCCGGGCTGGCCCTGCCCTGCCTGCGCGGCCCCATGCTGCGGATTTCACCGATGCCGATATCGCTCTACAACAGCCTGACCCGCCGCACCGAACCGTTCGTCCCGCTCGATCCCGCGCGCGTGACGATGTATTTGTGCGGACCCACCGTCTACAACTACGTGCATATCGGCAATGCCCGCGGGCCGGTCGTGTTCGACGTGCTGGCCCGGTTGCTGCGCCGGCACCATCCACAGGTGGTGTACGCCCGCAACATCACCGATGTCGACGACAAGATCAATGCCGCCGCGCAACAACAGGGCGTGCCGATCGGCACGATCACCGGGCGTTTCGCCAAGGCCTACCGCGACGACATGGCCGGGCTGGGTGTGGCGCCGCCGGACATCGAGCCGCACGCCACCGCGCACATCGGCCCGATCATCGCGATGATCGAGAACCTGTTGCAGAGCGGCCACGCCTACGCCGCCGACGGCCACGTGTTGTTCGACGTCGGCTCGTTCCCCGCCTACGGCGAGCTGTCCGGTCGCGATACCGACGAGTTGATCGCCGGTTCGCGCGTCGAAGTGGCGCCGTACAAGCGCAGTCCGGGGGATTTCGTGCTCTGGAAACCGTCCACGCCGGAGCTGCCGGGCTGGGACAGTCCCTGGGGTCACGGTCGTCCCGGCTGGCATATCGAATGCTCGGCCATGAGCGCCGCGCACCTGGGCGAGACCATCGACATCCATGCCGGCGGCATCGACCTGTTGTTTCCGCATCACGAGAACGAGATCGCGCAATCCACCTGCGCGCACGGCGGCAAGGTGTTCGCCCGCTGGTGGATGCACAACGGCATGCTCACCTTCGACGGCCGCAAGATGTCCAAGTCGCTCGGCAATGTACTGCTGGTGCACGAACTGTTGAAGCAGCATCCGGCCGAAGCCCTGCGTCTGCGTCTGCTCAGCGGCCACTACCGCCAGCCGCTGGACTGGTCCGACGGCGCCATCGCGCAGGCCGCAAGCACGCTGGACGGATGGTATCGGGTGTTGCGGGACCTGGCCGACGTCGAATTGTCCACGCCTTTGCCGATACCCGAACGGGTGGAAGCCGCCCTGTGCGACGACCTCAACACGCCGCAGGCGCTGGCGGAACTGTCCGTGTTGGCGGACGCCGCACGCCAGTCCGGCAGCGCCGAGGCGAAAGCGGCCCTGCTTGGTGGCGGCGCGCTGCTCGGCCTGCTGCAGCAGGCTCCGGAAACCTGGTTCAGGCGCGGCGAAAGCGCGATCGACGAGGCGCACATCGAGGATCTGCTTCAGCAGCGCCGGGCCGCCCGCGCGGCCCGCGATTTTGCACGGGCCGACGCGATCCGCGATGAGCTCACCGCGCTGGGCATCGCGATCGAGGACAGCGCGCAAGGCACCCGCTGGAGCGTCGTGAGCAGCTGAACGATGCCTGCCGGCGTTCGTGAATTCAGCTTGTCCGCGCGATAATGTACGCATGAACGCCATCGCCACCACCAGCGCCGAGCAGGCGCAACATGACATCGCCGAGGAATTCGCGTTCTTCGGCGACTGGACCGAGCGCTACCAGTATCTGATCGACCTCGGCCGGGAACTCCCGCCGTTCCCCGAGGCCAGCAAGATCGAGGCATACCGCGTGCACGGCTGCCAGTCGATGGTCTGGCTGGTACCCAGTGGCGATGCATCGAAGATGCATTTCGAGGCGGTCAGCGATTCGGCGATCGTGTCCGGCCTGATTGCACTGGTGCTGCGGGTGTACTCGGACCGTTCCGCGCAGGAGATCGTCGCCACCGAGCCCACGTTCATCGGCACGATCGGACTGGCCAAGCATCTCTCGCCGACGCGCTCGAACGGGCTGTCCGCGATGCTGGCGAAGCTGAAGGGTTATGCCGCGGCGGCCACAAGCAAGGGGTGAGGAAGCGACCCAGCACCTCGCCTTTCGCTTCGCTCCACGCAAAAGCCCCGCTCGAAGCGGGGCTCTTTTGAAAGGTCCGGCATGCCGGGTTTGATCCTTGCGCTCACGGAGGAGCGCAGAAATCAGTCTCCCATCTGCTTCTGCAGATGTTCGCGCCGCTCCTGGGCGTCCAGCGACAGCGTGGCGATCGGGCGTGCATCGAGGCGGTCGACGCCAATTTCCTCGTCGGTTTCCTCGCAGAACCCGTAGCTGCCCTCCTCGATCCGGCGCAGCGCCTTGTCGATCTTGGAGATCAACTTGCGGTAGCGATCGCGGGTACGCAGTTCCAGCGAGTTCTCGGTTTCGCGGGTGGCGCGTTCGGCTTCGTCGCCGACGTCACGCACTTCTTCGCGCAGGTTGTCCATGGTCTGGCGCGACTCTTCCACCAGCTGATCGCGCCAGTCGCGCAGCTTGTTGCGGAAGTAGGCCAGGTGCATCGGGTTCATGTACTCCTCGTTGGGAGAGGGGCGATAACCCTTGGGCAACGTGATCGTGCTGGTGGAGGGAAGCGCGTACCGCCCGTCTTCACGGGTAATACCGTTATCGATTTTTTTTGCAGCGGATTTATTCATTGAGGACGACAAATTTTTCTGATTCTTGTGGGAAGAGGTGTGACCTGCGGCGGCCGGAGCCGCCCGCGGTGTCACCATGGCGGTTGCACTCGCCACCTTGCCCTTGAAGAGCGCACTGGCGGGCGATGGGGAAACTTTCCTGGCCACTGCTGCCGGAGGCGGGGCAGCCTTGCCGCCCGGTTTTCCTGCAGATTTGGCAACGGATGCCGGCGCGGGCTTGCTGGCACGAACAGGCGCGGCCACCGGTTTTGCAACATGCCTGGGCGCCGGCTTGGGCGCCACTGCGGCTTTCTTCGCGACGGGCCTGGCCGAGGCTTTGCCAGCTGCTTTTGCAACGGGCTTGCTGCTGGTCTTGGCTTTCCCGGCGACAACTTTTTTGGCGGCGACTTTCTTGACGGCGACCTTCTTGACGGCGACCTTCTTCGCGACGACTTTGCTGGCTGCCGCTTTCCCGACAGCACGCTTGGCAACCGGACTGGCCTTCTTTGCTTGTGGCTTGGCGGAGGCCTTGGCCACCGTGGACTTGCCGACCGGCCTCTTCGCGGCCATCGGCTTGGCCACGGCTTTTTTCACAGGGGCTTTCTTCACGGGCTTCACGGGAGCCTTGGCAGCTGGCCTGGTGGCCTGGCGACTTGCCTTGGCAGGTGTCTTGCTGGCGCTCTTCACGGTCCGCCCCTTTGTGGCAGCTGTTTTCGACTTGCCGGCCTTCGCATCATGCAACTTGGTCGGAGCCTTTCCCTTCCGCGCCTTGGCGGCGGTGGCACTGCGTGTCGTTTTCGCCATATCCCTCACCATTTTTGGCCTTGGCGGCCGGGTGTTATAGCCCATGCTTGCTACACCGGCAAGCCCGCTTCTGGAATACTTGTACCACTACAGGCTGCGAGCTGTTCCGCCAACGTGAATTTCCCGACTCGATTGATACTGTGGCTGCTCCGTTTGTACAAGCGCTGGCTCAGTCCCCTGCTCGGTCCACGCTGCCGTTTCCACCCCAGCTGCTCCGATTATGCACGGATTGCCGTCACCCGGTTCGGCCCCTGGCGCGGGAGTCTGCTGGCCGGCTGGCGGCTGCTGCGTTGCCAGCCTCTGTGCTCCGGTGGCGAAGACCCGGTGCCCGAACATTTTCATTACCCCCGCTGCCGTTGCGCCGGAGATTGAATAACGTGGAACATGCTGCGCATGCCGCTGAGGTCGTCGACAGGCACGCGGGCGAACGGCAAAGTCGCCAACCTTCAGCGCAACGGATACGGCTCCGCCAAACATTCAGGGGTCACGGCGTCGAGCCGTAGCCGCCTTCCACGCCCTTGCTCGCATAGGCCACTGCGTCATGCGGATGCAGGCTTTCCTGATGTTCCACGCGAATGTGGAAGTCACTGAGCGCAACGTCGGCGTCGAGTGCCTTCTGGATGCGCCTGGCGGCGTCTTCGCAGAACATCAGGTTGCCGCCGTTGGCCAGTGCGAAGGCCTGTTCGTCCTCGCGCTTCACCGCGGTCTGCACGGGTGTGCCGAGGGCGTGCTCGACGCGGTCGATCAGGTCGATCAGCTGAAAACCCTTGCCGCTGGCCGTGCGTATGCGCAAGCGCGCCACACTGCGTTGGGCGTGCGGCGTGGCGACGATACCCTTCTCGCTGCCGAGCCAGGCCAGCACCGCCGCGTGGTCGAGCGGCCTGGTCGCGTCGAAGCCGCTCGCAAACTGGTCCTGGATCAACTGGCGCGACAGTGCGGCCGAAGCAGGACACGTCGAGGAATAGACCACCTCCGTGCCGAACTCGAGCAGAAAGGCGTCCCCGGTGAGGCTCGCCTCGATGCATACCGGATAGGCGCGCCAGCCGCTGTTGGCACTTTTCAGGGCGGGCCGGCGCACCAGATGCTCGAAATGGATGCTGAGACAGGCGCGGTCGGACAAATCCTTGTGTGAGTCGAGGAAGCCGCGCAGCAGGGCCTGCAGCGATTCGGCGGTGAGCGTTTGCGTGCTCAGCGCCTGCTCGACCTGCAGGTACAACCGCGACATGTGGATGCCGCGCTTGTCAGGCCGGCTCAGATTGACGAAGGCACCGACCCGCGCACTGGCACGCTGCACCTGGCCGTCGCCGGCATCGAACAGCACCGGCACCTGGATGTCGGCCATGCCGACCCAGTCCAGCGCCCCGGCAAGATGGGGTTGCGCGTGCACGGCGACGTCGGGCAACAGGCGGGCGGTATTTTCCTGGTTCGGCATGATGGGGTCCTGACATCGGCGGATCGCCGCGAAGCAAACAATCTTGGGTCAAGCGGGCTGCCACGCAATAGTGGCGTGGCGGAAACACTGCGTCCGTGATGGTTCTACGCCACGTGCTGGCGCCATGCACGCGCGGCCCGCCACGCCTGCAGCAAGGTCGCCGGCCCGGTGCGCGACTGGCCGGCCTGCAACACCGCCAGCGCATTGCCGGCCTGCGCGGCGCGCTGCGCGAGCTTGTTCGCGTGGCGCGATTCCAGCGCGCGGAACACGCTGAGCGGCCCGGCCAGCGTGGCCGATGCCTTCCAGTTGGCCAGCAGGTCGTCCAGTTGCGCCTTGATCGCCTGCTGGCGCGTTGCACTGGCCGTGCGCAACTGCGTCCGGTCCAGGCCATGCCTCGCCAACCGCGCCATCGGCAGCGGCAGGCGGTCGCGCTCGGCGTCCTGCTCCAGCCGCAGCAATGCATGCAGCAGATGATTCAGCACCGCAACCCGCGCTGCCCGCGTCGGTGACGCGTCGGCGCCGTACCACCAAACGGTTTCCAGCGTTGCCAATGCGCCGTGCAACGGCATCGCCGCATCGAGCTGAGCGGAGAAGTCTGCGGGCGTGCCTTGCTCCAGTTGCGCCATCGCGGCCAGCACGGGCGCCAGCCAACGGTCGCTGGCGATCGCATGCGCGCGTTCGTCGTCGAACAATGCCTGGGTCAACGGATGACGCCCACCGCTGGCCGGCGCACCGGCCAGTTCCTCCGCCCACCAGTTCAGCTTGGCGGCGGCCACCTGCGGCTCGCGGATGCCGTAGGCCGCGCCGAGCAGTTCCTGCTCCAGCGCCGCCAGCGCGACATGGCCGGGGTAACGCCGGCCATCGACGAACACCAGCGCGATGCGCTGCTGCGGCTGCACCGCCAGCCACTTGTCGATGAAGCCCTGCAACACCTCGTTTTGTTCGATCCGCTCGATCATGCGACGACCGGCTGCAGTTGCAGCAAGTCGGCCAGCTCGGCCGGATGGTCCAGTACCTTGTCGGCCCCCCATGCATGCGGATCGCCACCATCGAGGTAGCCCCAACTCACCGCCACGGTGTACAGGCCGGCAGCCGCGCCGGCCTGTATGTCGCGGCGATCGTCGCCGACGAACAGGCATCGCGCTGGCGCCACGCCTGCACGCTCGCAGGCCAGCAGCACCGGTGCCGGGTCGGGCTTCTTCACCGGCAAGGTATCGCCGCAGACCACCGCACCGGCACGGCCGGCCCAACCGATGCGAAGGAGCAGTTCGTCGGTGAGAAACGCCGCCTTGTTGGTGACGATGCCCCAGCGCAGTCCGGTCGCTTCAATCCTTGCCAGCAAGTCGTCGACGCCATCGAACGCGTGCGTCTGCTGTGCCATCACGTCCTGATACAACTGCAGGTAGCGCGGCACCAGCGCTTCCAGCGCGGGCTCGCCGCGTTCGACAAAGGCGCAGCGCAGCACCGCGCGCGCGCCGCGTGAAACCACTTCGCGTACCGGGGCATACGGCGGCGATGCAACGCCCTCCTCCGCGCACTGCACCACCAGTGCGGCGTACAGGTCCGGAGCGCTGTCGAGCAAGGTGCCATCCAGGTCGAACAGCACGCCTTCGATCGTCGACGGCAAGGAGTTCATGCCGGCTTCTGCGCGCTGAGCACGTAATTGACCGCGGTGATCCGGCTCAACCAGGCCTTCCGGTTGAGTGGGTTGTATCCCAGCCCGGAGACGTCTTCCAGTTCCAGTCCGGCATGGCGCAGCAACCTGCCCAGCTCGGACGGTTTCAGGAACTGCGCATAGTGGTGCGTGCCGCGCGGCAGCATGCGCATGACGTATTCGGCGCCCAGGATCGCCGCCCCGAACGCCGCCGGCGTGCGGTTGATGGTGGACATGAACAGCCGCCCGCCCGGTTTCAGCATCGTCGCCAGATCGTTCACCAGCGTTGCCGGATCGGGTACGTGCTCGATCAATTCCATACAGCACACCGCATCGAAACTTTCCGGCTCGGCCACCGCCAGTTCGGCCGAGGATTGCACGCGGTAATCGACATCGAGGTTCGACTCGTGCAGGTGCAGCCTTGCGGTTTCGATCACCTTTTCGCCGAGATCGATGCCGGTGACTTTCGCGCCGGCCCGCGTCAGCACCTCGCTCAACAGGCCGCCACCGCATCCGACATCGGCGACCTTCGCGTCGCGCAGGTCGACGCGTGCGGCGATGTACGCGGCGCGCACCGGATTGAGATCGTGCAGCGGGCGCGACTCGCCATCGGGATCCCACCAACGCGCCGCCAGGCTGTCGAAGCGGGCGATCTCGTCAGCGCTGACGTTGGAGGTAGTCATGTTCGAATCCATGATGAGCACGTGATTTTATTGAAAAGTGCGGCCAGGGATGGCCGCTGTCGATTTTCGCGTTCATGGAGGAACACAAAAGTTAAGACGCCAGCCATTCGTACACCGTGATATGCCAGCCGCCGCTGACGTGCGCCGGGTCGCTGTGCGCAATCGCGGTGGCTTCGGCCAGGTCGGCCGCGTGCAGCAGGTAGGCACCACCGGATTTGTCGCTGAAGCCACCGGACAACTCCACCCGGCCCTGTTCGCGCAGGCCGTCCAGAAAGGCCAGGTGCAGCGGCAGCACGGCCGGGTCGAGATGCGGCAATCGGATCAGCAGAATCAGGTAACGGTTCATCGGGAACTCCGGTTCATGCCTCGGCGATGCGTTCGCGCCAGGCACGCGTCTTGTCGAGGATCGCGGCAGTGTCGACGTCGACCAGTTCGCGCGCTGCCAGCTTGCGCTTGCCGGCGATCCACACGTCGCTGACCTGGTGGCGGCCGGTGGCGTAGACCAGTTGCGAGATGACATGGAACATCGGTTGGGTTTCCAGCTCGCTCAATCGCACCGCAGCGAAGTCGGCCTGCTTGCCGACCTCGATCGACCCGATACTTGCTTCCAGTCCGATCGCCCTGGCCCCGTTGAGCGTCGCTGCGCGCAGCGCGTATGCCGCGTCGAATGCTGCCGCGTCGCCGGCCACCGCCTTGGCCAGCAGCGCGGCGGTGCGCATCTCGCCGAACATGTCCAGGTCGTTGTTCGAGGCACAGCCATCCGTCCCGATCGCCACATTGACGCCAGCCTGACGCAGTTTCTCCGCCGGGCAGAAACCCGAGGCGAGCTTCAGGTTGGATTCCGGGCAATGCACCACCGACACGCCGGCGGCGGCGCAGGCGGCAATCTCTCCATCGGTCAACTGGGTCATGTGCACGGCGATCAGGCGGTCGTTGACCAGGCCCAGTTTCTGCAAGCGCTGGAATGGTCGCAGGCCGCTCTTGGCCTTCTCGTCTTCGACCTCGTGTGCGGTCTCGTGCGTATGCAGGTGCACCGGAATGTCGAGCTGGTCGGACAGCACGCGAATGCGCTCGAAGCTCTCGTCCGACACCGTGTACGGCGCGTGCGGCGCGAACGCGGTGGTGATCAGGCCGTCGCCGATGAAGCTGTCATGCACCTCGCCGGCGCGCGCGAAATACTCGTCCTGGGACTTCGCCCAGGCGGTGGGAAACTCGATCACCGGCAAGCCCACCACCGCGCGGAAGCCCATGCGTCGATAAGTCGCACCGATCGCGTCGGGGAAAAAGTAGTTTTCGTTGGCGCAGGTGGTGCCGCCACGCAGCATCTCGGCCACCGCCAGCTCGACCCCGTCACGCACGAATTCCGGCCCGATCACCTTCGCCTCGGCCGGCCAGATGTGCTGTTGCAACCAAACCATCAGCGGCAGATCGTCGGCGAGGCCGCGCAGCAGGGTCATCGGATTGTGCGTGTGGCTGTTGACCAGGCCGGGGATCAGTGCGTGCTCGCCCAGTTCGACGCGTTCGCGCGGCGCGTAGGCAATTCGCGCTTCGGCGAGCGGCAGCAACGCCACGATGCGGTCGCCCTGTACCGCTACCGCATGATTCTCCAGCACCACCGCGTGCGGCTCGACCGGCACGACCCAGCGGGCTTCGATCAGCAGGTCGATGGGTTGTGGGGCGGTCGGACTCATCAGCAACTCTCGCTCTGTCAATTTGGATACGACATGGGGCGGTACCTCGCGGTGGCCGCCCCATGCCCTGGATCATCAATGTCGGCTCGTCGTTGCCTTTGATCATCATTCCGGCGAAGGCCCGAATCCAGTAGCTGTGGGGCGTAAAGCAGGCAAAGAGACTTTGTGTGCTGCCGCACGGTTACCTCACTGGATGACTCGCTCCGCTCGCCCCTTCGGGGCCGTCCTTCGGACGTTATTCGCGCTACGCGCTCGTCCTGCCTTCGCAGGGATGACGAACTGGCAAAGGCGCGAGCGAAGCTCGCGCGTCAGTTCGTCACTTGACGCGGCTGTCGTACTCGCCGGTGCGTGTGTCGACCTTGATCACTTCGTCCTGATTGACGAACAGCGGCACGCGCACCACGGCGCCCGTTTCCAGCGTGGCCGGCTTGCCGCCACCGCCGGAGGTATCGCCACGCACGCCCGGGTCGGTCTCGGTGATCTTCAGCTCGACGAACTTCGGCGGCTGCACGGCGACGATGGCGCCGTTGAACAGCGTGACCACGCACTCTTCCTCACCCTTGAGCCACTTCCATGCGTCACCCATCGCGGCCAGCGTTGCCGGCACCATCTCGAAGGTCTCCATGTTCATGAAGTGCCACAGGCGGTCCTTGCCGAGACCATCGATGAAGGACAACTGCATGTCGGTATCGGTGACGTCCGCTTCCTCGAAAGAATCGCTGGACTTGAGCGTCTGCTCGGTGGTGCGTCCGTCTTTCAGGTTGCGGATGCGGATTCGGGTGAACGCCTGCCCCTTGCCCGGCTTGACGAAGTCCGCCTCGGTGATGACCCAGGGGTCACCGTTATGAAGGATCTTCTTGCCCGTTTTGACGTCGTTGAGGCCAAGGGTCGCCATGCGTTATTTGCTCCAGAGGTAAATCCGTCCCGCAGGACGGCTAAAATGGGTATCTCTACACGGGCCCCAGCGCCCGCCCAAGGCCCGCCATGATAACCGCAAGCCCCGGCGCCCGCATTACATCGCCCGCCCCCCTTCCGACCGGCGACTGGCGGCAACTGTGGCGCGATTCGGTCACCGATGCCGACGAACTGCTCGCCCTGCTCGGACTGCAACACCTGGCCGGGCATTTGCCGGCCGCGAGCGCAGGCTTCGCATTGCGGGTCCCGCGCGGCTTCGTCGCGCGCATGCGCCATGGCGATGCGCGCGATCCGTTGCTGCTGCAGGTGTTGCCGCAACTGGCCGAACTGGACGAGGTACCCGGCTTCGTCACCGACGCGGTCGGCGACATGGCCGCGCGAGAAGCCCGCGGCCTGTTGCACAAGTACCAGGGTCGCGCTCTGCTGATCGCCAGCGGCAGTTGCGCAATCAACTGCCGCTACTGCTTCCGCCGGCACTTTCCCTACGGCGAGGAAATCGCCGCTGCCGGTCAGTGGCAGCAGGCGCTGGAGCATTTGCGCCGGGACGGCTCGATCATCGAACTGATCCTTTCCGGAGGCGATCCGCTGTCGCTGGCCACCAGCAAGCTGGAAGAACTGGGTCGCGGCCTGGCCGAGCTTCCCCAGGTCGTCCGCTTGCGCATCCACACCCGCCTGCCGGTGGTACTGCCCGAGCGGATCGATCGATCCTTCCTCAACTGGTTCGCCGCGCTGCCGTTACAGAAGGTGGTGGTGCTGCACGCCAACCATGCCAACGAGCTTGACGCCGGTGTCGATGCGGCCTGCGCGCACTTGCGCGAGGCCGGGGCCACCATGCTCAACCAGTCGGTGCTGCTGCGCGGCGTCAACGACGATGCCGACGCGCTTGCCGACTTGTCCGAGCGACTGTTCGCGGCCGGAGTGCTGCCGTACTACCTGCACCAGCTCGATCGCGTGCACGGCACCGCCCATTTCGAGGTGGACGATGCCCGCGCGCTGGGCCTGATGGAGGCATTGCGCGCCCGACTTCCGGGTTACCTGGTGCCAAGGCTGGTACGTGAAGTTGGCGGCGACTCTTCGAAACGGCCGCTGTGAACGAGGCGACGGGTGCCGCCGGGCGGTTTTCGCTGGCGGCTGCTGGCGGAATCCGCTACAAACATCGATAGCGAACAGGCATCCACTCCGGAACCAGTGCAACCGCGAAGATCAACGGACAGCTCGGCGCCCCATGAAAAAAGATTACGTCATCAAGATCCTCTTCATCGAAAACTCGCTTGAGGAGGCCGAGCAAATCATCAGCCTGCTGCGAAATACGGGCATTGCCGTGCGCCCGGCTCGCGCCACCAACGTCGAGGAGCTCAAGGCCGCCGTGGGCGAGCTTGAACCTGACGTCGTGATGTTCGACCCCGCAGTCAGCACCCTCGAATTGCGCGAAACCGTGCAGGTACTCGACGCCTACGGTCGCGACTATGCGCTGCTCGGCCTGGTCAACGCGATGGACAACCAGACCGTGGCCGACCTGTTTGTCCATGGTGCCCGTGGCGTTGCCTCGCGCAGCCAGCCGAAGCAACTGATTGCCGTATTGCAACGCGAATTCGAATCGCTGCAGACGCGCCGCCAGGTACGTCGGCTGGAGACCTCGCTGCGTGAATCGGAACGCCGGTGCGACGCGCTTCTCGACTCGTCCACCGACGCCATCGCCTACGTCCACGAAGGCATGCACGTGCGCGCCAACCAGGCCTACCTGGACACCTTCGGCTATGACAGCTTCGACGATCTGCTCGGGCTGCCCGTACTGGACATGATCGACTCGACCCATGCGGACGAGTTCAAGGGACTGCTCCGCGGCCACGCGCGGCAGGAAAAACTGCCTTCCCAGCTCACCCTGCACGCGCGCCGCGCCGATGGCAGCCAATTCGATGCCACGGTGGAATTCGCACCCGCCACGTTCGAGGGCGAGCCCTGCCTGCAAATCGTGTTCCGCCGCCAACTGGTCGATCCCGCCGTGCTGGAGCAACTGCAGCGCGACCCGGTAACCGGCCTGTTCAACCGGCCACGCATGCTGGAATGCATCGACGACGCAGTCACCGCCGCAGCCAAAGGCAAGAAAGGCCAGGCACTGCTGCTGATCGAACCCGACAACTGGACTTCGCTGGTGGGCGGCATCGGCCTGGGCAAGGCCGATGAATTGCTTGCCGGTTTTGCCGATCGAATCCGCATGCTGCTCGGCGCCGACGACGTCGCCGGCATGCTCGCCGAACACACCCTCGGCGTGGTGCTGGACTCGCGCCCCGATGAAGCGATCAGGGACTGGATAGCGAAGCTGCAGCACAGCGTCAGCAACGAGATCTTCGATGCCGGCTCACGCTCGATCACCGTCACCGCCAGCATCGGCGGCAGCCTGCTGGGCGAGAAGAACGCCAATACCGAGCTGCTGCTCAACCAGGCCAGCCAGGCGCTGCGCACGGCGCAGAGCCTCGGTGGCAGCAAGGTGGAGCTGCACGACCCGGCGGCCCGCGAAAAAGCCGACGAGGAACGCGATCGCTACTGGCTGGAGCTTCTGCAACAGGCGCTGGTGAACAATGGCCTGGTGCTCTACCACCAGCAGACCATCAGCCTGCAGGACGCCGAAGGCGACTATTCGGAAATCCTGCTGCGCATGAACGGTCCCCAGGGCGAGGTATTGCCCGGCTTCTTCATGCCGATAGCCGAAAAGCACAACCTCACCAGCGCGATCGACCGCTGGGTGCTCGACAAGGCCATCAGCGCGTTGCAGACGCACGAGGGCCAGGGGCAGCACACGACGTACTTCATCAAGCTCACGGCCGCTTCGCTGCAGGATCCGGCACTGCTGCCCTGGCTTGCCGAACGGCTCAAGCAGGCAGCGCTGAAGCGCGGCCGCATCGTGCTCGAGATGACCGAGAGCAAGGTGATGACCCTGTTGCGTCCGGCACAGGAATTCGTCAACGACTGGAAGAAGATCGGTGGCCAGTTCGCCCTCGAGCAATTCGGTTCCGGCCTGAACTCATTTCAACTGCTCAACCATATCGATGCCGACTACCTGAAGATCGACCGCAGCTTCATGGCCGAGCTGCCGCGGCATCCGGAGAACCAGAGGAAAGTGACCGAGATCTGCCAGCAGGCGCGCGAGCTCAAGCGCCAGACGATCGCCGAATGGGTCGAGGACGCCACCAGCACCTCGCTGCTGTTCGCCTGCGGCGTGGACTTCGTGCAGGGCAATTTCCTGCAGGAGCCGCAACGGCTGACTTAGCAGCGTGTTGAAGCGTCGTCCCGCCAGCGTGGGGCATGGGATGGCTCGTCGCCAATCGGGCGCGGCAAGCGCCTGCCATGGCAACGCCGCCCGCTTGGATCGGAAACAACAAGAAACCCGCGGACTGATCCGCGGGTTTTCTTGTGTGCACGCGTTTGCAGCGAGAGGACTTACTCGGCAGCTGAAGCGGCAGCAGCAGCGGCGGCCTTGGCACTGGCCTTGGCAGCGGCAGCGGCGGCGACGTCTTCCTTGATGCGGGCAGCCTTGCCTTCCAGACCACGCAGGTAATACAGCTTGGCGCCGCGCACCTTGCCCTTGCGCTTCACGGTCAGCGAGTCGATGGCCGGGCTGTGCGCCTGGAACACGCGCTCCACGCCGGTGCCGTGCGAGATCTTGCGCACGGTGAAGGCCGAATGCAGGCCGCGGCTGCGCTTGGCGATGACGATGCCCTCGAACGCCTGTACGCGTTCGCGATTGCCTTCCTTCACCTTGACGTTGACCACCACGGTGTCGCCGGGGCTGAATTCCGGCAGCTGGCGGACGATCTGCTCGGATTCAAACTGTTCAATGATCTTGTTCATGGCGCACCTGTCGGTTCACTTTAGCGATATCAATGCTGCGGCCGTCATTCGACCGCATCGTCTTGCCGCAACTGCTCGGCTTGAGCATGTTCGCGGCGAAATTCATCCAGCAAGGTCCGGGATGCCGCATCCAGCCCACGCCGTGACAACAAGTCCGGGCGGCGCAACCAGGTTCGTCCCAGCGATTGCTTGAGGCGCCAGCGGGCGATCGCCGCGTGGTCACCGGAGAGCAACACCGCCGGCACATCACCCAGCGCGTCATGCACCGGTTTTCCATAATGCGGACAATCCAGCAAGCCATCCGAGAAGGAATCCTGCTCGGCCGACTGCGCGTCGTTCAACGCACCGTCCTGCAAGCGTCCCACGGCGTCGATGATCACCGCCGCGGCCAGTTCACCACCGGACAGCACATAGTCGCCGATGGAGAGCTCCTCGTCGACCTCGTGCGCCAGCAGACGCTCGTCCACACCTTCGTAACGTCCGCAAAGCAGGCCGATGCGCGGCAACTTTGCCAGCGCCTCCACCCTGCCCTGCGTCAGCCGCGCTCCCTGCGGACTGAGATAAACCAGATGCACCGGCTCCGGTGCCGCCTCGCGCATGGCCGCCAGGGTCGTGCGCAACGGCTCGATCATCATCACCATGCCCGGACCGCCGCCATACGTGCCGCTGTCCACACTGCGATGCCTGTCGGTGGCGTAGTCGCGCGGGTTCCAGGCTTCCACCTGCAGCAACTCGCGTTGCTGCGCGCGTCCCACTACACCGACGGCAGCACACTGGCGCACGAAGTCGGGAAACAGGCTGACGACATCGATACGCATGATCCTTGTCCTCGTGTCCCGCAACCCGGCGACGTCAGAATTCAGGATCCCAGTCCACCACCATGCGCCCTGCGGACAAGTCCACTGAACGCACGTACGAACCCTGGACGAAAGGAATCAGCCGCTCGCGCGCCCCGTCCCTTACCACCACGACATCGTTGGCGCCGGTGGCGAACAGGTGACTGACCCGCCCCAGCTGCACGTCTTGCGTGGTGACGACCTCAAGCCCTTCGAGATCGACCCAGTAATACTCATCTTTCGCGGGAGGCGGCAACTGCTCACGGTAGACATGAATGTCGGTGCCGATCAGTGCAGCTGCCTGTTCGCGGTCATCCACTCCGGGCAGCTGGGCCACCATGCCCTTGCCCTGCGTACGACCCTTCACTCCCGAGATCTGCGTTTCCGCACCGGGCGCTGCACCGAGCAGCCACGGCTGGTAATCGAAGATCCGCATGCGCGGTTCAGCCCAGGATTCGATCTTGAGCCAACCCTGCACACCATACAGTCCGACGATGCGCCCGATCAGGACGCGCCGACCGACTGCAGCCATGCTCAGGCAGCGGCCTGCTGCTTGCCCGCTTCCTTGACCAGGGCAGCGACCTTGTCGGTGAGCTGGGCGCCCTTGCCCACCCACTCCTTGACACGCTCGACGTTCAGCTCGAGGCGCTTGTCCTTGCCCGACGCGACCGGGTTGTAATAACCGACGTTCTCGATGTTGCGGCCGTCGCGCTTGCTGCGCTGATCGGTCACGACGACGTGGTAGAACGGACGGCCCTTGGCGCCACCGCGCGAAAGACGAATCTTGACCATGGTAAAACTCCAGAATTGCCGAACCGGCGGCAGGCGCACGAGAGCCGTGCGCGGTAAACGGGGCATTTTAGCGGATTTTCGGGAAAAGGGAAGGGCTGAACGAGCCTCCGCTCCGGCGTGACTCAACGCATCGGCGGCAATCCGCCCATCCCGCCCATGCCCTTCATGGCCCCGCGCATCTGTCGCATCAGGCCCTTGCTGCCACCCCTGGACAGCTTGGACATCATCTTTTCCATCTGCATGTATTGCTTCAGCACCCGGTTGACGTCGGCCGGCTGGGTACCCGAACCGCGCGCCACGCGGGCGCGTCGCGAGCCGTTCAGCAGGTCCGGGTGGCGGCGCTCCTTCTTGGTCATCGAGTTGATGATCGCGATCATCTTGTTCATCTCGCCGTCGTTGACCTTGGATTTGACGCTGTCCGGCAGGTTGCCCATGCCCGGCAGCTTGTCCATCAGGCCGGCCAGGCCACCCATGTTGCCCATCTGCTCCAGCTGATCCTTCATGTCGTTCAGGTCGAAGCGCTTGCCCTTCATCACCTTCTGGGCGAGCTTCTGCGCCTTGTCCTGGTCGACCTTGCGCTCGACTTCCTCGACCAGCGAAAGCACGTCGCCCATGCCGAGGATGCGCTGGGCCAGGCGATCGGGGTGGAACGGTTCCAGTGCGTCGCTCTTCTCGCCCGCGCCGAGGAACTTGATCGGCTTGCCGGTGACGTAGCGCACCGACAAGCGCCGCGCCGCCGCGGGCATCGCCGTCGGTCTTGGTCAGGATGACGCCGGTCAGCGGCAGCGCCTCGTTGAACGCCTTGGCCGTGTTGGCGGCGTCCTGGCCGGTCATCGAGTCGACCACGAACAGGGTTTCGATCGGCGTGATCGCGGCGTGCAGCGCCTTGATCTCGGCCATCATCGCCTCGTCCACGTGCAGGCGGCCGGCAGTGTCGACGATCAGCACGTCGACCACTTCGCGACGCGCAGCCGCAACAGCGGCCTTGGCGATGGCGACCGGATCCTGGCCTGCCTCGGACGGGAAAAACTTCACCCCGACCTGTTCGGCCAGCGTGCGCAACTGCTCGATCGCCGCCGGACGGTAGACGTCGCAGCTCACCACCATGACCTTTTTCTTCTTGCGCTCGGTCAGCAATCTCGCCAGCTTCGCCACGGTGGTGGTCTTGCCGGCACCCTGCAGGCCAGCCATCAGCACCACGGCCGGCGGTTGCTGGGCAAGGTTCAGCTCGGTGTTGGCGGTACCCATCACCACGGTCAACTCGTCGCTGACCACCTTCACCAGCGCCTGGCCCGGCGACAGGCTCTTGATCACGTCCTGGCCGACCGCACGCACCTTGATCCGCTGGATCAGCGCCTGCACCACCGGCAGCGCCACGTCCGCCTCCAGCAAGGCAATGCGCACCTCGCGCAGGGCCTCGCGGATGTTTTCCTCGGTCAGCCGGCCACGGCCGCGCAGACGGTTGACGGTGGTGGAAAGACGTTGGCTGAGCGACTCGAACATGGCGGAACCGGCAAACGGGAAAGTCTCCGATTATAGCGGACAGATCGACTCGCCTCGCATGCACGCCGGGCTGGGCCTGTGCGACACTTCCACGCCATGTCACTCATCCTGCCATCCATCCTCGCCATCGTGCTGTACGTCGGTGCCGCCGCCTTGCTGGCGGCCCCCATGACGGGTTGCCCGCGCACCCCGCGACGCCTCGGTCTCGCTACCGCGACCCTGGCGGTATTGCTGCATGCCGGCGTGTTGCTGGGCGCGCACGGCGGTCGGATCGACCTGCATTTCTTTGCGGCGCTGTCGCTGGTTGCCGGTGTGGTGGCGGCGCTGACGTTACTGGTGAATCTGTCGCGACCGGTCGCCGGACTGGGCGTGATCGTGTTCCCGCTGGCCGCGCTGCTGCTGGCACTGGATGTGTTCCTGGCACCGCCGACCACACCCACGCCGATCGACTGGCAGATCAAGCTGCATGTCGTGATCGCGCTGCTCGCCTACAGTCTGCTGTCGATCGCTGCGGTGCTGGCCTTGCTGCTGGCCGTGCAGGAACGCGCCTTGCGTTCGCACCGGCCGGGGCGAATGGTTCGCGCATTGCCGCCGCTGACCCAGACCGAAGCGCTGCTGTTCCGCCTGATCGGTGCCGGCTTCGCCCTGCTCACCCTGACCCTGCTCAGCGGCCTGCTGTTCATCGCCAACATCCGTGCCCAGCATCTGGTGCACACCACCGTGCTGACCATCGTTGCCTGGCTGATCTTCGGCGCGCTGCTGTGGGGCCGCTGGCGTCACGGCTGGCGCGGGCGCAGCGCGGTCAACCTCACCCTGATCGGCATGGCGATGCTTGTGCTGGCATTTTTCGGTTCGAAATTCGTGCTGGAAGTGATCCTGCACCGCCCGATGGCTTGACGTCGCTCAACGGCAGGCGTCGATCGCCTCGCTCAGCCGCTCGACCCCGATCACCTCCATCTCGCCGACCTTGCCCTTCTTCGGCGCGTTTGCCTTCGGCACGATCGCGCGGCGAAAGCCGTGATGGGCGGCTTCCTTCAACCGCTCCTCGCCGTTCGGCACCGGGCGGATTTCGCCGGACAGACCCACTTCGCCAAACGTGATCATGTGCTCCGGCAAGGGCCGGTCGCGCAGGCTCGACAGCACTGCCAGCAGCACCGGCAAGTCGGCCGCGGTTTCCTGCACGCGAATGCCGCCGACCACGTTGACGAACACATCCTGGTCGTACGCGGCCACGCCGCCATGCCGGTGCAGCACGGCAAGCAGCATCGCCAACCGGTTCTGCTCCAGCCCCAGCGTGACCCGGCGCGGGTTGCCCAGCGAGGACTGATCGACCAGCGCCTGCACCTCGACCAGCAGCGGCCGCGTACCCTCGCGCGTGACCATCACCGCGCTGCCCGACGTCGGTCCCGAGTGCGACGAAAGGAAGATCGCCGACGGGTTCGGCACTTCGCGCAGGCCCTTGTCGGACATCGCGAACACACCCAGTTCGTTGACCGCACCGAAGCGGTTCTTGAACGCGCGCAGCACGCGGAAACGGCTACCGGATTCGCCCTCGAAATACAGCACCGCATCGACCATGTGCTCGAGCACGCGCGGGCCGGCGATGCCGCCCTCTTTCGTGACGTGGCCGACCAGGAAGACTGAAGTGCCGGTTTCCTTGGCAAATCGCGTGAGCTTGGCCGCCGACTCGCGTACCTGCGACACCGAGCCGGGCGCGGCGGGCAGCAATTCCGTCCAGATGGTCTGGATCGAATCGATCACCAGCACCCGTGGCCGCGTCGCCATCGCCTGTTCCAGCACGCGCTCGATGCAGGTCTCGGCCAGCGCCTGCAGGGGTTCCAGCGGCAGGCCCAGTCGCTGTGCACGCGACGCCACCTGCGACAGCGATTCCTCGCCGGTGACGTACACGCTGGGCAGGTGCGCACCCAACGTGCCCAGCATCTGCAGCAGCAAGGTCGACTTGCCGATACCCGGATCGCCGCCGATCAGCACCACCGAACCTTGCACCAGGCCGCCGCCGAGCACCCGGTCCAGTTCGCCGATACCGGTCTGCGTGCGCGCCTCGGTCGTCAGTGCCACTTCGGTCAACGGGGTGATCCGCGCCGATCCGGCCGCATTGCCGGCGTAGCTGGAACGCTGCGCCCCCACCGAGGACACGGCTGCCGACGCCGGTGTCAGCACGATCGCGCTTAGCGTGTTCCATACCCCGCACTCGACGCACTGCCCCTGCCACTTGCTGTGCTCGGCACCGCATTCGGTGCAGACGTAGGCGGTCTTGGCCTTGGCCATGCGGGTTTCCAGCTGGATACGATGACCGGCAGCTTAGCCTGCGCCCATCGCAAAGCGCGAGACGCAAGGACGCGCGAAGCTGTCAGCTTTCGTCTTCCACGAACAGCACACGCCGAGTCATGCCGCAGGTGAGGTCGTAGGAGATCGTGGCGGATTGCGCGGCGATGGTTTCCACTGGCAGTTCCGGCCCCCACAGCACCACGCGATCACCGATCCTCGCGCCGGGCGCGTCGCGCAGGTCCAGCGTGATCAGGTCCATCGAGACGCGACCGATCAGCGATACGCGCCGGTCGCCGACCAGTACCGGCGTGCCGGCGGCGGCACTGCGCGGGTAGCCGTCGCCGTAACCGACGGCAGCGACGCCGACCGGCATGTCCTCCGGGCAGGTCCATGTGCCGTTGTAGCCGATGCGCTCGCCCTTTCCGATGCGGTTGATCGCGATCAGACGGGTGGACAGCGTCATCGCCGGACGGAACCCGAAATCGGCACCGGTCCTGTCGTTGATGATCGACAAGCCATACAGCAAACCGCCCGTGCGTACCCAGTTGCCGCGGGCGTCGGGCCAGCCGAGCACGGCGGCGGAATTGGACAGCGAGCGCGGGCCACCCAGCGTTCGCGTGGCATCGTTGAAACGGGCAATCTGTGCCGGCGTCTGCCCGCCCCCGAACACCTCGGAGTCGGAGAAGTGCGTGAGCAGGCCGATCGCGGCATCGACGCCGGGCATGCCGGCGAGTTGTGCGTGTACCTCGGCAACGCGCTCCACCGGAAAACCCAGTCGATGCATGCCGGTATCGATCTTCAACCAGACGTGCAGACGTCCGCGTGCGGCGTCGGCCCGGGCCAGCCACTGCAGTTGGGCGTCATGATGAATCGCCGCGTCCAGTTGCAACCGCTGCATCTCGGCGATGTCGCTGGCATTGTCCGGGCCGGACAGCACCACGATGCGCTGTCGATGTCCCGCGGCGCGCAGACGCAAGCCATCGCCCAGCGCGGCCACGGCAAATGCGTCGGCTCCGTCGTTCAACGCACGCGCGACCCGTTCCAGCCCGTGCCCGTAGGCATCGGCCTTGACCACCGCCATCACCTGCGCCGGCGCCGCCAGCTTCTTCAGCCGCGCGAGGTTGTGACGCAGTGCGCCGAGATGGATGGTGGCAACGGTAGTGCGGCTCATGACGGCCGGGAGTCGGGAATCGGGTGTCGGGAATGGTCAGGGGCGGAAGCATGGCGAGCCTGGCGGCCCGAACAACTCCACGTTTGCGAATCCCGATGCTCCGCTCTCAATCGAAACTCCCCACGAACGAATCCGGCGCGTAGTTCTCGAACTTGGTGTAGTGACCGAGGAAGGTCAGTTTGCAGGTGTCGGTGGGGCCGTTGCGCTGCTTGCCGATGATGATCTCGGCGACGCCCTTGTCCGGCGATTCCTTGTTGTAGTACTCGTCGCGGTAGATGAACATGATCACGTCGGCGTCCTGCTCGATCGCGCCGGATTCGCGCAGGTCGGACATCATCGGGCGCTTGTCGGCGCGCTGTTCAAGCGAGCGGTTCAACTGTGACAGGGCGATCACGGGCACGTTCAGCTCCTTGGCGAGGCCCTTCAGTGAACGCGAAATTTCTGAAATTTCGGTGGCGCGATTCTCCTTGTTGCCGGGCACCTGCATCAGTTGCAGGTAATCGATCACGATCAAACCCAGGCCACCATGCTCGCGGTGCAGCCGGCGCGAGCGCGAGCGCAGTTCCACCGGCGACAGGCTGGGCGTGTCGTCGATGAAGATCTTGGCGTCGTTGAGGATGGATATGGCGTTGGAGACGCGCGGCCAGTCCTCCTCCTGCAGGTCGCCGTTGCGCAGGTGCTGCTGATGGATGCGCCCCACCGATGAGATCAGGCGGAACGCGAGCTGCGAGGCGGACATCTCCATCGAGAACACCACCACCGCCTTCTTGCTGCGCAGCGCGGCGGTCTCGGCGATGTTCAGCGCGAACGCGGTCTTGCCCATCGACGGACGCGCCGCCACGATGATCAGGTCGGAAGGCTGCAGACCGGAGGTGAGGTTGTCCAGGTCGGTGAAACCGGTGGTGATGCCGGTGAGCTGGCCACGGTTGTTGTAGCGCTCGGTAAGCAGGCGAAAGGCGTCCTTCACCGCCTCGCGCATCGAGACGGAATCCTTCTTGCCGCGCGCCCCGGATTCGGCGATGTGGAACACGCGCTGCTCGGCGCTTTCCAGCACCTCCTGCACGCTCTTGCCCTCGGGCCGGTAGCCATCCTCGGTGATCGATGTGCCGGCATCGATCAGCTGGCGCATGACCGACTTCTCGCGCACGATCTCGGCATAGGCGGCAATATTGGCGGCACTGGGCGTGCTGTTGGCCAGCTCGATCAGGTAGCCGGCGCCACCGACCATCTCGGCCAGACCGTTGCTGTCGAACCAGTCGCCGAGGGTCACCGCATCGCACGGCATGCCCTTGTTCGCCAGCTCGTTGATCGCGCGCCAGATCAGTCGATGATCCTTGCGGTAGAAGTCGTCCTCGGCCAGCCGGTCGGCGACCTTGTCCAGGGCATCGGGCGCCAGCATCAGGCCGCCCAGCACCGCCTGCTCGGCATCGATGGAATGCGGCGGTACGCGCAACGCCTCGATGGCAGGCGAGGAAGATTTGCGTTCGGGCACGAAGGACATCGACTCACCTCTGTGGAGGATTTCCCCACGAAAAACGGGCATCGCGCCGACACGGCCCGGTCGCCTGCACTGACGGTCATCATACGCGGCGGCATCTCAGCTGCCGAGACGATAAGTCTGTGGATAAGCTGTGCATTGCTGGGGATAAAGCCAAGCGCTTTCGCCCACGTCCAAAAGCAAACGGGCGCCTGAAGGCGCCCGGCTGCTTCCATCGCGAAGATGGCCTGGAGCTTACTTGTCGCCGACCACGATCACCTTGACGGCGGTCTGCACGTCGGCGTGCAGGTTGATCACCACGTCGTACTCGCCGGTGTTGCGAAGCGGGCCTTCGCCCAGGATCACTTCGCCCTTGTTGACTTCATGACCGGCGGTGGACAGCGCCTCGGCGATGTCGCGCGGACCGACCGAGCCGAACAGCTTGCCTTCCGCACTGGCGTGCGCGGTGATGGTCACCGACGCGTCGGTCAGCTTGGTCTTGCGCGATTCGGCATCGGCCAGTGCCGTATTGGCCTTGGCTTCGTATTCGGCGCGGCGCTGCTCGAACGCGGCCAGGTTGGCGGCGTTGACGCGAACGGCCTTGCCCTGCGGCAGGAGGTAGTTGCGGCCGTAGCCGGGCTTCACGACGACCTTGTCGCCGAGCGTGCCGAGGTTGCGGACTTTCTGCAGAAGAATGAGTTCCATGATGCTTTCCTGTTCGTTAGCACCGGTGTGGCCCGGCGCAGCCAGAGGACGGTTGTCCGAAGGTGTTGCGTGGCGCGGCCCCTTCTGCCCTGCGGGCATCTTCCCCCGCTTTACGCGGGGGCAGAGGTTTTGCCGTGTTTTCTACGATCAGACGTCGTGGTTGTCGGTGTACGGCAGCAGCGACAGGAAGCGGGCGCGCTTGATCGCGGTGGCCAGCTGGCGCTGGTAGCGCGCCTTGGTACCGGTGATGCGGCTCGGCACGATCTTGCCGTTCTCGGTGACGTACTGGCGCAGGGTGTTGAGATCCTTGTAGTCGATCTCCTTCACGTCTTCGGCAGTGAAGCGGCAGAACTTGCGGCGGCGGAAAAACTTGGACATGGTCTGGATTCCTATCAGTCGTCGCTGTCGCGATCGTTGTCGCGGTCGTCGCGGTCACGGCCGCGGCCTTCGCCATCACCCTCGTCGTCGCGGCGACGGGTGGACTTGGCGTCATCCTTTTCCTTCGACTTCAGGATGAAGGACGGCTCGATGTCGGCCTCGTCGCGACGGATCACGAGATGACGCAGCACGGCGTCGTTGAATCGGAAACCCGACTCCAGCTCGTTCAGCGCGTTCTGGGTGACTTCGATATTGAGCAGCACGTAATGTGCCTTGGCCAGGTTGACGATCGGATAGGCCAGCTGACGACGGCCCCAGTCTTCCAGACGGTGGATCTTGCCGCCGTCGGTCTCGATCAGTGCCTTGTAGCGCTCGAGCATGGCCGGAACCTGCTCGCTCTGGTCCGGATGGACCATGAACACAACTTCGTAATGACGCAGGGTCATTGTGGTTTGACTCCTTGTGGATGCGGCCAAAGCGGCCTCGCAGCCTCCCGCTGGTGCGGTGAGGCAAGTGTCCTGCCAGCGCCCAGATGGGTGCGGACAGAAGCGGAATTGTACGGCGTGGGCGAATGATCGCGCAAGTCATTGAAAACCATGGCCTGCGCTTCGCGATTCGGGGATCAGCCGACGGTGAAGCTTTCGCCGCAGCCGCATTCGCCCGTGGCATTGGGGTTGTGGAACACGAAGCTGGCGTTGAGGCCGTGCCGCTGGAAATCGATCACGGTGCCCTCGACCAGCGCCAGACTCTTGTCGTTGACGATCAACGGCACGCCATCCACCTCGACCAGCTGGTCGCCGGCGTCGATCGAATCGGCCAGATCGACCACATAGGCAAAGCCGGAGCAACCGGTGCGCTTGACCCCGAACCGCACACCAGCCGCCGCCGGCGTGCCGGCCAGGAAGTGGCGCATGCGTTCGTTGGCGGCGGGGGTGATGGTGATGCTCATGGCGGTGGGATCCATCTTCGATTCAGGGGCCCGGCAAAGGTCGCGGTGCGGGCAACAGCTACATTATCATGCCGGTTTGGCCGTGCAGCGCTGCTGCCGATGCGCCATTCACCCATCCATGCGCCGAGATGCGGCGCTTCAGCAGGAGTTTCAACCGATGGCCGTGGTCAGTGTGAAGATGGCTCTTTCCGGCAAGCTCGACGCCGGCAGCACGGTGACCGTGCGCGGCTGGGTGCGCACCCGCCGCGATTCCAAGGCTGGCCTGTCCTTCGTCAACGTGACCGACGGCTCCTGCTTCGACCCGATCCAGGCGGTGGTACCCGCCACCATGGCCAATTACGAAAGCGAAGTGAAACACCTCACCGCCGGCGCCGGCGTGATCGTCACCGGCACCCTGGTGCCGTCGCAGGGCAAGGGCCAGAGTTTCGAGTTGCAGGCCGAAGAGGTGACCGTCACCGGTCTGGTCGACGACCCGGAAACCTATCCGATCCAGCCCAAGCAGCACTCGATGGAATTCCTGCGCGAAGTCGCCCACCTGCGCCCGCGCACCAACCTGTTCGGCGCGGTCACCCGCGTGCGCCACACCATGATGACGGCGATCCACCGCCATCTCACCGAGCAGGGCTTTTTCTGGATCAACACGCCGATCATCACCACCTCCGACGCCGAAGGCGCCGGCGACATGTTCCGGCTGTCCACCCTGGATTTGGCCAACCTGCCGCGCCTGCCCGACGGCAAGATCGACTTCCGCAAGGACTTCTTCGGCCGCGAGGCGTTCCTCACCGTGTCCGGCCAGCTCAACGTCGAGGCGTACTGCCTGGCGATGAGCAAGGTCTACACGTTCGGCCCCACCTTCCGCGCCGAGAACTCCAATACCGCCGCGCCACCTGGCCGAGTTCTGGATGGTCGAGCCGGAGATCGCGTTTGCCGACCTCACCGCCAATGCCGACTGCGCCGAGGCCTTCCTCAAGGCGATCTTCAAGGCCGTGCTCGACGAGCGCCCGGACGACATGGCGTTCTTCGCCGAGCGCGTGCAGAGCGACGCGATCACCCGCATGGAAGCCTTCATCGCCAAGCCGTTCGAGCGCATCGACTACACCGACGCGATCGAGATCCTGAAGAAGTCCGGCCAGAAGTTCGAATACCCGGTCGCCTGGGGCATCGACCTGCAGACCGAACACGAACGCTACCTGGCCGAGAAACATATCGGCCGCCCCGTGGTCGTCATGAACTACCCCGAGGCGATCAAGGCGTTCTACATGCGCTTGAACGATGACGAAAAAACCGTGGCCGCGATGGACGTGCTGGCGCCTGGCATCGGCGAGATCATCGGCGGTGCACAGCGCGAGGAACGGCTGGATTACCTCGACCGGCGAATGATCCAGTTCGGGCTCGATCCGGCCTCGTATGACTGGTACCGTGACCTGCGCCGCTACGGCACGGTGCCGCACGCCGGCTTCGGCCTCGGCTTCGAGCGCCTGCTGGTCTATATCTGCGGACTGGCCAATATCCGCGACGCCATCCCCTACCCGCGAGCGGCCGGAACGGCCGAATTCTGAGTACCTTGCCTGCCATGTCGTATCGCCTCCCTGCCATCGTCCTCGCCCTTGCCCTTGCCCTTGCGCTGAGTGGATGCCACAGCGCCAAGGTGCTGCTGCCACCCAATTTTCGCGCGCCCTCGGAAGACACCGGCAACGCGATGAAGCTGGCCCGGGAGCAGCTGCTGCAGGCCTCGCCATGCTGCAGCAGCTTTGCCGACTTCTCCTATCAGGCCAGGTTGCCCTGGCAACCGGCGAAGTTCACCCTGGGCAACGGCAGCATGGTCGCCAACCTCAATGGCACGCACAGCTACTTCCTTGCGTTCCGCTTGCCGACGGACGTGAAAACTGCCTTACCGGATAGTCTTCAAGTCCGAATTGAACGGCCGCTGGCTGCATGCCAGCTACCTGTTCGCGCCCACCGTCGTGTTGCTGGACGAAGGCTTCCAGCCGATCGCCTCGCAAGACATCGAGCTGTGCGAACACATGGGCTGGGGCGACGAAACCACCGGCGCCTTCGGCCAGCTCAAGGTCGACAGCAAGCAGGCGCGTTACCTGCTGGTCTACAGCTCCGCCGAGCAGCAATCCGGCAAGACTTACTGGGAACAGTCGCCAGCATCGTTCTCCACCAGCACCGCGGCGACGATCCAGATGAATTCCGCCGGCAGCTTCAGCATTCCGCATGGCCCGGACGGCACCCTGTGGGTCGGCATGATGAACAAGACCTACGCGGGCGCGGTGGACAGCGCGATCTGCAACAAGGCCGAGCAAGGCGATGGCCTGCTCAAGACCCTGCGCACCGCGCTGCCGCTGCCGTGGCACAGTGGTGACGACAGCAGCAGCAATTCGCGATGATCATCCTGTATCTCGCCCTGCTCGCCGCCGGCATCTGCCTGTTCCTGTTGTCGTACGCGGCGCTGTTCCGACTCGCCACCCTGCTGCGCCAGCGTTATCCGCAGCAGTGGCAGATCATCGCCGAACCGGAACACGGCAAGACTTCGGCACTGCGCACCTGGGTCCGGCTGCAACATGCGCTGCGCTCGCCGGCGCTGCCCGCGATGGGTGACGCCAGCCTGGACCGCTGGCGTGTCGTGTGGCGCTACAGTCCGTGGCTGGGCTGGTTGTGCTGGCTCGCGGCACTGGCGATGCGCCTGCTGCTGTCCTGAACATCCAACGGAGCACCGCATGCAACTGGATCTGAGTGGACGCCACGCGCTGGTATGCGGTGCCTCGCAAGGCATCGGTCGGGCCAGCGCGATCGAACTGGCCGAACTGGGTGCCTGCGTCACCTTGCTGGCACGTTCTGCCGACGCACTGAAAGTCGTGGCCGAAAGCTTGCCGCAAGCGCATGGCCAGCGGCATGACTGGCGCAGCGTCGACATGCTGGACACCGCCAGCCTGCAGGCCACGGCCGTCGATATCGCCGCCAGCCGACCGGTACATATCCTGATCAACAACAGTGGCGGCCCGCCCGGTGGAGCGGCGCACATCGCCACCACAGCGGCATTCGAAGACGCGTTCCGGCAGCACCTGCTGGCCGGCCAGACGTTGCTGCAGGCACTGTTGCCCGGCATGCGCGCCAGCGGCTACGGCCGCATCGTCAACGTGATCTCGACCTCGGTGAAGGAGCCGATCGCGGGGCTTGGCGTCTCCAACACCGTGCGCGCCGCCGTGGCCGGCTGGGCCAAGACCCTGTCCGGCGAACTGGCGGTCGACGGCATCACCGTCAACAACGTGCTGCCCGGCTACACCCGCACCGGACGACTTGACAGCCTGCTCGTCGCGAAGGCATCGGCTGCGCATCAAAGCGAAGACGCGATCGCGCAGGACCTGATCGCCACGATCCCGGCCCGCCGCTTCGGCGAGGCCAGCGAAGTGGCCGCGGTCATCGCGTTCCTGTGCACCCCCGCCGCCGCCTACGTCAACGGCGTCAGCATCGCGGTGGATGGTGGTCGCACCCGCGCCCTGAGCTGAGTCCGTGGTCGCTGCGGGAGCGACTTCAGTCGCAACGAGTTTTTCGGATGAACGAAGGAGCAGCGACTGAAGTCGCTCCCACAATCCTGTGCATTTGCGGCACGCAGGTTTTAAGCTAGTGCGGATGCCTACCCTGCGTTTAGCCAATCTGATCGACGGTCGCCTGCAGGCGCCCCACCACGATGCCTGGCTGGACGTGCATGAACCGGCCACCGGCGCGGTGTTCGCACACTGCCCCGATTCGGACGCAACAGATGTCGAGGCCGCGGTCGCCGCCGCCAGCCGTGCCGCCGCCGGCTGGGCCAGCACGCCGATCGAACAGCGTGCGCATCTGCTGCAGCGCCTGGCCGACCTGATCGAAGCACGGCTGGACGAATTCGCGGCACTGGAATCGCGCGACAGCGGCAAGCCGCTCGCCCTCGCGCGCCGGCTCGACATTCCGCGCGCAGTCAGCAACCTGCGTTATTTCGCCGCCGCGATCGTCGGCTGGGGCAGCGAGTCGCACGCGACGGAAATCGGCGCGACCGGCAGCGGCGCGATCAACTACACCTTGCGCCAGCCGCTCGGCGTGGTCGGCTGCATCAGCCCGTGGAACCTGCCGCTGTACCTGTTCAGCTGGAAGATCGCGCCGGCCCTGGCGGCCGGCAACACGGTGGTGGCCAAGCCATCGGAAGTGACGCCGTGCACCGCCGCCCTGCTGGGCGAGCTGAGCATCGAGGCCGGCTTTCCGCCCGGCGTGCTGAACATCGTGCAGGGCCGCGGCCCTTCGGTCGGTCAGGCGCTCGTGGAACATCCTCGGGTCAAGGCCATTTCCTTCACCGGCAGCACGGCCACCGGCGCGAACATCGCCAGCGTGGCGGCAATGCAGTTCAAGAAAGTGTCGCTGGAGATGGGCGGCAAGAATCCGGCGATCGTGTTCGCCGATGCCGATCTTTCCGACGCGAACATGGACACCATCGTGCGTTCGGGCTTCGCCAACCAGGGCGAGATCTGCCTGTGCGGTTCGCGACTGCTGGTGCAACGATCGATCTACGAGTCATTCCGCGAACGCTATCTCGCACGCGTGCAGGCGCTGCGCGTGGGTGATCCGAGCACAGCCGACAACGACCTCGGCGCGATGGTCTCGCAGGCGCATTACGACAAGGTGCTCGGCTGCATCGAACAGGCCCGCGCCGAAGGCGGCCGCGTACTGTGCGGCGGCGAAGCGCTTGCGCAGCCCGGCCGCTGCGCCGGGGGCTGGTTCATCGCCCCGACCGTGTTCGAAGGCCTGCCTTCATCCGCGCAGACCAATCAGCAGGAGATCTTCGGCCCGGTGGTCGCGTTGATTCCGTTCGAGGACGAAGCCGAAGCGCTGGCGATCGCCAACGACAGCCGCTACGGATTGGCTGCTTCGCTGTGGACGCGCGACTTGTCGCGTGCACATCGGCTCGGTGCCGCGCTCGACTTCGGCATCGTCTGGATCAACTGCTGGCTGCTGCGCGACCTGCGCACGCCGTTCGGCGGCACCAAGCAATCCGGGCTCGGCCGCGAAGGAGGCAACGATGCGTTGCACTTCTTCACCGAGCCGAAAAACGTCTGCATTCGCTACTGAAAGGAACCTCGATGAATTCGATCAAAGACCTGCTTGCCAACAACCGGCGCTGGGCAGCCGGCGTCACCGCGCAGGAGCCGGATTTCTTCGAGAAGCTCGCCCAGCAGCAGGCACCGAAATACCTGTGGATCGGATGCTCGGACTCGCGCGTGCCGGCCACCCAGATCGTCGACCTGCCGCCCGGCGAGATCTTCGTGCATCGCAACGTGGCGAACGTGGTGGTGCATACCGACCTCAACGCGCTGAGCACCATCCAGTTCGCGGTGGACGTGCTCAAGGTCAAGCACGTCCTCGTGGTCGGCCACTACGGCTGCGGCGGTGTCGGCGCGGTGCTCAAGCATTCCCGCCTGGGCCTGATCGACAACTGGCTCAAGCACATCGATGACATCGCGATGAAGCACGCCGACAAGCTCGACCCGGCCCAGGCCTTCGCCGTGCGCCAAGCCCACCTGTGCGAGCTGAACGCGATCGAGCAGGCCGTGAACGTGTGCCACACCACCGTGGTGCGCGAGGCGTGGGAGCGCGGCCAACCGCTGGCCGTGCACGCGTGGATCTACGGCCTGGACGACGGTCGCATCCACGACCTGGGTCTGGACGTGCGTGGCCACGAGCAGTTGCCGGACGCCTACCGCAACGCACTGGCGCAACAGGCCGAACGCTGGAAGACGGAAGCATGAGCGACGTCGTGCGCACCGACACGGCACCGGCACCGGTCGGTGCCTATCCGCATGCCCGCCGCGTAGGCAACCTGCTGTTCCTGTCTGGAGTCGGCCCGCGCCAGCCCGGCAGCAACGCGATTCCCGGCAACGTGCACGACGCGGACGGCACCCTGGTCGACTACGACATCGAGGCGCAATGCCGGCAGGTGTTCGCGAACGTGCGTGCCGTGCTGGAAGCCAGCGGTGCCGCCTGGACCGATCTGGTCGACGTCACCGTGTTCCTGACCGACATGCAGCGCGACTTCGCCACCTACAACCGGCTGTACGCCGAGTATTTCGCCGGTGTCGACGCCTGTCGCACCACCTTGGGCATCAGCGCGCTGCCGACACCGATCGCGATCGAACTGAAATGCGTCGCCGCGCTGCCGGCGGGAACGTCCTGAGCCATCCGCGACGACAAGCGCCACACATGAAAAACCCGCCGATCCGCATCGGCGGGTTTTTCATTGACGCCGACAGAATCAGCCCGCTGGCGTGGCCGCGGCTGCCTTCTTGTGGCTCTTGTGGTGGGACTTGTGGTGCGACTTGTGGTGCATGGTCGTCGTCGGCTTCGCCGCCGCAGCCGGGGCCGCCGCGGGAGCGGCCTGCGCCGCCGGTGTCGCGGTCTTGGGAGCTGCAGCCTGAGCCAACACGGAACCGGAAAGCGCAACGCCTGCCACCAGCAGGGAAGCGATCAGAAGTTTACGCATCATGATGTTGAGCCTCGAGATCGGGATATCGCGAACCCGGCCGGAACCCGGCAACTCGGGTGGCGCGACAAGCGGACATTGCGACGACTCCGGGATACCGCGGCTGAATGAAACGCAGGCCTTCCCATACTGGAAGTACACAGGGTCGCGACCGTTCATCCGCCCCGACCGGGCTCGCAACAACTTGCGCTCAGGGCCCTGCGAGCGAGCCTCGCGCACTCGATCTGCACGACATCCCCGGCCGCGCTTCGAGATTGAATGGTCGCAACCTCTCAGGCGAGACAGATCTGCAGCATCTTCCCCATGAGCGCTTGCACGTCCATCGCCTTCGCCTCGTCGTAGTCGAAGCTCGCTTCGTCCATGTAGTTGAGCTGCACCAGCTCCAGTTGCACCGACTGCACGCCGGCGGCGGGATCGCCGTAATGGCGCGTGATGTAACCGCCCTTGAAGCGGCCATTGACGGCAAAACCGAAGCGCGACTGCGACTCCAGACTGGCCTGCAAACGCGTCTGCAACGCGGCGCTGCAACTTGCTCCGGACGCCGTGCCCAGATTGAAATCCGGCAGGCGGCCCTCGAACAACATCGGCACCCTGCTGCGGATGGAATGCCCTTCCCACAGCACGGCCCGACCATGCTCGGCACACAGCCTCGCAAGTTCCTGCACCAGGGCCTGGTGATAGGGCTGCCAGAATTCGTTTATCCGCCGTTGAACTTCGGCGTCGTCCGGAGCCTGGCCGTCCAGATACAGCGGCTCGCCGTCGAACCCGATGGTGGAGACCAGCCCGGTTTCGCGCTGGCCCGGGTACAGCGCATGGCCGTCGACGGGCCGGTTGAGGTCGACCACGTAACGCGACGCCCGCGGCCTCAGCATGCTGGCGCCCAGCGCCTGTGCCAGCGGCTCGTACAGACGTCCCACATGCCAGTCCGTGTCCGGCGAACGGCGCGCCGCCGGGTGCATTCGCGCGGCAATCTCGTCGGGGATGAAGCTGCCGTCGTGCGGCAGGCTGATCAACAGCGGCACACGGCCGCGCTGCAGGGTGAAGGTGTTCATGCGCCCATTGTACTCAGCTCATCAGCACCAGTTCCTCCGCGGAGCTGGGATGGATCGCCACGGTCGCATCCAGGTCGCGCTTGCGCAGGCCCAGTTTCAGCGCCACCGCAAAACCCTGCAGCATTTCATCGGCACCGGGTCCCACCGCGTGGATGCCGACCACGCGTTCGTCGCTGCCCACGCAGATCAACTTCATCAGACTCTGGCCATGCCAGCCGGTCAAGGCCCACTGCATCGGCGTGAATCGGCTGCGGTGGACCACGACCGCGTCCCCGTATTGCTTGCGCGCCGCTTCCTCGGTCAGCCCGACCATGCCCAGCGGCGGCTTGGAAAACACCACGCTGGGAATGTTTTCGTAGTCCAGCTGCGCCTGCGGCTCGCCGCCGAACAACCGATCCGCCAGCCGCCGTCCGGCGGCGACGGCCACCGGCGTCAGGGCCTTCCGCGCAGTGACATCGCCGATCGCGTGAATGCCGACCGCACTGGTGTCCTGCCGCGCATCGACCACCACGTGACCTTTCTGATCGGTATCCACGCCGATCGCATCCAGTGCCAGCGCCTCGGTGTTGGGTACGCGCCCCACCGCCCACAACAGCGCGTCGTACGGGCCGCGCGAACCGGTGACGGCATCGTCGAGCAGGATGCCCTCGTCCGTGCGGCGCGCTGCGCGGATCGCACTGCGCAGTTCGATCCGGATGCCCTGCGCCTGCATCAGCTCGAGCAGGGCCTGCACCAGCTCCGCGTCGAAATCCTCCAGCAGGCGGTCACGCGCCAGCATCTGAACCTCACTGCCGAGTGCCTGCAGCAAACCGGCGAACTCCGTCGCCACGTAACCGCCGCCCACGATCGCCACGCGCCGTGGCAGTTCGCGCAAGGCGAACACATCGTCGGAAACCATGCCCAACCCGAACCCCGGCAACGCCAGCGTACGCGGTCGCGCGCCGGTCGCGATCACGATGTGCGACGCCTGCAATCGGCTGCCGTCGGTCAATTCGATCGTGTCGGCCGCGACGAAACGGCCGGCCTGTCGCACCAGCTGTATCTGCGCCTCCTGCAGACGTTGCGCGTAGCGCTGGTCGATCGCGTCGATGTAGCGCAGGCGCACCTGGCGGAACCGCTCCCAGTCGATCGGCCCCGGCGTCGAGGCAAAGCCCACATCGACTGCAAACTGCTGCGCCTGCGCCCATTGCGCGGCAAACCACAACGCTTTCTTCGGCACGCAGCCGCGATGCACGCAGGTGCCACCGAGGGCAGCAGGCTCCAGCAAGGCCACGCGGGCACCGTGTTGCGCGGCGCGAAACGCGGTGGCGAGGCCACCGGAACCGGCACCGAGCACGATCAGGTCATGGCTTGTCGACATGCGCGCATCCTCGAAAGTCCCCCGAATCTACCCCATGCCGGCAAATCCCTCGTCAAACCGGCAGCGACATTACAGGTGGAATCGCGCCGGTGCATAAGGCGCCGCGTCGATGGGTGACGCCATGTCGGCGAGCATCGACGCCACCAGCTCACCGGTCGCCGCCGACATGCTGACGCCGAGCACGCCATGGGCCGTGGCCAGTGTCAGGTTCGACCAGCGCGTGCTGGGGCCGATGATCGGCACCTCGTCCATGCTCATCGGCCGCCAGCCCCACCACTCTTCCTGCAGCTCGGGGCCTTCCGGCTCGTGCAGCCCGGTCGCAGCACCTCGCCGCAATGCATCGAGTCGCCGGCGATTGAGGCCCTTGGCGTAACCTGAAAATTCCATGGTGCTGCCCAGCCGGTAGCCGCTGGGCCAGATGGTGACGCAGACCGATGCCTCGCGCAGCACCAGCGCCTGACGCGGTACGCGTGCGGGACGACTGCAGGTCAGCGAGTAGCCCTGCCCGGCTGCATCGGCAGACGCAGGCCCAGTTGTCTGCCCAGCAGCGGCGACCACGCAGACGCTGCACCTCGATGCCGCAGCGCTCAAGCACCGCGGCCTGATTGCGTTCGTCCGCCACCTGTCGCTGCCTCGTGCGATAAACGTACAACTCGCCGCCCTCGACGAACTCGCAGTCGAGCTTCTCCTCGCGCACCAGCGTCGTCAGCAGTTGCCGCGAGCGCTGCAGGATCGCCGCGCGCGCCGTGGTCGCGGCGGCAAAGTCGCGCCAGTTGCAGTGTCGTGCAAAACCCAGCAGCCAGCGCAGTCGCGGACCGTCGAAACGAGGATTGAGATACAGCGGCGCATCGGCGCTCAGCATCGACCGCAGCGCCAGGCCGATCGCGCCCGGCATCGCCAGGGGCGGCGCGTGGCTGGGCGTGATCGTGCCGCAATTGCCGTGCGAACTGCCGCAGCCCGGCGTGCCCTGTTCGAGCACCCGCACGCCGATGCCCGCCTTCAGCAGGTACAGCGCGCAGGCCAGGCCGATCACGCCGCCCCCGAGAATCAACACGTCGCTGCGCGTGGCATTCATGCGGTCATTGTAGCCAGTTGGCCGTCCATGCCTGCCTGTACAAAAGTGCTTGCGCTGCATGAATTACGCGCGTAATCTTTTAATCGACTACACATGTAATCCAAAATCGGAGCCTCCACATGCCGGACAAACCTGCCGCCATCAGTGAAGCCGAAAGCCGGGTCATGGAGGTGCTGTGGCAACAATCGCCACAGACTTCCGAAGAGATTGTCGCCAGCCTGCTCGAACCCACCGGCTGGCACGAAAAGACCATCAAGACCCTGCTCAACCGCCTGCTCGGCAAGGGCGCGATCAGCGCGCAGAAGGATGGCCGGCGCTACCTGTACACGCCGCGGTTGCGCCGCGAAGACTGGCAGCAGCAGGAGAGCCGCAGCCTGCTCGACCGCGTGTTCGGCGGCAAGGTCGCGCCGTTGCTGGCGCATTTCAGCCAGCACGAGAAGCTCTCGGCGAAGGACGTCGCCGAGTTGCGCAAGCTGATCGACGCGATCGAAAAGAAGGGCCGCTGAGATGACGAACGCACTGCTCTACATCACCATCGGTCTGGCCTTGGTCCTGCTCGTGCGCAGGCCGGTGCGGCATGCGTTCGGTGCCTGCCCCGCGTTCACGTTGTGGCTGCTGCCACTGCTGTTGGCGAGTCTGCCGTGGTTGCCGGCTGCACCGGCGAGCTGGGCGATCGCGCCGACCGTGATCGCGCTGCCCGATGTCGCGATACTCGGTGCATCCAGCGCGCCTGATGCCTACACCCTGCGCTGGCCACTCTGGCTGTGGCTCGGTGGCAGTGCGTTCTGCCTGCTGCGGCTGGCGTTGCAGTATGGCCGGCTGTTGCGACAAGGCCGACGCCTGCCCGAGACGATGCAGCGCGTGCTTGAGAAACAGCTGTCGAACCCCCGCGAACTGCAGCGTCTGCGACTGCATCCGGCCGGTCCGGCGGTGTTGTGGGCGCCGCGCAGCCTGCTGTTGTTGCCGGCGGATTTCCTGACCCGTTTCGACGCGCACGAACAGCAGCTGGTATTGCGGCACGAGCTCACTCATCTGCGTCGCGGCGATGCGCTGTGGAGTCTGCTGGCCGAACTCGCCGTCGCCCTGCTCTGGTTCCTCCCGCTGGCCTGGCTGGCCTTGCCGCGGCTGCGGCTGGACCAGGAACTGGCCTGCGACGAACGCGTGCTGCGCGATCTGCCGCAGGAAGAAATCCGCTACGCCCGCACCTTGCTGCACAGCACCGGCATGGACATCGCACCGGTGTTGATTCCCTGGCTGTCCCAGCCCCAACTGAAGGAGCGACTGAACATGATCCAGCGCCATCGTCCCGGCACCCTGCGCCGCCGCAGCGGCTTCCTTGCACTGGCCTTGCTGATGACAGGTGCGGCCTGCGTGACGCAGGCCGCCACCGAGCACGGCAAGCACTCCAGCCACGCCGCCAGCCAGAACCTGAGCTTCAACTCACAGGTCGCGCCGGTCTATCCGGCAGCGGCCCTCAAGAACAAGGAGCAAGGCACCGTCGTCCTCCTCGTGCTGGTCGGTACCGACGGCAAGCCCCTGTCGCTCAAGGTGGATCCGGCAACCCAGGCCGCGCCCGACCTGATCAAGGCTGCCGGTGACGCCGCGATGACCTGGCGGTTCAACCCGCGCATGAAGGACGGCAAGCCGGCCGTGGGCTACGCGCGGGTGCCGGTCACGTTCAGCCTCGATCCGGCTGTACCGGCACCGCCTGCGGCATCGGCATCGCCTTCGTCCAGTACCTGAGAACTTTCTTCCAACCCATTGATTTGATAACCTCGACCCAACTCAGGCCGAGGTTATCCGATGCATCCGGAACCCATCTCCCGCTCCACCTCGATCGTCGTGCGCCAATCGGCACGGCATTCATGGCTGTTGGGTGCGGTGATCCTGCTGCTGACGGGCTGCGCCAGCACGCCCCATCGGCACGAGCGCACGTTCAAGTCATCGCATTCGGCGCTGGCCGACCTGCCGCCACGCGCACCGTCGGCGGCCAGCGCCGGCGAGGCCAACGACGTCCTGTTCCGCGCGATCGGGCTGGTCGGCACGCCGTATCAGTGGGGCGGCAATACACCGGCGGGCGGGTTCGATTGCAGCGGCCTGGTCGATTACATCTACCGCACGGCCGCGGGTATCAAACTGCCGCGCACGTCGCATGACATGGCGTCGATGGACGGCCGCAAGGTGAAGCGGATGACCCAGTTGGCCAGCGGCGACCTGGTTTTCTTCGATATCAATGGAGGGATCAGTCACGTCGGCGTGTACGTCGGCAAGGGACGCTTCGTGCATGCACCGAACAGCGGGGGCACAGTGCGGCTGGACGATATCGACGGCCCGTACTGGGGCGATCACTTCGCGTATGGGAAGCGGGTGCTGGACTGAGGTGGTGCACGAACGATGACGGCGCCGAGGGCGCCGTCATGTTTTTGCTTCATTGAAGCGTATTTTTCAGTGCGCTTCGGCGCCGGGCGCATGCGCATGACCGTGCGCGATTTCTTCCTCGGTAGCGTCGCGCACCTCGCCGATCGCCACGTCGAAGTGCAGCGCCTTGCCGGCCATCGGGTGGTTCAGGTCGACGTCGATCGCACTCATGCCGACCTTGTGCACGGTCACCGCGCGCTGGCCGCCTTCCTTCAGCTGCAGCACGGTGACCATGCCCGGCTTGAGCCGGTTCGCCTGCGGGAAGTACTTCTTCGACATGCGCTGGATCTGGTTCTCCTGGCGCTCGCCGTAACCGTCGGCCGCGGCCACGTCCACCGCCAGCGTCTCGCCCGCCTCGTGACCTTCGAGAGCCGACTCCAGGCCCGGGATCAGCTGGCCGTGGCCAAGCAGTATCCACAGCTGCTCGTCGCGATCGTGCGAGCTTTCCACCTTTTCGCCGTCCACCGTCAACGTGTAGTGGATTGCGATGACCTTGTCCTTGCCAGCCTTCATTGCCTGTCTCGTCGATGGGATCAAACGGCGGATTCTAGCAGTTGCCCGACCGGCTAGGACTCGCGATGGCCGAAGCCCACGCCGCGTGCCTCCGGCCCCAGCCACAACAGCACCGCCAGCAGCAGCGCCACCGACACCATCCATGCCGACATCGCGAATGCGAAGTCACCGCCGTGGCGCTGGGCAATCCAGGTCTGCGCCGTCGCGGTGACCGCTGCCAGCAGGTTGCCCATCTGGTACGCAAAGCCCGGCAGGGTGCCGCGTACCGCGCCCGGCGACAACTCGTTCAGATGGGTCGGCACCACGCCCCAGGCACCCTGCACCATCACCTGGATCAGGAACGCGCCCAGGCCCAGCAGGATCAGCGAGCCGCCGTACATCCACAGCGGAACCACCGGTATCGCCAGCAGCGCGGCAATCATCATCGCCTTGCGCCGGCCGACCCGTTCCGACAGCGCACCGAAATACAGGCCGCCGACCAGCGCGCCGAGATTCAGCAGTGCCACCAGCACGAAGGCGGTGCCCGAGCCGGTCGGCAGGTGCAGGTTGACCTCCTCGAACGTGTGATACATGTCCTGCGAGCCGTGGCTGAACATGTTGAACGCCATCATCAACAGCATCAGGTAGATCGCCAGCTTCCATTGCCCGCGCATGGCCTCGAACAAGCCGGGCCGTTTCGCCGCTTTGGCGCCCTCCTCCCAGACCGCCGACTCCGGCACCTTGCGGCGGATGTACAGCACCAGCAGCGCCGGGATCGCACCGACCACGAACAACCCGCGCCAGCCGATGTGGTCAACCAGCAACCAGTTCGCCAGCGCGGCCAGGAAGAAGCCGCATGGGTAGCCGCTCTGCAGCAGGCCCGACACCGCGCCACGGGCCTTCGCCGGGATCGACTCCATCGCCAGCGACGCACCGATGCCCCATTCGCCGCCCATCGCGATGCCGAACAGGAAACGCAGCACGAGCAGGGCGGTCAGCGACGAGGCAAACGCGGTGGCCAGCTCGAATATCGAAAACAGCACCACGTCCAGCATCAGGATCGGCCGCCGCCCGAAACGATCGGCCAGCCGTCCGAACAGCAGCGCGCCCAGCGGGCGCGCCGCCAGGGTAAGAAACAGCGCGTAGGTAATCTGCGCCGTGCCGACCTCGAACTCCTTCGCCACGGTGACGATGACGAAGGTCAGCAGGAAGTAGTCGAACGCATCGAGTGTCCAGCCGAGGAAACTGGCCAGCACCGTATGCCGCTGGGTCGAATCGAGTTCACGCAAGGGTGCAAGCAAGGACATCGACGGTTTCCCAAACTGTGGCACGAGGTCGCATCGTAAACGCCGCAAGCCTATTTTGCGCAACCGGCTGGTGCACAGCCGGCCATGGATGGCGCCGTGCGGCGGCAGGCTGCGACGCGGTCGACAGTGCACTCACGTGCGATGGCTCAGGCTGGCCACGCATGACAGACGGGATCACAGCCGGGGCGAGGATGGATCGCACCACGCGCGAACTGATAGCCAGACGCTACGACGGCTGGCTGCGGCGGAGCCATGTGCGCTGGAAACTTCGTGCCGATCCCGCCTATGCCGCCACGGCGGCGGCCGTCGCGTACACCCCGCTGCCCCTGCTCGACATTGGCTGCGGACTCGGGCTGCTCGGACAATATCTGAACGCCGGACGGACTATCCAACCCTACGTCGGACTCGACCACGATCGCCGCAAAGTCATTGCCGGACAGCGTGCGGCGCATCGCGCGGGGCTCGACGCGGTGATGGACCTGCAGCACGCCAGCGTCGACGACCTGCCTGCCGTGCACGGGCACGTCGCCCTGCTCGATGTCCTGCACTATCTGGACGCCCGTCGGCAGCGCAGCCTGCTGCGGGCGGCGACGGACCACCTGGCACCGGACGGCTGCCTGGTCATTCGCAGTGTGCTGCGCGAACCCAACTGGCGCTTCCATGCCACCCGCGTGGAAGAATTCTTCCTGCGCATTTCCGGCTGGATCCCCGGTGGCGCCCAGCATTACCCCACGGCAGCCGAATTGCGCAGGCCGCTGGAAGATGCCGGGCTCGACGTGGTCATCCGCCCCCTGCGCGGGCGCACCCCGTACAACAGTTACCTGATCGTGGCGCACGCGCACCGTTGAAGCTGCACCCTCGCGATCGGCAGCGGAGCGTTTGTCGCCCATGCAGACGTCACGCCCGATACCCGCTATACTGCGCGGCGCAGTCGCTCTGATTGCTGCGGCAAGCCGCCGCCCCTTCCCCTTAGTTTGCAACACGGTATGAACACTCCGGGTTGCTCAGGAGTGTTACATGTCTTTTGATTCGCTGGGCCTTGCGCCCGCGTTGCTGCGTGCGCTTGCCGATTACGGCTACACCCAGCCCACCCCGATCCAGGCCGCCGCGATCCCCGCCGCGCTGGAAGGCCACGACCTGCTCGCCGCCGCCCAGACCGGCACCGGCAAGACCGCTGCGTTCGCGCTGCCGCTGCTGCAGAAACTGTCCACCAGCGGCCAGACCATGACCCGCCGCCCGCGCGCCTTGATCCTCACCCCGACCCGCGAGCTGGCCGCGCAGATCCACGAGAACATGCGCGACTACGGCAAGCACATCCACGTCAGCGCCACCACCATCTTCGGCGGCGTCAGCATGGGTCCGCAGATCAATGCGCTGCGTCGTGGCGTCGACGTCGTCATCGCCACGCCCGGTCGCCTGATCGATCACATGCAGCAGCGCACGCTGGACCTGTCCGCGGTGGAAACGCTGATCCTGGACGAAGCCGACCGCATGCTCGACATGGGCTTCCTGCCGGCGCTGAAGCGCATCCTGCAGTCGGTGCCGAAAAAGCGTCAGACGCTGCTGTTCTCGGCCACCTTCGCACCGGCGATCAAGGCGCTGGCGATGGACTTCATGCACAACCCGCGCGAGATTTCGGTCTCCGCGCCGAACACCGTCACCACCCTGGTCAGCCATCAGGTGCACCCGGTCGATGCCTCGCGCAAGCGTGACCTGCTGCTGCACGTGCTGTCGCAGGACAGCCGCCGCCAGAGTCTGGTGTTCAGCCGTACCAAGCATGGCGCCGACAAGCTGGTGACGTTCCTGAATGCCTCGGGCCTGCGCAGCGCCGCGATCCACGGCAACAAGAGCCAGAACGCCCGCACGCGCGCCCTGAGCGACTTCAAGAGCGGCCGCGTCACGGTCATGGTCGCCACCGATATCGCCGCCCGCGGCATCGACATCGAGCAGTTGCCGATCGTGATCAACTTCGACCTGCCCTCGGTGGCCGAAGACTACGTGCACCGCATCGGCCGTACCGGCCGCGCCGGCATGGAAGGCCTTGCGCTGTCGCTGGTCAGCCATGACGAAAGCGGCCTGCTGTTCGACATCCGCAAGCTGCTCAGGCAGGACATCGCGATCACGCCGGTGACCGGTTACGAGCCCTCCGCCCCGCTGCGCCTGGACGCCGGCGCGCCGCGTCCGAAGCAGGGTGGCGGCGGCCAGCGCCAGCAGTCGCGTGCGCCGCGCCAGGGCAAGCCTGCCGGCGCGGCCCGGCCGAACGGCTACGCGCCACAGGGCCGCAGCGATCACGCCGCCGGCAACCAGCGCCGCCGCTCGAACCATCGTCCAGCTGCCAAGGCCTGACGCGCACTCTGCAGGAGCGCACAGGGTGCGCTCCTACAGCAACCCCAGCGCCGATGCGTGGTGGCGCAGGTGGTCGTCGATGAAGCTGGCGATGAACCAGTAGCTGTGGTCGTAACCGACGTGCCTTCGCAATAGCAGCGGCTGGTCGGCCTCGGCGCAAGCCTGGTCGAACAGCTCGGGTTTCAGTTGCGCTTCGAGAAAGCCGTCGGACTCGCCCTGGTCGATCAGGATCGTGCCGGCAAAGGTCTGTCGTCGCACCAGTTCGCAAGGATCGTATGCCGCCCACGCTGCACGATCCTCGCCCAGGTAGCGCGGCAGCGCCTTGCGCCCCCAGGGCACCTGGCCCGGAGCCACGACCGGAGCGAAGGCCGACACCGAGCGGTACCGCGACGGATGCCGCAACGCGATCACCAGCGCACCGAGTCCACCCATGGAATGTCCGCAAATGCCGCTGCGCGAGGCATCGACCGGAAACCGGGCAGCGACCAGCTCGGGCAGTTCGTGAGCGACATAGGTATGCATGCGAAAGCGCGACGACCATGGCGCCTGCGTGGCATCGAGGTAGAAACTCGCGCCTTCGCCGAACTCCCAGTCGCCGGTGGCGCCCTCGAAACCGGTGTCGCGCGGACTGGTGTCGGGCATCACCAGCAGCAGGCCCAGTTCGGCAGCGAGGCGTTGCGCGCCGGCCTTGATCGTGGCGGTTTCCTCGGTGCAGGTCAGACCGGCGAGAAATACAGCACCGGACACGGCCCACCTGCCGCCTGTGGCGGCTGGTAGACCGCGAAACGCATCGGCCCGCCGCAGGCTTCGGAGTGGTGGCGGTAAAAACCCTGTACACCGCCATGCAGGCGCTGTTCGGAAATCGTCTCAAGCATGTTCATCGTCCTTCATCCATCGACCAAGCATAGCCCCGCCCTTTTGCGGCGGGGCATTCAGCCGTCACCCCGACTCCGGACTGGTAGAATGCACGCCCTGTGCGTCGCCTTCCCGACCCACTTTCTGTTTTGAGGTATCCCCCCATGTCATCCCCCGTTTCCGACAACGCCCCGGTTCCGTCCGGTTTTGGCGCACTCGCGCTGCACCCTGACGTTCTTCGCGCGCTCACCGACGTCGGCTATGAATCGCCCTCGCCGATCCAGGCCGCGACGATCCCGCCGTTGATGGAAGGCCGCGACGTGCTCGGCCAGGCGCAGACCGGCACGGGCAAGACCGCGGCTTTCGCCCTGCCGATCCTTTCGCGGATGAACCTCAAGCCGGGCAAGCCGCAGGCGCTGGTGCTCGCGCCCACGCGCGAACTGGCCATCCAGGTGGCCGAGGCGTTCCAGAAGTACGCCGCGCACATGCCGGGCCTGCAGGTGCTGCCGATCTACGGCGGCCAGAGCTACGGTCCGCAGCTGCACTCGCTCAAGCGCGGCGTGCACGTCGTCGTCGGCACGCCCGGCCGCGTGATCGATCACATGAACAAGGGCACGCTGGATCTTTCCGAGCTGAAGTACCTGGTGCTCGACGAAGCCGACGAGATGCTGCGCATGGGCTTCATCGACGACGTCGAGAAGGTGCTGCAGGCGACCCCGCCCGAGCGCCAGGTCGCGCTGTTCTCGGCGACCATGCCGACGGTGATCCGCAAGATCGCGCAGCGGCACCTGAAGGATCCGGTCGAGGTCACCATCAAGTCCTCCACCACCACCGCGGCGAACATCCACCAGCGCTACTGGTTCGTCAGCGGCATGCACAAGCTCGATGCGTTGACGCGCATCCTGGAGGCCGAGCCGTTCGACGCGATGATCATCTTCGCGCGCACCAAGCAGGCCACCGAGGAACTGGCCGGCAAGCTGCAGGCGCGCGGCCTGGCCGCCGCCGCGATCAACGGCGACATCGCCCAGCCGCAGCGCGAGCGGGTGATCCAGCAGCTGAAGGACGGCAAGCTCGACATCCTGGTCGCCACCGACGTGGCCGCGCGCGGCCTCGACGTGGAGCGCATCAGCCACGTCTTCAATTACGACATCCCGTACGACACCGAGAGCTACGTGCACCGCATCGGCCGCACCGGTCGCGCCGGGCGCAGCGGCGAGGCGATCCTGTTCGTCAGCCCGCGCGAGCGCGGCATGCTCGGCGCGATCGAGCGCGCCACCCGCCAGCCGATCGAGCAGATGCAGCTGCCGTCGGTCGATGTGGTCAACGACGTGCGCATCGGCAAGTTCAAGCAACGCATCACCGACATGCTGGGCCGGGAAGACCTGGGCCAGTTCCAGCAGCTGATCGAGCAGTACGAGCAGGAACACAACGTGCCGGCGATCGAGATCGCCGCCGCGCTGGCGCGCATCGCCCAGGGCGACCAGCCGCTGCTGCTCGCGCCACCACCGAAACGCGAGAAATACGAGCCTGCCGCGCGCGAGCGCAATGACCGCGCACCGCGCGAACGCAACGATGCCCGCGCGCCGCGCGAGCACACGCCGCGTGCGCACGAGCCGCGCGCCCACGAGGGCACCCCGCCGCGCGAGTTCGGCCAGCGCCCGGTGCGCGCCCACGCCACCGAGGAAGGCAAACGCACCTACCGCATCGAGGTCGGCCACGAGCATGGCGTGAAGCCGGGCAACATCATCGGTGCGATCGCCAACGAGGCCGGACTGGAAAGCCAGTACATCGGCCGCCTCAGCATCCGCGATCACTACAGCCTGATCGACCTGCCCGACGGCATGCCCAAGGAAGTGTTCGAACACCTGAAAAAGGTGTGGGTGGTGCAACAGCAGTTGCGCATCCACGAATGGGACGGCAGCGACACCGGCACCAGCTCGCCGCCGGCGCACAAGCCGGGCGGCTTCAGAAAACCCGGCGGCTCCAAGCCGCGGCCTGCCGGCGGCAAGCCACCACGCCGCAAGTAAGCGTTCCGCGCCGCACCGCTCGGCAAGCGGTGCGGCGGCAACGTAACATCGGTGGGTCGCCGTCACCGCGAAACCATCGCATGCCCCGTTCCACCACCAAGCACACTTCCTGCGGCGGCACCGAACCACGACTCGATGGCCTCGAACCAGTCGCCCTGCAACAGTTGCAGGCAGCGGCGCACGCCATCCGCGACGGCGCTGTCGATGCCGCCTTGCGGGCGCTGGACAGCGTGCTGGCGACGACACCGGAACACCCCGAAGCGCTGCGCCTGTATGGCATCCTGCACACCCGCACCCACCGCCACGAGGACGCGCGGGCCATGCTGCAGCGGGCCATCGCGCAATGGCCCGATTACGCCCTGGCCCATTCCGACCTCGGCAACGCACTGCAGGCCGCCGGCGACATGGACGCGGCCTTCGCCTGCTGGCGGCAGGCCTGCGCGCTGGCGCCGGAAGCACCGATGCCGTGGTTCAACCTCGGGCGCAACCTGCAAGGGCATGGCGATACCGAGTCGGCGATCGGGGCATTGCTGCAGGCAAGCGCGCTGGCGCCGGACTTCCTGCCGGCACATATCCTGCTCGGCGACGCCCTCGTGCATGCCGGTCGCTTCGACGAGGCCGACGCACGCTACCGCACCGCCCTGGCGTTGCACCCGGCCTGCGGCGACGCCTGGCGCGGACTGGCCAACATGAAGACGCGGCCGTTGTCGAAGGCCGATTGCGAACAACTGGCCGCAGCGCTGCGCCGGAATGGAACGCAGATGACCGACCGCATCGCGATGGGCTTCGCGCTGGGCAAGGCATATGAAGACCACGGGCAGCACGAACAGGCGTTCGCTGCGCTGAATGCGGCCAACGCACTTCTGCGGCAGCAGGCAGCGTGGAACGCCGGCGCATTCCACGCACACGCCGACGCGATGCTGGCCGCTTCATCGCCGTTGCCCCCGCCCCCGGATCCGACCCTCGGCCGCGAAGTGATCTTCATCGTCGGCCTGCCACGTTCCGGCTCCACCCTGTTCGAGCAGATCCTCGCCGCCCATGCCGAGGTCGAAGGCGCCAGCGAGTTGCCGGATCTCGAACGAGTACTGAGCGAGGAATCCTCGCGCCGCGGCCAGCCGCTGCTGCGATGGATCGGTGCCGCCAGTGCCGACGACTGGCAACGGCTGGGCCGACGCTATCTGCAATTCACTGCACGCTGGCGCCGCCGCAAGTCGCGGCACACCGACAAGCTGCCGTCGAACTGGCTGCTGGCCGGCGTGCTCGGCGCGATGTTGCCCGGCGCACACATTGTCGACGCCCGCCGCGATGCGCTCGAAGCCGGCTGGTCCTGCTACAAGCAGCAGTTCTACCGGCTGCCGCACTTCGCCTGCACGCTCACCGACATCGCCGCCTATATCCGCGACTACGAGCGGATCATGGGCGCATGGCACGCAGCGGCGCCGCAGCGCATCCGCATCCAGCACTACGAAGCGCTGCTGGCCGAACCGGAGCGCGAGATCCGCGCGTTGCTGGCCTTCTGCGATTTGCCGTTCGACCCGGCCTGCCTCGACTACCACCGGGCGACGCGCAGCGTACGCACCGCCAGCGCCGCCCAGGTGCGCCAGCCACTGCAGCGCGATACCGCACGCGCGGCACGCTATGGCGCCCTGCTCGACCCGCTACGGTTCGGCCTCGGCCTGCCTGCGCTGTCCCGGTCGTCGTAGGAGTCGCTTGCGAACCGGAGTTTGCAGACGCATCGAGGCCGGCATCGACATGGGCCGGTCGGCCGTGGATATCCATTGGCGCTCAGGCGCTTTGCGGCATCGGCAGCTCGCCGGAAGTGAACGGATCGAGCCAGTCCTGCGGCGCCAGCACGGCCATGCCGTGCGCAAGCCGCGCCTTGTCGCACTGCGGGCTGATCGTCCCGAATTCCCACGACGGCTGCACTTCGCGGCACACGGAAGGTCGTTGGGTATAGATGCCGCAATGCGCGGCTGTGCCGACGACACCCTGCAAGGCAACGCAACGCGCCGGTTCGGCGTAGGTACCACGCATCACCACACGATGCGGATCGAGCTTCTCGACGAGTTCCAACGGCACGCCGCCGCCGAGGGAGGCTTCGGTCTCCGACCAGTGGAACGCCACGCGAAAGTGAGCACAGCAGGCACCGCAGCGCAGACAGGGATGTTGCATCGAATCGACCAGGGCGCACCCCGAGGCACGCAGCCTGCGGATTCTAGAGTGTTGCGTGACGGTTGAGCAGGGGTGCTGATTTGACTGGGCGCGGACATGGCGCCGTACCCAGGGCGAGTTGGGCGAAGGAAGCTGGTTCCTGTCTGGACGAGGATGAGAGCAGCGGCCACTCTGCCCTCCCTCGTCAGGACGCGAGAGGGGGAACGGAAAGCTTCAGGGCTCGCCGGCGAAGGTGTTGCACCGGTCCATGTCGCCGCTGCCGAAGCCGGCCTTGAACCACTTCACGCGTTGCGCCGAGGTGCCGTGGGTGAACGTATCCGGCCGCACGCGGCCCTGCGCCTGCTGCTGCAGCGTGTCGTCGCCGATGTGGCTGGCGGCGTTCAGCGCCTCCTCGATATCGCCCGGTTGCAACCAGTTGAGCTCCTGCTGGCTGTGGTTGGCCCACACGCCGGCATAGCAGTCGGCTTGCAGTTCCTGCCGTACGGACAGGCCGTCGGCGCCGTCCATCGGCGCGCCGCGGCGGCGTGCCGCGTCGACCTTGTCGAACACGCCGGTCAACTTCTGCACGTGATGGCCGACCTCGTGCGCAATCACGTAGGCCCGCGCGAAGTCGCCGGAGGAGTGCAGTTCGTCCTGCAACTGCCGGAAGAACGCCACGTCGAGGTAGACCTTCTGGTCGCCCGGACAGTAGAACGGCCCCACCGCCGTGGTCGCGCCACCGCAAGCGGTATTCACGCCACCGCTGAACAGATGCAGTTTGGGGTCGACGTAGGTCATGCCCTTGGCCTGGAAAATCGCTCCCCAGGTCTGCTCGGTCGAATGCAGGATCGCGCTGACGAAATCCTTCTGCTCCGGATCGACCTGCGCCGGCGTGCTGTTCTGCACGGCCGAGCCGGATGGAACGCCGCCCTGATCCAGCAGGGCCAGCGGATTCTTGAAGAAGACCCAGCCGATGATCGCCAGCACCACGATCGTGCCCAGGCCCATGCCGCGACCGCCGCCAAAGCGTCGCCCCCCGCCACCGCCGCCACTGTCGACCTCGACGTTGCTGCTGCTGCCACCTTTTCGCCAATCCATACGTTCTCCCGCTGACTGAAGACCCGCCGTGATGCCGCGTGGCGACGATAGCCTGCTGCCCATGGCAACGCCAGGCGTGCACTGCCGCTAAAGTAGGCGACCCTTTGTGAGGATTTCAGCATGACCCATCTGCCTGCCCTGGTTACCCTGCTCACCGTGCTGCTCCTGCTCGGCACGATGTGGGCCGTCGGCCACGCTCGCGGCAAGTACGACATCAAGGCACCGGCGACCAGTGGTCATCCCGGCTTCGAGCGCGCCTATCGGGTGCAGATGAACACGCTGGAGCAGACGGTGATGTTCCTGCCGACGTTGTGGCTGGCCGCGAACTACGGCTTCAGCGGCTGGGCCGGCGTGGCAGGCCTGCTCTGGCTGCTGGGACGCGTGTGGTACGCGCTGGCCTATCTCAAGGATCCGGCCAAACGCGGCCCGGGCTTCGGACTTGCCATGTTCAGCTGGATCGCCTTGCTGCTGATGGCATGCGTCGGCGTCGGCCGCGCCTTGCTGGTCGGATGAGCGGAACGACCACGACGCATGCCATGGAGGACACGTCCGGCAACCTGTCGCCGGCGATGTTGGCCTTTCCCGCCAGTGAACGCGGTCCCGGCCCGGGTGTCGCCGCAGGCCTGATCGTCACGTATTTCGGACTGCAGCTCGCCGTGGGCGCCCTGGCCGCGGTGGTGATCGGCGCGATCGCGCTGATCGGTGATCCCGCGCAGGGCCTCGATGCCGCGATGCACTCGATGCTGCAGCGACCTGCCATGCAGGCCTTGCTGGCGATGTTTTCGCTGAGCGTGGCCGCAACGCTGACCATGCTGCTGGCGCGCCGGAAATGGCCGTTGCTATGGTCGCTGGCGCGGCCTCCCGGTTTCGGCTTCACGCCGCCACGGCATGCGATGTTCTTCGCGCTGGCCGTACTGGTCGGGCTGTTCGCGCCCTTGCTTGGCGGCCTGATGACCGAACTGCTGGCGCAGGGCCGCACGCTGACCCAGGACATCCAGCAACTCGGCGGCAATACGCCGCCGGGGCTGCGCATCCCGTTGACCGTGTTGGTGGTGACAGTGGGTCCGCTGGTGGAGGAATTGCTGTTTCGCGGCGTGCTGCTGTCGGCGTTGCTGCGGCGCTGCCGTGTTGGCTGGGCGGTCGCGCTCACCTCGCTGGTGTTCGCACTGATCCATTTGCCGGGCTTGCAGTTCCAGTGGTACGGCTTGCCCGACCTGACCCTGCTGGCCTTGCTGCTGGCCTGGCTGCGCTTGCATTCGGCTTCGATCTGGCCGGCCGTACTGGCCCACGGCCTCAACAATCTGCTTGCCGTGCTGCCCTGGTTCGTCACGATCAACCTGCCCGGCTGAACCGTTCAAGCTGTCCTGACGTCGAATTGACGCAGCAATCGCGCCGTCTCGAACAGCGGCAGCCCCATCACGCCGGAATAACTGCCATCGAGATGTTCGACCAGGGTCGCGCCGCGGCCCTGGATCGCATAGGCACCGGCTTTGCCGAATGGCTCGCCGGTGGCCACGTAGGTGGCGATGGTCGATTCGTCCAGCGGCGCGAAGCGCACCTGCGAGACGCACGCCACGGATGCTTCCCGCAAGGCTTCCACCAGCCACACGACCGAGATCACCGCATGCGTTCGCCCCGACAGGCGTCGCAACATGGCGGCGGCATCGTCGGCGTCCTGCGGCTTGCCGAATACCTCGTCATCCAGCACCACTTCCGTGTCCGCCCCGAGCACCACGGCATCTGCCGCCTGACCCAGGCTGGCCAGCCCGGCACGCGCCTTGTCGCGCGCGACCCGGCTCACGTAATCCTGCGGCAACTCCCCGGCGACGCGCCGTTCTGCAACCTCGACATCGAGCACGCTGAAATCCGCGCCAAGCTGTTGCAGCAACTGTCGACGACGCGGCGATTGCGAGGCGAGGTGAAGCATGGCGTTTCCGTCGACGGTGGCGCGGCTCACAGGCTGAGGTTGTATTCGCAGAATTGCCGGTCGCGCTGCCAGCCCAGCGATTCGTACAGCGCCTGCGCAGGGGCGTTGTCCAGCGCCGTCGACAGTGACAGGCCGGCCGCGCCCAGCGCCCGGGCATGCTCGGTCGCGGCGCTCACCAGGGCTGCCGCCACGCCCTGTCGACGTGCCGACGCGGCGACGAACAGGTCGTTGAGCAACCAGGTGCGCACGGTGCGCACCGACGAAAACAGCGGATAGAGCTGGGTGAAACCCAACCCCTCACCGCGGTCGCCATGCGCCAGCAGGATCACCGACTCATGCTGGCGAATGCGCTCGGCCAGAAAGTCGTGCGCCCGCGCCAGATCGGCCGGCTGGCCATAGAACTGGCGATAGGCGTCGAACAGCGGTGCCAGCGTGTCGAGATCGAGGGCGGTGGCTTGGCGGATGTGATGGGGCATGAGAACTGTCCGGGAATGGGGAACGAACGAAGCATATCGCCTCCGATACTCCGCACGCCTTGTTCGCCGTGCCCGCTTCACCCCCGATGATACGGATGTCCCGCCATGATCGTGGTCGCCCGATACAACTGCTCGGCCAGCACCAGCCGCACCAGCATGTGCGGAAGGGTCAGCGCACCCAGCGACCAGCGCTGGTCGGCGCGCGCCAGCACCTCGGGCGCGTGGCCGTCCGGGCCGCCGATCAGGAACGCCAGGTCGCGCCCGGACATGCGCCATTTCGCCAGCTGTTCGGCCAGCTCCTCGCTCGACCAGGTCTTGCCGCGACCATCGAGCGCGATCACATGGATGTCGTGCGGCAGGGCCGCGAGTATCGCCGCGCCCTCGTCCTGGATAGCCCGTGCGTCGTCGCGCCCCTTGCCACGGGTGCCGGGTTTCAGTTCGATCAGTTCCAGCGGCAATTCGTGCGACAGCCGCTTGCGGTATTCGGCGAAACCCTCGGCCACCCAGCCGGGCATGCGCTCCCCGACGGCAATCAGCCGCGCGCGCATGATTGCCGTCGGGCAAACAAACACTGGCGCGCAGCGCCCTCGTTCGCCTCCTCTCCCTCGTGGGGAGAGGATTGAGGTGAGGGGTCACGCTGTCGCGGAACCCACATCAAAGACGTTCTTCGATCAACCATTCCGCGAACACCCGCTCTCATCCGTTTCCGGATCACGTCCTTGGTCGGCCCCTTGCGCATCCCCCGACAGGGAGAAGGAAGAGCGTCAGCTGGCCTGGGCTTCGTCGACTTCGTGCCCGTGGTCGCCCACTGTCCACAACCGCTCCAGGCCGTAGAACTCGCGGATACGCGGCAGCATGACGTGGACGATCACGTCGCCCAGATCGACCAGCACCCATTCGCCTTCGGTCTCGCCTTCCACGCCCAGCGGCATCACGCCCGCCTTCTTCGCGAACTTGCCGACTTCGTCGGCGATGGATTTGACGTGACGGGCGGAGGTGCCGGAGGCGATCACCAGCAGGTCGGCGATGGAGGTTTTGCCGCGAACGTCGATTTCGCGCACATCCTTGGCTTTCAATTCTTCGAGCGCGTCGATGACCGACTTGCGCAAGGTGGCCGTGGTGACGGACTTGTTCGTACGGGCAGTACTCAAGAGAAAGAGCCTCGATGCATGGGAGCAGCGCGAAATGGCGCTGGCGCAGTATAACCGCCCGGCCGTCAAGGGGTTGTCTGGCCGCCCACGGCAATGGCGCGGCGGGCCAGCCGGTATTCGTGCATCAACCGCGCGACCAGTTCGCCCGCAGGCTGCGGCCGGACCAGGGCGGCGGCCTGACCGCACCATTCGGACAGCAGGTCGCCGCGGCCGGCGGCGGCGGCGGCGCGTCGCAACGGTGCAGTGAGCGCGTTCAGCACCGGATATGGCAGGCCCTGGACCGCCTCCGGCATGGCCTCGACGAAGCGGTTGCGCAGGCCACGCGCCGCGCGCCCGGAGAACCCGAGTATGGTCGTGACCTGGTGTTCCTCGGCCTGCGGCAGATCCCGCTTCCATGCCGCGGCCGCCGAAGATTCCGGACAGGCGAGAAAGGCGGTACCGAGCTGGCTGGCCACCGCGCCGAGCACTTCGGCCGCCAGCATGCCGCGGCCATCCATGATCGCACCGGAGGCGATCACCGGAATGTCGACCGCACGCACGGCCAGCGGCAGCAGCGCGAACAGGCCGATCATCGCGTCCTCGGCCTTGTGCAGGAAAGTGCCGCGATGGCCACCGGCCTCGGCCCCCTGCAGGCACACCGCGTCGGCCCCGGCATCGGCCCAGGCACGCGCCTCGGCCACCGTGGTCGCGGTGCCGATGACGTACATGTCGCGTTGATGCAACTCCCGCATCTGCGCGGGGCTGATCACGCCGAACGCGAAACTCGCCACCGCCGGGCGCGCCTCGCACAACGCCGCAAACTGGTCGGAGAAGCGCGGCGCCCAGCGTTGCGGCAGACTGGTGCGCACGTCCAGGCCCTCGCGCGCCATCAATGCATCGAGCTGTTCACGGGCCTTCGCCACCGCCGCCATGTCGGCCTCGAATTCGTCCGGCAGCACGAACAGGCCGATGGCATGGGGCTGGCTGCTGAGCGCGCGGATCTGCGCCGCCTGGTCGAGAATCGCCTGCGGCTCCAGATAGCCGGCACCCAGCGAGCCCAGGCCGCCCGCGCTGGATACCGCCGCCACCAGTTCCGGCGGTGTCGAGCCGGCCATCGGCGCCTGGATCAACGGATGCTCGATGCCGAGCCGGCTGGCGAAGGACGAAGTCATGCGCGATACCTGATGATGGGCGGGCGATCAAGTATGCGCGGCGCAGGGCCTGCAGATAAGCCCGGATCTGAGCACGACGAAGGCACCCACGAACATGGCCAGCCCGGTGGAAAACTCCAGCAGCGTGACCAACCAGGCAGTCAGGTGCGGCAGCGGTACGCGATCCAGTGCAGCAGGTCGGCGAACTGGTCCGGGCCGCGGCTGAACCTGGCCCAGCCGTGCGCCATGAAGCCGAGTCCGATCACCAGCCCAGCGGCAGCGCCGCCCAATCGGACCAGACCGGCGTGCGAGTCGCTATGTGCATGATCCTTTCCCGATTGACATCGAGCGCGAGCGGGAGAGCCGTCCAGCTCTCCCGCTCCAGAGCCGAACGGGCTCAGTGACCGGCGTCCATCGCCCCGTCCTTCTTCATCGAATCGCCTTTCATGGCGTCGTGCTTCATGGAACCCATTTTCATGGAGTCGTGCTTCATCGAAGTCTTCTTCATGGCGTCATGCTTCATCGAGCGGGACTTCATCGAGTCGTGCTTCATGGAGTCGCCTTTCATGGCGCCATGCTTCATCGAGTCGTGCTTCATGGAATCCTGGTGCATTGCATCGCGCGACATCGCGGGGCTGGAACCGGCGGTCATCGCGTCCTGCGCGAACGAGGTGGTAGCGGCCAAACCGAAGGTCATGGCGGCGGCAAGCAGTGCGGCAAGGCGAACGTTCATGGGAAGTCCTGGCAAGAGAGGGATGGAGACAGCACGTCGTCTCCATCCCTCATTCGCCGTTCGCCTGCCGGAAGTTACACCGGCGCCAACCCGGCCAACGCGATGCCGCTAGCCGCCCTGCCCGGCCACGATATTGACCGTGATCGCGATGATGAACACGTTGAAGAAGAACGCGATCACGCTGTGCAGCAGCACTACGCGGCGCAGGTAATTGCTGGTGATCTGCACGTCGGAGACCTGGAAGGTCATGCCGATCACGATGGAGAAATATGCGAAGTCCCAGTAGTCGGGCCTGGGGGTTTCTGGAAATTCCAGGCCGGTGTGCTGATCGCCGAAATCCCCGTAATAGCCATGCGCGTAGTGGATCGCGAACATCACGTTGAGGAACAGCCAGCTCAGGATCACGCTCACCACCCCCAACACCAGCGCCAGCACCCCGCCGCTGCTGGCCGCGTGCAACTCGTTCGCCAGCGCGCCAAGCACCACCGCCGACAACACCACGCCACCCCACAGCACCCCCCAGTGCCCGGTGTCGATTGCCTGCGCCTGGACGCGCATGGTGGCCGGCGTGGCCTTGTTGAACAGGGACGCGCACATGCCCAGGAATACCAGCGCGGCCAGGTCGAATCCGAGCAATACCGCGCTGGCCAACTGCATCCCGCCAGCGAACAAGGCGGCAACCAGCACCACGAAAATGCCCAGCGACGTGATCATCCATGGGCGGCCCTTCACGAAATTCCATGGCCGCCATCCCCGGCGTCGCTTCACTCTACCCGCCGCCGTACCCGATGGCTTGTTCATGCGCGCCTCTGCCGGCGCGCGTTCGTGATCGCGGATGACTCGGACGGGTGCATCTGGGCCATCTCCGCGGGCATGCCGCCATGCCGACCATGCACCGATCATAAGGCAGCTTCAGGCGAGCAGGTCGTGGTACTCCGGATGCTGCTGCATCCACCGGGCGGCATACGAACACGCCGGCGCCACCTTCCAGGCTTCCGCGCGCGCCGCTGCCATCGCCGCCACGGTCAGCGCAGCGGCGACACCGCGACCGCCGATGGCGGACGGCACGCCGGTGTGGGTGATCGTCATCACGCCGGCACCGAGGGTGTAATCGAGCACGCCCTCGACACCGTCAACCAGGGTGTGGAAGCGATGGGCAGTGCGATCGTGCTGGATGACAGGCGGCATGTGGCCCCGACGGGAAAGGTGGATCGGCGAGCATACGATCTGTGCGGATAGCCTGCGTGAAATCCGGCCGGCGAAGCATTCGCATCCTGTGAATGAAACGGTCGGCATAGTGGGAACCCGCTCGTCCACCCGCAGCAGGAGCATTCCATGCCGAAGAAATCAGCATCCGCCCATTGGTCCGGCAACATCAAGGAGGGCAAGGGTACGATCTCCACGGAAACCGGCGTGCTGCGCGAAGCACCGTACGGTTTCAGGTCCCGCTTCGAGGACGGCCCCGGCACCAATCCGGAGGAATTGATCGCCGCCGCGCACGCCGGCTGCTACTCGATGGCGCTCTCGCTCGAACTGGGCAACGCCGGCCTGACCGCCGACAGCATCGATACCAGCGCGGTGGTCACGCTCGACAAGGATGGCGACGGCTTCTCGATCACCGCGGTGCACCTGGTCTGCAAGGCCAAAGTGCCCGGCGCCGATGCGGCTGCGTTCGAGAAGATCGCGCAGGCGACCAAGCTCGGCTGCCCGGTTTCCAAGGTACTGAAGGCCACCATCACGCTGGATGCCACGCTGGCCGCGTGAATCCATCGACTCGGCGCAAGGAGCCGGTGCGGAGGCGCCGTCCGACTACAATGGCGGCATGCCGTCGCCGCCGAGTTTTCTCGCCCGAATCGCCCGCGAACCGCTCAGCCCGTTGCGCGGCGCGATCCGGCATTGGGTGCTGCACGCGTTCCCGCGCGCCGACAGCGGCAGCCTCGACTACGATCACCCGCACGGCGACCCCGGCCTGTTCGGGCCCGATAGCGCGACGTGGCGCGTGCATTCGGATTTCCCGGGGATGCTGGCCGGCGGCCTGGCGGCGCTGACGCTGCAGACCTTGCACCCGCTGGCGCTGGCCGGCGTCTGGGACCATTCCAATTTCCGCGGCGACCTGGTCGGCCGGCTGCGGCGCACCACGGCGTTCGTCGGCGGCACCACCTACGCGCCGTCGGCACAGGCCGAAGCGTTGATCACGCACGTCCGGCAGATCCACGCGCACATCACCGGGCACGGCGAAGACGGACGTCCGTATGCCGCCGACGATCCGCAACTTCTGACCTGGGTGCACGTCACCGAGGCCTGCAGTTTCCTGCAGGGCTACCGTCGCTACAGCCATGTTGCGCTGCCGCCCGGCGCCGCCGATCGCTATTACGACGAAGTGCGGCGAATCGCCGAGGCGCTCGGCGCCAGCAAGGTGCCGGCATGCGAGCGCGAGGTCATCGAATACTTCCGCCGCATCCAGCCCGAACTGGTCTGTACCGAGCGCTCGCGCGTCGTGCTCGACCTGCTCTCCAGGGTGCATCTGCCGGTGCCCGTCGCCGGCCTGTCGCGCGATCTGTTCCTGCACGCGGGAGCGGCGCTGCTGCCGGACTGGGCAACCCGGCTGCTGGGGCGGACACCGCGGCAACAACGCCAGGCAAGGCTGGCGGCGCATGCGCTGTGGTCGATCGCGCCGATGTTCCGCGCCGCCTTGAAAGACGGCATCGCCAGCCGCGCGTGCCGGCGGATGGATATGTCGCCCGGACAGTTGCTCGACTGGACTCAGGTCGATCCCGGCTTGCGCTGACCGGCTGCATCGGCCAGCGCATCCGCTGGCCGATGCAGCCGGCGAGGTCGCCTACCTCGACAACATTGCCCCGGTTTCGCATGCGGATTCGGTGCCGGACGACGCCATGACCTGGTTGCGGCCTGCGCGCTTGGCGGCATACAACGCCGTATCGGCTCGCCGCAGCACCGTGGCGAAATCGCCTTCGTCGAGTGCGACCACGGTCACGCCAATGGACACGGTGAGCTGCAGGGTCTGCCCATCGATCAGCAGCGGGGTGCGCTCCACCGTCGCCCGGATCCGTTCACCCAGCGCCAGCGCGTCCTGCAGCGTGGCATCCGGCGCCAGTACCACGAACTCCTCGCCACCGATCCGGCCGATCACATCGTTGGCGCGCAACCTGGCGCGAATGTTCGACACCAGTTCGCGCAAGACCTTGTCGCCCACCGCGTGGCCAAAGCGGTCGTTGACGCTCTTGAAATGGTCGGCATCAACCAGCAGCACGCCCATCGACTGGCCCAGCTGCCCCGCCCGTCGCATGAGACGACCGGCCGCTTCGGTCAGGGCGAGGCGGTTGTTCACTCCGGTCAGGGCGTCCAGCCGCGCCAGCAGATGCAGTTCGCGCTGCAGGATTTCGTTGTAGAGCAGCAGGAAGGCGACGCTGGCGAACAGCGGCTGCATGCCGGCGAACAATATGTAGAAGTAGTTGATCGCGCTGGGTTCGCTGAGGCCGCCGGGCAAGCCGGGCCCCAGCCACAACTGTCCGCAACGCCAGACCAGCAGCAGCGCGGACATCGTGCACGTCACCAGCAGCACCGCGCGCGCCCGCGAGCGGCCTGCCATCAGCGCCTGCACCTGCAGCAGGATGTTGGCCATGATCGCCACCGAGCCCCACAGCACGCGCCAACGATAGTTCGGGTCGACCAGACCGAACCACGCCACGCCCAGGTAGCCAACGACGCCGATCACCACCACCAGCCGGCAGCGCAGCGACTCGCCGAGCAGCATGCGCAAGGCGATCACGCCCATGCCCTGGGCGATCAGGTTGAAGGCGTTGCCGCCAAGCAGTATCTGCGCCGGCGACAACCAGGCCTGCAAGGCCAGCGCGCCCCAGCCCAGCGACTCGACCGCCAGCGCCGCGGCGCGCAACAACAAGCTGGCGTGCGCGTGTCCCGGCCTGCTTCGGGTACCTGCCCACATCATCGCGGCCAACGCCAGCGACTGCAGTGCACTGATCAACGACAGGGTTTCGATATGCATGCGTTCCTCTCACTCCCTGCGTCCGGCCCGGCAGGCGCGTGCCGGCGCGCATCCACTGGGCCACGCCGCTTCGCTCCTGTCGGCTGCGCTGTCGAGGTATCGACCCCGGCCCAGTGAAACTTCAAACGTTGACAGGCCACCGCGTTTCGCTACTTTCAGGGATTGAAACTCATTGGACGCCGGATGGCTACGCTTATTCCGACCCGAAACAGCTGTCTGCCGCGCATGACCGGCGGCGAGAAGCGCGTTTCCGAGCGCCTCGAACAGAAGCTCGAGGACGACTACCTGCTGTGGTACGACGTGCCGGTCGGGTTGAAGCAGCGCCACCCGGACTTCGTCGTGTTCCATCCGCGCCGCGGCCTGCTGGTGCTGGAGGTGAAGGACTGGAAGGCCGACACCATCCGCCATGCCGACAGCACCCAGTTCACCCTGATCACCGAACGCGGCCTGGTAAAGGAGACCAGCCCCCTGCTGCAGGCGCGCGCCTACGCGCTGGAGATCGGCGTGGTGCTGGAGCGCGATCCGGCGCTGCGCCATCCGGAAGGTTCGCGCCACGCCGGCAAGCTGATCATGCCGTGGGGCTGGGGCGTGGTGCTGGCCAACATCACCCGCAAGCAGTTCGACGAGGGCGCACTGGGCGAGGTGCTGCCCGAGCATCTGGTGATCTGCCGCGACGAACTGTACGAGACGGTCGAGGCCGAGGCGTTCCAGGAGCGATTGTGGGCGATGTTCCCGCAGGTGTATCCGGTGGCGCTGACCCTGCCGCAGATCGACCGCGTGCGCTGGCACCTGTTCCCGGAGTTGCGCGTGGAAGCCGGCAGTGGCCAGTTCGGCCTGTTCGGCCCCACCGATGCCGCCGTGCGCCCGCTGGAGATCCCCGACCTGATCAAGGTGATGGATGCGCAGCAGGAGCAGCTCGCCCGCTCGATCGGCGACGAACACCGGATCATCCACGGCGTCGCCGGTTCCGGCAAGACGATGATCCTGGGCTTTCGCGCGATGCAGCTCGCGCGCGAGATGTCCAGGCCGATCCTGGTGCTTTGCTACAACAAGACGCTGGCGGCGCGGCTGGAACAGCTGATCGGCGAACGCGGCCTCGGCGAGAAGGTGCAGGTCTACAACTTCCACAAGTGGTGCCGCAAGATGCTGGTGGCCTACAACGAGCCGCTGCCGCCGGGCAGCGGCAAGGCCTTCGTCGAGGCGTTGCCGCCGGCGGTGATCGCCGGTGTGGACCGCGGCCAGATCCCGCGCGCCCAGTACGGCGCCGTGCTGGTCGACGAGGGCCACGACTTCGAGCCGGAATGGTACAAGCTGATCGTGCAGATGATCGACCCGGCCACCAATTCACTGCTGGTGCTGTACGACGACGCGCAGAACATCTACGGCAACCCGGATCGCCGCAAGATCAGCTGGAAAAGCCTCGGCGTGCAGGCGCAGGGTCGCACCACCATCCTCAAGCTCAACTATCGCAACACGCTGGAAATCCTCTCGGTCGCACGCGTCTTCGCACAGGATTTGCTGGCCTCGCGCAGCGACGAGGATGACGGCGACGGCGTGCCGCTGATCGCGCCGGAAAGCGCCGGCCGCCGCGGCGCCGTGCCCGAGCTGGTGCGCACCGACACCGCCCGCGCGCAGATGGACGTGCTGATCGCCCGCCTTCGCGACGAGCACGCCCATGGTCGCCCCTGGTCCGACATGGCGGTGATCTACCGCAACCAGTGGGAGGGCGAGAAGCTGCAAGAGGTACTCAAGCGCCTGGACATTCCCAGCCGCCTCGCCGACAACGCCGGCAAGCAGACCCTGTTCGTGGTCGAGGACAGCGTCAAGCTGGTGACCATGCATTCCAGCAAGGGCCTGGAATTCCCGTTCGTGATCATCCCCGGCATCGGCGGCCTGCCCAAGGAAGGCCAGTCCGAAGCCGACGAGGCACGCCTGCTCTACGTGGCGATGACCCGCGCCACCGAGCGACTGCTGCTGATTCATCACGAGGATTCGGTGTTCAGCAAGCGCATCCGTGATTCGATCAACGACGTGACGGCGCAACTGGCAACGTCCTGATATCCGGTATCCCGCGCGCACTGGCGATCGGCTTCGCTTCGCTGGCACGTGCGACAGCGCGGCGCGTTCGCGCCGGCGGCGCCAACAGTGTCTGGGCGGTTGCGGCTTAACGCCGGTACGGCGCCAGCAGCGCGGGATCGTCGAACAACCCCGCCGGCAACAGATAGCGTGGGTCGCGTCCGGCGGCGAGCAATTCGCGGATGCGGGTCGCGGAGATTTCCAGTGGTGTCACGGCCAGCTCGATGACTTTGCCGGCGGGCAGCGCACGCAGGTCGGAAGCTTCGGCCACGCGACGATCGGCCACTTCGCGTTCCAGTTCATCGGGCAAGCGCGCGGAGACGCCTGGCCGGCTCAGCACGCCGATGTGTGCCACGTCGAACAACTCGTGCCAGCGATGCCACGTGGCAAGGCCCGCAAACGCGTCGGCGCCAAGCAGCAGCACCAACGGACGTTCACCCTGCTCCGCACGCAATTCGTGCAAGGTATCGATGGTCCAGGACGGGCCCGCCCGATCCAGCTCGCGCGTGTCCAGCGTGAGCCGCGACTGGCCTTGCAACGCGGCACGCAGGATCGCCACGCGCTGCGCTGCCGAAGCGACCGGCGCGTCGCGATGCGGCGGCACGCTGGCCGGCAGCAGGCGCACTTCGGCATCGAGCAGTTCGGCCGCTTCCCACGCCACGCTGAGGTGGCCGAGGTGCACCGGGTCGAAGGTGCCGCCGAAGACGGCCAGGGGCTTGTTTGTGGTGTGTGGCAAGAGCTTTACCCCTCCCCAACCCTCCCAGAGGGAGCGGTCATGCGAGCGCTTTGGCGGCGCGCGGTTCGGCAATGGCGGCGATCAGCCGTTCGGCTTCCTGCCACGGGTTGCCCTGCTCGCGGCCCTTGACCATGCGGTCGATGCGCGACGCCCGGGCCAGGCATTGCAGCCAGTGATCGCGCGGGGCGCGGCGCAGGGCCTTGCGGAACAATTGTTCGCGCGCCTGCCACAGATGTTCGCTGCGGAACTGCGCCGACAGGTCGCTGGCATTGGCCAGGCGCAAGGCGAGCTGCAATTGATTGACCAGCCAGCCCATCAACGCCAGCAGCTCGTCGCCCTCGGAGCGCAGCCCGGCGAGGATGCGCAGTGCGCGCGCGCCGTCGCCGACGAAAGCGGCATCGGTGAGCTTGAACACGTCGTAGCGGGCGCTGTCGGCGACCAGGTTTTCCATCTCGGCGGCGTCGATGCGGCCCTCGCCGTGCAGCACGGCGAGCTTGTCCACTTCCTGCGCGGCGGCGAGCAGGTTGCCTTCGACGCGTTCGGCCAGCAGGGCGGCGGCATCGGGGGTGGCGGACAGCCCATGCGCAGCGAGCCGTGCGGTGATCCATGCGCCCCACTGGTCCGGCCGCGGCGCGTTGAACACCACCATCGTGCCGCTGGCGTCGAGCTTCTTGCTCCAGGCACCGTCGTGCTTGTTGCTCCATTCCATCGCGGTGATCAGCAAGGTGACGTCGGGCGGCGGATCGGCGCAGAACGCGTTGATCGCCTTGGCCCCTTCGATGCCGGGGCGGCCGGTGGGCAGGCGCAGGTCGATCAGCCGCCGGGTGGCGAACAGCGACATGCCTGCGGCGGAGCGCGCCAGGTCGTTCCAGTCGAAATGCTGGCCGACGTCGAGCACTTCGCGTTCGGTGTAACCCAGTTTGCGCGCCTGTGCGCGCAGGGCATCGGCCGCTTCCAGCACCAGCAGCTGTTCGCCAGCGAGCAGGTAGACCGGTTGCAGATGATCCGCCGCCAGCGCCTTCTGCCATTGGCCGGGATTGAGCGGCATCAGTGCGTGCTGCTGGCGCTCGCCGGCGCGGCCAGTTCGTGCTTGCTGGCGGCCTGCAACCGGAACAGGATCGCCTGCACCATGTCGTCGTTGAGGCTGCGCTGGATTTCCTGCACCTGCGATTCGTTGCCGACGGTGTTGCTGGCGTCGTAGCTGTATTCGCGCGACATGTCGATGCGCTGGTGCGGCACCAGCACCTGGCCGGCGGCATCGGTGACGTCGAACTGCACCTGGTAGCGCACCGCGTATTCGGTGATGCGCACATAGCCGCCGGCGCTCAGCGTCTCGGTGCTGAATGCCGCCACCGGCACGTGCAACTCGGCGATGCCGGTGCCGCTGTCATCCTCGATGGTGACGCCCGAGGTCTGCAGTGCGCGAGCCAGGTGACGCTGGAAGTCCCCGCCACCGTTGACGACGAGATGCACCCGTTGCATCTGCGGCGGCAGGGTCGCGTTCTCGCGCAGGTGGAAACCGCAGGCACTCAGCGCGAATGCCGCGACCAGCAGCAACGAGGCTTGCAACAGACGGCTCGCTTTCATGAAGCTCATGCCTTTCATCCTGCGACGATGTTGACGATCTTGCCCGGGACCACGATGACCTTGCGTACCGTCATGCCTTCCAGGAAATGCATTACCTGCGGCTGCGCACGGGCCAACGCCTCGGCTTCTTCCTTCGAGGCATTGGCGGCGACTTCGATGGTAGCGCGCAATTTGCCGTTGATCTGCACTGCCAGAGTGACACTGTCACGTACCAGCGCAGCCGGGTCGACCTTCGGCCAAGGCTGATCCTCCATCACGGTCTCGGCATGGCCAAGCATCTGCCAAAGCGCGTGGCTTATGTGCGGCACCACCGGGTTGAGCAGCAGCACCATTGCCTCCAACGCTTCGTGGCGTACTGCACGGCCCTGCTCGCTCTGATCGTTGAACTTGCCCAGAGCGTTCAGCAGTTCCATCAGCGCGGCGATCGCGGTGTTGAACGCATGGCGTCGACCGAAATCGTCGCTGACCTTCTGGATCGTCTCGTGCAGCTGACGGCGCAGCGTCTTCTGGCCGGCATCCAGCGTTGCCGGATCGGTGACCGGATGGTCAGGATTGGCCGCATGCGTGGTGACTTCGCGCCACAAGCGCTTGAGGAAGCGCGCCATGCCCTCGACGCCGGCCTCGCTCCATTCCAGCGACTGTTCCGGCGGCGCGGCGAACATCGAGAACAGGCGCACGGTGTCAGCACCGTATTTGTCGACCATGGCCTGCGGATCGATGCCGTTGTTCTTCGACTTGGACATCTTCTCGATGCCGCCGATCTGCACCGGCTTGCCGTCGGCTTTCAGCACCGCACCGGCCACGCGCGCTTTCTCGTCGCGCTGGATCTCGACGTCTGCCGGGTTGATCCAGTCCTTCGAACCATCCGCGTTGTCGCGGTAGAACGTCTCGGCGATCACCATGCCCTGGCACAGCAGGTTCTGCGCCGGCTCGTCCGAGTGCACGAGCCCTGCGTCGCGCAGCAGCTTGTGATAGAAGCGGAAATACAGCAGATGCATGATCGCGTGTTCGATGCCGCCGACGTACTGGTCGACGGGCAGCCAGTAGTTGGCGCGTTCGTCGATCTGCGCGTTCGCACCGGGACTGGTGTAGCGCGCGTAGTACCAGCTCGACTCCATGAAGGTGTCGAAGGTGTCGGTCTCGCGTTCGGCCGGGCCGCCGCATTGCGGGCAGGTGGTCTTGCGCCATTCGGGATCGGCCTTGATCGGCGATTGCACGCCGGAGAACGCGACGTCTTCGGGCAGCACCACCGGCAGCTGGTCTTCCGGCACCGGCACCGCCTCGCACTTCGGACAGTAGATCACCGGGATCGGGCAGCCCCAGTAGCGCTGGCGGCTGACGCCCCAGTCGCGCAGGCGGAAATTGACCCGGCGCTGGCCGCGGCCCTCGGCTTCGAAACGCGTGGCCAGCGCATCCAGCGCCTGCTGGAAATCGAGCCCGTCGTACTCGCCGGAATTCACCAGGATGCCGCGCTCGGTGAAGGCGCACTGCTCCATCACGCGCTGCTCGAAATCCTCGATCACCTGCACCGCGGATTTGGTGTCGTAGGCGTCGGTGTTGCCGCCGCCGAGGGCGACACGCATCGGATCCGCACCGACGCCCCGGGACAGGTCGTGACCGATCTCGCGCACCGCATCGAGCACGCTGCGATCGACCACCACCATCCTGATCGGCAGGCTGTAACGCTTGGCGAATTCCCAGTCGCGCTGGTCGTGCCCGGGTACCGCCATCACCGCGCCGGTGCCGTAGTTCATCAGCACGAAGTTCGCCACGTACACCGGCAAGGCCTCGCCGGTGATCGGATGGACGGCGCGCAGGCCGGTGTCCATGCCGCGCTTTTCCTGGGTTTCCATCTCCGCTTCGGAAACGCCGCCCTGGCGCAGCCCGGCGATGAAGTCGGCCAGCAGCGGACGCGCCTGCGCGGCGTACTGCGCCAACGGATGTTCGGCCGCGATCGACAGGAAGGTCACGCCCATCAGCGTGTCCGGGCGGGTGGTGAACACCGTGATCGGTTCCACCGGCGCTTCGTCGTCGTTGACGTCGAAACGGATTTCCAGGCCTTCGCTGCGGCCCAGCCAGTTGCGCTGCATGGTCTTCACCGCATCGGGCCAGCCGGGCAGCGTGTCCAGCCCGTCGAGCAATTCCTGCGCATAGTCGGTGATCTTCAGGAACCACTGCGGGATCTCGCGCTTTTCCACGACAGCGCCGGAGCGCCAGCCGCGGCCGTCGACCACCTGCTCGTTGGCCAGCACGGTCTGGTCGATCGGGTCCCAGTTCACCACCGCGTTCTTGCGATAGGCCATGCCCTTTTTCAGCAGGCGGGTGAACATCAGCTGTTCCCAGCGGTAATAGTCCGGCCGGCAGGTGGCGAATTCGCGGGTCCAGTCGATCGCGTAACCGAGCGATTTGAGCTGGCTGCGCATGTGGTCGATGTTGGCGTAGGTCCACTTGGCCGGCGCGGTCTGGTTCTTGATCGCGGCATTCTCGGCCGGCAGGCCGAACGCGTCCCAGCCCATCGGCTGCAGCACGTTCCTGCCCTGCATGCGCTGATAGCGACTGATCACGTCGCCGATGGTGTAGTTGCGCACGTGGCCCATGTGCAGCGCGCCGGACGGGTACGGCAGCATCGACAGGCAGAAGAACTTCGGCCGACTGTCGTCCTCGTTCACCTCATACGCGTGCTGCGCATTCCAGTAGTGCTGCGCGGCAGCTTCCACAGCCTGCGGGCGATAGGCGGCCTCGTCGTGTTCGGGGGAGGTCGGGGCTTGAATGTCCTGCATGATTGCGCTGCCGTTATGCGATGGATGCAGCGCGGCGAGCGCCGGCTGCAGGGAACTGGGCAGACTAGCCCAGCGCGGATCGGCCGCCAAGCCCGCCCCGCAAGGTCACGGCGCGGGGCAGCTCGCCGCCTGCCCGTTGCCGAGCGCGCGCGCGACGACGGCGATCTGCGTCGCGAGCTGGCCAAGCGCACGCTGATGCCCTGCCACCAGCGCCTCGTAGCCCGGCCCGACCGCTTCGCTGACCCGGCTGGTGCAGACCAGGGCCGCGGGATGACTGCCCTGCGACAGGCGCACGCTCCAGCTTCCCTCGACCAGCGCGTAGCTGCCCGGCTGCGAGTCGAACCGACGCAGGTCCAGCTTGATCCGCAGCCGCGGCTTGCCGTTGCCGGGCTGGCCGCTGAGGTCCTGGCTGTGCAGATCACGGGCCAGATCGGCCGACAGCGCGCCCCGGATCTCGTCGCCGAGCGGGGCGATCCAGCGCTCGCCGTCGAGCATCGCCACACCCTGCCCGCCTTCGCGCACCACCAGCTGCGGCTGGTCGACCTGTGCCGGCACGCCGACGGGCAGCAGCTCGAACGGCAGCGCCGGCGCGCCCGCCGCGATATCGGCGGGCGCGCCGGCTGGTGCGATCAGGGTGTAGTAATGCAGCGGTGCCGTGGCACAGGCGCTGAGCGCCAGCGCAACTGCGGCGACAAGCAGACGCGAGGCGTCACGAATCATGGCTGGCTCCCTTGCGGTGACGGGATGGTCGACGGCGCGGGCGCGCCGTCGACGGATGGGCGATCGGCAGCCCTGGCATCCGGACGACGGCCCCGCAGCAATGCCTCCGGATGGCCGCTCAGATAATCGGTCAGCACGCGCAGCGAGCGCGCCATGCGCTGCACCTGCTCCAGCGTGCTGCCCAGGTTTTGCTGCAGCGGCGAGTCGCCGGACAAGGCGTCGTTGGCAGTGCCCATGGTTTTCTGCACACCCTGCAAGGTGTCCTTGAACGCCGGCAGGGTTTGCCCGTTGACCTGCTTCAAGGTCGCGTTGAGGCCAGCCAGGGTCTGGTCGAGATTCCTGCCGATGCTGTCGAACGGGATCTTGTCCAGCTTGTCGACGATCTCGGCCATCTGCTCCTGCAGCTTGTCGAAGCTGCCCGGCATGGTGGGTATGGTCAGTGGTTTCGCGCTCGGGTCGAACGCCACCTTCGGCGCGTGCGGCATGAAGTCCAGCGCCACGTACAACTGCCCGGTGAGCAGGTTGCCGGTGCGGGCCTGCGCGCGCAGGCCGTGGTCGACCAGGCGCCCGACCAACTGCGGCAGGTCGGTGCCCTCGCCGCGCGCCCTGGCCAGTGCCTCCAGCTTGTCATAGGCCTTGCCCAGGCGCTGCGGGTAGACCACCGCGCCGACCACCACCGGGAAACGTTGCGCCTTCTCGTCGTAATCGAGCCGCACCGACACCACCTTGCCGATGTTGATGCCGAGGAATTCCACCGGCGCGTCCACCGCCAGACCGCGCACGGACTGCTCGAAACGCATGCGAATGTAATGCGGGTCGCCGTCCGGCGGTGCCATCGCGGTGGCTTGCTCGCCGAACAGCTTGTACTCGGTATCTTCCGCGGCGGGCGTGCTGTCATGCGGCCCCGGCGGATCCTGGAACGCCACGCCGCCGGCCAGGACGGTCGCCAACGACTGCGTGTTGAGCTTCAGACCGTTCGCGCCGATCGACACATCCACGCCACTGGCATTCCAGAAGCGGCTGGAAGCGGTGACGAATCTGTCGTTCGGGCCGTCGACAAAGATGTTCAACGAGACGCCCTTGCCGTCCTTGTCGAGCTGGTAGGACGCCACCCGGCCGACCTGGATGCGGCGGAAATACACTGGCGAGCCAATGTCCAGCGAACCGAGATCGTCGCTGTGCAGCTTGAAACTGCGGCCCGGCGCGCCATGCGTCACCGACGGCGGAATCTCCAGTCCCTTGAACTCGTATCGCGGCTCTTTCGAATCGCCGATATCCGCGCCGATGTAGGCACCGGACAGCAGGGTGTCGATGCCGGACACGCCACCCAGCCCGATCCGCGGCCGCACCACCCAGAAGCGGGTGTCGCGGGTGGCAAAGCCCTCGGCGCTTTTCTCCAGCGCCACCTTCACCAGCACGTGGCTGCGATCCTCGCTGAGGTGGATCTTGTTGACCCGGCCGATCACCACGTCCTTGTATTTCACCGGCGTCTTGCCGGCGTCCAGTCCTTCGGCACTCTGCAGGCTGATGGTGATCTGCGGACCGGCCTGCAGCCAGTTGCTGACCACCAGCGAAAGCGCGACCAGCGCCGCCAGCGCCGGCACCAGCCAGATCAGCGACGCGTTGAAACGCCGCCGCTTCACCACCGGTTGCGGCAACTCGGCGCCATCCTTGCGATCGGGTTCGATGTGGCTCTCGTCAGTCATCACTATCCTTGCCGTCCCAGATCAACCGGGGATCAAAACTCATCGAGGCCAACATGGTCAGCACCACGGTCAGGCCAAAGAAAATCACGCCGGGCAATGGTTCGACCCGACTCAACACGCTGAAACGCACCAGCGCGGTCAGCAACGCCACCACGAACACGTCCAGCATCGACCAGTAGCCGATCAGCTCGACCAGCCGATAGAGTTTTGCACGTTGCAGGCGCGCCCAGTCGCTGCCGCGGTGGCTGCTCAGCAACAGCGTACCCAGTGCCAGGAATTTCAGCATCGGCACCACGATGCTGGCAGTGAAAACGATGACCGCCAGGTTCGGCGAACCGGCACGCCACAACTCGACCACGCCGCTGATGATGGTGTTGTCGTCCACGTCATTCAGGCTGGCGGTGCGCATGATCGGCAGCACGTTGGCCGGGACGTACATGATGAACGCCGCGATCAGCAGCGCCCACGTCCGCACCTGACTGTTCGGTTTGCGCCGGTGCAGGGTGGCACCACAGCGCGGACATGCCGTCACCCCGGCCCGACCGCCGCCGTCGAGGCGTTCATCGCCGCGCACGTTGCGGCACACCAGCCCGCATACATGGCAGGCGATCAGGCCGAGTTCGCCGGCACGCGGCAACGCGCTCACGCCGGAGGCTCCGGCGTCTCGTCCCACAGCTGACGCAGGTCCACTCCGGCGAAAATGGTGATCAGCAGGGTCAGCGCCGCGTATGCATAGATGCCCGGATCCGGGGTCACGTCGAAATAGGTATGCGCCTTGACGATCGCCACCAGCGCGCCCAGCACGAATACCTCGCTCATGGTCCACGGCCCGAGATAGTGCAGCGTCACCATCAACTGCCTGAAACCCGGTGCGCGCCGACCTGCCCGGGCAAACCACAACAGCCAGCCGAGCAGCGACATCTTCATCAGCGGGAAAAAGAACAGCGTGGCGGCGACCAGCACCGAGACGACCCCGGCCTGCTCCCGCCACATCGCGATGATCATGCCCCACAGCGTGGTGCTGCTGTGCTGCCCGTTCAGGCCGAGCGTGACGATCGGCCACATGTTCGCCTGCACGAACACGATGAAGGCGGTGAGGATCAGCGCCAGCATCGCGTTCACGCTCAGCGCGTGATGGCGCTCCAGCTCCGCCTCGCAACGTGCGCACCGGGCCACATCCCCACGCGCCAGCGTGCGTCGGCGGTAGACCGTGTCGCAGTGCTCGCAGATCAACAACGCTTCAGGTGAAGCCATGCACTCGATGCCTTGTTTCGGCGTGACCGTTGCCGATTCTCGCAAATCTATCGTGAACGCGCTGCTTGATATGCTGCGCCGGAACCCTGATTTGAACCGGTACCCGCCGAGCTGGAGTTTTCCGTGACCGATGCCACCGCCCTCGCTCCCGTCTTCGACGTGGATCAGCAGACCTTCGAAGCCGACGTGTTGCAGGCCTCGCTGACCACGCCGATCCTGCTGGATTTCTGGGCCACCTGGTGCGAGCCGTGCAAGACGCTCGGTCCGATGCTGGAAAAACTTGCAGCCGAATACAACGGCGCGTTCCGGCTGGGCAAGGTCGACGTGGACGGCCAGCAGGAGCTGGCCGGCATGTTCGGCATCAAGAGCATCCCGACCGTGGTGCTGGTGAAGGACGGCCAGGTGCTCGACGGCTTCGCCGGCGCGCTGCCCGAAGGCCAGTTGCGCGAATTCCTGTCGCGCCACGTGCAGCCGCTGGCCGCCGTCGAAACCGTCGAAGACGCGGCTCCACAGGAAACCCCCGAGCAGACGATCAACCGCTTGCAGCAGGAAATCGCCGCCGAGCCGAAAAAGTCCGAGTTGAAACTCGAGCTGGCGGTGGCTCTGATGCAGGCCGGCCAGACCGCCGCTGCCGAAGCCGAACTCGCCGCGCTGCCCGCCAACCTCGCCACCGACGCGCGCGCCGTGCGCCTGCGCAGCGAGCTGGACCTGGCCCACGCACTGGAAGACGCACCCGCAGTCACCGAACTGCAGCAACGCGTGCAGAGCGACCCCGCCGACTGGGAAGCCCGCGACCAGCTCGGCGTGCGCCTGCTGCTGGAAGGCGACGCCGAAGCCGGCCTGGAACAGTTCCTCACCATCCTGCAGAAAGCCCGCGACTGGAACGACGGCCAGGGCAAGAAGCGCCTGCTGGCCGCGTTCGCCACGCTCGACGACGCCGAGCTGGTCAGCCGCTACCGGCGGCGGATGGCGTCGTTGCTGTTCTGATTGGAAGCGGGGAAAGGGGAGCCCTGCGCGAACCCTGCAGGAGCGCACCCTGTGCGCGATGCCATGGCGCAGCGTGATGAAGAGCATCGCGCACAGGGTGCGCTCCTGCACGCATGTCGTCACTCCATACCTCCGCGTACGTTCGGGTAAGATTTCCCCCATTCCCTACCCGACGAGCACCCATGCGCGCATCGACTTTCCGCCGACTGGTCAACCTGTGGCCGCCATTCCTGTTCAACGCGATCCGCATCCAGTCATTGAGCGATGACTACAGCGAAGCAAAGGTGGTGCTGCGGTTGCGGCCGTGGAACCGCAACTACGTGAAGAGCCAGTTCGGCGGCAACCTGTTCGCCATGGTCGACCCGTTCTGGATGTTGCTGGCGATGCACCAGCTTGGCAGCGACTACTACGTGTGGGACAAGGCCGGTGCGATCGACTTCGTGGCGCCGGGCTACGAGGACGTCTACGCGCACTTCAAACTGGAGCCGGCCGTGGTCGACGAATTGCGCGCGGCGGCTGCGGGCGGCGAGAAGGTACTTCGCTGGTTCGAGACCGAGGTGGTCACCGCCGATGGCAAAGTGATCGCCCGCGTGCGCAAGCAGATCTACGTGCGGCTGAAGCCGAAGGCGCGCTGAGGGTTCGCCTGACGCTGACGTTTGTCGATTTTCTGCTGTCCCGTGCGAGCCACCTGTGGGCAGTCATCATCATCCTCTGCAATGATTGACGCTCCTCTCCGATCGAAGCACCTCATGCGACCGTTGCGCCTCAAACGCTATCTGCTCACCGGCCTGCTCACCTTCATCCCGTTGTGGGTGACCTGGCTGGTGTTCAAGTTCGTGCTGGGCTTGCTGGCCGGCATCGGGGCGCCGCTGGTGACCGGGCTGCTTGGCACGCTGGCACTGGTGGCGCCGCATACGGCCGAGTCGCTGAAGATGGAGTGGCTGACTTTCATCGTCGCGTTGCTGGTCACGCTGGCGGCGCTGTACCTGCTCGGCTTCGTGGCGAACCGGGTGATCGGCCAGCGCTTTCTCAATGCGTTCGATGCGCTGCTGGCGCGCATTCCGCTGGTGCAGACGATCTATGGCGGCACCAAGAAGCTGATGGCGGTGCTGCAGAACAAGCCGTCGGGCGTGCAGCGCGTGGTGCTGGTGGATTTCCCGCGCCGGGGCATGAAGGTGGTGGGTTTCGTCACCCGGGTGATGATCGAGGAAGGCAGCGGGCGCGAGATGGCGGCGGTGTATATCCCGACCACGCCGAACCCGACCGGCGGTTATCTTGAAGTCGTGCCGCTGGATGAGCTGACCCCGACCGACTGGACGATGGACCAGGCCATGGCCTTCATCATCTCCGGCGGCGCGGTGGCGCCGGACACCCTGCCCGCCTCGCGGCGTCTGCCTGTGCCGGATTCGCAAAACGCGGCACGGTGACTCGTGCCATCGGCGCGGCGCCTACCCCCTGACCTTTGACACTGTCTGACCCATGACGTTTGACCTAGCGTAAACCGCTATGGCCGCAGCCCGAGGGGGAGTCCGACAGCGCGGCCAGCCACCACCGCACCCTGCCCACCGGGCAAAATCACTCACCGAGGGATATCCATGACCAAGCAGTATCTGAAGCCCCTGGCGCTGGCACTGGCCGTAAGCGTTGCGCTGTCACTCAGCGCCTGCGGCAAGCAGGACGACGCGGCCAAGGCGCCGGCCAGCGTGGCGCCGGCTGCCAGCAGCGCCACCGCGATGGCCGATGCCGGCAAGAGCATCTTCGACATCAGCGAGCTCGACCCCAACATCAAGGTCTGCCAGGACTTCAACGGCTTCGTCAATGCCAAATGGGTCGCCGCCAACCCGATCCCGGCCGATCACACCAGCTGGGGTGCGTTCAACAAGCTGGCCGAGGACAGCCTGAACACGCAGCACGACATCGTCGACGCGGCCGCCAAGAATGCCGCCGGCGCCAAGGCCGGCTCGATCGAACAGAAGATCGGCTACCTGTACCACTCGGGCATGGACGATGCCGCCATCGAGAAGGCCGGCTTCGATCCGATCAAGCCCAAGCTCGACGCCATCGCCGCACTGAAGAACACCAGCGACGTCGCCGACTATCTCGACAAGAGCTTCTCCACCGGCGACATGCAGATATTCCAGTTCGGTGCCGGCGCCGACTTCCAGCATGCCGAAAAGCAGATCGCGTACACCTTCCAGAGCGGCCTGGGCCTGCCGACCAGGGATTACTACACCGACCCGAAACAGGCCGACCTGCGCAAGGCTTACCTCGACTACATCGCCAAGACGCTGGAACTGACCGGTGTTTCGGCTGATGACGCGAAGAAGCAGGCCGACCAGGTGATGGCGTTCGAAACCGAACTGGCGAAGGCTTCGCTGGCGCCGGTCGAACTGCGTACGCCGGAAAACCAGTACCACTTCGTCAGCGTCAAGGAAGCGGACAAGGTCACCCCGCACTTCAGCTGGGAGAAGTTCTTCGCCGCCCAGGGCGTGACCGTCGACAAGGGCTTCTCGCTGTCGCAGCCGAAGTTCTTCGCCGAATTCGACAAGTTGCTGGCCAAGGCACCGATCGCCCAGTGGCAGGCGTACCTGCGCTTCCACACCATCGACGACGCCTCGCCGTACCTGAGCAAGGCGTTCGAGGACAACAAGTTCGCGTTCTACGGCAAGACGCTGTCCGGCCAGCCGGAACAGCAGCCGCGCTGGAAGCGCGTGCTGCGCGCGGTCAACGGCTCCATGGGCGAGGCGCTGGGCGAGCTCTACGTTGCCAAGGAGTTCACCCCCGAAGCCAAGGCCCGCGCCCAGGAACTGGTCGACAACGTGCGCAACGCGCTGAAGGCGCGCATCCAGAACCTCGACTGGATGAGCGACGAAACCAAGACCAAGGCCATCGCCAAGTGGGACACCTTCCTGCCCAAGATCGGCTACCCCGACAAGTGGCGCGAGTGGACCGGCCTCAACGTCACCGGCGACAACTACTACAACAATATCGAGGCGGCCGCGAAGTTCAACTACGAGTACGACATCGCCAAGATCGGCAAGCCGACTGACCGCAAGGAATGGGGCATGACCCCGCAGACGGTCAACGCGTACTACAACCCGACCGACAACACGATCAACTTCCCGGCCGCGATCCTGCAGCCGCCGTTCTTCGATGCCAAGGCCGACGACGCGATCAACTACGGCGGCATCGGCGCGGTGATCGGGCACGAAGCCAGCCACGGCTTCGACGACGAAGGCAGCCAGTTCGACGGCGCCGGCAACAACGTCAACTGGTGGACCAAGGACGACCGCGCCAAGTTCGACGCGCGTACGGCCAAGCTGGTGGCGCAGTTCAACGACTACACGCCGATCAAGGACAAGCCGGACGCGCACGTCAACGGCAAGCTGACGCTGGGCGAGAACATCGCCGACCTGGGTGGCTTGAACGTCGCCTATGACGCACTGCAGACAGCCTTGAAGAAGAACCCCGAGGAAGCCGGCAAGAAGATCGATGGCTACACCGAGAACCAGCGCTTCTTCCTGAACTGGGCGCGGGTATGGCGCGGCCACACCCGTGAGAAGCAGGCATTGCTGCGCCTCAACACCGATCCGCACGCTCCCACCGCGTTGCGTGCGATCGGTGCGCCTTCCAACATGGAAGCATTCGCCACCGCGTTCCAGTGCAAGCCCGGCGACGCGATGGTGCGTCCGGCCGACAAGCAGGTGAAGATCTGGTAAGTCGACCCTGCTGGATGCCGCTGTTCATCGCGGCATGAAAGCAAAGGCCCCGCATGCGAATGCGGGGCCTTTTTCATGGGCGCAAAAGCAGCCTTGGTGACGAATCGAGTATTGCAAATCATTCTCATTAACAATATCGTACGCACCTGCTTCGCCGGTTCGCCCGACGGCCACGTCTCGACGCACCGAACAAGCTCCCGGACCCCCTGACCTTCGTCGGTCGGCACGAAGCACGCAGCCATCCCGCTGTGCGCCTTGCGCCGCCCGGAAATCCTGCATCCAGCCATTGCGAAACATCTGCATTCGCCAGACCCGCCAGGCCCTGTCGACTCACCAGACCATTCACGGAAACCCCATGGCAGCCATCAAGTCACGCAAACACGCCGTCACCTCCCGCAACCAGCCGGCAACGGCAGGCATGCTGACGGCGGCCACCTTGTTCACCGGCCTGGCGCTGGCCCTGCCGGCGGCAGCTGCGGACATCTCGGCAGCGAGCCCCTCCGAGCTGCAAGTGGCCAACGCGAAGAACCTGCCCGGCGTGAAGGTGGAAGCGGTTGCCGGCGACGACTATCGCGTCGACCGGGTGTCCTCGCCGAAATTCACCCAGCCACTGATCAATACCACGCAGACCATCAGCGTGATCACCAAGGAACTGATCCAGCAACAAGGCGCCACCACGCTGACCGAGGCATTGCGCAACAGCCCGGGCGTGGGCACCTTCTACGTCGGCGAGAACGGCAGCACCAGCACTGGCGACGGCATCTACATGCGCGGTTTCGACACCTCCGGCAGCATCTTCGTCGACGGCGTGCGCGACCTCGGCTCGATTTCGCGCGACGTGTTCAATATCGAGCAGGTGGAAGTCACCAAGGGCCCGGCCGGCACCGACAATGGCCGCACTTCGCCCACCGGCGCGGTGAACCTCGCCAGCAAGCAGCCGCAGCTGGGCAACGGCATCTCCGGATCGATCGGCTACGGCAGCGGCCAGCACAAGCGCGCCACCGCCGACTGGAACCAGACCCTTGGCGATGCATCCGCCTTCCGCCTCAACGTGATGGGCCAGGACAGCGGCGCACCGGGACGCGACAAGATCGAGAACAACCGCTGGGGCGTCGCGCCGTCGCTGGCCTTCGGCCTGAATACGCCGACCCGCGTCTATCTCGACCTCCTGCACGTGAAGCAGAACAACCTGCCCGACGGCGGCGTGCCGACCATCGGCCTGCCCGGCTACAGCAGCCCCGATCCGGCCCGTCCGTTCCTCGCCGACGCGGGCATGGTCGATCCGCAGAACTTCTACGGCACCAGGGCCGACCATGACGATGTCAAGGCGGACATGTTCACGGTCATCGTCGAGCACGACTTCTCGCCGGATGTCGCCCTGCACAACACCACTCGCTGGGGCCGCACCCATCAGGATTACCTGCTGACTTCGTTCATGGGCGATAGCGCCGACCTGCTGACCCCGGACATCGACGATCCGACGACCTGGACCATCGCGCGCAGCAACCCGACGTTCAAGGACCAGACCAGCCGCATCCTCACCAACCAGGCCAATGTCACGGCGAATTTCGAAACCGGCGCGGTCGTCCACAACCTCAGCGCAGGCATCGAACTGACCCGCGAAAAGGCCAGCACGACCGGCATGGCGGCGCTCGCCGGCAGCGCCTGGCCGGCGGCGAACCTGTATCGCCCGTACGCCGACGTCAGCGGTCTGGTCTATGGCCGCAACGGCGCGGACAGCCACGGCCAGACCGACACCGAAGCCGCTTACGTATTCGACACCCTGAAATTCAACGAGCAATGGCAGGTCAACGCCGGCGTGCGGCTGGACCATTACACGACCGACTTCAGCAGCATGGTCGTCTGCGGTGGCCGTCGCGGCCCGGACTGCGGCAGCTTGCCGGCCGGCAGCGTGCTTCCCGGCGTGAACAGCAGCAAATCCGGCAACCTGCCCAACTACAAATTCGGCGTGCTGTACAAGCCGGCCGCCAACGGCAGCATCTACGCAAACTTCGCCGTGTCGCAGGAGCCACCCGGCGGCAACACGCTCGCCCTGAGCGATTCGGCCAACAGCGCCGACAACCCCAACTTCGATCCGCAGAAGGCCCGCACCGTCGAGCTCGGCACCAAGTGGGACCTGCTCGGCGAAAAGCTCCTGCTGACCGGCGCGCTGTACCGGACCACGGTCAGCAACGAGCTGGTGCAGGACCCGGTCGACCTGCAGTACTACCAGGTCGGCAAGAAGCGCGTGCAGGGCATCGAGCTGAGCATGGTCGGCAAGCTCACCGACAACTGGGCCGTCACCGCCGGCTACACCACGATGGACGCCAAGGTGGTCGCCGGCAACGCCGTAGCCAACGATGGCTCCAGTGACCTGGCCTATACGCCGAAGAGCGCATTCACCGCGTGGACCACCTACCACCTGCCATTCAACCTCACCATCGGCGCCGGCGCGCGCTATGCCGGCGAAATGAAGCGCGGCACCGACGGCGCGGTCGGCACACCGGCGTTCACCGCGGCGTACTGGGTGTTCGACGCGATGGCCAGCTACCCGATCAACAAGCACTTCGACCTGCAGTTGAACCTCTACAACCTGTTCGACAAGGACTACGTCGCGGCGATCAACAAGAGCGGCTACCGTTACACTCCGGGCACGCCGCGGTCGGCGATGCTCACTGCCAACGTCCGCTTCTGATCGCCTTTTGCGAGAGCGGCTTCAGCCGCGATGCTCCGGGCATCCGCTGGAAAGCATCGCAGCTGAAGCTGCCCCGCAATGTCATGGCACAACGGTGATTCATGCTGCTGCACATACCCGACGTTCTCAGCACCGAACAGGTCACGCAGATGCGTGCCGCGCTGGACGCCGCCGACTGGACCGACGGTCGCGAAACCGTCGGTGCGCAAGGCGCCAGGGTAAAGCGCAATCGGCAATTGCCGGATGCCTCGCCGCTGCGTGAGCAGTCGGGGCGGCTCGTGCTGGCGGCACTGGCGGCCTCGCCGCTCTATCACGCGGCTACCCTGCCGCTGCGCACCCTGCCGCCGCGCTTCAACCGCTACGAGGGCGGCGGCCAGTACGGCCTCCACGTCGACGGCGCGGTGATGGCACTGTCGGCCGAGGTGCAACTGCGCAGCGACATTTCCTGCACGCTGTTCCTCAGCGAGCCGGACGACTACGACGGCGGCGAGCTGATCGTCAGCGACACCTACGGCGAGCACGAGGTGAAACTGCCAGCGGGCGACCTGATCGTCTATCCGTCCAGCAGCCTGCACCGGGTCACGCCGGTGACGCGCGGCGCACGGCTGGCGGCGTTCTTCTGGGTGCAAAGCCTGATTCGGGACGACAGCCGGCGGCGTCTGCTGTTCGAACTGGACAGCTCGATCCAGGCCCTCACCCGGTCCGGCGCCGATGCCGCTGCGCTTCTTCAATTGACCGGCGTCTATCACAACCTGCTGCGCCAATGGGCCGAAACCTGAGCATCGAATCCGACCCGGACGGGACATGCCGACAGGGGCGTATCGCCAGCTGTTCCCAGCACGCGTTGCGGAGCGGATAATTACCGGCCCTTCGATGCAACACGGCTGAATGATGTTCGTACCTGGTCAACGCTGGATCTCCTCCGCCGAACCCGAACTCGGTCTCGGCACCGTACTGCGCGTCGAAGGACGCGGCGTGCAGGTGCTGTTCGCCAAGGCCGGAGTGCTGCGCCCCTACGCGATGGACTCGGCGCCGCTGCTGCGTGCCGAGTTTCGCGCCGGCCAGCGCGTCGCCGGCAAGGGCATCGCGTTTCTGGTCGAGCGGGTCGAAATTCGCGAGGGCCTGCTCATCTATCGTGGCGAAGGCCGGGAGCTCGAGGAAGGCCAGCTCGACGACGAGCAAAGCGTGAGTCAGGCCGACGACCGCCTGATCGGTGGCCGCACCGATCCGGTGGCGCAGTTCGAGCTGCGTCTGGAAGGTCTCAAGCGGCGTGCCGAGGCACGCCGTTCGCCGATGTGGGGCCTGGGTGCGGCACGCATCGGCCTGGTGCCGCACCAGTTGCGCGTCGCCGGCATCGCCTCCGCCCGCCGCCCGCCACGGGTCCTGCTGGCCGACGAGGTCGGCCTGGGCAAGACCATCGAAGCGGGCATGATCATCGCCCGCCAGCTCGCCACCGGCCGCGCCTCGCGCGTATTGCTGCTGCTGCCCGACACGCTGGTGTACCAGTGGTTCGTCGAAATGCTGCGGCGTTTCAACCTCAGTTTCGCGATCTACGACGAGGAACGCTGCGAGGCGCTGGAAGCCGATGGCGGCAACCCGTTCGAGGACGAGCAGCTGGTGATCGCCGATTTCGGCTTTCTGGAGAATTCGCCGAAACACGCGCAGCAATTGCTGGATGCACCATGGGACCTGCTGGTAGTCGACGAAGCCCACCACCTGGCGTGGACGCCGGACGATGCCAGCCCGCGCTACACGATGGTCGAGCGGCTCGCCGCGGCCATCCCCGGCGTGATCCTGCTCACCGCCACGCCGGAGCAGCTTGGCCGCAGCGGCCACTTCGCCCGCCTGCGCCTGCTCGACCCGCAGCGCTACCATGATCTGGACGGCTATCTGGCTGAGGCCGATACCTATCAGGCGCTGTCGAAAATCGCCGACCGCCTGCTCGACGGCGAGCCGCTGGACGACGCACAGCGCGCAGCCCTGGCCGAAGCGTTCCATGGCGACGAGACGCTCACCGCGCAGCTCGCCGAATCGATGAAACCGGCCAACGCCCGCGAACTGCTGGCCGCGCTGATCGACCGCCACGGCACCGGCCGCGCGATGTTCCGCAACAACCGTGCCGGCGTCGGCGGCTTCCCGGAACGCCTGCCCGAATGGCACCTTCTGGATGCCGACACGGTCGAGGAAAGCACGCGCCAGGCGCTGCTGGCCGAGTTCCACGCCGACATCCAGCAGCCGCCGGCGCTGATCGAGATCGACTACGCCACCGACCCGCGCATCGACACCCTGATCGCCCTGCTCGACGCACACCCGCAGGACAAGTTCCTGCTGATCTGCCGCAGCCAGGCCAAGGTGCTGGCCCTCGAAGAAGTGCTGCGCACCCGCAGCGGCGTCGGCGTCGCGCGCTTCCACGAAGGTCTCGGCATCATCCAGCGCGACCGCAATGCCGCGTACTTCGCCCAACCCGACGGCGCACGCCTGTTGCTGTGTTCGGAGATCGGCTCGGAAGGCCGCAACTTCCAATTTGCGCACCGGCTGGTCCTGTGGGATCTGCCGCTCGACCCCGACCTGCTCGAACAGCGCATCGGCCGGCTCGACCGGATCGGCCAGAAGCACGACATCAACATCCACATCCTCGCCGTCGCCGACAGCGCCCAGCACGTGCTGGCACGCTGGTACGACGAAGGCGTCGATGCGTTCCGCGTGAGTCCGGCGGATGGCCGCGAACTACTGCGCCGCTACGGCGAGCCGCTGGCGCGACTGGCTGACGAACACGCGCGCGGCGACGACAACCGCGACCAGGAACTGGATGCACTGCTGGCCGAGACCCGCTCCAGCCATGAGCAGATGGCCGAACTGATCCGTGCTGGTCGCGATCATCTGCTGGAGCTGGCCGCCAGCCGCGACCTGCACGCCGACGAACTGCAACAGGCGTTCGCCCGCGAAGATTTCGATCCGGGTCGCGATGCCTTCGTGCAGCGCCTGCTGGAGGGTTTCGGCATCCACCCCGAGGAGCTCGGCGGCCAGGTGCTGCTGCTCGACCCGCAGTACTTGTCCACCGATGCGCTGCCCGGCTTCGCCGAAGGCCCGCAATCGGTGACGTTCGCGCGCGACGTGGCGCTGGCGCGCGAAGAGCTGCCATTGTTGCGGCTCGACCATCCACTGGTCGCCGGCGCGCTGGACCTGGCGCTGTCCAGCGAACAGGGCAATGCCGCGTTCATGGTCGACGACGAGTTGCCGGCGCGCAGCGCATTGCTGCAGGCCGTCTACCTGCTCGAATGCGTGGCCGATCGTCGGCTCGACGCCGAGCGCTTCCTGCCGACCTTGCCGATCGTGATCACGATGGATACCCGGCTGGCCGAACGAGCCGATTTCCAGCCGAGCGAAACCTCGCTGCGGCGGGCGGCCACGCGCACGATCGAAGTGGCGCGTTATCGCAAGTTTCTCGGCAAGCTGGTGCCGCCCATGCTGGCGCGCGCGGAGACACTGGCCGGCGAACGTGGCCAGGTCCGCATCGACGACGCAGTGAACCTGGTCACCGAAACGCTGGACGCGGAACTGTCTCGTCTGCTTGCGCTGCGGGCGGTGAATCCGTCGGTCAGCGAGGCCGAAATCACCGCCGTGGCCGAGGAGCGCGCACAGTTGCTGGCAGCGCTGCCGCAATCGCGTCTGCGCCTGGATGCTGTGCGCTTCGTGGTCAGCGGGGACTTCCTCGCATTGCGCTGACGATTCAGCGCCGGAGATACCGCTTCGGCTTGAGCGGCAACCGCCCGCGCCAGTATTCAATCAGCACATAGCCACCCAGCATGCCACCCAGGTGGGCGAAATGCGCCACGCCAGCCTGGGTGCCGGTGACACCCATCACCAGCTCCACCACCGCGTAGCCGATGACGAACAACCACGCCGGCATCGGCACCGGCAGGAAGATCAGCATCACTTTCTCGTGCGGATACAGCATGCCGAAGGCGAGCAACAAGCCGAAGATCGCGCCAGAAGCACCCAGGGTGGGATAGAAGCCGTGGGTGAACCAGTGCACCACGATCAACTGGGCCACCGCGGCGACGATCGCGCACACGAAGTAGTAGACGGTGAAATTGCGCGCGCCGAAGGTGCGCTCGATCGTGCCGCCAAACATGTACAACGCGATCATGTTGAACAGGATGTGGGTCACGCTGCCATGCATGAACGCGTAACTGATCAGTTGCCAGGGGCGAAAGCCGATCGACACCAGGCCCTGCCCGGCCTGGAATACCTGGTCCGGCCCCCACGGCCACAACGCGAAATATTGCAACAGGGCATTGCCGAACACTTGCTGCAGAAGGAAGACGGCGACGTTGGCGATCAGCAGGTTTCGCGTAACAGGCGGCAAGTCAAAAGGCATCAGGCAGTTTCCGGAAGATCAACGACAAGCGTAACGACGACAGCGTGACGCCGCCAGCCATGGCCCCGTGATGACCCTGCATCGCGAGAATCGTTCAAATCGGCAGCCGTGGATGCCGCCCACGAAAAAGCCGCCTCGCGGCGGCCTTGGCGGATGACCGCGGCGTTCAGCCCTTGGACGCGACTTGCGCCATGGCCTCCGGTCGCTTTGCGCCGGCGAAGCGCTTGGCCCAGTAACCGTTGTTCAGACTGGAAATTTCCACCGACTTGCCGGTGGTGGGCGAGTGAATGAACCGGCCATTCGAAATGTAGATGCCCACATGCGAAATGCGGCGCCTGCCATGGGTGCGGAAAAACACCAGATCGCCCGGCTTCATGTCGGCCCGCTTGACCTTGAGGCCCGCGAGGAACTGCGCAGCCGAATTGGTGGGCAATTGCATGCCGACGGCATGGGCAAACACATAGCGGACGAAACCGCTGCAATCGAACCCGGTGGACGGGTCATGGCCGCCACGGACATAACGGGTATCGCGCAGCTTCATCGCCAGCGCGATCAACGCCTTGCGCAGATCGGTGATGTTTTCGTCGGCGGCAACCGGCGCTTCGGCATCGCTGAGGGCTTGTTCGTCATGGGCTGCCGCCGCTGCAACAGCTGTCGACGCCGGCTTGTCGGCATGCGCGAGCAACATGCCGTAGGAGGTGGCGGGCAATGACGCCGGGGCCAGACCAAACAACGGGCGCAGATTCAGCTGCGGCGGCATGCTCGTGACGGCGACAGCGGACGACGCGTCGAGGACCGCGCCCGCATGCGCATGAACCTTGCGGTGCGCGAGGGTCTTGCCGTGGTGGCCGGTTCTGCCGTGATGGACACGCGCCTTGCCCTGCGAGTGATGCGCGCTGTGCACCTTGTGCGTGGCGGTCTTCGCTTGCAGCGAACCGGACAAAAACAGCACCGAGGCGAACGCGGCAACTATGGTCAATCGCTTGGGGGCCATGCGGGAGAAATCCCTTGTCGTTCACAGGATTGGCCGCCTGCTGAGCTGACGACGTTACGATCCGGTGAACTTAACAAGAAGACGGCGTGCATATGTTGGATCGAGGTTAACTGGACCCTGTCGTTTTGGAAACGGCGACGCGGCGCACACTTTATCCAACCTGTTGAATTACATGAAATTCACCTGGACTCGTAGCGCCCAGGGGTACCCGGCGCCGACGCAGCGGACTTAGCGGCCATTCATGGGGAGCGGCCGCCAAAAATGGCCGTGCCTATGCGAACTTCGGTCGCTCCAGCGGCGACAGCAAGCGGGAAATCCCCACTCATGCCCATGGATAGCCGTGACAAATCATGGCCTTGCTGCACTGAACGATCACGTAGTTCACGCAAAAGCTCGAAGCAGCGCCGCACCTCGGCGGATTCATCGGTATGGGTGGCCATGGTCATCAGACCGCGAACCCGCAAGCTGTGATGACTGCGCAACGCGGCAAGGAACGCCCCCAACTGCCCGGGGGGAAGTCCGGACTTGGCGGCCTCGGACGAGGTCTTGACCTGCACCAGCACGTCGATCGCGCGGCCTTCGTGTTGCAAGCGCCGATCCAGCGCATCGGCCAGTTCCAGCCGATCCAGCGACTGCACCTCGGCGGCCAGACGCGCCACGTCCCTGACCTTGTTGGTCTGCAGGTGACCGATCATCACCCAGTCGATGGCGCAATCCGCCAGTGACTCCGATTTTTCCCGAATTTCCTGCACCCTGTTCTCGCCGAAGCGGCGCAACCCCAATCCGACGGCCCCCCGGACCAGCTCCGGCCCGAAGGTCTTGCTGACCGGCAGGATGTCCACCGAGGCCGGATCGCGCCCGGCCTCGCGGCAAGCATCATCGACGCGCCGACGGATCCGCGCCCAGTTGGCAGCCAGATAAGCAGTGTCCGCTGTCATGCCAGGCAGGCTTACCCGCCCTGCTGGTAGTGCCGCGCCACGACTTCGGCCACCACCATGCTGACCTTCTTGCCGGTGGGGATATGCAGGAATTCGTTCGGGCCGTGGGCATTGGAATGCGGGCCGAGCACGCCGGTGATCAGGAACTGTGCCTTCGGGAATTTTTCGCCCAGCATGCCCATGAACGGAATGCTGCCGCCCTCGCCCATGTAGGTGGCCGGGGCGCCGAAATAATGCTGCGAAGCATCGCTGACCGCCTGTTCCAGCCACGGCGAAAGCGCTGGTGCGTTCCAGCCGCTGCCGTCCTTTTCCAGGGTAAAGCTGACCTTGGCGCCGTACGGCGGATCCTTCTCCAGCAGTTGCTTGACGAACTCGCCGGCCTTGGCACCGCTCAACGTAGGCGGCACGCGCAGGCTCAGCTTCACCGCGGTGAACGGGCGCAGCACGTTGCCGGCGCTTTCCAGCGGCGGGATGCCGCCGATACCGGTGACTGCCAGTTGCGGGCGCCACGTGCGGTTGAGCACCAGCTCGGCCAGATCCTTGCTGACCGGCTGCATCCCGTCCGCCCACGGAAACTTGTTGTAGATCTCCTCACCCAGCACCTCGGCCGACAGCTTGGCCTGGTCGATGCGCTGCTGCGGGATGTCGACGTAGAGTTCCTTTGGCTTGATCGTGCCGGTTTCCGGATCTTCCAGCCGCGAGAGCAGTTCGCGCAGGATGCGGAAGCTGGACGGCACCACGCCGGAGGCGTCGCCCGAATGCACGCCTTCTTCCAGCACCTGCACGGTGAGGTTGCCGCCGGTCATGCCGCGCAATGACGTTGTCAGCCACAGCTGGTCGTAGTTGCCGCAGCCCGAATCCAGGCAGACCACCAGCGACGGGCTGCCGATGCGGTCGGCGAGGTGGTCAACGTAGAACGGCAGGTCGTAGCTGCCCGATTCCTCGCAAGCCTCGATCATCACCACGCAGCGCGCGTGCGCAATGCCCTGCTCGTGCAGCGCCAGCAGCGCGGCCAGCGAGCCGAAGATCGCGTAACCGTCGTCGGCACCGCCGCGGCCGTACAACTTGTCGCCTTTCAGCACCGGCGTCCACGGGCCGAGGCCTTCGTTCCAGCCGGTCATTTCCGGCTGCTTGTCGAGGTGGCCGTACAACATGACGGTGTCGTCGCCCTGCCCCGGCACGTCGATGTAGATCAGCGGTGTGCGTCCCTCCAGCCGCACCACTTCCAGTGTGGCGCCTGGCAGTTGGGCGAGCTTGGAGCGCGCCCAGGTTTCCATCAGCTTGACCGCCGCATCCATGTAGCCATGCGCCACCCAGTCCTTGTCGAACATCGGCGATTTGTTGGGAATACGAATGTATTCAACCAGCTGCGGCACGATCTCGTCGTCCCACAATCCGCTGACAAAGCGGGAAAGGCGGGCAGTATCCATGGTCAAACTCCGTAGGCAATCAGACGGACATTGTAACAGCGCGACCCAGCGGCACTCCCGTCGGCGCCCACACGGCTTCCGGACAGCGCCCACGCGGGCCGACGATCGTCGCGCACGCTGGCGTAGCCACGCCCCCGACTGCGCGGATGGCCGCCAGGGCCGAAAGTGGGCTTGCGGCATCCCGATGCCGCCATCACCACTCAAGGAGGAAGGCCATGTTTCACAAATTCGCCGCATTCGGCTTCGCGCTGGCCCTTGCCGTACCCGGCCTGCTGTTCGCTGCCACGCCCGTCAATATCAACCAGGCCGATGCCGCCACCATCGCCAAATCGCTCGATGGCATTGGTCAATCCAGGGCAGAGGCCATCGTGGCGTGGCGCACGGCCCACGGACCCTTCAAGAAGGCCGACGACCTCCACCACGTGAAGGGTATCGGCAAGGCCACGATCGAGCGCAACCGCAGCGCCATCCTGCTCGCCGATGGCGCGGCCGGCGCCGAGGCCAAGCCGGACATGGCCGCCAAGGCCGTGCGCAAGGCCGCCAAGGCGGCGGCGGAAAAGTAGCTCCGACCATGGCAGGCCGCCATGCGGCGCGACCCATGGCGGGTCGCGCCGCATGCGCTACACTCGCGCGCCCATCCTGCCGCCGTATCGCCATGATCCTGCCGCGTTACCACATCGCCGCGTCCGCCATCAGCGGTGCGGGCAAGGGTCTGTTCCTCGATGAAACCGTGGCTGCCGGGCGCGTCATCACCGCACCCGATGGCATCGACCAGACGTTCCGGCATGCCGAGATCATCGCCACGCCGGAACTCGCCGCCCAGTTCCATGCCAGCGCCCGCTGGTTCGAGGACCGCTACACGCTGTCGCCCGACTGGCCGGACGAGTGCTACATCAACCACAGCTTCGCGCCGAACGGGTTGTGGCACCTGGGCTTCGTGTTTGCGCTGGCCGAATTGCCCGCCGGCACCGAGATCACGGTGGATTACAGGCACCTGCTCCCACCCGGCCAGGCCGAGGATTTTGTCGATTCGGTCACAGGTGAGACAATCACCGGTCTGTCCTGGCAAGAGAGCCTTGCCGGCAGTACTCGTGCCCTGGCCGAACTGCTGGCTGCTACCGATCACTGATTGTGATGTTTGATATCCCGACTTTTGAAACGGCGCGCCTGCGCCTGACCGCGCTGACCGAACAGCACTTCAACGACTATGCTTCGATGCTGGCCGACCCGGACAGCACCCGCTGGGTCGGTGACGGCCAGCCACTGGATCGCACGAATGCCTGGCGTTCGCTGGCCATGTTGCTCGGCCACTGGCAGTTGCGCGGCTACGGCATGTGGGCGCTGGAACTGAAAAGCAGTGGCGAGTTCATCGGTCGTGCCGGCCTGATGTACCCCGACGGCTGGCCGGATCTGGAAATGGGCTGGATGCTGAAACCCGAGCATCGCCACCACGGCTATGCCACCGAAGCCGGCAATGCCGTGCTCGAGTTTGCCTGGCATCATTTGCACGTGCCGCGGGTGATCAGCCTGGTGCGGATCGGCAACGAGGCGTCCGACCGGGTTGCCGAGCGACTCGGCGGCGAGCACATCGACGACATGAATTTCTACGGCAGCGACAGCCACGTGTTTGCCTACTATCCGCCGCATCGCGCGCATCGCCGCGCCTACGGCTGAGTCTGCGGCGCAGTACGCGCCGCTCTCAACGATCGTCGCGAGTCCAGATCGCGCCGTCCTCCTCGCGCACCGGGAAACTGGCGACCGGTTCGTAGGCCGGCGGCTTCGTCACGGCGCCGGTGCGCAGGTCGAAGCGCGCGCCATGGCGCGGGCATTCCACCTCGAAGCCGAACACTTCGCCACCGGCCAGGTCGCCACCGTCGTGGGTGCAGGTATCCTCGACCGCGTACAGCGCGCCGTCGATGTTGTAGACCGCGATCGGCGTGTCGCCGTCCCATACCACCTTGTACTCGCCTGGCAGAAAATCGCTGCGCGTGCCGACCTTGACCCAGCCGTTCACGCCGTCACCCCGACGAACGACTTGAGCAATACCTCGAAGCGCAGGTCCTCGCGACGCGGGATGCCGAAGCGTTCGTCACCGTACGGGAACGGCTGGTATTCGCCGGTGCGGTGATAGCCGCGGCGTTCGTACCAGGCGATCAGCTCGGCACGCTGCTCGATCACGGTCATGCGCATCGCGCCGCATTGCCACTGTTCGCGCGCGATCCGTTCGGCTTCGGCCAATACCGTTTTGCCGAGGCCGCCACCCTGCTGGTCGGGATCGACCGCAAACATGCCGAAATAACCCGAATTGCCCTGCCGTTCCACATGCGCACTGGCGACCAGCCGCCCGCCGCTTTCGGCCAGCAGCACGCAGCTGTCCGGCCGGTTCACCAGCTCGGCAACCGAAGCCGCATCGGTGCGGCGACCGTCCAGCAATGCCGACTCGGTAGTCCACCCACGCCGGCCCGATTCGCCGCGATAGGCCGACTCGACCAGCGCCACGATGGCGGGGATATCCGTGGCGACAGCCAGACGAAAGACAATACGGGGGGCTTCGTTCATGCCGCGATGATAATGCCCTCTCCACGCGCCTCGCCATGATCCGCGGCAATCGCCAGTGGCACCCAACCTGGTGTTCGGCGCTTTCTGCAAAACAAGCGGTGCCTGCCTATGGTGGAGATTCTTTCGGCCAGCAGTCGCATGGCTTGGTGCGCGGCGGCGCATCCATGCAACACCGTCTCGCGAAAACCGCTGGCGTTCGCCGTCGGCATCCTCTGTTCGCTGGCACTGCCGCCGCTGGCGAGAAGCCGGTGCCTGCGTGGTCAGCGTGCGGCCGGTCATGCACGTGCAATGTTCACAGGTTGCATAGTCGCGTAGCGGCGACAATCAAGGGCCTACGCAGAAGCCTTGTCTGCACTTCTGGCGCTGCGCTCAGCTCGACCGGTGAAAATCATCGTCAGACCAATGACAATTGCGCCCTGCCCGCTTCGTACACCTTCATGTGAGCGTAGACCACCGCCAGCAGCGAATGCGCATCGTGCTGTCGATCGGAACGTGCCAGCATGTCGCCGATCACGTGATCGGCCTCGATCGCGTAGCCGTGCTGCAGATCGCGCAGCATCGACGCGGTCAGGCTCGAACCGGCGTCGGTCAGTACGCCGCGTGCGCGCTGCATGGTGGCGTCGCCCGGTGCGTGGCCCGCGCGTTCGGCGACCGCCCGGCATTCCTCAAGCAGGGCAAGCGCCGCCGCGCTGCCGCCGGGCGCAGCGGCAATGGCGCCGACCGAGCCACGCATCAGGCAGGTGATGCCGGCGAGCGAGGCCAGGAATACCCATTTGTCCCACATGTCCTGCAGCACCGTGCTGCTGGGACGCGCGTCGAAACCGGCATCGGAAAGGCTCCGCGTGATCCGCTGCATGCGCTCCGACATGCTGCCGTCACGCTCGCCGAAGGTAAGGCTGTGCAACTGGTTGAGATGCTGCACGGCACCGTGATCGTCCAGCGTGGCGGCGATCACGCACTGTCCGCCGAGCACGTGTCCGGCCCCGAAGCGTTCATCCAGAAGATCCAGTTGGCGCATGCCGTTGAGCAGCGGCAGGATTGCCGTCTGCGCTCCGACCGCCGGCGCAATGTCCGCCATGGCCTGCTCCAGCCCGTATGCCTTGCAACTCAGCAGGACAAGGTCGTACGGCCCGCGCAGATCATTCGCCTGCACGGTCGGCGGTGCCGGCATGCTGGCATCGCCGGTGGCGCTGTGGATCGACAGGCCATGCTGCGCCAGTTGCTCCGCGCGTTTCTCCCGCACCAGGAACGTCACGTCGCGCCCGTGCTGCAACAGGCGGCCGCCGAAATAACCACCGGTGGCACCGGCTCCGACTACCAGAATGCGCATCGCTCAAACTCCCGTGGTGGTATCGCCCGACAACTCTTGCATGCGGCCGATCAGCATGTCTTTCTCGCTCCACAGCGCATTCACCCGCGCCTGGAAACGTTCGCGGAATATCGCGTCCTGTTCGTAGTCACCGCGCCACCCGTCGTCGATCGGCAGCGCGCGCATGTGAACGCGGACATCGCGCACCCGTCCCGCGATCAGATCCATCATCGTGCATGGGCCGTCGGGGTAGACGATGGTGACGTCGAGGATCGCGTGCAACGCATCGCCCATCGCATCGAGCACGAACGCCAGACCACCGGCTTTCGGCCGCAACAAATAACGATAAGGCGAAGACTGCGCATCATGTTTGCCCGGAGTGAAACGGGTCCCCTCGACAAAATTCATCACCGACACCGGCATGTGACGGAATTTTTCGCAGGCGCTGCGGGTGGCTTGCATGTCCTTGCCCTGCAATTCGGGATGTCTTGCCAGCGTTTCGCGCGAGTAGCGCTTCATGAACGGGAAATCCAGCGCCCACCACGCCGGCCCCAGCAGCGGCACCCAGATCAATTGCTGCTTGAGGAAGAAACGCAGGAACGGGATCCGCCGATTGAACACTTTCTGCAACACGGGAATGTCGACCCAGCTCTGGTGATTGCAAAGCACCAGGTAATTGCCATCCCGGCGCAAGCCGGCCAGACCTTCTATCTGCCAGCGCGTGCGCGTGAAGCCGTCGAACAGAGCATTGTTGAACCCGATCCAGCTCTCCGCGATTGCGACCAGTGCGCGCGAACACGCGAGGCGGGTTGTGCGCATCGGCAACAGCAGCTTGATAAAGGTCAACGCGAAAAGAGCCAGCACATGCAGAACGGTATTGAACGCCAGCAACAGCACGGCCAACGGCAAGCGGATAAAGCCGGGAAACAAGGCAAACATCGAAAACCAGAACAGCGGAGAAGGTCCAAGAATAACCGTTCGATGGGCCGTTCTGCAGCGACCACGATTCGGCGATTTTCAGCCGCCTGTTTTCCCCACAACCAATCGGCAGGGATTTCCGGTTCCGCTCGACATTCGTGCAATCGCCGATGCCAAAACGACCTCAAGAGTTTTTCTTTGGCGCCGATGAATTGACAGGGATGGGTACGTTCAGAGTCCAGGCGACGGGCATGCCCCCCTCATGACGGAAGAAAATGAGATGCACATCACATTTCTTCTGATTCGCAACTTCTCCATGTCCGGCAACTCGCACTTTAGCCCATTTCTTGCTTGAAGCTTCAAACCGGCTGGGGCCACACGATCAGCGCTTTTTCAACGCAATACGTTTCACGCAATTCCTTCAACCGTGTGTACTCCAGGAGTTTCATCCGCCGTCGCCAATGACGGCTACATCACTTACCAGGGGAAAACAAACATGCAGTCCAAGATCCGCTTTACCCGTTCCACCGTAGCCGCGGCGCTGGTCATGGCGTTCGTCGCTGTCAGCGGCAGTGCCATCGCCGCCACCACCGATACCATGACAGTTTCGGCCAATGTCGTTGCAAGCTGCAGCATTGCGGTCACCGGTGACCTCGATTTCGGCAACTACGATCCTCAGTCAGCTACTGATGCAACCGGCACCGGCACGGTCGCCACCACCTGCACGGCGGGCACCCCCTCGGTCAACATTGCACTCGACCAGGGACTGAACCCCACCGGCGCCAGCACCAACTTGGCACCGGAACGTCAAATGGACAACGCCGGAACTAAGTTGGCATATTTCCTGTACCAGGACGCGGGCAGCACCACTGTGTGGGGAGACGACCCGGCGAATATCTACACGGCACCCGGTACTGCCACCGGCGGCGCGGACCCCGTTACGGTCTACGGTGTCCTGACCGCTCTGCAAACAACTGCCATTGCAGGTGCGTACAGCGACACGGTGACGGCCACGGTATCCTTCTGATACTCAAAAGATAAAAAAGATGTCCAACCAACGTTCAACATGCCAGGCCCTTTGTGGCCTGGTGTTTTTTCTGATGGCGGCGGCGGTGACGACAGCTTCGGCGGGTTCGTTCCAGGTCAGCCCCGTCAACCCGACGCTATCCGTCCGCCAACCCGTCAGCGCCCTTACCGTGCGCAACACCGGCGCGGACCCCACGGTGATCCAGTTGGAAGCCATGGTCTGGTCACAGCCCGGTGGCATTGACACCTACGCGCCAGCACCTGACATCCTGGCGACCCCTCCCATTTTCACCCTGCCGGCGGGCGGCACCCAGGTCATCCGCGTGGGCTCGCGGCAGCCACCCGATGCGCACGCCGAACGTTCGTACCGCCTGTTTCTGCGCGAGATCCCTCCGCCACCCAAGCCCGGTTTCAGGGGATTGCGCATGGCCCTGCGGATCAGCCTGCCACTCTTCATACGGCCCGGCGCTGAGGCCGTGTCCCAATTGGAATGGCAAGCGGTGGTCCCGGGAAAAGGGCATCTCCGGATTCGAGTGACCAACCGGGGTCTTGCCCATGCCCGGCTGAGCGCGATCAAATTATCCACAGGGAAAAACACCGAGCTGTTGCATATGTCCGGCGCGACCGTGTACGTGCTGCCTGGCGCCTCGCATGATTGGATGGTGGATGCCAGTGTCGCCAACGGTACGCATTTGCGCGTCACCGCCGAAGCTGAAACAGGTCCGATGCAGACCGACCTGGTCGTGGCTGGACGGTAGCTGGCGGTGATCCTGACGCTGCCATGGCAGTCCGGACGGGCGCTATCGACGCCCGGCAGAAAATGATGCGTCCGGGGTCCGGCGCGCCCGCATTCCCGCGTGCCGTCCCCCGTCGTCCGTTCGTACCCGCGCACAAAACCGGCGCCGCCATGGCCTGCCTTGCCGTGCTGCTGGCGACCATGCCCGACACAGCAAAGGCGGCGGTCGAAGTAAAGGCCGTGCGTGTTGGGCTGGACACGAAACACACCCGACTGGTGCTGGAATCGGACAAGCCGATCCACGCCCGAATGGCGCGCGATGCACGTACCGGCGCGCTGGTGGTCGATCTCGACGATGTCGCCATGGGCCAGACCCTCGCCGGCCTGGGCAGGGCGGTCGGTGCGAACAACCCTTTCATCGCTGGCGTCAGGCTTTCTCCGACGAGCAGCGGCACGCGGATGGAGTTGGCAGCGCTGGCGAGCATCATGCCGCGGATCTTCAACCTGCGCTCCGGCGATGGCCATGCCGATCGCCTGGTCATCGATTTCTACCGCGGCCCGGCGGACCAGCAGTTGGAAAACACCCCGACTCACCGGGTAGGCCCCGCACCCGCCATGGGACCGGATCCATCCGATGTTGCGGCGATGCCGCCGGTACCGGGCATGATCCATGTAAGCGCAGTCCAGGCCGCACTGGCACCGGACCGTGTCCGGCTGGTGCTGGAATCGGACCGCCCCATCCCGGCCCGCGTCATCCATCCGACCGAGCTTGGTGAAACGCTCGCCATCGATCTGGGGGATGTCGCCCTGGATGCGGTACTGCAGAGCCTGCCGGACAAGATCAGGCGCAATCCGTTCCTGACAACGGCCCGGTTCAATCGCGATGCTGCCGTCACACGGTTGGATCTGACAGCACCGGCCGCCATCACGCTGCAGATTTTCCACCTTGCGCCGGTCGACGATCACGCCTATCGACTGGTGGTGGACATCGTTCCGACCTTGTCCTTGCCGATGCAGACGCAGGAGACACCGCCCGCCTCCGCGGACACGAGCTCGAATACGGCCGTGGCGACGCCAGCACCGATCCCGCCCGTACCTGCCGCTACGGCATCGCGGGATACGAGTGATGCCTTGACGGAAGCCTGGTTCGAGGTCCACGTGAATGGCACGTCCGAGGACACCGTGCTGGTGCTGCAGGATGCCGGCGGCAACGTATTGGTCCGGACCGCGGATCTCGACCGCTGGCGCATCCATGTCACCGGCGTCACCGGAGCCACCCATGGTACGGACGATTATCTTCCACTGTCGGCGATCGCCGGCCTGACCTACCACATCGACCCGTCACACGGCACGCTTCTGCTGAACGTGCCGGCGAGCCGGTTCGCGGCAACCCGTTTCAGCGGCGTTTCCCGGGCTGCCGACCAGCCGACGCCTCCGCCGCCCGGAGCCTACATCAACTACGACATTTTCGGCGGACGCGGCGCGCATGGATCGTCCCACGCCAGCGCACTTGTAGAAGCGGGTGCGTTCGGCGGCTGGGGCACCGGTTCGAGCACATTCCTGGCGCGCCATCAGGGCGGCACCAATCAAGCGCTGCGGCTGGACACCACCTGGGCCCGTGACCGCCCGGCAGACATGGCCAGCCTGCGGCTGGGCGACGTGATCAGCTCACCCAGCAGTTGGGGCCGCGGCGTGCGCTTTGGCGGGCTGCAATGGGGCACCAATTTCGCCACACAACCGGGCTTCATCACGTTCCCCCTGCCCACGCTGGGTGGCGTGGCGGCGGAACCGTCGACCGTGGACTTCTACGTGAACAACGTCTTGCGACTCAGGCGTGACGTACCAAGCGGCCCCTTCGCCGTGCAGGATCTACCGATCGTCACCGGACAGGGCGACATTCGCATGGTGGTGCGCGACATGATGGGGCGCGAACAAGTGGTGACCCAGCCGTTTTACGCCAGCGGCGGCCTGCTGGCGCCGGGGTTGCGCGACTATTCCTACGAGTTGGGCTTCGAGCGCGAAAATTACGGCTTGATCAGCAACGACTACGGACGACTGGTCGCCGCCGCCACCGAGCGGCGCGGGCTTTCCGACAACTTTACCGGCGAGCTGCATGTCGAGGCCACGCGTCGGCAGCAGACCCTTGGCATCGGCAGCACCGCGTTGCTGGGCAACGCCGGTGTGCTGACGGCCTCAGTTGCCGGCAGCCACGATGCCGCCGGCACGGGAGCCCTGGCGGAACTCGGCATTCAGCATCAGTCCCGCTATGTCAGCTATGGCGCCCGTACCCAGCTGACCACCGAGGGCTTCGTGCAGCTGGGCTACTTGCCGACGGCACGCCCGCCGCGCCAGACCTCCAGCGCATTCATGAGCGTGGACGTCGGTCGCTTCGGCTCGCTGGGCCTGAATTACACCCACCAGGATTTTCGTGACCAGGACGACGTCGAACTGGTGGGCATCAACTACAGCCGCTCGGTCGGCTGGCTTGGCTACCTGTCGATGTCCGCCCTGCAGTTTCTCGGCGGCGATCCTGCGCCGCTGTTCTCCCTCAACCTCACCGTGCCGCTTGGCACGGACGACAGCGCCAGCTTCAGTGGCCGGGCCCACGCCGGTGATACACATGGCACCGTGCAGTATCAGCACAGCCTGCCAGTGGGCACTGGCGTGGGATATCGCCTGCAGGCAGGGTTTGCCGCGAGCGATCCCCGCCAGGCCGATCTCAGCCTGCAGAACGATGTGGGCACCTACACCTTTGGCGTGGCGTCGAGCCCGGACGGACAGGCGTATCAAGCGTCCGTCCGCGGCGGGGTTGCGCTGCTGAGCGGCAAGGTGTTTCCCAGCCGCCACATCGACGGCAGCTTTGCGGTCGTCCAGGTGCCGGGTTTTGCCAACGTGCGCGTCTATGCCGACAACCAGCAGATCGGCATGACTGACAGCGATGGTTATGCGCTGGTACCGCGCCTGCGCCCCTATCAGAAGAACCCGATCCGCATCGAACAGGCCGACCTGCCGATGGACGCGCAAATCGAAGGGCTGCAACTCGACGCGGTACCGTACTATCACAGTGCGCTGGCGCTGACCTTTCCCGTCGCGCGCTCGCGCGGTGCGATCGTCGTCATCAAGCTCGACGACGGCAGTTACTTGCCAGCGGGCGCTGAAGTAGCCGTCGACGCCCGGGCGGAGGCTTTCCCGGTCGGCCTGCGCGGCGAGGCCTATCTGACCGGGCTGGGCGAAACCAGCCGACTGCACGCCACCTGGAACGGACAGAGCTGTGACATGACGACAAGCTTCCCCACGACCACCGACCCGCTGCCCCGCCTGGGCCCGCTCATCTGCCATGGAATCGATCCATGAGCCACCCGCCCCACCGGCCTGTTGCAGGTCGCCCTGCACGCCAGGGACTGACATGTCTGTTGGGCGCGATGGGAATGCTGGCCATGGCGCCGCTTCACGCGGCAAGTTGCAGCCTGAGCGTTCAACCGCTGGCTTTCGGCAACTACGATTTTCAAAGCGCCGAGGATCTCGAGGGTGTCGGCCATGTCATCGTCACCTGCGATGTGAGCAGCAGCTTCACGATCGCGTTGAGTCCCGGCAGTGGAACCTTCGCCGCGCGCACCATGCAGAGCGGCGCGCACCAGCTGAACTACAACCTCTATACCGACGCCACGCAAACCATGGTCTGGGGCGATGGCAGCGGCGGAAGCACGGTGGTTGGCGGCAGTGGCACGCAGGTGGACAACACGGTCTACGGGAAAGCACCCGCGGGCCAGAATCCGTACATCGGCATCTACAGCGATGCGATCACGGTGACGCTGTCGTTCTGATCGACGCCCACGCGCAGCGAAATTCCATCCGTCACATCAACAGCTTGCGCACCTTCAACAAGGCGACGATGAACGCGTCGACTTCCTCGCGTGTGTTGTAGAACGCCAGCGAGGCCCGCAGCGTGGCGGGCACACCGTAGAACTGCATCAACGGATGCGCGCAATGATGGCCGGAGCGCACAGCGACACCTTGCAGGTCGAGCAGGGTGGCCATGTCGCTGGCCTGCGCGCCTTCGAGCAGGAACGAGATCACCGGCTCCTTCTCGGCGGCTTCGCCGATGATGCGCAAGCCGGGGACTTCGCGCAGCCGCTCGCCTGCATAGGCGAGCAGTTGCTGCTCCCACGCATGGATCGCCGCAAAACCCACCGAATCGTAATAGTCGATCGCCGCCGCCAGGCCGACGAAGCCGGCGATGTTCGGCGTGCCGGCCTCGAACTTGTGCGGCGGCGCGGCGAAGGTGGTGCCGCTGAAGCGCACTTCGCGGATCATCTCGCCGCCACCGAAGAACGGTGGCATCGCCTCCAGGTGTTCGCGCTTCGCCCACAGCGCGCCGGTACCGGTGGGCCCGAGCATCTTGTGGCCGGTGATCGCGTAGAAATCGCAACCCAGCGCCTGCACGTCGACTGGCCGGTGCGGCACCGCCTGCGAGCCGTCGACCAGCAACGCGATACCGCGCTTCCTGCACTCCTTCGCGATCTCGCGCACCGGGTTGACCGTGCCCAGCACGTTGGAAACGTGGGTGACGCAGGCCAGTTTCACCTCGGGCGTCAGCAGCTCGATGTACTTCTCGACGATCAGCTCGCCGCGCTCGTCGATCGGCGCCGCCTTGACCATGGCGCCGCTGCGTGCGGCGACGAGTTGCCACGGCACGATGTTGGCGTGGTGCTCCATCACCGTGGCAAGGATGCTGTCGCCGGGCTTCAATTGCGGCAGCGCGTAGCTGTAGGCGACCAGGTTGATGGCCTGGGTGGTACCGGAAGTGAGGATCACTTCGTTGCGCGACGGCGCATTGATGAAGCGCGCCAGCTTGTCGCGCGCACCCTCGTAGGCGGCGGTGGCCTCTTCGCCAAGCTGATGCACCGCACGCGCCACGTTCGCATTGTGCCGGCGGTAATGCGCGTTCACCGCATCGATCACCGACTCCGGCTTCTGGCTGGTATTGGCGTTGTCGAAATACACCAGCGGCTTGTCGTGCACGGTGCGCGCCAGCAGCGGGAAATCCGCGCGAATGCGCTGGACGTCGAAGACGGTGGGAGTGCTGGTTTGTGCATTCATCTTTCGACGTTCCGGTTCCAGTGCCTACAGGTCAGGCGGGCAATTGCGCGATCAGCAAACCCGACAGATGCTCGCGCAAATCCTTGTTCGGCAAATCGTCCAGCACCGCGCGGCAGAACGCAGCGGTCAGCAACGCACGCGCTTCGGCCAGCGGGATGCCGCGCGAGCGCAAGTAGAACAGCGAGCGTTCGTCGAGCTGGCCGACGGTGGCGCCGTGCGCGGCCTGCACTTCGTCGGCGTAGATCTCGAGTTCCGGCTTGGTGTCGATCTCGGCACTCGGCGACAGCAGCAGGTTCTTGTTGCTGAGATTGGCGTCGCTGCCGTCGGCGCCGGGTGCCACCACGATCGCGCCGCGGAATACGCCGCGCGCGCGGTCGTTGGCGACGCCGCGCCAGTGCGACGTGGAGGTGGTATTCAGTGCCTGGTGGCGGATCGCCAGCTGCGTATCGATGTGCTGGCGACCGTGTGGCATGAACACGCCGCGAGTATGCAATTGCGCATCGTCGCCGATCAGTTCGGCACGCAGGTCGTGCCGCACCAGTGCGCCGCCGAGTTCCAGCACATGCAGCGTGGCCTGCGCTCGTGCGTGCAGGCGCAGGTTGCTGCGGCGGACCAGACTGGTGCCGATGGCCGCGTCCTGCAACACGACGTGATGCAGTTGCGCGCCGTCGCGCACGTCGATGTCGCTGACCAGGGTGGCCAGCTGGGTCGGCTCGTTGCTGCTCGCGTGCTGTTCGACCAGGCTCAGCTCGGCACCCTCGCCCAGCTCGATCACGTTGCGCACATGCCAGGCCAGTTCTGCCTCGGCGCCGACAAATACCAGTTGCACCGGTTGCTCGATCTTTGCGTGGGCGGCAACCCGCAGCACTACGCCATCGGTGGCGCTGGCTGCATTGATCTGCGCAAACGCCTCGCCGACGTCCCGGTAATGTCGCGACAGCGCGAAGCGCAGAGGTTCGGCATCACCTTGCAAGGCCTGCGATAGCGGCTGCAGCGAAAGACCTGCAGGCAATGGCTCCAGCGTGGACAGGTCGGCACGAAACGCACCGTTGACGAAGACCAGTCGCACGCCGGCCACGCCGGGCAGCGTCAGCGCCGACGCATCGATCACGCGCGCCTGTGCAGCGGCATCGCCACTGGCAAAACGGCGCTGGCCCAGTCCGCGCAGCGCGGTGTACTTCCACGCTTCCACCCGCGTGTCGGGCAGACCGCCGGCGGCAAACGCCGCGCGGTTTTCCCGCCGAGCCGCATCCAGCCAGGCAATGCCGCTGGCCGGCAGCGGGGCGTCCAGCAGCGAATCGACCAACGGCAGGGACGCCGGCTGGCTCATGCCACGGCTCCCGCGGGATGGCTGGCGCCGATGCCGGCGTAACCGTGTTCCTCCAGCTTCAGCGCCAGCGACTTGTCGCCGCTCTCGACGATGCGGCCGTCGGCCAGCACGTGCACGAAATCCGGTACCACATAGTCGAGCAGGCGCTGGTAGTGGGTGATCATCAGGAATGCGCGCTCCGGCGAGCGCAACGTATTGACGCCTTGCGCCACCTGCTTCAGCGCATCGATGTCCAGGCCCGAATCGGTCTCGTCGAGGATCGCCAGTTGAGGCTCCAGCACGGCCATCTGGAAGATCTCGTTGCGCTTCTTCTCGCCGCCGGAAAAGCCTTCGTTGACGGCGCGGTGGAGCAGTTCGTCGGAGATCTGCATCACCTTCAGCTTCTCGCGCACCAGCTTGAGGAAGGCCATGGAATCGAGCTCCTTCTCGCCGCGCACCTTGCGCTGTGCATTCAGGGCCGCGCGCAGGAAGTAGGTGTTGTTGACGCCGGGGATTTCCACCGGGTACTGGAACGCCAGGAACACGCCGGCCGCGGCACGGGCTTCCGGTTCCAGCGCCAGCAGGTCGATGCCGTTGTAGGTCACCGTGCCCGCCGTCACCTCGTAGCCGTCGCGACCGGACAGCACGTTGCCCAGGGTGGACTTGCCCGCGCCGTTCGGCCCCATGATCGCGTGCACTTCGCCCGCGTTCACGTCGAGGCTGAGCCCCTTGAGGATTTCCTTGCCCTCGACGCGGGCGTGCAGGTTTTCGATTTTCAGCATGGTCTGTTCCTGATCGTAAGACCCTCTCCCTGCGGGAGAGCGGTTGGGGTGAGGGTTCGGTGCTGGTTGCGATGTCTCGCGCTCCGCCCGTACCCTCATCCGCCCTTCGGGCACCTTCTCCCGAAGGGAGAAGGAAATTCTTCAACCAACGGCACCTTCCAGACTCACCTCAAGCAATTTCTTCGCCTCCACCGCGAACTCCATCGGCAGCTCGCGGAAGACCTGCTTGCAGAAGCCGTCGACGATCATCGACACGGCGTCTTCCTCGGAGATGCCGCGGGCGCGGCAGTAGAACATCTGGTCGTCGGAGATTTTCGAGGTGGTCGCCTCGTGCTCGACGATCGCGGTGGGATTCTTCACTTCCATGTACGGGAACGTGTGCGCGCCGCAATGCTTGCCGATCAGCAGGCTGTCGCATTGGGTGTAGTTGCGCGCGCCCTCGGCACCCTTCTCCATCTTCACCAGGCCGCGGTAACTGTTGGAGCTGCGCCCGGCGCTGATGCCCTTGGAGACGATCTTCGACTTGGTGTGCTTGCCGAGGTGGATCATCTTGGTGCCGGTGTCGGCCTGCTGAAAATGGTGGGTGAGCGCCACCGAATAGAACTCGCCGACGGAGCGGTCGCCACGCAGCACCACGCTGGGGTATTTCCAGGTGATCGCCGAACCGGTTTCGACCTGGGTCCAGCTGATTTTCGAATCGTCGCCGCGGCAATCGCCGCGCTTGGTGACGAAGTTGTAGATGCCGCCGACACCATTCTCGTCGCCGGGGTACCAGTTCTGCACGGTGGAGTACTTGATCTGCGCGCCTTCCAGCGCGACCAGCTCGACCACCGCCGCGTGCAGCTGGTTCTCGTCGCGCTTGGGCGCGGTACAGCCTTCGAGGTAGGAGACGTGGGCGCCCTCCTCGGCCACGATCAACGTGCGCTCGAACTGCCCGGTGTTCTGCGCGTTGATGCGGAAGTAGGTGGACAACTCCATCGGGCAACGCACGCCCTTCGGAATGAACACGAAGCTGCCGTCGGAGAACACCGCCGAGTTCAGCGCAGCGAAAAAGTTGTCGCCGGCGGGCACCACGCTGCCGAGGTACTTCTGCACCAGTTCGGGGTACTCGCGAATCGCCTCGCTCATCGAGCAGAACAGCACGCCGGCGGCAGCCAATTGCTTGCGAAAGGTGGTGCCGACCGAGACCGAGTCGAACACCGCATCCACCGCCACGCCCGCGAGAGCCGCACGCTCATGCAGTGGGATGCCGAGTTTTTCGTAGGTTTCCAGCAAGGCCGGATCGACTTCGTCCAGCGATTTAGGCGCAACCTTGGGCGCGGCGTAATAACTGATCGCCTGATAGTCGATCGGATCGATATTCAGCTTGGCCCAATCCGGCTTCGGCATGGTCAGCCAGTGGCGATAAGCCTCAAGCCGCCACTCGGTCATCCACTCCGGCTCGTGCTTGATCGCCGAGAGCGCACGGATGGTGCCCTCGTCCAGGCCCGGCGGCAGGCCGGTCATCTCGATCTCGGTGATGAAGCCGGCCGCGTAACTGCGGCCGAGCGCCTCGGCCACCTCGGCGTTGTCGCGTAGCGTCGCCGCGCCGCTGCTCTGCTTGTTCATGGTCTCGTTCATTCGATGGTGACCCGACGCGCTTTCGCCGGCATCGCGATGTCGCTCACGGCGACCGTGGCGATCCGACGTGACGTCCTCGGCGTCTGCGGCTTGAGCATGTCGGCCAGGCTGACCGCGCGCAGCGCGTTGTCCAGCACGTTGTTGATCCGTTGCCAACTGCCGCGCACGCCGCATTGCGATTCGCGGTCGCAGTGGCCTTCGCCCGCGCTGCATTCGGTCATGCCGATCGGGCCTTCCAGCGCCTCGACGATCTCGGCCAGCGAGATGTCGCCGGCCGGGCGAGCCAGCCGGTAACCGCCGTTGACCCCGCGAAACGACTCGACCAGCGCGGCATGGCCGAGCGCCTTCAGCAGTTTGCTTACCGTCGGCAGTTCCAGCCGCGCCTCGTCGGCGATCTGCACCGCGCTGAGCACCTCGGCCGGGTGCGCAGCGATGCAAGTCATTACCACGGTGGCGTAATCGGTCAGTCGGCTGACACGGAGCATGGGGGCGCTCGGGCGTTGGCATTTGAATCGGGACTAAAATGGTACTGATTCAGCGTCGTCGCGGTCAATGACACTGCGCCGAGCCGTCTCCTTCCAGCGCCTTCGCCGATTGTCCAGATTCCTCATGTCGCGCATGGTCAATGTATCAGTCGTCACTGAGATGAAGGTGACTGCCACGGGTGTGCCGCTGGCGGCAATCCGTCCCGGTGGTTGCTATCCATCCGCGACGCGGAGCCGGCTTTCGCCGTGGTGTTGATGAAGTCCACCACGCGCGACGGCTATCGCTAAGCTGATCGCAAACCGGATGCGCATGGCCTCGTCCCATTCCAGGTCGTCGAGGTTGAGCGTGTCCTTGGTTTCGCGCACCAGGTAGAGGTGTTCCTCGCCATCGCGTTCGAACACGATGGCCCAGTCCGGCGAATACTCGCCTACGGTGTTTTCACGCGGAATCGGCGTGGCAGTTTGGTGAACAGCTTTACCGAGTCGCGATGGTTTTCCAGCAGTTCGGCGAAGGATTTTTCCACCAGACTGTCGTAGTCCACGTAATCGTGAAGGTTGGTTCCGTCAATCGGCGCCTCTGCCACACCCGAGGATGGCGTTGGCTGCCCGGGTTCGGCCAGCGGCTTGTTCTTGGTTTCGCTACCCAGAAACACCACGTTGGCGTCCCACCAGTGGGCTTCGTCCACGGGAACGTATTCGATGTTTTGCACCATCTGTTCGATGACTGCGGTACGAATCACATGCGCGACGATGCGCGCCCAATATCCCGGGTCGTGGATGGCGCCAGCCCGGTAGCGCGTTGGAATTGCCGACAAGATCGCCACCACGGTCGGTCGGGTCAGCTGCAGGGGAAATTTGCCGTGCTGGAGTTGGTCCTCGACCATCTGAACCACGTTGGGCAACCGTTGCCCGCCCAGAACCACGTACTCGCCGGAGGTTTCGGCGACCGTTTCGTCGGTAGTGACGACCTTGCCGCGGTCGTCGTATACCAGATCGGCGCTCTGAACCACATTGGCTCGCCGCTGGATGTTTTGCAGGTTGTCCAGGTACTCGTGTTTGGCGACGGTCGCGGTCAGCGTGAGTGCGTCCACGTACTCGATGCGATACACGGCCCGGTAACGAATACGCTGCCACAACGCCGCAAATTCGGGGCTTTGGAACTTGTCCGGTCGCAGGCGGATGGTCACGCTGTGATCTTCGTTATCCACGTCCGGCCGGTCGCCAGCACCGCCGTACTCGGCGTTGAGGCCGTCGCGGAACTCGCTGAAACTCTCGTCCACCACCAAGGTCAGGCGGTTGATCGCATCGTCTTGCACGCGGTTACCGTTTTGATCCACAGGCAGGCGCAGGCCACGCCCGATTTGTTGCCGCCTCTCAGTGTCGGACCGGGTGTGCCGCAGGAACCCGATCTGGAACACGTTCGGGTTGTCCCAGCCTTCGCGCAACGCCGAATGCGAAAAAATGAAGGCGCGCGGATTGGCCAGATCCAGCAATTTTTCCTTGTTCGCAATGATCTCGTCGTAGGCCCGCGCCTCAAACCCTTCTTCGCTGGCCTTGCCCGTCGTGTCCTTGTAGATCCCGGTTTTCGTTGAGGGGAAGTAGTGGACGCGCAAGGTCGCCGGCTCGGGCATGGCCTCGGCCGGCCGGCCGGATCGCGCCCACTCCTCGCGGAACAGCACATCGAACATCGCCGGCAAGGTCGCGGCGTTGCCGATGTAGTCGGCGACGCGCTCCACGAAGAACAACGACAGCACTTTCAGGCCTTGATCGCGCTGCTCCACATCCGCCTGTTTCCGCAGGTGTGCGCGGATGGTGTGACGTACCTGATCGCGCCAGACCGACAGGCCGTCCACGCCCAGGGTTTGGCCAATGGCGAGTATTACGCCGTTCTCGAACCTCAGGTCCGACCGGGTCATGCTTTCGATGATGAAGCCTTGGTACTGGGCCAACCCATCGCTCTCGTCCTGCAAGTCGGCCCCCGGTGCCAACACCATGTTTTGGCGATCACCGCCGGCCACGTCGACAACCAGCTCAGCCAGCCAACGCGTTGTACCGCGTAAAGTTCTGGACCGGATGTTCTTGAGGTGGAGATACGGCAGCCCGTTGGCACCGGCCACCACGCCCTTCACGCTCACGCGCTTCACCAGGCCCAGCTCGGCCGCGCGCTTGGCAGACAGGCGATGAACCAGGTTGTACGGATCGCGGTGCGTGGCGCTGTACCGCAACGCCACCAGCGGATTGAGGGTGGCGATGGTCTTCCTGCGCTTGGGCGTGCCCATATTTTGGGGCTCGTCAATCAGTACCACCGGCCGCAACTGGGCCAATTGGGCGATCCCGGTGGCGCCCCCGTTCCAGAGGTTGGCTTGTTCCGGCGAGGCGTACAGGGTATTGCTCGCCGGCTTGTCCAGCGAGCTGATGCCGGCCACCAGGAACTGCACGTTGGACGACGGATCGGCGAAGTCGGGTACCGCCTGGCTATCTCCCAGCACGCGCCACTGGTAATCCAGATGGGGGTACTTGGCCCTGAAATGCTCGCGGGTCTGTTCGAAGGTTTTCACCACGCCGGCCCGGATGGCCACGGTATGAACCAGGATCACAAACTTCCGCACGCCGTAGGTCTCGGCCAAGCGCAGCGCCGTGGCAATGTAGACATAGGTCTTGCCGGTGCCCGTTTCCATCTCCACCGAGAAATTGGGGAAGTCCCTGGGTTCTTCCAGCAGATCGTTTTCTTCCATCAAAACCAGGGTGTCCTGCGCCTCGACGGATTCCCGGGTGGTCACAGTCAGCAGATTCCGGGCCAGCACCATGCGATCAAGTCGATATCCGGCGTGGCCGGCCGCGCCGGGCGCTTGGCCGATCAGCCCCTGAGGCGGCACCAGGGCGCCGCCCTCGAACAGATCCACGACGGCTTCAATGGCGTCGGCCTGATGCGGCTGATCGTCAAACCGAAACTTCATGCGCCATCCTTTCCAACATGATGAGCTTCGAACGCAGCCGCGGGGCCAGCGTCAGAGTCAGGGCGTCATCAACCCGATCCCCGCACAAGATCAGGGTGTCGTCGCCGGTTTCGCGCAGTTTCACTGCGGCGGCGGTGACCGAGGTGAAGCGATCCAGGCAAACCAGAAGGCGTTCGCCACCGGCGTTCTGGAAGGCGTACACGGTCGCCCCGTCGGCTTCAATGCGGATCAGCATTTCGTCCAAACGGGTCGCGCTGGCCTTGATGGCCACTTCCCACGCCAAAGCGTCGGGACTCGCGTCATCCTTCACTGGGGACTGCCCGGCCTGGGACAACATCAAGGCGTACTGGGTGTTCTCGGCCTGCCCGGCTTGGGCCACGACCGGCGCTTCCACAGTCAGCCCGGTTTCCCGGGCGCGGAACACACGGAAGCCCAGCCCACCGCCGATCCCTTCTGCCGCCCGTCGCAGACGCTCGGCAACAATTTCGAAGATAGTGGCGTAGCCGGCGGCTACTGCGTTCCGGCCCGTTTCGGTGGTTTCGTCCGGCTTCTCGGGGCGCTGCACCAGTACCCAGTGCCGGGTTTTGCCGTCGCGCGGGTTCTGCTCCCAAATGGCCTGACCGGTAGATCCGGAACCGGCAAAGAAATCCAGCACCAAATCGCCGTCATCGGTGATGGCGTGGATCAATCGAGCCAGTACGTCGGTAGCCTTGGGGTCATCAAAGACCTCAGCCCCCATCAGGGTGTTGAGTGCCGACGACGCACCGCTTCGATCACGGTAGAACGTCGAAGCCGGCGCCCAATACTCCTGTTCATGCAGATACTTTTTGATACGGATTCGCTTGGCACGTCCGCTGGGGTACAGCAGTCGTCCGGCTTGATCGAGTTGCTCCATACGAGTCAATTCGTAACGCCAGCCATTTTCCGGCGGCTCGTAGCCCTTGAAGTTGTAGATCAGGTTTTCGCGATAATTCGGACTGGAGCTGTTGTCCGAAGTCCACACACCGCCTTGGTCGATGTGGTTGTAATGCTCGTGTTGCTTGGCGGGATTACCTTCGGGCAAATTCTTGAACGACGCGCGCAGCTCCCCCTTGGCCGCATCGAAGTCGGTTCGGTGTTTTTCGAGCAGCCCCTTTTCCTTGGCATAGACTGCCTCCAATCCAGCCTTCCGTTCGCGCCAACGAATATCCATATCTTTCAGTTGTTGGCGATTTTTCGCATACACCAGGATGTAGTCCTGACCGCCTGCAGTCAGCTTGGCGTCACCTTTTCGACCTCCCTGCCACGTCATCATGTCCACGAAATTTTCCGCACCGAACACCGCGTCCAGCAGCAGCCGCAGATGGTGGACTTCGTTATTGTCGATGCTGGCCAGGAACACGCCGTCCTTGCGCAGCAAATGACGTGCCGCCACCAGGCGCGGGAACATCATGGTCAACCATGGTGCATGTTTCCGCCATCCTTGGTTTCCTTCTTGCTGGTGGTCGCACCTTGCTCGTCAACCTGGCCGGTAGCGCGCAGGTATTCGGCCTCGGGAACCGAAAAGTCGTCGTTGTAGGTGAATGTGTCGCCGGTGTTGTACGGCGGGTCGATGTAGATCAACTTGAAGGCGCCGGTGTAGCCGTTTTTCAGCAGCTTGAGCACTTGCAGATTGTCGCCTTCAATCAAGACGTCGCGGGCGTCGTCCCACCGCACCGATGCCTGCACATCAGGGATCAGCGTGGCCGTGGTCGGTGCGCGGGCGTCTTGTCGTGCCTGTTCGATGCCCGGCCAGGAAAAGGAAAAGGAAAAAGCCTGTTTGGCTTCTTCGCCCAAGCCAAGCGCGTCAAGCAACGCGATGCGGTCAAGTTCACCATCGAGGAAGGCTGCAGGCAGAAGTTCTCGTAACTGCGCCTGTAGTTCCGCGTGCCCATCTGATGTTTCGGAAGGGACACGATGAAGTTCGCTCTGGATATTTTCATTCATCGCGCAATCACCCCGTACCAGAGCGACTTTCCTTGGCTTTCCGAGGCCCTCCTCGCCGCCTGCTGCCACCCGTGCGCAACGACCACGGGTGGCTTTTCGAGCAAGGTCTTGGCCACGTCACGCTCCCAAATTAACGTAAAACGTTAATCGTAGTGAACGTGCAACGTGAGTTCCAGTCCATGGCGCCGCGTACCGTGCCTTGGCATGAGCGATCACCGAGCGGAATTCTCCAAGCGTCTTGCGGCAGCGATGCGGGCAAAGGGGTATGAGCCACGGCCGTCGGTGCTGGCCACGCAGTTCAATACGCGCTTTCGCGGCCCTTCCGTCACCTTCCAGACCGCTTCGCGATGGTTGAATGGACAGGCCATTCCCCAGCCGGACAAGCTGACCGTGCTCGCCGACTGGCTGCGCGTCGATCGCGGACTCCTGGGTTTCGGTGAAATGGAGTCCCGCCGCGGCGCTGGCAAAAACGTCAAGGAAAGCACCGCTTCATACGATGCAGATGAGCTGGTCGACGCGATCCAGGCGTTACCGGCTGCGCACCGCCAACTGGTGCGGGACTTGGTTACGGCGCTTGCCGGCACTACAACACCTTCGCGCAAACGCTCCGCCTGATTGCTCCTGCCTAGGCGCACGGCCATGCCTGCACCGATCGCGCCCGTGCGACTCGCGCACTACAAGGCACACCGCTAAGCTGCATGCTGTTTCCGCTCCGCCAGCAGCCATGATTTCCACGCCAACGACCGCGCCACCGCCCGCCTCGACTGGGCCTGCCATGCTCTGCGACGCTGCACTGACGCTGGAGTCCGCCTCGGCCGACGCCAGTTTCCGCAGCTACTGGCGCACCCATCATGCCGGACGCAGCTGGATCGTGATGGATTCGCCGCCGGCGCAGGAAGATCCGCGACCGTGGCTGGAAATCGGCGCGCGGCTGTCTGCTGCCGGCCTGCATGTGCCGGCGGTGCATGCACAGGATCTGGAGCAGGGCTTCCTGCTGATCGAGGATCTCGGATCGCGGCTGTATCTTCCTGCGCTGAACGACGATTCGGTCGATGCACTGTACGGCGACGCGATGGACGCGCTGCTGCGCATGCAGCGCGACGTCAGTGTGGCCGGCATGCAGCCATATGACCACGCCTTCCTGCAGCGCGAACTGGAAATCATGCCGGAATGGTTTCTGCAGCGGCACCTGGGCCACACGCCCGAGTGCGAGGAATGGGACGTACTGGAGTCGGCGTTCACCCTGCTGCTGCACAATGCGCTGGAACAGCCGCGCTGCTTCGTGCATCGCGACTATCACAGCCGCAACTTGCTGATCACGGCAGACAACAACCCCGGCATCATCGACTTCCAGGGCGCGCTGCATGGCCCGATCACCTACGACCTTGCCTCCCTGCTGCGCGATTGCTACATCGTGTGGGATCGCGCACGCGTCGAGGCCTGGGTCGAAACCTATCGACTGCGCCTGCAGCGTGCCGAACTGATAGCCGCGGACATCGGCTGCCAACACTTCCTGCGCTGGTTCGACCTGATCGGCCTTCAGCGGCACATCAAGGTACTCGGGATCTTCTGCCGGCTGTGCTACCGCGACGGCAAGCAGGGATATCTCGACGATCTGCCGCGCGTCTACGAGTACGTGATCGAGGTGGCCGGCCGTTATCCCGAACTGGCCGAGTTCGTGGCACTGTTGCGACGCTGCGTCGGCGGCCGCGACCTGCGCCTGCCGGCGGCCTCGTGAAGCACGCGCTGATCTTCGCCGCTGGTCTTGGTGAACGCATGCGGCCGTTGACCGATCACACGCCCAAGCCACTGCTGGCAGTGGGTGGCAAGCCGTTGATCGTGTGGCACCTGGAAAAACTCGCTGCGGCCGGCGTGCATTACGTGGTGATCAATACCTCGCACCTGGCCGCGCAGTTCCCCGACACCCTCGGCGACGGCTCACGCTGGGGTTTGCGTATTCGCTACGCGTATGAAGGCACGACGCCTCTGGAAACCGGCGGCGGCATCTTGAACGCACTGCCGCTGTTGGGCCCGGAACCGTTCTTGGTGGTGAGCGGAGACGTCTGGTGCGACGCGGATTTCAACCTACTGCCGGCCGAGCCCCAAGGCCTTGCGCATCTGCTGATGACGGACAATCCCGCACATCATCCCGGCGGGGATTTCCGGCTGGATTCCCAGGGTTTGCTGCACGGCGACGGCGAGCCCCGGCTCACCTACAGCGGCATCGGCATATTCCGCCGCGAGCTGCTGGACGGCTGGCCCAAGGCTGTGGGCGATGCGCCTGACGCCGACGCGAAACCGCCGCGCTTCAAGCTGCGGCCGTTGCTCGAGGCCGCCATGGCGAGCGGGCAAGTCGACGGCTCGCACCATCGCGGGGCATGGACCGACGTCGGGACGCCGGCGCGACTGGCACAGTTGGAAGCCGCACTGGGCGAATAACGCCGGGTCCCGCAGAACCTGTGGAAGCGACTTCAGCCGCGATGCGCGGGATTCGCCAGCGAAGCATCGCGACTGAAGCGGCTCCCGAATGAAAAAACGGCCCGGTGTGGATCGGGCCGTTTTTTGCTTTGTGGGTGCCCCTTCCGCCCTCCGCCGATCTTCCCTCGCAAGCGGGGAGGATCAGCGCGACCGCCCGCGGAGCGGGTGATGATTGCTTCAGGGCCTTCTTGCCAGCTCCGGGTTTTCCTTGGTTACCGGCATCAGATCCTTCTTCGACACGCCCAGCCACAACAGGATCGGGCTGGCGACGAAGATGGACGACAGCGTGCCGACCAGGATGCCGATCAGCATGGTGACGGCGAAGCCGTGCACGGGCCGGCCGCCGAAGAAGAACAGCGCACCCATGGTGATGGCGGTGAACAGCGAAGTGATGATGGTTCGCGACAGCGTGTTGTTGATCGAGCGGTTGAGAATTTCCTCCGGCTCGGCCTTGCGCGCCAGCCGGAACAGCTCGCGGATGCGATCGAACACCACCACCTTGTCGTTGATCGAATAACCGATCACCGCCAGCACCGAGGCCAGCACGGTCATGTCGAACTCGCGCTGGGCCAGCGCCAGGATGCCCAGGGTCACCAGCACGTCGTGGATTTCGGTCACCACGGCCGCGATCGCGAAGCGGCGCTCGAAGCGGATCCACAGGTAGGCCATGATGCCAAGGATCACGAACACGGCTGCCACGGTGCCGTCGCTTTTCAGTTCCGCACCGACTTCCGCGGTCACCAGTTCGCGACTCTTCAGCTTGGCGTCGCCACGCGCCACACGCAGCGTCTTGAGCACGTCGGCGGAGATGACATCGAGATTGACCTTGCCGCTGGCGTCCACCGCCTTCCGGTCCTCCTTCGGCTGCATGCGGATCGCGACTTGGCGAGTGCCACCAAGGCTCTGCACCACCGCATGATCGAAGCCGCCCTTTTCCAGCGCCGAACGCACGTCGGAAATTTCCACCGACTGGTCGTAATCGATCACCATCGAGACGCCGCCGGTGAAATCCAGCGCGTAGTTGAGGCCCCTGGTCGCAATCAACCCGATCGAGGCGATCATCAGGAAGATGGCGATGGCAATGCTGAACTTGCGCATGCCAAGGAAGTTGATGTTGCTGTCGTGATTGAAGATTTCCATTGCGATTCCTTAGACCGACAGCGTCTTGAGCTTGCGGTGGCCGTGGATCAGCGCGGTGAACGCGTGAGTGAGCGTCACCGAGGTGAACAGCGAAGTCAGGATGCCGATCATCAGCGTCACACCGAAGCCCTTGATCGCGCCGGTGCCCATCGTGGTCAGCGCAAGCGCCGCGATCAGGTGGGTGACGTTGGCGTCCAGGATGGTCGACCAGGCCTTCTCGTAACCGGCGCGGATCGACGCATGCGGACTCGAACCGTTGCGCAGCTCCTCACGCACGCGCTCGCAGATCAGCACGTTGGCGTCGATCGCCATGCCCAGGGTCAGCACGATGCCGGCCACGCCCGGCATGGTCAGGGTGACGCCGATCAGCGACATCACCGCCACCAGGATGACCAGGTTGAAGAACAGTGCGATATCGGCGACCAGGCCGAACAGCTTGTAGTAGATCGCCGCCGCCAGCAGCACCAGGGCCAGTCCAAGCAGCACCGCCTTGAAACCCTTGCTGATGTTGTCCTGGCCGAGGCTGGCGCCGATCACGCCCTCCTCGACGATGTCCATCGGCGCCGCCAGTGCGCCGCCCTTGAGCAGCAGGGCCAGGTCGGAGGCTTCCTTCGCGCTGCCGAGACCGGTGGTCTGGAACTGCTTGCTGAAGGGGCTGGCGATCGAGGCGTCGTTGATCACCGTCTCGGTGACTTTCGGGACGCGCACTTCCTTGCCGTCGACGACCTTGGTCTCGTAGACCTGCTCGACATACACCACCGCCATCGGCTTGCCGACGTTGGCATTGGTGAAGTCGCCCATCTTCTTGGCGCCGGCGGCATTCAGCGTGACGTCGACCTTCGGCGTGCCGCTTTGCTGGTCGATGCCGGAGGAGGCGTCCACCAGCTGATTGCCGGTCACGATGATGCGCTTGCTCACCAGCACCGGCAGATGGCTGCCACGCATGTAGTAGAGGTTGGCGTCGGGCGGGATGCTGCCGGTACGTGCCGCTTCCTGTGCCTGCGCATCGCCGGCCTGGCCGATGCCGGGACGGTATTGCAGCGTGGCGACGGCGCCGATCAGTTTCTTCGCCTCGGTCGGATCCTGCACGCCGGCCAGTTCGACCACGATGCGGCTTTCGCCCTGCTGCTGGATCAACGGCTCGGACACGCCCAGCGCGTTGATGCGGTTGCGCAGCGTGCCGAGGTTCTGGGTGATCGCGCTGCGCGACAGCTCACGCAACTTCTCCGGCTTGATCGTGACGTTCAGGGTAAACCGGTCGCCGGTACTGGGGCCGGTCGCCACGTTGAGATCGGTGTATTCGTTGGCGATCGCGTCGGCCGACTTCGAACGGTCGTCATCCGAGCGCAGAATCACCGTGATGCCCTGGCCGTGCACGGTGTTGCGCACGACCGACTCGTAGCGAATGTTGTGCTGGCGCAGCAGCGTGCGGATATCGTCCGCGTAGCTGTTTTCCTGCTTGTCGATCGCGTCGCCCTGATCGACCTGCATGAGGAAGTGCACGCCACCTTGCAGATCCAGGCCCAGCGGCATCGAGCGTGCACCGATCGCCTGCAGCCAGCCGGGCACGTTGGACTGAAGCTTGAACGCCACGGTGTAGCCGTCGCCAAGCGCCGCCTTGATCACGTCGGCGCCGCTTTTCTGCACGTCGGAGTTGGCGAATGTCGCCAGCAGATGATCGCCATCCACCGCCACGTCAGTGACGGCGATGTGCTTTGCGGCCAGCGCCGCCGTGACTTTCTGCTGCACCGACTGGTCGATCGGCGGAGCGTCGCGATTGGCCGTGACCTGCACCGCCAGCAACGGCGGGAATGCGTTCGGCAAGGCGTAGATGATGCCGAACAGCATCACCAACGCGACCAGCGTGTACTTCCAGCGGGGAAAATCACTCATGCCTTGCACCCGTCAAAGCCACGGCGAGACGCCGTGGCGATAGCAACAATCAGGAAATAGCCGTGCGAGAGACAGCCGCCGGAACCGGCCCGCTGCCTCGAACCCGTCCTCAAGCGGACTTCAGCGAGCCCTTGGGCAGCACCTGCTGGACTGACCCCTTCTGCACCTTGACCTTCACGCCGGCCGCGATCTCGACCGTGATGAATGTTTCGCCCACTTCCTCCACACGCCCGGCGATACCGCCGTTGGTGACCACTTCGTCGCCCTTGGACAAGCTGGCGATCAGTGCGCGATGCTCCTTCTGCCGCTTCATCTGCGGGCGGATCATCATGAAGTACATCAGGCCGAACAGCACCGCCATCATGATGATCATGGACATGCCGCCACCGGCGGGCTGGGCGGCCGCCTGGGCGATCACGGGAGAGATCGGAAAACTCATCATTTTGTCTCGCAAGTTGTGGCGCGGCCGGCAATTTCAGCTGAACGCCCGATAAAAGATTCTCGATTATGCCATGCACCCCCGAACCATGCACGGCAGCGCCTTGCGCGTTGCCGCGCGGCTGCCAACCCTATTGAGGGCAGCTCCCGGGCGTTGCAAGGCGGCCCATCGAAATAGGCGCGCCCTGGCGACGGCGCGTAGAATTCGGCCACGAACGCGTCCAGCGTCCGGCTGGCGATCGCCCCGCGCAAGCCGGCCATCAGGCGCTGGTAATAACGCAGGTTGTGCATGGTCGCGAGCTGGCTGCCGAGGATCTCGTTGCAACGGTCGAGGTGGCGCAGGTAGGCACGGCTGAAACCGTTGCTGCAGGCGTGGCAATCGCAACCTTCCTCGATCACGGCGGTATCGGTGGCGTACTTCGCGTTGCGGATGCGCAGCGTACCCTCGGCGGTAAACAGGAAGCCGTTGCGGGCATTGCGGGTCGGCATCACGCAGTCGAACATGTCGATACCGCGCCGCACCGCCTCGACGATGTCCTCCGGCCGGCCCACGCCCATCAGGTAGCGCGGCTTGTCGACCGGCAGCAGCGGCACGGTGAAGTCCAGCGCATGGTTGCGCTCGGCCTCCGGCTCGCCCACCGCCAGCCCGCCGACCGCATAGCCGTCGAAGCCGATGTTCACCAGCCCTGCCGCCGAACGCCGGCGCAGGTTCTCGTACACGCTTCCCTGCACGATGCCGAACAGCGCGTTCGGCGGCTTTGAATCGACGCGTTGCAAGTCATCGAAGGCGCGGCGCGAACGCTCGGCCCAGCGCAGCGACAGCTCCATCGAATCGGACGCGACCTTCTCCGTGGCCGGATACGGCGTGCATTCGTCGAAGATCATCGCGATGTCCGAATCCAGCGTGGCCTGGATCCGCATCGACACCTCCGGCGACAGGAACACCTTCGAGCCATCGACCGGCGAGGCGAACGTCACGCCCTCCTCGGTGATCTTGCGCTTGTGCGCCAGCGAGAACACCTGGAAGCCGCCAGAATCGGTGAGGATGGGTTTGTCCCAGCCGATGAACTTGTGCAGCCCGCCGAACTTCTCGACGATCTCCAGCCCAGGCCGCAGGAACAGATGAAAGGTGTTGCCCAGGATGATCTCCGCGCCCGTCTCGGTAACGTCACGCGGCGTCATCGCCTTGACCGAGCCATACGTGCCCACCGGCATGAATGCCGGCGTTTCCACCGTGCCGCGGGCAAACGTGAGGCGACCACGGCGGGCGGCGCCGTCGGTGGCGTGGAGGTCGAACTGGAGGGAAGTCATCCGGGCATTATCGAGCCCGCAATGGGTCGGAGTCACTTTTTACATGCGAAAAGTGACTCCGACCCCTACTCCACGCCGTGCGGCAGGATCAGCATCGCATCGCCATACGAGAAGAATCGGTAGCGGTGTTCCACCGCATGCCGATAGCTGTCGAGCATGAACTCGCGTCCGGCCAGCGCCGACACCAGCATCAGCAGGGTCGACTGCGGCAGGTGGAAGTTGGTGAGCAGGCCGTCGATGCTGGAGAAACGGTAGCCGGGAAAGATGAAGATCTGTGTCTCGCCGGCGAACGGATGCAGCTTACCGTCCTTGCTGGCGCTTTCCAGCGCGCGCACGACAGTGGTGCCGACCGCGATCACCCGGCCGCCGTTGGCACGGGTACGCCGGATCTGGCCAATCAGGTGCGCGCCGACATTGAGCCACTCGCGGTGCATGTGGTGGTCTTCGAGATTGTCGGCACGCACCGGCTGGAACGTGCCGGCACCCACATGCAAGGTGACGTAGCCGACCTCGACGCCGCGCTCGCGCAGGCGGGCCAGGATCGCCTCATCGAAATGCAGTCCGGCTGTGGGCGCGGCCACCGCGCCGGGCTCGCGCGCGAAGACGGTCTGGTAACGCTCCATGTCGCTGGCATCGGCGTGGCGCTCGATGTAAGGCGGCAATGGCATCTCGCCCAGCTTCAGCAGCAGCTTCTCCAGCGGTTCCGGTGCCTCGAAGCGCAGCCGGAAAAACCCCTCGTCACGGCCCAGCACCACAGCGTGACTGCCGTCGGCCAGCTCGATTCGACCGCCCTCCTTCGGCTTCTTGCTGACGCCGAGTTGCACGACGGCCTCGTGCGCGCCGGTGACCCGCTCGATCAGGATCTCCACCGCGCCGCCGGTCTCCTTTCGTCCGTGCAGCCGCGCCGGCAGCACGCGGGTGTCGTTGAATACCAGCAAATCGCCGGGGCGCAGGAAGTCGGGCAGTTCGCGGAACATGCGGTCCTGCCGCGACGATGCCGCCACGTCCAGCAGCAACATGCGGCTGGACGAGCGTTCGGCCAGCGGTGCCTGCGCGATCAACTCGGGCGGCAGTTCAAAATCGAAATCGGATTTCTTCAAGGGAGCTTTCGGCTGGAAGGCGGAAACAAACCATTATCCCGCAGCCCGGTCCATTGCGCGACGGACTATAACCAGCCTTTCTGCCGCGCCAGCCGATACGCCTCGATCCGATTGGCGACGCCGAGCTTGCCGATCGCCTCGGACAGGTAATTGCGCACGGTGCCGTGCGACAGGTTCAACTGCGCGGCGATATCCCCTGCCGACTGCCCTTCGCCGGCCAGTCGCAGCACTTGGCGTTCGCGATCGTTCAGAGGATCGGCTTCGGACCATGCCTCCAGCGCCAGCTGCGGATCGATCGCGCGGCCACCGCGATGAACCGTACGCAAGGCTTCGGCCAGGTTCTCGGCGGGCGCATCCTTCAGCAGGTAACCGGACACGCCGGCATCCAGCGCCCGGCGCAGGAAGCCGGGCCGCGCAAAAGTGGTGACGATGACCACCTTGATCGGCAGTTCCTGACGCTGCACACGTTGCGCCAGTTCCAGCCCGGTCAGGCCGGGCATCTCTATGTCGGTGACGAGCACGTCGGGCTTGAGCCGCTGCACTTCGCGCCACGCCGCCTCGCCATCGGCAGCGGAACCGAGCACTTCGATATCGGACTCCAGATTCAGCAGGGCCGACAGCGCACCGCGCACCATTGCCTGATCCTCGGCCAGCAGGACACGGATCATGCGATGTTTTCCTTGCGTCGATGGGTTCGGATGGACGGCATCATGAGCTGAATGGGCATGAAAAATATCGGCCAACTCAAGCGACAGGCCGATTCGGAGCGGTCGTCAACGGCTCGGCAGCCGGCATGTCCGACACAGGTCGTGGCGCATCGACCAGACGCAGGATCGGCACCGGAACCACTACCCGCAGGCGGGTTCCCTGTCCACGCACCGACTCGATCGTCAGCGTGCCGCCAAGCGCGCGCACACGCTCGCGCATGCCGCACAGACCGTTGCCATCCTGGTCGATGCCGCCGCGGCCGTTGTCGCTGACCAGCATGCACATGCTGCCGCGCTCGCGCACCATCTCGATCCTGGCGGAACTGGCGCCGGCGTGACGCGCGATATTGGTGACCGCTTCGCGCAGGATCAACGAGAGGCCGCGCTCGATGTCGCCCGGCAGGTCGGCGGGCGGGCCATCGTAGTCGAAGCGGATCTGCGACGATTCCAGCAGCAATCGCGCCGAAGCCAGCTCGGCGGCGATATCGGTGGCGCGGATACCGGTGACGGCGCTGCGCACTTCCGCCAAGGCGTGGCGCGCCACCTTTTCGGCTTCCTCGATCTCGCGCCGGGCTGCCTCGGTATCGCGGTCGAACAATTTGCGCGAGAGTTCGAGCTTGAGCGTGATCAGCGACAGCGTATGGCCGAGCAGGTCATGCAGGTCGCGGCCGATACGCTCGCGCTCGGCGGTGGCGGCGAGCCGGCGCACTTCGTCATGCGACAGGCGCAGGACGGCATCCTTCTCCTTGCTCATGTGCTCGACCGCCGTGACGATGCTGATGGCAAGGACCGTGGCCGGAATGATCACCAGCAGCGAGCGCGGGTAACCGATCCACCAGGCCAGCGCAACGAACACGGCATTGAGCAGCACCAGTCGCGTCACGTAGGAACCGAAGCCCATGTGACAGTGGCGCAGCATGATGCAGCCGTAAATGAAGTAGCTGATCCCGCTCGGATACCAGCGCAGCAACAGCAGGCTCAACGCGGCCATGCCCAGCGCGTAGAAGTGTGTCGTGCGCCGCGATGCCAGCTGGGCCTTGGCGAACAGCAGCAGGAACACCGGGTACGAGCCCAGCGTGATGAACAGCCACTCCAGCGTGTAGCCCTTGAACCCGCCGCTGAACAGCGGAACGATGAAAATCCAGAACGACCACAGCAGATGAATGCTGTCGAGCCAGGGCGATCTGCCGCGGCGCAGGTCGTCGGCCACGCCGGAGTCGGGGGCCGGCTCGAACCATCGGGCGATGAAGTCGGGAATCATGGCGTGGTGTGCCGTTGCAGTCTGCACAGCATGCCACTTCAACCGTGCCGGCGCAGGCGGCGTGCCGCCATCAACAGAAATACCGTGGCGAAACCGCCAAGCACCAGCACGTGGCCCGACAACGGTCCCTTGTTCATGCCCACCGCTGCCAGCGCCAGCATGTCCAGGTGATAGCTCGGCCACACCAGCGCGATCTGCTGGAGAAATTTCGGCAACATCGGCAGCGGAAACCAAAGGCCGGACATGAACGACATCGGCAGGTAGATCAACTGCAGCATGCCGGGCGCGCCTTGTCCCTTGATCAGGGTGCCGACGAACATGCCCAGTGCGCAGAACGGCAGCACGCCGAGCATGCCGACAACCAGCAACGCGCCGGCCTGGGTCAGGGTCAAGTCCACGTGACCCAAGGTCAGCGCCATCGTCAGCAGCAAAAGGATCACCCCGCCGGCGGCTGCCATCGCCATCAGCATCTTGCCCAGCAGGTAGGCACCCGGCGGCATTGGCAAGGCGCGCTTGAACGTCAGCAAGCCGCCGTCGCGCTCCAGCGCCAGCGACACGCCGAAACCGAACAGGCCCGGGCTCATCACGCCGAACACGCCGTAGCTGGCGAGCAGGTAACGCGCCGCATCGGCACCGTTCGACTTGGCCATCAGCACGCCGAACAGCAGGTAGAACATCGCCGGGAACAGCATGATCGGCAACATGAAGCCGGGCGCGCGCATGTAGCGCAGGCATTCGCTGCGCGCCTCTTCCATGTACGCGCCGATGATGCGGCCGCGGCGCATCGCGGGTGCGGCGGAAAGCATGGCGGTATCCATCTCAGGCAGCCTCGCGCTGGTCGGTATCCGAGGCCTCTTCGGCGTCGCGGGTGAGTTCGGTGAATGCTTCGGCCAGGCCGGCGCGCTGCACTTCCAGTTCGCGAAGGTGCGGGTCGGCAGCGAGCAGGCGACGCACCACGGCCTCGGCTTCGGCCGTGGTGATGTGCAGGCGTTCGTTTTCCCGACGCACCTCGCTGACCTCGGGCCAGCCACAGACCGTCTCGAGCGGCAAGGCGCTGAGGCAACGGATGCGCTTCAGCGCCACCCGCGCACGCAGTTGATCGACCGTGCCTTCATGGATCATCCGCCCGCGCGACATCACGCAGACACGGTCGGCCAGTGCCTCGGCTTCCTCCAGATAGTGCGTGGTCAGAAGCACCGCGCAACCTTCGGCAATCAGCTGGCGGATCGCCGCCCACAGCTTCTGCCTTGCTTCGATGTCCATGCCCACGGTGGGCTCGTCCAGAAACAGCAATTCGGGCCGGCCGCACAGCGCCAGCGCGAATTGCACGCGCCGCTGCTGGCCGCCGGAGAGTTTCGCGTAGGGCCGCCTGAGCAGGTCGGCAATGCCAGCCAGTTCGGCTGTCTCGGCCAGGGCGCGCGGTCTCGGGTAGTAGCTGGCGGTCAGCCGCAACAGCTCGCCCACGCGCAGGGTCGGCGGCAGTTCGGCGTTCTGCAGCATCACGCCGATGCGCCGGCGTGCCTCGATCCGCTGCGGGTCCTGCCCGAACAGTTCGACCGAACCGGCATCGGCGCGGATCAGCCCCAGCAACAGGCCGATCGCGGTGCTCTTGCCGGCCCCGTTGGGGCCTAGCAGTGCAAGCAGCTCGCCGCGTTGCAACTGCAACTGCGCACCATCCAGCGCGACAAGCTGGCCATAGCGTTTGACGGCGCCGCCGAGGCGGGCGACCGGGTCGATCGAATGTGACATGAGGAACCCCTCCTTTGACGCCCATCCTGCGCGGCCCGGTCCGCTGCCGGCAGTCGCCGGCGTCAGTCATCGCGAGTGACAGCCGTCACCCCGGGGGTACCGGCCGCGGGTCGCGCAAGGTATCCTGTGGGCGATAAAAGCGCCCCGATGACCGCTCGATGACGGCGCGAAACGTCTGAAAACATTGAGGAAGCGCCTGGCTCATCGCGTTTCCCGCCACGCAATCACTAATGTCCGTCCAGCAGGCATGCATGCCGTCCGGCGGAGCTACGGAGGATTCATCATGGGTGTGATCAACCAGCTGCGCGAACTGCGCGAATTCGGCGGCAAGCCGCGCACTACCGGCCTGGACGACGCCAGCATCGAGCGCATGGCGGCGAACGATCCCCTGCTGGTCCAGGCGATTGCCGAAGCGGTGGCGCGTCACCACGAATTGCGCGCCGATCTGGGCGATTTCCTGAAGCTGGACGAAGCCGAGCAACTCGCCAAGGCGCAGGCCGGCTTCGTCAACTTCTATCCGGATGACGCGATCAACCCGTATCTGCCGGCCTCTGCGCGTGGTCCGTGGATCGTCACCCTGAAGGGTGCCGTGGTGCACGACAACGGCGGCTACGGCATGCTCGGTTTCGGCCACAACGACCCGGCGATCCTCGAAGCACTGGCGCTGCCGCAGGTGATGGCCAACGTGATGTCGCCCAGCGTGGCGCAGATGCGCTTCACCGCGGCGCTGGACAAGGAGCTCGGCCGCAACCGCGGCGGCAACCCGTACACGCGCTACATGTGCCTCAATTCCGGCTCCGAATCGGTCACGCTGGCCTGCCGCATCGCCGACGTCAACGCCAAGCTGATGACCGACACCGGTGGCCGCTATGCCGGCCGCACGATCAAGCGTCTCGCGGTGAAGGGCGCGTTCCACGGCCGCACCGACAAGCCGGCGCTGTATTCCGACTCCAGCCGCAAGGCGTACCAGCAGAACCTCGCCAGCTACCGCCACGAAGACACCCTGATCACCGTGGCGCCTTATGACGTGGCGCAACTGGAAGCAGCGTTCGCCGACGCCGACAAGCACGGCTGGTTCATCGAGGCGATGTTCCTGGAGCCGGTGATGGGCGAAGGCGACCCGGGCCGCGCGGTGACGCCGGAGTTCTACAAGGCTGCCCGCGCGTTGACCGAAGCGCACGGCACCCTGCTGCTGGTCGACTCGATCCAGGCCGGCCTGCGCGCGCATGGCGTGCTGTCGTTCGTCGACTACCCCGGCTTCGAAGGGTTGCCGCCGCCGGACATGGAAACCTTCTCCAAGGCGCTCAACGCCGGTCAGTATCCGCTGTCGGTGCTGGCGGTCAGCGAGCACACCGCCGAGCTGTATCGCAAGGGCATCTACGGCAACACCATGACCGCCAACCCGCGCGCGCTGGACGTGGCACTGGCCACGCTGGGCGAGCTCAGCGACGAGGTGCGCAACAACATCCGCGAGCGCGGCAAGGAATTCGTCGACAAGCTCAATGCGCTGAAGCACGAGCTGGGCGGCCTGATCACCAAGGTGCAGGGCACGGGCCTGCTGTTCTCCTGCGAACTGGCACCGGAATACAAGTGCTACGGTGCCGACTCGACCGAGGAATACATGCGCGAGCACGGCGTCGGCGTGATCCACGGCGGCACCAACTCGCTGCGCTTCACCCCGCACTTCAAGGTCACCAGCGCCGAGGTCGATCTGATCATCGCCCACGTGCGCAAGGCGCTGCTCGAAGGCCCGCGCAAAGCCAAGGCCGAGGCCGCCTGACCCGCGTATCGACCACTCCCGGCTGGGGCGATGTACGACATGTCGCCGCAGCTGAATACTTCGTACACGTAAGATCTTGCCCACTGCCGTGACGGCCATCGGCCGCCCTAGACTGGCGTGGCCGGCAGCAGCCGGTTACCCAGGGAGGACTTACCTATGTCGATGTCATTACGTCTGCTTGTCGCCAGCGCCACCTTCGCCATTGCGGGTGCCGCCTTCGCAGCTACTCCGACAGCCAGTACCGCAGCCGCTGCGTCCAAGCCACATTCGGCCCAGCAGCAGCGCATGATCGACTGCAACAAGCAGGCCACCGGCAAGAAAGGTGCCGAACGCAAGACCCTCATGAGCTCCTGCCTGAAGGGTGCAAGCACCGCGGCCACCCCGGCGACCAAGCAGACCCAGCAGGGCAAGATGGCAACCTGCAATGCCGGCGCCAAGACCAAGGCGCTAAAGGGTGCCGACCGCAAGGCCTTCATGAGCGAATGCCTGAAAGGCCACGCCGCGGCGTAATCCGCCAACAAGCCCGCGCACGCTTGTGCGTGCGCGGGTGAAGCTGCTTCGCTAAGCTCCCAGACTGTTCGCGCACCTTGCGCCGCCCCTGAAGACAGTCACCGATGAAGATCGTCGAAGTCCGCCATCCGCTGATCCAGCACAAACTCGGCCTGATGCGCCGTGCCGGGATCAGCACCAAGGAATTCCGCGAACTGGCCTCCGAAGTCGCTTCGCTGCTCACCTACGAAGCCACCAAGGACCTGGAAACCGTCGAGGAGGAGATCGACGGCTGGGCCGGCCCGCTGCTGGTGCACCGGATCAAGGGCAGGAAGATCACCATCGTGCCGATCCTGCGTGCCGGCCTGGGCATGCTTCCCGGCGTACTCGACATGATCCCGGCTGCCAAGGTCAGTGTGGTCGGCCTGCAGCGCGACGAGCAGACGCTGAAACCGACGACCTATTACGAAAAACTCACCGGCCGCATGGACGAACGCATCGCCCTGATCGTCGACCCGATGCTGGCCACTGCCGGCACCCTGGTCGCCACCGTCGACATGCTCAAGGCCGCCGGCTGCAAGCGGATAAAGGGCTTGTTCCTGGTAGCCGCACCGGAAGGGCTGGAGCGCATCACCGCCGCCCATCCCGACATCGAGATCTACACCGCCGCGATCGACCGGGGACTCAACGGGAACGGCTATATCCTGCCCGGTCTCGGCGATGCCGGCGACAAGATCTTCGGCACCAAGCAGCTACCGGCGAACGACTGACGTCAGGCCCGCTTTTGCGGAAGCGGCTTCAGCCGCGATGGCTTTTCTTCATGCCGCACAAAGTATCGCGGCGGCAGCCGTTCCCACGATGGCGACGGAGCTTACCGGCCAAATCGATCGGTCGTTTCAACAAGCGCGTGCAGGATGCCAGGCTCGAACGCCGAGTGGCCGGCGTCCTGCACGATGTGCAGGTCGGCCTCGGGCCACGCACGATGCAGATCCCACGCGCTTCGCAGCGGACAGACCACGTCATAGCGGCCCTGCACGATCACCGCCGGGATGTTGCGGATGCGCTCGACATTGCGCAGCAGCTGGTCGTCGTGCTCGAAGAAGCCGCCATTGACGAAGTAGTGGCATTCGATGCGCGCGAATGCCAGCGCGAATTCGTCCTCGGCGCTGGATTCGATGTGCGTCTTGTCCTGCCACAGGAAGCTGGTCGCACCCTCCCACACCGACCAGGCACGCGCGGCATCGGTGCGTGTTTTCGCGTCGCTGCTGGTCAGGCGGCGATGGTAGGCGCTCATCAGGTCGCCGCGCTCGACCTCGGGGATCGCGTCGAGATAGGTCTCCCAGGCATCCGGATACAGCGCGTCGCAACCCTTCTGGTAGAACCACTCCAGCTCCCAGCGGCGCAGCATGAAGATGCCACGCAGCACCAGTTCGCTGACCTTGTCCGGATGCGTCTGCGCATACGCCAGCGCCAACGTGGAACCCCACGAACCGCCGAAAACCTGCCAGCGGTCGACGCCCAGGTGCTCGCGCACGCGCTCGATGTCGGCGACCAGGTCCCAGGTGGTGTTGTCGGTCAATTCGGCGTGCGGGGTGGACTTCCCGCAGCCGCGCTGGTCGAACAGCACGATGCGGTAGATCGCCGGATCGAAGAAGCGCCGGCATTTCGCATTGGTGCCGCCGCCCGGACCGCCATGCAGGAACACCACCGGCTTGCCGTTCGGGTTGCCGCTCTGCTCGTAGTACAGCGTGTGCAGCGGAGACACCGGCAGGAACCCGCTGTCGAACGGTTCGATTTCGGGGTACAGCGAACGCAACGGCGACGACGGCATGACGGCTCCTGGAGCAGCGGGCAAGCCCCGAAGACTAACACGCGCGCCATTTGCCGGGCTTTCAGGCGTCGGTGAACAGCTTGCCGGGGTTGAGAATGCCGCGCGGATCGAACACCTTGCGCACGCCCTGCATCAAGGCGATTTCCGCCGCACCGCGGGTACTTTCCAGATACGCCCGCTTGACCAGGCCGATGCCGTGCTCGGCCGAGATGCTGCCGCCGTGGCGTTGCAGCGTTTCCGCCAGCAATGTGGTGACGTGTTCGCACTGGGCAATGAACGCCTCCTCCGCCAGGCCATCCGGGCGCAGCACGTTGATGTGCAGGTTGCCGTCACCGATATGCCCGAACCAGACAACCTCGACCTGCGGATACTCGCGCGCCAGCAACGCCTGCATGTCGCGCAGAAACACCGGTACCGCGCTGACCCGCACCGACACGTCGTTCTTGTACGGCCGTCGTGAGGCCAGACTTTCGGTGATGCCTTCGCGCAGCCTCCACAGCGCGGCAGCCTGTGCCTCGCTCTGCGCGATCACGCCGTCGCCGATCCAACCTTCCGCCATGCCCTGCTCGAACGCGGCCAGTGCAGCCTCCTGCTGCCGTTCGTCGGCCGCGTCGAACTCGGTCACCACGTAGTACGGGTAGTCGCCGTCGATGGCGCGCTGGGCGCCATGCGCCAGTACGTGCCGCAACGCATGGTCGGTGAAGAATTCGAATGCCTGCAGCGCCAGCCGCGCGCGGAACAGCGCGAACACCTGCATCAGCGCATCCATGCCCGGCAGCGCCAGCAGCATCACCTGCGATGGCGGCGGCGGGTCGGTGAGCTTCAGCGTCGCCTCCACCACGATGCCCAGCGTACCCTCCGAACCGATCAGCAGTTGGCGAAAGTCGTAGCCGCTGGAGTTCTTGATCAGGCCACGGTTGAGTTCAAGCAGCTCGCCGTTGCCGGCGACTACCGCAAGACCTGCGACCCACTCGCGCGTGTTGCCGTAGCGGATCACCCGGATGCCGCCTGCGTTGGTGGCGATATTGCCGCCGATCGAACATGAGCCGCGCGCGGCGAAATCCACCGGATAGATCAGGCCGTGTTCGCGCGCCGCCTCATGCACTTTTTGCAGGATCACGCCCGGCTGCACGCTGAGCGTGCGATCGACCGTGTTGAAATCCAGCACCCGGTTCATCCGCTCCAGGCTCAGCACCAGCTCGCCGTTCGCCGCCACCGCGCCGCCGGACAAGCCGGTACGACCGCCGGACGGCACGATAGCGACGCGTTGTTCATTCGCCCAGCGCACGATGTCCTGCACTTCCTCCGCGCTGGCGGGCAACGCGACTGCCAGCGGTGCCGGTACCCAGCGGCGGGTCCAGTCGCGGCCGTAATGCTCAAGGTCGGCCGGCGCGGCAAGCAAACGCAGCCCGGGCAACCGGCGGGACAAATCGGCGAGACGGGAATCGGACATGCTGGGCTCCGGGATCGTCCCCACAGCCTGCCAGCCGCATCGTGCCGCGTCCAGTGTTGCAGTGCCGCAATCCGCCTTCGGCTCTGGCATAGTAAGCGCTCCATTCCTTGCCAGGACCGACGCATGCAGACCTCCTACCCCCGCCAGGACATCAAGGTATTGCTGCTGGAGGGCGTCAGTGCCAGTGCGGTCGAGAACTTCCGCCGCGCCGGCTACAGCCAGGTGGAGCTGCACGCGAAATCGTTGCCCGAGGACGAACTCAAGCGGCGCATCGGTGACGCACACATCGTCGGCATCCGCTCGCGCACCCAGCTCACCGCCGATGTGCTGGCACAGGCCAAGCGGCTGATCGCGGTGGGTTGCTTCTGCATCGGCACCAACCAGGTGGATCTCGGCGCCGCGCGCAAGCTCGGCGTGCCGGTGTTCAACGCGCCCTACTCAAACACCCGCAGCGTGGCGGAGCTGGTGATCGCCGAAGCGATCATGCTGCTGCGCGGCATCCCGCAGAAAAACGCGCATGCCATCGCGGCGGCTGGGACAAGTCAGCCAGCGGCAGCTACGAGACGCGCGACAAGGTGCTCGGCATCGTCGGCTACGGTCACATCGGTACCCAGGTCGGGGTACTGGCCGAGAGCCTCGGCATGCGGGTGATCTTCCACGACATCGAAAGCAAGCTGACGCTGGGCAATGCACGCGCCGCGTCCAGCCTGGACGAACTGCTGGAACGCGCCGACGTGGTCACCCTGCACGTGCCGGAAACCCCGGCCACCCAGTTGATGATCCGTCGCGAACAACTGGCGAAGATGCGCGCCGGCGCGATGCTGATCAACGCCTCGCGCGGCAGCGTGGTGGACATCGATGCGCTGGCCGCGGTGCTGCGCGAAGGTCATCTGGCGGGCGCCGCGGTCGACGTGTTCCCGCTCGAACCGAAAGGCAACGACGATGCCTTCGTCTCGCCGCTGCTCGGCATGGACAACGTGATCCTGACCCCGCACATCGGCGGCAGCACGCTGGAGGCGCAGGACAACATCGGCATCGAGGTGGCCAGCAAGCTGGTGCGCTACAGCGACAACGGCTCTACCCTGTCGGCGGTGAACTTCCCCGAGGTGACCTTGCCCGAACACCCGCACAGCCGCCGCCTGCTGCACATCCATCGCAACGTGCCGGGCACGCTGTCGCGCATCAACGAACTGTTCTCCGCCGGCAACATCAACATCGATGCGCAGTTCCTGCAGACCGACGGCGACGTGGGCTACGTGGTGATCGACGTCAGCGCCGACGAAACCCAGGCCAGCGAGCTGAGGGCGCAACTGGCGGCGATTCCCGGGACGCTGCGTAGCCGGGTGCTGTATTGAGACCGGGAATGGGGAATCGGAAGCGCAGCAGTCGAGCCACGGCTCTGGCTCTCCCTATTCTCCATTCCCTGTTCCCGGCATGAAAAAAGCGCCCGAGGGGCGCTTTTTTCATGTCCATGCCGAATTGGTCGGGGCGGCCGGATTCGAACCGACGACCCTCTGCCCCCCAGGCAGATGCGCTACCAGGCTGCGCTACGCCCCGACGAAACAGCAAACGACGATTCTAGCAGCTTGATGCGCGCTGCCGGAAGCGGGATTTCTCTCAGCGACGCAAAAGCGTCAGCACTTCTTCCAGTTCCATCCGCACCTGACGCACGATCTGATGCGAGATGCTCGCCTCCATGCGCGCCTGCGGGCCTTCCAGCCGTGCACGCGCACCGGTGATGGTGAAACCCTCGTCGTACAGCAGCGAGCGGATCTGGCGGATCATCAGCACGTCGTGGCGCTGGTAGTAGCGGCGGTTACCGCGGCGCTTGACCGGGTTGAGCGCAGGAAACTCCTGCTCCCAGTAACGCAGCACATGGGGTTTCACACCGCACAACTCGCCGACTTCACCGATGGTGAAGTAGCGCTTGGCCGGGATGGCAGGCAGCTCGGTGTTATTCCCTTGATCCAGCATAGCCTTCGACTCTTACCTTGAGTTTCTGTCCCGGCCGGAACGTCACCACACGGCGAGCGGAGATCGGAATCTCCTCGCCGGTTTTCGGGTTGCGTCCGGGGCGCTGATTCTTCAATCGCAGATCGAAATTGCCAAAACCGGACAACTTCACCTGCTCGCCGCTTTCCAGTGCTTCACGGACGACCTCGAAATAGGCGTCCACGAATTCCTTGGCCTCACGCTTGTTGAGGCCCACCTCGAGGAAAAGCCGCTCGGCCATCTCCGCCTTGGTCAGCGCCATCTCATCCTCGCAGCTTTGCCTTGCATGTTTGCTCCAACGCAGCCATCACTTCGCGTACGCAGCGATCCGCGTCGTCGTCGGTAAGCGTGCGTGAAGCGTCCTGCAAAATCAAGCCCATAGCGAGGCTTTTTCGGCCCGCTTCGACACCCTTGCCACTGTAACGGTCAAACAGCCGCAACTCCTTGAGTCGTTCGCCCAGCGTGGCACGAACAAGCTGCTCGATCTGCGACCAGCCGACCGCTTCCGGCAGATCCACGGCGATGTCGCGGCGCACCACGGGGAAACGCAGCACGGCCTGCGCCTGCGGCAGGCGGCGCGTCAGCAGCGGCTCCAGCGCCACCTCCAGTACGTGCACGTCAGCGGCCAGATCCAGCGCCTTGGCCAGTTGCGGATGAAGCGCGCCGAGATAGCCTACGGTCGTGCCATCGCGCACCACTCGCGCGCCACGGCCCGGGTGCAGCCAGCCCGGCAGGCCGTCGGCATGCACCGACCAGCGCTGCGGCTCGCCGCCCCAGGCGATCAAGGCGTCGAGGTCGCCCTTGAGGTCGTGGAAATCCAGCGTTCGGGCCGGCTCGCCCCATTGCTCGGCGCGGGCGTTGCCGCAAGCGACGATCGCCAGGCTTGGCGTTTCCACCGGCGGATCGCCTGCACCAAATACCCGCGCGACCTCGAACAGGCGCACCCGTTCCTGCTGACGTGCGCGGTTGTGGCGCAGCGCCTCGATCAGACCCGGCAACAGCGACGGCCGCATGACCGCCAGATCGGCCGACAGCGGATTGGCCAAAGGCACCAGCCCCTCGCTGAAACCCCAGCTCGCCAGCAGATCAGCTGCCACGAAGGACAGATTGACCGCCTCGTGGTAGCCGCGCGCGGCCAGTTGCTCGCGCAGCGCCAGCTCGTTGATGCGCGCCTCCGGCTCGATCGCCAGGACCAGCGCACCGGACGGCGAATGGGTGGGAATATTGTCGTAGCCGAAGATGCGCGCGACCTCTTCGATCAGGTCTTCCTCACGCTCGATGTCGAAGCGGCTGCTTGGCGCGGTGACCCGCCAGCCGTCCGTGACCGGTTCGACCTGCATGCCCAGCGCGGTGAATATGCGGGCCACTTCGTCATCGGGCACATTCACGCCGAGCACGCGCTTCAGGCGTTCGCGGCGCAAAGTCACCGCCACCGGCACCGGCAGGTCGGCCAGGCTCTCCGCCACCAGCACCGGCCCGGCCTTGCCGCCGGCGATCGCCAGCAGCAGTTCGGTGGCGCGCTCCAGCGCGCGGCGCGGCAGTTCCGGATCGACGCCCCGTTCGAACCGATGCGAGGCATCGGTGTGCAGGCCGAGCTTGCGTGCACGGCCCATGATCGCGGCCGGCGCGAAGTGCGCGGACTCCAGGAAGATGTCGCGGGTGGCGTCGGTGACACGCGAGTCGAAACCGCCCATCACGCCAGCCACCGCCAGCGGCTTGCTGTCGTCGGCGATCACCACGAAACCCTCATCCAGCTTAGCCTCGTTGCCATCGAGCAGCTTCAGCGTTTCGCCGGCACGCGCATGACGTACCACGATGTCGCCCTCGAGCATGTGGTTGTCGAACGCGTGCAGCGGCTGGCCCAGCTCCAGCATCACGTAGTTGGTGATGTCGACCACCGCGCTGATCGGACGCAGTCCGGCGCGGCGCAGCCGCTCGGCCAGCCACAGCGGCGTGCGCGCAGCCGGATCGACGCCTTCGATGATGCGACCGAGATAGCGCGGCGCATCCTTGCCGGCTTCGAGGCGGATACCGCGGCGCGCTTCGCCCGCCACCGGCGCGGCCACCATGATCGGCACCTTCACCGCGCTGCCGAATAGTGCAGCCACGTCATGCGCCAGACCGACCAGGCCGAGGCAGTCGGGGCGATTCGGAGTGAGCTTCAGCTCGAAGCTGGCGTCGGGCAGGCCGAGGTAATCGGCCAACGACTGGCCTGCCGGCGCATCGGCCGGGAGCTCAAGCAAACCGGAGGTATCGGCATCGATACCCAGCTCCTTCGCCGAGCACAGCATGCCGGACGATTCCACGCCGCGCAGTTTGGCTGCCTTGATGGAAATATCGCCGGGCAGTTTCGCACCGACCATCGCCAGCGGCACCTTGATCCCCACGCGCGCGTTCGGCGCGCCACAGACGATCTGCAGCGGCTCGCCCCGCCCTGCGTCCACCGTGCACACCTGCAGCCGATCGGCTTCCGGGTGCTTCTCGGCGGCGACGATCTCGGCCACCACCACGCCGGCGAGGTCGTCGCCCAGCGGGGTGAGTTCCTCCACTTCCAGCCCGGCCATGGTCAGTGCATGGGCCAGTTGGGCGCGATCAGCCTTGATCTCGACCAGCTCGCGCAGCCAGTTCTCGGAGAATTTCATGGTTTGAGTTCCGGGATTGGAGAGACGGGATTCGAGATTCGGAAAGGCACGAGCTTGCAGCTCTTGCGAATTCCGAATCCCGATTCACGAATCTCGCTCAAGCAAATTGCTTCAAAAAGCGCAGATCGTTCTCGAAGAACGCGCGCAAGTCGGAAACGCCGTAGCGCAGCATTGCGAAGCGCTCAACGCCCAGGCCGAAGGCGAAACCGGTGTAGCGCTCCGGATCGATGCCGCAATTCTTCAGCACGTTCGGATGGACCATGCCGCAGCCCAGCACTTCGAGCCAGCGGGTCGAGCCGTCTTCCGCGTCCCAGCGGATGTCCACCTCGGCCGAGGGTTCGGTGAACGGGAAATAGCTGGGGCGGAAACGCATCTCGAAATCGCGTTCGAAGAAGGCGCGGATGAATTCCGCCAGCGTGCCCTTCAGGTCGGCGAAGCTGGAAGTCTCGTCGACCAGCAGGCCTTCGATCTGATGGAACATCGGCGAATGCGTCTGATCCGAATCGCTGCGGTAGACCTTGCCCGGCGCGATGATCCGGATCGGCGGCTGGCGTCCGGCCATCGAACGGATCTGCACCGGCGATGTATGCGTGCGCAACAGGCGGCCGTCGCCGAAGTAGAAGGTGTCGTGCATGGCGCGCGCCGGGTGGTGCGGCGGGAAATTCAGCGCCTCGAAGTTGTGCCAGTCGTCCTCGATCTCAGGACCGTCCGCGCGCTGGTAGCCGAGCCGCGCGAAGATCGAGGAAATGCGCTCCAGCGCGCGCGTGATCGGATGGATGCCGCCGCGTTCGCCGTCACGGCCGGGCAGGCTGATGTCGAGCTTTTCGGAGGCAACGCGGCGATCGAGCTCGGCCTGCTCCAGTACCTGCTTGCGCAAGACCAGTGCATCGGCGAGGCGCTCCTTGACCTTGTTCACCTCGGCGCCGCGCGCCTTGCGTTCGTCCGGTGCCAGCGCGCCGAGCGTCTTCAGTGCAGCGGTGACGATACCGCTCTTCCCAAGCAGGCCCACGCGCAGCGCGTCGAGTGCCTCCAGCGTATCGGCCTTGTCGATATCGACCAGCGCCTGCGCGGCGCGGCTGTCCAGATCATCCATCGATGCGATTCCGTATGAAGTGCGCGGAAACAAAAACGGGGAGAAGGCTTTGGCCTCCTCCCCGCACTTAATCTGTGCCTTCATCCATGAAGGCGCGAACCCTAGGGTTGCACACAAATTATGCCGCCAGACTGGCCTTTGCTTTCTCGGCGATCACTTCAAACGCCTTGATGTCGTGCACGGCGATATCGGCGAGAACCTTGCGGTCCACGGTGATACCGGCCTTGCTCAGGCCATTGATCAGGCGGCTGTAGGACAGACCGAACATGCGCGCAGCGGCGTTGATGCGGACGATCCACAGCGCACGGAACTGACGCTTGCGCTGCTTGCGACCGATGTACGCGTACTGACCGGCCTTGATGACGGCCTGGTTGGCAACGCGGAACACCTTGCGGCGGGCGTTGTAGTAACCCTTGGCGCGACCGATGATTTTCTTGTGACGACGACGGGCGGTGACGCCACGCTTTACACGAGCCATGGTCTATCTCCTCACAAGTACGGCAGCATGCGAGCCACGCCCGGCGCATCGCACGCCTTGAGGTGGTTCGGGGCACGAAGACCACGCTTCAGCTTGGTCGACTTCTTGGTCAGGATGTGCGACTTGTAGGCGTGGCCGCACTTGATCTTGCCCGACGCGGTCTTGCGAAAACGCTTCGCAGCCGCCCGGTTGGTCTTGATCTTGGGCATGTGATTGCTCCATGAGTGGGAATGATCCCGTTTCTGACTGATCTGGCGGCAACCACCGGCTGCTCTTTCCGTCCTGCCACGATCGGTGCACGACCCATCCAGGCGGGTCGAACCCGTAATCATACGGGTTCATAAAGCTCAACGCCAGCACGAAATGCTGACCATTGCATCCTCTCCCTTCGGGAGAGGATTGAGGTGAGGGTGCGGGGTTTGCCGCGCAGCCCAATGGACCGGCGATTTTCACATCGCAAGAGCGAGAAGAGCATCGCCCGCAAGCAGACTCCTGCTCCGGTATTGGAAATACGACGCGTGAACGGCAACGTACAGCGTGCCTATTTCTTCTTGGGCCCGATCATCATGACCATCTGGCGCCCTTCGAGCCGCGGAAAAGACTCGACCTGGCCGTTATCGCCGACGTCTTCCTGGATTCTCCTGGCCAGGTTCTGGCCCAGATCCTGATGCGACATCTCGCGGCCGCGGAAGCGAATGGTGACCTTGACCTTGTCGCCCTCTTCCAGAAAACGAAGCATGTTGCGCAGCTTGATCTGGTAGTCGCCCACGTCAGTGACTGGACGGAACTTCACTTCCTTGATCTCGACCTGCTTCTGCTTCTTCTTGGCAGCCTGAACCTTCTTCTGGGCTTCGAACTTGAACTTGCCGTAGTCCATGATGCGGCAGACCGGCGGATCGCCGTTGGGCTGGATCTCGACCAGATCCATGCCGGCTTCCTGCGCCAGCGCCAGCGCCTCGTCACGGGTCAGAATGCCAAGCTGCTCGGCATCCGCACCAATGACACGCACCCGCGGCACACGGATTTCCAGGTTACGACGATTGCCCTTGTTGTCGGTGGTTGCGATACCACGATCCTCCAGAAGAAGTAATGTCACTGACCGCCAGGGCTGAGCGTTTGGGCTCAGCGCCGGGTTTCGGTCTCCAGTCGCTCGACGAAGTCGGCCAGCGTCATGCTGCCCAGGTCCTCACCGGAACGGGTACGCACAGAAATCGTCCCCGTCTCTTTCTCGCGGTCACCGACCACGAGCAGATATGGCACTTTCTGCATCGTATGTTCGCGGATTTTATAGCCGACTTTCTCGTTGCGCAAATCCGATTGTACCCGGAAACCTTTGTCGACAAGGGTTTGCGTCACCTCACGGACGTAATCAGCCTGCGCGTCGGTGATATTGAACGCCACCGCCTGCACCGGGGCCAACCAGGTCGGCAACAGGCCGGCATGATGCTCGATCAGGATGCCGATGAAGCGCTCCATCGAGCCCACGATGGCCCGGTGCAGCATCACCGGATGCTGTTTCTGCGAGTGTTCGTCGACGTATTCAGCGTCGAGGCGCTCGGGCATCATGAAATCGACCTGCATGGTGCCGACCTGCCAGGCGCGACCGATCGAGTCTTTCAGGTGGTACTCGATCTTGGGGGCATAGAACGCACCTTCGCCGGGCAACTCTTCCCATTCCACGCCGGCGGCACGCAGCGCATTGCGCAGCATTTCCTCGGTGCGATCCCAGAATTCGTCCGAACCGATGCGCTTTTCGGGACGCAGGGCCAGCTTGATCGCCAGGTCGGTGAAGCCGAAGTCGCTGTAGACCTTCATCGCCTGCAGATGGAACGCGGTGACCTCCGCCTCGACCTGCGCGGGCGTGCAGAAGATGTGGCCATCGTCCTGGGTGAACGCCCGCACGCGCATGATGCCGTGCAATGCACCGGACGGCTCGTTGCGATGGCAGCCGCCAAACTCGCCGTAGCGGATCGGCAGCTCGCGATAGCTGTGCAGACCGGTATTGAACACCTGCACGTGGCCCGGGCAATTCATCGGCTTCAGCGCAAAGGTGTGCTTCTCCGACTCGGTGAAGAACATGTTCTCGGCGTAGTTGTCCCAGTGGCCCGAGCGCTTCCACAGCGACACGTCCAGCACCATCGGGCAGCGGATCTCCTGATAACCGCTCTTCTTGTACACGCCGCGCATGTACTGCTCGACCTGTTGCCAGATCGCCCAACCGTTCGGGTGCCAGAACACCATGCCAGGGCTTTCTTCCTGCTGGTGGAACAGGTCGAGCTGCTTGCCGATCTTGCGATGGTCGCGCTTCTCGGCCTCTTCCAGCTGAAACAGGTAGGCCTTCAGGTCCTTGTCGTTGAGCCACGCGGTGCCGTAGATGCGGCTGAGCATCGCGTTGTTCGAATCGCCGCGCCAGTAGGCGCCGGCCACCTTCATCAGCTTGAAGGAATGCAGCTTGCCGGTGTTCGGCACGTGCGGGCCACGGCACAGGTCGGTGAACTCGCCCTGCGAATACAGCGACAGATCCTGATCGGCCGGAATGCCTTCGATGATCTCGGCCTTGTAGTTCTCGCCCAAACCACGGAAGAACGCCACCGCCTCGTCGCGCGACTTCACGCTGCGCGTCACCGGCAACTGCTCGGCGACCAGCTTGTGCATCTCCGCCTCGATCTTCGGCAAGTCGTCCGGGGTAAACGGCCGCTCGTACGCGAAGTCGTAGTAGAAACCGTTGTCGATCACCGGACCGATCGTGACCTGCGCACCCGGAAACAACCGCTGCACCGCCTGCCCCATCAGGTGCGCGGTGGAGTGGCGCAGGATCTCCAACGCCTCCGGGCTCTTGTCAGTGACGATCTGCAGGGTGGCATCGTGCTCGATCGGGAAGCTGGCATCGACCAGCTGGCCGTCGACCTTGCCGGCCAGGGTCGCCTTGGCCAGACCGGCGCCGATCGAGGCGGCCACGTCCTGCACGGTGACGGGATGGTCGAACGGCTTCTTGCTGCCGTCGGGTAGCGTGATCTCAATCATGGAAGCATTCTCTGAAAAGCAAAAAAGGGCATCCGCCCTTCTTCAACAAAAAGCACAAGACGTCGTAGATATCAGCAGGAGCAGCGGGAAGTTGCCATGTCGCACACTCGGCCGGCGTAGCGCGGGCCACCTTGTCTCGTGAATACTGCGAAGACGCTAGTTTAGCTCAAACCCACTGTCAATCTTCACCTGTACGGCCCGGTCACGAGAGCCCGCGATAGAATGCCGGCGCACCCCGAGGACAATCCATGCGCATCCTGGTTACCGGCACCGCCGGCTTCATCGGCGCCGCCCTGGCGCAACGCCTGCTGGCACGCGGCGATGTGGTTCATGGCTACGACAATCACAACGATTATTACGACCCGGCGCTGAAGGAAGCGCGCCTGGCGCTCTTCATCGACCACCCGAACTACACCCATCAACGTGGCGACCTTGCCGACGCGACAGCGGTGGACCACGCCTTCGCTTCGTTCAAGCCGCAGCGAGTGGTGAATCTTGCCGCACAAGCCGGCGTTCGTTATTCCATCAGGCATCCGCGTACCTACGTGCAGAGCAACCTGGTCGGCTTCGTCAACATCCTCGAAGGTTGCCGGCAGAACGAGGTCGAGCATCTGGTCTATGCCTCGTCCAGCTCGGTCTACGGCGCGAACCGCAAGCTGCCGTTCGCGGTGGAGGACGCGGTCGACCACCCCGTCAGCCTCTACGCCGCAAGCAAGAAGGCGAACGAGCTGATGGCGCATACGTATAGCCATCTATACGGCCTTCCCACCACCGGCTTGCGCTTCTTCACCGTCTACGGTCCATGGGGCCGGCCGGACATGTCACCGATCCTGTTTGCCGACCGGATCAGCCGGGGGGAACCGATCGACGTGTTCAACCACGGCAACCACAGCCGCGACTTCACCTATATCGACGACATCGTCGAGGGCGTGATCCGGACGCTCGACCACCCCGCCGCACCCGACCCCGCGTACAACGCCGAACGGCCGAATCCGGGTACGTCGAGCGCACCGTATCGCGTCTACAACATCGGCAACGACCAACCCGTGCAGCTGATGCGCTTCATCGAGCTGCTGGAACAGAACCTCGGCCGCACTGTGGAAAAACGCCTGTTGCCGATGCAGCCCGGCGACGTGCCGGACACCTGGGCCGACGTATCGGCACTGCGCCGCGACGTGGGCTATGCGCCCGGCACGTCGATCGAGGATGGCGTGAAGCGTTTCGTCGAGTGGTATCGAGAGTACTCCGGAGAATGACTGCAGGAGCGCACAGGGTGCGCTCCTGCAGCTGCCTCAAAACGGCTTGGCAATCACCAGGTAGAGCACGCCCAGCAGCAACAGCACCGGCAGCTCGTTGAGCCAGCGCAACGTGCGTGCCGACGGCAACGCAATGCCCTTCGAGCTGCGCTTGAGCATGCGTCCGGCCCACACGAAATACACCAGCAGCACGGCGACCAGGGTCAGCTTGGCGTCGATCCAGTGCATCCCGGCGGTGACATTCGGCAAGCTCTGCGGAAACACCCGCCAGCCCTGCCACAGCGCCAATCCGAACAGGAACGCGACGCCGAACATGTTGTGGCCGAACTTGTACAGCCGTCGCCCCATAAGTTGCAGCCGCGCCTGCACTGCCGGTTCGTTGGCAGTCTCGGCCAGGTTCACCAGGATCCGCGGCAGGTAGAACACCGTGGCCATCCAGGCGATGACGAACAGCAGGTGCAGCGACTTGATCAGCAGGTAGGTCATGACGGATACGATGGCACCGCAATACGCAGCGGCTGCGATGATAGCGCGCGAATGCACGATCGCATCGAAGCGCCACCAAGAGCCTGCGAAGAAAACCCTCAGTCCTGTGCCGGCCCGATCCGCTGGAGCAATGCCTGCAGCAATCGCTCCTGCAAGCCGGCATCGAGTGGCACATTGTTGCGATCGGTCAGCTGGAAGAAATCCTCCACGCGCTCGCCGAACGTGGCAATGCGCGCATCGTGCACGCGCACTTCGGTACTCAGCATCACCTGCGCCACGGCGGCCAGCAAGCCGGGACGATCGGTGCCGATCAGGGCCAGTTGGGTACGATCGCCAGCAGCGTGAAAGCTGATCTTCGGCGTCATCTGGAAGTGTTTCTGGTGACGCGACATCCCGCGCTTGCTCGGCTGCACGCCGGCGGGCTGGGCCAGCGCGCGTTGCAGACGTTGTTGCAACTCCTCGGCGCGGGCGATGCTCACCGGCTGCTGGCTGTCGGCGTCGAGCAGCAGGAACGTGTCCAGTGCCATTCCGGTCGGCGAACTCAGGATGCGTGACTCGACCACCGAGAAGCGCAACCGGTCGAGCACCGCAGTAACAGTGGCGAACAACCCGTCGCGATCCGGTGCGTAAACGAACAGCTCGGTGCTGCCACGCACCGACAACGGGTGCACGGCAACCAGCGGCAACACACCCTGCGCGCGCATGATCGCGCCGGTCTGCCAGGCGATCTGCTCGGGCCGGTGACGCAGGAAACTGAGCTGCGGAAAATCCGCCCATACCCGCAGGACATCCGCTTCGTCATGTCCTTCGTTCATCAACAGCGCCAGCGCATATTCGGAACATTCATGCACGCGCACACCGATATCGCGCGGCAGCTCCACGTCGCTGCGCAACGCGTACCGGGTCGCCACGCACAGATCGGACAGCAGCCGATCCTTCCAGCCGTTCCACAACCTCGGGCTGGTGCCGATGATGTCGGCTATGGTCAGCAGGTACAACCGGCCGAGCCGTTCGCGATCGCCGACGATGTCCGCAAACCGGTGCACGACGTCGGGGTCGGTGATGTCCTGGCGTTGCGCCGTGGTGCTCATCAGCAAGTGCCAGCGGACCAGCCACGCGACCCGCTCGACATCAGTCGGCGGCAGTTGCAGCCGGGCGCAGAATGCGCGCGCATCCTGCTCGCCCAGCATCGAATGGTCACCACCCCGACCCTTCGCGATGTCGTGGAACAGCGCCGCCAGCAGCAGTATCTCGGGCTTGGGCAGGCTCGCCCATATTTCGCAGCCGAGCGGAAATTCGCGCTGTGCCGCAGGATTGGCAAAGCGCGCCATGTTGCGCAATACGCGCAAGGTGTGTTCGTCGACCGTATAGACGTGGAACAAGTCGTATTGCATGCGCCCGAAGACTTCCCCGAACGCGGGCAGGATCGCCGCCAGCAATCCATGCCGGTTCATCCGCCACAGAGCCTCCACCGCCGCCGCGCCACGCCGCAGCAGTTGCAGGAATGCCGCCAGCACATCGCCGTCGTCGGCCAGCACGCTGGCATGCGCAGCGGTCGCCTGATGGATGCGGCGCATCGTGTCGGCACTGAAACCCAGCACGCCCGGCTGATCCAGCCGTGCAATGAAGATCTCCACCAGGGCAGCCGGTCGCCGCATGAAAAGCTGCGGGTCGCGCGCCGCCAGCCGCTGGCCGTAGCGCACGAAATCACGCCCCACTTCCACTGCCTCGCCGGGCGGCTCCAGCATTTCCTCGAAACGCTCGGCAACCTGCACACCGAGACGCTCGACCTGGCTGGCAGCACGGTAATAGCCCTGCATGAATTGTTCGACCCCAAGGTTCTTCTCGTGCTCGTCCTCGAAGCCAAGCCGGGTGGCCAGCGCACGCTGATAATCGAACAGCAGCCGTTCCTCGGGTCGGCCGGCCTCGAGGTGCAGCGCGTATCGGTAGCGGCGCAAGGTCGCCTCGGACTGCTCCAGTGCGGCCTGTTCGGCCGGGTCGAGCAGGCCCTCTTCCACCATGTCGGACAGGTCGTCCGCGTGCGCCAGCCGTCGCGCCATCCACCGTAGCGAGTCGAGCGTACGCAGCCCTCCCGGGCCATCCTTGAGGTTGGGCTCGAGGTTGTAGGCGGTATCGTCATAGCGCGCGTGGCGCGCATCGCGCTCGGCCAGCCGCGCGGCGAGATAGGCCACGGGCGGCCATAACGCGGGATCGTCCACGATGCTTCGCAAGCGCAGCGCAAACGCCGGATCGCCAGCGAGCCGGCGCGCATCCAGCAGGCTGGTGAATACGCTGGCATCCTGCGCCGCCAGCGCACGACATTGCGCCGGGTCGCGCACGGCATGGCCGACCTTCAACCCGACATCCCACAACGTGGCGAAAAACTGCTCGAGCGCGCGCAGGCGTGCTGGTTCGGGCGCATTCACCAGCGCCAGCAGATCCACGTCGGAATATGGAAACAGCAGGCCCCGACCGAAGCCGCCGACTGCAAACAGCGTCGTCTCGGCGGCCTCGCCAAGGCAAGCCGTCCATACATGCGCCACCACTTGCCCGACGAGGTCGCCACGTCGTCGCGCCAGCACACTGGCATCGGCGCCCTCGCGAAATGCCGCTGCCAAGGCCCTGTCGACGTCACCCAGCAACTGCCGCAAGGCGCGGCGGGCTTCGACGGAAACGCCCGAACGCGGTACCGCCACAGGCAGACGCGGCAACGGCGGGAGAGCGATGGCACGCACGGCGTTCACGATACGTCCTGATGCGGGAGCCGCAGCTTGCAAAAAACGGCCGACGATCGCCGCCCTCCACTGCGCTGAGCACAAGGCCGCAGTCGAAGGACCGGCTTACCCCGCATCCGGCCAGGGGGTGAGGATCTCGAAGCCCTCATCGGTCACCGCCAGCGTGTGTTCCCATTGCGCCGACAGCGAATGGTCCTTGGTCACCACGGTCCAGCCGTCCGGCAGCTGGCGCGTCTGCGGCTTGCCGGCGTTGATCATCGGCTCGATGGTGAAGGTCATGCCCTTCTTCAACTCGACGCCGGTGCCGGGCTTGCCGTAATGCAGTACCTGCGGCTCGTCGTGGTAGACCTTGCCGATGCCGTGGCCGCAATACTCCTTGACCACGCTGAAGCCGGCCACCTCGGCATGCTGCTGGATCGCATGGCCGACATCGCCCAGGGTGGCGCCCGGGCGCACCGCCTCGATGCCGCGCATCATCGCCTCGAAGGTGGTGTCGACCAGCCGCCTGGCCAGCACCGACGGCGTGCCGGCGATGTACATGCGGCTGGTATCGCCGTGCCATCCGTCCTTGATCACGGTGACGTCGAGATTGACGATATCGCCGTCCTTGAGCACCTTGCCTTCGTTCGGGATGCCATGGCAGATCACGTGGTTGACCGACGTGCACAGGGTCTTGGGGAAGCCGTGGTAGCCGACATTTGCCGGAATGGCCTTCTGCACCTTGACGATGTGCTCGTAGGCGCGCCGGTCCAGTTCCTCGGTGGTGACACCGGGCTTGACGTAGTCCTTGAGCATGGCCAGCACTTCGGCCGCCAGCTTGCCGGCGACGCGCATGCCTTCGAGGTCTTGCGGGGATTTCAGGGTAATGGCCATCGGCTCCACTCATATGGCGACAAAAGTCCATGGAATCCAGCGACTTGCCGCACCACCGGCGTACCGGCTACAATTTCGGAGTTTTGCAGGGCCGACATATCGGGTTCGATAGCCGGCCAGCGCAAAGCGAACGGGAATTGTAACCCCGTGCGGTACAACACCCAAACCAACGCCACACACGCATCGGCACCGCCTTCGGGGTGCTGCGCCTCGCCCATCACAGAATCGGGCGGGTCGCGGTCGAAGCCGGGGATGCGTGGAGGTCCCAACCCCCAGGTTCCCTGTTGAGGAACCGACAATCGGAGCAACACCCATGGCACAAGTCACCATGCGTCAGATGCTGGAAGCCGGCGTCCATTTCGGTCACCAGACCCGTTACTGGAACCCCAAGATGGCCCCGTACATCTTCGGCGCCCGCGGCAAGATCCACATCATCAATCTCGAAAAGACCCTGCCACTGTTCACCGACGCGATGAATTTCCTGTCGGGCCTGGCGCAGAAGCGCGGCACCATCCTGTTCGTCGGCACCAAGCGTTCGGCCCGCGAGCCGTTGGCTGAAGAGGCTGCGCGCGCCGGCATGCCGTTCGTCACCTCGCGCTGGCTCGGTGGCATGCTGACCAACTTTCGCACCGTGAAGCAGTCCGTTTCGCGCCTGAAGGAGCTGGAAGCGGCCGAGACCGACGGTTCGTTCGAGAAGCTGGTCAAGCACGAAGTGCTGGCCCGTCGCCGCGAACGCGACAAGCTGCAGGCTTCGCTGGGCGGCATCAAGGACATGAACCGTCTGCCCGATGCGCTGTTCGTGATCGACATCGGCCACGAAGACATCGCCGTGCAGGAAGCCAAGAAGCTCGGCATCCCGGTGATCGCCGTGGTCGACACCAACTACAACCCGGAACTGGTCGACTACGCCATCCCGGGCAATGACGACGCGATCCGTGCGATCCAGCTGTACGCCCGTGCCGCCGCCGACTCGATCCTGGAAGGCAAGGCCGCCGCGCCGGCTGCCGCCCAGGGCGACGGCAACGATTTCGTCGAGCTGGACGAGGAAGGCAATCCGGTCGCCAAGGTCGATCGCCCGCGCCGCGAGGCTGCCCCGCGCAAGTCCGCTCCGCGCCGTGACGGCGGTCGTGGTTCGCGCAACGACGGCGCACCGGCCAGGTAATCGCCGCGACGGCGGCCATCAGGCCGCTGTCTGCCCGATCCAGGATTCATGCGGAATGGCGTTTGCGCGCCGTTCCGCCATCCAAGCATTAGAGGACTAACGATGAGCAATATTTCCGCCCAACTGGTCAAGGAGCTGCGCGAGCGGTCCGGCGCCGGCATGATGGAATGCAAGAAGGCGCTGGTCGAAAACAACGGCGACATCGACACCGCAATGGAATGGCTGCGCAAGTCCGGCCTGGCCAAGGCTGACAAGAAGGCCAGCCGCATCGCCGCCGAAGGCCGCATCGTGGCCGCCCAGACCGCCGGCAAGGCCGTACTGGTCGAAATCAACTGCGAAACCGACTTCGTCGGCAAGGACGCGAGCTTCCTGAAGTTCAGCGACACCGTCGCCGACGTCGCGCTGAACAACGACGTCACCGACATCGACGCACTGAAGGCCACTGCCTACCCGGGCGCCAACAACGTCGAGGAAGCCGCCAAGGCGCTGATCGCCACCATCGGCGAGAAGATCGACGTGCGCCGCATGGCCGTGGTCAAGACCGACGGCGTGATGGGCAGCTACATCCACGGCGGCCGCATTGGCGTGCTGGTGGCGCTCAAGGGCGGCTCCGAGGATCTGGCCAAGGGCATCGCCATGCACGTGGCGGCGATGAACCCGGCGCACATCCGTGCCGAGGACGTCCCGGCCGAGTTCCTGGCCAAGGAAAAAGAGATCGCGCTGAGCCTGATGTCCGACAAGGAAAAGGCCAAGCCGGCCGAGATCCTCGAGAAGATTGTCGGCGGCAAGGTCAACAAGATCATTTCCGAAGTCACCCTGCTCGGCCAGCCCTACGTGCTGGACACCAACGTGACCGTGGCCGACGCGCTGAAGAAGGAAGGTGCCGACGTCATCTCGGTGGCCCGCCTGGCAGTTGGCGAAGGCATCGAGAAGGTGGAAGAGGATTTCGCCGCCGAAGTGATGAAGCAGGCCGGGTTGGCGTAACCGTCACCCCTCACGGATAGACCGGCCATCCGTGGCCGGACTATTTAGAAAAAGCCATGCTTCGAACAAAGGGCCGCGGGAAACCGCGGCCCTTTTCGTTGCATCGAACCCGCAGGAGCCCGCTGGCGGCGATGCTTTTCGGATGCGTGACGAAGAGGATTGCCCGCCAGCGGGTTCCTGCGCATGACAAGGTCGCCAGCATCCGCGCAGGCAGCGCACTCAACGGTGATCACTGCCGCTACAATGCACCGGTTTGCCCACACAATCCGGAGATTCCATGAGCGACCAGCCCAAGTACCACCGCATCCTGCTCAAGCTCTCCGGTGAAGCACTGATGGGCGAAGCGGACTACGGCATCGATCCGAAAGTGATCGGCCGGCTCGCCGACGAGATCATCGAGGTGCAGAAGACCGGCGTGCAGATCGGCATCGTGATCGGCGGCGGCAACATCTTCCGCGGCGCCGGGCTCGCCGCCGCCGGCATGGACCGGGTCACCGGTGACCACATGGGCATGCTGGCCACGGTAATGAACGCACTGGCCATGCAGGACGCGATCGAGAAACGCGGCGGCTTCGCCCGCGTCACCAGCGCGATCCAGATCCATGACGTGGCCGAGGATTACATTCGCCGCCGCGCGATCCGGCACATCGAGAAGGGCCGCATCGTGCTGTTCGCCGCCGGCACCGGCAATCCTTTCTTCACCACCGATTCCGCGGCGGCGCTGCGCGCGGTGGAGATCGGCGCGGACCTGCTGCTGAAGGCGACCAAGGTCGATGGCGTCTACACGGCCGACCCGGCCAAGGATGCCAGCGCCACCCGTTACGACCGGCTCGGCTACGACGACGTGATCGAGCGCAAGCTGGCGGTGATGGATACCGCGGCGATCGCGCTGTGCCGCGACCAGCAGATGCCGCTGCGCATCTACGACATGACCGTGCCCGGCAACCTGATGCGAATCATGCAGGGCGAATCGATCGGCACCCTGGTCGACGGCGGCTGAACATTCCGCGGCAAACCCAGCGTGCGTCGCACCACTGCTATAATCGAATGTTGCTGGATCCACCGGGAAACGCCACATGCTCAATGACATCAAGAACGATGCCCAGACCCGCATGGGCAAGAGCATCGAATCGCTCAAGCACGACCTCACCCGCATTCGCACCGGCCGCGCCAGCACTGCGCTGGTGGACGGCATCAAGGTGTCGTATTACGGCTCGGACATGCCGCTGACCCAGGTTGCGTCGGTATCGCTGTCCGATGCGCGCACCATCATCATCACGCCGTGGGAAAAGACCATGGTGGCGCCGATCGAGAAGGCGCTGATGGCATCGGACCTGGGCATCACGCCGACCACGGCCGGCACCGTGATCCGCCTGAACATGCCCGCGCTCACCGAGGAGCGTCGCCGCGAGCTGGCCAAGCACGTGGCCCATGAAGGCGAGAACGCCAAGATCGCGATCCGCAACGTGCGGCGCGATGCCCTTCAGCAGGTCAAGGACCTGCTGAAGGAAAAGCTGATCACCGAGGACGACGACCGCCGCACTGACGACGAGATCCAGAAACTCACCGACCGTGCAGTGAAGGATGTCGACGTCGTGGTCAAGACCAAGGAAGAGGAGCTGATGGCCCTTTGACAGTGAAGCCGTCGGAAGCCATCGCCGCGCACCCATTCGCGCTGCCCATCGTGGCGAACCCGCATGGCACATTTGCCCTCTCTCCCCTTGGTGAGAGAGTCGGAGTGAGGGGCGTCACGCCACCTCGCTTCACGAGGTATCGAGCAGCATGACCGCCAAACCCGAAGCCGCCAGGGTTCCGCGCCACATCGCCATCGTCATGGACGGTAATGGCCGCTGGGCCAAGGCGCATCATCGGCCGCGCAGTTTTGGTCACAACGCCGGCCGCAAGGCGGTGCGCGAAGTGATCGAGGCCTGCCTGCGCGAAGGCGTGCAGGCCCTGACCCTGTTCGCTTTTTCCAGCGAGAACTGGCAGCGCCCGCAAGAGGAAGTCGGCGCGCTGATGGGGTTGTTCGTGCGCGCGCTGGACAAGGAAGTGGACGAATTGCACGGCCACGGTGTGCGCCTGCGTTTCATCGGCGATCTGGGTGCCTTCGACGACGCCTTGCGCGAACGCATGCAGGCTGCGATGACCCGTACCGTCGGCAACGACAAGCTGCAGGTGAACGTCGCGGTGAGCTATGGCGGCCGCTGGGACATCGCGCAGGCCAGCCGCCAGGCCGCTGCCGCCGTGGCACGTGGCGAACTGCGCGCGGACGAGATCGACGAGGCCCGGCTCGGCCAGTGGATGAGCCTGGCCGAGTTGCCGCCGCTGGACCTGTTCATACGCACCGGCGGCGAGTGCCGGGTCAGCAACTTCCTGCTGTGGCAGGTCGCCTACGCCGAACTGTACTTTACCGATACCTTGTGGCCCGATTTCGACCAGGCTTGCCTGCGCCGGGCCATCGAAGACTATGCCCGCCGCGAGCGCCGCTACGGCCGCACCGGCGAGCAGGTCACTGCCCTTTCCTGAGGATTCCCATGTTGCTTCAGCGCGTTCTCACCGCCCTGGTACTCGCGCCACTGGCGATCCTGCTCATCCTGCTGCCGCCGACCGCGCTCTTCGCGGCCATCGTCGCACTGGCCTTTCTTGCCGCGCTGTGGGAATGGACCGAACTGAGCGGCCTGAAGAACCGCACATGGCGCGCCGGCCTGCTGGTCGTGGCAGCGGGTGTGTTCGCCCTGCTGTGGTCCGTCCACGCCACCGCGTTCACGCCATGGCTGCTGGCCGCCGGCGTGGCCTGGTGGGTGCTGGCCTGCCTGTGGTTGCGCCATTTCGCCTTCGCCGCCGCGCCCACCCGCGAAAATCTGGCGCTGAAGCTGCTCGCCGGTGCATTCGTGATCTTCCCGGCCTGGGTTGCGCTGGCCAGCATCCACGCCAGGGAACCTCATGGCCACTGGTGGACACTGCTGGCCGTGGTGATCGTGTGGGGCTCCGACATCGGCGCGTATTTCAGCGGCCGCGCGTTCGGCAAGCGCAAGCTGGCACCGCAGATCAGTCCCGGCAAGACCTGGGCCGGCGCCTACGGCGCGATGGTCGCCGGCGTGCTGATCGCCGAACTCGGCGGCTGGCTGCTCGGCGTGCGTGGCGCCCAACTGGTGGCGCTGGCGTTGCTGGCAGCGGTCACGGTGGCGATCTCGATCGTCGGCGACCTGCTCGAAAGCCTGATGAAACGGCATGCCCAGGTGAAGGATTCGGGCACCATCTTTCCCGGCCATGGCGGCCTGATGGATCGACTGGACAGCGTGTTTGCCGCGCTGCCGGTATTCGCCGCCGGCCTGCTGTTGCTGGACATCTGAAGATGCACAAGGTTGCCGTTCTCGGCGCCACCGGTTCCATCGGTGGCAGCACGCTCGACGTGATCGCGCGGCACCCGCAGCGCTTTCGCGCCACGGTGCTGACCGCGCACCGGCAGGTGGAGGCACTCGTCGATCTTTGTGCCAGGCACCATCCGGAGCTGGCAGTGATCGCCGATCCCGCGCTGGAGGCCGAACTGGCACGCCGCCTGGCGGCCGCCGGCGTCAGTTGCGAGGTGGCCAGCGGCCATGCCGCGCTGACCGCCGCGGCATCGGGCAATCTGTGCGACACCGTGGTCGCCGCGATCGTCGGCGCCGCGGGACTGGATTCCACGCTGGCCGCCGCGCGCGCCGGCAAGCGCCTGCTGCTGGCCAACAAGGAATCCATCGTGATGGCCGGCTCGCTGCTGCTCGAAGCGGTGGCCCTCGGCGGCGGCGCACTCATTCCGGTCGACTCCGAGCACAACGCGATCTTCCAGTGTTTGCCGGGCGGTCGCCCCGACCTGCGTCGCAGCGGCGTGCGTCGGCTGATCCTTACCGCCTCCGGCGGCCCGTTTCGCGGTCGCACGCGCGCCGAACTGGCCGGCATCACCCCGGAGCAGGCGTGCAAGCATCCGAACTGGGTGATGGGGCGCAAGATCTCGGTGGACTCGGCCACCTTGATGAACAAGGGCCTGGAAGTCATCGAGGCGCACCACCTGTTCGGCGCGCCGGCCGACGCCATCGACGTGGTGGTGCACCCGCAGAGCCTGGTGCATTCGATGGTCGAATACGTCGACGGCTCGGTGCTGGCCCAGTTGGGCAATCCGGACATGCGCACCGCGATCGCGCATGCGCTGGCCTGGCCGGAGCGGGTCGACTCGGGCGTGCCGGCGCTGGATCTGTCCGCCTGCGCGCCGCTGCAGTTCGAACAACCGGACCTGACCACGTTCCGCTGCCTGGCGCTCGCGTTTCAGGCATTGCGCGCCGGTGGCGATGCGCCGGCGGTGCTGAATGCCGCCAACGAGGTGGCGGTGGAGGCGTTCCTGGCCGGCGCACTGCCGTTCCTGTCGATCGCCGATGTCGTGGAAGCGGTGCTTGCGGAACTGCCGGCGCAAGCCGTGGTCGATGTTGGGTCTCTTTGTGAACGCGACCGTATTGCCCGGGAGGCGGCCCGCCGCGTGCTGCGCAATGCTTGCTGATATTCTTGTCCTGATGACTTCGACTTACGGCACTTGATGACTTCCTTCTTCGGCCCGGTGTTCTGGTTGCTGGTCACGCTGGGCGTGCTGGTGACCTTTCATGAGTTCGGCCATTACTGGGTCGCGCGCCGTTGCGGGGTCAAGGTATTGCGTTTTTCGGTCGGCTTCGGCAAGGCGATCTGGAAGCGCGTGGGCCGCGACGGCACCGAATACTGGATCGCCGCGATCCCGCTGGGCGGTTACGTCAAGATGCTCGATGCACGCGAGGGCGAGGTCGACCCGGCCCTGCGCGACCAGGAATTCACCGGCAAGTCGGTCTGGAAACGCATCGCCATCGTGGCGGCCGGGCCGGGCTTCAACCTGATCTTCACCGTGGCGGCGTTCTGGCTGATGTTCATGCTTGGGCGCCCGGACGTGGCTCCGTTGGTTACCGCCACGCCACACGGTCTTGCCGCGAGGGCCGGCATCCAGCCGGGCGACCGCATCCTCAGCATCGATGGCCGGACGATCCCGACCTTTACCGATTCGATGGATGCGGTGGCCAATGCCTTGCTCGGACGCAGGCCGCTGCCGCTGACCGTACGCGGCAGCGATGGCGAGCAGCGGCAACTGGTGCTGCCGCTGAACGAGCTGCCACCCGGTCAGGACGTAGGCCAGTATCTGGGCGAACTGGGGCTGCAACTGGCACCGCCACCAGCCGTCGCCGCCACGGTCATGGCCGGGCAGCCGGCGGCATTGGCCGGCATGCAGGGTGGCGACCGTATCGTCAGCGTCAATGGTCAGCCAGTCAGCGATTTCATCGCCTTCGGCAAGAAGGTACAGGCTGCCGCGATCAAGTCGCCGCAGTTGGCCATCGTCGTCGAACGCGCAGGCCGGCCGCTGCAGCTTGATGTCACCGCGAGATGGGAATCGCTGGAAGGCCAGCCACCGAAATGGGTGATGGGCGTCGGCGCCCCACCGGCCGAGCCGGCCACGATCCATTACGGTCCGCTGAGGGCGCTGCAGGCTTCGCTCGGCACCACCTGGCGGAACACCACGCAGACGTTCGGCATGCTCGGCAAGATGCTCACCGGCGAGGCTTCGACCAAAAACCTGTCCGGCGTCATCGGCATTGCCGAAGTGGCCAACGCGTCGGCCAACATGGGGCTGCCGTGGTTCCTGCAGTTCCTGGCGCTGGTGTCGTTGAGTCTGGGCATACTCAACCTTTTGCCGATCCCGATTCTGGATGGCGGGCACCTGCTGTATTATCTTGTCGAATTGATCAAAGGCAGCCCGGTCAGCGAACAGACGATGATCGTCGGCCAGTACATCGGCATGGCGTTGCTGTTCGGCCTGATGGGGCTGGCGTTCTACAACGACATCCACCGCATGCTGCTGTCGTGACACGGATGACCGGCGCCGGCAGCATGCCAATGACATCCCAGTCTGCGCCATTTGCGGCCCGGCGCTCTGGCATGCCAAACGAAGTGCTCCCGCGGAGTACGGATTTTCTTTCGAGGCAGGGCGTGTCCCTGCCTCGTGTGTTGATTGGGGTGGCCGCACTGGTCGCCCCATCGAAATAACCCTACGGAATCGACGATGAAGCGTATCGCCGCGCTGATCCTGCTTGCCTCCCTCTCCGCCAATGCGTTTGCATTCGACCCCTTCGTGGTGTCGGACATCCGCATCGACGGTCTCAGCCGCATTTCCGCCGGTACCGTTTACAACTACCTGCCCGTCAACAAGGGCGAGCGGTTGACCAACGAGGAGGCCCAGCGGGCCATTCGCGCGCTTTACCAGACCAAGTTCTTCAGCGACGTGGAGTTCGATCGCGAAGGCGACATTCTGGTGATCAAGGTGGTCGAGCGCCCCTCGATCGCGAAACTGACCCTGCGCGGCAACAAGGACATCAAGACGGATGACCTGAAGAAGGGCCTGAAAGACATCGGACTGTCCGAGGGCGAGACCTTCGACCGGCTGGCACTGGACAACGTGCAGCAGGAACTGACCCGGCAGTATTACAACCGCGGCAAGTACAACGTGTCGGTCGATCCGCACGTGACCAAGCTCGATCGCAACCGCGTCGCGGTCGAGATCGAGATCCGCGAAGGCAAGGCGGCCAAGATCAAGGAGCTGAACATCCTTGGCAACCATGCGTTCAGCGACAAGCAGATCCGCAAGGATTTCGAGTCGGACACCAGCAACCTGATGTCGTGGTATTCGAAGGACGACCAGTACTCGCGCGAAAAGCTCTCCGGCGACCTGGAGAAACTGCAGTCCTATTACATGGATCGCGGCTATGCCGATTTCGGGGTCGATTCCACCCAGGTGTCGATCGCTCCCGACAAGCGCGCGATGTACATCGACGCCAGCATCAAGGAAGGCGAAATCTACAAGATCGCCGACGTCAAGCTGCTCGGCACGCTGATCCTGCCTGAATCCACGCTGCGCCAACTGGTGTTCGTCAAGGACGGCGACACCTTCAACCGCGCCGCGATCGAGGCCAGCACGAAGTCGATCAAGGCGATCCTGGCCAACATCGGCTACGCCTATGCCAAGGTCACGCCGATTCCGAAACTGGACAAGGACAAGCGCACGGTCGACCTGACCCTGTTCATCGAGCCGGGCCAGCGCGTCTACGTGCGCAGGGTGGTGTTCCAGGGCAATACCCGCACCGAAGACGGCGTGTTGCGCCGCGAGATGCGACAGTTGGAAGGTTCCTGGTATTCGCAGGCGGCGATCGACCGCTCGAAGATCCGCCTGCAGCGGCTGGGTTACTTCAAGACCGTGGACATCGACAAGAAGCTGGTGCCCGGAACGCAGGACAAGGTCGATGTCACCGTCAAGGTCGTCGAGCAGTCCGCCGGCAGTCTGCAGTTCGGCGTGGGTTATTCGCAGTACTCCGGCATGATCCTGAATGCCTCGGTGTCGCAGAACAACCTGTTCGGCAGCGGCGACAGCTTCTCGATCAGTGGTGAGCGCAGCAGCTACTACACCCGCTTCTCGACCAACTACTACAACCCGTACCTGACCGACAGCGGCATCGGCATCGGCTACAACGCCAGCTATTCGAAGGCCGACTTCGGCAATACCGACTACGCCAACTACGCCACCAGCACGAAGAGCTTCTCCAGCTACCTCGGCATCCCGATCACCGAGACCGACGGTGTGCGCGTGGGCATGGGCATCAGCAGCAACAAGGTCGACCTGATTCCCGGGGTCACCCCGCAATCGCTGATCGATTACCAGAACCAGATCGGCAACCGGACCATCCACTCGTGGACCGGCACGCTGGGCTGGAATCACGATACCCGCAACGGTTACTGGGCGCCGACGCGTGGCGGGCTGATCTCCGCCTCGGCCGACGTCGCCCTGCCCGGCTCCACCGTGCAGTACTGGAAGCTGACCGCGGAAGCGAATCACTACTGGCCGATCGGCAAAGGTTTCGTGCTGTACGTGGACGGCCAGCTTGGCTACGGCAAGACCTTTGGCAAGAACGGCATCAGCGACGCGGATTTCGACGCACTGAAAGTCGCGACCCTGGCGCAGGATCCCGCGCATGTCCTCACCGACATGCGCCAGGATTTCCCGTTCTGGCAGAACTTCCGCGCCGGCGGCGTGCGTGACGTGCGCGGCTTCCAGGACGACACGCTCGGGCCGCGTGTCTGCATCGATGGCAGCGCGCCGGCCGCCAACGGCTCGTGCCTGGGCGGCTATTACGCGCAGCCGATCGGCGGCGCGTTCAAGGTGCTCGGTACGGCCGAGTTGTATCTGCCACTGCCGTTCCTGAAAAACACCAACACCGCGCGCGTGTCGCTGTTCGTGGATGCCGGCAACGTCTACAAGGATTACCAGAGCTTCAATGCCAGCACCCTGCGCGCGTCGGCCGGCATCTCGCTGCATTGGCAGGCGCCGATCGGGCCGCTGATCATCAGTCTGGCCACGCCGTTCCGCACGCAGCCGGGCGACAGCCACTACGAGGAACGCATCCAGTTCACCTTCGGCAGCCAGTTCTGATCAGCGTGCACTGATCAGCCGGAACAAACGCGCCGGCACGACCATCCGGAGGCCGGAAAAACACCGGAAAGCGCGGCCATGCCGCGCTTTCTTTTGCCACGCTGACGCGCTGCGTCGTGCGCCGTCACCCTCTACAATGACTGGCAGACCCCGGAGCAAGCATGAGCACAGTCAACTACACCGTGGCCGAGCTGGCCGAGCGATTCGGCCTGACCTTCAAGGGCGACGGATCGCGTGTCATTGACGGTGTCGGCACCCTGGCCGGCGCCGGTCCCGGTCAGCTGAGCTTCCTCTCCAACAGCAAGTACACCGCCCAACTGGCCGATACCCGCGCCGGCGTGGTGGTGCTGCGCGAGGGCGATCTCGCCAGTTGCCCGGTACCGGCCTTGATTGCCACCGATCCATACGTCAGCTACGCGCTGATCGCCACCCTGTTCGAACGCCTGCCGGCAGCGCCCACCGGCATCCACCCCAGTGCGGTGGTCGCCGCCAGTGCGCGCATCAGCACCCGCGCCAGCATCGGCGCATGCTGTGTGATCGGCGAGCGTGCGGTGGTGGAGGACGATGCCGTGCTCGGCCCGCATTGCATCATCGGGGACGACTGCACCGTCGGTGCGCAATCCCGTCTGGTCGGCAGGGTCACCCTGGTCACCCGCGTCACTCTCGGCAAGCGGGTGCTGGTGCACCCGGGTGCGGTGATCGGCTCCGACGGTTTCGGCCTCGCCTTCGACAAGGACCACTGGATCAAGCTGCCGCAACTTGGCGGCGTGCGCATCGGCGACGACTGCGAGATCGGCGCCAACACCACGATCGATCGCGGCGCGCTGGACGATACCGTGCTGGAAGAAGACGTGCGCCTGGACAACCTGATCCAGATCGGCCACAACGCTCACATCGGCGCGCATACCGCCATGGCCGGCTGCGCCGCGGTGGCCGGCAGCGCGAAGATCGGCCGCTACTGCATGATCGGCGGCAACGCCGGCGTGCTCGGCCATCTGGAAGTGGCTGACCGGGTTACCATTACCGCCAAGAGCCTGGTCACGCATTCGATCCGCGAGCCGGGCGAATATTCTTCCGGCGTACCGCTGCAGGACAATCGCCTGTGGCGCAAGAACGCGGCACGCTTCAAACACCTGGATGAGTACGCGCGCCGGTTGTCGGCGCTGGAGAAGGACAGCAACAATGAGTGAGAAAAAAGGCGTCATGCCATTGCCGATCAATGTGGAGCAGATCCAGGACTTGCTGCCGCATCGCTATCCATTCCTGCTGGTCGACCGTGTGATCGAGATCGTGCCGGATGTCAGCGTGGTGGCATTGAAGAACGTGACCATCAACGAGCCATTCTTCAACGGTCACTTTCCCGGCCATCCGGTGATGCCCGGCGTGCTGATCGTCGAGGCGATGGCGCAAACCGCCGGCCTGCTGACCCAGATCAGCCGCCGCATCAACGGCGACAAGGGCAACCCGCTGTTCTACCTGGTCAAGGTCGACAATGCGCGCTTCAGTGCACCGGTGGTCCCCGGTGACCAGTTGCGCCTCGAGGTGACCCAGAAACGACTGGTGCGCGGCATGGGCCTGTTCATCGCGCGCACCCTGGTCGATGGCAAGGAAGTAGCCAGTTGCGAACTGATGTGCGCCGCGAGGGCCGGCAAATGAGCCAGTCCGCTTCGATCCACCCCACGGCACAGATCGATCCTTCCGCCGTCATCGGCAACAACGTCAGCATCGGCGCCTACAGCGTGATCGGCGCAGACGTCGAAATCGGCGACGGCACGGTGATCGGCCCGCATGTGGTGATCGAAGGGCCGACCCGGATCGGTCGCGACAACCGCATCACCCAGTTCGCCTCGCTCGGCGGCGCGCCGCAGGACAAGAAGTTCGCCGGCGAACGCACCGAGCTGGTGATCGGCGACCGCAACCTGATCCGCGAATTCGCCACCATCAACCGCGGCACCGGCGACGGCGGCGGCATCACCCGCATCGGCAACGACAACTGGGTGCTGGCCTACGTGCATGTCGCGCACGACTGCAAGATCGGCAACAACGTGGTGTTCTCCAATTACTCGGCACTGGCCGGGCACGTGGAGATCGGCGACTGGACGATTCTTTCCGGCTACTCCGGCGTTCATCAATTCTGCAAGGTCGGCGCACACGCGTTCATCGGCATGGGCTGCCTGGTCGGTCACGACGTGCCGCCGTTCGTGACGATGGCCAACGAACAGCAAGGTCGTCCACGCGGCATCAACAGCGAAGGGCTGAAGCGGCGCGGTTTCGACGCCGCGCGCATCTCCGCGATCAAACGCGCCTACCGCACGCTGTACATGGCCGGCCTGTCACTGCCCGAGGCCCGCGAGAAACTGGCCGAGCAGGCGCGCGAAAGCGACGACGTGCGCGCGATGCTGGACTTCCTCGACCACAGCGAACGCTCGCTGGCGCGATAAGCGCATCGCGCTTATCGCGAAATCAAACCCGCGCTCTGCTCTGGTTTCCACGGGAGGCGACATGCAAAACACCGACGCCTCCGGAAGTCCCCTGATCGCCATCCTCGCCGGCGAGGATTCCGGTGACCAGCTCGGTGCCGACCTGGTCATCGCGCTGCGCCAGCGCTACCCGCAGGCGCGTTTCGTCGGCATCGGCGGCGCCCGCATGCAGGGCGAAGGCTTCGAATCCTGGTACGACATCCGCGAGCTCTCGCTGTTCGGCTTCAGCGAAGTGATCAGCCACCTGCCGCGACTGCTGCGGCTGCGCAAGGCTCTGGTCGCCCGGCTGCTCGAGGCGAAACCCGCCGTCGTGATCGGCATCGACGCACCCGACTTCAACCTCGGCGTGGAACAGCGCCTGAAACAGGCCGGCCTGCTCACCGTGCACTACGTCAGCCCGTCGGTCTGGGCCTGGCGCGAAAAGCGTGCGGAGAAGATCGGCCGCAGCGCCCATCGGGTGCTGTGCCTGTTCCCGATGGAGCCGGCGATCTACGCGAAGCACGGCATCGACGCGCGTTTCGTCGGCCATCCGCTGGCCGACCGTTTCGCCCTGGTATCCGACCGGGTCGGCGCACGCGATGCCCTGCAATTGCCGCAACAGGCACCGGTGCTGGCCGTGCTGCCCGGCAGCCGCCTGTCCGAGCTGGCGCTGCTCGGCCAAGTCTTCATCGATGCGGCCATGCGCGTGGCTGCGGTCGTGCCGGGCCTGCGCATCGTGATCCCGGCCGCCAACCCGCGGGTGCTCGCCAGGCTGCGGCAGTTGCTGGCAAAAACCTCACGCGACGAGAGCGCGCCGCTGCTGCTGGACGGCCATGCCCACGAGGCGATGCTGGCCGCCGACATCGTGATGCTGGCCTCGGGCACCGCCACGCTGGAGGCGATGCTGGCCAAGCGCCCGATGGTGGTGGGCTATCGGGTCGCCCCGTTCAGCTATCGCATCGCCCGCGCCCTGAAGATGCTGAAAACCGATGTCTACGCGCTGCCCAACATCCTGGCGCGCGCCAGCGGCCTCGGCGACGACCTGCTGGTGCCCGAGCTGATGCAGGGCCAGTGCACCGCCGAGAACCTGGCCGCCGCCACCCTGGCGCTGTTCCGCGACAGCGAACGCCGCGGCCACATCGTCGCCGCGTTCGAGCAGTTGCATCACGCCCTGCGCGGCGGGCTCGAGGGTCATGCCGGCGATCGTGCCGCGGCAGCAATTGCGGAGTTGATTGACGCTCGCGAGCACGCCGATGACTGAGCTTCTCGTCGCCCCCCGCCCCTCACCCCCCTCCTCTCCCCGGGGAGAGGAGGCCAACGCAAACAGCACGCTCATGGCCGGTGTGGACGAAGCCGGGCGCGGTCCGCTGGCCGGGCCGCTGGCGGTGGCTGCGGTGATCCTCGATCCGGCCCGGCCGATCGCCGGACTCGACGATTCCAAGAAACTCAGCGAGGCAAAACGCGAGGCGTTGTACCCGCAGATCATCGAGTGCGCGCTGGCCTATTGCGTGGTGCTGATCGATGTGGAGGAGATCGATCGCATCAATATTTTCCAGGCCACCATGGCCGGCATGAGCCGGGCCTTGCGCGGGTTGCCGATCGCGGCCCACGAAGCACGGATCGACGGCAACCAGTTGCCGAAGGATCTCCCCTGCCGTGGCCGCGCGATCGTCGGCGGGGACGCGCTGGAGCCGGCCATCAGCGCCGCCTCGATCCTGGCCAAGGTCAGCCGCGACCGCCTGATGGTGAGCATGGATGCGATGTATCCCGGCTATGGCTTCGCCACCCACAAGGGCTATGCCACGCCCATGCACCTGGGCGCGTTGCAGCAACTCGGTCCGTGCGTGCAGCATCGCCGCAGCTTCGCACCGGTGCGGCTCATGCTCGATCAGATGAACCTCTTCTGATCGCATCCCGCATCCCGGGCTACATCACCGCATGGCATCGCAAGGCAGATGAGATTTGCGATCTAGCCCATTCGTCTATGCAACTTTTCCTCGCGCAGGCGCATCATTCGTTACAGGAACAAACGTCAGCACGGACGCGCCAGAAATACCGGCCGGTCGTCCCACCTGACCTGGCCGGCGCCTCGCAGAGATACCAGGGAGTCGTGCCATGATGATCCCGAACAAAACGCCATTTGCCGTGCCGACGATGCCGGCAGCCGTCACCACCCCGCCCGCCGCCGCACCGAATGCGGTCGATGAAGACAACCTGATGCACGCCGACTACAACCTGCTTCCGTTGGCGGTGCGCAGCCTCGACCACTACGTGGCCCGCGAGGACGAAGGCGAACGTTTTCACATTCGCTGACTGTACCGGGAGTCTGAAATTCCGGGCAGAAACACCCGCAGGGGTGAGGCCCCGGCGTGACTTCCAGCACGACCGCACAGCCGGTGCACGCTTGTAGGATGGCCCGCACGCACAAAGGGACTTAGCATGCGCCGTCGCCGCTGGTTGTTTGCCGTTGCCGTCTGGATCGCCACCGGTTCGCTGCCGGTGCTCGCGGCCCCATCCTGCATCGACGCCGACATCGGCATCGATGCGGGACATCACACATTGACCATGCAACTGACCTTGCCGTACGGCATGGCATCGCTTGCGCTTGCGCCAATCGACGGCTATCACCGCCGGCAACTGTGGCGATCCCCCGATGGCTCCTCCGTGATCACCGACAACGCGCTGCGTCCGGCGCATCCGGAGCAGCGCCACCTGCGCGTGAGCATGGATGTCAGCGCGAACGTCGACAAACCGGATCGCACCTATCCGCCATTCCTGCGTTTCGCCGACGGCACAGTCGCGCTGGACAGCGACACCTTCGCTGCCGCCACGGATGCCACGCCGCTCTGCCTGCGCTTCACTCCGGCGCGGGGTGAGCAGGTGATCGGTTACGGTCGCGTCAGCGATCATCCTCTGCGCGCGCCGACCACGCCGGCGCCAGCCGGCTACGTCGCTTTCGGCACGCCGCACGTCGACCACCATCCATCGCTGCTGCTGGTCAGCGACCGGCAGGCACCGGCGTGGATTCGCCGGCAACTCGGCGCGACCATCCTCGCCATCGCGGACTTCTACCGTCAGCAGATGGGGACGATGGCCATGCCGATCGTCTTTCTCTACGACATGCCCGGAGCCCATGGCAGCGGCTATCACGGCGACCGCCTGCCTGCCTCTGTGACGCTCGGCCTGATCGGCGATGCCTGGAAAACCCCTGACAGCAGTGCCGCACACCAAGTGATCGAATTCGCGGCCCATGAACTGTTTCATGTGTGGAACGCCGCCTACGGGATAGAGCCAGCCGACGACGAATCGAACCTGGCCTCGGAAGGTGGTGCCGAACTGGCGAAAATGTTCGCCACCGCGCGCATTGAAGGCGATAGTCAACAAGCCTGGCTCGACGAAGCAGGCGCTTCGCTGAACAACTGCCTGCTCGCCCTGCCCGCCCACGGGAGCCTCGCTGCCGGACATCTGGATCATGGCCAACTGCCGTACGAATGCGGCGTTCCGGTGATGCTGGTACTGGGAGCCATGAACGATCCTCAAGACCCCGTCGCGGGCTATTTCCGTGCCTGGAAAATACTGATCGAACGCAAGCGCGCCGCCAGCGAGCATCACTACAGCTGGACCGAGCTCGCTCCGGCCGCCACCCACCCGCCGCAGCTGGCGACGCTTGAGCGCGCGGTTCATGGCGACGGCAGTTATGCCACCGACATCGGCAAGGCACTCGGGCAGGCCGGCTTCGTGGTATCCAAAGAACCGACGCTGTCCGCGAGCATGCGGCAACGGATGAACATGCAATTGATGCAAACGCTGATGGCGCACGATTGCGCCGGTCGCGTCAGTTTCTGGAGCAAGCCGGAAGGATTTCTGCTCGATCATCCATTACCGGAATGCCAGCACCTTGCCCCCGGCGGCCTGGTGGTTTCGCTGCTCGGCCAGCCCTTCCGGAGCGACCAGCCGATCGCCCTCGCCGCCGCGATCAAGGCACGCTGCGAGGCCGGTGGCAAGATCATCGCCGGCTATGCCGATGGTGCGTCGGTGTCCGAACTGGGTTGCCCGACCGACTTGCCGACACCGCCTGAGCCGCTCAGGATTGCCGGCTATCGCGTGCACTGATCGCCCCCGCCAATGGTCATGCTGCAAAGACGCAGCGACTGAGCGCAGCACCGGACCAGCCTGCCGTCCCGCTTTGGACAGATCGCGCGGAAGTCAATCTTGCCGCTGCGCCGGGTGCCGGTTAGCCTGCACGGACTCACCGCGTAAACCTGCATGACCGTCCGCTACACCCACCTGCACCTGCACAGCGAATATTCGCTGGTCGATTCGACCATCCGCATCAAGGCGCTGGTCGCTGCCTGCGTGCGCGACGGCATCCCGGCGGTGGCACTGACCGACGACAGCAACATGTTCGCGCTGGTGAAGTTCTACAAGGCCTGCAACGCGGCCGGGATCAAGCCGATCGGTGGCTGCGACCTGCGGATCTCCGCGTCGGACGACCCGCGTCCATGGCGACTCGCCCTGCTGTGCCAGGACCGCGGCGGCTACCTGAATCTGTCGCGGCTGGTCTCGCGCGCGTGGCAGGAGGGGCAGCACGGCGGCCATGCGCTGGTCGATGCGTCGTGGCTCACGGCCAGCGCCACCGATGGCCTGATCGCCCTGCTCGGCCGCGACAGCGAAGTCGGCCGCATCGCGACGAACCAGGGCATCGAGGCGGCGCTGGCGAAGCTGCGTCCGCTGGCGCGGCTGTTCCCGGACCGGTTGTACCTGGAGCTGACCCGCTGCGGCCGCGACGGCGAGGAAAACTGGAATACCGCCGCGCTGGCACTGGCCGCCGAACTCGGCCTGCCGGTCGTGGCCAGCAATGACGTGCGCTTCCTCAAGCAGGACGACTTTGCCTCGCACGAGGCGCGCGTATGCATCAACCAGGGCCGCGTGCTGGCCGATCCCAAGCGCCCGCGCGACTACAGCGACCAGCAGTACCTGAAGACGCCCGACGAGATGGCTGCGCTGTTCGCGGACCTGCCCGAGGCGCTGGAAAATACCGTCGAACTGGCGAAACGCTGCACACTGGAACTCAAGTTCGGCACGTATTACCTGCCCGACTTTCCGGTGCCCGAAGGCCACGACCTCAACAGCCATATCCGCGAATTGTCGCGGCAAGGCCTGGAGGAGCGCCTGGCGCTCGCGCCCCTGGCCGCCGGCCATACCCGCGCCGACTACGACGCGCGACTGGAGCGCGAGCTCGACGTCATCGTCGAGATGGGCTTCCCCGGCTACTTCCTGATCGTGGCGGACTTCATCAACTGGGGCAAACAGAACGGCATTCCGGTCGGCCCCGGCCGTGGCTCCGGTGCCGGTTCGCTGGTCGCCTGGGTGCTGAAGATCACCGACCTCGATCCGCTGCAGTTCAACCTGCTGTTCGAGCGCTTCCTCAACCCCGAACGCGTATCGATGCCCGACTTCGACATCGACTTCTGCATGGATCGCCGCGACGAGGTGATCGACTACGTCGCGCGCAAGTACGGTCGCGACCGCGTCAGCCAGATCATCACCTACGGCTCGATGGCGGCCAAGGCGGTGCTGCGCGACTCCGGCCGCGTGCTCAGCATGCCGTACGGCCAGGTCGACCGGCTGGCCAAGATGGTGCCGCCGCGACCGCTCGACCTGACGCTTTCCGACGCGCTGGGCCGCTCGGAAAAATCGAAGAAAGAGACCGACCGCGTCGTCAAGGAGTTTTGCGAAACCTACGAACAGGACGAAGAAGCGCGTGCGCTGATCGACCTGGCGCTGAGCCTGGAAAACCTCACCCGCAACGCCGGCAAGCACGCCGGCGGCGTGGTGATCGCGCCGACCCCGCTGACCGACTTCGCGCCGCTGTACTGCGAAGCCGGCGGCGGCGGCGTGGTGACCCAGTACGACAAGGACGACGTCGAGGCGGTCGGCCTGGTCAAGTTCGACTTCCTCGGCCTGCGCACGCTGACCATCATCGACTGGGCGGTGAAGGCGATCAACGCGCGCCGCGCGAAAACCGGCGAAGCCGCGCTGGACATCTCGGCGCTGCCGCTGGACGACCCGGCTCCGTACGAGCTGCTGAAAAAGGCGCAGACCGTCGCCGTGTTCCAGCTCGAATCCTCCGGCATGCAGCGCATGCTGAAGGATGCGAAGCCCGACCGCTTCGAGGACATCATCGCGCTGGTGGCGCTGTACCGCCCCGGCCCGATGGACCTGATCCCCAGCTTCGTGGCGCGCAAGCACGGCCGCGAGGAAGTCGAATATCCCGACCCGCGCGTCGAGCCGATCCTGAAAGAGACCTACGGCATCATGGTCTACCAGGAGCAGGTGATGCAGATGGCGCAGATCGTCGGCGGCTACTCGCTCGGCGGCGCCGACCTGCTGCGTCGCGCGATGGGCAAGAAGAAACTGGAGGAAATGGCGAAGGAGCGCGCCAAGTTCCGCGAGGGCGCGGCGAAGGACGGCCTCACCGGCGAGAAGGCCGACTCGATCTTCGACCTGATGGAGAAATTCGCCGGCTACGGCTTCAACAAGTCGCACGCCGCCGCTTATGCGCTGGTCTCCTACCAGACCGCGTGGCTGAAGGCGCACTACCCGGCCGAGTTCATGGCCGCGACGATCTCCTCGGACATGGACAACACCGACAAGGTGGTGACCTTCCTCGACGAATCGCGCGCCATCGGCATCACCGTTCAGCCACCGGACGTCAACGCATCCGAGTACATGTTCGTCGCGGTAGAACCGGACACGTTGTCTGCCGCGTCGCGCCAGGGCGCCCGCACGATCCAGTACGGCCTGGGCGCGATCAAGGGCGTCGGCCAGGGTGCGTGCGAGGCCATCGTGGCCGAGCGCGCCCACGGCAAGTACACCGACCTGGCCGATTTCTGCCGCCGCGTCGACCCGACCAGGCTCAACCGCCGCGTACTCGAAGCGCTGATCATGTCCGGCGCACTGGATGCGCTGGCCGCAAACCGCGCCAGCCTGATGCTGCAACTGCCCGATGCGATCAAGGCCGCCGAACAGCATCTGCGCGACAGGCAGTCGGGCCAGAACGACATGTTCGGCGCCGCGATGGGCAACACCACGCCAGTGCTGAAGATCGACCTGCCGACCGTGCCGGAATGGCCGCTGGAGCAGAAGCTCCAAGGCGAGCGCGACACCCTCGGTCATTACCTCTCGGGCCATCCCACCGATCCGTGGAAGGATGAACTGGCGCAGCTGTCGACCTGCCCGCTCGGCGAAATCGTCGACCGCTACCAGCCGCCGAAACCGCGCAAGAACGACGACGGCGACAACAACCGTTTCCGCCGTGGCCCCGACACGCCGTGGACTGTCGCCGGCATGGTCACCGCCGTGCGCAAGCGCGGCGACAGCGACGCCTTCGTGCGCCTGGAAGATGGCAGCGGCATCATCGAGGTGAGCTTCTTCGGCGAGCTGTACCAGCAGATCGCGCCGCTGCTCACCCGCGACCAGATGCTGATCGTCGACGGCGGCCTGCGCATCGACGACTTCTCCGGCGGTGGCTTCCAGTTGCGCGCGCGCAGCGCGTTGTCACTGGCCGACGCCTGCCGCAAACACGCACGATTGCTGCAATTGAAGTTGAACGGCATCGGCCCCGACTTCGTCAGCCAGTTGCAGCACACCCTGGCCGGTTACCGCGGCGGCCGTGCCAGCGTGACGCTGCACGGCTATCGCAACCGCACTGCCCAGGCCGACCTCGAACTCGGCGAAGCCTGGCGCGTCGACGCCATCCCCGACCTGCTGCGCAGCGTGCGTGCGCTACCGGGTGTGCAGGCCGCCCGGCTGCGCATCGTCAAGCAACAGGATTCGTAGGAGCGCACCCTGTGCGCGAGGCTCTTGGCTCGGCGTAACGAAGATCATCGCGCACAGGGTGCGCTCCTACCGTTTCTGGCCCCGCTCCATCATCGCCTTCAGGTCGGCGAACGGATTGCCGGTGGCCGCCGGCGCGTCCTCCACCGCCATCACCCCGCCGCGCACGTGGTCGATGTGTCGCGAGTGCTCGTTGTCGTGGCAATACACGCACAGCAGCTCCCAGTTGCTGCCGTCGGGCGGGTTGTAGTCGTGGTCGTGGTTGCGGTGGTGCACGGTCAGTTCCTGCAGGTTCGCGCGGGTGAACTCGCGCGCGCAGCGGCCGCAGATCCACGGATACATCTTCAACGCCCGCTCGCGATAGCCCAGCTCGCGCTGCTCGGCGGCACGCCGTGCCTCGGCCACGATGCGGTCGAGTTTGGCGTTGTCGATGGACGGCGGGTTCGGCATGGTCGGATTCCGGCAGGCAGCTTGATGGGGCGGACGATAGCGCAATCGCCCGGCCCGCGGCAGGCTTCCGGTGGCCAGACCAGCCATACGGCGGCGTTCTCGTCTTTTCTTGCGTAACGGTATACTGAGCCGCTTCTGTGTCTCGATATGCCTCGAATGAACCCAAACTTCCTCGATTTCGAACAACCGATTGCCGAACTGGACGCGAAGATCGAAGAGCTTCGCCACGCCAGCACTGGCCAGGCGTTCAACATCGACGAGGAAGTCGGCCGTCTGCGCGAGAAGCTCAAGGTCAAGACCGCCGAGATCTTCCGCAACCTCAACTCATGGCAGACCACCCAGCTTTCGCGCCATCCGGCGCGTCCGTACACGCTCGACTACATCGGCGTGATCTGCGAGGAATTCCACGAGCTGGCCGGTGACCGCATGTACGCCGAGGATGCCGCCATCGTCGGCGGACTGGGCCGAATCAACGGCCGCCCGGTGGTGATCATCGGTCACCAGAAGGGCCGCAACACCAAGGACAAGGTACGCCGCAACTTCGGCATGCCGCGACCCGAGGGTTACCGCAAGGCATTGCGTCTGATGAAGATGGCCGAACGCTTCGGCCTGCCGCTGCTCACCCTGATCGACACCCCCGGAGCCTACCCCGGCGTCGGTGCCGAGGAGCGCGGCCAGAGCGAGGCGATCGCGCGCAACCTGCTCGAAATGGCCGAGCTGAAGGTGCCGATCGTGTGCACCGTGATCGGCGAAGGCGGCTCCGGCGGCGCGCTGGCGATCGGCGTGGGCGACCGCACCAACATGCTGCAGTACTCGACCTATTCGGTGATCTCGCCCGAAGGCTGCGCCTCGATCCTGTGGAAGAGCGCGGACAAGGTGAAGGACGCCGCCGAGGCGCTGGGCATGACCGCCCCGCGCCTGCTCGAACTGGGCCTGATCGACAAGCTGGTACGCGAGCCGCTGGGTGGCGCCCATCGCAACCCGCGGTCGATGGCCGTGCGCCTGAAGGCCGTGCTGCTGAAGCAGCTCGACGAGCTCGAGGCCATGCCTGTCAACGACCTGCTCGAGCAGCGCTACAAGCGCCTGCGCGGTTACGGCGCGTACCAGGAATAGCGCGACTGCGATGCTCCCCTGTTGGAGCGGCTTCAGCCGCGACGCTTTTCGATTGCCTGAAGCTCACCGGGGCTGAAGCCGCGCCCACAAGCGCCCACTCCGCCCGCACCCGGCGCTACCATCGGTCCATCCTTTCCGATGGATTTCCGTCATGGCCCACGACACCACCAAGCTCGCCGTACTGATCGACGCCGACAACGCCCGCCCGGCGATCGTCGAAGGCCTGCTCGCCGAGATCGCGAAATACGGCACCGCCCATGTCAAGCGCATCTACGGTGACTGGACCAAGCCCGATCTCAACGGCTGGAAGGAAGTGCTGCTGCGCCACTCGATCCAGCCGATCCAGCAGTTCCGCTACACCGTCGGCAAGAACGCCACCGACTCGGCGATGATCATCGATGCGATGGATCTGCTTTATGCCGCGCGTTTCGACGGTTTCTGCATCGTCTCCAGCGACAGCGACTTCACCCGGCTGGCCTCGCGCATCCGCGAATCGGGACTGACCGTGTACGGCTTCGGCGAACGCAAGACGCCCGAACCGTTCCGTACCGCCTGCGACAAGTTCATCTATACCGAAGTGCTGGCCGGCGCATCCGCCAGCGCCACCGAAACCGAGGCGGCCCCGAAACAGCGCACCGCGAAGGAGCTGCGTGGCGACACCCACCTGATGAACCTGCTGCGCGGCGCGATCGAAGCCGCTTCCGACGACACCGGCTGGGCCGGGCTCGGCCCGATCGGCAGCATCATCAACAAGCAGTCGCCCGACTTCGATTCGCGCAACTACGGCTACGCCAAGCTCAGCGGACTGATCAAGGGCATCGGCCTGTTCGACACCGAGGAGCGCCACATCGGCAACGGCAAGCACATCTACGTGCGTCCCCGCGCCACGAAGAAATGAGCGACCCGAAGTGAGCGACCCGCTGCACCAGCATCTGCTCACCGCATTGGCGGCCGCACCACCGGGACCGCTGTGCGTCGCCTTCAGCGGCGGCCCGGATTCCACCGCCCTGCTGCACGCGCTGGCCGGATTGCCGCAGTCCCGCGCACGCACCTTGCGCGCGTTGCACGTCGACCATGGCCTGCACGGGGACAGTACCGCCTGGGCGGAGCACTGCGTGCGCTTCTGCACCACGCTGGACTTGTCCTGCAAGGTGTTGCGCGTGCAGGTCGAATGCGGCAGCGGCGACGGACTGGAAGCCGCCGCCCGCGATGCACGCTACGCCGCCATGGCCGCCCACCTGCGTGATGGCGAATACCTGCTGCTCGGCCATCATCGCGACGACCAGGCCGAAACCGTGTTGCTGAAACTGCTGCGCGGCGCCGGCCCGGACGGGCTGGGCGGCATGCGTGCACTGCGTCCGTTCGGTCGCGGCCAGTTGTGGCGGCCGTTGCTGGCGCTGCCGCGACAGCAGCTGCGCGACTACGTCGAGGCGCGGCAACTCGATTGCATCGACGACCCGTCCAACGCCGATACCCGGTTGTCGCGCAACTGCCTGCGTCACGAGATCCTGCCGCGACTGACGCAGCACTGGCCGCAGGCCGTGGATTCGATCCTGCACAGTGCCGCGCTCAGCCGTGCCGCCGCCGACGCATTGCGGACACAATGGCTGGCCGCATTCGACGGGCTGCACGATCCGGTCGATGGCAGCCTGGATGCCACCGGCTGGCTGGCGCTGGCGCCGGCGTTGCGCGAACCGCTGCTCGACCACTGGCTGCACGCGCGCGGCCTGGCGGCGCCGACCACCGCACAGCGCCGGCAGATCGAACGCCAGTGTGGCGCACGCGCGGGCCGGCTGCCGTGCATCCGCTGGAGCGGCACCGAATTGCATATCTGGAAGGGCCGGCTGTGGGCGCTGCCGCCGGAGCGCATGATCGATCCCGGGTGGGCGTCGCCGTGGCAAGGCGAGCCACTGACGTTGCCGGACGGCGGCAAACTGTCGCTGACCGACAACCGGGTCCGGCTTGCCGAACCACTGACCGTGCGCCTGCGCCGCGGCGGCGAGCACATCAAGCCGCTCGGCGATGCGCATACCCGCGAACTGCGCGACCTGTTCCAGCAGGACCGGATGCCGCCATGGCGACGCGTGGCGTGTCCGCTGCTGTACGCCGGCGACGAGCTCGTCGCCGTGGCCGACCGCTGGATCAGCGCACGGGGCGCAGCACTTTTCGAGCAAACCGGCACCCATCCCGACTGGCAACCGGCGCGCTGATCCGATTCGAGACGGCGCAGGCGTTCCCTTCGCACAGCACCGTGGCGTCGTGCATCGGATTCCCATGATGGCTTGATGGATCGGCTTTCCGGATTGATTCCCGACCGCCGCTGGGTTAGCGTTGCGGGTCATGGCCAAGACCGCTCCCGCACCCGGAAATACCCCGCCCGTCGTCGACTTCGAACACTCGCTCGACGAGCTGGAACAACTGGTCGCGAAGATGGAAGGCGGCGAGCTGAGCCTCGACGAATCACTGGCTTCGTTCGAGCGCGGCATCGGGCTGTTCCGCCACTGCCAGCAGTCGCTGCAACAGGCCGAACTGCGCGTGCGCCTGCTGCTGGATCCCGATGCACCCGACAACGCCCAACCGTTTGAACCCGAACTCTGAACTGGGTCCGGCCCTGCAGGCATTGGTGGCCCGTGCCGAACAGGCACTGAGCACCAGCCTGCCGCACGCCGAGCACTCTCCCCCCGAACTCCACCGCGCCATGCGCTACGCCGTGCTCGGCGGCGGCAAGCGGTTGCGTCCGCTGCTGGTCTACGCAACAGCGCAAGCGCTCGGCCAGGATGGCCCGCAACTCGATCCGGCGGCCTGCGCCGTGGAGCTGATCCACGCCTACTCGCTGGTGCATGACGACCTGCCCGCGATGGACGACGACGCGCTGCGCCGCGGCCGCCCGACCTGCCACATCGTGTTCGGCGAGGCGATGGCGATCCTTGCCGGCGATGCACTGCAGGCGCTGGCATTCGAGCTGCTGGCGGAAGACCCGACACAGCGGATCGGCGCAGCCACCGGCATGGCGATGCTGCGCGCGCTGGGTCGCGCCTGCGGCGCCGGCGGCATGGCCGGCGGACAGGCGCTCGACCTGGCGGCCGTCGGTCGCAAACTGACGCTGGCCGAACTCGAACACATGCACGCCTGCAAGACCGGCGCGCTGATCCGTGCGTCGGTCCAACTCGGCGCGCTCATCAGCGGTGCCGATGCCGACATGCTGCAGGCGCTCGATCGCTACGCCAGCGCGGTCGGGCTGGCGTTCCAGGTGCGCGACGACATCCTCGACGTGGAAGGCGAATCGGCGGTGATCGGCAAGACCGCGGGCAAGGATGCGGCGGCCGACAAGCCCACCTTCCCCTCGATCATCGGCCTCGACGCCTCACGCGCGCGGCTGGCCGAGCTGACCGACAGCGCACTCGCCGCGATCGCTCCGCTGGGGCGCCAAGCCATCCTGCTGCAGGAACTGGCGCACTACTCGGCCAATCGGCAGCACTGATCCCCCAAACGGGAAGGCAGCCGGGCGGCTGCCTTCCTCCGGTGCAGCTGCGAGCGCGGTTTACTTGATCAGGCGCAACGTGAACGGGTAGCGGTAACGCACGCCCTCGTTCGCCTTGATCGCCGCGATGATCGTGAACACCAGCCAGCCGATGCCGATGATGATCCACAGCGGAATGGCGATGACCAGGCCAAGGCCGAACGTCATCAGCGACAGCAGCAACAGGATCACGAACGCGATGGCGACGGTGATGTTGAAGTTCAGCGCCTCCTTGCCCTGATCGTCGACGAACGGCATGGTGTCTTTCTTTACCAGCCAGATGATCAGCGGGCCGATGAAGCAGCCCCAGCCGCCACCGAAAGCTCCGGTCAGGATGGCGCCGAGCAGCGCGGACAGATGCGCGAACATCGCCCACTGCCGCTGATCGGCCGGGGGAGCCCCGTGCAGCGACGAATCGTCCGGCGGAGGCGGGATGACAGACTCGGGTGGAACGCTCATGCGTATCTCCTTAAGTCAAAAGTGCGGCGACAAGCACCGGCCCATTGCCGGTCGGGACGATGCTAGCAAGCCTTGGCCCGCTTTGCCGCTGCCATCTGCACGCCGGTACCATCCATTCGCTCGATCGCCCCATTGCCACATGCTGTCGCCGCGCCCGCTTTGATCCGGTACCGGTGGCATCGGCGCCTCCACAACCCCCGGTTATGCCAGGTATCCGCTTTTTCATTGGTGACTGTCGCCAGTCTCCCACTACGCTCGACGTCATCTATTGGTGAGGGTGAATCCATGTCTGACAGAAATGCTCCGTCGTCCCGTGCAAAATCGCCCCGCCGCGCAACATCGCGCACTGGCATGCGGCTGCAGTATCGACCTGTCCTGGCACTGGCATTGGCCGCGTTCGGCGGGCTGGCCTGTGCCCGCGATACCGCGCCACCGAAGACTCCCGCCATGGCCGACGCACCCGCTGCCACCCGTGCGGCGCTCGAAAAGTCCAGGCCGGTCACCGCCAAACACGCCATGGTGGTCAGCGCGCAACACCTGGCCACCATGGCTGGGGTGGAGATCCTCAAGCAAGGTGGCAATGCGGTAGACGCCGCGGTCGCCGTCGGCTATGCCGAGGCCGTAACACACCCCTGCTGCGGCAACATCGGTGGTGGCGGGTTCATGAACATCCACCTCAAGGACGGCAGGAACCTGTTCCTCAATTTCCGCGAAAAGGCCCCGGCAAAGGCCACAGCGACCATGTTCCAGGATGCCGACGGCAACGTGGTCGAGGGCCGCAGCACCAACACCTATCTTGGCGTAGGTGTGCCCGGCACGGTGATGGGCCTGGATACCGCGCTGAAGGCGTACGGCACGATGTCGCTGAAGCAGGTCATGGCGCCCGCCATCAAGCTGGCCAGCGAGGGCTTCGTGCTCATGCAGGGCGATGTCGACATCATGAACTACAGCACGGATGAATTCGCCAAGCACCCCAATGTGGCGGCCATCTTCCTCAACGACGGCAAGCCCTTCGTCGCCGGTCAGCGACTGGTGCAGAAACAGCTGGCGCACACGCTCGAACGGATCGCCGAGGGCGGCACCGACGCGTTCTACAAGGGTCCGATTGCGCGCGAGGTGGTCAAGGCCAGCGCCGCCAACGGCGGCATCCTGTCGATGCAGGACTTCGCCGACTACACCGCGCAATGGGAAAAGCCGATCCAGTGCGAGTACCGCGGCTACACCATCATCTCCGCGCCGCCGCCGAGTTCCGGCGGCACCACGGTCTGCCTGATCCTGCAGATCCTGGAGCCCTACCCGCTGCGCAAGTGGGGTTACGGCTCGGTCAACAGCGTGCACTACATCACCGAGGCGGAGCGCCGCGCGTTCGCCGATCGCAACACCTACCTGGGCGATCCCGCCTTCGTGCACAACCCGATCGACAAGCTGCTGTCGCCCGAACACGTGGCGAAGGTGCGCGCGACGATCCGGCCCGACAAGGCCACGCCGTCATCCGAGATCAAGGGCAGCCTGGGCGCGCCCGAAGGCAATCACACCACCCATTACTCGGTCGTCGACAAGGACGGCAATGCCGTCGCCGTCACCTACACCATCAATTTCCTGTTCGGCAACAAGCAGATCGCCGGCGACACCGGCTTTTTCCTCAACGACGAGATGGACGACTTCACCTCCAAGCCCGGCGTACCCAACGGTGCGGGTCTGGTGCAGGGCGTGATCAACCAGATCGAACCGGGCAAGCGACCGCTGAGTTCGATGACCCCGACCATCGTTCTGCGCGACGGCAAGCCTTTCATGCTGACCGGCAGCCCCGGCAGCGCCACGATCATCTCGACCACGATGGAAAGTATCGTCAACGTGATCGACTTCGGCATGAACCTGCAGCAGTCGATCGATGCGCCGCGCATGCACCACCAGTGGTATCCGGAAGTCGTTTACGCCGAGGCGGGACTGCTTACGCCGCAGTCGCGGAAAACCCTCGAAGCGATGGGCCACACCTTCAAGGCAGCCAGGGCGATCGGCGCCGACGAGGCCATCATGATCAATCCCGACACCGGCATGCTGGAAGGCGCCAACGATCCGCGTCGCCCGGCCGGAAAAGCGGCGGGCTATTGATGTCGATGCGATATGGGGCTTGCGCGAACGCAAGCCCCACCTTCGTCGCGTGCGCACGAGGCGGGGCGGCTATTCCCCCGCCACCGTCATTCGCTCCAGCAGAATGGAGCCGGTGAGGATGTGCGAGCGCGGGTCGACATCCGTGCCCACCGCGACGATCCCGGCAAACATGTCGCGCAAGTTCGCCGCGATGGTGACTCCCTCCACCGGGTACGCGATCTGCCCGTTCTCGACCCAGAAGCCCGCCGCACCGCGCGAATAGTCGCCGGTGACGGTGGACACGCCCTGCCCCATCACCTCGGTCACCAGCAGGCCGGTATCCATGCGCTTGAGCAGTCCGCTGAAATCGTCGTGCGCGTGCTCGGCGCTGCCCGGATCGACGATCAGGTTGTGGATGCCGCCGGCGTTGCCGGTCGACTCCAGCCCGAGCTTGCGCGCCGAATAGCTGCCCAGCACGTAACGCGCCAGCACACCGCCTTCGATCAGCGCGCTGTCGCGCGTGGCCACGCCCTCGGCATCGAAATTGCCCGAGCCCTGGCCACGCGGAAGCCGCGGCCGTTCATTGATGTTGAGCCACGCCGGCATCACCGGCTTGCCGACGTGGTCGAGCAGGAAACTGGCCTGGCGATACAGCGCGCCGCCACTGACCGCGCCGAGCAGATGCCCGACCAGCCCGCGCGCAAGCTCCGGCACGAACAGCACCGGGCACTGGCGCGTCGACAAGCCGCGTGCGCCCATGCGCGCCAGCGTGCGTTCGGCGGCCTTGTCGCCGAGCGCCTTCGCGCTCATGAAATCGCCGGCGGCACGCACGCTGTCGTACCAGTAATCGCGCTGCATGCCGTCCTCGTCGCCGGCGATCAGCGCCAGCGACAGCGAATGCCGCGTGCCGCGCTCGCGCCCGACGAAGCCATGCGAATTCGCGTACACCGACAGCCCCTGCCCCGCCTGCACGCTGGCGCCGTCGGAATTGCTGATGCCGGCGTGGGCGCGACCCGCGTCCTCGATTTCAATGCCCAGCTCGATCGCGCGCGTCGTGTCGATGTCCCACGGATGCCACAAGTCGAGGTCGGGGAACGAGCTCGCCATGCGCGCCGCGTCAGCCAGCCCCGCGGCGGGATCGGCCTCGGTGTAGCGCGCGATGGCGCAAGCCTGGTCCAGCGTGGCCTGGATCGAGTCCGGATGCAGGTCGGCGGTGCTGGCCGAGCCCTTGCGTTGACCGAAGTACACGGTGAGCCCGAACCCGCGGTCGCGGGTGTGCTCCACCGTCTCCACCTCGCCCAGACGCACGTTCACGCTGAGCCCGGTGTCGATGCTGGCGGCGACCTCGGCCTGACTGGCGCCGGCGGCACGGGCGCGGCGGATCACGTCCTCGGCCAGCTCCGCCAGTCGATCGAGTTCATCCTGGCTACGATCCGGCACGCGGTCCCGGCTGATGGCAACTTCGCTCACGATTGGGCTTTCCTGGGAAATAGACGGGTAGAATAAGCGGTTCGCGACCGCCGATCCCGAAACGTGGGGGCGCGGCGGCGAAATGAAAAGAGCTGCGGAGAACGCCCATGCAACCCACCGCCGGCATCTATCGCCACTACAAGGGTCAGCGCTACCGCGTGCTGGGCACGGCACACCACAGCGAAACGATGGAACCGCTGGTGGTCTACCAGGCGCTCTACGGCGATCACGGCCTGTGGGTACGCCCCGCCGCGATGTTCAGCGAGACCATCGAACTGGATGGCGAACCGATCGCCCGCTTCGCGCTGGAACAAGCCGAGCCCGCCAACGACGATCGACACAGCTGATCACCGCCCCATTCCTGGAATTGAATACCGTGAGCCCGAGCCGCAGCCGCAACCAGACCGAACTCGACGAAGAAGACTACGGTCCCAGCCGCACCCAGAAGCGCCGCGAAGCCCTGGCCGTGCTGGTATTGGCGCAGCAACTGGTCGACCTGCAACCGAGCCGGTTGGCCAAGCTCCAACTGCCGGACGACGTGCGGCACGAAATCGACGTCACCCGCCGCACCCCTTCTCACGGTGCCAGGAAACGCCAGTTGGCCTTTCTCGCCAAGGTGATGCGCCGTTACGACGACGAGGACTTCGCCTCGGTCCGCGCCGAACTTGGCGAGAACCGCGAAAAGCAGCGCCAGGAAACCGCAGCGATGCATCGCCTCGAAGCGATGCGCGATCGCCTGATCGCCGAGGACGAAGCTGCACTGTCCGAACTCATCGCCGAGCATCCGCAGGTCGATCGTCAGCACCTGCGTTCGCTGGTTCGGCAGGCGCGTGTCGAAAAGGACACGCCGAACAAACCGCCGAAGGCGTATCGGGAGATCTTTCAGTTGTTGAAGGATCTGGCGCAACAGGACGATCCAGCCGAAGGCTGATCGATTCGCTCTCGCGTATCGTGGAAAGCGCGCATGCGGAAAGTCTTCGCACTCATCATCGTCATTGCGGCGAAGGCCGTTTCGCTTCAGCCCCCGACTCGTCATTCCGGCTAGGCAACGGCAGAGCCAGGCTGCTCGACGTTGCGTGTGGTCACCGGGCATGGATGGCGTTATCGTCTTTCAGATGCAGGACGACATGGATGTTCAGGTGGCCGCGAAAAAACCGTGAGCCTCTTTTTTCATGAACCGATCTACGGTACATCCTTGCTCATCACAGGATGCTTTCGTAGTTACCGGTGATGTCGACACAGGGGTTTTCATGCATTCGGTAGTCCGCTCGCTTTTCTTTGTCGCACTCGGCCTGGCGGGATGGAGCGCCCAAGCGGCCTCCGCTCCCTCCTATGACGTCGTCATTCGCAACGGACAAGTGATCGACGGCACCGGCACGCCGGGATACTCCGCCGATATCGCGATCAAGAACGGTCGCATTGCCGCGATCGGCCATCTCGGCCGTGTCGACGCCGCACAGGTCATCGATGCGCACGGCATGGCGGTCACGCCAGGCTTCATCGACATGCTGGACCAGTCGGGCGGGACCCTGCTGGTGGATGGCCATGCGCCCTCGAAAATCTTTCAGGGGGTCACCACGCTGATCACCGGTGAAGGCGAATCGGTCGCACCGCTGAACGACAACATCATCAAGGAGGAAGGGGCGCACGCCACGCCGACCTGGCGAACGCTGAGCGGTTATTTCGAGCACCTGCAAAAGCAGGGCATCGCGGTGAACTTCGGCACTTATGTCGGCGCCGCCACGGCGCGTGCGATGGTGATCGGCTATGGCGACCACAAGGCGACGGCGGACGAACTCAAACACATGCAGGCGATCATCGCGCAAGCGATGCGCGACGGCGCATTCGGCGTATCCACGGCATTGCAATATCCGCCGGCCACCTACAGCACCACCGAAGAATTGATCGCACTGGCGAAGACGGCGGCAAGCTACGGCGGCATTTACGCCACCCACATGCGCAGCGAAGGCGACGCTGAAATGGCCGCGCTGGACGAGGTCTTCGACATCGCGCGCACGGCGCATATCCCGGTCGAAATCTTCCACCTCAAGGTGGCCGGCCACAACAACTGGGGCAGCATGCCGAAGGTGATCGCGAAGATCGACGCGGCACGTGCCGCGGGCCTGGACGCAAGCGCCGACACCTACGCCTATACCGCCTGGGGCAACGACCTCGCCTCATTCATTCCGCCATGGGCGCACGCCGGCGGCAATGTCGAATTGCTCGCGCGGCTCGAGAATCCACAAACACGCGCACGGATCAAAAAGGACATGCGGACGCCTTCCGACGCGTGGAGCAACGACTGGCTGGAAGTCCCCGGCCCGCACGCCGTCGAAATCACTTCCGTGCAAAACTCGTCGCTCAAGTACCTCGAAGGCAAGCGCCTCGACGACATCGCCAGGAGCTGGAACGAAGAGCCGATCGACGCGCTGCTCGATATCCTGATCAAGGATCACGCCGCCACCGACGTCGCCGTATTCGGCATGTCGCAACCCGACGTCACACTCGCTCTCAAGCAGCCATGGATGTCCATCTGCGACGATGCCGCGGCGCAAGCGCCCACCGGCCCGCTCGGCCAGGGCCACCCCCACCCGCGTGCCTACGCCGCGTTTTCGCGGATCATCACGAAATACGTGCGCGAGGACCACGCGCTGACGCTGGCCGATGCAATACACAAGATGACCGCCCTGCCCGCGCAACGCATGGGTCTCAAACAGCGCGGCATGATCAAGAAAGGCATGTGGGCCGACATCGCCATTTTCGAACCGGCAAAGCTGCGCGCAGCCGCGACTTTCGAGCAGCCCAAGCAGCTTGCTCAGGGCATGGACTATGTACTGGTAAATGGCGTTCCGGTGATCGCCAAAGGCAAGATGACACAGGCCTTGCCGGGCAAGGTGCTGCATGGGCCGGGATACAAGAAGGGTTGAACGATAGTCGTCGCGGCGCGGTGTAATTCTTTGATTGATACCACTCCACATCTTTTCAAAGGCGAAGAGCTTTCGTCCTCCTTTGGAGGGCGAATTACTTTCTCTTTGCGTAGAGCGCTAAGCCAAAGGCCACGCAGTACATGGCCACTGCGAGGGGGCCCGAATGAAGTACGCACTCATTCCGCTTCTTTCAGTCATCCTCCCGATATTCATTGCCATCGCGACAATACTTCTCATCCGAATTTGGCAGAGACGCGATGGGCGACGCTCACCTCTGACCGAAAAATTGCATCATGGTCCGGGTGAACAACTACGTCGCGAGCTGGAGAAATCCAACGAGGGCATCGGCGAAGCGCTTATGTCCATGTCTTTTATCGGCCCATTCCTGCTCTGCGCCTGGGCATTGCCAAGGCTCGACTGGTCGAAAGTCAAATTCGGCCCCAGCGAATGGATACTGAGCATCTTCTTCGTGGGAATGTGGATCTGGGCAATCCGCAAAGCCACACGGTTGGTCGCCAAGCGCCGAAGACAGCGTGAGGGTCTAGCAGCTGAGCTGATGACCGCACAGCTCTTGGTCCCACTTACGTCGAAAGGCTGCCAAGTCTTCCATGACATTCACCAAAGAGAAAGTAACTCGGCTGCCGCAGGCAGACGAAAGCTCTTGCTCTTTACACCGCAGGCAACGAAAAGGCATCGCGTACAGGGTGCTCCTACGAGAGCGACAACGTGAGGCAACGCAGCGGCAGAGCGGCGGGCCGTGCCGCCCTGCGCGGGCAACCCGCACCGCGGCAATCACCCTTCGACTTCGCTTCGCTACGCTCAGGGCGAACGGAGGTTGTGCGCGGTTCACCCAGCTCAGGACGCGGTGCCACCCACCGTCATCGAATCAATCTTCAGCGTGGGCTGGCCCACGCCGACGGGCACGCTCTGCCCATCCTTGCCGCACACGCCCACACCCTCATCCAGCGCCAGATCGTTGCCGATCATCGACACCCGATTGAGCACTTCCGGCCCCGAGCCAATCAACGTGGCGCCCTTCACCGGCCGCGTGATCTTGCCGTCCTCGATCAGGTACGCCTCGCTGGCGGAGAACGTGAACTTGCCGTTGGTGATGTCGACCTGGCCACCGCCAAAATTCGGCGCGTACAAACCCTTCTTCACCGAGCGGATGATCTCCTGCGGATCGTGCGAGCCGGCCAGCATGTAGGTGTTGGTCATGCGCGGCATCGGCAGCGTAGTGAAGGATTCGCGACGGCCGTTGCCGGTGGGAGCCATGCCCATCAGGCGGGCGTTGAGCTTGTCCTGCATGTAGCCTTTTAGAATGCCGTCCTCGATCAGCGTGGTGCACTCGGTTGGCGTGCCTTCGTCGTCGATGCTGAGCGAGCCGCGGCGACCTTGCAGGGTGCCGTCGTCGACGATGGTGACGCCTTTGGCGGCGACGCGCTGGCCGATGCGGCCGGAGAAGGCGGAGCTGCCCTTGCGGTTGAAGTCGCCTTCGAGGCCGTGGCCGATCGCCTCGTGCAGCAGCACGCCGGGCCAGCCGGGGCCAAGCACCACGGTCATCTGGCCGGCGGGGGCATCGACCGAATCGAGGTTCACCAGCGCCTGGCGCACTGCCTCGTCGGCGAAGCGCAAGGCGCGGCCGTTCTCGATCAGCTCGCGGTAGCCGTAGCGACCGCCACCGCCGGAATAGCCCTGCTCGCGGCGGCCGTTCTGCTCGGCAATCACCTGGATGTTGAGACGCACCAGCGGGCGCACGTCGGCGGCAAGCGTGCCGTCGGAGGCGGCGATGAGGATGGTGTCGATGGTGGCGGCCATGCTGACGATGACCTGCTTGATGCGCGGATCGCGCGAGCGCGCGTACGCATCGACCTCGCGCAGCAGCGCGATCTTGTCGGGGTTGGGCAGGCTCTCGACCGGATCGATCGCCGGATACAGCGAACGGGCGTTGTGCAGCGCCAGCGGCCGACCGGCGCCATTGCCGTCGTGGGCGATGGCGCGCGCGGCTTTCGATGCCTCCAGCAATTGCGGCAGCACGATCTCGTCGGAATAGGCGAAGCCGGTCTTCTCGCCGGACATCGCGCGCACGCCCACGCCCTGCTCGATCGAGTGGCTGCCGTCCTTGACGATGCCCTCCTCCAGCGTCCACGACTCGCTGCGCGAGTGCTGGAAGTAGAGGTCCGCAGCGTCGATCGTGGGGCCCATCAGCTGGGTGAACACGCGGTCGAGGTCGCCGGTGGCGATGCCGCCGGGGGACAGCAACTTGCTTTCGGCGAGGGCAATCAATGAATCCATGGGTATCAGCTTGTCGGTGGTCGATCCGGAACTATCCCACATGGGGCTCCCGTTTGCGGCTTTAAAGTCCGCGCGCGGTACCATGCCGGACAGCGCCAGCCGGCGCCCACGTGAAGGATCACCTGTGAACGAACATTCGAAACGCGAAGCTGCCCGCGAAGTCATCGGGCGGGCCGTGCAACCGGTGGCGGAAACCCGCGAGCTCCTGCATCGCGACGGCGAGTTGAAGCCGGGGTTGGGCAAGCTCAGCGGCGTGATCGCGCTGTCGCTGGGCTTTCTCTGCCTGCTGGCGGTGCTCGCCTTCCACTTTCCGCAATACCTGACCACGCCGGACCTGCGTCACAAGTATTCGGTCGACGTGCTGCGCCAGGTGCTGCTGGTGGGACTGCTGGTGGCCGGCGGCATCTCGCTGGGCAATGTGATCCTTGGCCGCCAGCGCAACCTCAACGTCGTGGCCTTCGCGCTGGTGATCGCCGCGGTGGCGCTGGGCGGCTCGCGCGTGCCGGTGGGCGAGTTCCCCGACCACACGCCGTACATCGGGCTGGACTGGTTCATCCTGGACCTGCTCGGCTCGACGCTGATCTTCGTGGTGATCGAGAAACTCTTCCCGCTGTACAAGGGCCAGGCGATCTTCCGCAAGGAATGGCAGACCGACCTGAAGCATTTCGCGGTGAACCATTTCATCGTGGGGCTGGCGCTGCTGACGGTGAATTTCCTGCTGCACCATCTGTTCGGCTGGCTGGTCAGCAGTCACTTCCAGCAGACCGTGCGCGACATCCCGTTCCTTCCGCAATTACTGTTGTGCGTGCTGGTGGCGGACATGGCGCAGTACTGGACCCATCGCGCGTATCACGAGGTGCCGTTCCTGTGGCGCTTCCACGCGGTGCACCACAGCGTGAAGACGATGGACTGGCTGGCCGGCTCGCGCCAGCACATGCTGGAGCTGATCGCCACCCGCGTGTGCGTGCTGGCGCCGCTGTACATCCTCGGTTTTTCCGAGGCGGCGATGAACGGCTACATCCTGATCGTGGGTTTCCAGGCGGTGTTCAACCACGCCAACGTGCACCTGCCGTGGGGGCCGCTGAAATACCTGCTGGTGACGCCGGATTTCCACCACTGGCACCACGCCTCGGACGACGAGGCGATCGACCGCAACTACGCAGCGCACTACGCGTTTCTCGACTACCTGTTCGGCACCGCGGTGAAGTCGAAGAACAAGTTTCCCGAGCGCTACGGCGTGGTCGGCGATTACATGCCGGACGGTTTCGTCAAGCAGCAGATGTTCCCGTTCCGCGGCAGCACCAGGTCGACGGAAGCGGTGCCGGCGCCGAAGGGGCCGGAGCACTCCTGACCAATAATGCCGGTCATGGCTGCGTCGAACGGGCCGCGGCCGGTGCCGGGCTGCTGCCGGCCATCGCCGGCATGACCAGGGCGGGCATGTTGGCGGACGACGACGCGGGCGCGGGATTGAGCAACGGCGTCGTCGGCGTCACCGCGCTGCCATGCTTTTCGACCAGGGTCATCACCGGATCGTCCCAGCTGCCGGTGATCCGGTAGCGCGCGCTGGCGGCGCGGTTCAGCCCCTTGCCGAGCAGGCCCTGCACGGCAAAGCCGGCAGCCGCGCCGATCGGACCACCAACCACCGCGCCGACCAGCGGCAGGCTGTTGCCGACATGCGGCACCACCACCATTTGCTGGTCGTAGTCGCGCGCGCGCAAGCCGGTGCGGCCGCTGATGCTGATGTTTGCCGCCGGGCCGGCGATCACCAGGTTGTCGGTGGTGGCGTTGCCGTTGGCGAGGTGGAAGTCGCCGGCAATCGAATCGAATGCCAGCCCTTTCCCGAACACGTCGCCGAAGTCGAGGGTGAGCCGGCGCGGCAACTCGGCCAGCGAGACGAGGCCGAGCAGGCGGCCCATGCCGGGCGAGGTCGCTTCGGGAATACGGCCGTCGCTGACCTGGATGCGGAGGGTGCCGTCCATGGTGGCCAGCGACAGGTCGCTGGGTGCGCCGGGCCAGCTGGCGTCGAGCTGGTCGCGCGTCTTGCCGCCGTTGACCAGTCCGTCGAAACCGAACGCGCCCAGCATCGTGCCGAGATCCTCGGCGGCGAAGCTGATCTTCATGTGCGTGTGGCTGTTGCTGGCACTGCCCTTCCAGTCGCCGTTGGCGTTGATCTGCACACGACTGGACAATGCACGCAGCTGTTCGATGTGCATACCGTCGGCTGTGGGCCAGGTTTCCAGGCGGGCTTCGCCGAGTTTCGCGTCGCCCAGGCGCAGCTCGCCCACCCACAGGTGGAACGGCGGCAACGCCGCCGGATTGATGCCGGTATCGGCCGGATCGCGCGTCGGCACGGTCGCCGCGGCGGCGGCGCCGGCGGCCGGCTTGACTGGATGGTTGCTGGCCGGCGTCACGGGGGCCTTCGGCCAGTACAGCCGCTGCAGCCGCGCAGTGACGCCGCGCTTGTCCAGCTCGCTGGTCGGCACGCTGAAGTTGCCCGCCATGGCGGCGCCATCCACGTCGACGCTGAGTACGTCCGGCTGCGGCGTGGCGCGCAACTTGAGCGCACCGAGCGGGCGGTCGAACCATTCGGCCTGATCGGTGCTGACGTCGAGGCTTTCCAGCCCCGGGCCGTCGCCGCCACCGGCGGCCATCGTGCGCTGCACCCAGCCGGTGACGTCGAGCTGGCTGGCGTGGCCGCGGATGCGCAGGTCACGCGGCGGCAATGCCTCGGGCATCTGACTGCCGAACGCCAGGGTGCCGGCCAGCGGATGCTGCGGCCCGTCGGACAGGCGCAAATGGCCGCGCATCACATCGCCCAGCCCGAGCTGCAGGTCGCTGCCGCCGATCGGCAGGCTCATCGTCAGGTGCAGCGGCAGGCTGGCCTGCGCCGGCTTGTGCAACGGCGCCGGCAAGTCCAGCGCGATGCCCTCCAGCGACGAATCGACGCCGAGGGTCTGCGCCAGTGCATCGCTGCCGGCCACGTGCGCGATGGTGAAGCCGATGTCGAACGCGCTGCGTCCGTCGGCGAGCTGGCCGATCCAGTTCAGCGAGGGGTAGTCCTGTACCAGTTCGGCCATGCGGTAACTGCCCTGCAACTTGGCCGAGAGGATCGTGGCCGGGTCGCCGGTGGCACCGGCGATCGCCAGTTGCAGCTTCGACGGCTGGCCGCGGAAGCCCGCATCGAGCGGGCCGGCGCGCAGGCCATGCAGGTCGAACTGCAGCGGACCGGCGAGCTTGTCGAGCTGGAGGTTCCAGGCCGGTGCGCCGAGGTCGGCGTCTTTCAGCATGGCACTGCCACTCAGCTGCGCGTCGCGGGCGTCCTTCAGCGGCAGCGCCAGATGGAACCCGAACGTGCCGCTGCCGCCCAGCTTCAGCTTGGCCAGCGTGTCGGCCTCGTGGCTGGCGATCGGGCTCTTGCGTGCAAACTCCAGCAGGTTTGCGCCACTGCCGCTGCCTTGCACGTTGAGGTCGAGCAGGCCGTCGTGGAAATCCGGGATCAGCGCCACCGCCCTGTCCGCCTTCACGCCCAGCGACTGGCCGCCGCTGGCCTCGACCAGCATGCCGTTGTCGACGAAATTCGCCACCGCGTCGACGCCTTCGGCGCGCGGCCAGTCCTTGCCGTAGTCGAGGGTGAGGTCGCTGATTTCCGCGCGCGCCTCGAAACGCCCTTCGTGGTGCCGGAACGGCCAGTCACCGAGGTCGCCGCGCACCAGCACTTGCGCCTGGTCGAGCCGGCCGGCCACCAGGCCGCGGTCCAGCCAGGCGATGGTGGCCGGCGACATCGAGCCGATCGGCCAGAACAGCTTGGCGGCGACCACGTCGGCATGGTCGAGCGAGGCGTACATGTCCATGAACGGATGGCCGCCCTGCGCGGGCAGTACCACTTCGCCGCGGGCCTGGCCGGCATAGCCCGCACCGACAAAGCCCAGCGTGTCCACGCCGATGTGCCAATCGCCGTCCTGCGACCAGAACGCCAGTGTGCCAGCCAGTTTCGAGAGCACGAACGGCTGCCGGAACGCATGCGGGAACTGCAGCGTGGCGGCCTGCGCCGGCAGCGCCAGCGACAGCGCCTCGGCGTCGCCGCGCAACTCGCCATGCAGGCTGTTCACGCCGGGCAGCTTGCCAACCGGATCGATTGCCAGACCGTCGAAAGCCGCATCGACGGACTGGAGGCCTTCGGCACGATCCCAACGCAGCGCGACACGGCTCAGGTTGCCGCGCGGATGGCCGCTGCCAAGCCATTGTGCCAGCGCCGGCGACAGGTCCGGCTTCAGCGCCAGCCACGGCAACAGCGGTGCCAGCTGCAGCGCGCGCGCAGCGACGCCCACGCTCGCCTGGGGAGTGCCCGGCCGATGCAGGCTCAGCGCCAGTGCGCTGCCATCGTCGCCGGCCCAGCGCACGTCGTAGCCGTCGGCAATCTGCCGCACGCCGGCCAGCCCATGCAGCGCCGCCACCGTGGCGGTACCGCCAGCGGGCGCGCTCACCGCAAGGGTGTCCAGGTCGACATGGACCAGGCTGCGGGTCAGCCGACCCTTGCGCCAGTCGAGCCAGGCGCTCAGCTGGCCACTGCCGTTACCGACCGTATAGCCGCCCATATCGATGCCGTCGAGCAGCGGCTTCAGTTCGGCGCCATCGACGCTGACCCACACCTGGCCGGCGCTGCCGTCCTCGCGGAAGCGGCCGGCCATGCGCACGGCAGCACTTGCGCCTTCGCGCTGCAGCATGCCACCGAATCGGATCCGGCCTCGCTGGTGGCTCAGCCGCAGTTGTCTTGATCGCAGCGTGTAACGCTTGCCCAGAGTGGCGTCGGTGACCACCACGCGCAGGTCTTCCAGCCACAGATCGGCCGACAGCCGGCCCAGTGACAACGGCTGCCGCCCCTCGCCGCCTGCCACACCGATGCCGTTGACGTGCCAGCCGCCGGCATCGTGCAGCAGATCCAGTTGCAGGCCGCGCACGTGCAGATTGAGCAGGTGCCGCGACGGCAGCAGCCAGCCGCCGAAGTCCAGCTTCAGCTCGGACTCGGGCAACTGCAGCACGGTGCCGCTTTCCCCGGCCACCGCACCGATGGCCACCCCGTGCATCACGAACAACGGCCCGGACGCAGTCCAGCGCCCCTCCATCGAGGTGAAGCTGACCGGTCGCTGCAGGCGCTGGCTGAGCTGCGCGGCAACCCACGCCGGATGGCGCGCCAGCAACGGCAGCAGCAACTGGGCCAGCGCCGCCATCACGGCGAGCAGGATCACCAGCACCCCGGCTGTCCAGCCTGATGCGCGGGCGCAACGATGCAGCCTGCGCTGCCACACCACGTTCACGCGCAGCGACCCCGGCCGGACTTACAGCAAAACAACATCGAACTGTTCCTGCGAATAATGCTCTTCGGCCTGGAAGCGTATGCTTTTGGAGATGAACTCTTCCAGTTCGGCGACCGCCCCGGATTCTTCTTCCAGGATGCGGTTGACCACCAGCGGGTTCGCCATCACCAGCAGCTTCTCGGCGTTGAACTGGCGCACCGCGCGGGTGATCTCGCGGAAGATCTCGTACGTCACCGTTTCGGCGGTCTTCAGCACGCCACGGCCGTTGCAGGTCGCGCATGGTTCGCACAACTGGCGTGCAAGGCTTTCGGTGGTGCGCTTGCGGGTCATCTCGACCAGCCCCAGCGCCGACAACGGGTACACCGTGGTCTTGGCGTGATCGCGCGCCAGGCCCTTGTTCAGCATGCGCAGTACCTGGCGCTTGTGCTCCTCATCGTTCATGTCGATGAAGTCGATGATGATGATGCCGCCGAGGTTGCGCAGCCGCAGCTGGCGCGCCGCCGCCTGGGCCGCCTCCAGGTTGGTGCGGTAGACCGTTTCTTCCAGGTTGCGGGTGCCGAGGTAGGCGCCGGTATTCACATCGATCGTGGTCATCGCCTCGGTCTGGTCGACGATCAGGTAGCCGCCCGATTTCAGCGGCACCTCCTTCCTGAGCGCGCGCTGCATCTCGTCCTCGACCCCGTACAGGTCGAAGATCGGCCGCTCGCCGTCGTAGTGCTCGATGCGATCGTCCAGCTGCGGCATGAACTTGTGCACGAACTTGGTGACTTGCTCGAAGGTCTCGCGCGAATCCACCCGCACCTTCTCGATGTCGTCGTTGAGCATGTCGCGCAGGCTGCGCAAGGGCAGCGACAATTCCTCGTAGACGCGCTCGCCCACTTTCGATTTGGCGATGTTTTCCTGCACCACGCGCCATACCTTGGTCAGGTAGGCAACGTCGAATGCCAGCGATTCGGCACTCTGGCCCTCGGCATTGGTGCGCACGATGTAGCCCAGTGGATTGTCGCCGATCAGCGGGGTCAGCACGTCCTTCAGCCGCTGGCGCTCGGCCTCGTCCTCGATCCGTGTGGAAATGCCCAGGGTGCGCGCGTACGGCAGCAGCACCAGGTAGCGCGAGGGGATCGACAGATGCGCCGAAAGCCGCGCGCCCTTGGTGCTGATCGGGTCCTTGACCACTTGCACCACGATCTCCTGGCCTTCGTGAACCAGTTCGCTGATCGACGGGACATGCCCGTTGCCATGGCCGTTGCCATTCGACTCGGCACCTTCCGCCGACGGTGGCCGCACGATGTCCGACGCGTGCAGGAACGCCGCGCGCTCCAGCCCGATCTCCACGAACACTGCCTGCATGCCGGGCATCACCCGCTGCACCCGTCCCTTGTAGACGTTGCCGACGTAGCCTCTTCGGGAGGCCCGCTCGACGTGCACCTCCTGCAACATGCCGTTCTCGACCACGCCGACCCGCGTTTCGCGCGGGGTCACGTTGATCAGGATTTCTTCGCTCACTGCCTGCTCCCCAAATTGATCATCTTTATAGCGGCTGCAGGCGCAGCCTGTCGATGAACCATTTCGTGGGATCGCATCCCTGGCTGTGTCGGCGTGAAAATCACGGGGCGGCGCGAATGGGTCCCCCGGCCGCCACGGGTGACTGGCGACGCTCAAACCGGCAAGCTGCGAGCGACGCCCACCGGCCGCGCTATCGTGAACGGATCGAATGACACCCGAGGTACCTGAATGACTACCCCGATTTTGCTGGCCTGGAGCGGCGGCAAGGATTGCCTGCTGGCCTTGCAGCGCCTGCTCACCGACCCGCAATGGCAGGTCGTCGGCCTGCTCACCACGGTCAACCGCAACTACCAGCGCGTGGCCATGCACGGCACGCCGCGCGACGTGCTGCTGGCGCAGGCCGCCGCGCTTGAGTTGCCGCTGGTCGAGGTGATGCTGGACTGGCCCGGCAGCAACGAGGCCTACGAGGCGGCCCATGCGCAGGCACTGGTCGAGGCACGCATGCGCTGGCCGGGGATTCGTCACTGCGCGTTCGGCGACCTGTTCCTGGAGGACGTGCGCGATTACCGCGTGCGCCAGCTTGGCCGCGAGAACTGGCGCGCGGTGTTCCCGCTATGGGGCGAGGACACCGCGGCACTGTCGCGCCGCTTTGTCAGCGAAGGCCATCGCGCGCTGCTTTGCTGCGTCGACACCCAGCAACTGGACGCGGACTATTGCGGTCGCGACTACGATGCCGCCCTGCTCGACGCGCTGCCGGCGGGCGTCGACCCCTGCGGCGAACGCGGCGAGTTCCACACCCTGAGCCATGCCGGGCCGTTGTTCCGCCAGCCATTGAAACTGCGGCGCGGCGAATCGGTCTTGCGCGACGGGCGTTTCCAGTTCACCGATTTTCTGCTGGACGACCATGCCGCCTCACACTGAGGCCCACATCCTGCCCGACATGTTGCAACCGGGCCTCGCTTTGGTGTTCTGCGGCACTGCCGCGAGCAAGCGTTCGGCCGCCGAGCGCGCCTACTACGCCCATCCCGGCAACCTGTTCTGGCGTGCGCTGTTCGAGGCCGGCCTGACCCCGCGCCAGTTGAGTCCGGCGGAATTTCCCGAGTTGTCCCGTTACGGGATCGGCCTCACCGACCTGGCCAAGCATCACAGCGGCAACGACCGCGAACTACCCCGCGAGGCATTCGACGTCGCCGCCCTGGTCGCGGCGGTCGAACGCCACGCCCCGCGCCTGCTCGCCTTTACCAGCAAGAACGCGGCGCGCATCGCGACGGGTCACCCGGTGAACTACGGCTTGCAGGACAAGACCATCGGCAACACGCAGCTGTTCGTGCTGCCGTCACCATCGGGGCAGGCCCGGGGGCACTGGAACCTCGCTCCGTGGCTGGCATTGGCCGAGCTGTATCGCGCCGCCGCCGACAACAGGTAGGCGCCGCATCGAGGGAGCGGCGCGGCCGCGAATCCCGGATCCCGATCAATCGCTCGGCGTATGCCGGTACCTGCTGACATCCTCCGGACGGACGACGGAAGCCTGGTTGGTCCACGATCGCCGGATGTAGCTGGCCACCGCCGACACCTCGCCGTCGCTCAGCTGCTGGGCGAACGGCGGCATCGAGTACGGCCGGGGTTGACTGGCGGTGACCGGGGCGAATCCGCCCAGCAGGATCATCCGGACCGCATTGATGCCGGTCGGCTCGGTCACCGAGCTGTTGCCGTTGAGCGGTGGATACACGCTGGCGACGCCGTTGCCGTCCTTGCCGTGGCATTGCGCGCAATGCTGCGCGTAGATCTTCTCGCCGCTGCGAACGATCGCGCCGGCATTGAACAACTGGGTTTCTGCCACCGGCAAGGCGCGCGGCGGCAGCGAGCCCAGGTAGGCCGCGATCGCCCGCAGATCGTCATCGGTCATGTGCTGGGTGCTGTTGGCAACCACGCCCGCCATCGGACCGAACGCCACGCCTCTGGCCGACTGACCGGTTTTCAGAAGATCGACGATGTCCTGCTCTTGCCAGCCTTGCAGACCGCCGTTCTGGCGGGTGCTCAGGTCGGGCGCGTACCAGTTCTGCATCGGGATCTGGCCGCCGGTCAGATGCACATCCGGCGGGGTTCCACCGAGCGAGTCGCGCGCGGCATGGCATTCGTTGCAATGGCCCAGTCCCTGCACCAGGTAGGCGCCGCGGTTCCATTGCGGCGACTGCGCCGGATCGGGCTGGAACTCGCCTTCCCTGAAATACAGCGCACGCCACGCCACCAGGCTCCTGCGAACGCTGTACGGAAATTTCAGCAACGGTGGCGTGGCCGGCTGATGCACCGGCGGCAGCGATTGCAGGTAGGCGAAAATCGCCAGCGCATCGTCGTGGCTGACCTTGGTGTACGAGGTGTACGGAAACGCCGGATACAGCAACTCGCCGTGACGGCCCTCGCCGGCATGCAGCGCCTGCCAGAAGTTCTCGAAGCTCCAGTCGCCCAGGCCCGTTTCGCGGTCGGGCGTGATGTTGGGCACCGGAATGTCGCCGAATGGCGTGACCAGCGAACGGCCGCCGGCATAACGCGCGCCGCCTTGCGCGGTGTGGCAGCCGGCGCAGTCGCCGACCGTGGCCAGGTACTCACCCCTGGCGACCAGTGCCGGATCGTGCAAGGTGGTGGCGGTGACCTTGCTGGCGCCGGGAGGACTGGGTTCACTGCCGCTGCGACCGAACAGCAGCCAGCCCAGCACCAGCACGATCAGCAGCACGATCAGCAGCGACAGCCGACGCAGCCATTTCATGGCGTATCTCCCGTCGCACCCAACACGCCGCACGGCAACGGCGGCGTTACCGAGCCCGCAGCCTGCGCATGCGTGTCGACCGGCAACTGGCGACTGGCCAGCGCCGCGGCCACTGCCGTGATGTCCGATGCGGTCAGCCGGTTGGCCACCACCGCCATGCAATCGGGCGCCAGCGTGGCGCGGGTATGCGTTCGCCAGGAGCCCAGTTGCGCGCTGATGTAGTCATACGGCAAGCCGACGAGGCCTGGCGTGGACGGCTCCACGCCGGTGAGCTGGTTGCCGTGGCAGCTTGCGCAGGCGGGAATCCTGCGTGCGGGGTCGCCCTTGCTGATCAACTGTTCGCCGCGTTGCAACGCGGCCGCGGAAACCGATGGCGATGGTGATCGGCTGTAGGGCACCTGCTGCGTCGCGAAGTACTCGGCGATTTCCTGCATGTAGGCGGGACTGAGTTGGCGCACGGTGTATTCCATCGGCGCGTACTTGCGCAGGCCGTTCTGGAAGTCCTGCATCTGGCGCGCCAGATAAGCCGCCGGCTTGCCGGCCAGACGCGGAAAATAACCGCTGTCTGGCGTGCCCTCGCCATGTACGCCGTGACAGGTGGTACAGGCGACGATGCGCTGCTGCAAGGTGTCGGGGATGGCGGGATGGGCGGCCGTCGATGGCTGGTCGGCAGCCATCGCGACGGAGCCAAACAGACCCGGCGCAAGCAACAAAACCAGGCCCCGCACCGCACGCAGGCGCGAACGCCGGTTCCGCATGGCTGACGTGATCATCCGCGGATTATAGAGCCGTCACTGCCTTCCGTCCCGCCACAATCCGGCCTTGGAGGCGAGCGCGACAACCTGCCGCACGGCGTCGGGGCGATGTCACACCCGCACACGCAAGCTCAGGCCATGCCACCGGACTTGCGCACGATGAGCATGGCCAATTCCAGCGATTGTTCGTAGTTGAGTCGCGGATCGACCATCGACTTGTAGGCCCGATCGAGATCGGTCTCGGACAGGTCGCGCGCGCCGCCCATGCACTCGGTGACGTCTTCGCCGGTCAATTCCAGATGCACGCCACCAAGCCGGGTACCGATCGAGGCGTGGATATCGAACGCCTGGTCGAGCTCGCCACTGATGTTGTCGAAGCGACGGGTCTTGTAGCCGTTGGAGGTGCTCTCGGTGTTGCCGTGCATCGGATCGGCGACCCATAGAACACGCCGACCTTCGCGTTTCACCGCTTCCAGCAACGGCGGCAACGCCGTGGCGATCCTGGCGTTGCCCATGCGATGGATCAGCGTCAGCCGGCCCGGTTCGTCGTCCGGGTTCAGCGCATCGATCAACGACAGCAACTGGTCCGGATTCACCGTCGGCCCCACCTTCACCGCGATCGGATTGCGGATGCCGCGGAAATATTCCACGTGCGCACCGTCCAGTGCCGCCGTGCGCATGCCGATCCAGGGAAAGTGGGTGGAGAGGTTGAACCAGCCGGGGTGGCGCGGCACCTGGCGGGTCAGCGCCTGCTCGTAGTGCAACAGCAGCGCTTCGTGCGAGGTGAAAAAATCGACCTTCGAGAACCCGGCGATCGGTCCGGCCAGCGTCTCCATGAAGCGCAACGAATCGCCGATGCCGGCAACCATCTGCCGATACTCCGCTGCCAGTGGCGAATGCTCGACCCACGCCAGATCCCAGTATTCCGGGTGATGCAGATCGGCGAAGCCGCCATCGATCAGTGCACGCACGAAGTTCATCGTCAGCGCCGAATGGGCATGCGCCTGGATCATCCGCTGCGGATCGGGCCGGCGCGCGGCGGGTGTGAACGCCGGGCTGTTGACCAGATCGCCGCGAAAACTCGGCAGGCTGACGCCGTCGCGCGTCTCGTTATCGGTCGAACGCGGTTTCGCGTACTGCCCTGCAAAACGACCGACCCGAAGCACCGGCTTCTTCATGCCGTGCACCAGCACCAGGCTCATCTGCAACAGCACTTTCAGACGATTGGAGATCACCGGACTGGTGCAGTCGGCAAAGCTCTCCGCACAGTCGCCACCCTGCAGCAAAAAGCGTCGCCCCTCCTGCGCCTCGGCCAGGGACTGCTTCAATGCCAGAACCTCCCACGAGGTCACCAGCGGCGGCAACTGGGCGAGGTGCGCACCGGCCTCGGCCAGTTCGCTCGCGTCGTCGTACCGCGGCTGTTGCAGCGCCACGCGCTGCTGCCAGGAATCGGGAGTCCAGGAGTTGGAAGCGGGAAGCTTGGACGAAGCGGGGTTCATCGTGCAGCCTTGATGGCAGTGATTGCGTTCAATTCGTGCGGGCGTTGCGTCGCGTCACCACGATCGCCATCCCGGCCAGCAGGACAAACCAGAGCAGGCTCCACGCCGGCATCGGCAGACCGAGGACAGGGTCGACCTTGGCGCATTCGCCGGAGCCGGTGAAGACCAGTTTCAGCATCTTCGCGAACGGAAATGCGTCCAGCATGTAGCCGAGCCCCGGGCCACACGACGGCACCTGGTCGGGCGGCAACGTCTGCAGCCACAAATGACGCGCGGCGGTGACTATCCCGCCCGCAGCGCCGGCCAGAACCAGTCCCGTGTAGACCCATCGGCCGTTTCCGCGCGGCGCGTGCAAAGCTCCCAGCAGAAAGAACAGGCCCATGACCAGGAATGCGATGCGCTGGAAAATGCAGAGCGGACACGGCGTCATGCCGAGCTCGTACTCGGCGTACAGGGCAAACCCGAGCAGGCCCGCACAGATGAGGAAACCGACGAAAAAGCCGACTCGATACGACCAGCGGAATGGATTCATGGCGAATTGCTGCGTTGCGGAACAATGACCTTACCTGCTCGCTGGCGCGCTGTCAGCAGGTGCACCGCATTCCATGCAAAATTATTCCGTCCGGGCGGTCCCGAAAAACAGAAACCCGGCAGGTCGCCCGGCCGGGTTCTCGTATCTGGACGTCTGGACGCCTGTTTCAAGGCGATGGAAAAACCAGACTGGTCGTGCCGACCTTATTCGGCGTCGACCGCCTCGACCTGCGGACGCCCCACCAGCTCGACGTACGCCATCGGCGCGTTGTCGCCCGGGCGGAAGCCGCACTTGAGGATGCGCAGATAGCCGCCGGGACGCTCCTTGTAGCGCGGCCCCAGCTCGACAAACAGCTTGCCGACCGCTTCCTTGTCGCGCAGGCGCGAGAAGGCGAGACGGCGGTTGGCCACGCCATCGGCCTTGGCAAGCGTGATCAGCGGCTCGGCCACGCGGCGAAGTTCCTTCGCCTTCGGCAGGGTGGTACGGATCAGCTCGTGCTTGATCAGCGAAGATGCCATGTTCTTGAACATCGCTTCGCGGTGCGAGCTGGTGCGGTTGAGCTTGCGTCCGGATTTTTGGTGGCGCATGGCGAGAAACTCTCTGTCTGTTGTTATGAAAAGCCGGCGCTTGTGTCCGGCTTCCCGCGGTTACCCGCTTATGAGCCCTGTGGGAACGGGCTTTTCTGAAGAGCGCGACATTCAAAAGTCGCTCTTGTCTGTGGCAGGCGCCATGTAAACGCCCGCCCGGTCATTCGTGTCGGCGCGACCGGAATTCGATCGCGCCGGCAAACTTCATCAACCCAACTGCATGCCGTGGGACAAGCCCGGCGGCGGCCAGTTCTCAAGCTTCATGCCCAGCGCGAGACCACGCCCGCCCAGCACGTCCTTGATTTCGGTCAGCGACTTCTTGCCCAGGTTCGGCGTCTTCAACAGCTCGACCTCGGTCTTCTGCACCAGGTCGCCGATGTAGTAGATGCTCTCGGCCTTCAGGCAGTTCGCCGAACGCACGGTGAGTTCCAGATCGTCGATCGGACGCAGCAGCAGCGGATCGAAACCGCTCTTCTCGGCCTTGTCGGTGGCGCTCTCGCGACGCGAGAAGTCACCGAACACGGACAACTGGTCATTGATGATCTCGGCGGCCTTGCGGACCGCGTCTTCAGCACCGATCGTGCCGTTGGTCTCGATGTCCAGCACCAGCTTGTCGAGGTTGGTGCGCTGCTCGACACGAGCGGCGTCCACTTCGTAAGCCACGCGCAGCACCGGCGCGAACGACGCGTCCAGCTGCAGGCGACCGATCGGACGTGCCTCGTCATCGGGATGCTGACGCGTGCTGGCCGGCTGGTAGCCGACGCCGCGACGCACCTTCAGACGCATGTTGAGCGCGATGTCCTTGGTCAGGTGGCAGATCACGTGCTCGGGGTTGATGATTTCCACCGAATGGTCGACGACGATGTCGCCGGCCGTGACCACGCCCTTGCCTTTCTTGGACAAGGTCAGGGTGACTTCATCACCCGTATGCTGACGAATCGCCACGTCCTTGAGGTTGAGCAGGACTTCGATGACGTCCTCCTGCAGACCTTCCAGGGTGGTGTATTCGTGCAGCACGCCATCGATCTCGACCTCGACGATGGCACTGCCAGGGATCGAGGAGAGCAGCACGCGGCGCAGCGCGTTGCCCAGGGTGTGACCGAAGCCACGCTCGAGCGGCTCGACCACCACCTTGGCGCGGTTGGCTCCGAGCTGTTCGACGCTGAGGCCACGCGGCCGCAGCACACTAGTTGACGAAACTGCCATGCAGAGCTCCGGTTAATTACTTCGAGTAAAGCTCGATAATCAATGCTTCATTGATATCGGACGGCAGATCACCGCGATCCGGCACCGACTTGAACGTACCTTCGAACTTCTTGGAATCCACTTCGACCCAGATCGGACGCAGGTCCATGGTGTCGAACACGGTCGCCGCTTCCTGCACGCGCAACTGGGCGCGAGCCTTTTCGGTCAACGCGATCGCGTCGCCCGGACGAACCTGGTAGGAAGGAATGTTCACCTTCTTGCCGTTCACCAGAATCGCCTTGTGGGCAACCAGCTGGCGGGCCTGGGCGCGGGTGACCGCAAAACCCATGCGATACACGACGTTGTCCAGACGGCTCTCGAGCAGGCGCAACAGGTTTTCGCCAGTATTGCCCTTGAGGGTCGACGCCTTGGTGTAGTAGTTGCTGAACTGACGCTCGAGCACACCGTAGATGCGCTTGACCTTCTGCTTCTCGCGCAACTGCACGGCGTAGTCGGACATGCGCATGCGCTTGTTCGCGCCATGCTGACCGGGCTTGTTTTCCAGCTTGCACTTGGAATCCAGCGCACGCGCCGGGCTCTTCAGGCTGAGATCTGCACCCTCGCGGCGGGCGAGTTTGCAGGTAGCTCCACGATAACGGGCCATGTTTTTTCTCTTCAATAGGCCGGCCACGGATGGCCGGTTTTTGATTCTCGCGATCAGGGATGACCGCAAAAAACAACTTTAGACTCGACGCTTCTTGGGGGGACGGCAACCGTTATGCGGAATCGGCGTGACGTCGATGATGTTGAGCACCTTGTAACCCAGCGCATTCAGCGAGCGCACGGCCGATTCGCGACCCGGGCCGGGGCCCTTGATGCGAACCTCGACCGTCTTCACGCCGTAGTCGCCTGCGGCACGGCCAGCCTTCTCGGCGGCCACCTGCGCAGCGAACGGGGTCGACTTGCGCGAGCCACGGAAACCGGCGCCGCCGGCAGTAGCCCACGACAAGGCATTGCCCTGGCGATCGGTGATGGTGACGATGGTGTTGTTGAAGGAGGCCTGCACGTGGGCCACGGCATCCGTGACAACGCGCTTGATCTTCTTCTTTGCTTTAACCGGCTTAGCCATATTCGGAATCCGTTACTTCTTGATCGCGCGACGGGGGCCCTTGCGGGTACGTGCGTTGGTACGCGTGCGCTGGCCGCGCACCGGCAGGCCACGACGATGGCGCAGGCCACGGTAGCAACCCAGGTCCATCAAACGCTTGATGGCCATGCCCACCTCACGGCGAAGATCGCCCTCGACGATGTACTTGCCGATTTCGTGGCGGATCTTCTCCACCTCGCCTTCACTGAGGGACTTGATCTGGGTGGTCGGAACCACGCCAGCATCCACGCAGACCTTCCTGGCACGGCTGCGGCCGATACCGTAAATGCTCTGCAGACCAACCCAGACATGTTTCTGGACCGGCAAATTGACACCCGCGATGCGCGCCATGATGTACTTTCTCCGATGCGTTTCGTGCGCGGTAAACGCGCAATTTTAACCTGAATTACCCGAACTGGAAAGCCCTGCGACACCGCGGTGTCGCCACCCTCCGACTTGTGGCCTATCGACCGCAGCCTCAGCTGCGACGGAGATTGGCCTTCTTGAGCAGACTTTCGTACTGGTGACTGACCAGATGCGCCTGCACCTGAGCCGTGAAATCCATCACCACGACCACCACGATCAGCAGCGACGTGCCACCGAAATAGAACGGCACGTGCCAGGCCTGCTGCATGAACGATGGCACCAGACACACCAGCACCAGGTACAACGCGCCGACACCGGTAAGACGTGTCATCACCGCATCGATGTAGCTGGCCGTCGCCTTGCCCGGACGGATGCCCGGAATCAGCGCACCCGACCGCTTGAGGTTGTCGGCGGTCTCATCGGCGTTGAAAACGATCGCCGTGTAGAAGAACGCGAAACCGATCACCAACACTGAAAACACGATCTCGTAAAGCGGATTGCCGGGACTCAGCGACTGCGTCAGATCCTGCAACCAGCGCGACTGCTGACCGGTGCTGAACCAGCTGATCGCCGTTGCCGGGAACATCAGCAGGCTGGACGCGAAGATCGGCGGAATCACGCCTGCCATGTTGATCTTCAACGGCAGGTTCGAGCTCTGGTTCATGTAGGCCTTCTGCCCACCCGACCGCCTCGCGTAGTTCACCGTGATGCGCCGCTGGGCGCGCTCCATGAACACTACAAACGCGGTCACTGCCAGCGCCAGACCAAACACCATCAGCAACTTGATCAGCGACAACTCGCCATTGCTGGCCATGCCCAGCGTGTGAACCACCGCGCCCGGCAGACCGGCGACGATACCGGCGAAGATCAGCAGCGAAATGCCGTTGCCGATGCCGCGCTCGGTCATCTGCTCGCCCAGCCACATCAGGAACATCGTGCCAGCGGTAAGCCCGACCACGGATGACATGATGAAACCGAAGCCCGGCGTGTAGACCACCGGCGCGCCACCCGCCGCCACCTGGTTCTGCAGCGCCACCGCGATGCCGAATGACTGGAACGCCGCCAAGGCCACCGTGGCGTAGCGCGTATACATTGTCATCTTGCGCTTGCCGGCCTCGCCTTCCTTGCGCAGGCCCTGCAGGCTTGGCACCACCGAGCCCATCATCTGGAACACGATCGACGCCGAGATGTAGGGAATCACGCCCAGTGCGAATACCGAGAAACGCGCCAGCGCACCGCCGGAGAACATGTTGAACATGTCCATCAGGCCGTTGCCGTTGACCAGGCTGGTCATCGCTTCCGGGTTCACACCAGGAACCGGAATGAACGAACCAAGCCGGAACACCACCAGCGCACCGATCACGAAGAAGATGCGCTGACGAAGCTCCGTCAGCTTGCCGAGCTTGCCGAGTGCATTGCCCTTGGCTGCTGCCACCTGATTACTCCACGCTGCCGCCGGCAGCCTCGATGGCTGCCTTGGCGCCGGCGGTAGCCAGCAGACCGGACAACTTCACCGCGCGACCGATTTCGCCCTTGAGAACCACCTTGACCTTCTTCGCGCGGCTGTCGATCAGGCCAGCCTGATGCAGCACGACGACGTCGATCACGTCGGCCTTGAGGTTGGCCAGCTGGTACAGGAACACTTCCTGACTGGCGACCTTCAGCTTCGAGCGGAAGCCGACCTTCGGCATCCGGCGGTTCAGCGGCATCTGGCCGCCTTCGAAACCGAACTTGTGGGTACCGCCCGCACGGGCATGCTGACCCTTGTGACCACGACCCGCGGTCTTGCCCATGCCCGAACCGATACCGCGACCGACGCGAAGACGCGTCTTGTGCGAACCGGCGGCCGGCTGAATGTCATTCAAGCGCATGATGATTACTCCTCGACCCGGACCAGGTAATAGACCGTGTTGATCAGGCCACGAACCTGCGGGCTGTCCTTCAATTCACGGACGTCGTTGATCTTGCCCAGACCCAGCGCCTTGACGCTGAGGCGATGACGCGCCTGCACGCCGCGCAGGCCCTTGACCAGGCGCACGCGCACGGTCTTGTCGGCGGTTTGTTGGGACTTAGCCATTGCCGAGCACCTCTTCCAGGGACTTGCCACGCTTGGCGGCGATCTTCTTGGGCGAGGCGACCGCCTGCAGGCCCTTGATGGTGGCGCGCACCAGGTTGATCGGGTTGCGCGAACCAACCGCCTTGGCCAGCACGTTCTTGACGCCAACCACTTCCAGCACGGCACGCATGGCACCGCCGGCAATCACGCCGGTGCCCTCGGAAGCGGGCTGCATGTAAACGCGGGCCGCGCCGTGGTTCGCCTTGATGGCGTACCACAGGGTGCCGTTGTTCAGTTCGATGTTCACCATCTGGCGGCGGGCACGCTCCATCGCCTTGGAGATGGCGACCGGCACTTCACGCGCCTTGCCATAACCGAAGCCGACCTTGCCCTCGCCGTCACCGACGACAGTCAGTGCGGTGAAGCTCATCTGGCGGCCGCCCTTGACGGTCTTGGCCACACGGTTGACGGCAATCAACTTTTCCAGCAGGCCGTCGGAATTTTCGCGATCGGTAGAAGACATGTTCTTTTCCATGTGCCCGGCGGACCGGGACTTTGCTTGCGGCTGAGCCGCTTGGAGTTGTAGGTGACACGGTGGAATCAGGACAACGCCCCGATCCGGGTGGTACTCAGAATTTCAGACCGGCTTCGCGCGCCGCGTCGGCGAGCGCCTTGATGCGGCCGTGGAATCGGAAACCGGAGCGGTCAAACGCCACCGACTCGATACCCGCCGCCATCGCGCGCTCGGCGACCGCCTTGCCAACCGCCGCAGCGGCCGTCAGGTTCTTGGTGCCCTTGAGACCCTCGGCGACCGACTTTTGCACGGTGGAAGCCGCAGCCACCACGTTCACGCCGGAGGCATCGAACACCTGCGCGTAGATGTGCTGGCCGGTGCGATGGACCGACAGGCGAGCCACGGCCAGCTTGCGGATGTGCGAGCGGGTGGACTTGGCGCGGCGCAGGCGATTTTCGTTCTTGTTCATCGTTAGTTCCTCGAAAGCGGATCGACTTGTATTTGGGAATCTTTCGAAAGAGCCGGCCTTGATGGTCGGCCTCTCGCGGAACCCGCATTAAGCCTTCTTGGCTTCCTTCATCGTGATCTTCTCGCCGGCATAGCGCACGCCCTTGCCCTTGTAGGGTTCCGGCGGACGGAAGCCGCGAATCTTGGCCGCCACCTGACCTACCGCCTGCTTGTCCGCGCCCTTGATCAGGACTTCGGTCTGCGTCGGGGTTTCGATGCTGATGCCTTCCGGCGCTTCGAACACCACCGGGTGCGAGAAGCCCAGGCTCAGGCTCAGCGACTTGCCCTGCATGGCAACGCGATAGCCCACGCCGACCAGCTCGAGCTTGCGCTCGTAACCCGTGGAAACACCGGTGACCATGTTGGCCAGCAGCGCGCGGGCGGTGCCGCCGAACTTGTCGTCGGCGCCATCTTCCAGCGTGATGTTCGCCACACCGTTCTCGACCGCCACGGTGACGCCCGGCAGGTGATGAACGGACAAGGTGCCCTTCGGGCCTTTCACCGAGATCTGGTCGTCATTGACGATCAGTTCGACGCCCTTCGGCAGGGAAATGGGTTGTTTGGCAACACGTGACATCGAAAGACTCCTTATGCCACTTGGCCGATGACTTCGCCGCCCAGACCCTTGGCACGGGCCTGCGCATCGGTCAACAGACCAGCGGAAGTCGAGATGATCGAGATACCCAGGCCACCAAGGACCTTCGGCAGCTCGTCCTTGCCGCGATACACACGCAGGCCGGAGCGGCTGACACGGGAGATACGCTCGATGGCCGGCTGGCCCTCGAAATACTTGAGCTTGATCTCGAGCACCGGCTTGCCTTCCTCGGCGGAAGTCTTGGCGTCGAGGATGTAGCCCTCGTTCTTGAGAAGGTCGGCGATCGCCACCTTCAGTTTCGACGACGGCATACGCACGGTCGGCTTGCCCATGGCCTGGGCATTGCGGACGCGCGTGAACAGATCGGCGATGGGATCAGTCATGCTCATGAAAACATCCTTCAGAGTGCACCGATATCCGATAAAACCGGAAATCAATCAGATTGTGAGCCGACAAGAAACATCGGCCTGCCTTGCGCAGACCGCTGACTATATCAGCCTTTTCAGGTTTTAGCGAATCTCGATGCGGTAGTCGCATCAACGGCAGCTCGTGGAGCCGCCTGGCGAGTCGTCCGTGGGCTTGCGCCCCGCGAACGACTCCGGTTCTTGTATTACCAGCTGGCCTTGCGCAGACCCGGCACGTCGCCGCGCATGGTCGCTTCACGCAGCTTGTTGCGGCCCAGGCCGAACTTGGCGTAGACCGCACGCGGACGACCGGTCAATGCGCAACGCGTGCGCTGACGCGACGGGCTGGCATCACGCGGAAGCTTCTGCAGCTTGGTCTGCGCGCCCATCTTCTCCTCGTAGGAAGCAGTGGAGCTCAGCACGATCGCCTTCAGTTCGGCACGCTTGGCGGCGTACTTCTTGACGAGTTTGGTCCGCTTGATATCGCGGTTCACCATTGATGTCTTGGCCATGGATAACGCCTATCAGTTGCGGAACGGGAAGCTGAACGCTGCCAGCAAGGCTTTCGCCTCTTCGTCGGTCTTGGCGGTGGTGGTGATGGAGATATCCATGCCACGCAACGCATCAACCTGGTCGAAGTCGATTTCAGGGAAGATGATCTGTTCCTTGATACCGAAATTGTAGTTGCCGCGGCCATCGAACGCCTTCGCCGGACACACCGCGGAAGTCGCGCACGCGCGGCAGCGAGATGTTGATCAGGCGATCCATGAACTCCCACATCTGCGCGCGACGCAAGGTAACCTTGCAGCCGATCGGCCAGCCGTCGCGGATCTTGAACGAGGCCACGGAAACGCGCGCCTTGGTCGTGATCGGCTTCTGGCCCGAAAGCTTGGCCATGTCGGCCACGGCGTTCTCGAGCACTTTCTTGTTGCCCGCGGCTTCGCCCACGCCCATGTTCAGCGTGATCTTGGTGATGCGGGGAACCTGCATCACGTTCTGGTAGCCGAACTGCTCGGTGAGCTTGGCGACTACCTGTTCTTTATAAAAATTTTCAAGGCGCGTCATGATCGTGTTCCTTACGCGTCCACGACCTCGCCAGTCGAACGGAACACGCGGACCTTGCGCCCATCTTCGAGCGTTTTGGTGCCGACGCGTTCACCCTTGTTCGTGGCGGGGTTGAACAGCTGCACATTGGAGAGATGGATCGAGGCTTCACGCTCGACGATGCCACCGGCCTGGTTGGCCTGCGGGTTCGGCTTGGTGTGACGCTTGACCAGATTCACGTTGGAGACGAACACGCGCTCGCCCGCAACACGCAGCACGTCGCCGCGTTGACCCTTGTTCTTGCCGGTGATCACGAGCACCTGATCACCCTTACGGATACGGTTCATTTTGTGATCTCCGCTCAGAGCACTTCGGGCGCGAGCGAGACGATCTTCATGAACTTCTCGCTGCGCAGCTCGCGGGTAACCGGCCCGAAAATACGGGTGCCGATCGGCTCGAGCTTGTTGTTGAGGAGGACCGCTGCGTTGCCGTCGAAACGGATCAGCGAACCATCGGGACGGCGCACACCCTTGGCGGTACGAACCACCACGGCATTGTACACCTCGCCCTTCTTGACCTTGCCGCGGGGAATCGCATCCTTCACGGTGACCTTGATGACGTCACCGATCGCGGCGTAACGGCGCTTGGAGCCGCCGAGCACCTTGATGCACATCAGTTCCTTCGCGCCGCTGTTGTCCGCTGCGGAAAGCGTGCTTTGCATCTGGATCATGGCTGCACCCTCCCTTAGACGTTGGCGCGCGTGATGATTTCAACCACGCGGTGATGTTTGGTCTTGGACAACGGACGGCATTCGGCGATACGCACGAGGTCGCCCTCGTTCGCGCCCAGGTCGTCCTGCGCGTGCAGCTTGGTCGAACGGCGGATGATCTTGCCGAGCAGCCAGTGCTGAACCTGACGCTCGACCAGCACGGTGACCGTCTTGTCCATCTTGTTGCTGGTGACGCGGCCCTCGAGGGTACGCGCCTGCTTCTGTTCTTGAATTTGAGTGTCGCTCATGTCGGCCGTCCCTTACTTCTTGCTGCCGAGCACAAACTTCGTGCGGGCGATGTCACGCCGAACGCGGCGAAGCTGGTGCGGCTGGGTGAGCTGGCCGGAGCCCTTCTGCATGCGCAGGTTGAACTGCTCCTTGCGCAGATCCAGCAGATGCTGGTTCAGCTCTTCGGCCGACTGGTTGTTGATATCTTTGCTGGCCATCACATCACCGCCCGGGTCACAAACTGGGTCTGCACCGAGAGTTTGGCGGCGGCCAGGCGAAACGCCTCGCGTGCCGTCGTCTCGTCGACGCCCTCGATTTCATAGAGCATGCGGCCGGGCTGGATCGGGGCGACCCAGAACTCGACGCTACCCTTGCCCGCGCCCATGCGGACTTCGATCGGCTTCTTGGTGATCGGCTTGTCCGGGAACACGCGGATCCACAACTTGCCGCCACGCTTGACGAAGCGGGTAATGCAACGACGGGCCGCCTCGATCTGGCGCGCAGTGAGCGCACCGTGAGTCGTGGCCTTCAGGCCGTACTCGCCAAAGCTGACGAGATTGGAGCACTGCGCCAGACCGTCGTTACGGCCCTTGAACTGCTTGCGGTATTTGGTTCGCTTGGGTTGCAACATGGCAACTCTCCTTACTTCGCAGACCGCTCGCGGCGGCCGTCACCGGCCTCGCGACGCGAATCATTACGACGACCTTCGCCACCTTCGCGGCGCGGCTGCGACGGCTCGTCCTTCGACTCCTGGCTGGCTGCAGCCAGATCGAAGATCTCGCCCTTGTAGACCCACACCTTGATGCCGATGATGCCGTAGGTGGTGCTTGCTTCGGCGAAGCCGTAGTCGATGTCGGCTCGCAGCGTATGCAGCGGCACCCGACCTTCGCGGCTCCACTCGGAGCGGGCGATCTCGGCACCGTTCAGACGACCGGACACGTTGATCTTGATGCCCAGCGCGCCCAGGCGCATCGCGTTGCCGACCGAGCGCTTCATCGCCCGGCGGAACATGATGCGACGCTCCAGCTGCTGCGCGATCGACTCGGCGACCAGCTGCGCATCGAGTTCCGGTTTGCGCACTTCACTGACGTTGATGTGCGTCGGAACGCCCATCATGTCGCTGACTTCCTTGCGCAGCTTCTCGATGTCCTCGCCCTTCTTGCCGATCACCACGCCCGGACGGGCGGTGTGGATCGTCACGCGGGCGGTCTTGGCCGGACGCTCGATCTGGATCTTCGAGATGCCGGCTGCCGCGAGCTTCTTCTTCAGCATGTCGCGGACCTTGATATCGGCCACGAGATACTTCGCGTAATCGCCCTTGTTGGCGAACCACTTCGAGTTCCAGTCCTTGGCAATGCCGAGGCGGATACCGGTGGGATGAACTTTATGACCCATCGTCTACGTCCCCAGTCAGTTGCCGACAACCACAGTGATGTGGCTGGTGCGTTTCAGGATGCGCGAACCGCGGCCTTTGGCGCGGGCATGCATGCGCTTCATCGCCGGACCTTCGTCGACGAAAATGCTGGCCACTTTCAGCTCATCGACATCGGCGCCGAGATTGTTCTCGGCATTCGCGACGGCCGACAGCAGCACCTTGCGGACAAGATGCGCGGCTTTCTTGTTGGTATAGGTGAGCACGTCGCTGGCCCGGCCCACGGGAAGCCCGCGGACGAGGTCAGCCACCAGGCGTGCCTTTTGCGCCGAGATGCGGGCGCCGCGCAGGATCGCTTTGGCTTCAGTGCTCATCACTTGCCCTTCTTGTCGCCGACATGGCCCTTGAACGTACGGGTCACCGCGAACTCACCGAGCTTGTGCCCGACCATGTTCTCGTTGATCAGTACGGGTACGTGCTGACGGCCGTTGTGAATGGCGATGGTCAAGCCGACCATTTCCGGCAGGATCATCGAGCGACGCGACCAGGTCTTGATCGGACGCTTGTTGTTGGCGGAAACCGCAGCTTCCACCTTCTTTACGAGGTGAAGGTCGACGAACGGACCTTTCTTCAAAGAGCGAGGCATGTCGGCTTCCTGTTACTTGGTGCGACGACGCACGATGAACTGCTGCGTGCGCTTGTTGTTGCGGGTCTTGTAACCCTTCGCCGGCGTGCCCCACGGGCTGACCGGATGACGACCGCCGGAGGTCTTGCCTTCACCACCGCCGTGCGGATGGTCGACCGGGTTCATCACCACGCCGCGAACGGTCGGGCGAATACCCAGCCAGCGCTTGGCGCCGGCCTTGCCGAGCTTCTTCAGGCTGTGCTCGCCGTTGCCGACTTCACCGATGGTGGCGCGGCAATCGACCGAAACACGACGCATCTCGCCGGAGCGAAGACGCAGCGTGGCGTAGCCGGACTCGCGGGCCACCAGCTGCACCGAAGCGCCGGCGCTGCGGGCGATCTGCGCGCCCTTGCCCGGACGCAGTTCGATGCAGTGAATCGTGCTGCCCATCGGGATGTTGCGCAGCTGCAGGCAGTTGCCCGCCTTGATCGGCGCGTCACGACCGGACAACAGACGATCGTCCACCTGCACGCCCTTCGGCGCAATGATGTAGCGACGCTCGCCATCGGCGTAGCAGAGCAACGCGATATGGGCGGTACGGTTCGGATCGTATTCGATGCGCTCGACGCGGGCGGCGATGCCTTCCTTGTCGCGCTTGAAATCGATGATGCGGTATTGCTGCTTGTGACCGCCGCCGCGATGACGCACGGTGATGCGGCCATGATGATTGCGACCGCCGGTGCGGGACTGCGACTCGGTCAGCGGCGCGTACGGAGCGCCCTTGTGCAGGCCCTCCGTGCGAACGCTGACGGCGTCGCGACGGCCCGGCGAGGTCGGCTTGTGGTTGATTAATGCCATTTCACAAAACTCCTGGCTCAGGCCTTGGCGGACACGTCGATGGTCTGGCCATCGGCAAGACGCACGTAGGCCTTGCGCTTGCCCTGGCGGCTGCCAGCGCGGAAACGGAAGGACTTGACCTTGCCCTTGGTGTTGACGAGGTTCACCTGTTCGACTTTCACGTCGAACAGCTTCTCCACCGCCGCACGGACATCGGCCTTGGTCGCCGCAGGGGCGACCACGAATACGTACTGGTTGTGCTCGGCCAGACGGGCGGATTTCTCGGAGATGTGCGGTGCGCGCAGCGTATCGAGAATGCGTTCGTTGTTCATGCCAGCCACTCCTCGACTTTCTTCACGGCGTCAACCGTCATCACCACATGATCGGAACCGACCAGGCTGACCGGATTCAGGCCCATCACGTCCAGCACGTGGATGTAAGGGATGTTGCGCGCGGCCAGGAACACCGACTCGGAAGCATCTTCCGAGACCAGCAGCACGCGGCCGGACACTTCCAGCTCGGCCAGCTTGGCCACCATCGCGGAGGTCTTCGGCGTCTCGATGCCGAAGCTCTCGACGATCTTCAGGCGATCCTGGCGAACCAGTTCGGAGAAGATCGAGCGAATCGCAACACGGTAAGCCTTGCGGTTGACCTTCTGCTCGTAGCTGCGCGGCTTGGCCGCAAAGGCACGACCACCACCGACGAAGATCGGAGCGCGGTAGTCGCCGTGACGAGCGCCGCCGCCCTTCTGCTTCTTGAACTTCTTGGTGGTGCCGGACATCTCGCCGCGCGTGAGCTGCGACTGCGTACCGGCGCGACCGGCCGCCTGGTAGGCAACCACGATCTGATGAACCAGGGCCTTCTTGTACTCACCGCCGAACACTTCGTCCGACACGCTGAGCGACTTGGCGCCAATAACATTGAGTTCCATGGCGTCTCTCCTCAGCTCTTCGTCGTCGGGCGGATGATGACGTCGCCACCGGTAGCACCCGGCACCGCACCCTTCACCGCGATCAGATGACGCTCGGCGTCGACCTTGACCACTTCCAGACCCTGCTGCGTACGGTTGACCGCACCCATGTGGCCGGACATCTTCTTGCCGGGGAACACGCGACCCGGGGTCTGGCGCTGACCGATGGAACCCGGCGCGCGATGCGACAACGAGTTGCCGTGGGTGGCATCACCCATCTTGAAGTTCCAGCGCTTGATCGTGCCCTGGAAGCCCTTGCCCTTCGACACGCCGGCGACATCGACGATCTGGCCGACGGTGAACACGTCGTCCGCCTTGATCTCGGCGCCCACTTCGTACTTGCCGAGATCCTCGGCAGCCACGCGGAATTCCCACAGGCCACGACCCGGCTCAACCTTGGCCTTCGCGTAGTGGCCCTTCAGCGGCTGCGTCAGCAGGTTCGCGCGCTTGCTGCCCGCGGAAACCTGGACGGCGCTGTAGCCATCGTTATCGTCCGTCTTCAGCTGGGTCACGCGATTCGGCGTCGCTTCAATCAGCGTCACCGGAATCGAGCGGCCGTCTTCAGTGAAGAGCCGGCTCATGCCGCATTTGCGGCCAACCAATCCGATACTCATTTTCGTATCCTGTCTGTCGCTCAACCGAGCTTGATCTGAACATCGACGCCGGCGGCGAGATCAAGCTTCATGAGCGCGTCCACGGTCTTGTCGTTCGGGTCGATGATGTCGAGCACACGCTTGTGCGTACGGGTCTCGTACTGGTCGCGTGCATCCTTGTCGACGTGCGGCGACGTCAGGATGGTGTAACGCTCGATCTTGGTCGGAAGCGGAATCGGGCCGAGTACCGTGGCACCCGTGCGCTTTGCCGTTTCGACGATCTCGCTGGCCGAGCGGTCGATCAGTCGATGATCGTACGCCTTCAGCCGAATCCGAATCTTCTGGTTCGCCATAACCGTGTCCTGTTGTCTAAAGAACGCAATGTGAAACGAAGCGGCTTCTCACCGCCTCGCACTACCTTTTGCACCACATCGGCAGCCGTGAATATTCCCGACCCCAATTCGAAAAGACCAGGCGAGCACGTGCGGCTCGCCTGGACAGAATCTGCATCGCGCAACGAGACATCGTCGACAGGCAGAGCCTGTGAAATATTCCATTGCGATGGGCCGTCCCGGCCCGCGAACTCGAAGCACGTCCTGCGCCTCATTTCGCGGTAGGTCGCACAGAAACAAGTCTGTCCGACAAGTGAGCTGCGAAGTATACCTGCTAATTTCCCCTTAGGGAAGTCGGGCAGTGAAACCAAACGCGACTCGAACACTCCGGCGTTATCCGACCTCTGGTCGGATCAACGGCGGAAGTCATCCCGGCAGCTCGCTGCCGGGATAACAGTACTTACTTGATGACCTTGGCCACCACGCCGGCGCCGACGGTGCGGCCGCCTTCGCGAATGGCGAAACGCAGGCCTTCGTCCATCGCGATCGGGTGAATCAGGCTCACCACCATCTTCACGTTGTCGCCCGGCATCACCATCTCCACGCCGTCCGGCAGCTGGCAGGCGCCAGTCACGTCGGTCGTGCGGAAGTAGAACTGCGGACGGTAACCCTTGAAGAACGGCGTATGACGGCCACCCTCGTCCTTCGACAGCACATACACCTCGGCCTCGAAGTCGGTGTGCGGGGTGATCGTGCCCGGCTTGGCCAGCACCTGGCCACGCTCCACGTCGTCACGCTTCAGGCCGCGCAGCAGCAGACCGGCGTTGTCGCCTGCCTGACCCTGGTCCAGCAACTTGCGGAACATTTCCACGCCGGTGACCGTGGTCTTCTGCGTGTCGCGGATGCCGACCACTTCGATTTCGTCGCCGACCTTGATGATGCCGCGCTCGATACGACCGGTCACCACGGTGCCGCGGCCCGAGATCGAGAACACGTCTTCCACCGGCATCAGGAACGGCTTGTCGATCGTGCGCACCGGCTCCGGGATGTAGCTGTCCAGCGCGTCGACCAGCTTGATGATCGCCGGCACGCCGATTTCGCTCTGATCACCTTCCAGCGCCTTCAGCGCCGAACCATGGATGATCGGGGTGTCGTCGCCCGGGAAGTCGTACTTGCTGAGCAGTTCGCGCACTTCCATCTCGACCAGCTCGAGCAGCTCGGCGTCGTCGACCATGTCGGCCTTGTTCAGGAACACCACGATGTACGGCACGCCGACCTGACGGCTCAGCAGGATGTGCTCGCGCGTCTGCGGCATCGGGCCGTCGGCGGCCGAGCACACCAGAATCGCGCCGTCCATCTGCGCCGCACCGGTGATCATGTTCTTCACATAGTCGGCATGGCCCGGGCAATCGACGTGCGCGTAGTGGCGCACCGGCGACTCATATTCCACGTGGGCGGTCGAGATCGTGATGCCGCGCGCCTTCTCTTCCGGCGCCGCGTCGATCGCGCTGTAGTCCTTGAACTCGCCACCGAAACGTTCCGCACCGACCTTCGTCAGCGCTGCCGTCAGCGTCGTCTTGCCGTGATCCACGTGACCAATCGTGCCGACGTTGACGTGCGGCTTGGTGCGTTCGAATTTACCCTTTGCCATGACTCAAACCTCTGAGAGAACCCAATTTGATGATACGTCCACGAATGGCCGCTTCTTGAGAGTGCGGCCATGCGCATGGCCGCTTCCTGATCCTTGCCGCCGCGACCAGGAAGATCGCGCAGTTACGCGTTCTTCATGACCTGCTCGGCGATGTTGCTCGGCGCTTCCGCGTAATGGTCGAATTCCATCGTGAACGTGGCGCGACCCTGGGTCAGCGAACGGATCGTCGTCGCATAACCGAACATCTCACCCAGCGGCACCATCGCGTCGATGGTCTTGCCCGATGGCGTGTCGTCCTGGCCCTGAAGCAGGCCGCGACGACGGCTCATGTCGCCCATGACGTCGCCGACGTAGTCTTCCGGCGTCACCACCTCGATCTTCATGATCGGCTCGAGCAGCACCGGGCTCGCCTTGTTGAAGCCTTGCTTGAACGCCATCGAGGCGGCGAGCTTGAACGCCATTTCGGACGAGTCGACATCGTGATACGAGCCGAACACGAGCTTCACCTTCACGCCGACGACCGGGAAGCCAGCCAGCGGACCGCTGGTGATGGTCTCGCGCAAGCCCTTCTCGACGGACGGGATGAATTCCTTCGGAATCACGCCACCGGTGATGTCGTTGATGAAGAGGAAATCGTCCTTCACGTTCGGGTTGGCGCGATCCTCCTCGGTCATCGGCGACAGCTCGATCACCACGTGGCCGTACTGGCCCTTGCCGCCCGACTGCTTGGCGTGCTTGTAATCCGACTTGACGTCCGACGAACGGATCGTCTCGCGGTAAGCCACCTGCGGCTTGCCGACGTTGGCCTCGACGTTGAACTCGCGGCGCATGCGGTCGACCAGGATATCCAGGTGCAACTCACCCATGCCCGAGATGATCGTCTGGCCCGACTCTTCGTCGGTGCGCACGCGGAACGACGGATCCTCCGCAGCCAGACGACCGAGGGCGATGCCCATCTTTTCCTGGTCGGACTTGGTCTTCGGCTCGACCGCCATCGAGATCACCGGCTCCGGGAACGTCATCCGCTCCAGGGTGATGATGTGATCCTGCGCGCACAGCGTGTCACCGGTCGTCACGTCCTTCAGGCCGACGGCAGCGGCGATGTCGCCGGCACGGACTTCCTTCAGTTCCTGACGCTCGTTCGCGTGCATCTGCAGGATGCGGCCGATGCGCTCCTTCTTGCTCTTGACCGGGTTGTACACCGCGTCGCCGGAGTTCAGCGTGCCCGAGTAGACACGGAAGAAGGTCAGCGAACCGACGAACGGGTCGGTCATGATCTTGAACGCGAGCGCGGAAAACGGCGCGCTGTCGTCTGCCTTGCGCGTCGCTTCGTTCTCGTCCTCGTCGACACCTGCAACCGGCGGACGATCGGCAGGCGACGGCAACAGCTGCACCACCGCGTCGAGCATCGCCTGGACGCCCTTGTTCTTGAACGCCGTGCCGCAATAGACCGGAATGATCTCGTTGGCGAGCGTACGCTGACGCAGCCCTGCGATGATCTCGTCCTCGTTGAGTTCACCCTCTTCGAGATACTTGTTCATCAGGTCTTCGGTCGCCTCGGCAGCCGACTCGACCATGTAGGCGCGTGCCTCCGCAGCCTGGTCGACCAGGTCCGCCGGGATGTCCCGGTACTCGAACTTCATGCCCTGGGTTTCCATGTCCCAGATGATCGCCTTCATCTTGAGCAGGTCGACCACGCCCTCGAAGCCGTCTTCGGCACCGATCGGCACCTGCATCGGCACGGCGTGCGCGCCAAGACGCGCCTTCAGCTGGCCGACGACCTTGTCGAAATTGGCACCGGTACGGTCCATCTTGTTGACGAAGGCCAGACGCGGCACCTTGTACTTGTTGGCCTGGCGCCACACCGTCTCGGACTGCGGCTGCACGCCACCGACCGCGCAGAGCACGAACACGGCACCGTCGAGCACGCGCAGCGAACGCTCGACTTCGATGGTGAAGTCGACGTGTCCGGGCGTATCGATGATGTTGAAGCGATGCTGGTCGAGCGAGCCATCCATGCCCTTCCAGAACGCGGTCGTCGCGGCCGACGTGATCGTAATGCCACGCTCCTGCTCCTGCTCCATCCAGTCCATCGTGGCCGCACCGTCATGCACCTCGCCAATCTTGTGACTGACGCCGGTGTAGAACAGGATGCGCTCCGTGGTGGTGGTCTTGCCGGCATCGATGTGGGCCATGATGCCGAAGTTGCGGTAGCGATCGATTGGAGTGGTGCGTGCCATGGGTATGTACCTGTGCCGGGCTGCCCTGCCCGATTCTATGCAGCCATCCGGGCCGCGTTTAATTGAGAAGTCCGGCAGAGAACCGGCTTGTTCCTTGCCATCGGGAAAAATGGCCCGGACTCACGAAGCCCGGCATGCTTGCCGGCTTGCTCAAGCCGCCAATAATGGCGGCCTGGATTTCAGCAGCCCGCCACGGATGGCGGGCCCTTTTTCCGCCATCACGAAGGACGGCAGGAGACGCGCTTACCAGCGGTAGTGCGAGAAGGCCTTGTTGGCCTCGGCCATGCGGTGCGTTTCTTCGCGCTTCTTGGCAGCACCGCCGCGGCTTTCGGAGGCCTCCAGCAGCTCGGCAGCCAGCTTGCGCGGCATCGAGGTCTCGCCACGCTTGCGGGCGGCATCGATGACCCAGCGCATCGCCAGCGCCATGCGGCGACCCGGACGCACTTCAACCGGCACCTGGTAGGTGGCGCCGCCGACACGGCGAGACTTCACCTCGACCGCCGGAGCGATGTTGTTCAGCGCCTTCTCGACCAGAGCCACCGGCTCGGCATTCTTTTCGCCGATGTGCTGCAGGGCACCGTAGACGATGCTTTCGGCGACCGACTTCTTGCCGCTCTTCATCACCATGTTGATGAAACGGGCGATCAGCTGGCTGCCGTGCTTGGGATCCGGCAGAACCAGACGGGCGGGATGTGAACCTTTACGCGACATGTTTGTTGTCCGTTATTTTCGCGGACATTCCTGTCCGCCTGAAAGCGGCCAGCAAAGGCCGCACTGACATTATTTCTTCGGGCGCTTCGCGCCGTACTTCGAGCGCGACTGGCGGCGCTTGGTGACACCGGCGCAGTCGAGACTGCCGCGCACCGTGTGGTAGCGCACGCCGGGCAGATCCTTGACGCGACCGCCGCGGATCAACACCACCGAGTGCTCCTGCAGGTTGTGACCTTCACCACCGATGTAGCTGATGATCTCGAAGCCGTTGGTCAGGCGCACCTTGGCAACCTTGCGCAGGGCCGAGTTCGGCTTTTTCGGGGTGGTCGTGTAAACGCGCGTGCAGACGCCGCGACGCTGCGGGCTGCTCTGCAAGGCCGGCGACCCGCTCTTGTAGGTCTTGGGGCTGCGGTTTTTGCGCACCAACTGATTGACTGTCGTCATGCGAAGCTGTTCCTGAAAACATAAAGGCAGCCCGATCAAGCTCGGTCTGCCAAGAAGCGGGAATTTAACATGAGCGGCCCGCCATAGGCAAGCCAGTGCTCAGCCGTCCTGGACCCGAACACGAGGTGCATCCATGCACCTCATTTCGTATGTCAGCGAATAAGGCCCTGACCGGGCTTATTCGACACCGTTATCACTACCGGCCGGAACCTCGGCGAACGAGGCTGCAGGCGTGGAACCGGAGAGCGTCTCCAGATCCGAAGCGGACAAACCGCCCTGGCGACGACGCGATGCGTGGTACGCCAAACCCGTGCCTGCCGGAATAAGACGGCCGACGATAACATTTTCCTTCAAACCACGCAAGGTATCACGCGTGCCACGAACCGCCGCCTCGGTAAGGACGCGGGTCGTTTCCTGGAACGAGGCCGCCGAAATGAACGACTCGGTGGCCAGCGACGCCTTGGTGATGCCCAGCAGGATCGACTGGTACTCGGCCGGATGCTCGCCCTTGGCGACCGCACGCTCGTTCTCGCCGTTGATCCGCACGCGCTCGATCTGCTCGCCGCGCAGGTAATGGCTGTCACCCGGCTCGACGATCTCCACCTTGCGCAGCATCTGGCGAATGATCGCCTCGATGTGCTTGTCGTTGATTTTCACGCCCTGCAGGCGATACACGTCCTGGATTTCCTTGACCAGGTACGAGGCCAGCGGCTCCACACCCAGCAGGCGCAGGATGTCATGCGGGCTCGGCTCGCCGTCGACGACGGTTTCGCCCTTCTCCACATGCTCGCCCTCGAACACGATGACCTGGCGCCACTTGGGAATCAGCTCCTCGTGCTCGTTGCCGTCGACGTCCTTGATCACCAGACGCTGCTTGCCCTTGGTGTCCTTGCCGAAGCTGATGATGCCGGAGCGCTCGGCCAGGATCGCCGGCTCCTTCGGCTTGCGCGCCTCGAACAGATCGGCCACGCGCGGCAGGCCGCCGGTGATGTCGCGGGTCTTCGACGATTCCTGCGGGATACGGGCAACCACGTCGCCCACGCCCACTTCGGCACCGTTCTGGATCGACACGATCGCACCGGCCGGCAGGAAGTACTGCGCGGCGATGTCGGTGCCGGGCAGCTTCAACTCGCGGCCCTTGGCGTCTTCGAGGCGCACGATCGGACGCAGATCCTTCGCCTGCGCGCCACGACGCTTCGGGTCGGTGACCACCGCCGACTCCAGACCGGTCAGCTCGTCGGTCTGGCTCTGCACGGTGACGCCATCGAGGAAGTCGATGAAGCGCACCACGCCGGCCACCTCGGTGACGATCGGGTGGGTATGCGGATCCCAGTTCGCCACGGTCTGGCCCGGCTTGACCGGCGCGCCGTCCTTGACCGCGATGGTGGCGCCGTACGGCACCTTGTAGCGCTCGCGCTCGCGACCGCTGGAATCGATCACGCTCAGTTCACCCGAGCGCGACACCGCGACCAGATGACCCTGCTTGTGTTGCACCGACTTCAGGTTGTTGTACTTCAGCGAACCGGTGGTCTTCACCGTCACGTTGTCCACCGCCGCCGCACGCGAAGCCGCGCCGCCGATGTGGAACGTACGCATGGTCAGCTGGGTACCGGGCTCGCCGATCGACTGCGCGGCAACCACGCCCACGGCCTCGCCCATGTTGACCAGATGGCCACGGGCCAGATCGCGGCCGTAGCACAGCTTGCACACGCCATGTTCGGCTTCGCAGGTGATCGGCGAACGCACCTTGACGATCTGCACGCCGGCCTTGTCGAGCTTCTCGACCAGGGCCTCGTTGAGCAGGGTGTCGCGGGTGACGATCGGCTCGTCGTCGTCGCCGGGCGCGTAGACGTCCTCGACCACCACGCGGCCCAGCACGCGCTCGCGCAGCGGCTCGACCACATCGCCGCCCTCGACGATCGGCTGCATGATGATGCCGTCTTCGGTGCCGCAATCGTCCATCGTGATGACCACGTCCTGCGCCACGTCGACCAGGCGACGGGTCAGGTAACCGGAGTTCGCGGTCTTCAACGCCGTATCCGCCAGACCCTTTCGGGCACCGTGGGTCGAGTTGAAGTACTGCAGCACGTTCAGGCCTTCGCGGAAGTTGGCCTTGATCGGGGTCTCGATGATCGAGCCGTCCGGACGCGCCATCAGGCCGCGCATGCCGGCCAGCTGGCGAATCTGCGCCACGGAACCACGGGCGCCGGAGTCGGCCATGATGTACAGCGAGTTCATCGACTTCTGGTTGACCGTCTTGCCGTCGGCATCGACCACCTTCTCGGTGCCGATGCCGTCGATCATCGCCTTGGCGACCAGTTCGCTGGTACGCGACCAGATGTCGACCACCTTGTTGTAGCGCTCGCCGGCGGTGACCAGACCCGACTGGTACTGCTGCTGGATCTCGACGACTTCCTTCTCGGCCTCTTCCAGGATCGGCTTCTTCTCGTCCGGAATCAGCATGTCGTCGATGCCGATCGAGATGCCCGCACGCGTCGCGAAACGGTAGCCGGTGTACATCAGCTTGTCGGCGAACACCACGGTCTCTTTCAGGCCCAGCAAGCGGTAGCTGGAATTGATCAGGCGCGAGATGTTCTTCTTGGTCAGCTCGGTGTTGGCCAGCTCGAACGGCAGGCCCTCCGGCAGGATTTCGGCCAGCAGCGCACGGCCGACGGTCGTCTCGACGATTTTCGTCTCGTGCGTGCGCGTGCCGTCTTCGGCGATGTGCACCAGCTTCAGGCGCACCTTGACCTTGGCGTGCAGTTCGACCGCACGGTTGTCATACGCACGACGCGCTTCGGAAATGCCGGAGAACACCATGCCGGTGCCCTTGACGTTGATCAGCTCGCGGGTCATGTAGTACAGGCCCAGCACCACGTCCTGGGTCGGCACGATGATCGGCTCGCCGTTGGCGGGCGACAGGATGTTGTTGGACGACATCATCAGCGTGCGCGCTTCCAGCTGCGCCTCGATCGACAGCGGCACGTGGACGGCCATCTGGTCGCCGTCGAAGTCCGCGTTGAACGCCGTGCAGACGAGCGGATGCAGCTGGATCGCCTTGCCTTCGATGAGCTTCGGCTCGAATGCCTGGATGCCGAGGCGATGCAGGGTCGGTGCGCGGTTCAGCAGCACCGGATGCTCGCGGATCACCTCTTCGAGGATGTCCCACACCTGGGCTTCTTCGCGCTCGACCAGCTTCTTCGCCGCCTTGATGGTGGTGGCTTCGCCACGCGCCTGCAGCTTGGCGAAGATGAACGGCTTGAACAGCTCAAGCGCCATCTTCTTGGGCAGGCCGCACTGGTGCAGGCGCAGGGTCGGGCCGACCACGATCACGGAACGACCGGAGTAATCCACGCGTTTGCCGAGCAGGTTCTGGCGGAAGCGGCCCTGCTTGCCCTTGATCATGTCGGCGAGCGATTTCAGCGCACGCTTGTTGGTGCCGGTAATGGCACGGCCGCGGCGACCGTTGTCGAGCAGCGCATCGACCGATTCCTGCAGCATGCGCTTTTCGTTGCGCACGATGATGTCCGGCGCATTGAGTTCGAGCAGCCGCTTCAGGCGGTTGTTGCGGTTGATGACGCGACGATACAGGTCGTTCAAATCGGACGTGGCGAAACGGCCACCATCCAGCGGCACCAGCGGACGCAGATCCGGCGGCAGCACCGGGAGAACAGTCAGCACCATCCACTCCGGCTTGTTGCCGGATTCCAGGAACGCCTCGATCAGCTTCACGCGCTTGGTCAGCCGCTTCAGCTTGGTCTCGGAATTGGTCGAGGTGATCTCTTCCTTCAGGCGAATCACTTCGCCCGGCAGGTCGAGCGACTTCAGCAGATGGAAGACCGCCTCGGCACCCATCCGCGCGTCGAACTCGTCGCCGTGCTCTTCTGTCGCTTCCAGGTACTGGTCTTCGCTGAGCAACTGGCCGCGCTCGAGCGCGGTCATGCCCGGATCGATCACCACGAAGGCCTCGAAGTACAGGATGCGCTCGATGTCACGCAGGGTCATGTCCAGCATCAGGCCGATGCGCGAAGGCAGCGACTTGAGGAACCAGATGTGCGCGGTCGGACTGGCCAGCTCGATGTGGCCCATGCGCTCGCGGCGCACCTTGGCCAGCGTCACTTCCGTGCCGCACTTCTCGCAGACCACGCCACGATGCTTCATGCGCTTGTACTTGCCGCACAGGCACTCGTAGTCCTTCACCGGCCCGAAAATGGCGGCGCAGAACAGGCCGTCACGCTCCGGCTTGAAGGTGCGGTAGTTGATGGTTTCCGGCTTCTTCACTTCGCCGTACGACCACGAGCGGATCAGCTCCGGCGACGCGAGCGCGATCTTGATCGCGTCGAAGTCCGGCGTGGCGCGCTGCTGATTGAACAAGTTGAGCAGGTCTTTCATTTGAATCTCCGGTCGGAGCTTGTCTTGATGTCGAATTCCGCGATACGAGCTGGATCAAGCTTGCGGGAACCGGGATCGGAAGCCAGGGACACAGCGCTTTTCGCTGTTGCGGTTCCCGAATCCCGATTCCCGTAAATCACTTGATCTCTTCCAGGTCGATGTTGATGGCAAGCGAGCGGATTTCCTTCACCAGCACGTTGAAGGATTCCGGCATGCCTGCGGACATCTCGTGGTTGCCGTCGACAATGTTCTTGTACATCTGGTTGCGGCCCTGCACGTCGTCGGACTTCACCGTCAGCATTTCCTGCAGGGTGTACGCCGCGCCGTAGGCTTCCAGTGCCCACACTTCCATCTCGCCGAAGCGCTGGCCACCGAACTGGGCCTTGCCGCCCAGCGGCTGCTGGGTCACCAGCGAGTACGGACCGGTGGAACGCGCATGCATCTTGTCGTCGACCAGATGGTTGAGCTTGAGGTAATGCATGTAGCCCACGGTGACCGGGCGATCGAACGCCTCGCCGGTACGGCCGTCGTACAACGTGGTCTGGCCCGACTCCGGCAGGTCGGCAAGCTTGAGCATCGCCTTGATCTCGGTCTCCTCCGCACCGTCGAACACCGGCGTCGCCATCGGCACGCCTTCCTGCAGGTTGTTCGCGAGCGTGAAGATCTCCTTGTCGGTGAGCGACTTCAGATCGACGTGCTGAACGGCACCGGCCACATGGCTGTTGTAGATCTGGTCGAGGAACTCGCGGACCTTCGCCACCTTCTCCTGCGCCTCGAGCATCTTCTGGATCTTCTTGCCCAGGCCTTTGGCGGCCCAGCCCAGATGGACTTCCAGGATCTGCCCGATGTTCATGCGCGACGGCACGCCCAGCGGATTCAGCACGATGTCGACCGGCACGCCGTCGGCGGAGTACGGCATGTCTTCCACCGGCACCACGTTGGAGACCACGCCCTTGTTGCCGTGGCGACCAGCCATCTTGTCGCCCGGCTGGATGCGGCGCTTCACGGCCAGGAACACCTTGACCATTTTCAGCATGCCCGGGGCGAGATCGTCGCCCTGGGTGATCTTCGCCTGCTTCTCCTTGAAGCGCTTGTCGAACTCCTCCTTGTGGCGCTTGACCTGATCGGCCGCGCGCTCGAGGAACTCGGTGACTTCCTCGTCCTTGACGTTGATCTTGAACCAGTCGTCCTTCTTCAGGCCATCGAGATAGGCGTCGGTGATCTCGGTGCCGCGCTTGAGGCCACCCGGACCGCTCATCGCGGACTTCCCGACCAGCTGGCCGCGCATGCGGTTGTAGATCGCGCCTTCGAGGATGCGGAACTGATCGTCCAGATCCTTGCGCACCCGCTTGACCTCGGTTTCCTCGATCTGCTTGGCGCGCTTGTCCTTCTCGATGCCGTCGCGGGTGAACACCTGCACGTCGATGACGGTGCCGTCCATGCCCGGCGGCACGCGCAAGGAAGAGTCCTTCACGTCCGATGCCTTCTCACCGAAGATCGCACGCAGCAGTTTCTCTTCCGGCGTCAGCTGGCTTTCGCCCTTGGGCGTGACCTTGCCGACCAGGATGTCGCCGGCCTTCACTTCCGCACCGATGTAGACGATGCCGGACTCGTCCAGACGCGCGAGCGCCTGCTCGCCCACGTTCGGGATGTCGGCGGTGATTTCCTCGGCACCCAGCTTGGTGTCACGCGCGGGGCAGGACAGCTCCTCGATGTGGATCGAGGTGTAGCGGTCTTCCTGCACGACGCGCTCGGACAACAGGATCGAGTCCTCGAAGTTGTAACCGTTCCACGGCATGAACGCGATCAGCATGTTCTGGCCAAGCGCGAGCTCGCCCAGGTCGGTCGACGAACCATCGGCCAGCGTATCGCCCTTCGCCACCACGTCACCGACGTTCACCAGCGGGCGCTGGTTGAGGTTGGTGTTCTGGTTGGAACGGGTGTACTTGGTCAGCGTGTAGATGTCGACGCCAGCGTCGTTGTCGCCGACCTCATCTTCATTCACGCGCACCACGATGCGCGCCGCGTCGACCTGGTCGATCACGCCGCCGCGCTTGGCGGAGACGATGACGCCGGAGTCGCGCGCCACCGCACGCTCGATGCCGGTACCCACCAGCGGAGTCTGCGAACGCAGGGTCGGCACGGCCTGACGCTGCATGTTCGCGCCCATCAGCGCGCGGTTTGCATCGTCGTGCTCAAGGAACGGCACCAGCGCCGCGGCGACCGACACGGTCTGCATCGGCGACACGTCCATGTAGTCGACCTCGGACGCCGGACGCAGCTCGGACTCGCCGCGGAAACGGCAGGACACGAAGTCCTCCAGGAATGCGCCGTGCTTGTCGAGCGGCGAGTTCGCCTGCGCGATCACGTGGTCGCCTTCCTCGATCGCCGACAGGTAGTCGACCTTGTCGGTCACCTTGCTGTTCGCGACCTTGCGGTACGGCGTCTCGAGGAAGCCGTACGAGTTGGTGCGCGCGTAAACGGCGAGCGAGTTGATCAGGCCGATGTTCGGGCCTTCCGGCGTTTCGATGGTGCAGACGCGGCCGTAATGGGTCGGATGCACGTCACGCACTTCGAAGCCAGCGCGTTCGCGGGTCAGGCCGCCCGGCCCGAGCGCGGAGACGCGGCGCTTGTGCGTCACTTCGGACAGCGGGTTGTTCTGGTCCATGAACTGCGACAGCTGCGACGAACCGAAGAACTCCTTCACCGCCGCCGCGACCGGCTTGGCGTTGATCAGATCCTGCGGAGTCAGGCCATCGGCCTCGGCCAGCGACAGGCGCTCGCGCACCGCACGCTCCACACGGACCAGGCCGATGCGGAAGGTGTTCTCGGCCATCTCGCCGACCGAACGCACGCGGCGGTTGCCGAGATGATCGATGTCGTCCACGGTGCCGTGACCGTTCTTGATGTCGATCAGCACCTTCAGCACATCAAGGATGTCGGACGACTCGCCCTGTTCCTTGACCAGCAACTGGGACGCCTCTTCCTTGCGCTCGCTGAAATACTTGTGGTCGTACAACACGCCCGGACCGAGAATTTCCTTGCGGCCCACGCGACGGTTGAACTTCATCCGGCCCACGCTCGACAAGTCGTAGCGGTCGAAGGTGAAGAACAGGTTGAAGAACAGGTTCTGCGCGGCGTCCTTGGTCGGCGGCTCGCCCGGGCGCATCATGCGATAGATTTCCACCAGCGCCTCCAGCGGCGTCTTGGTGTTGTCGATGCGCAAGGTGTGCGAGATGTAGGCGCCGCGATCGAGGTCGTTGACGTACAGCGTTGGCAAGGTCTCGATGCCGGCCTTGCGGAATGCTTCAAGCTGCTCGGCGGTGATCTCGTCATTCGCCGACGCCAACAGCTCGCCGGTGCCACTGTCGACGATGTCGGTGGCCAGGATGCGACCGATTGGATAATCGTCCGGCACTTCCAGCGCAGTGATGTTCTCGGCCGCCAGTTGACGCACGTGGCGCGCCGTGATGCGCTTGCCGGCTTCCACCAGCACCTTGCCACCGATCGCCAGATCGAAGCTCAGCGTCTCGCCGCGCAGGCGTTCGGCAACCAGCTCCAGCGTGGTGCCACCCTTCTTGCCCAGGTGGAACACGTTGTGCTCGAAGAAGATGCCCAGCATCTCCTCATTGTTGTAGCCGAGCGCGCGCAACAGCACCGTCACCGGCAATTTGCGGCGACGATCGATGCGGGTGAACAACGCGTCCTTCGGGTCGAACTCGAAGTCCAGCCAGGAGCCGCGGTAGGGGATCACGCGGGCCGAGAACAGCAGTTTGCCCGAGCTGTGCGTCTTGCCGCGGTCGTGGTCGAAGAACACGCCCGGCGAGCGATGCAGCTGCGAGACGATGACGCGCTCGGTGCCGTTGATGATGAAGGTGCCGGTGTCGGTCATGAGCGGAATCTCGCCCATGTAGACCTCTTGCTCCTTGATGTACTTGACCACCTTCTTCGAAGCCGGGCTGTCCTTGTCATAGATGACCAGGCGCACGGTAGTACGCAACGGCGCACCGTAGGTCATGCCGCGATTGCGGCACTCGCGCTCGTCGAACGCCGGCTCGCCGAGACGATAGTCGACATATTCGAGCGCTGCATTGCCCGAATAGCTGGAAATCGGGAAGACCGACTTCAACGCGGCATGCAAACCCTTCTCGCCGCGCTGCTTGGGCGCGACATGCTCCTGCAGGAACTCCCGATAGGAATCAGTCTGGATGGTCAGCAGGTTTGGCACGCCCAGTACGGGCGGACGCTTGCCAAAGTCCTTGCGGATGCGTTTCTTCTCGGTAAACGAGTAGGCCATGATCGGTAGCGCCTCGGTTCGCAGTGACGCCGGTGGTGCACACACCGGCTGAATGGATAACTTGTCTTTACCGAACGGCCAGGGCCGCTCGGATCAGGGATTTGGGAATCGAGAATCGGGAATCGTCAAAAGCGGCGCTGCGGTGCAGCTCTTGCGAATCCCGATTCTCCATTCCCCATTCCCGCTCAAAGCAGGCAAAGCCCGGGAGCTTTCGCTCCCAGGCTTGCTTGACGCTGGATCAAACTGGCGACGCGCAAGGCGCCAATTACTTCAGTTCGACCGTAGCGCCGGCAGCTTCGAGATCCTTCTTGAACTTCTCGGCGTCTTCCTTCGACACGGCTTCCTTCAGGACGCCGCCGGCCTCGGTGAGGTCCTTGGCTTCCTTCAGGCCCAGGCCGGTGATCGCGCGAACAGCCTTGATCACGTCGACCTTCTTGGCGCCGGCGGTCTTCAGGATGACGTCGAATTCGGTCTGCGCCTCGGCAGCCGGAGCAGCAGCAGCCGGACCGGCAACGGCAACCGGAGCGGCGGCGGTCACGCCAAACTTCTCTTCGATGGCCTTGACCAGATCCATCACTTCCATCAGCGACTTGGCGGCTACGGCTTCAACGATTTGTTCGTTGGACAGGGACATTTGATTTACCTCTGAAATGGATTCGATTTGTTGAGTAGATGTCGAAATCAGGCGGGCTCGGCTTCAGCCGGGGCTTCGGCGGCGACTTCGCCACCACCCTGCTGATCGGCCACGGCCTTGATGACACGGGCAAACATCGTGGCCGGTTCGGCCAGCACGCGGGCCAGCATGGCCAGCGCCTGTTCGCGGGTCGGCAACGCAGCCAGCACGTCGACGTGCTCAGCCGGGAACAGCTTGCCTTCCACCGAGACGACTTTCGCCTTCAGCTTGTCGTTGCCCTTGGCAAATTCCTTGATCAGACGCCCGGCAGCGCCGGGTTCCTCCATCGAGAACGCGTACAGCAGCGGACCGACCAGGACGTCCTTGACGACCTCGTACTCGGTGCCAGCCACGGCGCGCGACGCCAGCGTGTTCTTGACGACTCGCAAGTACACACTGGATTCACGGGCCTTCTTGCGCATCGCGGTCATCTGCTCGACCGTGGTGCCCGCGTACTCGACAGCAATCAGGGAGTGGGCCTTCGCGGCAACTTCTGCCAGTTCGGCGACTACTTCATGCTTCTGAGACAGATTTAGAGCCATTGCACTCCTCCAAATGAACTCCGCTCACGGCTCCTGCCGCTTGCGGTCCTGGGCGACGCCGTCCGTGACGTCGGGGGCACTTCGGCGCCCCGGGTGGTGGCCTTTCCAGAACTCATCAAACGATTCCAGATCGGGCAGCACCATCTGCGCAGGCCGGATTCACGAGTAACCCGATTAAGCGATTCCGCTACCGATGACGGCGATTCCGTGCCAAAGCGAGCTTCCTGCCCGTCGTCATCGCGCGCTGATCGCGCCTGCGGTCTTTGACAGCGACTCCGACCTGCGTGGTCGAAGCTGCCCTCAAAAACTTGCCCGCCCCGGCGAAACCGCCAGGACGGGACTTGATACTTACTTGGCGAGGGTCAGCGACGAGGTATCGACGGCAACGCCGACACCCATCGTGCTGGACAACGCCACTTTCTGCAGGAACTGACCCTTCGCCGCAGCCGGCTTGGCCTTCAGCAGGTCGGCGATCAGCGTGTTGAGGTTGTCCGCCAACTGGGCGGCCTCGAAGCTGGCCTTGCCGATGGTGGCGTGGATGATGCCCGCCTTGTCGTTGCGGAACTTCACCTGGCCGGCCTTGGCGTTGGTCACCGCAGTGGCGACGTCGGCGGTGACCGAGCCGTCCTTCGGATTCGGCATCAGGCCACGCGGGCCGAGCAGCTGACCCAGCTTGCCGACCACGCGCATCGCGTCCGGCGTGGCGATCACGCGACCGAAGTCGAGATCACCCGCCTGCATGCGCTCGGCCAGGTCGTCCATGCCGACGGCGTCGGCACCGGCGGCCTTGGCGGCCTCGGCCTTCTCGCCCGGCGGGCAGAACACGGCGACCTTGACGGTCTTGCCGGTGCCATGCGGCAGCAGCGACGAACCACGCACGCCCTGATCCGACTTCTTCGCGTCGATGCCCAGACGCACGGCCACGTCCACCGACTCGGCGAACTTCGCCTTGGCGTTGTCCTTGACGATCTTCAGGGCTTCTTCCAGGCCATAGAACTTGCCCGGCTGCACCGCGGCCTGGGCCGACTTCATACGTTTCGTGAGCTTTGCCATGTCTTAACCCTCCACCACAAGGCCCATGCTGCGGGCGCTACCGGCAATGGTGCGCACCGCGGCGTCGAGATCGGCAGCCGTCAGGTCCGGCTCCTTCTGTTTGGCAATGTCTTCCAGCTGCTTGCGGGTGACCTTGCCCACCTTGTCGGTGTTCGGCTTCTGCGAACCCTTGGCGACGCCGGTGGCCTTCTTCAGAAGGATCGTGGCGGGCGGGGTCTTGGTGATGAAGGTGAAGCTGCGATCGGAGTACGCGGTGATGATGGTCGGAATCGGCAGACCCGGCTCCAGCTTCTGCGTGGCGGCATTGAACGCCTTGCAGAATTCCATGATGTTCAGGCCGCGCTGACCCAGTGCCGGACCGACCGGCGGTGACGGGTTGGCCTGACCGGCCTTGACCTGCAGCTTGATGTAACCGACAACTTTCTTTGCCATGGGATTTTCCTCGCGAGTCCAGGCGCCTTGCGGCTCCTCGCTGTTCACCGGTCCGTGGATGGAAGGAAGATCTGCCTCGTGCAGATCCGAAACACGGGCACGCCGAGTCAAAAAGACCCAGCGTGAACCGCGCAGTATAGAGATTTATTGGATCATCAGCAAGCCCCGTGCCAGTGGCGGCATTGGGGCTGGAATCAAGAGCGGAGAGATCTGGTCACTCAGGAGTGCCCTCTCAACTTTCCCCCGCATGCGGGGGAAAGGGCGAAGGTGCCGGACGGGAGTCGCCCAGCTGAACTTCGTCCCGGATTCAGGCCTTCTCGACTTGACCGAACTCCAGTTCCACGGGGGTGGAACGGCCGAAGATCAGCACCGCGACACGCAGGCGACTCTTCTCGTAGTTGACTTCCTCGACCACGCCGTTGAAATCGTTGAACGGGCCCTCGGTGACGCGCACCATCTCGCCCGGCTCGAACAGCACCTTGGGTCGGGGCTTCTCGACACCCTCACGGACGCGACTGAGGATGGCATCGGCCTCGCTATCCTTGATCGGCAGCGGGCGATCGGCGGTACCACCAATGAAACCCATGACCTTCGGGGTTTCCTTGATCAGATGCCAGCACTCGTCGTCGATCCGCGGCGACTTGCCTTCGGTATTCGTCTCGATCTGCACCAGCACGTAACCGGGGAAGAACTTGCGATCGCTGCGGCGCTTCTGGCCACCGCGCATCTCGATCACTTCCTCGGTCGGCACCAGCACTTCGCCGAACCTCTCTTCCATCGCTTCGCGCTTGATGCGCTCTTCAAGCGATCGCTTGACCTGGTTCTCGAAGCCCGAATAGGCGTGCACCACATACCAACGCTTGCTCATGCTCAGCACCTCAGGAACCCAATTTCAGCAGCCAGTCGAGAATGACCGACTTGAGAATCAGGTCGATCAGACCCAGCAGCAACGACAGGACGATCACCACCACGATGATGATGCCGGTGGTCTTCAGCGTTTCGTCGCGCGTCGGCCAGACCACCTTGCGCATTTCGAACTGCGATTCGGCGATGAAGTTCCGCACCCGGCGCCCCAGCGCGGTAAACGCCGCGATGGCCAGCGCGATGACCAGCGCAGCCAGCACACCCAGAAGGCGTACCGACGAGGAGATGTTGCCGTCCCGACCAAACCAGGAGTAGGCGAAGATACCGGCAACCAGCACCAGCCCCGCCAGTACCAGCTTGCCGATGTCGGCGGCGTTCGTGCCCTTGGGCTGTTCTGCCTTGGTATTCATGCACTAATGACCGGGTGTCAGCAGCATGTCGTGCCTTGCGGCCGACCCTGCCATCGTCACCCGTCTCGATCCTCGGGGAAGTGGCACGCCAGGAGGGACTTGAACCCCCAACCTGCGGTTTTGGAGACCGCTGCTCTGCCAATTGAGCTACTGGCGTAAAAACGGGAATAGGAAATAGAGAATCGGAAATGGTAACCGATCTGGAGCGTGTAGTGCTTCGCCCAGCGATTCCCGATTCCCGACTCTCTATTCCCCGTGTTTTACTTGATGACCTTGGCCACCACGCCGGCGCCGACGGTGCGGCCGCCTTCGCGAATGGCGAAACGCAGGCCTTCGTCCATCGCGATCGGGTGAATCAGGCTCACCACCATCTTCACGTTGTCGCCCGGCATCACCATCTCCACGCCGTCCGGCAGCTGGCAGGCGCCAGTCACGTCGGTCGTGCGGAAGTAGAACTGCGGACGGTAACCCTTGAAGAACGGCGTATGACGGCCACCCTCGTCCTTCGACAGCACATACACCTCGGCCTCGAAGTCGGTGTGCGGGGTGATCGTGCCCGGCTTGGCCAGCACCTGGCCACGCTCCACGTCGTCACGCTTCAGGCCGCGCAGCAGCAGACCGGCGTTGTCGCCTGCCTGACCCTGGTCCAGCAACTTGCGGAACATTTCCACGCCGGTGACCGTGGTCTTCTGCGTGTCGCGGATGCCGACCACTTCGATTTCGTCGCCGACCTTGATGATGCCGCGCTCGATACGACCGGTCACCACGGTGCCGCGGCCCGAGATCGAGAACACGTCTTCCACCGGCATCAGGAACGGCTTGTCGATCGTGCGCACCGGCTCCGGGATGTAGCTGTCCAGCGCGTCGACCAGCTTGATGATCGCCGGCACGCCGATTTCGCTCTGATCACCTTCCAGCGCCTTCAGCGCCGAACCGTGGATGATCGGCGTGTCGTCGCCCGGGAAGTCGTACTTGCTGAGCAGTTCGCGCACTTCCATCTCGACCAGCTCGAGCAGCTCGGCGTCGTCGACCATGTCGGCCTTGTTCAGGAACACCACGATGTACGGCACGCCGACCTGACGGCTCAGCAGGATGTGCTCGCGCGTCTGCGGCATCGGGCCGTCCGCGGCCGAGCACACCAGAATCGCGCCGTCCATCTGCGCCGCACCGGTGATCATGTTCTTCACATAGTCGGCATGGCCCGGGCAATCGACGTGCGCGTAGTGGCGCACCGGCGACTCATATTCCACGTGGGCGGTCGAGATCGTGATGCCGCGCGCCTTCTCTTCCGGCGCCGCGTCGATCGCGCTGTAGTCCTTGAACTCGCCACCGAAACGTTCCGCACCGACCTTCGTCAGCGCTGCCGTCAGCGTCGTCTTGCCGTGATCCACGTGACCAATCGTGCCGACGTTGACGTGCGGCTTGGTGCGTTCGAATTTACCCTTTGCCATGCGCGCTACACCCCGATGGAGTCGATGAATTGAAAAAAAACCGCCCTTTCGGGGCTGGCCGGACTGGCCTTGAAAATGGTGCTCATAACAGGAATCGAACCTGTGACCTCTTCCTTACCAAGGAAGTGCTCTACCGACTGAGCTACATGAGCGAAGTTCTAGCCATCCTCCATGATGGCAAAGACAAGGCCGGCATCCTGCCGGACTCTTCAAAAATGCGTCGACTTTTGCATCGCCTGCATCGGTCGATCTGCCTGGCAAGTGCAGCGCAATGGAGCGGAAGGCGGGAATCGAACCCGCGTAATCAGTTTGGAAAACTGATGTTCTACCATTGAACTACTCCCGCCCTGCGCGGAACCCTTGCTGGCCGCGCCGCTTTCGCGTCGCGTGGTACCGCTTGCAACACTGGTGGAGGGAGGTGGATTCGAACCACCGAAGGCGTAAGCCAGCAGATTTACAGTCTGCCCCCGTTGGCCGCTTGGGTATCCCTCCAACAAAGAACGCGTATTGTGTGGATCGGGCCCCGAACTGTCAACACCTCGTCGCCCATGCGCGCATACTTTTCGGGGAAATTGTCAGCCCGGTGACGCAGAGCGCAGGTCGACCAGTTGCTCCATTCCCTTGGACAATTCCAGCAATTGTTTCGCTTGCGCCTGCAGCCGGCGCTCACCCTCGTCGCGAGGCTCCCACCGGGGCACCGGGGTCGGCTTGCCATCCGGGCTGTCGAGCGCCACGAACACCATCACGCAACTGGTCGCCAGACGTTGCACATCCTTGCGCAGGTCGCGCGCCAGCACGTCGACCGCCATGTGCATGCTGCTGGTGCCGGTGTGGATCAGGCGCGCCCGCACCGTGACCAGGTCGCCGATCAGGATCGGCGCCACGAACTGGATACCGCTGACCGAAGCGGTGACGCAATACGCACCGCTCCAGCCCACTGCACAGGCGTAACCGGCCTGGTCGATCCACTTCATCGCCATGCCGCCGTGCACCTTGCCGCCGAAATTGACGTCGGTGGGCTGGGCGAGAAAACGGAATGTCACTTCGTGCTGTTGTCCGGACATGAATCGGCATCTCGAGGGCGGGGTCTGGGCCGGTGATTATGCCCTGACTGCCGCGGCGACCATGCCACTCATGGCAGCAAGTCTGCCGCTTGCGACGAGCCTGGCTTCGTGGCTAGGTGCAAAGCCAGGACCAAGGGGACTGGCATGATCCTGCGCAGCATCGCGTCGCGGTTGGCGCTGTGGGTCCTTATCGGGTCCACCCTGGTTCTCGCCACCGTGGGCGCGCTGTTGTTCAGTCTTGTCCGCACGCAGATCCTGCAGCACACCCATCACGAGGCCGCCGCCCTGGCAGCCCATGCCGGGAGCCAGATCCAGAACCGGCCCACTCACGCCGCCATCCTCACGCTCGACCACCGGCCGCGCGCCGGACATTACGTCGGCAGATCCGCAGTCACCGCTGGGCAGGGTGGATGGAGAAATACCTCAAGTGACGGGCGAGCCCCGGTCTGGCCGCGGGGGCCGGGAACCCGCGGCGCGATCGATCCTCAGACGTTGAACAGGAAGTGCAGCACATCGCCATCCTTGACGATGTATTCCTTGCCTTCCTTGCGCAGCCGGCCAGCCGCACCGGCACCGGCCTCGCCCTTGTACTGGATGAAATCGTCGTAGCCGATGGTCTCGGCGCGGATGAAGCCGCGCTCGAAGTCGGTGTGGATCACCCCGGCCGCCTGCGGTGCGGTAGCGCCCCGCTTCACCTGCCATGCGCGCACTTCCTTCACGCCGGCGGTGAAATAGGTCTGCAGGTCGAGCAGCTTGTAGCCGGCGCGGATCACGCGGTTCAGGCCCGGCTCGTCCAGGCCCATGTCCTTCAGGAACTCGTCGCGGTCGGCATCTTCCAGCTGCGCCATCTCCTCCTCGATCGCCGCGCACACTGGCACCACTTCGGCACCCTCGGTGACGGCACGCTCGCGCACGGCATCCAGCAGCGGGTTGTTCTCGAAGCCGTCGTCGGCGACGTTGGCGATGTACATCAGCGGCTTCAGGGTGAGCAGGAACAGGTCGCGTACCAGCGCCTTCTCCTCCTCGTCCAGGCCCAGGCTGCGGGCAGACCTGCCTTCGTTGAGCCCGGCCGACAGCTTCTGCAGCACCGGCTTGCGCGCCAGCGCCTCCTTGTCGTTCGCCTTGGCCGCCCGCTCGGCGCGGTTCAATGCCTTGTCCACCGACTCCAGGTCGGCCAGCGCCAGCTCGGTATCGATCGTCTCGATGTCGGCGATCGGGATCGATCTTGCCGGCGACATGGATCACGTCACCCTCGAAGCAGCGCACCACGTGGGCGATCGCGTCGACTTCGCGGATGTGCGCCAGAAACTTGTTGCCCAGGCCTTCGCCCTTCGACGCTCCGGCGACCAGCCCGGCGATGTCGACGAACTCGACCGCCGTCGGGATCACCTTCTGCGGATTGACGATGGCGGCCAGCGCGTTCAGCCGCGGATCCGGCACCGGCACCACGCCGACGTTCGGCTCGATCGTGCAGAACGGAAAATTCGCCGCCGCGATACCCGCCTTGGTCAGCGCGTTGAACAGGGTGGACTTGCCGACATTGGGCAGGCCGACGATGCCGCATTTGATGCCCATGGTGGGACTCCGGGGAACGGGGAAACGCGGGAACGGGAACGTGAGGTTGGAGGAGGCGTGAACGTTGCAGCCTTGATCAGGCGCTTACGTTCCCCGTTCCCCGTTCCCTGTTCCCGTGGTTGTATGCAACTGCTGCATCGCCTTCTCGAACTGGCCGTCCACCGCCAGCGGCAACACGTCCAGCGCGCGTGCGATGCCGTCGATGATCGCGTCCTCGTCCTTGGCCGACGGCCGGCCCAGCACCCACGGCGTGACCTGGTCGCGGTGGCCGGGATGGCCGATGCCCACGCGCAGGCGGTGGAACTTGCCGTGACCAAGGTGGCGCCACGATGTCGCGCAGGCCGTTCTGGCCGCCGTGGCCGCCGTCGAATTTCATTCGCACGGTGCCGGCCGGCAGGTCCAGGTCGTCATGCGCGACGAGACACTGCTCGGGTTCGATCTTGTAATAGCGCAACGCCGAAACCACGGCGATGCCGCTCTTGTTCATGAAGGTGGCTGGCTTGAGCAGCCATACCAGCTGACCGCCGATGCGCACCCGGCAGGTTTCGCCGTGCAGCTTGCCGTCGAAACCGAAACGCTCGCCCTGGCTGCCGGCGAGGGCGTCCACAAACCAGAACCCGGCGTTGTGCCGGGTTCGGAGATATTCGGCACCGGGGTTGCCCAGTCCGACGATGAGCTGCAATCCAGCCATGATCGACCACGATGTCCCGCGCTCGCACCGAGCGCGGGACTTTGCGTGGCTTACTTCTTGTCGCCAGCCGGCTTGGCGGCAGCCTTGGCGGGCTTGGCGGCGGCAGCCTTGTTCGCCTCGGCCTCGGCCTCGGCAGCAGCATCTTCCGCGGCATCGGCGGCACTTTCCTTGACCACATTCACCGTGACCACCGGGATGTCGTGAGCCTCACCCAGCTGCAGCGCGGGCAACTCGACGTTGGCCGGCAGTTTCAGGTCGGACAGATGAATGATGTCGCCAGCCTGGAGCGCGCCCAGATCCAGTTCGATGAACTCGGGCAGATGCTTCGGCAGGCAGGAGATCTCCACCTCGGTCAGGTTGTGCGAGATCACCACGCCGGAAGTCTTGCCGGCCGTCGACGTTTCCTGGTTGAGGAAGTGCAGCGGCACGTTGACGCGGAGCTTGGCGTTCTCGTCGATGCGCAGGAAATCCATGTGCATCATCAGTTGCTTGAACGGATGCTTCTGCCAGTCGCGCACCAGCACCTTCTGCACCTTGCCATCGACATTGAGGTCGAGGATCGACGAGAAGAACCACTCGTGCTTGGCGGCAAGCAGGATGGTGTTGTGCTCGATCTGGATGCTTTCCGGCGGCTGGCCGGCGCCGTACACGACGGCAGGCACGAAGCTCGCATGACGCAGGCGGCGGCTCGCACCTTTCCCCTCGTCCTTGCGGCCTTGCGCCTTGATTTCATGAGTCTTGGACATTTCGTTACTACCTTGGTTGGTGTTTGCCGCCTCGCAGCGGCTGGTTGACTCCCTCGCGACCAGGGAAGTCGGTTACTTCGCGCGGCATCCGTGCCGCGAAGAGCTGAGATCAAGACCGCCCATCCTGGGCGGACTTTCAAATTCTCAATCCACGTACAGCGAACTCACCGACTCGCCAAAGGCGATGCGGCGAATGGTTTCGGCCAGCAGCTCGGCAACCGAGAGCTGGCGGATCTTGGCGCAGGCCTGCACTTCCGGGCGCAGCGGCAAGGTGTTGGTGACCACCAGCTGGTCGAGCTGGGAGCCTTCGATATTGCTGATCGCCGCACCCGACAGCACCGGATGCACGCAGTAGGCGACCACCTTGCGGGCGCCCCGCTCCTTCAGGGCTGCAGCCGCCGCGCACAGCGTGCCGGCGGTGTCGACGATGTCGTCGACCATCACGCAGGTCTTGCCTTCCACGTCGCCGATGATGTTCATCACGGTGGACACGTTGGCGCGCGGACGGCGCTTGTCGATGATCGCCAGGTCGGCGTCATCCAGCCGCTTGGCGATCGCGCGTGCGCGCACCACGCCGCCCACGTCCGGGCTGACCACGATCAGGTCGTCCATGCTGTGGCTGCGCCAGATGTCGGCCAGCAGCACCGGCGAGGCGTACACGTTGTCGACCGGGATGTCGAAGAAGCCCTGGATCTGGTCGGCGTGCAGGTCGACCGTCAACACGCGATCCACACCGGCGGCGCCGATCATCCGGGCGGCCAGCTTGGCGGTGATCGGCACCCGCGCCGAACGCGGCCGGCGATCCTGCCGGGCATAGCCGAAGTACGGGATCACCGCGGTGACGCTGGCCGCCGAGGCGCGCTTGAGCGCATCGGTCAGCGCCAGCAGCTCGAACAGGTTGACCGCGCTCGGCGCGCCGGTCGGCTGGATCACGAACACTTCCTGGCGGCGTACGTTCTCCTCGATCTCGATCTGCACTTCGCCGTCGCTGAACGTGCCGACCAGCGCCTTGCCCAGCGGCACGCCCAGGCGATGGGCGACATCCTCCGCCAGCGCGCGATGGGCGTTACCGGTAAACAGCATCATCGGGGTGGACGTGTCCACGGTGTTACCTCGAAACGGAAGCCATCATGAAATGGCTGGGGCGGCAGGATTCGAACCTGCGTATGCGGGAATCAAAATCCCGTGCCTTAACCAGCTTGGCGACGCCCCAGTAATGTGTATGTTCGTTCGTGCGTGTATCTGCTTCGTGCTTCCGTGCCTTTCGTCGGCAACCGCGATCATCATGTTGCCTGCGCTGTCCCGCGATGGCGCGCCAGCGCATCCTGCAGAGGTGAAACATCGACACCCGTGGCGACCTGCGCCGTGAATGCCGCCGGGCATTGCGCGGCAATTGCCGCTGCCCGCGCGAACGACTTCATCTCCAGGAACACGCAACCACCGCTGCCGGAGAGCCGCGCCTGACCAAAACCACCGAGCCAGTCCAGCGCCGCGGCCACTCGCGGATGTCGCGCGCGAACCACCGGTGCAAATACGTTCTCGGTCGTTTCGCCGGAAACAAAGGATGAAATTGTCGCCCGCGGGGCATTGCGTGTCAATTCAGGTGCTTGAAAAAGCGCCGCGGTCGGTACCGGTTCGTGCGGGTCCAGCACCACATAATGGCGCGGCGGCAGGGCCAGCGGGCTCAGCTGCTCGCCGATGCCCTCGGCCCAGGCCGAACGGCCGCGCACGAACACCGGCACGTCGGCACCCAGCTGGCGTCCCAGTTCGGCCAGCACATCCTGATCCAGACCCAGCCGCCACAGCAGATTCAGCGCCACCAGCACGGTTGCCGCGTCGGAACTGCCGCCGCCCAGTCCGCCGCCCATCGGAATGCGTTTTTCCACCTCGATGTCCACGCCTGCCGTCACGCCGGCATGCTGCTGCAGCAGCCGAGCGGCGCGCACCACCAGATCCTCCTGCGCGGGCACGCCTGCGACGTCGCGCACACGCCGTATCTCGCCATCGCCACGCGGACGCAGGCGGATCTCGTCGCCCCAGTCCAGCAAGCGAAACACCGTCTGCAGCTCGTGATAGCCATCGGTGCGCCGACCGGTGATGCGCAGGAACAGGTTCAGCTTGGCCGGCGCCGGCCACACCGTCCACGCTTCACGGGCCGGCGCCGCCAGCGGCCGGCTCATGAACACACGCAGGCGATCGGGAAAGCCGTTCTCGCGGTCGCGCTGGCGTGCCAGCGCAAATGCCGGATCATTCTTGTCGACCGTCGCAAAACCATGATGCGCGTAGAACGGGGCGTTCCAGCGCACGTCGGCCAGCGTTCCCAGGTCGACCCGCCGATAACCGGCGGCGCGCGCCCACTCACAGGCATGCTCCAGCAGTGCCGCACCGATACCGCGCCGACCGTACGAGGGAAGCACGTCGATCTCGGCGATGCCGATGGCGCCATCGACAAGCTCGGTATCCAGCCAGACAAAACCCGCTGGCGCACCCGTTTCGCCCAGCGCCACCCATACCAGCCCGCGGGCGATCGCCCGCTGCAACAATTCCGGCGGGATCGATAGCGCCGAATAGCTCGCCCATGCGGCATGGCCGCGGAACATCTGCACGGCCTGACGCTCGATCGCGCACAAGGCGTCGACCTGGCTCGGGTCTGCTCGTTCGATCGGGAGTGACATCGCGATTCCGGAATGACGCAATGGCGGCACGGCCATGAGGGCGCAAAGCCTAACCCAACCGGCTTGCCGGCGGCGCTAACGGAATTGCCAGGACTCGACCGACAGCTTCACCTTGTACGGCGACTTTGCGGCGTACACCCTGGTCGGCAGCGGCGGCGTGCGGGCGGCATCCCATTGACGATATTCGACCGTCCAGCCGTCCTGCTGCAGGGTCGAGGGCAGCCGATCCGTGCCGAAACTCAATTCGGCCGGGCCACGGTCGGCGCGCAAGCCGAGCACCCAGGCGCGCAGGTCGCCCAGCGGAACCTCCCAGCCGAGCGCCCTGCGCATCAGCGCGGCCGCATCGGGGCCGCGCAACGGCCCTTCGCGCAAGCCTTCCAGCAAGGCGCCATCCGGACCGCCGCTGAGGCGGAAATCCATGCCGCTGATCGCCGGCCCGCGCAGCACGAATTCGTAGCGGTCGCCGTCCTGGCTCCAGCTGAAGCTGCCGCTGCCACCGTCCTTGCCGTTGGATACGCCGAGCCGCCCCTGCAACACCCAATGATCGGCGCCGGCGAGCGCCTGCTCGCGCTCGACCTGCGCTTTCATCAGGCTGGCGTCGCCCTTCATGCGCACGACTTGCGGCGCGCATGCGGTCAGCAGCAAGGCCAGGCCGGCGCCGAGCAAACGCGCCAATGGCCTCATGGGTGCAGACGCCGCAAGGCGTCCTGCAGGCTGCTGCTGTGCGGATCGAGCTTGCGCACTTCGTCGAAGACCTGCTGTGCGTCCTTGCGACGGCCCTGTTTCCACAGCACCTCGCCCAGATGCACGCCGACATCGGCGTCCTTGCGCGCGACCCATGCGCCACGCAGGATCTGCGCGGCCTGGTCCAGATGGCCCATGCGATATTGCAACCAGCCCCAGGAGTCCGCGATGGCCGGGTCGTCCGGCTTGGCGACGCGCGCGGCGTGGATCAGCCGTTCGGCTTCGGGCAGGTCGCGGTTGGCATCGGCCAGGGTGAAACCCAGCGCGTTGCTGGCATCGACGTCGCCGGGCTTGATCTTCAGGAGGTGTTCGAAATCCTTGACCGCCAGATCGACCTGGCCGGCTTCGGCATAGGTCAGGCCGCGGCTGTAGAGCAGGCCCGGGTCATCCGGCACGACCTGCAGGGCGCGACTGAACGCCGTTTCGGCTTTCGCATACTGCTGCTCGCGCAGATACAACTCGGCATCGACCTGCCAGGCCTGTCGCAACTGCGCCGGCTGATCCAGATAGCCCAGCTGCAGTTGATCCAGCAGTCGATGGGCATCGGCACGCTTGCCCTGCTCGTGCAGGATCAGCGCGCTGCGCAAGTCGGCGTCGAAGGCGTGCTCGTCACTGTCGCCCACCTGGTCGTACCAGGCCAGCGCCTCGGTATTGCGATGCTGCATTTCGGCCAGCTGACCGAGCAGGTAGGCGCTGTGTTCACGCACCTCGGGCGCTGCCTTCTGCAACTCCCGGTACAGCGCCGCGAGCGCCTTTTCATCCTTGTTGTGGGCCGCCAATCCTGCCCGCATGGCATAGATATCGGCGTTCTGCGGGCCATGCTCCAGCAGTCGGGCGGCAATGACGTAGTTGCCCTCCTCACTGAGCATGCCGGCGTAGGCCTGGCGCAGGCGGGTGTTCTTCGGCTGTCTGGCGAGCGCCTTCTGCAGCAACGCGCGGGCGCCCTGTCGGTCGCCGTCCTTGAATTTCATCTGCGCCGCCCACGCGTAGGTCTCGGCGCTCTTGAAACGTCGCGCCGCCGCATCGGCGATCTGCAGGGCGTACGCATGACGACCCAGCTTGTCGCCCAGTTCGCTCATCGCCAGCCATGCCTGCGCATCGCCGGGCAGCCGCTCGGGCGTGGCCAGCGATTCCAGCAGTCGCGCCGCCTGGGCCTGATCGCGGGCGGTCAGCAGCACGCGGCCGAACTGCCGCCAGGCGTCCTTGTCACCGCTGCCGATCAACTTCTCCAGCTGACGCCGCGCCTCGTCGGCATTGCCGCGATCCAGTGCCAGTTCGGCCCTCGCCTGCGCCATCGGTGCCGGTTTGGCACCCAGCGCCTGCCAGCGATCCAGCGCACGCCGGGCGGCATCGTGATCGTGCACGGCAATGGCGAGGGTGGCGGCGCGCTCGGCCACGTCGGGATCGTTGCTGAGCAGCATGGCCTTGCTGAAATGGTTCGACGCCGCCTTCAGGTCGGTGTGACCGAGCGCCATCTCGCCGGCCAGCAACTGCGCCAGCACGTCGTGATCGGCGTCAGGCGTGGCCACCACCAGGCGCGCCAGCGGCTGCGGCGTACCGGGGGCTTTCGGCGCCGGCCGTGAAGGCGCGGCGGCGCAGGCGCACAGGCCCAGCGCCAATGTCGCGACTGCCGTAAAATGCCGCAGTTGCTTGAACTTGCCTGCCCTGCTACCCACACTACTGCCCATCCACATGTCTGTACCGGCCGCACTGGTCATCGCATGGCGACGTTGCGCCAAGCTTAGCCTACGCCGCCGGGTCGCCGCCGCCGAGATGTCACCGCCACCATGCCGCTGATCGCCCTCGGGCTCAATCACCTCACCGCGCCGGTCAGCCTGCGCGAACAGGTGGCGTTCGATGCGGACGCCGCGGGCGAGGCCTTGCTCGAACTGACCCGCGAACCGGGCGTGGAAGAGGCGATGATCCTGTCCACCTGCAACCGCACCGAACTGTACGTCGGCGTGGCCGCCGGTGCCGAGGACATCCCGCAGGCTTGGTTGAGTCGTCATCATCGTCTGACCCCCGGCAAGCTGGACGAGTTCCTGTATCGGCACGATGAAGACGCCGCCGTGCGGCACATGTTCCGCGTCGCCACCGGGCTGGATTCGATGGTGCTGGGCGAGCCGCAGATCCTGGGCCAGGTGAAGGATGCCTACCAGCAGGCACGCGGCGCGCAATCGCTGAAGGCGCCGCTGGATCGTCTGCTGCAGCACACTTTCGCGGTGGCCAAGCGCGTGCGCACGGATACGCGGATCGGCGCGCACACGGTCTCGGTCGCATTCACCGCGGTGCGTCTGGCCGAGCAGGTGTTCGCCGACCTCAGGCAGGCCTGCGTGCTGCTGATCGGTGCCGGCGACACCATCGAGCTGGCTGCGCGGCACCTCGCCGAAAAACAGGCGCGCCGGATCATCGTCGCCAACCGCACGCCGGAAACCGCGCAGGAACTGGCGGGCCGTTACGGCGGCTACGCGATCGCGCTGGCCGACCTGCCGCAGCACCTGGCCGATGCCGACATCGTGATTTCCTCCACCGCCGCACGGCAGCCGATCGTGACCTGCGCGATGGTCGAGCAGGCGATGGCCACGCGCAAACGCAAGCCGATGTTCATGGTCGACATCGCGGTGCCGCGCGACATCGAAGCCGGTGTCAGCGAACTGCCGGACGTCTACCTCTACGGCATCGACGACCTGCGCCAGGTGATCGACGACAACCGCCGCTCGCGCGCCGCCGCCGCGCAGGATGCCGAAGCGATCATCGACCTGCAGGTCGACCGCTACATGGCGTGGCGCCGGGCGCTGACCCTCAAGAACCCCGCCGTCGACATGCGCCAGCACGCCGAGATCTATCGCGACGAAGTACTGGTGAAGGCCCGCGCGATGCTGGCCCACGGCAAGTCAGCGGACGAAGCCCTGGCCTTTCTCGCCAACACGCTCACCAACAAGTTGCTGCATCACCCCAGCGCGCGCCTGCGGGAAGCCGCGTTGAGCGGCGATCTCGATCTGTTGCATGCCGCGGGGCGGCTGTACGGGCTGGATGAAGAAGGGGCCGGATCGAGGGACGAATAGCGAGAGCGGCTGGCTGCCGCTCGTCGAATCCCCACCGCGATGAAGCCGCTCCGCCTTCGCTCGCGACTCGCCCCTCATCACGCGCTTCTGTCCAGCCCATGACCCCATCGATCCGCCGCAAGCTCGAAGCACTGGCTGAACGCCATCAGGAAATCGGCCTGCTGCTGTCGCAGCCGGACGTGCATGCCGACAATGCCCGCTTCCGCGAGCTGTCGCAGGAATACGCCCAGCTCGAACCGGTGACCGCGTCGCTGCGCGAACACGACCAGGCCGAGCGCGAGCTGGCCGAAACCCGCGCGATGCTGGACGATCCCGAACTTCGCGAGATGGCAGGCGACGACGTGCGCCGGCTGGAACAGCGCCTGCTCGACCTGGATGGCGAGCTGCAACTGCTGCTGCTGCCGAAGGACCCGCGCGACGAGGCCAACCTCTACCTCGAGATACGCGCCGGCACCGGCGGCGACGAGGCGGCGATCTTCGCCGGCGACCTGTTCCGCATGTACCTGCGTTATGCCGAGAGCCGCCGCTGGCACGTCGAGGTGCTGAGCGAGCACGCCGGCGAGCATGGCGGCTACAAGGAAGTCGTGGCCCGCGTCGAAGGCAACGGCGCGTATTCCCGGCTGAAGTTCGAATCCGGCACCCATCGCGTGCAACGCGTGCCGGAAACCGAATCGCAGGGGCGCATCCACACATCGGCCGCCACGGTGGCGATCCTGCCGGAACTGGACGAGGTCGACGAGATCGCGATCAACCCGGCCGACCTGAAAATCGACACCTTCCGCGCCTCCGGCGCCGGCGGCCAGCACGTCAACAAGACCGACTCGGCGATTCGCATCACCCACCTGCCCACCGGCACCGTGGTGGAATGCCAGGAAGAGCGCAGTCAGCACAAGAACCGGGCCCGCGCGATGAGTCTGCTGAAGGCGCGCCTGCTCGACGCCGAGCGCAGCAAGCAGAACGCCGAACAATCCGAGGCGCGTCGCCTGCAGGTCGGTTCCGGCGATCGCAGCCAGCGCATCCGCACCTACAACTACCCGCAGGGCCGGATCACCGACCATCGCATCAACCTCACCCTGTACCGCCTGCCGGAAATCATGCAGGGCGACATGGCCGAACTGATCGACACGCTGACCCGCGAGCACCAGGTCGACCAGTTGCAGGCGCTCGGCGGCGTCTGAACCTCGCCGTCACGGCGTGCCGGGTTAATCTGCAAGCCACCTTTCGACACACTCCCCCCGTCGTCATTCCGGCGAAGGCCGGAATGACGGATTGAGGGGTTTCGAGGCTGTAGATCTGGAGGCTCGGAGATCCACATGAGCAAGCATTACCGCAAGGCAATGGAGGAACTGCAGCTTGAACTGATCCGCCTCCAGCGCGGACTACGCGGCAGCGGCAAGCGTCTGCTGGTGATCTTCGAAGGCCGCGACGCCGCCGGCAAGGGCGGCACCATCAAGGCCATCACCGAGAGCCTGGACACCCGCGGCTACCGCATCGTGGCCCTGCCCAAACCCAGCGAGACCGAAGCCAGCCAGTGGTACTTCCAGCGCTACGTCGCCCACCTGCCCGGCGCCGGCGAATTCGTGCTGTTCGACCGCAGCTGGTACAACCGCGCGGTGGTGGAACCGGCGATGGGCTTCTGCAGCAGCACGCAATACGAAGCCTTCCTCGACGCTGTGCCGGCGTTCGAGAAACTGCTCGCCGACGACGGCATCATCCTCATCAAGTACTGGCTGGCGGTGGACCAGGCCGAGCAGGAACAGCGCTTCGCCGAGCGTGCCGACGATCCGCTGAAACGCTGGAAGCTCTCGCCGGTGGACCGGGTCGCGCGCCAGAAGTACGCCGAGATGGGCCGGCTGCGCGACGTGATGATCGAACGCACGCAGCGCGACCACGCGCCGTGGTTCGTGGTCGACTTCAATGACCAGAAGCGCGGCCGGATAAACCTGATCCGGCACCTGCTGCAACAACTGCCGATGCAAGACGAGGCGGTTCCCAAGGTGAAACTGCCGAAGCTCAAGGGCAAGCCGAAATCCGAACACGTCACCGACAATGCGATGTGGGTACCGGATACGTTCTGATCTTCAACCGGCATGAAAACCGTGCAGCTCCTGCTCCGGCATGTCCTCGCGCATGACCGCGTCGACCCGCGCCGCCGGCGGCCCCTGCTGCAACCAGCGCTCAAGCGCATCGAGTGCATCCGGCGCGCCGCCGGCCAGCACTTCGACGCAACCGTCCGGTCGATTCCTCGCATGACCGGCGAGCCCGAGCGCCAGCGCCTGCTCGCGGGTGCTGGCGCGAAAGAACACGCCCTGCACCCGGCCGCTGACGATGAAGCGCACGATCGGCATCAGCGATCGCCCGTCACGGCTGGCCGATCGCCGCACCGAGCGAGGCGGCGGTGACCGGGCCGATGAAGCGCTTGGCCACCTTGCCGTCCGGACTGATCAGATAGGTGGTCGGCAAGCCGCGCGGCTCGTCGAAATCCTTCAGCGGCTTGTCCAGCGTGACCTGGGCGATCGGATACACCACCGGATGCTTCGCCACGAACGCCTTGATATCGGCCAGTTCGCTGTCGTCGTAGGCCAGGCCGATCGCGCTGACATTCTTGTGGCTGGCGACGAAACGCGAGATGTCCGGCATCTCCTTGATGCACGGCACGCACCAGGTCGCCCAGAAATTCACGATCACCCATTTGCCGTGCTGCGCGGCCAGGTCGAAGGTCTTGCCGTCCAGCGTGGTGACATGCAGCGTGGGCTGGACCGGCATCGCGGCCTGCGCGGGTGTGGCGATGGCCAAGGCCACGGCCAGCACGACAGAGTGGGAAAGTGACGAAAAAAGGGTCATGCAGGTAGTTCCTCGGTATCGGCTGCGGGATCCGCCGCCACGGGATAGATCTGATCGAGCCGCACGCCCAGCTTCGCTTCCAGCACGGCGGCCAGGTCGGCCAGCATCTTCAGCAGTTCGGTCGGCAGTTCGATGCCGAGCGCGGCGGCCTCCTGCATCGGCTGCAACGGCAAGGGGTAGTCGATATGCCGGTATACGCGCAGCAGGTCGGTGCAGTCGAGGCTGCGGCAGAGCAGCCAGCCGCCAGCCTCGCCGCGCTGGATCATGTCGGCCTCGCGCAGGTCCTCGAAATAGGCGGCGATCATCGCGCTGCGCAGATACGGTTCCTTCGCGCGCACGCTGGCCGGGTCCACGCACTCCCCCGTCCGCTGCGCCTCGACGAAATGCCGCAGCACCACCATCAGGCCAAGGAACTCGGCCCCTTCGGGCAGGGTCTGCATCGGCGCGTGGTATTCGAAGGCGGACGCCGAAGCGGCGATCGACGCAGCCAGGATCACGATCACCCAGGACAGGTAGATCCACAACAGGAAGATCGGGATCGCCGCCAGCACGCCGTAGATCTGCTGATACGTCTGCGCGTGCTGCACGAACATGGTGAAACCCCAGCGCGCGATCTCGAACAGCACCGCACCCAGCAATGCGCCGATCGCCGCATCGCGCCGCGACACCTTGCAATTGGGGATCACCGAATACATCAGCCACAGCGTGAAAAACGTCACCAGGAACGGCAGCACCGTCAGCAGGCTCTGGCCGATGCCACCGAACTGGTTGGCGGCGCCACGCAGCAACGGCGCGGCCGTGACATATGACGTCACCGCGATGCCGCCGACCACCAGGATCGGCCCCAGCGTCAGCGCCGCCCAGTACAGCAGCAGGCGCGAACCCCAGCTGCGCGGCTGGTGCACGCGCCAGATCCGGTTCAGCCGGTCCTCGATGCTGATCATCATCGACAGCGCACTGAACAGCATCACCAGGATGCTGATGCCGGTGAGCTTGCTGGCATTGGCGGCGAAGCCCAGCATCGTGTTCTGCACCGCCTCACCCGCCGACGGCACGAAATTGTTGAACACGAAATTGACCAGCGTGTCGCGCGCCGGCTGGAACACCGGAAACACCGAGAACATCGCGAACACCGCCACCGTCAGCGGCACCAGCGAGACCAGCGTGGTGTACGACAACGCACCGGCCGTCTCGAAGCACTTGTCGTCGACAAAGCGCTGCCAGATGAAGCGGCCGAAGCTCTTCGTGCGATCGCGATTGAAACGCCGGACCATCGGTATCCCTTTCGTCAGCAGTGCCGCAGCGTCGCCAACATCGTTGGTATCGGACGGTACACTAGCGTATTGCCAATGAAGGCCTCAAACACATGAGCCGCGCCGCATGAACCACGAGATCCTGGTGCTGTACTACAGCCGCAGCGGCCACACCGCCCAGCTGGCGCGGCTGATCGCCCGCGGCATCGAGGAAGTGCCCGGCATGCGCGCGCGCCTGCGCCAGGTACCGCCGGTGGCGCCGGTGACCGAAGTTGCTCAGCCGCCCGAGCCCGCGGACGGCGCGCCCTACGTGAACAAGCAGGACCTGCTCGACTGCGTCGGCCTGGCCATGGGCAGCCCGACCCGCTTCGGCAACATGGCCGCGCCGCTGAAACATTTCCTCGACTCGACCGGCGCCGAATGGGCCAGCGGCACCCTGGTCGGCAAACCGGCGGCGCTGTTCACCTCCACCAGCACCATGCACGGCGGCCAGGAATCCACCCTGCTCTCAATGGCGCTGCCGCTGCTGCATCACGGCATGCTGATCGTCGGCCTGCCCTACACCGAGCCGGCACTCACCACCACACAGACCGGCGGCACGCCCTACGGCCTCAGCCACGTGGCCGGCGCCAAGGGCGACAACGCGATCAGCGAACACGAACGCGAACTGGCCCGTGCGCTGGGCCGTCGGCTGGCCGACGTGGCCCGCCGACTGGCGACTGCACCATGAACACCGCCGCGCGCGCACCCATCCTTCCCGCCTATCGCATCGGCCTGGTCGCCTGGGCCTTGCTGGTCGTGCTGCAACTCGCATGGCACGCCTGGCTGGTGCCGCCGCAGAGCATGCCAATGCCTTTGCTGCTGGCGATCACCATCGTCCCGCTATTGCTGCCCCTGTTCGCCATCCGCGACGTGCGCCGCGCCCTGCTCTGGGTCGGCATTCTCAGCCTGTTCTACTTCTGCCACGGCGTGTCCGAAGCATGGAGTTCGGCAGGCGAGCGCTGGTTGGCGATCGCCGAAATCGTGCTGACCGTGTTGCTGATTGCCGTGCTGGGTGCGGGAGTGAAGCGGCGGCAACCTGCGTCGCCGCCAACACGCGACTGACGGGCGTCGTCACGCCTGGTTGCTGACAAGTGAACCTGCCCCGTTTTGGGACGTCGTGTTAGACGGCGCCGCACTGTATCGCCGATGGCGCCAGCCAGATCAACGCGTCCGACTGATTGTCAAAGGCGCGAAACTGTGGGTGGCGACGTGCCTCCAGCAAGAACTCTCGAAATCTCTCCGGATAAGATCCATCCGGGTCGAAGACAGCAGCCGTCCGTAGACGGAAATTGACAAGCCTCTGCACGAACTCCCCTGCGAACCCGGTGTGGAGTTGAAAGAACTCCGAGGGCAACGACCCAGCATGTACGAGTAGCAAATCAGTGTCGGCGTCGCTGCACGCATAAGCCAGTTCCATTGAATCACGAACATCCTCGATGCCGGCAATGCACTCGATGACGGCTCGATCAAAACGTTGGACTCGCTGAAACTTCATCTGCTGCCTGCCGCCTGAGCTCAGCCGCCGGCACACCGCGTGGCGGGATGACGATCGACTGCAGTGAAATGTTGGAACCCAGCACGTGATTTACGCTACTGGTGCTGGAGAATGTTGACCAACTTGCCGGACGGATCGCGCACGTAGAAGCGGCGAACGCCCCAACGGCTCGATAACCGGTCCGTACTCTATGGCAATGCCGAGCCCCTTTGCCCTTTCTAGAGCGGCTGAAACATCATCCACCTCAATGGACAGGTCTGGTACTTGCGTGCCGGAATCGCCCTCGGACGCTGCGCTGACTTGAACAGCCATTTCTTCGTCGTTGCCGAATGTTTTGATCCAGCCGTGATCCATGAGAACGCCGAGGCCCGGGAACTGATGATAGAAGATCTCCGCTGCGTCCAGATCGCGGGTGTCAATATTCGCGACAATCCTTCTGACCCTCATCTTTACTCCAAGACCGTCACCCGGGCTCCAGCGCCAATGGATTTCGAAAATGCATTTCGATCCCGCAATCCATTCCGCGCGATGCATTCTCCTTGCAGAGCATCCGTCTACCAAGGCCAATGGCTTGCCCTGTTGTAAGCAGGCTGATACCGCATCGTTGTTCGTGGGTCAGCGCTGCGCGAGCATCGATACGCGCGCACTGTAAGCGCCTCACCCGAAGACCACCATGCTCTGCCGGCTCAACGCCACCGGCTCACCACGCGGCCCCCACAGCATCACGCTCTGGTTGGTGTAGCCGTCGCGGGCGGCGATCAGTTCGGCGTCGACGCGCCAGTCGTTCATGCCGAGGTCGTCGTAGCGGTCGCGCAGCAGTTCGATCATCCAGGTGAGCGAGCTGCCCGGTGTCGGCGCGGCGAACATCGACAAGGCGATCGGCGGGATGAAGTCGGCGAAGGCGAGTACGTGGGTTTCGTCGACGGGGCCGTCGTCACGCAGGGAAAGCTGCAGCACGTTTTCGCGCTGGTGGCCGCCGCTGAACGGCAGGTCGCCACGCAGCCAGCGTGCGCCGAAGTGCCGGGTGAAGGCGGGCATGCGGCCTTCGACGTAGCGCAGCTCCGGCGCTGTCGCATTCTCCACGGGCGATTGCACGGGTTGGAAATCGAGTGCCGATGGTCGTGCGTTGCCGAACACACCGACGAGCTGGCACAGCGTCTGATCGCCGTCGCACAGGCTGGCCTCGACCTGGATCGCGCTGCGACCTTGGCGCAGCAGCCGCACGCGGATGGCCACGGTGCCGGCCGGCACCGGCGCCACAAAGGTGGTCTGCAGGCTGCGCAGCGGCATGTCCGCCGGCACCAGTTCGCGCATGGCGCGCAGGGCCAGTGCCGCCTGCAGTCCGCCGAAGGCACTGCGCCCCTGCAGCCAGTCCTCGCTCACCGTGGCCCGCCAGCCGTCGCCATGACGCGTGACCGTCTGCATCGCTTCGGAAAATCGCATGGGTGGCGCCTGCGCCGGGGAGTGGCTTTCGATGATGCCAGCGCGACGCGCCGAATGCGCGCATGCCTATACTCGACACCTCGACTCTGGACGGAGCGCGCCATGGCCTTCCTGCAGGATCCGCCGCAACTTCCCCACCCGTATCGCAGCGACCGCTCGCTGCTGGCCCTGCTCGATCGCGCGTTGCCCGCCGAGCGGCGCGCAGCGCTGGAGGCCGATCTGGATGCCTTGGGTGATTACGCGCAAATGGCATGGCAACGCGCGAGCACCACGACGCGGCGCAAGCCGGTACTTACCCAGTGGGATGCGTGGGGGCAACGGGTGGATCGCATCGAGTTGACGCCGGCGTGGCAGGAAGGCGCGGCGATGACGACGCGGCATGCAGTGCTCGCCGCCGGTCACGCCGACAGCGAACACGCACGGCTGGAGGAATTTGCCCGCGTCTACGTGTACCACCTCGCCAGCGAGTTCTATACCTGCCCGCTGGCGATGACCGATGGCGCCGCCACCGCGATCAAGGCCTCCGGCAATCGCGAGTTGATCGAGCGCGTGCTGCCGCACTTCCTCAGCCTCGACCCGGCCACGTTCTGGCTCAGCGGCCAGTGGATGACCGAAACCGCCGGCGGCTCGGATGTCGGCCACACCGAAACCATCGCGCGGCAGGATGCCGATGGGCAATGGCGCCTGTACGGGCGCAAGTGGTTCAGTTCGGCGGTGGTCGGCGAAGCAGCGCTGGCGCTGGCGCGGCCGGACGCCGCGGCAACCGGCACCGCGGCGCTGGCACTGTTCTACGTCGAGACGATGGACGGTGCGCGACGCAAGCCGGAACTCGTGATCGACCGGCTGAAGGACAAGCTCGGCACGCAGGAGCTGCCCACCGCGGAAATCCATCTGGACGGCCTGCCCGCGTGGCCATTGGGCGAGCTTTCCAACGGCGTGCGCCAGGTGGCGCCGATGCTCAACGTCACGCGCACGTGGAACGCGATCTGCGCGGTCGCCAGCATGGCGCGCGCGATCGGCCTGGCGCGCGATTACGCCACGCGGCGGCAGGCGTTTGGACGTCCGTTGATCGAACAGCCGCTGCATGCGCAGACACTGGCGGACATGCAGGCGGAGTTCGAGGGCGCGTTCGCGCTCGCCTTCGAGGTGGCGCATTTGCTGGGTCGCGTCGAGCATGCGGCAGCCGCTCCGCACGAGGCGGTCCTGCTGCGGCTGCTCACCCCGCTGGCCAAGCTGTGGACCGCCAAGGTGGCGGTGAAGATCTGTTCGGAAGCGCTGGAGTGTTTCGGCGGCGCTGGCTACATCGAGGACACCGGCCTGCCGCAGCTTTTGCGCGATGCGCAGGTGTACGCGATCTGGGAAGGCACCACCAATGTGCTGTCGCTGGACGCGCTGCGCGCACTCGCCGGTGACAGCCTCGGCGCGCTGCGCACGGCGCTGGAAAGCTGGCTCGTCGACAACGACGACATGCACGCCGCCAGCGCGATACGGCAGACACTGGAGGCCGCCGCGCGCTGGCTCGACCGGCACGCCGCCACGCGCGACGCGCTGGAGGCCGGCGCGCGTGGCCTTGCCTTCACGCTGGCGCGATGCACCGCAGCGGCCCTGCTGGCGCGGCAGGCGTGCTGGTCGAAAGCGCAAGGCGATCCACGCCCCGCCGCGGCGCTGCAGCGTTTCGTCGGTCGCGGGCTCGATCGGCTGGTGACGCCCGAGGCCGGCAACACCGCCTTGCTGCTGGGCTGAGCTAAAATGGCGTGACTCCTTCCTCGGCCACGCGCATGCAGCATCTGACTATCGTCACCACCGGCGGCACCATCGACAAGATCTACTTCGACGACAAGTCGGACTACAAGATCGGTGCGCCGCAGATCGGCGACATCCTCGGCCAGCTCGGCGTGGCCTTCCAGTTCGAGGTCATTCCGATCCTGCGCAAGGACAGCCTGCACATGGACGACGTCGACCGCGCGCTGGTGCGCTCCACCATCGAGGCGCAGCCGCACCGACACGTGCTGGTGACGCACGGTACCGATTCGATGGTGGATACCGCGCGCGAACTGACCGGCATCAAGGGCAAGGTGATCGTGCTGACCGGCGCGTTGAACCCGGCGCGCTTCCAGGGCTCGGACGCGGTGTTCAACATCGGCTGCGCGGTGGCCGCGGTGCAGACGCTGCCGGACGGCGTGTACATCACCATGAACGGGCGCGTGTGGGATCCCCTCAAGGTTCGCAAGAACCGCGACGCCAATCGTTTCGAACCCATCGGCTAAGCCCGCCTCGCAAGATCTGAAGCCATCGAGGCAATTTGGCTTCCCAAATAAAGAACCCCGGCGGAAGCCGGGGTTCTCGTTTGCACCTCACATCATTGCCTGAGGATCAGTTGCTGGCGGTGGTTAGTGTGACACCCGAGAACGTCTGGTACGCACGCACCTTGATGTAATAGGTGGTAGCGCTGCTCGGCGTGAGCGTGCAGGTCTCGTTGTTGCCGGTCTTGTACGGACGGCAGCTGTAGCTCGAGGTCGTCGGAGCGCTACCTGCCCTCACATACAGATCCGCGTCCCCGGAACCGCCGGCGATCGAGATGGTCGCCGTATGACCAGCAGCCACCGCCTGGGTATAGGTGGCGGACCAGTTGCCGGTGGTCACGGTCGGCAGGCTGACCGAGCCGCCACCGCCACCACCGCCACCACCGGTGCTGTAGCTGGCCTTGAGGGTCACACCGGAGAACGCGCTGTAACCGCGCACATTGACGTAATACACGCCTGCCGCAGGGGCGGACACCGTGCAGGTTTCGCTGTTGCCGCTGACGTACGGACGACAGTCGTAGCTGCTGGTGGTCGGCGCCGAGCCGAACTTGGTGTACAGGTCGGCATCGCCCGTGCCGCCGGACATCGCGAACACCAGATTGGTGGCACCCGTCGGCACGGTGATCTTGTACGACAGCGTCGAACTGGCCGCGCCGGAGAGGCCGGTCACCGGAGTGCCGTTCACCAGATCCGTCGTGCCACCGCCGCCACCGCCACCGCCCGGGCAGGTCACGCCGACGCCATTGAACGCGGCGATCACGTCATTTGCGTTGTAGCCCAGGTCGGTCGCCGCCGACTCCACGCCGCAGGCACCGGAGTTGAAGGTCGAGGTGGCCGTCCAGTACGACTTGTTCGCCAGTGCGTAGACCTGGAACGCCTTCTTGGCATCCCAGCCGCTGGTCTTGGCCAGCAGGCAGAACGACTTGTTGTAGACGCCGCTGGAGTAATGCACGTCGAGGCCGGAGTTGTAATCCGCCGCGTTGTCGATCGAGCCGCCGTCCTGCGGCGGGTTGCACATGTAACGCAGCGCGTCGCCGATGCCGGCGCTGGTCTTGACGATGTCCGCACCAACCAGGAAATCGGCCGCGCCGCGGTCGTAGAACTCGGCCGCTTCACCGGCGATATCCGAGTACGCCTCGTTCATGCCGCCGGACTGACCGGTGTACTCCAGGCCCGAGTTCTGCTCGGTGTAGCCGTGGCTGATCTCGTGGCTGGTCACGTCCAGCGACACCAGCGGATAGAACGTGCTGGCACCGTCGCCGAAATACATCGCGCTGCCGTCCCAGAACGCATTCTCGTAGTTCGACTTGTAGTGCACCTTCATCACCAGCTGCATGTTCAGCGGCGGCGCGCCGGTGTAGTCGTTGTACATGTCGTGCACGACGCCGCCGAAATGGTGCGCGTCGTTGACCGGCGAATACGCGCCGTTGATCGCGTCGGTGTTGCTGGTCGGGCAGGTGAAGCTGACCACCGCACCGCCGCTGGTGCCGTGATTGAGGTTGTAGGTCTTGACGTTGGTGTTCTGCAGCGTGCAGGTGCTGCCGGATTGGGTCACGTCGAGCGCGGCGTAGTCGGTGCCGTAGGTGTACTGGCCGGTCTTCTGGTTGCCTCCCGGGCCGTTCGCCGAGGCATCGGTCAGGCCGTTCCAGCTCTTGATCACCGCGCCGGTGTTCGCGTCGATGATCGCGGTTGGACGGCTCGGGTTGGCACCGCCGACGAAATAGGACACGCGGTACACCAGACGCGCCGTGCCATTGTCCTGCGGGTACACGAACAGGTCGGTCTTCTGGTTGCTCAGCGTGGCGCCGCCGACCAGCATGGTATGCGCGTGCGCCTTCAACGCCGCGATGGCCTTGGCCGACGTCAGCTTCGGCGCGACCGAGGCGAGATCGAGCGACGCGTTCTGCATCAGCTCACCGGTGGCCCGCAGCGCATTGCCCTGCGCGTCCTGCACTACCGCAATGCTGCGGCCGTAAACCGGTACGCCATGGAACATCTGCTGCTGGCGCACGACCTTGTGGCCGCCGGCAAGGGCGACGGCACTGCGTGGCGCCAGCGACATGTTCTGGCCCAGATTCAGGTGCGCAGCCAGCGAGCTGGCCGGTATCGCCCCGAGATTCTGTGCGCGCAAAGTCTGTGTGTTCGCTGCCGTGGCTACCGAAGCGGTAGCCATGCCAATCGCGGCAACCAGCAGTTTCAGACGGAAATGGTTGGGCATTTTAAAGCTCCTAGACAATATTTCGGGACAAACGGGACCGATGCGGCCGCGTGGCCCCATGCAGGAAATGCCGTGCGAGGCACGACGCCTTGTTCGTTAGCTGTCCAGCGATCCCAAAATACGTCCGGACCCGGGCTGTCTTCCCCCTGGCATTCCTTGCTGGGACAGCGCGTGGACGCGTAGCTGCAAAACGGCGATCAACCCGTTAAAGGATCATCCGTCAACCTCCCCGATGACGGACTGGATTACGTTATTCCTTGCGATCCGCTGTCACAATCTGACTTTTTCCTACGCTGGGTGATGACAGTCACAGCGTGGAAGATCGGCGGCACGGAAACGTGGCAGATCGTTGACTGCCGCTCACATCACCGTGATTGCCGCGTGACGAGCGGACTGCTTGTTGCTCGAAGCTCGCTGTGCCGGCCATGGAGAGAGCGCAGGATGTTGCGGGCACTCGACGGTGTCGACGCCCCGGGCGGCGAACTCAGAGCATGCCGGTTTCGAGCTTGGCCGCGTCGGACATCATCGAATGGCTCCACGGCGGATCGAACACCAGATCCACATCCGCCTCGGCCACCGTGGGAATCATCTCCAGCTTGGTGCGTGCGTCATCGACCAGAATGTCACCCATGCCGCAGCCCGGGGCGGTCAGCGTGAGCTTCACGTAGACCTTGCGCTCACCGGATTCGGTCTGCTCGAGGCTGAGATCGTAGACCAGCCCCAACTCGACCACGTTGACCGGAATTTCCGGATCGAACACGGTGCGCAACTGATCCCACGCCAGCTTCTCCACATCGGCATTGGTGGCGTCGTCCGGCACCTGGATCGGTGCGGGCCGTTCCTTGCCCAGCGCATCGGCATCATCGCCGGCGATGCGAAACAGGTTGCCTTCCACATAAACGGTGAAGCTGCCGCCCAACGCCTGCGTGATGTAGCCGATCTGGCCGGCCGGCAGGGTCACCGTGTCGCCTTGCGGCACCATGACGGCGCTGCAATCACGCATCAGGGTGAAGGGTTCGCTGCTCAGACTGAAACCACTCATGCCACTCGCCAATCCTGTCTTGCGGGCACGACCTTGCGTCGTACCCGGGTTGTCTATTATGCCGTCCACCGGGCGGCCCTGCTTGTCACAGATCAGGCCGGAAGCATCGAACTCAAGGACAACCCGTCTCGTGGTTCTCCGGCGTCACGTTATGATGGCGGCTTTGCCAGACGGACAAATACGTGCTTCCACCCTTCCGGTCGTGCCCTCGATGAGCCCGCGCAACGTGGTCGCGGCGGTATCCGGGCTGTTCATCGCCGTCATGCTGGGACTCGCTGCCGGGGCGATATGGATGGTGGCGACGTTGTACGTTGGCCGCCCGTTGCCGTGGCTGGAAGTGCCTGCCGGCGTGCTGCTGGCTCTGACCATCCGCCATTGGGTACGCCCCGCGGGAATCGGCGCGGCATGGCTGGCCTCGTGCGCCACCGTACTGGCAGCGCTCTACGTCAACCTGCTGATCGCCGGCCTATTGATCGCCGGCAGCATGGGCCTGGGCCTGATCGAGGCGCTGCGGACAGCGGGATTCGGCATGCTGTGGCAACTGACGCGGCTGGCGTTGTCGCCTGCGGATATCGGCTGGACGGTACCGGCCGTGCTGCTGGCCGCATGGCTGGCCTGGCGTCCGCCGCGCAAACGCTGAGCAAGTTTCGAATCGCCGCGAAAAACGCGGTCGATCAGGCGTCGATCTCCTTGGCCGCCGTGACCAGTTCTCCCGCGGCAGCCTGGCCATCGCCATACAGCATGCGGGTGTTGTCGGCATAGAACAGCGCATTCTCGATGCCGGCGAAGCCAGTGCCCTTGCCGCGCTTGATCACGATCACCTGCCTGGCTGCGCTCACGTCGAGGATCGGCATGCCGTAGATCGGCGAGGTCGGATCGGTCTTCGCCAGTGGATTGACCACGTCGTTGGCGCCGATCACCAGCGCCACGTCGGTGGCCGGGAATTCCGGGTTGATGTCGTCCATGTCGGCGATCAGGTCGTACGGCACGCCGGCCTCGGCCAGCAGCACGTTCATGTGGCCTGGCATGCGGCCGGCCACCGGATGGATCGCGAATTTCACCTTCACGCCGCGCTTGATCAGCAACTGCGCGAACTCCCACACCTTGTGCTGCGCCTGCGCCACCGCCATGCCGTAGCCGGGCACGATCACCACGCGCTCGGCGTAGGCCATCATCACTGCCGCGTCGGCGGCGTCGACGGGTTTCTGCGCTCCCTCGATCGCCTGCGCCTCGCCGCCAGCCGCACCGAAGCTTCCGAACAACACGTTGCCGATCGAACGGTTCATCGCCTTGGCCATCAACTGGGTCAGCAGCGTGCCGGCCGCGCCGACCACCATGCCGGCGATGATCATCGCCTCGTTGCCCAGCACGAAACCCTCGAACGCCACGGCCAAGCCGGTGAACGCGTTGTACAGCGAGATCACCACCGGCATGTCGGCACCGCCGATCGGCAGCGTCATCATCAGGCCGAACAGCAATGCCAGCACGAAGAACGCCGCGATCGACGGCACACTGGCATGACCCGTCGCAAGCACGATGCCGACGACCACCGCTCCTGCCAGCAGCAACAGGTTGACCGCGCGCTGGCCGGCAAACACGAAGCGCTTGTCCAGCCAACCCTGCAGCTTGGCGAAGGCAATCAGCGAGCCGGAAAAACTCACCGCGCCGATCAGCGCGCCAAGCACGCCCAGCGCCAGTTCCACCGGCGACAGCGCCGGCGGCAGGCCGTTCACCGCCCAGGCTTCGGGCCGCAGCGGCGAAGTGTCGGGCACCGCGTGCAGCAGTCCCGACGATCGCGCGAAACCGATCAACTCGACGGCACCGATAGCCGCCGCCGCGCCGCCGCCCATGCCGTTGTACAGCGCCACCATCTGTGGCATCGCGGTCATCGCCACGCGCCTGCCGCTCCACCACGCGGCACTGACGCCGATCAGCACCGCGGCGATGATCAGCCCGCGGTTGTGCATGTCCGGCAGGAAGAACGTGGCCAGCACCGCCAGCAGCATGCCGTAGCCGGCCCACACGATGCCGCCGCGCGCCGTGCGCGGCGAACTCATGCGTTTCAGGCCGAGGATGAACAGCAGCGCGGCGAGGAAGTAGCAAGCCTTGATGAAGGTGGGCAGCCAGCTCATCACTTGGCTCCCTTGCTTGATTCAGGCCGGCCGGCGTCCGGCTTGCTGGACTTGAACATCTCCAGCATCCGCTCGGTCACCACGTAGCCGCCGGCGGCGTTGCCGGCACCGAGCAGCACGCCGATGAAACCGATCGCGATCTCGAACGGCGTGTTCGCGTGGCCTAGCGCAATCATCGCTCCAACCAGCACAATGCCGTGGACGAAGTTGGACCCGGACATCAGCGGCGTGTGCAGGATCACCGGCACCCGCGCGATGATTTCATAGCCGGTGAATGCGGCCAGCATGAAGATATACAGCGCCAGGAAACCGTCGATCATGACCCCATCCCCTATGAGAACCGCCCGCCAGGACATCGTGCCTGCATCATACGGGAACCCCGCACGACTTCGGGACCGCGCTCGCCTCGGCGAAACCACCGGTGCGCGCACGCGCGCACCGGGCCGGCCAGGACTTGCCCTGTCGGCGGCCACCTCCCGGCCCGCGTCAACCTGCCCCCGCCTGCCGCGTTGAACACGGGAGATCCACCGATGGAGTCCGAGGATGCCGGTTCCGACGAAGCGGACGATGCGGCCATGAGCGGCGCAGTCGGCACATTCGACGCCGCGCTGCCGCTCGATGAGCGCGAAACGCCTGCCACGCTGGATGCGTTTCTGACGCAGGTGGAGCGGCGCGCGTTCCGCATGGCCGAGTTGCAGTTGCGCCATCGCGAGGACGCGATGGATGCAGTACAGGACGCCATGCTGCGGCTGGTCAAGCACTATCGGTTCAAGCCTGCCACGGAGTGGGCGCCGCTGTTCTGGGGCATCCTGCGTCGGCGCATCGTCGACCTGCAGCGCCGCCGCAAAGTGCGCTCGATCGTGGTGGGCTGGCTCGGTGGCGGGCGCGACGACAGCGGCGACGAGTTGCCCGTGTGGGAGCCTGCCGACCCCGGCCAGGGTCCGCTCGACCGGCTGCACGACGTGCAGTCGTACGCGGACATGGCCGCTGCGGTCAGGCAACTTCCGCAACGCCAGCGCGAGGCATTCATGCTGCGCATGCTGGAAGGACTCGACGTGGCGGAAACCGCCCGCGCCATGGGATGTTCCGAAGGCAGCGTGAAAACCCATCTGTCACGCGCAATGCATCATCTGCGCGATCAACTGGAGGACTGGCGATGACCTCGCCCGACAAGCATTTCGAACAGCGCGCCCGCGGACTCTGGCACGAGGCCGCCCGAAGCATCGATCCGACCACCGCCGGGCGCCTGCGCGCCGCGCGGCGACAGGCGCTGGAGGCGACGCACGCGCCGACGCACCGCACCGCACGCTGGCTGATCCCCACCGGCGCCTTCGCCGTGATCGCGCTGGCCGCGATGATGGTGTGGCAACCCTTGCCGCCGCAGCACGCCACCACCGCGACGCACGTCGCCAGCAGCGCGGACGACCTGGACAGCGAACTGCCGCCGGACGCCGACAAGACCGATCCGAACCTCTACCAGAACCTCGACTTCTACGGCTGGCTGGCGTCCACCAGCAGCCATGCCACGGCCCGCTGAGCCATGACCCGAATCCTTCGTCCGATCCTGCCGCTGCTGCTGGCCGTCCTGTTCGGCGGAGTCGCCTCGACGCCGTTGCATGCACAGGATGCATCACCACCGCCCCATGCCGACATGCCGTCGCCGCGCGCATGGAACAGCCTCGACCCCGCCCAGCGAGAGGTGCTGGCACCGCTGCAGAAAGAGTGGGACAGCATGTCGCCGCGCAAACAGTCGCACATGCTCCAGCGCGCCGAACACTGGGTGACCCTGCCACCGGAAAAACGCGAGGAGGTCCGCCAGCACATCGCCCGCTGGCAGCAGATGACCCCGGACGAGCGCAGGCAGGCGCGCGAGAACAGGCGCAAGTTCCGCCAGTTGCCGCCACAGCAACGCGAGCAGTTGCACGCCATCTTCGAGCGCTTCCAGCGATTGCCGCCGGCACAGCGAGAGCGACTGATCCGCGAATGGGATTCGCTGCCGCCCGCCGAACGCCTGCACTGGGATGAACGGCACGGACACGGCCGTTCGCCGTCGCCACCTGCCGGCCCCGATCAACCCTGACCGGCAAAAACGCTCCGCCTTGCGCGGGGCGTTTTCCTGCAGGCCTTCCGGAACTTGCGGGAGCCTTGCTCAGCCGCCCTGCGGCGCGGGGAAGCGCGTCTCGCCGGCATGACTCAAACAACTCTTCGCCACCAGCTCGTCGTCGAAATCCGGTTTCAGTTCGCCATCGCGCACCAGCAACTCGACGAAGTTGAACACGTTGCGCGCATACATCTCCGACGCGTGCAGCGGCGCGCCAGCCGGCAGGTTGAGCGGACCCAGGATCACCACGCCGCCATGCTCGACCCGCTCGCCCGGCCGGGTCAATTCGCAGTTGCCACCGCTCTCGGCAGCCAGGTCGACGATCAGCGCGCCAGGCTTCATGCCCTCGACCATCGTGGCAGCAAGGATTTTCGGGGCCGGCCGTCCCGGCACCGCGGCGGTGCTGACCACCACGTCGAACGATTTCAGGTGATCGGCCAGCGCCTGCTGCTGCGCCGCACGCTCCTGCGCCGACAACTCGCGCGCATAGCCGCCGCTGCCGGCCGCGCTGACCCCCAGATCGAGGAACTTCGCGCCCAGCGATTCCACCTGCTCGCGCGTCTCCGGACGCACGTCGTAACCTTCGATCTGCGCACCGAGCCGGCGCGCCGTGGCGATCGCCTGCAACCCGGCCACGCCGGCACCGATCACCAGCACCTTCGACGGCCGGATCGTGCCGGCGGCGGTGGTCAGCATCGGGAAGAATTTCGGCGACGCCTCGGCGGCGATCAGCATGGCGCGATAACCGGCCACGGCCGCCTGCGAACTCAGCACATCCATTGCCTGCGCACGGGTCGTGCGCGGCAACAGCTCTAGCGAGAACGCGGTGAGCTTGTGCGCGGTCAGCGCCGCGACGCGCTCGGCGGCACCATAGGGACGCAACTGGCCGACCACCACACTGCCCTCGCGCAGGCCGGCAAATGCCGAGTCCTGCGGCGGCAACACGCAGGCCAGCAGATCCGCCTGCGCCAGCACCCCGGCAGCATCGGCGAACTCCGCTTCGGCATAGCTGCTGTCGGGAAAGCCCGCGGCACGCCCGGCGTCGTGCTCCAGCAACACGCGCAGGCCCTTGCCGCGCAGCTTCTTCGCCATCTCGGGCGTGATCGCCACGCGCCGTTCCCCGGCAGCGGTTTCGCGCAAAGCGGCAACGGTGATCGGCATGAGCAGTCCCCTGGAGACGGTGGTCCGGACATCTTAGCGGGACTGGCAGGCTTTGATCCGGCCCAGTCCGAAAGAGTAAGCTGGCCCGCCGGCGCATGCTGCCCCGGGGCTCGCCGGAGACCCCGATGCCCGCAACTCCCGACGCTTTCGATGACCTTCTGGCTCTGGCACGCAGCGCGCGCGAGCTGGCCTACGCGCCCTACTCCAACTTCCAGGTCGGTGCCGCACTGCTGACCCGCGACGGCCGCCGCTTCAGCGGCTGCAACGTGGAAAACGCCGCCTACGGCCTGTGCAACTGCGCCGAACGTACCGCCCTGTTCAGCGCCATCGCCGCCGGTTGCCGGCCAGGCGACTTCGCCGTGCTGGCGGTGATCGCCGATACCGAAGCGCCGGTCAGCCCGTGCGGCGCCTGCCGCCAGGTGATGTCCGAACTGTGCGACGACGCCATGCCGGTGTTGCTGGCCAACCTTCATGGCGATAAGCAGACAACCAGCGTCGCCGCCCTGCTGCCCGGCTCGTTCAAGCTGCCGCTGTCGGCGTGAAGTTCGCGCCCGCCCGGCCTGCCCGCTAGCATGGGCGTTCCCCGTCGAAAGAATCGGTCCATGTCCGCTGCCCTGCGCCTGCTCCAGCAACGCCACTCCGTGCCCTCGCGCCAACTCGGCGAACCGGCGCCGAACGAGGCAGCTCTGCACGAACTGCTGGAAGCGGCGATCCGCGTGCCCGATCACGGCAAGCTGGTGCCGTTCCGGCTGATTCGCCTGCACGGCGAAGCGAAACTGGTGTTTGGCCAGCGGCTGGCCGCGATCGCCATCCGCAACAACCCGGATCTTTCCGAGGCCAAGCTGGAGAAGGAGCGCCTGCGCTACACCTTCGCGCCGCTGGTGATGGTGGTGGTTGCCCGCCTGCATGCCGACAGCAAGGTGCCGGAGATCGAGCAGAAACTGTGTGCCGGCAACGTCGCCTACAACATCCTGCTGGGCGCATACGCATTGGGCTACGGCGCGCAATGGCTGACCGGCTGGGCCGCCTACGACCGCGAGGTGGCCGGCATCCTCGGCCTGGCCGACAGCGAGCACGTCGTCGGCTTCGTCCATCTCGGCACGCCGCAGATCGAGGTACCCGATCGCGACCGCCCGGCACTGGCCGACCTGTTGCGCACGTGGACGCCTTGACCATCCCGGCCGACGGACGTCCAGCCGTCCATCTGATCGATGGCAGCCTGTACGTGTTCCGCGCCTGGCATTCGATGCCGGACGAGTTCCATGATGCCGACGGCCATCCGGTCAACGCGGTGCACGGCTACACCCGCTTCCTGTGCGAGCTGCTGGAGCGCGTGCAGCCCGAGCACATCGCGGTGGCGTTCGACGCCTCGCTGACCAGCTCGTTCCGCAACGGCATCTTTCCCGCCTACAAGGCCAACCGCGAACTGCCGCCACCGGATCTGGAACGTCAGTTCGTGCAGTGCCGCGCGATCACCGAAGCGCTCGGCGTGCATTTGATGATCGACCACAGCTTCGAGGCCGACGACCTGATCGGCAGCACCGTGTGGAACCTGCGCGCGCTGGGCTGGCGCAGCGTGATCGTCTCGGCCGACAAGGACTTCGGCCAGTTGCTGGGCGAGCACGACGAGCAGTGGGACTATGCCCGCGGCGTTCGCTGGGGGCCGTCCGGCGTGCACGAAAAGCTTGGCGTGCACCCGCACCAGGTCGCCGACTATCTCGCCTTGTGCGGCGATGCGGTCGACAACATTCCCGGCGTCCCCGGGATCGGCGCGAAAACCGCCGCTGCCCTGCTCACCCATTTCGGCAGCCTCGACATCCTGCTCGACCGCATCGACGAAGTCGCCTTCCTGCGCCTGCGCGGCGCCGCCGCGTGTGCTGCAAGGCTGCGCGAACACGCCGAACAGGCGCGGCTTTATCGCCGGCTCACCCGCATCGCGCTGGACGCGCCCGGCGCCAGCACGATCGAGATGCTGCTGCGCCGACGCCCGCAACCCGATCGGCTCGAGGGCCTGTGCGAACAACTGCGCTTCGGCGCGTTCACCCGCAGCCGCCTGCACGCATTGCTGCGCTGAAGCCCGCGCGGCGACGACGTCGATGCCGGGGCAGGCATGCGACCGCACCATGCGGCGTCGCCGGTTGTCGCTGCCGGGCGGACGGTTCAACATGCCCATTGGTTCTGCCCGGACACGCGATCACCGATGAACGATTCCTCCAGTCACCTTCCGGCCGATGCCGGCGCCCCGGTGGAAACCCTCTGCGAAGGTCGCTGGCTGAGCCTGCGCAAGCGCGGCCGCTGGGAATACGCCGAGCGCAACAACCCCGGCGGCGCGGTGATCATCCTGGCAGTGACGGCGGACGACAAGGTGCTGTTCGTCGAGCAGTATCGCGTGTCGATCCTGCAGAACACCATCGAGATGCCGGCTGGCCTCGTCGGTGATCTGGTCGACCAGGCCGACGAAAGTGCCCTGCTCGCGGCCCGGCGCGAACTGGAAGAGGAGACCGGTTACCGCTGCCGGCGGGTGGAGTTCGTCCATCGCGGGCCGTCGTCATCCGGCATGAGCACCGAGATGATCACCTTCGTGCGCGCGTGGGATCTGGAGAAAGTCGGCCCCGGTGGCGGCGATGAAACCGAAAACATCGTGGTACACGAGGTGCCTCGCCGTGAAGCCGGCGCGTGGCTGTTCGCCCGCGCCGCCGCCGGCTACTCGATCGACCCGAAGCTGTTTGCCGGCCTCTGGTTCATCGAACACGGCACGGCGAGCCCGTAGACCCGCGCACGGGCAGGCACAGCCTCACGGCACAGCACAACCATACGATCGCGCATGGAACTGCAAGGCACCGGCTAAAGTTTTCGCCATCGGTGCCGATTCCGTGGGTGTCGGCCCACGTCGGCTCCCCTATATGGCTTTCGCAATGATGGAATTGTGCTCATGAAAACTCTGCTTGTTTCGACCCTGCTCTTGCTTGTGCCTCTGGGTGTGCGTGCCGAATGCTCGCCCAGCGACTTCGTCGTCAAGGATTTCAAGACGTCCTACACCGGCGCCGGTTCGACGATGAAGCTCAGCCTTAGCGGCGAACTGGTCAACAATTGCGCCACCCCGTCCGCCGCGCAGATCGTGGTCGAGGCGAAAAGCGCCGACGGCAACGTGATGCAGACCAAGAAGGCCTGGCCCGCCGGCACCACCAACATCGCCCCCGGCGCATCGGCCAACTTCGACCTCGGCCGGCAGTTCCACCTCCAGGCCGGCATGGCGAACTACAGCGTGAGCGTAGCCAGCGTGCGCACCTGGTAATCCCTGCTGCAGCGTCCATGAAAAAGGCTCCGCAAGGAGCCTTTTTTTGTACTTGCCTCCGATGTTTCCCGGCCGCTCGGAGCTGGCCGGCGATGCCATGCGAACGGCTCAGTGCAGTACGAACAATTTCTCGAAGCCAGCCACGCGCAGGGTGTTGCGCAGTTCACTACCGGCATTGACGATGCGGATCTCGGCGCGATCGGCGCCCGCATGTTCGCGCAACAGCAGCAGCATGCCCAGCGCGGAGCTGTCCATGCTGGTCACCTCGCCCAGATCGATGACATAGCTGCGCGCCGTGCTTTCGCTGCCGAGGCAGGCGTCGTGGAAATCGCGATGGATGCTGAAATCGAAGCGCTCGCCCAGTTGCAGGGTCAGGCAATCGTGTTCGCTGTCGTGGTGGACGATCATGTGGCGCTCCTTCAGAACAATTCAATTTCGCCGGCGTCCATCGAACTCTGCAGCGCCGGGCCGCGCGAGCGCAGGCGCGCCTTCTCGCGCTGGATCGCCAGCCGGCTGCGTACCCGTTGCGCATGTTCGACCAGAACCTCGGCATCGACCGGCGCACAGGCGAGCTCCTCGATGTCACGCGTGCATTCGCCCACGACCTCCTGCAGCTCGACCAGGCGGGTGCGGGTCTGGCGCAGCAACTGGCTGAGGATGTCCTCGAACTGCAGCGACCTGATCGTGGTGGAGACGTCGCTGCCGAGACCGCGATTGATCTCGACCACCTGGTCGGCGACGGCGCTGGTGCGCGCGTCGCTCTCGGTAACGTGCGCCATCATCGCGTCGATGCCGCCCTTGGCGGACAGCGCCACGTTCAAATCCTGCGAGGCCATCGTGCCGACCAGGCCGCGCAACTGCTCCATCGCCGTGCGCGCACGCTCGACATGGCTGCCGATCTGCTCGTTGAACTGGTTGGAGTTGCTGGCCAGGTTGCGGATCTCGCCGGCCACCACCGCAAAACCGCGGCCAGACTCACCGGCCCGGGCCGCCTCGATCGCGGCGTTCAGCGCCAGCAGGTTGGTTTCCTCGGCAATCGTGTTGACGTTCTTCAACAGGCCGAACACGGCGTCCATCTCCTTGGCCATGCCATCGATGCGATAGACGATGCGCAGGCTCTCGCGCGACATCTGCACGATCATGCCGACGAAATGCTGCAGCAGGTCGCCGGTGCGCGCGGCGAAATCCTGTACCGAGACGCCACCTTTCTGCACGTCGATGATCTGCTTGAGCAGCGACTGCTGCAGGCCGGTCTTGTGCGACAGGCCATCGAAGCCGCCGCCCAGTTCGGACACCGCATCGCTCAGCAGGTCGAGCCCCTGGTGCAACTCGCGGGTGGCGTGGCCGAGCTCGTCGACCAGCGCCCCGCGCACGTCTTCGAGCGCCTCGCGCACCGGCGTGCTGTTGCTGACCACGGCCACCGGCGGCGCGGCCGGGGCGTGGCGACGGCTTTCGACGATCCACACCGCCGTCAGCACCACGATCAGCAACGGCGCCAGCCATGCCGGTTGCCACAGCAGGGCCAGCAACAGGGCCAGCGTGCTGGCAAGCCAGCCGTAGATGGGCTGGGCAGCGAAGAGCCGGGTGATTCGGGATGAGGAAAGCATGGGCCGTTGTCCGAAGGTCAGGCGCGTGAAACGCCGTCATGAGGTTGGCGCGCCAGCGTCAGCAGGCGCGCGGCAATGTGATCCAGCGGCAGCATTTCGTTGGCCGCGCCGAGTTTCCAGGCGGCGCCGGGCATGCCCCATACGACCGAACTGGCTTCGTCCTGCACCAGCGTCGCGGCACCGGCCTGTTTCAGTTCGAGCAGTCCGCGCGCACCGTCGTCGCCCATGCCGGTCAGCAACGCCGCGATTGCGCTGGCGCCGGCACTGGCGGCCATCGAGCGGAACAGCACGTCCACGCTGGGCTTGTGCCGGTTCACCGGCGGACCGTCGTGCAGCCGGCATACGTATTTGGCGCCATCCCACATCACCAGCAGGTGGTGGCTGCCGGGGGCGATGTAGGCGTGGCCGGTCTGGATCGGCTGGCCGTCCTGCGCTTCGCACACGCGCATCGCCGAACAACGGTCCATACGCATCGCGAACGGGCCGCTGAAGGCCGCGGGGATGTGTTGCGTCACCAGGATCGGCGGCGCATCCGGCGGCATGGCCTCGAGCAGCACGCGCACCGCCTCGGTACCGCCGGTGGAGGCACCGATCACGATGATCGGGCTGCCGCCGCGGGACCCGGCCGTCTGCGCGCGCGGCAGCACGGCATCGGCCGAGAGCCTCGGCGGCACGTCCAGCTTGCGTACCGCCGTGCGCGCCCGCGGGCGCGCCGTGGCGGCCAGCTTCACCTTGGCGCAGATCTCCTGTGCACTGGCACCGAAGCTGTTGGCCAGGTCGCTGCTGGGCTTGGCGAGGAAGTCGACCGCGCCCAGCTCCAGTGCACGCAGCGTCACGTCGGCCCCCTGCACGGTCAGCGACGACACCATCACCACCGGCATCGGCCGCAAGCGCATCAGGTTTTCGAGAAAGGTCAGACCGTCCATGTGCGGCATCTCGACGTCCAGCGTCAGCACGTCCGGATTGAGCTGCTTGATCTTCTCGCGCGCGATCAGCGGATCGGCGGCGGTACCGACCACCTCGATCGCCGGATCGCAGGCAAGCATCGCCGTCATCAGCTTGCGTACCAAAGCCGAATCGTCGATTACCAGAACACGCACTCTTTCCATTGCCATCCGTCTCACTTGCCAAAAAAGCTCAAGCCGCGTCGCATTCGACGGCAGCCTCGTCGATCTTCGCGGTGCCAGACACCGCTAGAAAAGCTCGACCTCACCCTTTATCGGGTCATTTGCCAAACGCTTGAGGTAACCGGGCTCGTCGGCCACCAGCGCCACGTCGTCATGGCGACGCAGCAGGCGCACGCGGGCCCTGCCGCTGTCGGGGAAGAACTGCACCTGGCGCGGATATACGTCGCCCAGGTCGGATGCGCACAGGTTCAGCTTTTCGGTGGCGATGTAGCGCTGCACGAAGTCGATGTTGCGCTGGCCGATGTCGGTGAGCTGCGCCAGCACCCGCCCGCCGCCGAATATCTTGACCTGCAGGTCGGCCCGCTGGCCGCCCGCGATCAGGATCGCGTTGATCAGTTGCTCCATCGCGTCGCTGCCGTAGCGCGCCGCGCGTCCCACCGTCGACGACCAGCCGTCGCGCTCGCCGCGCGGCTCGGGCAGCATGAAATGGTTCATGCCGCCGATGCCGCGGCGCGCGTCGTGGATGCAGGCGGCGACGCAGGAGCCGAGCACGGTGGTGACCAGCTCGTGCTGCGTGCTGACATAGAACTCCCCGGGCAGCACCTTCACCGTCATGCACGCCTGCGTCGGGTCCCAATAGCGGCGCAGATGCTCGAAGCCCGGCAGCGCCGGCGCCTGGGTCGGAGCGGTTGCAGACGCCTGTCGGCCAGCAGGCTCATCCGGCGATCTTCCGGTAGACCGTGCGCCCGATCAGCTCGAATTGATCGTTGATGCCGTGCAGCGATTCGGAATGACCGAGGAACAGGTAGCCGCCCACCGGCAGCAGCTCGGCGTAGCGCTTGAACAGGCGCTGCTTGGTCGGCTGGTCGAAATAGATCACCACGTTGCGGCAGAAGATCGCGTCGAACGGACCGCGCATCGGCCAGGGATGCAACAGGTTCAGCGGCTCGATGGTGACCAGTTCGCGCAGGCGCGGATGCACGCAGGCGAGGCCTTCGAACTCGCCGCTTCCACGCAGCAGCCAGCGACGGCAGCGCTCCTCGCTGATGCCGGCGATGCGCTCCAGCGAATAGACGCCCTTGCGCGCGGTTTCCAGCGCCTGGGGCGACAGGTCGGTGGCCAGGATCCGGGCGTCCACCGTGCTGGCACGGCTTTCCAGCGCCTCGGCCAGCACCATCGCCAGCGCGTAGGGCTCCTCGCCGGTGGAACAGCCCGCCGACCAGATCCGCAGGCGGTCTCCCGCGCGGCGTTTCTCATCCAGCCAGCGCGGCAGCAAGTCATTTACCAGCAGGTCGTAGTGATGCACTTCGCGGAAGAACGAGGTCACATTGGTGCTGATCGCGCTGGCCAGTTCGCCCAGTTCGCTGTGCGGATCGTTCCGCAACAGCTCGCAGTAACTGCTGAAATTCGACAGGCCCAGCGCGCGCAAGCGCCGGTACAACCGCCCCTGCACCAGCTGATGCTTGTGTTCGCCCAGCGCGATGCCGCAATGCTCCAGCACGAAGGCACGCAGGTACTGGAAGTCGGCCTGACCCAGCACGGGTCCGCTGCCTGCCGGGAGCGTGCCATGTTCATCAAACGTGCCGACCACCGCGTTCACGCTCAGAACTCCTTCCAGACACCAGCTTGGGTTGCATCAGCCGCGGCCCGCTGCGGGCGCGACGGCGGCAGGGTTGCCACCGGCGCGCTGCGCACGGCGGCGAAAACCGCTTCGGCCTCCGCTGCCACCGTTTGCGCGCGCGTCGGCGCGGGCTTTGCGGATGTCGCCGCAGCAGCCTCGTTGAGATGAAAGAAGCCCACCTGCTGGGTCAGTTCGCCAGCCTGTTCCTGCATGGCACGGGCGGCGGCAGCCGCTTCCTCGACCAGCGCGGCATTCTGCTGGGTCATCTCGTCCATCTGCATGACCGCGTTGTTGACCTGGTCGATGCCGGCCGATTGCTCCTGGCTGGCCGCGGCAATCTCGGCCACGATGTCGGTGACCTTCTTCACGCTGTCGACAATCTCGGCCAGCGCCTTGCCGGACTGGTTGACCAGTTCCGAACCGCTGCGCACCTTCTCGGCGCTGTCGTTGATCAGGCCCTTGATCTCCTTGGCGGCGCCGGCGCTGCGCTGCGCCAGGCTGCGCACTTCGGTGGCGACCACGGCAAAGCCGCGGCCCTGCTCGCCGGCGCGGGCCGCTTCCACCGCGGCGTTCAGCGCCAGCAGATTGGTCTGGAAGGCGATCTCCTGGATCAGTCCCACGATGTCCGCGATCTTGCTGCTGGAGCTGTTGATCTCGCTCATCGCCACGATCGCCTTGCCGGCCACTTCGCCGCCGCGCTCGGCCTGTTCACGGGCACCGCGGGCAAGCTGGTTGGCGTGGCTGGCGTTCTCGGCATTCTGCTTGACGGTCGATGTCATTTCCTCCATCGAGGAGGCAGTCTCCTCCAGGCTGGAGGCCTGTTCCTGGGTGCGCTGGCTGAGGTCGTCGTTGCCGTGGGCGATCTGCTGCGCGGCCGTGCTGACCGCATCCGAACCGCGGCGCACTTCGCCCACGGTCAGGGTGAGCCGCTCGTCCATCAGCCGGAACGCCTCCAGCAACTTGCCCAGCTCGTCCTTGCGGCGGGTCACGATGTTGTGGCCCAGCTGGCCCTGCGAAATGGCGTTCGCCACGCGCACCGCCCGGTTGAGCGTGCCGACGATCGAGCGGATCAGGAAGAAGGCCATCAGCACCGCCAGCAACATGCCGGCGCCGAGCGCGCCGAAGGTCATGACGCGGATGCGGTTGTAGCTGGCCAGCGCCGATTCGTATTGCTGGCGGCTCTCCTCGACCTGCATGGAGATCAGCTTGCTCATCTCCGAGCTCATGATCGACACGTTGGGCAGCACGTCGGAATACAGCATGCCGTTGGCACCTTCGTCCGCCTGGTTCAGGGCGTCGGTGATCTCGGACAAGGACGACGACACGTCGCTGCGGGCGCTCTCGAACGCTTTCCACTGCTTCTTGACCGCCGGCGACATTTCGGTCGTGCCCAGCTTCTTGAGCAGGGCCGCATTGGCAGCCTCGGTCTTGGCCACGTCGTCGAGCTTCTGCTTGACGATCGCCTTGTCGTCCTTGTGGAAGGCCGCTTCGCTCAGCGCGATGAAACTGTTCAGCGATCCGCGTGCCACCTCGTTGATGCTGGTCAGCGGGATCAACTCGTTCTGGTAGATGTTGCGCGCGCTCTCGTTCGCCCTGGCCATGCCGCCCAGGCCGATCCAGGCGCCGACCAGCAACATTGCGCACAACAGCCCGAGCACGCCGATCAGGCGCGCCTTGACGGTCAAGGTGGTAAGGCGCAACAGGTAAGGCTTCAAATTCTTGATCTTCATCTTGATTCCCGGTCAGGCGGCAACTTCGACTTCATGGATGGCCGGCATGGCTGCATCCAGTGTTTCCACGTCTTCCGGACGCATGAGCTTCTCAACGTCCAACAGCATCACCATGCGCTCGACGTGAGTCGCAAGGCCTTTCAGATAACGGGTGTCGACGATCACGCCCATGTCGGGCACCGGCTTGATCGCTGCCGGGTCGATGTCGACGACATCGGATACCGCGTCCACCACGATGCCGAACAGGCGCTCGGCTATGGCCAGGATGATCACCACCGTGCTGTCGCCGTAGCTTTCCCGTTCCAGCCCGAAGCGCAGGCGCAGATCCATGATCGGCACGATCGCGCCGCGCAGATTGAGCACGCCGAGCAGATGCGCGGGCGTCTGCGGAATGCGCGTCACCCGCGACCAGCCGCGGATTTCGCGCACGGCGAGAATGTCCACGCCGTACTCCTCGCCAGCCAGATTGAAGGTGAGCTGCTGCAACGCCGGTGCCGCATCCTGATTGTTTTCGTACATGCCTGTTACCTGCTACCTGGTGACGGACGCCCGCGAACGTCCTTCTGCCATGACTGTTTCGGCGCTGCCGGTGGAAACTTGAGCGGCATCGTCGGTGCGACGGGAGTCGATTGCGCGTCGGCGCAGCAAGAATCCGCGGCGCAGCGATCGTTCGTCGGGTCGCGGTTTTGGCGTGATCACCGCCAGTTGCGAAGTAATGCCGCTCAGGCTGCCTTGCGGCGCTGGCCCAGCCGTACCACGCCGCTCACGTCGACAATCAGTGCGACCGAACCATCGCTGAGAATGGTGGCGCCGGAGATGCCCTGCACGCGCTGGTAATGCGCTTCCAGGGACTTGACCACCGCCTGCTGCTGGCCGAGCAGGTCGTCGACCAGCAGGCCGACACGGCGGCCGTCGTCCTCGACCACCACCACGATGCCGCGCTCGATGTCGGTGACCGCATCGGCACAGGCGAAAGCGTGATGCAGGCGCATGATCGGCACGTACTCGTCGCGGAAATGGAATACCTCGCCACCGCCGGCAATCTTGCGCACCGTCTCCGGGCGCAGCCGCAGCGATTCGACGATCGAGATCAACGGCACGATGTAGCGTTCGCTGCCGACCGCGGTGACCAGGCCATCGATGATCGCCAGTGTCAGCGGCAGCGCGATGGTGAACGTGCTGCCCTTGCCGCTGATGCTGCGTACGCCGACGGTACCGCCGAGATCGCGCACGTTGCGCCGCACGACGTCCATGCCCACACCGCGGCCGGAAAGATCGGTTGCTTGTGCAGCGGTGGAGAAGCCCGGCTGGAAGATCAGTTCCGCCACGTCGGCGTCGCTGAGCTCCTGGCCGGCCTGGATCAGCCCGCGCTGTTGCGCCTTGGCAACGATGGCGTCGCGGTTGAGGCCGGCGCCATCGTCGCTGATCTGCACCACGATGTTGCCGCCCTCGTGATATGCATTGAGTTTGAGCATGCCGGTTTCCGGCTTGCCCGCGGCCTTGCGCTGCGCAGGCATTTCGAGGCCGTGATCGATCGCGTTGCGCACCAGGTGCACCAGCGGATCGCCGATCTTTTCCATCACCGTCTTGTCCAGCTCGGTGTGCTCGCCGTGCAACTCCAGCCGGACCTGCTTGCCGAGCTTGCGCTCCAGGTCGCGCACCAGGCGCGGAAAACGGTTGAACACCGAGCCGATCGGCAGCATGCGGATGCGCATGACGCTTTCCTGCAGCTCGCGCGTGGTGCGTTCGAGCTGGGCCAGCCCGTCGCGCAGGTGCTCCAGCTTGGACAACTGGAAATTTTCGCCGATGTCGCTGAGCATCGACTGGGTGATCACCAGTTCGCCCATCATGTTGATCAGCGCGTCGACCTTGTCGATCCCCACGCGTATCGTGCCGCCTTCGCTGGAGGCAACGGCGGTTTCGCGCACCGGCCGTCCGGCTGCTGGTGCCTCCGGCTGCACCGCCGCCGGCGCCTGCTCCGGCGCGGGGGCGACGGCATTGTCCGAAGATGCTGCCTGCAGCGGCTTGATCGTCAGTTCGCAATCGCCGTCGAGCCAGTCGAACACCGCATCGATGTCGCCGCGGGCGACGTCGCCATGCAGACGCAACTCCCAGCCCAGGTGGCAACTGGTCGGATCCAGATCGGCCAGCGGCGGCGCGCCGTCGAGCAGGAACGCACGCACCACCTCCAGGCGGCCGAGCTGCTGCAATTCGCGGAACAGCCGCAGCGGATCGTTGCCGGTCTGCAGCAGGTGCGGCAACGCGGAGAATCCGATCTCCCAGCCGCTGACCGCGGCGACCGTGGCCGTCGCGACCGCCGCGGTCGGGTCAGCCTCGCCACTGACCAGCCGCACGAGCTCGGCGCGCAGCGCCTCGCTCTCGGCATCGGCCACCGGCTGGCCGCTGCTGGATCGAGCCAGCATGGCGCGCAGGCAATCGACCGAGCGCAGCAGCAATTCGATCAGCTCCGCTTCCACCGCGCGGCGTTCGCTGCGCACCTCTTCCAGCAGCGACTCGGCGACGTGGGTGAACGCTGCCACGTCGGTAAAGCCGAACGTCGCCGCACCGCCCTTGATGGAGTGCGCGGCGCGGAAAATCGTGTGTACCAGTTCGGCATCGGTCGAACCCGAATCCAGCGCCAGCAACGCGGCCTCCATCGCGTCGAGCCCTTCCAGGCTTTCCTCGAAGAACGTCTTGTGGAACTGGGTCAGGTCAACCGCACTCATTTTTCGTTCCTCAGCCAAGTACGCGCTTGACCGTGGCCAGCAGTTGCTCCGGATCGAACGGCTTGACCAGCCAGCCGGTCGCGCCGGCCGCCTTGCCTTCCATCTTCTTTTCGGTATGCGACTCGGTCGTCAGCATCAGGATCGGCACGCCCTTGTAGCCGTCCATCGTGCGCAACTCGCGCACCATGGCCAGGCCGTCCATGACCGGCATGTTGACGTCGGCCAGCACCAGGTCGAACGAGCTGCCGCGCGCGACTTCCAATGCCAGCTGGCCATTTTCGGCCTCGGCCACTTCGTGCCCGGCCCCGCGCAAGGTGAATGCCACCATGCCGCGCATCGAAGCCGAATCGTCTACCGCAAGAATCTTTGCCATGCTGCCACCTCGTTCAAGCCGGCACGGGGGCCGGCAGTTCCAGTATTTGCGTCAGCCCAAGCACGCCGGCTGCCTCGTTCAGAGCATCACTCGTGCCACGCCAGCTCAGCGTGCCACCGCATTTGTCGAGTTCGCGCCGAAACACCACCAGCAGTTGCAGGGCGGCCGTGTCGGTACGCTCGACCCGGGCGCCGTCCAGCACGATGGCTCCGGCCGTCAATGCGCCCAACAGTTCCTCTTTCAGCGCGGCCTGGGCCGCCATGCGGCAATCGGCCGGCAACACCACCAGCGCATCTTCGGACCGGCCGGTGTCGGTTTTCGCGGCGGGCGCATGGGCGTGTGCGCCGTCGGGCGCCGTCTTTCGTTTGCCGGCCATGGGGTGACTCCGCGTGCGCTTCAGCGCTGATGAATGCCTTATCGGCCGGCCGCGCGATCGCTTTAGCGCGTTCTCGCCCGCTATCGCGTCGGATCTCCGACGCCGGGATTCCGTCGCCGCTGCAGATCGCTGCGCGCGGCGCTCAAGTTTGCGTGCGTGCGGCCGATGTATCTTCTGACAAACCCTTGCACACCGTCCGTGCCGCCCGCGCAGGAACCGCCTTGATCATCCAGCCGATCAGCCTCGCCGCCCTTACCTGGGCCGGTGCCGCCTCCGGAACCACTGCGCAGAGTTGGCGCATCGGCACCGTGTTGTCGGCGCGCCCGCTGGGCGTGAGCCAGCAGGGGCTGCTGGTACTGCAGATCGGCGCCTTGACGGTGGAAACCGAAGCGCCTGGCAGCCAGTTGCCGGCGCAGTTCCAGGTCCGCGTGCTGAGCCTGGGTGCGCAGCCGCAACTGGAAATACTCTCGCATGCTGCGGAGCCGACCTTCCAGCGCGTCCTGCGCGAGCGCCTGCCGCAGCAGAACGGCTACGCGCCGCTGCTGTCCACGCTGGGCGCGCTGGCCCAGCGTCCGGTGTTGCGCCAGTTGCCGCCGGCGTTGCGCACCGCGCTGGCCCTGCTCGAACAATCCGTGCGCACACCGGCGGACGTCACCCGTGGCGAAGGCCTGCGCGAAGCGATCAGCCGCAGCGGTCTTTTCCTCGAATCGAAGCTGGCCCAGCCGCATGCCAATCCGGCCACACTGGCCGCGCTGGCCGAAGACGACTGGAAGGGCGCCCTGTTGCGTCTGTCCGCCCTGCTCGACCAGCGCGCGGAGGCGCCACCGCCGCCCAATCGCAGCGACACCGCCCCGCCGTTGCTGCAGCGTGGCCTGCAGGCACAGGCGCGATTGCCGCTGGCACTCGTGCCGGCCGATGGCGAAGCGGGTCCCTTGCTGGATCGTTTGCACGGCGATGTGAAGGCGGCGCTGGCTCGCGTCGAAGTGGCGCAGCTCGAAGCCAGTGCCAGTCCGTTGTCGGCATGGATGATCGAGATTCCCGTGCAGGGCGAAGAGGGTCGCGATGTACTGCAGATCCAGCTGGAGTTCTCCACCGACGCCAACGACGGCAGCCAGGGCTGGACCCTGGGCTTTGCGCTGGACCTGCCCGCACTGGGCCCGCTGCAGGGCGAATTGCAGTTGCACGAACCGCGGCTGGCGGTGCGCCTGTGGGCCGAACGCGCGGAAACCGCGCAGCGGCTGGAACGCCAGTTCACGCCCCTGCGCCAGCGACTGGCCGCCTGCGGCGTGCTGCTTGACCAGTTGATCTGCCAGGTCGGCTTGCCGCAGCCCTCGGGCCGGCACAGCGCCGTGCTGCTGCAGGCCACCGCATGAGTACGCCCATGGATCGACCGCGGGTCAGCCTGCGCCTGGCCAGCGGCGCCGGCGAGGTCAGGCCGATGCCGGCCGAATCGCTGGAAAGCCTGCTCGCACGTGCGCAGGCAGTTGGGGCTGCCGATGCACCACGATCCGCAGATCGCCGCCCTGCTGGTGGCGTTGCGACTGCGCGAGGATGTGCCGGTGCTGCTGTACGCGTCGGCCGCCTCGGTTCTGGCCGCCGTCTACGATGCCGCCGAGGAATGACCGGCAGGGCGCATCGACATGCCGGCGCGCACCCGGCAACCGATCTCGGCGCCGGCTCTCAGGGATTGAGCGAATGCATCTGCAGGACCAGCCGCGCCTCGTCGCGCGACAACCCGCAGCGCGTGATCAGTTGCTCGACATCGGCACCGTCACGCGCAAGCTGCTGGGCCAGCTCGTAGGACTGGCGCGCCTGCGGCGGCTGCTTCGATCAGCCCGATGCGTCGCTCCAGCCGGCCCAGCGCGGTGACCAGCATCGAGGTCGGCACATCGGTGCTGACGTGGCTCATGCCATGCGACAACGCGGCAACGTCGCGCTGCAACTGCTGCGACTGGCGCCAGAGCCTGACCAGCACGGCAGCCTGCGCCAGCGCGAACAGCAGCAACAGGCCAACCCCGATTTCAAGCCACATGATCGGCCTCTCCGCCCAGCCGGCACAGGCGCGGCACGTCCAGCAAGGCCACGAAGCCGCCTTGCCACGCCAGCACGCCACTGACCGGATCGGCGCGCCGGCTGGCCCGTCCCGGCGGCGGCGGCGCGATGTCCGACGCCGTCGCGCATCGAGAAGTTCACCCACTGCATCGACGCGTACACCGATCAACTGGCCCGCAGCGGAAAGCATCACGATGCGCACTGTCGCCGGATCGGCCGGCGGCACCAGCGACAGCCCCAGCCGCAGGCGGCCATCGAGCACCGGCACGATGCGGCCACGCAGATGGCGTACGCCCAGCAGATCGTCCGCGGCACCCGGCACCGGGGTCAGCTCGCCATCACGGATCACCTCGCTGACCTCGGCCAGCGGCGCGGCATACAACTGTGCGCCGATCCGGAACGACAGCCAGTGCCGGCCACCCGGGTCGGCGGCGTGGACCACGGCGCTCATGCCGTTGCTCCGGGATTGCGGGAGGGTTTCATCGTCATCACCTGTTCGAGGTCACCCGCGGCGACATGCCGTCAGTATGTCCGGCGGCAGCGGTTGGCGCGAGTCCGCCTGCGGCACGCTTCGTCGCCGCCGGCACGCCGGATGGCGTGACGACCGGTTCGGCCGCGACATGGCCGCCCGCGGGTGCGCTGCCGGCGGTGACGCGCACCGTGCGGCAGCGCGTTGGCGGGCAGCGGATCGATCACCGACGCACTCAGTCCCTGCGCCTCGTCGACGTCGCCAGGGTTGCTGTAGCTGCGCTGCGGAACCTTCTGGTTGCCCATCACCACCACCACCACCCGGCGGTTCTGGTTGCGGCCTTCCGCCGTGGCGTTGTCCGCCAGCGGCCGCACCTCGCCCCAGCCGATGATGCCGAGCCGGTCGGCGGCGACGCCATTGATCGCGAACAGCCGCGCCACGCTGGCCGCGCGCGCCGCGGACAGTTCCCAGTTCGACGGATACACGCATCGTGCTGATCGGCACGTTGTCGGTAAATCCCTCGACCCGCAGCGGGTTGGCGAAACGGCGCCAGGATCGAGGCAAGGTCGCGCAGCACCTTGTCGGCCGGGTCGGACAGCTGGGCCACGCCGCTGGGGAACAGGATGTCGGTGCGGATCTCGATCTCCAGCCAGTCCGGATGTGTCGCACCACCACCAGCTTGCGGTCGATCAGCGGCTGCAACGCCTTGCGCACCTGATCCTCGATGCGCGCCAGATCATGCAGTCCGTTGGTGCGGTGGCCGCTCTTGCTGCCGTCGCCGTGCACCGGCACCGGATGCGGCGGAATCGGTACCGCGATCGGCACGATCGACGATCCCGGCTGGCCTGCCGGCGCCGCGATCGAGGGCGAAATGTTGTGCGGCCTTATCCTGGTCGGCGGCAGCGGGGCGATCACGTGGCTGGAACCGTTGAACGCCTCGATCAGCGATTCGGACATCACCCGGAACTTGCCTTCGTTGACCACCGACACGGCGTACATCACCACGAAAAAGGCGAGCAGCAGGGTCATCAGGTCGGCATAGGGAATCGCCCAGGCCTCGTGATTGGTGTGCTCCTCGTGCTTGTGCCGTCTCATGCGACGTAGCCCTGCAGGCGCGCCTCGATCTGCCGCGGGTTGTCGCCCTGGGCGATCGAGACCAGGCCTTCGATCAGGATTTCGCGCATCTGGGTCTGCTTGCCGATCAGCCCCTTGAGCCGCGCCGACATGGGCAGCATGAACATGTTGGCCAGCGCGACGCCGTAGATCGTGGCCACGAAGGCCGCCGCGATGCCATGGCCGAGCTTGCTCGGGTCGGCCAGGTTCTGCATCACCGCCATCAGGCCCATCACCGCACCGATGATGCCGAGCGTCGGCGAATAGATCCCGGCGTTCTCGTAGACCTTGGCGCCGGCCAGGTCGATCGCCTCGCGCGTTTCCAGGTCCACTTCGAGCACGCTGCGGATCGCCTCGGGTTCACCGCCATCGACCAGCAATTGCAGGCCCTTGCCGATGAACGGATCGGACTCGGTCTCGATCTGCGGTTCCAGCCCGAGCAGACCCTGCCGGCGGGTGATCTCGCTCCAGCCGACGATACGGCTGATCAGGTCGTCGGGCTGATGCCGTGGCGGCTTGTAGATCATCGAGATCATCGACAAGGCGTGCTTGAGCACCTTGCCCTGGTTCTGCACCAGCAGCGCCGCCAGCCGTGCCGAAGAACACGATCACGAACGCCGCCGGATTCCACAGCGCGCCCACGGTGGAGCCCTTGAGCACCGTCCCGAGGATGATGACCACGATGCCCAGGATCGTGCCGATGATGCTTACCAGATCCATGACGGTCAGCCAGCCAGTTGCAGCGAGGGGAGAAGTTGTCCGGCACCGTCGGCCAGACCGGCAAGATCCACGACCAGGGCGAGCCGGCCATCGCCGGTGACGGTGGCGCCGGCAATGCCCGGCACGCCATCGAACAGGGGACCGAGCGGCTTGACGATCACGTCCTCGCGGCCGAGCACTTCATGCACCATGCAGCCCATGCGCACATGGCCGATATGCAGCACCACGACATGCCGGCCCGCCATGGCGGAAGCGCCGGCCCAGCCGGCCAGGTTGGCCAGCGGCAGCGCGCGACCTCGATGATTGGCGACCAGCCGGCCGTCGAGCAGGCGATCCTGGCCGGCGTCCAGCTCGAAGACTTCCTCGACATTGGCCAGCGGCAGCGCGAACAGGCGCGCACCGACGCGCACCATCAGCACGCGCAGGATCGCCAGGGTCAGCGGCACGGTCAGTTCCAGCTCGCTGCCGTGGCCCAGCCGCGACTGCACCCGCAAGGTGCCGCCGAGTTCGGCCACGCGCGTCTTCACCACGTCCATGCCGACGCCGCGGCCGGAAATGTCCGACACCGTGGCGGCGGTGCTGAAGCCGGGGCGGAAGATCAATTCATAGCATTCGCCTTCGGTCAGGCGCGCGGCCTGGACCTGATCGATCACGCCTTTTTCGACGGCCTTGCGGCGCAGGATCTCCGGGTCCATGCCATGCCCGTCATCGCTCACCGCGATCACGATGCGTTCGCCGCGCTGGCTTGCCGCGAGGGTCACCCGCCCCTTGCGCGGCTTGCCGGCACGGATCGCGTTCGTCGGGCATTTCCAGGCCGTGGTCGAGTGCATTGCGCAGCAGGTGGATCAACGGATCGGCCAGCGCCTCGACCAGGCTGCGATCGAGGTCGGTGCCCTCGCCTTCCAGCACCAGTTCCACTTCCTTGCCGAGCTGCCGGGCGAGATCGCGCACGATCCGCGGAAAACGCTGGAACAACCGTCCCACCGGCTGCATGCGCATGCCCATCACGGCGTTCTGCAACTCGTCGGCGACGCGGTCCAGCTCGCCGGCTGCTGCTGCCAGTGCCTCGCTGCCGTCGCGCGCGGCGAGGCTGAGCAGGCGATTGCGCACCAGTACCAGTTCGCCGGCGTGATTGACCAGCACATCGAGGCGCGCGGTATCCACCCGTACGGTGTTTTCCGCCGGCGGCGCCGCGCGCGCAGGTGCCGGCGTCGCCGGTTGCGCCGTCTCCGGCGCCGGCGCAGCCGGTGCGGCGACCGTCACGGCGGCGGGCTGGCCGCCGGTACCGTGCAGGGCGTCCAGCAAGGCCTCGAATTCGTCATCGTCGATCGCCGCCGACGATGACGCCGTCGCGTCGTCGGCGGCAGTACGGACGGCTCGACGGTGCCCGGCGCGCTGTTGCCGTACATGCTGTCCAGCAGCGCTTCGAACTCGCTGTCGTCGATCGGCGCGTCGCTCGGCGGCGCCGGCGCCGCGACCACCGGAGCGGCCACGGCCGCCTTCGCGCGCGGGAGCAGCGATTGCAGCAAGGCCGGCGACGGCGCGCGCAACGGCGCCTCGGCACCGACCGCCGCCATCATCTCGTTGAGCAGGTCGAGCGACTCCAGCAACGCGTCCATGTGCCCGGCGTCGAGCACGACGGCGCCGTTGCGGGCCTCGTTGAGCAGATCCTCGGCGTGGTGGCACAGCACCACCATCGGGTCGATCGCGAGGAAGCCGGCGCCGCCCTTGACGGTGTGGAACGCGCGGAATACCGCGTTCAACAACTCGCTGTCGTTCGGCGTGGTTTCCAGCCCGACCAGTTGCTCGCCCAGGCGTTCCAGCAGCTCGCCGGCCTCGACCAGGAAATCCTGGCGCAGCTCGCTGTCCAGTTCCGGATTCACGGCAACCCCGCGCTCAAAACCCGAATTCGCTGAGCAGGCGGTCGGCGTCGTCCTGGCTGGACACCTTGACCGCGCTCACCGGCGCCTCGCTGCCGGCCAGTGCGCCGGTCAGCCGCACCAGTTCCAGCAACGACGATTCCACCGTGCCGATGAAGCTGGCGACCTTCTTGATGCGCTGGCCGGTCAGGTCCTGCCACGATTGCGCCAGCACCATGTCGGCGAGGCCGTCGCGGCAGCTGGTGGCAAATTCGGAGGCTTCGCGCGCGAGCACGGCGGCGGCATCGTTGCCATTGGTCCAGGCCAGCACTTCGCCGGCGTTGTGCGCCAGCGACTCGGCCTGTGGCCGCATGCGCTCGGCAAAATCGAGGCTGCGATGGGCTGCCTGCGCGCTCATTTCCAGCGCATCCTGCAGGTGCTGGCGCGCGTCGGCCACGCTGCCGGGCACGCCTTCCTGGGCGAGGTCGCCACCGAGCCGCCGCACCGCGTCGTGCAGGTCGCGCGCCAGTTGGCCGAGCGCGCGGAACAGTCGCTGTTCGCGCTGGCGCACCATCACGTCCAGTGCGTGCTCGAAGGCCGGACCGTCGGGGCTGTTCAGCAGGTCGCGCAATTCGTTGGGCAGGGTGTCGTCGATCGCGATGGGAGAGATGGTGGTCATGCGCTGGCTCCGCTGGCGGCGATCCGTTCGAAGATCTTGGTGAGTTTTTCCTTGAGGGTGACCGCGGTGAACGGCTTGACGATGTAGCCGTTCACGCCGGCCTGCGCGGCGGCGATGATCTGGTCGCGGTTGTTCTCCGCGGTCACCATCAGCACCGGCATTCCCTTGAGCGATTCCTCGGCGCGGATCGCACGCAACAGGTCGATGCCGGTCATGTTCGGCATGTTCCAGTCGGTCACCACCAGGTCGAACGGCAGGCTGCGCAGCATCGCGATCGCACTTTCGCCGTCGTCGGCCTCCTGGATCAGCGGGTTGCTGAAACCCAGCTCGACCAGCAGGTTGCGGACGATTCGCCGCATGGTGGAGAAGTCGTCCACCACGAGGATTTTCATGTTCTTGTCCAAACGCCTTCTCCACTACACGATGCAGGCCGATGCGCGGCCCTTGGGGGATTTCTGGGGATGCCGTCTGCTCAACCGCGCCAGCCGGTGAGTCTTGCGCGAAGCCGGATGACCGCCTGGCCGTGAATCTGGCAGACCCGCGACTCGCTCACACCGAGCACGGCACCGATCTCCTTCAGGTTCAATTCCTGTTCGTAATACAGCGACATCACCAATTGCTCGCGCTCGGGCAGGCTGCCGATCGCCTCGACCAGCGCTTCGCGCATGCCGTCGCGCTCGATGTTCTCCTGCGGACCGAGGCCGCTTTCGTCGACCACGTCCAGTACCGCACTTTCCTCGCTGTCGTCGGACGCGGTGAGGCTGACCAGGCGCACGCAGGCCGCATCGGCGAGCACCTGGTGGTACTCCTCCGCGCTGATCCCGAGCCGCCGCATCACCTCGGCATCGTCCGCCTCGGCACCGGTCTCGGTCTCGATCTGGCGGATCATCTCGGCCACTTCGCGGGTCTTGCGGTGCACCGAACGCGGCGTCCAGTCGGTACGGCGCAGCTCGTCCAGCATGGCGCCACGGATGCGGATGCCCGCATACGTTTCGAAGCTGGCCCCGCGATCGTGGGCGAAGTGGCGCGATGCTTCCAGCAAACCGATCATTCCCGCCTGTATCAAGTCACCCACGTCGACACTGGCCGGCAACCGCCCCATCAGGTGATAGGCGATCCGCCGAACCAGTGGCGCGTGCCGACGTACCAGTTCGTCGGCACTCTCGCGGGAATGTTGCAGATATTCCGACGTCGCGCTCATCTCGGCACCCCGTCTGCCGGTGTTGTCCGGCTACCAAAAAAGGCGATCCGGTCGAGACCTGCGCGGTCGGGTTCTGCCCATGTATCGACCGCACCGGCCATTTGCTTGAATGCCAGCGCCGAATGGCTCGATGGCCACAGGTCGACCACCGCGGATTGCCGCTTGATCGCCTGGCGCAGGCGCTCGTCATGCGGCACCCAGCCGCTGAAATCGATCACCACGTCGAGGAAACGATCGCTGACCCGGGACAGCTTGTGGTGGAGCTGGCGCGCGTCGCCCTCGTTGCGCACCATGTTGGCGACCATGCGGATGCGGCGTACGCCGAAATCGCGGCTGAGCACCTTGGTCAGGCCGTAGGCGTCGGTGAGCGAGGCCGGTTCGTCGCACACCACCAGGATCACCTCGTCGGCCGCGGCGGCGAACATCGTCACGTTGTCGGAGAGACCGGCGGCGGTATCCACCAGCAGGTATTCCGGCGGTCGCGCCAGTTCGTCGAAGGCGCGGATGATCGCCGCGTGTTCGCCGTTGTCCAGTTGCGCCAGCCGGCGCGCGCCGGAGCCGGCGGGGATGACCTGCAGGCCGTGTGGCGCGGGCAGCAGCAATTCCTCCAGCGTGCACTCGCCGTCGAGCAGGTGCCCGATGTGGCGTGACGGGGTGAGCCCCAGCAGCACGTCGATGTTGGCCAGGCCCATGTCGGCATCCAGCAGCATCACCTCGTGTCCGGCGATCGACAGCGCCATGCCCAGGTTCACCGCCACCGTGCTCTTGCCGACGCCGCCCTTGCCGCCGGCCACGGCGATCGCGCGGCAATGCCGCCGTGGCGCCGGTGCCGTCGTGGCGGCGCCCAGCAAACCGCTGGCCTGGTGGCCCGGCGCGGCTTCGGCGACCGGACGCGTGGATCATCGAGGCAAATATCCGCTTCAGTCCCGAAGCCTGGTCCATCGCGAGTACTCCGCTCATGCGCAGGCCACCGCGAGGCCGAAACGTTCAGCCATCAGGCTGTCGTCCGGCAGTTGGCCTTTCAACGATTGCGCGGCGCGACACACCAGCACGCGCGCATCCGCGGTGGCGATGTCCTCGGGCACGCGCTGGCCATCGGTGGTGTAGTCCAGCGGCAACCGGTGCCGGATTACCGCCGACAGCGCGCCGCCCAGATTCGGTGCCTCGTCCAGCTTGGTCAGGATGCAGGCTCGTGGCTTCAGCGGCAGGTACGCGCCCACCGCGGCGTCGAGCGCCTGCGCCTGCGCGTTGGCGGCCAGCACCAGGCAGGCACGCAACGCGCTGGCATCGGCGAGGATCGCCATCTGCTGGGCAAGCCGCGGATCGCTGGCAGCCACCCCCGCGGTGTCGATCAATACGGTATGGCGGCCATGCAGCATCTCCAGCACCTTGCGCAGGCTGTCCGCGTCGTAGGCCGGATAGACCCGCACGCCGAGCAGCCGGCCGTAATGTTCCAGTTGCGCGGCGGCGCCGATGCGGTAGTGATCGGTGCTGACCAGGGCAACCTGGTCGGCGCCGTGACGCATCACCGCGCGCGCGGCCAGCTTGGCGATGGTGGTGGTCTTGCCGACGCCGGTGGGGCCGACCAGCGCGGTGACGCCCGGCTCGTCGCTGGGCAGGCCGCGGCCGCTCACGACCACGCTGCGGCTGAGCATGCCCAGCGGCAGGTAGCGCGCCTGTTCGGCGTTGATCTGGTCGGGCAGGCCCGCAACCAGCGCGCGGGCCACGTCCGGCTCGATACCCAGCCGGGTCATCTCGCGCAGCACGCGTGCGCGCAGCGGCTGGCGTCGCTCCATGTCGTTCCAGGCCAGGCTCGACAGCTGCATCTCCAGCATCTCGCGCAGGCTGCCCAGCTCGGCGCGCATCTGCGTCGTGTCCTGCGCGGCGCGCTCCATCAGCGGACGAATGGTCGGCGCCTCGCTCGCCGGCGCCGCGGCCGCAGGTGCACGCGACAGCCGCTCGGCCAGATCCCGCTGCGCGGCACGCAACTCCGACGGCACCGGCGGCGCCGTTGTCGGCTCGACCGCATCCGGCGTCGGCGCGTCATGCGCTGCGCCATGCCGGGTCGCCTCGCGCATCAGCGCCTCGTCGTAGTCGATCGCGGCGATCAGCTCGATGCCCTCGTCCAGCCGGCGGGTCGACAGGATCACCGCTTCCGGGCCCTGCTCCTCGCGCACTTCGCGCATCGCCTGGCGCATGTCCGGTGCCACGAAACGTTTGATCTTCATGCGTGAATGCTCAGCAAGCGGGGAACGGGGAACAGGGAACGGGGAACATCACGGTCGAGGCAAACCTGCGCAATGCGTTTCAGGCGAACGCCCATGCACGCTGTGCGAGCCACACTTGCCCCGTTCCCCGTGCCCTGTTCCCGCTTTACAAAGCCCATCGCCATCTCATCCACCTCGTTCAGCGTCCCAGCGCCTGCACCAATCGCACCCGACGGTTGTCGGGAACTTCGTTGTAAGCCAGTACGTGCAGGTTTTGTGCCACATGCCGGGTGAAGCGTGCGAGCCATGGCCGCAGCGGCGGCGCGACCAGCAACACGGCCGGCTCCCCGTTCAATTCCTGCTTGCGCGCGGCCTCGGCCACGCTCTGCTGCAGACGGTCGGCCAGGCCCGGTTCCACCGCGGCGCCGGCCACGCCACCGCCGCCGGCGAGCGAGCCGAGCAGGATCTGTTCGAGCTCCGGCGCCAGCGTGATCACCGGCACTTCGGTACCCAGCCCGGTGATCTCCTGCACGATCTGCCGGCCCAGCGCCACGCGCACGGCGGCGGTCAGAACGCCGGGATCCTGACTCTGAGACGCGTGCTCCGCCAAGGATTCGACGATGCTGCGCATGTTGCGGATCGGCACGCGCTCGGCCAGCAGGTTCTGCAGCACCTTGACCACCACGCCCAGCGACAGCCGGCGCGGCACCAGATCCTCGACCAGCTTGGGCGCGTTGGCGGCGAGCCGGTCCAGCAGTTGCTGCACGTCCTGGTGACTGAGCAATTCGTGCGCGTGGCCCTGCAGGATGTGCGACAGGTGCGTGGCGATCACGGTGGCCGGGTCGACCACGGTGTAGCCGTAGCTCTGCGCCAGCTCGCGCTGGCCGACCTCGATCCACACCGCCTCCAGCCCGAACGCCGGATCCTGCGTGGCGATGCCTTGCAGGGTTCCGTGCACCTGGCCCGGGTTGATCGCCATCAGGCGTTCGTTGTGCACTTCGGCCTCGCCCATCGGCACGCCCATCAGAGTGATCCGGTAGGTGTTCGGACCCAGGTCGAGGTTGTCGCGGATATGCACCGCCGGCACCAGGAAGCCCAGCTCCTGCGACAACTTGCGGCGCACCGACTTGATCCGCCCCATCAACTCGCCGCCCTGGTGCACGTCGACCAGCGGAATCAGCCGGTAGCCGACTTCCAGGCCCAGCGGATCGACGCTCGCCACGTCCTCCCAACCCAGCTCCACGCGTTCGGCCGGCGGCGTGGCGGCGGTGGGTTCGGCGGTCGGCTCGGCCAGCCTGGCGCGGGTTTCGCGCTCGCGCTTGAGCAGCAACCACGCCGCGCCGGCGCAGGCCGCGCCGAGCAGCAGGAACGCCATGTTCGGCATGCCCGGGATCACGCCCATCACGATCAGCACCGCCGCCGCCACGCCGAGCGCACGCGGCTGGCCGAACACCTGGCCGATCACCTGCTTGCCCATGTCCTGCGACTTGGACACGCGGGTGACGATGATCGCTGCGGCCACCGACAACATCAGCGCCGGCACCTGCGCCACCAGGCCGTCGCCGATGGTCAGCAGGGTGTAGGTCTTGGCCGACTCGGCGGCCGACAGGCCGTGCTGCATCACGCCGACGAAGAAGCCGCCGACGATGTTGATGATCAGGATCAGGATGCCGGCGATGGCATCGCCGCGCACGAACTTCGAGGCGCCGTCCATCGAGCCGTAGAAGTCCGCCTCCTCACGCACTTCCTGGCGGCGCTCGCGCGCCTGTTCCTGGGTCATCAGTCCGGCGTTGAGGTCGGCGTCGATCGCCATCTGCTTGCCGGGCATCGCATCGAGGGTGAACCGCGCGGTCACCTCGGACACGCGGCCGGCGCCCTTGGTGATCACCACGAAGTTGATGATGGTGAGGATCGCGAACACCACCAGGCCGACCGCGAAGTTGCCGCCGACGACGAATTCGCCGAACGCCTCGATCACCTTGCCGGCGGCGCCGGGGCCGTCGTGGCCGTGCAGCAGCACCACGCGGGTGGAGGCGACGTTCAGCGCCAGCCGCAACAGGGTCGCCATCAGCACCACGGTGGGGAACGCGGCGAACTCCAGCGGCCGCATCACGTAGACCACCGCCAGCAGGATCACCAGCGACAACGCGATGTTGAAGCTGAACAGCATGTCGAGCAGGAACGGCGGCAGCGGCAACATCAGCATCGCCAACATCACCAGCATCATCACCGGCGCGCCAATACCCCGTCGCGCGAAGTGCTTGAAGTTGCCTAATACATCTGCGCCCGTCATGGATTTGACTCGTCGTTATTCGCGGTAAGGCCCCATCAGGTCGGGATCGACCTCGGGGGTTGGCGCTGCCGGTGGTGCCTCGCCCTGCGCCGCGGCTTGCTTGAGCTGGTACACGTAGGCCAGGACCTGGGCCACCGCCACGTACAGCGCGGCGGGGATTTCCCGACCCAGTTCAGTCGTTGCATACAAGGCCCGTGCCAACGGCGGCGATTCGACCATCGGGATGCGATGGCTGCCCGCCACCAGGCGAATCTGCTGGGCCAGCACATCGACGCCCTTGGCGATCACCCGCGGCGCGCCCATGCGCCCGTCGTCGTAGCGCAGCGCCACCGCGAAATGGGTGGGGTTGACCACCACCACGTCGGCTCTGGGCAGTTCCTCCATCATGCGGCGCCGCGACTGCGCCTGCTGCACCTGGCGGATGCGCCCCTTCAGTTCGGGATTGCCCTCGCTCTCCTTCATCTCGTCCTTGATCTCCTGCTTGGTCATGCGCAGGGTCTTGGCGTGATCGAACTTCTGATAGAGGGCATCGATGCCGCCGATCAGCGCCAGCATCGAACCGAACCACAGCGCCGCCCGGCCGAGCAGGCCGATCGACTGCGCGATCCCGGCGGTGACCGAGCCGCGGCCGGTTGCCTGAAGTTCGTCCTGCCAATGACGCAGCAGCAACAGCAGCACCGTGCCGATGAAAATCAGCTTGAGCAGTGCCTTGCCCAGTTCCACCAGGCCACGCATGGCGAAAATCCGGCCCAACCCCTTGATGGGGTCGAGCCGCTCGAACTTCGGCTGCAACGCCTGCGCGCTGAAATTCAGCCCGCCCAGCAGCAGCGGCGCGGCAAGCGTGGCAAGCATCGTCGCGATCGCCACCGGGGCAAACAGGTTCAGCGCCTCGCTCATCGCCGCATGCAGGGCGCGTCCCGGCAGGGCGTCGGAAAACAGCGCTTCACGCGAGTAGCCCAGGCACAATCTGAAAATGTTCCGCGCATGCTTGAACGCACTCTCGCCGCCGTTCATCAGCGCCGCCACGCCGGCCAGCACGACGATCGCACCGGACAGGTCACGCGATCGCGCAACCTCGCCTTTCTCGCGCGATTCACGCAGGCGTTTTTCGGTAGGTTCTTCGGTTTTCTCCTGGTCGCTGTCGTCCGACATCGGATCAGCTCCCCATGAGGTTGCGCATCAGCGACCAGGCGTCGCCCTGCAATGCCTCGAACGCACCAGGCAGGCTCCGCAACGCCAGCCACAACGCAATGAAACCGAGCGACACGGTGATCGGAAAACCCACCGCGAACAGGTTCATCGACGGCGCGGCGCGACTGATCGCGGCAAAGCCGATGTTCACCACCAGCAACGAAGTCATCGCCGGCAGCGCGACGCGCACCGCACCGGAAAACAATTCGCCGCCAAAGACGACCACCGCGTGCAGGCCGTTGGCGTTCATCGCGCCCGTGCCGGGCGGCAGCGTGTGGAAGCTGTCGGCAAGCAGCGCGATCAGCCGCAGATGGCCGTCCATCGCCAGGAACAGCAAAGTCACCAGCAGCAGGTAGAACTGGCTGAGCACGGTCGAGCTGCCGCCGGCCTGCGGGTTGACCACCTCGGCAAACCCCAGGCTCATGCTCTGCGCCACCAGCTCGCCGCCGAACGACACCGCCTCGAACACCAGCTTCAACACGAAGCCCACCGCCGCACCGATCAGCACCTGCCCGGCCATGGTCGCCACGCCCTCGCCGCTGAGCAGGTCGATCGTGGTCGGCGCCAGCGGCGCCAGCACCAGCGTCAGCACCACCACCATGCCGATGCGGATCCGCGCCGACACCACGGTGGCGCTGAACACCGGCGCGATCAGGAACAGGCCACTGACCCGCCCCATCGCCCAGAACAGGCTGCCCAACCACATCGGCAACTGCGCCAGATCCAGCGCGAGCGGCGCGCCATTCATCTGACCGCCCCCGGCAGGCTCCCGATCAGATGCGCGGTGTACTGCACCAGCAGGCGCAACATCCATGGCCCGGTGATCAGCGCCACCAGCGCCATCGCGATCAGCTTCGGGATGAAGCTCAAGGTCATTTCGTTGATCTGCGTGGCGGCCTGGATCACGCCCACCAGCAAGCCCACCGCCAGCGCGGTGAGCAGCAACGGCGCGGCCACCAGCATCGCCACGTACAGCGCGTGCTGGCCGATTTCCATGATGGATTCAGGGGTCACGGGGCGGCTCCGGCGATGCTTTCGCACCGCTCGTTTGTGGGAGCGACTTCAGTCGCGATGCTGTTGCTTGCTGCTCTTCGTGAACCGAGAGTTTTAGAGCAAATAGCTTTCGTCCTCCTGCGGAGGGCGAGTCACTTTCTCTTTGCGTGGCTCAAAGAGAAAGTAACCAAAGAGAAAGAGCCACCCCGCTTGGCGCTTGCCGGGCATCCTGCCCGGCAAGTCCGTGAGCCGGGGCCGGGCTTTTCGACAGGGCATCCTGCCCTGGCGAAAAGGAGTCGGCATCCCTGTCGACTCCCGCTGCGCGGCCTGTCGTCCCCGACTCACCGCCGCACAGGGGCCCCGGGTAGAGCAGCGGGCCATCCTGGCCCGCACTCAGTGATGAGAGCTGAAAAGCAAAAGCCAGAGCAAAGTACCGGTTTGCCACAGCTTTGCTCTTGATCTGGCTCTTCTGAAAAGTGCGGGCCAGGATGGCCCGCTGCTCTACCCGGGGCCCCTCTGTAGCGGCGGGCGGGCGAAGGAAAGCCCGCAGGGTGGTTCGCATGGATGCGGACCAGTTTGGCGTCAGCACAGGATGTGCTGTCGACAAACCCCGTAGCCCGACCGCGGACCTTGCGGACAGGATGTCCGCAAGGCGCGCAAGCGGGGTGGCCTTCTCTTTGGTTACTTTCTCTTGGCCACGCAAGAGAAAGTGACTCGCCCTCCGAAGGAGGACGAAAGCTCTTGCTCTGAAAGCTCTTCGTTCCGAATGCGGAAGCAGGCAAGAGCATCGCGGCTGAAGCCGCTCCCACAAGAGCCGCTCCCACGCGGGCTTCCGTCGGGCAATGCGCGCTCACGTGTAGAAACTCCCGGCCAGCGTGCCCAGCAGCAGCGTCCACCCATCGACCAGCACGAACAGCATGATCTTGAACGGCAGCGAGATGATCATCGGCGAGACCATCATCATGCCCATCGACATCAGCACGCTGGCCACCACCAGGTCGATGATCAGGAACGGGATGAACAACAGGAAGCCCATCTGGAACGCGGTCTTCAATTCGCTGGTGAGGAACGCCGGCATCGCCACCTTGAACGGCACGTCGGCCTTGCTGGCGTATGGCTTCTCCCTGGCCAGCCGGGTAAACAACTGCAAGTCGGCATCGCGCGTCTGGTCGAGCATGAAACGCTTGAACGGCGCCGAGGCGGCCGGCAGCGCCTGCTCGGCGGTGATCTGGCCGTCCATGTACGGCTTCACGCCGTCGACATAGGCGCGATTGAGTACCGGCGACATCACGAACAGGGTGAGAAACAGCGCGAGGCCGAGCAGCACCTGGTTCGGCGGCGTCGATTGCGTGCCCAGCGCCTGGCGCAGGAAACCGAGCACGATGATGATGCGGGTGAACGAGGTCATCATCAGCGCGATCGCCGGCAACAACGTCAGCGCCGTCATCAGCGCCAGCACCTGCAGCGACATCGTCCAGCTCTGCCCGCCATCGGCCGTGTGCTGCACGTTCACCAGCGGAATGCCCGGCACCGTCGGTACTGCCGCCCACGCCGCCAGCGGCAGCATCAGCAGCACGCCAGCCATGATCCAGTGGCGCGCCTTCACGAAGCGCGCTTCCAGCGGGCCAGCAAGTCGCCGAACGCCGGCATCGGCGATGCCACCGGCGGCTCCTCCGCGACAGGCTCGGGCGTGCCGTCGTAAACATGCAAGGTCTGCATGCCGCTGGGACCCATGCCGATCAGCAGACGCTTGCCATCGGCATCCAGCAGCAGCAGCCGGTCGCGCGCGCCCACCGCAAAGGATTCGACGCAGCGGATGCGCCGCCCGCCCACGCCATGGCGACGCTGCATGCGGCGGGTGAGCCAGCCGGCGGCGAGGATCAGGGCGATGATGCCGAGCAGGCTCAGCACCACGCGTACCAGTTCGCCGGCCGCGTTGAACTCCGGCGTCGCCGCCGGGGCCGCGGCAAGCATGAGCGCCAACGTGCCCATCAGCGCAGCTTGCGCACGCGTTCGGCCGGGCTGATCACGTCGGTCAGGCGGATGCCGAACTTCTCGTTGATCACCACGACCTCGCCATGCGCGACCAGGGTGCCGTTGACGAACACATCCAGCGGCTCGCCGGCGGCACGATCGAGCTCGACCACCGAGCCCTGATTCAACTGCAGCAGATTGCGGATGCTGATGCGGGTACGCCCCACTTCCATCGCCAGCGTCACCGGCACATCCAGGATCATGTCGAGATTGACGTCGCCACCGTCACCGGCGGCGGACTGCAACGGATCGAATTGAACACGCTCGCCGGATTCGGCGAAGACACTATCGGCGGACTGGCTCATGCGGGGGTCTTCTCTGTGGAATGGTCGCCGACCGTGCGCCTTTCGCGCCGGCCGGCATGGACATGGAAACGTACGGCGTTGCGACCGTTGGACTGGCCGTAGCGGCCGCGAAACACCGGCACGTCTTCGGCATAGACGGTGGCCAGCTCGGGCAACTGCACGGGGATCACGTCGCCCGGCCGCAGGTGCAGGAAGTCGCCCAGGCTCAGTTGCGTCTCCAGCAGCAGCGAGCTCATGTCCACCTCCGCGTCGAGTATTTCCTCGTGCAGCATCTCGGCCCAGCGGTCGTCGCGGTCGACGCGGTCGCTCTGCACGCCGGCGTCGAGCAGGTTGCGGATCGGCTCGACCATCGCGTACGGCAGCGTCAGATTGATCTCGCCGCCACCGCCGTCGAGTTCGACGTGGAAGCGCGACACCACTACCGTCTCGGTCGGGCTGACGATATTGGCGAACTGCGGGTTGATCTCCGAGCTCTGGTATTCAAACTGGAGATCGAGCACCGGCGCCCATGCCTCGATCATCGCGCCGAACAGTGCTTCCAGCATGATCTGGATCACGCGGTTCTCGGTGGCGGTGAAATCGCGTCCCTCGATGCGCGCGTGGTAGCGGCCATCGCCGCCGAAAAAGTTGTCGATCACGGTGAACACCAGGCGCGGCTCGAACAACACCAGCGCGGTGCCGCGCAGCGGCTTGATGCGTACCAGGTTCAGGTTGCTCGGCACCGCCAGGCCGTGCACGTACTCGGCGAACTTGACCATCTTCACGCCCAGCACCGAGACCTCGCAGGTCTTGCGCAGCACGCTGAAGACCGCCGTGCGGAAGAACCGCGCGAAGCGGTCGTTGACCATCTCCAGCGTCGGCAGGCGACCGCGCACGATGCGGTCCTGCTGGGTGAAATCGTAGGAGATCACCGCATCCGGCGGCAGCGGCTCGTCGTTGCCGGTGGCGACGGCGCCGCCGGTCACGCCGTCCAGCAGCGCGTCGATTTCGTCTTGGGAAAGCAGATCGCTCATGCGCGTATCGTCTCGGTCACTGCATCACGAAACTGGTGAAGTACAACGCGTCGATGCCGGGACGGCCGAGTCGCGCCTTGACGACCTTGCGTACCGCCGCCAGCGCCTGCGCCTGCAGCGCGGCGCGACCGGCCGCATCGCTGATGATCGAATACTTCTGGTCGCTGAACAGCGCCACCAGCGCGTCGCGGATCACCGGGTCGGCGCCCTTGGCCACGTTCAGCGCATCCGCATCGTGGGACATCAGGGTCACTCCGACCTGCAGATAACGCAGCGATTCGTCGTCGCGGAAGTTCACCACGAAGGCGGGTTCCAGCGGCAGGTAGAGTTCGGTCTTGCTGAGGTTCGCGGCGACGGGTTTGCCGGGCTTCGCATGCGCCGTGCGTGCCTTCCACACATAGCCGCCCGCACCCAGCGCCAGCAACAGCAGCACGCTCACCACGATCACCAGCGGCTTGCGGCTCTTGCGCCCCACCGGAGCCTCTGCCAGCGCTTCGGATTGTTCGTCCTCGATCATGAAAACCTCGACCTGCAATGAATTGGAAGACGCCCGCGTGGCGGAGCGTCATCCGTTCGAAGCAAACCCCGTGCCATCGTTGACAGGGCTTGTGCGCACGAGGTTTTCAATCGAAAAGAGAGCCTTCATTCGCGGGCGGCGGCGCTTTCTTGACGCCTGCCGAACGGTCGGCGCGACGCGTTCACGACGAACCTGCTCCTTGAGCGGAAAAGTGAAGCGGCGCGCGCGAATGCTTCCACTCCACGGCCGGCACCTGCACGCCCGTACCAGGTCCTTTGAAGACTCGACCCACCCTTCGACTTATGCGCAGAGGCCCGGCAGATTTTTCACGACGTTCAGGCGAATGCGTCGAGCAGACTGACCGTACCCGGTGTTGCTGACAGGCCGACACCGTGGATCTCGCCAACCTCATCCCGCGCATCGCTGCCGGTGTTCGCGTTCGAGTCATGCCGATCGCCGCGATGCTGCTGTCCCACTTCGGCATGGCCCAGCGAAAGACCGTGCTGCGCGAGCATGTGGTCGAGCTGCGGCAGGCTTTGCTGCACTGCCAGCACCGCACCGGGATGTTGCGCGCTGAACACCACGTCGACGCGCCCGTGAGTCACGCTGAGCTTGACGTCGAGCGAACCCAGCTCCTCGGGATGCAGCCGGATCCGCGCCTGCTTGATGTTCTGTCCGCCCAGCCAGGCCACCTGCTGGCCGAGATCCTGCGCAAAGGCCTGACTGCCCACCGGCGATTGCAGTTGCAGCACGGGCGGCAGGGCCGGCGCCGCGGCAGTCGGCGGCGCCGACAAGGCGACCGCGGGCGCCGCGCCATCGGGCGAGGAGTCCTTCCCCGCCGGGGTGATCGGCAACAAGCCGTCGGCTGCACCCAGCATGCTGGCGATCGCGGCGGGCGCCGGATTTGCCGTGATGGGCGTGGCCGCGCCTGCGGCCGGATCGAGCTGCAACAAGGTTGCCGCCGCAGCATTGGTCGCCGGGCCCTTGCCGGCCTGGACCAGCACATCGGCCGACTTGCCGGCGGCAGCCGCGGGCCGCAACACGCCGGCCACCGACGGTGCAATCAAGGCCAGCATGGCGCCGGCCAGCGCGGACGCTGCCCGATCGTCCCCTTCGATCGAGTCTGCCGGCGCCTTCGCCGCCGGCAGGTTGGCTTCCTGTACCGGGGATGCCGCCGGCGTGGTTAATGCGGTTGGCGGCGCGGCGGCTGGCGCCTTCGCAGGCGCTGCCGGCACGTCATGCGCATCTTTCGCCTGGGACGCGTCCGCGCCTGGCTTGCCCGCCTGATGCGGTTTCGTGTCAGGCGCAGAAGCATGCGGTTGCGTGGGTGAGCGATCGGGATCGCGCGACGCATTCCGCTGTCGCGCGACATGCAGTTGATGATCGAAATGATCCGATGCGGCCGAGGATGCGGCCGATCCGGGCGCCGTGCCGACGGAGCTGCCGCGAGGCGCGGCGGTCGTGACGGGGGTGGAACCAACGGTGGCGGCAGTCATGTGATGGACGCTCCGGGAAAAGATGACGGACAGACGGCTGCTGGCAGCGCGCCTGCAGGAAACGGCGACAAGCTCGGCACATGCCATGCGAACACCATGATCATCGCGGCCGCCGGTACTGCATGCGCTCGTCGACCTCAGCCTGCTCGTGGCGGTCCTCCGCCTGTCGTTCCAGCTCGCGATGCTGCGCGACGACGCTCTCCAGCGCGCTCTCGCGTGCATGCGTCCGCTGCCAGTGATCGCGAACCTGCGCGAGCAGTTTTTGCTGCCGCGCGATCTCGCCCTGCTGCTGCACGATCGCCTGATCGATGCGTTCGACGAACTGCTGGCGGTTGAGCAGCGTGGCCACGTTGAGCGCGCCGTCGCCGCTTGCCGCGTACTCCTGGCGATAGCGCCGCAATTCGGCGAGCTGATGCTCCGCCTTGGCCAGCGTGTTTTGTTGTGCCGCCAGTTGCACCAGCGCCTCCTCGCTGCGCTGCCTGGCCTGCTCCACCGCAGGCAGAAGTTGTCTCGCGCGGGAATTCATGCAGTCACCTGCCCGGCGAGCGCGTCTAGTTTCGCGATCGCCTCGTCAATCGTCATCGGTTCGTCTACTTCCTGCTGCAGGAATGCGCGCAGTTGCGGCCACATCTCGATCGCCTGGTCGACCTGCGGATCGGAGCCCTTCTGGTAGGCCCCGACCGCGATCAGGTCGCGCTGCTGGCGATAGGCGGAATAGACCTGGCGGAAGCGCTGCGCCGCGCGCAAGTGTTCGCGCGTCACCACCGCCGGCATCACGCGGCTGATCGATGCCTCGATGTCGATGGCGGGGTAATGGCCGGCTTCGGCAAGGTCGCGCGACAGCACGATATGGCCGTCGAGGATCGCGCGCGCCGCGTCGGCGATGGGATCGTGGCGGTAGTCGTCGCCTTCGGTGAGCACGGTATAGAACGCGGTGATCGAACCGCGCCCGTCCTCGTCGTTGCCGGCGCGCTCGACCAGCGCCGGCATCATGGCGAACACCGACGGCGGGTAGCCCTTGGTGGCGGGCGGCTCGCCGATGGCCAGTGCAATCTCGCGCTGCGCCTGCGCGTAGCGGGTCAGCGAATCCATCAGCAGCAGCACGCGCATGCCGCGGTCGCGGTACCACTCGGCGATCGCGGTGGCGTACTGCGCGCCGCGCAGCCGCTTGAGCGGTGGCGCATCGGCCGGTGCGGCGACGATCACGGCGCGGCGGCGGCCTTCCTCGCCCAGCGTATGCTCGACGAACTCCTTCACCTCGCGGCCGCGCTCGCCGATCAGCCCGACCACCACCACGTCGGCATTGGTATAGCGGGTCATCATGCCGAGCAGGGTCGACTTGCCGACGCCGGAGCCGGCGAACAGGCCCAGTCGCTGGCCGCGCCCCACGGTGAGCAGCGCGTTGATCGCGCGCACGCCGACGTCCAGCGGAGCGTCGATCGGCTTGCGCGCCATCGGGTTGATCGGTTCGCGCTTGAGCGCGGCGTGTTCGTCCGAATCCAGCGAACCGAGTCCGTCGAGCGGCACGCCATCGGCACCGATCACCCGGCCGAGCAGGCCCATGCCGACCGGCAGTCCGCCGCTGTGCGCGCACGGGCGCACCCGCGCATTCGGCAGCACGCCGTGCATGTCGCCGATGGGCATCAACAACAGCCGCTCGTCGGCAAAGCCGACCACTTCGGTCTCCAGCTTTGCGCCATCGGCCGTATCGACCAGGCAGCGTGCGCCCAGCGCCGCTTCGCAACCTTCCGCCTCCAGCGTCAGCCCGACCACGCGGCGCAGGCTGCCTTCCACGGTCAGCGTGCGCACCGCTTCGGCGCGGGCGCCCTGACGCGCGAACTGACGCTGCCAGTTAGCCTGCCGGGCGGCAAGGATCGCCTCGGCGTTCATTCGTCCGGTCCGTTGCCGTCGTCGCCGAGCACGGCGTCGACGACCGCCGCCAGGCGGGTTTCCACGCGCGCATCCAGTCGCGAACGCGCGCTTTCCAGTTGGCAGTCGCCGCGCGCCAGCGCGGGATCGGCCAGCAACTGCCAGTGACTTTCCGCCGCGCCGAGTTCCTGCAGCAATGCCAGGTCGTCCGGATGCACATGCACGCGAAGTTCGCGGGTGGCGGCAGGCAACACGCCGGCTGCCTGGCGCACGGCGTTCGCAATCAGGTCGGGCGACAACTGCAACTCGTGCGCGATCACGCGACTGGCCACGATCGTCGCCAACCGTGCCAGTTCCTGTCCGGTCTGCTCGTCGAGTGTCTGCAGCGGTCGCGCCGCCGCGTCATACAGCGCGTCGAGTTGCGCGATGCGCTGCTGCAGCTGCTGCTGCGCCGCCGCCAGGCCTTCGGCTCGACCGGCGGCGTAACCCTCCGCTCGCGCCTGTTCCTCCAGCGCCGCCAGTTCGCGCACGGTCGGCTGCGGCGGCGTGTTGGCGGCCTTCGGCGTGACCGGCTGGGTGCCCACGTTCGGCAGTTCCCAACGTTGGAAATCCGAGGTCGCATGATGGATCGCGGCGGCCATCAGACGAACTCATCCCCGCTGGCGGCGAGGCTGAGCTGGCCCGCGTCGGAAAGCTTGCGGGCGATGCCAAGCACTTCCTTCTGCGCCGCGTCGACGTCGCTCAGGCGCACCGGTCCCTTTACTTCAAGGTCGTCGCGCATCATGTCGGCAGCGCGCTTGGACATGTTGGCGAAGATCTTTTCGCGGATCGCCGGCTCGGCACCCTTCAAGGCCGTGATCAGCGTGCCGGAAGGCACTTCGCGCAGCAGCACCTGCATGCCGCGATCGTCCAGCTCGGCCAGATCCTCGAACACGAACATCAGATCCTCGATGCGTCCGCCCAGGGCGTCATCCTGGCTTCGAATCGCCGTCATCAACTCGGCCTCGCGGCTGGCTTCCATCGCGTTGAGAATGTCGGCGGCGGCCTTGAGGCCACCGACATTGGCGGACTTCAGCTTCTTGTTGGTGCCGGAGAACTGGCGCTCCATGATTTCGTCCAGTTCGTTCAGCGCATGCGGTTGCACGCCATCGAGCGTGGCGATGCGCATCACCGCATCGGAGCGCACGCGCGGCGGCAGGTAGCCGATCACTTCGGCGGCCTGGTCCGGCTCCAGGTGCGCCAGCACCAGCGCGATGATCTGCGGGTGCTCCTGGTTGATCATCTCGGCGATGGCACGGCTCTCCATCCATTTCAGCGATTCCAGCCCCTTGCTGCTGCGCCCGAGCAGGATGCGATCGATCAGGCCGCCGGCCTTGTTCTCGCCCAGCGCGTTGACCAGGATCTTGCGGATGTACTCCTCGGTACCCACGCCGAGCGAGGTCTGCCGGCCCATGTCTTCGTTGAGCTTGTCCAGCGCGTGCTCGACATGCTCGCGCGACACGCTGGAAAGCGCCGCCATCGCGCTGCCGACAGCCTGCACGTCGCGTGCGCTGAGGTGCTTGAGCACCTCGGCGGCATCCTGCTCGCCCAGCGTCAGCAACAGGATCGCCGCGCGCTGCGCGCCATTGACGGGCGCGTCGGAACGGTTAGTTGCCATCTTCGCTCACCCAGTTCTTCACGACTTGCGCCACCTGTTTGGAGTTTTCGCCCACCATCCGCCTGGCCAGGCCGATGCGTTGTTCGTAGGCAAGTGCCGGCGCGGCGCCCAGGCGTGCCGGCTCGTTCGCTGCCGGCTCGTCGTCGACGCGCACCGAGATCTTCGGCATCGGGGACGGCAGTGCGCGCGCGGCGACTTCGCCGCGCAGCAAACTCTTCAGCAGAGGACGCAGCAGGCCGAACGCCACCAGCAGCGCGATCAGCACACCAAGCCCCTGCTTGATCAGATCCATCGCGCCGGGCCGGTCCCACAACGGAGTCTGGGGCAGTTCCTCCGGGGCCGGGCCACGATGAAATGCCTGATTGACCACGCTCACGCTGTCGCCGCGCGCAGCATCGAAGCCGACCGCGTTCTTGGTCAGTTCGGTCAGATGCTGCAGTTCCTGCGCCGTGAACGGCACGCTCTTGGCGGGCTTGGCCACGCCGGTATCCGGGTCGACCGCCGGATTGCCCAGCTTGTCGTCCAGCACGACCGCCACGGTCAGCCGCGACAGCCTTCCGGCGGGGTCGCTGACGTGGCTGATGGTGCGATCGAGTTCGTAGTTGCGGGTGGCGCTCCTGGAGCTTTCGCCGGTGTCGGCTACGGCCGTTGCGCTGCTGCTCGCCGAAGCGGGCTTGCCGCCCGAAGGGTTGGCTGCGGTCGGCTGCGCCACCAGGGTCGGCGGCTGGTTGCTCAGCGCACCGGGTACGCCGCCGGGCGCTGCCGCGCCGGCACCATGGTGCTCATCGCTGGTCTGTTCGCTGCGCAGCGCGGGATGATCGTGGCCGAAGGTCTCGGTGGCCTTTTCGGTCTGGCTGAAATCGAGATCGGCGTAGACCTGCGCGCGTACCCGGCCCGGCCCGACCAGCGGCGTCAGCAGTTGTTCGATGCGTTCGGCATAGGTGTTCTCGATGCGCGTGGCCATCGCCAGGCGCTTGTCGCCTACCGCGCCCGGACTGTCCGGATCGGTGGTCAGCAACTGGCCCTGCTGATCGATCACCGAGACCTGGCGTGCGTCCAGGTCGGGCACGCTGGCGGCCACCAGGTGGACGATCGCCGCCACCTGGCCGGCATCGAGCTGGCGGCCCGGGTACAGCGTGAGCAGCACCGATGCGCTGGCCTCGCGGTTGTCGCGAATGAAGGCCGAGGGCTTGGGCAAGGCCAGGTGCACGCGCGCCGCGCGCACCGACTGCAAGCCGCTGATGGTGGTGCCGAGATCGGTTTCCAGCAGTTGCTGGTAGCGGGTGCGTTCGGCCAGGTCGCTCATGCCGAACGGTGAATCGGCCGCCGGCAAGGCGCTGCTGTTGGCGCTGCCCTGCGGCAATCCTTTGGCAGCCAGCTTGAGGCGCAGTGCGGCCAGGTCGGCGGCCGGCGCCATGATCGACGAACCATCGCTGCCCAGCTTGTACGGCGTGTTGTTCGATTGCAGCTCCTGGACGATCGCCGAGGCGTCCTTCTGTTCCAGCCCGGCGTACAGCAGGCCGTAGTTCGGTCCGCGCGACCACAGCACCACGGCCACTCCGAGCGCCACCGCGGCGGCAACCGCCACCAGCAGCACGAGCTGGCGCGTCGCCGGGTTGCTGGCGATCTGCTTGAAGGGGTCCAGGCGCGAGCCGTTGTTTCCGGTCGTCGCGATGGCGTTGTCTGCCATGTTGCTGCTCGTTTTCTAGGGGCGGAGTCGGGATCGACGCGGATGCGTCAGACCGGCATGTTCATGATGTCCTTGTACGCATCGACCAGCTTGTTGCGTACCTCGACCATGGTGCGCAGCGAGAGGTCGGCTTTCTGCACAGCGATCATCGTGCGGCCCAGATCCGCGCCGGGGTCGCCGCGCTCGAAACTTGCCGCCATGCGGCCGGCTTCCATCTGGTTGCGACCGACCGCCGAGATCGACTGCTTGAGCACCGATGAAAAATCCGCCTGGCCACCCACCGGAGGCGCCGCCTTGAACGCGGTTTCCGGCGGTCGCACCTGCGCCGTCATCTGGCGCATCTGGGAAAGCAGGTTGTTGACGTCGATCGTGCTCATGTCGGTTGACCCAGGTAATGACGGAATCCCGGCGCATGACGGGTTTGCAGGGATGAATGCACGAGCCGTGCCACGCTGTGGGGGGCGCGATTTCCGCCGCGAACGCCGCCGCTACACGGCGATGCTGTTCTGCAAACCGTACTTGCGCAGCTTCTCCACCAGCGTGGTGCGCTGCATGCGCAGCAGTCGCGCGGCATGGGCCACCACGCCGCCGGTGGCGTCGAGCGCCTGGCGGATCAACCCCACTTCGATGTCGGCCAGGTGGTCCTTCAGGTCCAGCCCCTCGACCGGCAACATGCGCAGCGCATCGGCGATCGGCTGCACACCGGCCTCGTTCGGCAGCGGCTGATCTTCCATCAGCGCCAGCAGGGCCGAACCGTGCACTTCGTCGACGGCATGCTGGCCGCGATATTTTCCAGGCAGGTCGCTGCTGCGCACCTCGCCGTGCGGAAACAGGATCGCCATGCGTTCGACCAGGTTGGAGAGTTCCCGCACATTGCCCGGCCATGCATGCGCACGCAGTGCCTGCATCGCGCTGGCGCTGAAGCGCACCACGCCGAGGCCGCGCCGGGCCAGCCGCTGGTTGAATTCGTTCACCAAGGTCGACAGGTCGTCCAGCCGCTCGCGCAGCGACGGCAGCTCCAGCGGAAACACGCTCAGCCGGTAGAACAGGTCTTCGCGGAACTGGTCGTTGGCGATCGACTGCTCCAGGTTGCGATGGGTGGCGGCGATGATGCGCACGTCGCAGCGCTGGGTCTTGTTGCCGCCGACGCGCTCGAACGCGCGCTCCTGCAGCACCCGCAACAGCTTCACCTGCATCGGCAGGCTCATGTCGCCGATCTCGTCGAGAAACAGCGTGCCGCCTTCGGCCATTTCGAAACGGCCCTTGCGCGCGCTGATCGCCCCGGTGAAGGCGCCCTTCTCGTGGCCGAACAACTCGCTTTCCAGCAACTCCGCCGGGATCGCCCCGCAGTTGATCGCCACGAAGGGTTTGTCGCGGCGTGGCGAATGTCCGTGAATCGCGCGCGCCACCATCTCCTTGCCGGTGCCGGACTCGCCCAGAACCAGCACGCTCGAATCAAACGGCGCCACCTGGCGGATCAACGCATTGACCCGGACCATCGGCGCCGAATTGCCGACGAATCGCGAACCGCCGGCCTGCCCACCGAGCAGTCGCGCGTAGATGTTGCGCATCGCTTCGGCCATTTTTTCGTAGCGCAGGGGAAATTCCAGCGTGGCCATCCTGCCGGCAAACGGCGAGGACGCCGCACTGAAACGCTCGACCCAGGCCGAGTCGCTGGCCAGCAATACCGGTATGTGACCCGCCGCCGCACCGAGCAGGGCGAACTGGCGCTCGCACTCGGCCTCGTCATCGACATTGCCGACATAGACCGCGCGCCAGTCGTGGGTGGTCTCGTCGATCTCGCTGCACGCCGCAGCGTGTTGCGGTCGGTAGCCGAGGAAGTGGAGCGCCGCAAGCACGGAATCCACACGTGTCCGATCGGACTCGATGACGAGGAAGTCGAATTTCTGCACCGCTTTTCTCCGTACCGCACATTTGGCAGATCCATGCTTCCAGCGAATCTGCATTTTCATCGGTGCCGGCTTTCCGTCGCCGGCGACGATGAATCGTGAGCAATAAGAAGGCCAGCCTCGGAAGCGTGGCGACGAGAAAACGTCGCCTGTCGACAAACCAGCCGGACCAACAGACGCCGACATACGTCGGCGTCTGGCCCAACGTCGTGAAACGACAGGGTTTTGCAACGCTCCACTCGGCGCACTCAGCGCGATCGGGGAAGCGACGGGAGCCGAAAAAACCGCACGTGAATTGTCGTGAATGTGACGTGGATCACAAATGACCCGTCAACAAAATCGCGCTTCAATCGGCCAGTTGGCGCGCCTCTGCCACTTTGCGTCGGTGATGGCGAAAAACTAGACGCTCAATTGCGTCACCCAGCACGTCGCTCAGCAGGGCAAAGACGACAAACACGCGACCGTCGTCAAACCGGCGCTCGATTCGCGCAGGCAGTTCCAGCGGAAGACTGCGGCATACGTCGAAGTGCAAGCGCAGCAGCAGAGCTTCGCCCGGCGGCAGCAACGCGGCAGGCAACAACGCCCCGACCGCGTTGAAACGCAGCATCTGGCGCGGGGGCAAGGTCCCGGTAGGGACCAGCAGGTGGTTGACGATGTCCACCAGGGCGGTGAGCTTGGCGTCCATGCGCAGCATTTCCTGCATCAGCGGGCTGTCGTCCTCGCCAATCTCGGCACGGCGTTCTTCCAGCGCGGCGATGGCCGCCAGCGTATTGGCGTTTCGTTCGGCCAGGCGCAGCTGTTGCGCCTGCGACGGTGGCCATGCGCAGCGGCTCGCTGTCGACATGCAGCGCTTCTTCGCTGCTTACGCGTTGCTCGAAATCATCCCAGCTGCTTGTCATCGTTCGATCCTGCGGCGCGGAGATATGCCGAAACCGCCATGAAGGCGGTCTCTTGGCGCTGGCTCGGGAAGCCACTGCCCGTGTGCGGAAACCCGACGCCGGCCATGGCTCCCCCAACGCCGGTTGGCCACAATATACGCTCTACTTTTGCGCGTAGGCGAGGATCGCCTTCGACCGGTCGGATTCCTTCTGCCACTGCCCCGCCACCGTGTCGCGTGCCCGCCGAACCAGCTCCTGCAGCTCGCGGTCGCACGCCAGCAGTTCACCCAGTTGCGCATGAGTAGCGGCATCCCGTGGATGCTGGCGCAATACCAGCGGCTCGCGCTCGGCTTCCAGTGCGGTCAATCGATCCCAGTCCTGCGCATGGCAGGCGCAGATCATCTCGCCGGTCAAGCGCAGTGCCTGCGTCAGTGCCGTGTCCGTCGTCATCACCGCGACCGCACTCATGCGCTGGCAGCGCGCGGAGCGGCGCTGGCCGGGCCGATCTGCACCCAGCTGTCGCGGACCTGTTGCAGCAACTGGCTGACTTCGTCGATCAAGGTCGTGTCGTCACGCATGTTGGCCTGCAGCAGGCGTCGGCTCATGTAGTCGTACAACGCGTCCAGCCTGCCGACCATCGCCGGGTCCGCCTTCGGGTCGAGGCTGTCGCGCAGCCCGCCCAGGATTTCGATGCAGCGCGAGATGGTTTCGCCCTTGGCGGCCGTCTCGCCGCGCTGCATGTGTGCACGGGCCTTGACCATGCGCTCCAGCGCACCATCCATCAGCAATGTGATCAGGCCGTGCGGATCGGCCGACTCCACGCCGCCATGCGAACGGACTTGCTGGTAGGCGCCTGCGCCGTAACCGAATCCCATGACCGTATCTCCTTACTTCTTGTTGCTGTTGGTGAGCGCATCGAATTGCTGGGTGAGGTAGCTGCTGGTGCTGTTGAGCTTGGACATCAGCGTGTCCAGCGCGGTGAACTGCGCCTGGTAGCGTGCCGTGAGGCTGTCCATGCGGCTATCCAGCGCGGTCTGCTGGTCGCCCAGATCCTTCAGCTGCTGGCTGATGCTGTCGGTGCGCCCGGCCAGCACGCCGTGGTCGCCGACCCAGCTGGTCAGCTGATCGCCCAGTTGTGCGGAGAAGCCGTTGTCGCCGCCGAACACGTCGCTGACCTGCTTGCCGCCATCGGCGAGTGCCGCGGTCAGTTTGTCGCTTTCCAGCTTGAGCGTTCCGTCCACCTGCAGCGAAATGCCGATCGAGGACAGCGTGGCGCCATTGGCGGTGCCGCCGACGATTCGCGACAAGGTGCTGTTGATGCCGTTCAGCGTCGCGTCGCCGATCATCGCGCCGGCGGTCTTGGTCGTCGCGTCGTATTTGGTCAGGTTCTGATAGATGCCGACGAAGCTGTTGTAGGTATTGACCAGGTTGGTCAGCGCGCTGGTCGCCTTGGATGGGTCACTGGCCACGCTGACCGTGCTGGTGCCCAGCGTGGACAGGTTCAGGGTGAGCCCGTCGATGGCGGTGCTGATGCTGTTGCCGGCGCTGTTCGCGGCCAGGCCGTCGATGGTATAGAGCGCATCGCTGGCCGCAGTGATCGCGGTCAGATTGTTGCCGCTGCCGGCGCTTGCGTCGTAGTTGAGCGCGGCAAGGCCACCATCGCCGCCGCTGCTCGACACCGTGAAGCCATTGGCAGCACCGGTGCGGGTGCCGCTCAGCACCAGGTGCGCGCCATCGGTACCGGTGACGATGGTGGCGCTGACGCCGGGGTTGTCGCTGGACTTGTTGATCGCATCACGGATCGATGCCAGCGAATTGTTCGTGCTGTCGATGGAAAGGTCCATCGTCTTGTCGCCCACGGTGATGCTGAGCGTTCCCGTGCCGACCGCCGTGCTGCTTTTCTCGAACGCACCGGACGATGCCTTCAAGGCACTCGCCAACTGGGTGACTTCGATCTTGTAACTGCCGCCGACCGCCGTACCGGTGGCGGTGGCATTCAGGATGTCGGTGTCGCTGCTGCTGACCGAGTGTGCGCTGAAAGCGCTGCCGTCACTGATCGACGCCATCGCCGATTGCAAGGCGGACAACGCTGCGCTGATCTGGCCCAGGCCGGAAAGCTGGGTATTGGCCGTGGTGGCCTGGTCGGTGATCTGGTTTTGCTGGGGCGCCTTCTTGGCAGTGACCAGCTGTTCGACCAGAGTGGCCACGTCAAGACCCGAACCGACACCCAGCGAGGTCAACAGGCCGGTGGTGGGGGTGGTGGAATTGACGGTGATCGCCATGGTCGGAATTTCCTGGATTCAGTGGAACGGCCGCGGACATCCGCGGCCGTTCCGGTGGCAAGTTACTGCAGCAGCTTGAGCACGCTCTGCGTGGTCGCATTGGCCTGCGCCAGTACCGACACGCCGGCCTGTTGCAGGATGTTGGCGCTGGACATGTTCGCGGTTTCCGCGGCGAAGTCGGCGTCCTGGATCTGGCTGCGCGACGAGCTGAGGTTCTGCGAAATGGTCTGCAGGTTGGCGATGGTGGAATCGAAACGGTTCTGCACCGCGCCGAGGTCGCTGCGCATGGAGCTGATGGTGCCCAAGCGCGGCATCGATGCGGCTGATGGTGTCGTTCGCGCCGCTGACCGTCTTCACGTTGCTCGAAGCCAGGTCGCCGCCGGTGGCGATGGCGGTGGCGCCGGCGCCGCTGAAGCCCAGGTTGCCCGCGCCCGCGCCGGCCTTGGTGCCGTCCACGGTCAGCGCAGACTGCGCAGTTCAGATGCAGCGCCTTGGTGCTGGTCGTAGAAAGGCGGAAACGCCGGCGATGCCCTTGCTATTGACCGCATCGACCAGGCTCTGCGCGTCCTTGTAGGTGCCAGCCATGTCGGTGCCGCCGATGCGTGAGATCGCCGGAGCGAGGGTCAGCGGGGCAGCCGTCGCCGGCGCCACGGCGTCCGCACCGGCGACATTGGCGGTAACGAAGGCGGCATCGGCGCCCGCGATCGTCATGGCACTGCTGGCGCCCGTCGCCGCCGTGGTGATGGTGAAGCCGTTGGCGCCATCGGCTGCGACCGTGTATGACGCCGCCGCCGCCCACATCCAACTGGATCTGCACGTCGCCACCAGGGTCGCCTGGTCGGTCTCTGGCCGTAGTCGAGCAACCGCGGTGGCATCGACGTGAAGCGTCTTGGAGCCGGCGCCGCTGTAATCGAAGCCTGCCACGCCCGCGGCCGTGGCCACCGATGCGGTTGCCGCGGTGGCGCCGGAGGTGAATAGGCTGCTGAGGTCGCTGCTCGCCGAGGTGGCCATCTGGCCGACCTGTGCTGGAGCCGGCACCCTGGCTCAGGTTCACCGAAATCGTCTCGCCGACGTTGGCGCCGATCTGGAACGCGGCGCTGCCGAACGTGCCGTCCAGCACGTGGCGGCCGTTGAACGTGGTCTGCTGCGAGATGCGGGTGATTTCCGACAGGCGCTGCTGCACTTCGGCGTCGAGCGCGGCGCGGTCGCTGTCGGAGTTGGTGGCGTTGGCCGACTGCACGGCCAGCGTCGCGGATGCGCTGCATGTTGTTGGTCACTTCGTTCAGCGCCGACTCGGTGGTCTGCGCCAGCGAGATGCCGTCGTTGGCATTGCTGACGGCCTGGTTCAGGCCGTTGATCTGGGTGGTGAAGCGGGTCGAGATGGCGAGGCCGGCGGCGTCGTCTTTCGCGCTGTTGATGCGCATGCCCGAGGACAGGCGCTCGATCGCGGTGGACAGCTTGCTCTGCGACTTGGCCAGATTGTTCTGGGCATTCAGCGAGCTGATGTTGGTGTTGACACTCATGACCATGGGATCAGTTCCGCAGGCGACGGCGAATGGCGTTTGAAGGTGGCGCTGATCGCATTTCGATCTGCGTATGCTCCAACCGCGTCGTGACTCTGAAAGCAAAACCCGCGCCCATGGATGTCGGCAGCCTCGCGAGGAGTTTGGTGAAGCCGACTGTGGTGGCCATGAGCGCGTGTCCTTGAATAGGGCGAAGTGGCCGCATTGTTACGCGGCCACTTCGGGGTCAAGCAGTTACTGCAGCAGCTTCAACACGCTCTGCGTGGTGGCGTTGGCCTGCGCCAGCACCGAGACACCGGCCTGTTGCAGGATGTTCGCGCTGGACATGTTCGCGGTTTCCGCGGCGAAGTCGGCGTCCTGGATCTGGCTGCGCGACGAGCTGAGGTTCTGCGAGATGGTCTGCAGGTTGGCGATGGTGGAATCGAAACGGTTCTGCACCGCGCCGAGGTCGCTGCGCATGGAGCTGATGGTGCCCAGCGCGGCATCGATGCGGCTGATGGTGTCGTTCGCGCCGCTGACCGTCTTCACGTTGCTCGAAGCCAGGTCGCCGCCGGTGGCGATGGCCGTGGCGCCGGCGCCGCTGAAGTCCAGGTTGCCAGCGCCCGTACCGGCCTTGGTGCCATCCACGGTCAGGGCCGTCTGCGAGTTCAGGTGTACCGCACCGTTGGAGCTGTCGTAATACGCGGAAACACCGGTGATGCCCTTGCTGTTGATCGCATCGACCAGGCTCTGCGCATCCTTGTAGGTGCCCGCCATGTCGGTGCCGTCGATCTTCAGGTCGCCGGAGGCAAGCGTCAGGGAGGTCGTTCCGCGGCAACCGCATCCGTACCTGCCGTGGCAGCACCGAAGGTGATGCCGGTGAGGCCGGAGGTGGCCATGCTGTCGGCGCCCGGGTTGACCGCCGTGAGCTTCACCGCGGTGCCATCGACGGCGGCGGTGTAGTTGCCGCTGCCGGCGGCGAGCTGCGTGTTGATCGAGGCAACCAGGTCCGTCAAGTCGGTGGAACCGGCGGCGACGGACACGCTGTCGCTACCGATCGTGAACGCCACTGCTGCTGTCGCATCGGCAACCGTACCGCCGGCCACCGAGCCCGCGGTCGCTGCGGTACCTGCAGTGGTGAACAGGCTGCTGAGGTCGCTGCTCGCCGAGGTGGCCATCTGGCCGACCTGCTTGGCACCGGCACCCTGGCTCAGGTTCACCGAAATCGTCTCGCCGACGTTGGCGCCGATCTGGAACGCGGCGCTGCCGAACGTGCCGTCCAGCACGTGGCGGCCGTTGAACGTGGTCTGCTGCGAGATGCGGGTGATTTCCGACAGGCGCTGCTGCACTTCGGCATCGAGCGCGGCGCGGTCGCTGTCGGAGTTGGTGGCGTTGGCCGACTGCACGGCCAGGGTACGGATGCGCTGCATGTTGTTGGTCACTTCGTTCAGCGCCGACTCGGTGGTCTGCGCCAGCGAGATGCCGTCGTTGGCATTGCTGACAGCCTGGTTCAGGCCGTTGATCTGGGTGGTGAAGCGGGTCGAGATGGCGAGGCCGGCGGCGTCGTCTTTCGCGCTGTTGATGCGCATGCCCGAGGACAGGCGCTCGATCGCGGTGGACAGTTTGCTCTGCGACTTGGCCAGATTGTTCTGGGCATTCAGCGAGCTGATGTTGGTGTTGACACTCATGACCATGGGAATTCTCCGAATCGGGGTGATGTGCCGATATGAGTCGGCTCAGACAATCCGGCGGGGATTCACCATTGAATGCATCCGCCTTGTGGACTGTTTCGACCCACCACACCGAAACTTGAGCCTTGTCAACGCAAATAATCGAACAACTTCGAACCCTGGATCTTGGTGAACGTTTGCTGCGCTGCCTGCAGCGCCGTGGTCTGTGCGCCCAGCTGGCTGATGGCGTCGTAGTAGTCCACGGATTGCACGTCCGACAGCGCGCTCTTGTACTGCAGGGTCAAGTCGTCGTTGAGCCCGCTCTGCTGATCGAGCGCATTCATGCGCGCGCCGACCGCGCCGCGCGTGCGCGTGATGGTGTCGATCGCCTGGTCGAGATTCGCGAACTGCGTGTTGATGTCGTTCTGCGTATCCGCGCCACCGCCGTTGGGCTGCTGCAGCGTGCCGATGATCTTGTCCAGCGTGGTGAACACATCCTGCGTGGACGACGCACCCAAGCGCAAAGCTGTCGCCCGCCGCGGGCGTGCCGCTGAATGCCACCTGCGCGCCGCGGAAACTCACGCTGCCACCGGTTGCCGGATCGTAGCTGCCGCTGTCCAGCACCGCGCCGCCACCGTCACGCACTTCATACGCGTCGGCCGCGGTGAACACGATGCTGTAGCTGCCGCCGTCCCACGCCGAAGGATTCGCATGCGGATCGCTGACGCTGCTGGCGCCGGCCACGGCGCTGCCGGTGTTGGCGGCGGCGGCACTGACGGCGAACGTGCCGTTGCCGGTGGAAATGTTGGCGAAGACGGCGCTGCCCGGATCGCCGGTGGCGACCTGCAGGCCGAGGCCTGCCGCCACCATGCGCTGACCGTCGTCACCCACGTAGGTGACGCCGTTCTGCGAGGCGAACGGTTCGGTGGCGGTGCGGTTGCCGGCGAAGATGTATTCGCCCTGGCCGTCCTTGCTGTTGGCCTGGCCCAGCAATTGCTGACGCAACTGCACCATCTCGGCGGCGATGTCGCCGCGGGTCTCGTCGGTCTGCGTGCCGTTGGCGGCCTGCAGCAGCAAGGTACGCACGCGGCCGAGCACGTTGGTGACGTTGGACAGGCTCTGGTCTTCCAGCCCCAACCGCGCGTTGGCGCTGGTGATGTTGCGCTGGTATTGCGCGGTATCGGCGGTGACGTGCGTCAGGTCCAGCGCGCGCGCCGCGCCGACCGGATCGTCGGACGGCTGGTTGATGCGCTTGCCGGTACTGAGCTGCGTGTTGATGTCGGACAGGTCGCTCTGGCGGTCCATCATGCTGCCGACGGACTGTTGCTGCATCCAGCTGGTGGAAACTCGCATGACTTACCCCTGCACGGCGCTGAGCAACGCGCTGAAGATCGTATTGGCGGTGGTGATCACCTGGGCCGACGCCTGGTAGGCCTGCTGGTAGCGCACCAGGTTGGCTGCCTCTTCGTCGATGTTCACGCCGGATACGCTTTGCTGCGACGACATCGCCTGGTTGTAGACGGCCGTCTGCGTGGTCAGGTCGTCCTTGGCCAGCGCGCCGGCACCGCCGACCTGTCCGACCAGCTGGCTGTAGGCGCGGCCCACGCTGGTGACGCCGCCATCGAGCACGCCGAGGTTGGCGACCTTGCCCAGCGCCAGCGCATTCGTGTTGTCGCCCTGCGCATTGGTGTTGCCCTTGACGCTGAAGCTGTCGCCGGCCGCCGGTGCACCATCGAGTTTCAGGCTCCAGCCGGCATGCACGATCGGCTGGCCGGCGGTAAAGGTCTGCGCGGGGCCACCGTCGATGGTGTAGCTGGTCGGCGAGGTGAACACGATCGAGCTGGCGGAAAACAGGTTCGGATCGCTGCCGTCGCTGACACTCGCGCTGGCGACGGCCGTACCGGTATTGGTGCTGCCGGCGCTCGCCGTCAATGCAGCGGCGGCGGCGATCTTGTCGGGATCGTCGATCGCCACCGTGAAACTGGCCGCGCCATTGCGGCTGGGCTGGATGCGGAAGCTGTCGCCTGCCGTGGGGCTGCCGCCGACCACCAGGCTCAGGCCGGCGGCCTTGAACGGATCGGCGGCGGTGCCGCTGCCGCTCAGGGCGACGCTGGTGCCGTTGCTGTCGCGCAGCGTCCACGGGCTGGTACCGTCGTAGCTGAGTACATAGTCCTTGCCGCTGAGCGCACCGATATCGCTGATGCTGGCATCCAGCGTACCGCTGCCGGCATTGGTGCTGGCGGCCTGCACCGCCGGCCCTGCCACGTCGAAGAAATCACCGCCGACGTTGCCCTGCAGATCCACACCCTGGCCGTGCTGCGCGTTGAAGCTGCTGGCCATCGCCTGTGCGGCGCGACCGAGTTGGGTCTGCGCCGGGTCGAGCACGGTGCGCTGGAAATCCAGCAACGCGCCCAGCGCGCCACCGCCGAGACGACCGCTCAATACGCTGCCGGTGGTGCCGACCACTTCCTGCCGGGTGGCATCGTAGATGTTCGGCGCGGTGCCCAGCGCATGCGCCTCGGTGCCGGTGACCAGGCCCATGCCGTTGCCGGCGAAGACGCTGATGGTGTTGTCGCTCTGCGTCGTCACGCTGATGCCGACCTGTCCGGCCAGCTGCTTGACCAGTGCATCGCGCTGGTCGAGCAGGTCCGCCGGCGGCGTGCCGTCGGTGGCGGCGGAGGAACGGATCTGGCCGTTCAATTTCGCAATCGACTGGCTGATGTTGTTGATCGAATCGACCGTGTCGCTGACCTGTTGCTGCACCTGGCTGTCGAGCTGGCTGAACTGGCCGGACAGGGAGTTGAACGTGCTGGCCAGCGCACCGGCACGCGCCAGCAACACCTGTCGCGATGCCGCGTCGGACGGCGCATTGGCCAGGTCCTGCACGGCGCCATAGAACTGATCCAGCGAGGTCTGCAGGTTGGTGCTGCCGGAAAGCTGGTTGTTGAGCTGGCCGGTAAGCGCCGCCATCGTGGTGGCGCGGCTCTGCCCGGAGGAGGCCGACCACAGCGACTGGTTGAGGAACTGGCTGTAGGCGCGCGTCACCGCCACCGTGTTCACACCGGTGCCGATGTAGTAGCCGCCCTGCCCTTCGGGCAACCGGGCGCCGAACGAGACCTGCTGGCGGCTGTAGCCGTCGGTGTTCACGTTGGCCACGTTGTGGCTTACCGTGCTCAGTCCGATCTGCGCGGCGAGCAGTCCGGACACGCCGGTGGAAAGCATGTCAGCCATGGAACATCCTCGGTGCATGGAGCGACGCCGTCTTGGCGCAAGACGTGTCAACGTTAACGGCGGGAAAATCGATCACTTGAGATGGCGGCCAACTCGCGTTGACCGCACGAGGCGGGCAAGCCAGCAGGACCGCCGCCGCGGCCAGGATTTCCGGCGTGATGTGGCGGGCAGGCGCTGCGGCGAGCGACCCCATGTGCGGTGCCCGGCTCATTCGCCGTCCAGGTTCAGCGAGGCCAGCGCTTCGCGCATGCGCGGGCTGTTGGCGATTGCGGTGAGCTTGGCCACGTAGGCCGGATCGGTCGCATAACCGCCCTGCACCAACCCTCGTGCGAAGCCGGCAATGTTCTCGCCCTGGTCCAGCGCCTTTGCGTAGCGCGGGCTGTCGGCAATCAGGCGCGCGTAGTCGGCGAACGAATCGGACGGCGAATCGTAGGCGCGGAAATGGTCGCGCCTGCGCACGGCCACGCCATTTTCGTATTCCAGCGTGGGCACGCTGACCTTGTCGCCGCCCCAGCTGCCCCCGGCCTTGATGCCGAACAGGTTGTTGCTGCTGCTGCCGTCGCCATGGCTGGGCAGGTGCTTGCCCCAGCCGGTTTCCAGCGCTGCCTGGGCCAGCAACGCGCGCACCGACACGCCCAGCTTCTTCGCCGCGGCCTCGGCATGCGGCGCGAGCGCCTGCACGAATTTCACCGGGTCGCCGCCGGGCAGCACGCCCGATGCCGCGCCGGCCACGTCCATCGCACCCTGCGCCAGCCGGTCCAGTGCATTGCGCCAGGATGACCCGGCATCGGCGGTCGCGGGTATCGCGCCGATGCCGTCATTCTCGCCGGCAGCGGTGGCAGCATCCCGCTCGGAGCCCAGTTGCAGCAGCGCCCGCACGTTGGCATTGATCACGCTGGCGGCCGGCGGTGCCAGCGCCTGGCTGGCGTCGCCGGGCTTCGTGGCGGCCTCGGCCGCCGCCATCTTGCCGCCGAGCTGGCGCACCAGCATTTTCGCGATGCCGATGCCGTTGTGCCCGTTGGCCAGGCTCAACGACAACTGCTGGTCGAACAGGTCGCGATACGAATTGACCTGCTCGCTGCCGGCGATGTCGCTGCCCATGCTGGCGTTGGCGTCGCGCATGGACTTCAGCATCATCCTGGTGAAGATCGCCTCGAACTGCTTGGCCACCGCCGGCAACGCGCTCTTGCCGCCATCGCTGCGCGCCTGCGCCTTGAGCTGCTGGAAACCGGAAAGCTCGGTCCAGGTATCGAGTGCGGGAGATGTGGCATTGAGGGGCGTCATGATTTTGTCACCTGATCAGATCACGACGAGATCTGCATGAAGCGCGCCAGCCTGTTTCAGTGCCTGCAGGATCGAGATCAGGTCGCTCGGCGTGGCGCCGACCTGGTTGACCGCCCGCACGATCGTGTCGAGGCTCACGCCGGGGCCGAACTTGAACATGTGCGCGCCGTCTTCGCTGACCTGTACATTGCTGCTCGGCACGATCGCGGTCTGGCCCTGGCTGAACGGTGCCGGCTGGCTGACCAGCGGCTGCTCGGCGATGGTCACCTGGATCGCGCCATGCGCGACCGCCGCGGCGCTGACCCGCACATCCGAGCCGATCACCACCGTGCCGGTGCGCGAGTTCACCACGATCCGCGCAGGCGCGTCGCCGGGCTGCACGTCCAGGCTCTGGATCGCGCCCAGCCACGCCACCTTCTGCGACGGATCCTGCGGACCGCGCACGGATATCGAGCCGCCATCCAGCGCTTGCGCGGTGCCCGCACCGTAGGCCTGGTTGATCGCCTTGGCGATGCGTGCGGCGGTGGTGAAATCGGCGGTGTTGAGGTTGAGCGTGAGGTCGCCGCTGGTGGCGAACGACGAGGCCACGGTGCGTTCCACCGAGGCGCCGTTGGGAATGCGCCCGCTGGCGGAGATGTTGACCTGCACACTGGAGCCGCTTTTGCCCTGCGCGCTGATGCCGCCGACCACGACGCTGCCCTGTGCCATCGCGTAGACATTGCCGTCGGCGCCGCGCAGCGGCGTCATCAGCAGCTGCCCGCCGCGGATGCTCTTGGCATTGCCGATCGAGGCGACCGTGACGTCGATGTCCTGTCCGGGCTTGGCGAACGCCGGCAGATCCGCCGTCACCATCACCGCCGCCGCGTTTTTCAACTGCGGTCGCGCATTCGCCGGCACCGTGATGCCGAACTGCTGCAGCATGTTTTCCAGGCTTTGCGTGGTGAACGGCGCCTGCGTGGTCTGGTCGCCGCTGCCGTCCAGGCCCACTACCAGTCCGTAGCCGATCAACTGGTTGCTGCGCACGCCGGCGACCTGCACCAGATCGCGGATCTTGTCGGCATGGGCCGGGGCGATGGAGAGCAAGCACAGCGCGATGCCCAACGTGAGCCGCGCACCAGCTCCCTCTCCCCTGCGGGGAGAGGGTTGGGGTGAGGGGACACTCTTGCGGAAGAGCCTCGAGAGGAAATCCGCGAATATGCGAAGAACGAGACGCGCGGAGGTGGAGCAACTCGCGACAATCGCCCCCTCTCCCCCCAGGGGAGAGGGGGCGAAGGTGCCGTGCGGGTTCGCGCCTTCGTGCATCTCCGCAGCGCGCGGTAACGTGGACAAATGGAGTTTCATTTTAAAAGGGCATCCATTTGGAATTGAAGAAGCGCGACAGCCAGCCACGCGTATTGGCATCGGCCAGCGTGCCGCGGCCGGTGTAGCTGATCCGCGCATCGGCGACGCGGGTGGATGGCACCACGTTGTCCTGGCCGATGTCCTGCGGGCGCACGATGCCGGAGATGCGCACCAGTTCCTGACCCTGGTTGATGGTCAGCCACTTCTCGCCGCGCACCATCAGGTTGCCGTTGGACAGGCGCTGGGCCACGGTGACGGTGATCTGTCCGGTCAGCTGGTTGCTCTGCGTGCTGGAACCGGCGCCATCGAAACTGCGCTCGCCGTTGAGCCCGATGCTGGCCACCTTGCCGCCGATCGACAAACCCTGCCCGAGAATGGTGGGGGCGCCGATGTCGGCCTTGTCGGTCTTGCTGGTGCTGGTGGTCGCCTTCTTGCTGGCCTGGGTGCTCTCCACCAGTGCCACGGTGAGGATGTCACCCACGCGATGCGCGCGCGCATCGGTGAACAGTTCCATGTTCTGTTGATCGTGATAGATCGAACCGTCGGAGGCGACGGACGCCACCGGCGGCTGCTCAAGTGGTGCCGTCGGCGCCCACTGCGCGTCGTCGCGCGCACGCGGCGAACTTGCGCAGCCGGCCAGCAGGGCGATTGCACCGAACGCGAGGGTGAAGCGGCAAAGATGGGACATCACGACATCACTCAGGTCTTGTTGGTGAGGAACTGCAGCATCGAGTCGGCGGCGGACACCGCCTTGGAGTTCATCTCGTAGGTGCGCTGGGTCTCGATCATGTCGACCATCTGCTCGACCACGTTGACGTTGGAGCTTTCCAGCGAACCCTGTTCCAGCGTACCCAGCCCGTTCAGGCCGGGCTGGCCGATCTGCGGCGAACCGCTGGAGGCGGTTTCCAGATAAAGGTTGTCGCCGTTCGGCTGCAGGCCGGCGGGGTTGATGAAATCGGCCAGCTGCACGGTGCCGATCTGCTGCGTTGCCGCCTGGCCTGCCAAGCTCACGCTGACGGTGCCATCGGTGCCGATGGTGATTTTCTGCGCGTTGGCCGGAACGCTCACTGCCGGATCCAGCGCGTAACCGTTGGCGGTGACGATCTGGCCGTTCTGGTCCAGGTGCAGCGAACCGTCACGGGTATAGGCAATCGTGCCGTCGGGCATGGTCACCTGGAGGAAACCGCGGCCCTGCACGGCCACGTCGAGCGAGTTGCCCGTTTGTTCCATGTTGCCCTGGGTGAACAGTTTTTCGCTGCCGACCACGCGCACGCCGGTGCCCAGCATCAGGCCGGCCGGCGCCTGGGTCTGCTCGGTGGTCTGGCCACCGGGCTGGCGCAGGTTCTGGTAGACCAGATCCTGGAACGCGGCTCGCGCACTCTTGTAGCCGGTGGTGTTGGCGTTGGCGAGGTTGTTCGAGATCACGTCCATGCGCGTTTGCTGCGCATCGAGGCCGGTCTTGGCTACCCACAGGGATGAGAACATGTCGATGGACTCCGTTTGGACGTCTGGATGTCTGTAAGCGAATTCGTGCCGATCAGGTCATCTGCAGCAGACGCGACGCTGACTGCGCGTTCTCGTCGGCACTGTGGATGGCGCGGATCTGCAGCTCGTACTGGCGCGACAACTGGATCATCTGCACCAGCGTCTGCGAAGGATTGACGTTGCTGGACTCCAGCACGCCGGATTTCAGGGTGACCGCCGGGTCGGCCTCGGCGGTGCCGCCACCGGTCAGGTGCATCAATCCGTCGGTACCCAGCGAAAGCTGGTCCACCGGCGGGTTGACGAGCTTGATGCGACCCACCGCGGCAATGGTCTCGGGCGATTGGCCCATCGGCACCACCGAGATGGTGCCGTCGGCGCCGATGTTCATCTGCGTGCTCTGCGGCACGCTGATCGGGCCGCCATCACCCAGCACGAGGTTGCCGCGTGAGTCGGTGAGCAGGCCGTCCGGAGTCATCCGCAATTCGCCGGCACGCGTATAACCTTCGCTGCCGTCGGCGCCCTGCACCGCGATCCAGCCCTGCCCCTGCACCGCCACATCCAGCTCGCGGCCGGTATCGATCTGGCCACCCTCGCGCATGTCCACGCCCAGCGACTGCGCCACGCTGTTGATACGCGTGGCCATGCCCGGCCCCTGCACAGGCAGCGGCTTGAACGCGGACAGCTGTGCCTTGAAGCCGACCGTGTCGGCGTTGGCCAGGTTGTGCGCCACCTCCGACTGCTCGCGCATCATCTGGGTGGCGCCGGTCATGGCTACGTACAGTGAACGATCCATGGAAAACCTCGATGCGTCCTGCCGCCGCGGCGGCAGAACGCGTTACGTCAGTTGCGGATATTGATGATGGTCTGGGTCAGCTGGTTGTCGGTGGAGATCACCTGCGCATTCGCCTGGTAGTTGCGCTGCGCCTTGATCATGTTGACCAGCTGCGCGGTCAGGTCGGCGGTGTTGGATGCCTCCAGCGCACCGGCCTGCACGCTGCCGAAGGTGCCGTTGCCGGCTGCGCCCATCACCGGCGTGCCGGAGTCGTACGAGGCCGACCAGTTGGTGTTGTCGAGCTGGCGCAGGCCCTGTTCGTTGGAGAACTGCGCCATCGCCAGCTGTCCGAGCGAGGTGGTCTGGCCGTTGGAATACTTGGCCTGCACCACGCCCTCGCGGGACACGTCGATGCTGGACAGGATGCCGGTCGGATAGCCATCCGGATTGATCGCGCTGGCCGCGTAGGCATTGCCGAACTGGGTCGCCTTGCTCAAGTCCAGAGTGAGCTGCATCGGGTCGGCACCCGGGCTGACCGACACCGCCGGAAAGGCAAGCTTGCCGTTCGCCGGCGCGACCAGAGCACCGCTGCTGTTGAAGGTCAGCTGCTGCGACGCGCCGGTCGAGGCGCCATCGACATACAGGTGCGCGTTCCACACGTTGGCGGCCGGGTCCTTGACGAAATACACGACGCCGTTGTGGGCCGCGCCGAGCGAGTCATAGGCGGTGAACGGAGTGGACTGGTTGTAGCTGGTCGGGTCGTTGAGCGGGTCGAACGCGGTGGCCGGCGGCGTGGCATCGGACGGCAGGTTGAGCGCCATCTGCACGTTGCCGGTGGCCTTGGCGGCATTCTGCGAGGTCACCAATTGCAGGTCGGTCATCGTGCTGGTGTCGAAGGTGCCGTTGGCGGTGGCCGGAAACACCTGCAGGCGCTGGCCGTTGGCGTTCGTCACGAATCCGTTCGGGTCCTTCTGGAACGCACCGGCACGGGTATAGGAGTAGCCCTTGCTGTCGTGCAGGGTGAAAAAGCCGTCGCCGCTGATGGCGAAATCCAGGCTGTTTCCGGTGGTTTCCACGCTGCCGGCGGTGAACTGCTGGGCCACGTTGGTCAGGCGCACGCCACTGCCGATCTGGGTGGCGCTGAGGTTGGGCCCGGCAGCGCTGAACAGCTCGGCGAACTGCGCGCGCGAGCCCTTGAAGCCGGTGGTGCCGGTGTTGGCGATGTTGTTGGCAGTGACTTCGAGGTCGGCGGATGCCGCGTTGAGGCCGCTGAGTGCGATGTTGAAAGCCATCTGAGTGATTCCTGTGTGTTGGAGCCCGCCGGGCCCGTCAATTGATCTGCGCGACCTGACTCAGCAGGACCCCACCAAAACCGTCCACGTCCAGATACGCACCGTCGCTGCCGGTCATGCCGACGCCGGTGACCTTGCCGCTCACGTAGGTGGCCACGGCGGTATTTCCCGCCTGCGCGACGAGCTTGTAGGTGCCCTTCGCCAGCGCCTGGCCGTTGTCGCCGACGCCGTCCCAGTGGAATGGCACCAGGCCGGCCGCGGGCGTGCCGAGGCTCATCGTGCGCAGCACGTTGCCGTCGGCATCGGTGACCTGCACGAACACCTGGCCGCCGCCGTCCGGCACGTTCACCGCGCCGTCCATGCCGCCATCCTGCAAGGTGCCTGCCGCGGACGGCACCACCACGCTGCGTCCGACCATGCTGCTGGCCTGGAGCATCTGGTTGCCCTGCAGCGACGCACTCAAATTGTCGAACGAGGTCTGCAGACCCTGCGTGGCCGAGACCTGGCTGATCTGCGCCAGCTGGCTGACCATCTGCGAGGAATCCATCGGCTTGGTCGGATCCTGGTTGCGCATCTGCTGCACCAGCAGGCTCAGGAAATCCGCCTGCCCCATGGTCTTGCCGCTGGCGGCGGTGGCCGCCTTGCCGGTGTTGGCACCGACGTTGGGAACGTTCATGTCGCTCATGTCGCGGGCCTCATCTGTTCACGGTTCACTTGCCGAGATCCAGCGTCTTCTGCATCAGTTGGCGCGTCGAGTTCATCACCTCGACGTTGTTCTGATACGAGCGCGAGGCCGAGATCATGTTGACCAGTTCATCGACTGGATTGACGTTGCTGCTGTAGACGTAGCCGGAAGCGTCGGCGAGCGGGTTGCCCGGTTCGTAGCGGCTGGGAATCGCCGCCTGGCTCTCGGTGACACCGAGCACCTGCACGCCCTCGCCGAGCGCGTCCTTGCCATCGAACTGGCTCTTTACCGCGGCAAACAATGGTTCGCGCGAGCGGTACGCAGCCTCGGGCGTGCTGGCCACGCTGTCGGCATTGGCCAGGTTGCTGGCGACCGTGTTCAGCCGGACCGACTGCGCCGCCATGCCGGAGCCGGCGACGTTGAAAATGGAGAAAAGTGACATCAGCCTGATGCTCCGGTGATCGCCGTTCGCAGCATGCGGATCTGCGCGGTGATGAAGGAAAGGCTGGCCTGGTAGTGCACGCCGTTGGCGGCGAAGGCAGCCTGTTCGGCCTGGGCGTCGACGGTGTTGCCGTCCATGCTCGGCTGGGTCGGCACGCGATAGGCCAGTCCCTCGGCGGCTGGTCCGGCGCTGCCGGGCTGGCCTGCCCCGATCTGGCCTGCCCCGATCTGACCCGGGCTGGGCGCCTGCAACGGCAGGCTGTCCGACGCGCCGCTGGCGGCGGCCAACACCTTGCGGAAGTCGACGTCGCGGGCGAGATAGCCCGGCGTGTCGGCATTGGCCAGGTTGTTCGCCAGCACTTCGGTACGGCGTTGCCACAGGTCCAGTGCCCGGGTGTGGATGCCGAAAAGGTTGTCAGAGGTCGGGTTCATCGGTTCGCTCCGCGTGCAGTTGCCGCACGGAGCTGGAGGCAAGTTGCATGCCACCACCTTGAAACCCTTGCTGTTGCTGGGCTTGCGCCCACTTCGCCGAGCCGCCATGAAGACGGCGCCGGCGGAAAGACGGATTGTTGACGCCGGCAGCCGCAGCCGCGGCGTGGCGTCAGTCCGCCGGCGCCTCGGCGGGATCGGGCAGCAGTTCCAGCACCGCCTGCGCCAGCAGGTCCGGCTGGAACTTGGCCACGAAAGCGTCGGCCTTGACCTCCTTCACCATCGCCTCATTGAAGAGGCCACTGAGCGAACTGTGCAACACCATCTTGAGTTGGCGCAGGCTCGGCGTCTCGCGGATCGCGCGGGTCAGCGCGTAGCCGTCCAGACGCGGCATCTCGATGTCGGACACGACCAGCTTGATGCCTTCGGCCGGATCGCCCGCGGCCAGTTCCAGCAGGCGGTCGAGCGCTTCGCGGCCGTCCTTCGCCACGATGCATTCGATGTTCATCTGCTTGAACAGGCTGACCAGGCGACGGCGGGCGATCAGCGAATCGTCGACCACCAGCACCCGCCGCGGGGCCAGCGAGCGCGCACCGGCCAACCGCGTCATCTGCACCGACAGTTCGGCCGGTGAGGCATCGATGCTGGCCAGCACGTGTTCCACGTCGATCACCGCCACCAGCGCCCCGTCGATCCGGGTCACCGCGTTGACCCTCGCGCCGAAGCCCAGCGCACCGGGTGGCGCAATCAGTGTTTCGCCCTCGCACTGCACCATGCGTTGCAGGTCGGCCACCAGGAAACCCTGCACCGAGCGACTGAACTCGGTCACCATCAGGTGGGCCGACTCCACGTCACGCAATGGCGCGTAGCCGAGCGCGGCGGCAAGGTCGATCACCGGGATGGTCTGGCCGCGGTAGTCGCAACTGCCCGCCAGCAAGTCGTGGATGCCGGGCATGCGCTCCATCGGCGGGCGCCGCAATACCTCGCGCACCTTGAACACGTTGATGCCGAACAATTGCTCGTCACCCAACCGGAACAGCAGCATCGCCACCCGGTTGTGACCGGCCAGCCGGGTATGCCGCTCCACTTTTTCCAGCAACGTGCCGCCCATGCGGACTCCTTATTGGAACATTGACCGCCACGGCGGCCGTACGCGTACCTATCGGCCGCGATGCCGCGCGCTTGAGCGTTGCCGATCGCCGGACCCGCACGCGGCGAGTGGCATGCGACTTGCTTCCTCAAGTTTCGACGACTTTTGACGATGTACTTGCTGCACTCCCGCGCCACACAAGGTGATGCCCGCCTCATGAGTTTGATCTGGAAACCGCACCTGGACGCCCTGGTCGATGCCGCAGCCGCCGGCAATGACGCGCAGCTCGCGTTGCTGCGGCGCAAGTATCCGCGTGCCGCACGGACGCTGGCGCCGCTGCTCGCCCGCGCCGCCAGCCGGCCGCCGGTTTCCGTGGCACTGCAGACGGTGGAGCAGCAAAGTCTGGTGCTGGGCGCCGTCCAGCAGCTGTCCCGCGAACAGGCCGCACTGGACAAGGCCACGGGCGAAAGCCGCAGCAGCGTCGATCGTTTGACGGATGGCGGCGCCGGTATCTCGACATCCCTGCAGCAGGTCGGCGCCGATCTGGACGTGGCCCGCCACGCGGGCGTCGTCGGCGAAGGCAGCGTCAGCGAGCTCGATGGCCAGCTGCGGTTGCTGCGCAGTGCGCTGTCGGCGATGAACCGCAACCAGAGCAAACTGGCCGAACAGGTCGCGCAGATCCGCAAGCTGACCGGCGTGGTGCAGGAAATCGCCCACCAGACCAACCTGGTGGCGCTGAATGCGGCGATCGAAGCCGCCCGTGCCGGCGAGGCGGGCCGCGGTTTTGCGGTGGTCGCCGACGAGGTCAAGCAGCTTGCCGAAAAAACCACGTTGACAACCACCGAAATCGAAACCGTCACCGGCTCGATCGGCGATTTTTCGCTGCAGCTGGATGGCGACGTGAGACATGGCCTGCAGCAGCTCGAACGGGCGCAGTCGGGCGTCAGCCAGTCCGGCAGCACGCTTCGCGAAGGCGGCGAAGCGCTGCGCACGGCCAGCGGACGCATACAGAAGCTGCAGCAGAACCATGACGTGCAGCACGCACGCGCGACCGCTGCACAAGCCGCGCTAGGCGCGCTGCAACGCCGCGGCAGCGAGGCTCGCCGTCAATCCGAGTCCATGCACCGCGCCGCGCTGCTGGCCCACCGGCTCGGCCTGGACTGGCTGGAAAGCGAGAGCGGCAAGGATCCGGCCAGCCTCAGCCTCACCGTGCGCGAAGGTGCGTTGAACCTGCGCCAGGCGATGGAGCTGGCCTTGCTCGAACCCGGCGCGCTGGATCGGCGCTGGTTCGACACCCACACGATCAACCGCAGCATCGGACGCCTGACCGCCCTGCACGACGACACCGCAGCCACCACCAGCCTGGGTGAAGCCGGCGCGCAATTGTGCGAGCACGGCAACCGCTTTGTCTCGCTGCTGTGCGATGGCCGGATCGACGAGGCCACCCAGTTGTCGCAACAGCTCGAAGCCGGACGCGAGGCCTTGCTCGGCCAGCTCGGCGCCTTGCTGGCCGAAGCATGAAGAACGGCCTGGCCAGCGCGGCGCTGTGGCTCGCCATGCTGTGGCTCGGCTCGCCGTGGCCTGCCAGCGCCGCCGTTGCGTCGCAATCGCTCGACGAGATCCGCAGCGCGGCCGAACAGGCCTTGCGCCAGCACTACGCGATGCCGGGCAGCCGGGTCGAAGTCCATTCCGAAGCGCTGGACCTGCGTCTGCACCTGGCGCCATGCCGCGAACCACTGCAGGCGCTGATCGCCAAGAACGCAGCGATCCGCTCGCGCATGACCGTGCGCGTGCAGTGCCCGCAGGGCGACGGCTGGGCCGTCCGCGTGCCGCTGCAGCTGAAGCTGTTCCGCAAGGTGCTGGTGGCCAACCGGCCACTGCTGCGCGGCGACGGGCTGCGCGGCGCGGATGTGCGTGCCGAGGAACGCGATGTCACCCGGCTCGGCTATGGCTACCTGGAAAACCTCGACCAGGTGGGCGGTCGCACCCTGACCCGCGCCCTGGCCAGCGGCAGCGTGCTGAGCCCCGGGATGCTCGGAGGCCGGCGCATGGTGCGCGCCGGCGATCACGTGCAGATGGTGGCCAGACTCGATGGCATCGAAGTGCGCGCGGACGGCGTGGCGCTGGGCAGCGGCGACAACGGCGCCCGGCTGCGGGTACGCAACGGCAGCTCCGGCAAGGTGGTCGATGCGATGGTCAGCGCACCCGGCGTGGTGATCGCGCTGCCATGAATCCGGCGGATCGACGCCAACACCGATTATTCTCGTCATTCAACCCTAAAGTTTCCGCAGAATCGGCCGATCTGACAGTTACAGGGCCAAAAACCCAGCGAGAACGGACCCATGAATACAACCATTTCCAATAGCGGATTGCCGAAATTCACGCAGGCCACCAGCAGTTCGGGCAATGCCCCGGCGGCGGCCTCGACGACGTCGACGGGATCCGGTGCTGCCGCATCCAAGCCCGACGATCAGCTGAAGCTGACCGACTCGGCACGTGCATTGCAGGATGCCGCCAAGCCCGGCGACACCGCCGTCATCGATCAATCGCGTGTCGACCGGATACGCCAGTCGCTGGCCGATGGCAGTTACAAGGTCAATCCCGGCAACATCGCCGATCGCATGATCGCGCTGGACCAGCAACTGGGGGGCGTGGCCAAGGCATGAACCGGCAGCTGCAGAACGAACTGGACAGCGCGCTCAAGGCGGTGCTCGGCGACATGCAGCAAGCCGTCGGTCAGCTGGCGCAGGTGCTCGAGGACGAGCGCGCCGCGCTGGGCGAAAACAACAGCGAAGCGCTGGACCAGGCCGGCACGCGCAAGCAGGCGCTCATGCTGCAACTGGAGCAACTCGATACCGAGCGGCAACAGCTGGGTCGCGAACATCCTGCCCTGGCAGGCACGCTGGAGCCGACCTGGGCCGGCATCCTGCAATCGCTGCGCCGCTGCCAGCAACTCAACCAGCGCAACGGCAGCGCGGTCAACCAGCGATTGAACCAGGTGCGCCAGGCGCTCGCCATCCTGACCGGACACTCCGGCGAAAGCGAGTTGTACGGTCGCAGCGGAGAATTGCATGCAAGCCTGCGTTCGCAGGTGCTGGCTGCGGCTTGATGCAGGATGACAGAGAAGGCGTCACCGACTGCCTCGTGCAGACGGCATTTCCACTGATTGCGAGGCTGCCCTCCGGCACGCTTTCGCGTTGAACGCGATGACTGATCATGAGCAACCCTACCGCCTCCGCCGCCACCACTCCGTCGACCTCCGCACAGGGCAGCGGGGGGCTGGTGGTGTCGACGCCATTGCCGGTATTGCGCGTGCCCATGCTCGATCGCGAGCGCCAGTTGTTCGCCTACGAGATCACGTTCCATCGTGAGCCGGGCGACGAGCAAAACCTGCTGCAGGCCGTGTTGTCGACCATCACCGATGGCGCCCTGACCCGCCTGGTGCGCGGTAACCGCGCGTTCCTCAACATGCCGGCCGAATTGCTGCCGGAGGATTCCGACGTACTGCTGCATCAACCCCGCCTGGGCGTGGTGCTGCAGCCACAGGTGGCATCCGACGCCGCCTTGATGAAGCGCCTGCAGCAAATGGCGCAGCGCGGTTGCCAGTTCATGCTCGACGCCACCGACATCGACCTGGAAGGCAGCCTGGCGATCGAATCGCTGCTGCAGATGGTCCAGTTCGTGCGCCTGGATGCCAGCCGGCTGACGCCGGAAGTCCTGAAGGCGCGCGCCGAGCATCTGCACGCCCGCGGCATCTGGGTGGTGGCCGGCCAGGTCAACGATCACCCCACCTACGAACGCTGTCTGGAACTGCCGCTGCAGGCGATCCAGGGACGTTACCTGCTGATCCCGCAACCGGTCGCGGTGCCGGTGCTGACCGCCAACCGGCTGAGCATGCTGCGACTGATGCGCGTGCTGCAGGAAAGCAATCCCGGCCCGGTGGAACTGGGCAACATCATTCGCGATGACGCGGTGCTCAGCTACAAGCTGCTCAGCTGCGTCAACTCGGCCTACTTCGCGCTGCCGCGGCAATTGAAGTCGGTGCAGCAGGCCGCGATCTTCTTCGGCGTCACGCGCATGCGCAACTGGATCGACACGATGTCCATGTGCAGCATGGACGATCGCCCGCCCGAGCTGTTGCGCGCCGCACTGATCCGCGCGCACATGTGCGAGAAGCTCGCCACCGGCATGCCCAATGGTCATACCGAAATGGCGTTCACGGTCGGCCTGTTCTCGCTGCTGGACACCTTGATGTGCGCACCGATGGAATTCCTGCTGACCCATCTGCGCCTGGTACCGGAAATCAGCGAGGCATTGACCAGTCGCGGCGGCCCGTTCGGCACCTTGCTCAAGCAGATCCTCGCCTGGGAAGCCGGTGAGCTGACCAGCGAGCACGTGCCGCCGCAGCGTATCCAGCGAATGGCCGCGATTTATCTGGAGGCCACCCAGTGGGCCGACCAGGTCTACGCCAACGCCAGCGGCAAGTCGACGAACTGAGCGATTCTCGGGGCCACATCCCGGTGGTCCGGGAACGACCCGCGACCGGCGCGACCCAAACCACGCGAACATGGCAACTCGAGCGCAGCCCGCGCTGCGCGTCGGGCTCTCAATGCGCGCGTCGCAGTCGCCAGATGACGAGCACGATGCAAAGCGCCACCACCATCAGCCATGCCCCGGTCATGCGCAAGTCGCTGCCGAGCCACAACATGCTGGCCACGGCGCCCACCGCCAGGCCGCCCAGCCCGAGAGCAAGCAGCGGGTCGCGCCGTCCCGGATGCGTCGACAGCAACGCGAACGCGCCCAGGGCGCCCAGCAGCACGGCAAGAATCCGCCCACTGAGAACAAGCTCCGGTGGCACCGGCAGGTCCGGAAACATGTCGAACAGCGAGACATCGCCGATCTGCACCTCGTAGCCCTTCCCGTCGGCGGCATCGGAAGCGGCTACCAGCCGGTCACCGTCGACCCGGGCGACGATCGTCACCGGCTGCAATGGCACTTCATCCCAGCTGACCCGCACATCGCCCAACCGGGGTTCGCCCGGATGCTGGCTGGTCACCAGGTAATCGCCATCCCGACTGAAGCTCGCCGCAAGGTTCATCGGCAAAGCCGCCGGATCGGGAGGGACCTGGCTTGACCCCGGTAGCGCACGCAGCAACACCGGTTCCAGCCTGAAGCCGCCCATCTGTACCAGCCCTGCGTCGAACTGCCTGCCGGTGATCGGAAACCGATCGGGATTCGCATGCCCGACCGGATCCTTGAAGTGGCTGGCATCGAGCGGGCGGTCGACCCAGTCCAGCTCGTAGTGCACGGATGCACCGATGCGCACTTCGCGCCACTGGAACATCTCCACGTGGCGCAGCAACCTCGGGGTATTCACCTTCAGGTTGAACTCCGGATCGTGCGGCGACTCGACCACCGTGGGGACACCGACCACCCGGACCATGGACCCATGCTGGCCGGCCTGAGGATGCGCGTTGGTACCCAGATCGACCACTTCGCCACCATGACGACTGGCCGCCGCGCGATAGTTGCTCAGGCCACGGGCGTTCATCGCCACCAATCCGATGCCCGCCAGCACCAGCAAGGCGCCGACGACATTCAGCCCGAGCTTGTGCACCGGCATCACACGACGCAGATCCATCAATGGCTACCCGCGATTGCTTGCGCCGGGACGCCGCGCAACTCGTGCCGTTCGTCGGCGGTACCGAATCGGCCGCGCTCGTCGCGCGTCACGCGCGCCAACGCACAATCATGGTCGTGGGTGAAAAACAGCTGCACGCTGCGGGCGAGCTTGTCCTCCAGGAACACGCGCTTCTCGTCGACGAGCTTCTCCGGCCAGCGGTCGTAGCCCATCGTGATCGGCAGGTGCACCCAGAAGCGCCCGGGGATCAGGTCGGCGCAGAACACCACGCCGGCAACTTCGGCAAGCATCAGCCCGGGGGTATGGCCGTCCGAAAAAGTGAAACGCACCGCCTCGCCCAAGGTCCGCGATTGTTCGCCCTCGACCAGCTCCAACCGCCCGCTGGCCTCCAGCAGCGGCTGCAGCTCGGGCACGAATGAGGCACGATCGCGCGGATGCGGCTTCAGCGCGCGGCGCCAGTGTTCGGCGCCCACCACGAAGTGCGCATTCGGAAACAGCAGGCGCGGCGGCTGTCCTTCTTCCCATGCTGCAAGCAAGCCGCCGGCATGGTCGAAATGCAGGTGCGACAGCACCACCACATCGATATCCGCATCCGTCAGCCCGGCCGCCGCCAGCGACTCCAGCAGCACATGCCGCGACTCGACCACCCCATAGCGCTCGCGCAGCGCCGGCTCGAAAAACGCGCCGATACCGGTCTCGAACAGTACATTGCGGCCGTCCAGGTCCTTCACCAGCAGACAACGGCAAGCCAATGGAATCCGGTTCTCCGCATCCGGCGCGATCCAGCGCGACCACAACGCACGCGGAGCGTTGCCAAACATGGCGCCGCCATCGAGCTGCTGCGAGTTGCCGAGGATCGAGAACAGTTCCATGCCCCTGACCTTACTGCACCTTGCCCAGTCCCGACGGTCGGCGCGGATCGCTGGCGGCGTCGAGCTGGTTGGTCTTGCGGTCCCAGGTGACCACGTTCATGAATCCCCAGGACGCGCGCGGCTTCAAGGTGTAGCCCATCCGGGTCAGCGCACCGCTGGTTGCCGCATCGAAGGTGCCTTGCTCGACGTTGATCACGTCGGGCATGTACTGATGGTGGAAGCGCTTGTGCGCCACGATCTGCTGCGCGCTCTCGCCGTCGATGAAATGCAGGATGCCTTCCAGCACCTGGGTGATGATGGTCGAGCCGCCGGGTGAACCGATCACGGCAGTGCGATCGGCGCCTATCACGATGCTCGGCGACATCGACGAGAGCATGCGCTTGCCGGCCTTCGGCGCGTTCGCCACGCTGCCGAGCAGGCCATAGACGTTCGGCTTGTTCGGTACCAGCGCGAAATCGTCCATTTCGTCGTTCAGCAACACGCCGGTACCGGCGGCAACGAAGGTGGAGCCCATGACGTAGTTCACCGTCGAGGTGACCGCCGCCATGTTGCCGTCCGCATCGATGATCGAGAAATGGGTGGTGTGCATGCCCGGCTCGCTGGCCTCGGCGCGCGGCAACATGGACGATGGCGTGGCCTTGTCGGGGAGGATGCCCTGGCGCAGGCCGTCGGCGTAGAACGGCGACAACAGCATGTCCAGCGGCATGGTCACGAAATCCGGATCGCCCAGGTAGTCGTTGTGGTCGCGGAATGCGCGACGCATCGCCTCGACGATGTAGTGCACGCGCTGCGGCTGGGCCATCCTGGTCAGGTCGAAGCCGGACAGGATGTTGAGTATCTCTGCGATCGCCACGCCACCGGACGACGGCGGCGGCGCGGTGACAATGCGGTAGCCGCGGTAGTTCACCACGATCGGCGTGCGCTCCTTCGCCCGATAACCGTCGAGATCAGCCAGCGCCCAGTTGCCGCCGGCGGCCTGCACCGCGGCGACCAGCTTGTTCGCGGTCTCGCCGCGATAGAACCCGTCGTCGCCGTGCGCGGCGATCAGCTCCAGCGTGCGGGCCTGATCGGGATCGCGCCAGATTGCACCTTCGGCCGGCGGCTTGCCGTTCGGCAGATACTTCTCCGCCGAGGCCGGCCAGCGGCGCAGGTCCCGCTGCTGTTCGGCGATCGACTCGCGCAGGCGGGGATCGGGCTGGAAGCCGCCGCGGGCAATGCGGATGGCCGGCGCCAGCGACTGTTGCAACGACAGCCGGCCGTAGCGTCTGGCGATCAGCACCAGCCCGGCGGGCTCGCCCGGAATGCCGGCCGAAAGCGGTCCCTTCAGCGCGGCGTCGCGATTCGGGCTGCCATCCGCGTTGACATAGTCCTTGCGGTCGACCGCGGCGGGCGCGGTTTCGCGCGCGTCGATGAATACGTCGTGGTCACCCTTGGCCCGATGCAGCACGGCCATGAAGCCGCCGCCGATACCGGAACTCTCCGGTTCGACCACCGACAGCGTGGCCGCCACCGCGACGGCGGCATCGAACGCGTTGCCGCCCTTGGCGAGCACCTCGAAACCGGCGTTGGTAGCGAGGAAATTGGCGCTGGCAATCGCCGCGTGACCCGGCCGCGGCGAGATCGCGGCAGCGTCGGCGGCAGGCGCCGGTGCGACCCGCGGCGCGTCTTCGGCGGCAAACGCCGCACCGCCGCAGCACAGCAGGGCAAACAACAGGACACGCCCACGCAGGGCTGCTGCGCGCAACGAAAAGATCATGCGGTTGGCTCCGTGGCCATCAGATGGCGATATTTGAGATCGAGCTGTTCCGGCGATTCGACATGCGCCGGGTCGCCGATGATGCATTCGACCGGGCAAACCACCACGCACTGCGGCTCGTCATGGTGTCCGACGCACTCGGTGCACAGCGCCGGATCGATGACATAGAACTCCTCGCCCAGCGAGATGGCCTTGTTCGGGCAAGCCGGTTCGCAGACGTCGCAATTGACGCAGGTGTCGAGGATTTTCAGGGACATCGGGAGGGTCGAACAACCAGGAGAGGGCAACGACGGCAAGAGCAGATGCGCCTGCCCCGTGTTGCCCACCCCCGCTGTTCATTACATGGCGACGAAGCGGACCGTGGCACCGGTCGGCTTCAGGGCGTCGGTGACGCGCTGCTCGTCCGCCTGGTCGCCGATGAACAACACGATCACGTCCTTGAACGAACCGGGCTTGGCATCCTTGAATGCGGTCACCACGAGATCGGCCGTGGTCGCCGAAACCGGGCCGCCGAACGCCAGCAGGTTGCCCGGCAGCACGCCGCGCGCGACGGTGTCCTCGACGCTCTCCAGCTGCCGTTCGTTCTGCGCCTTCTGCTCGTCGGTGGTGGCTGCCGTCACCATGTACGCGTAGGGCTGGTTCGCGCTCATGCCCTGCATGTTCTTCTGCACGATCTGGCCAAGGTAGGCATTCCAGGCCTTCGAGTCGTTCACGTCGGTCGGTTTGGTGGCTTGCTGCACCTGCTGCGCGGATTGCTCATCGCCTTCCTTCTTGTTGCAGGCACTCAGGGTCAGGGCGGCGGTCAGCGCGATGGCAGCGACGAGAACGAACTTACGCATGGTAATCACCTTCGGTTTCGGGTTGTTTGTTGGAGCCGGACAGGCTCTTCTGCCAGCGCTGCCGCATGGCCTGTTGCACCGCCGGATGCACGAAACCGGAGATATCACCGCCGAGGCGGCCGATCTCGCGCACCAGCGACGAGGAGATGAAACTGTATTGTTCCGCCGGCGTCAGGAACAGCGTCTCCGCCTGCGGAATCAGGTGCCGGTTCATGCTGGCCAGCTGGAATTCGTATTCGAAATCGGACACCGCGCGCAAGCCGCGGATGATCACCCCGGCGCCGATCTGCTCGACGAACGTGGCCAGCAGGCAATCGAAGCCGCGAACTTCCACGTTCGGCAGGTCGGCCAGCGCCATGCGCGCAAGCGTGATGCGCTCGCCGATGCTGAAGCCTGGCCCCTTGCTGGAACTGTCGGCCACCGCCACCACCACCCGGTCGAACAGCGGCGCGGCGCGGGCCACCAGGTCGGTGTGACCGTTGGTGATTGGATCGAACGTGCCCGGATAGACGGCCAGGCGCGGATTGCCCAAGGATTTGCTCACGAGACGAAACGGTAGCTGATGATGCCCCTAGCTTAACGGAAGCGCGCGCCGATAGAGCGCGAAATGCACCTCACCCGCCCGCCCCTCCCGATGCTGCCGCCAGCCCGGCGGCAGCCGTGGCGTGCTGGAGCGGGCCGATTCCACGTAAATCCACGCCTGCGCGGCGAGCCAGCCGCCCTGCTCCAGTTGCTGCGCCAGCGTCGACCACAGCTCAAGCGCAAACGGCGGGTCGAGGAAAACCACGTCGTGAGCCCGAGCCTTGCCGTGCAGGAACACGCCGGCATCCAGCGTCGCCACCTGGCCGGCATCGGCCTTGAGCCGCGCCAGGTTGTCGCGCAGCGCCTGCGCAGCACGCGCCTCGCGCTCGACAAACTGCACACTGGCCGCACCACGCGACAAGGCTTCGATGCCCAGCGCCCCGGTACCGGCGCACAAGTCCAGGCAGTGCGTGCCAGCGATAACCGGCGCCAGCCAGTTGAACAACGTCTCGCGCACGCGCTCGGCGGTGGGTCGCAGCCCCGGCAGGTCGGGCACGTTCAGGCGGGAATTGCGCAGGCTGCCGCCGATGATGCGGACCCGCCCCGGTGCCGCGTTGCGGCCGCCGTTCATGCCGCCGCATCCTCAGCGGCCAGTACGGATTGGAGTGTTAGCATGCCGCCCATTGTCTTTGATCAATGGCCGCAATGCTCAAATTCTGGAAGAAAAAACCCGCCGGGAAGGACTCCGGACAAGCCGACGACGAGCTGCCGGCCGACTCGGCCGCGCCCGAAAGCGGCGATCCGCTGCTGCAGGAGGCGCTGGCGGAAATCCCCGCGCCCGCCGATGTCGAGCCGGCAACCGAACGCTTCGCCGCACCGCAAGTGGATGCCACGCCCATCGTGGAAGAACCGGTCGCGGCCCGGCGCAGCTGGCGCGAGCGGCTGTCCGGCAACTCGTTTGCACGCGGGCTCAGCTCATTGTTCGTGCGCCACCCCAAGCTCGACGACGACCTGCTCGACGAGCTTGAAACCACCCTGATCACCGCCGACGTCGGCGTCGAAGCCAGCACCGAGCTGGTCGAGGATTTGCGCCGCCGCATGCACAAGCGCGAGTTCGCCGACGCGCCAGCGTTGCTGGCCGCGCTGCGCCAGGCGTTGGTCGCCCTGCTCAAGCCGGTCGAGCAGCCGCTGGGGGTACGCGGCAGGCAACCGTTCGTGGTGCTGGTCGTCGGCATCAACGGTGCCGGCAAGACCACCACCATCGGCAAGCTGGCCCGGCGTTGGCGCGACGAAGGACAGGCCGTGATGCTGGCCGCCGGCGACACCTTCCGCGCCGCCGCGGTCGAGCAGCTCAAGACCTGGGGCGAACGCAACCAGGTGCCGGTGATCTCGCAGGGCCAGGATGCCGACGCCGCCAGCGTGATCTTCGACGCACTGCAGGCGGCGCGCTCGCGCGGCATCGACGTGCTCATCGCCGATACCGCCGGCCGCCTGCACACCCAGGGCGGGCTGATGGACGAACTGGGCAAGATCGCCCGCGTGCTGAAGAAGATCGACGCCGATGCGCCGCACGAAGTGCTGATGGTGATCGACGGCACCACCGGCCAGAATGCGGTCAACCAGGTGCGCCAGTTCCGCCAGATCGTCGGCGTCACCGGCCTGGTCGTGACCAAGCTCGACGGCACCGCCAAGGGCGGCGTGGTATTCGCGCTGGCACGCGAGTTCGGCCTGCCGATCCGCTACGTCGGGCTCGGCGAAACCGCCACCGACCTGCGCGTGTTCGAAGCCGACGCCTTCGTCGACGGCCTGTTGCCGGCCAGCCTCGGCAATGGCCATGACTGACGCGCGGGCCATGACTGAAGCGTGGAATTGAGCCGATGTCCCGTCGGCTGCGACTGATCCTGCTGACCCTGGGCGGTCTCGCCCTGACGGTCGTACTCATCGCCGCGGTGGCCGTCTATCTGCTGCTGCAGCCGGAACGCTTCACCGCGATGCTGCAGACGCAGGCAAGCAGTGCCGGGCTGGAACTGAACCTGGCCAGCCCGGCCAGTCCGACCCTGTTCCCGCGGCCCGCGCTCGACCTCAACGGCATCACGTTGAACGCGCAAGGGGCCAATGCGCCGATCCTGCTCGCCGCGCGCGGCCGCCTCGTGCTGCCGTGGCAGACCGTGTTCGGCGGCCCGACCGTGATCACCCAGCTGGAGATCGACTCCCCGCGCGTCGACCTCGATGCCTTGCAGGACTGGCTGGCGGCCCTGCCGGCGCAGCCGGAAGGCAGTCCGCCCAACATCCCGCGCATCGACACCGGCGTCAGCATCAGCCACGGCAGCGTGGTCCGCGGCAACGAAGTGCTGCTCGGCAACGTCTCGCTCTCGGCCGGCAGCCTGATCTCCGGCCAGCCATTTCCGCTCAGCGGATCGGCCACCACCGCCGCCGGCACGCCGTTGCAACTGCGGTTGTTCGCCACGCCGCGCATCGAAGGCAATACGCTGCAACTGGACAACATCGCGCTGCACCTGTCGCAAGGCAGCGCCATGACACTCACGCTGAATGGCCGCGCCCACTGGCACGGCGCGGCAGGCGCCGCCGCCAGCCTCGCCGGCCAGCTCGACCAGGCCACCGCCGGTCAATACGATGTCTCGCTCATACTGACCCCGGCCACCCGGGGCGATCCGTTGCTGCTCGCCCTGAAACTCGACGGCCCCGACAACCACGCCGACCTGCGCCTGCCTCCGCTGGCGCTGGCGCATTGGTGGAGCCAGCTCGGCGATCCGCAGAATCCGCAGCTGAGCGTGCCGCCCGGCAGCGGTCATGCGGAGATCGCCAAGCTCGAAGCCGCCGGCGTCAGCATCGAGGGGCTCGTCATCCAGGCCGGCGACGCCATACCCGCTCCCGCCGCCACGGCCGCCACGCCGGCGAATTCCGCCTCGACCATGCCCCCGCCGCAGCAAAAGTGATCGATTGATCGATCAGCCGTGCGCCCCACATCCGATCACGTTGAGCGCAGATACGTTCCCCGATCTCCCTGAGCGCAAGCCCGCAGGGCTGAAGTCGAAGGGCCAGCGCCCGACGAAAGTCCATCGCCCTCACACGCAACCCCGATCGAAGCGCGTGCCATCAAGACATCCATGAAACCCGCCACCCCGAAAGCCCCATGACCCCCACCCTGTCCAGCCGCCTGCTGTCCTGGTACGACCAACACGGCCGCAAGGACCTGCCGTGGCAGCACCCACGCGAGGCCTATCGCGTGTGGCTGTCCGAAGTAATGCTGCAGCAAACCCAGGTTGCCACCGTCATCGGCTACTTCGAGCGCTTCGTCCACGCGCTGCCCACCCTGTCCGACCTCGCCGCGGCGGAAGAAGACACCGTGCTGGCACTGTGGTCCGGTCTCGGCTACTACCGCCGCGCACGCTTCCTGCATCGCGCCGCGCAACTCTGCGTCGAGCAGCACGCTGGCGAACTGCCGCGCGACTTCGCTGCGCTCAGCGCCCTCCCAGGCATCGGCCGCTCCACCGCGGGTGCGATCCTGGCGCAGGCGCACGGCCTGCGCTTCGCCATCCTCGACGGCAACGTCAAGCGCGTGCTCACCCGCTTTCACGGCATCCACGGCCATCCCGGCCAGAGCGCCGTGGAGAAGCGACTTTGGCAACACGCCGAAGCGCACACGCCGGAGAACCGCGTCGCCGACTACACCCAGGCGATCATGGATCTGGGCGCCACCGTCTGCGTGCGTTCGCGCCCGCGTTGTGAAGCCTGCCCGCTGGCCAGCGACTGCGTCGCTCGCCGCGACAACCTCACCACGCAACTGCCCAACCGCAAACCCGGCAAGGTCATCCCCACACGCGCCACCATGATGCTGATCCTGCGCGACAGCCACGGCCGCGTGCTGCTCGAACGCCGCGGCCCGCAGGGCGTCTGGTCCGGCCTGTGGAGCCTGCCCGAGGCCACCGATACCGACACCGCGTGGCGCCTCGCGCAACAACACGCGCAGATCGACGACGCCCAGGCGCTCGCCTCGTTCACCCACGTCTTCAGCCACTACCGCCTCAATATCGAACCACTGCTGTTCGATCGCGCGACAGCATCCCGCCGGATCGCCGATAATCCCCAACTGCGCTGGTGCAGCGCCGACGAACTCGACGCACTCGGTCTGCCCGCACCAGTGCGCAGCCTCTTGCTGCAGATCAACGACATCGCCTGAGCGGGCCTGCAAGCTGCGCTCATCACCGTGGTGGCCCCACCAGGATTCGAACATGACCCGCACCATCCACTGCGCCAAGCTGGACATCGACGCCGAAGGCCTCGACTTCGCGCCCTGGCCCGGCCCGCTCGGCCAGCGCATCTACGCCGAAATCTCCAAGCCCGCCTGGCAGCAGTGGCTGGCTCACCAGACCACCCTGATCAACGAATACCGACTCAACCCGCTCGACCCGAAGTCGCGCAAATATCTCGGCGAACAGATGGAGAAATTCCTGTTCGGCGGCGACTTCGACCAGGCCGCCGGCCTCACCCCGCCCGACCCCGAGTCTTGACGAAACCCCGCGCATTCGGTCTAATGCGCGGCTCCACGCAACATTGGCAGCCCTCGCGGTTGCACGTGGTTCCAGGTTTCCTGGCCGGGTAGCTCAGTTGGTAGAGCAGGGGATTGAAAATCCCCGTGTCGGCGGTTCGATTCCGTCCCCGGCCACCATGAAGTCAACGAATTGGGCCACTCTCACCGGGTGGCCTTTTTCTTGTGTCCGGCATGTGCCCGGCCGGAACGGCCTCGCGAAGGCTCGCTACAGAGGCCAAGCCTTTCCGTGGCGCGTGCCGTTGATGCCTTGAGCAATGCGTGCATGCTCTCCCTCACTTACAACAGAGAGGGCGACACATGGAACCGATCAAAAGGCACCATCAAGGCATCGATTACACGGCATGGTGGACATACGACGGCGAGCGCCTTCGATGGACCGCACAACTTGCAAGAGACGGCGCGCCGTTCGACACGACTGAGGAAAGCACAAATGTAGCGGGCTGCTCGCAAGCGTCGATGCGAGACCTCGTAATTTGGGCCGTGAATGCTCGCATCGACGAGGAAATTCGACTGGTAGAGTCAGGACAGCACCCGGCGGGTCCGTTTCTCACCGAAGGCCGGAACGGGGTCAAATTCACTTCCTGACTCATGGTAGGTGCGCCTGGCAAGTGAACCCGATCTGTTATGCCTCGTTGCGGCCAAATCCTGGAATTGTCATGCCTGATCCGCGCCATCCGTCATCGCCACTGCCCCGGCTACTACTCATGGGATGCCTCGCCGCGTGCACCACGTCGCTCGCGGCGTCGAGATCCGACTCACTGCAAGGGCAATGGGACGTCATCCAGGTGGGTGTCGATCGGCAGGATCAGTCGCATTGGCTGTATGTTCCCGCCGACCCGCGTCTGCTCGGTCGCCAGGTGCACATCGCCGGCTCCGCGATCGGCATGGACGACGATTCGCGCGACTGTCTGAAACCGGAATTTTCCGCGCTCCCGAAAAGCTCGCTTCAGCAACTCATCGGGCAGGCATTCCCGCGTCCTCCGCATTACGGCGTGGCGTTGCACCCAACCCTGTCCGATTTCAGACTGAGCTTCCCGGATACGTCAGTGCAACCGCTGCGGGTCAGTTGCGATCCGGACAACTCCGAATGGAACGGTGCCTGGATCATTCCCCTCTCGGCGGATCGACTGCTGACCAACTACGACAACAGCGGTTACGTGCTGGTACTGCGCCGGCACCAGGCCTCCGACCCGATCAAACCCTCGTTTGCCTGTGCCACCGCGCACAACGCTGCCGAACAGACGATCTGCAGATCGTCGACGCTGGCCGCGTATGACCGCAGCGTCGGTGCGGCGTATCGCCGCGCGTTGAAGCTGTCAGACGACCAGACCGCACCGCTGCGGCAGGCGCAGCGCGACTGGCTCAAGAGTCGGGACGCATGCAATGTGGACGTCGATTGCCTCGCGAAAAGCATGCGTGATCGGGTGGACCAGTTGATGCAGCAATGACCGTCTACGCACGGCGCGCTTTCCCCGCAGGACGAATCCCCTCCGTCGAGGTGATAATTGCGTACCGAAGACCCCCCAGATCTGTTGCCGGAGTAGAACCGCCATGACATCCACGCGTCTCGACATCAGCCGTCCCGATGACTGGCATGTGCATCTGCGCGATGGGGATGCACTTGGTTCGGTGGTTGGCGATACGGCGCGGCAGTTTGCGCGCGCCATCGTGATGCCGAATCTCAAGCCGCCGGTAGCCACCGTGGCCCAGGCCGAGGATTATCGTCGACGGATTCTTGCCAGCCTGCCGGCGACCACGCGCTTCCAGCCGTTGATGACGCTCTACCTCACCGAAGCGACTGCGGTCGACGAAATCGCGCGCGCAAAAGCGAGCGGAACGGTATTTGCGATGAAGTACTACCCGGCCGGCGCCACCACCAATTCGCAGGCCGGCGTGCGGGATCTGGCGCGGGTGTATCCGGTGCTCGAAGCGATGGAACGCCACGGCCTGCCCTTGCTGATGCACGGCGAGGTGACCGGCCCGGACGTGGACATCTTCGATCGCGAGCGGGTTTTCATCGAGCGTCATCTGATCCCGCTGCAGGCGCGGTTTCCGGCTTTGCGCATGGTGCTTGAACACATCACGACGAGCGCCGCGGTGGAGTTCGTCAGCCAGGCCCCGGCCCACGTGGGTGCCACGATCACCGCGCATCATCTGCTGCTGAACCGAAATGCGCTGTTCGAGGGCGGCATCCAGCCGCACCATTACTGCGCACCGATCCTGAAACGAGAGACGCATCGTCTCGCCCTGCTGGACGCGGCGACCAGCGGCAGTCCGCACTTCTTTCTCGGCACCGACAGCGCGCCGCACGTGCGCGAGGCGAAGGAAGCCGCTTGCGGGTGCGCCGGCGTATACACGGCACATGCGGCGATCGAGTTGTATGCCGAAGCCTTCGAGCAGGTCGACAGGCTCGATCGGCTGGAAGCGTTCGCCAGTTTCCACGGCGCGGATTTCTACGGGCTCCCGCGCAACAGCGAGCGGCTCGTCCTCGAACGCAAGCCATGGACCGTGCCCGATGCACTGCCGCTGGCACAGAGCACCTGCATACCGTTTCGGGCGGGCAAGAGCATGCCGTGGTCGATGGTGGAGACGGCGGCGAACAACGGCTGATCTCCTGGCCCTCATTCCGGCGAAGGCCGGAATGAGGGGATCGGCCAGCACCTTCGCCTCAGACTTCCAGCCGGTCGTCCGGTCGCGCTACCAGCGCATACAACGCCGGCATCAGGAAGATGCTGATCAGCAGCCGCGAGAGCATGCCGCACACGATGACCAGGGCGAACGGTCGTTGCGAGTCGGTGCCGACGCCGGTGGCCAGTGCGGCCGGCAGCAGGCCGAGTGCGGCGACCAGGGCGGTCATCATGATCGGGCGCAGGCGCAGGATCGCGCCCTCGCGGATCGCGTCGGCCAGCGGCATGCCGTTGCGGCGCAGTTCGTTGACGTAGGAGATGTAGACCACCGCGGTGAGCACCGAGACGCCGAACAGGGCGAGGAAGCCGATGCCCGAGGAGACCGAGAACGGCGTGCCGGTGAGCCACAGCGCCACGATGCCGCCGAACGGAGCCGACAGCAGGACGCCGAGGACGGTGATGAGCGGGAACTTGACGTTGTTGTAGAGCGAGAACAGCAGCAGGAAGATCAGGCCCAGCGTCAGCGGCAGGATCAGATTGAGCTGCGCGCGCGAGGCGGTGTATTCCTTGTACTCGCCACCCCAATCCAGCCGATACCCCTGCGCCAGCGGCACCTGCTTGTCGACTTTCTGCATGGCGTCTTCCACCGCGCCGGCGAGGTCGCGACCCTGCACGGAGAACTGCACGCCGATGTAGCGCGAGTTGTCTTCGCGATAGATGAACGAGGCGCCGTTGGTCACGCCGATGTCGGCAAGTTCCTTCAGCGGGATCTGCTGGCCGCCCGGCGTGGCGACCCGGATGTTGCCGATTTCGTCGGGGTTGTCGCGGTACTGCTGATCGAGCCGGACGACGAGGTCGAACTGCTTTTCGCCCTGCACCACCTGGGTGGCCACGTCGCCGCCGATGGCGGTCTGGATCAAGCCGTTGATGTCGTCGACGTTGAGTCCGTAGCGGGCGATTTTCGCGCGGTCGATCCTGATCGTCAGGCTCGGCTGGCCGAGCTCCTGCACCAGGGTGACGTCGGTGATGCCGCGAACTTTCTCCAGTACCTGCTTGACCGCCTTGCCCTTGCGCTGCAGCGTCGCCAGGTCGGGGCCGAACACCTTGACCGCCAGCGCGCTCTTCAACCCCGTCTCGGCCTCGTCCACCGCATCTTCGGCCGGCTGGGTGTAGTTGAAGGTGATGCCGGGAAAGTCTTCGAGCTTCTTGTCGATCGCCTCGATCAGCTCGGGTTTGCTGCGATACGCGCCGGTCCATTGCGAGTACGGCTTGAGGCCGACGAAGAACTCGGCGTTGAAGAAGCCGGTCGAATCGGTGCCATCGTCGGGGCGGCCCAGTTCCGAGGCGACCACGGTGACCTCGGGGAACGAGCTCAGTATTTCGCGGATCTTCGGCGCGATCTTCGCCGACTCGTCGATCGAGATGGTGTACGGCATGGTCGCGCGTACCCACAACGCGCCCTCGTCCAGCTGCGGCATGAACTCGGCGCCGATGTGCGGCACCAGCAGCAGCGAGGCGAGCAGCAAGACGCCCGACGCCAGCGTGGTTCCCCACGGGCGCGCGAGGCAGACATCGAGGCCCCTGGTGTAGGCCGACTTGATCGCCTCGAACGCGCGATTGCGACGCTCGCGCACGCCCTTGCGCATGAACCACGAACACAGCACCGGCAACAGCGTCAGCGTGACGACCAGCGAGCCGATCAGGGCCAGGATCATGGTGTCCGCCATCGGCTTGAACAGCGTTCCCGATGGCCCGGACAGCACGTAGATCGGCAGGAAACTGGCGACGATCACGGCAACCGCGTAGAACAGCGGACGGTCCACCTCGGCCGCCGCGTCCTGGATGATTTCCCGAATGTTTACCGGCGCACCCTCGCGCGCCGCGATCTGCCGGTAGATGTTTTCCACCATGAAGATCGCGCCATCCACCAGTATCCCGAAATCCACCGCGCCGATGGACAGCAGGTTGGCCGACGCACCGCGCAGGTCGAGGCAGAAGAAGGCGAACAGCAGCGCCAGCGGAATGGTGACGGCAACGATCAACCCGGCGCGAAAGTCGTAGAGGAAAAACACCAGCACCACGATGACCAGCACCATGCCGCGCAGCAGGTTCTGCTCGACGATCTTGGTGGTCTGCGCGATCAGGTCGCTGAGGTCGTAGTACGCATGGATCTTCACGTCCTTCGGCAGCAGGTGGTCGTTGAGCTCCTTCGTCTTCGCCTCGACCTGGGTCAGCACGTCCTGGGTCTTCTCGCCCTTGCGCATCAGGATGACGCCTTCGACGGCGTCGTCGTGCTTCTCGAAACCGAACTCGCCCAGCCGCGGCGCGGTACCGATGATCACGCGGCCGACGTCTTTCAGCAGGATGGGCGTGCCATCGTGCACCGCCAGCACCACGTTGCGAATGTCGTCCAGCGTGTCGATCCGGCCCAGACCGCGCACGTAATAGAACTGCCCGCCCTGCGAGTAGAAGCCGCCGCCGGCATTGCCGTTGTTGGCCGCCAGCGAGGCCTCGACCTGCGCCACCGAAAGCCCCACCGCGGCGACTTTCGCCTGGTCGAGCAGTACCTGGTATTGCATGGTGCCGCCACCAAAACTCGAATCGTCGGCGACGCCGGGAACGGAGCGGTACTGCGGTGCCACGGTCCAGTCTTCGAGCGTCTTCAGCTCCATCGGCGAACGGTCGGGACTCTGCAGCACATAGCGATAGATCAGTCCCGAAGGCGCCGATAACGGCGACATCGACGGTGTCACGCCGTCGGGCAGGCCGAGATCGCCCATCCGGTTGATGACCTGCTGGCGCGCGAAATAGTTGTCGGTGCCGTCCTTGAACGTGAGCACGACATCGGACAGGCCGTACAGCGAGACCGAGCGCTTCGCGGTCGTCTGCGGCACCCCGTTCATGCCCAGCTCGACCGGCACCGTGATCAGTCGCTCGACTTCCTCGGCGGTGTGGCCCGGCCACTGGGTGACGATGTCGACCATCGGCGGCGACAGGTCGGGATAGGCGTCCATCGGCAGGTGCTTCAGTGCCAAAACGCCCGCGCCAACCAGCAGCAGTGTGAGCAATACGGTGATGAAGCGCTGCGCCAGCGCGGCAGCGACGATCCGGTTCATGATCGAGGCCTGGCGCGGCGGCGACCCGGTGGGCGGCAATGGCTCGCTCATTGGTTTTGCATGAACTGGACGAAGATGCCGCCGTCGACCACGACCTGGTCGCCCACCTTGAGCCCGGCGGTGATGTCATAGCGATCCGACGCGCGATAGCCCAGCGTCACCGAGCGCCGCGCAAAGCCGCCGTCGGGCTGGACAACATAGACGAACGGCAGGTTTTCGTCGTCGCGCAGCATCGCCGACACCGGCACCAGCAGGCCGCTGTCCGTTTGATGCGAATGGATCTGCACGCTGACGTACATCTGCTTTTTCAGGATCTCGCCGGGATTGTCGACGACGATGCGTGCCGCCACCTGACGCGTATCCGGATCCACCAGCGCGGCGATATTGGCCACCGTGCCGGCGAGTTTCTTCGAGCTGTCGCCGCTGGCCACGACGGCCGGATCACCGACCTTTACCGAAGCGACCTCGCTATCGGAGAGCTGCGCCATCACCCAGACGCGGGACAGGTCGGCAACGGTAAAACATGGCGTGCTGCCCGCCTGCAGGAGCTGTCCGGGCGTGATCAGTTTCTGCACGACGGTGCCGGCGATCGGCGAGCGGATGGTGCCCGCCACGCGCGACACCGGGCGACCTGCCTGGATGTCCTTGATCGTCTGCGGATCGACATTCAACGAGACCAGTGCCTGCAATGCCGCGTCGCGATCGGCTTCGGCACCGGCGGCATCAGCCTGGGCCTGCTGCGCTTCGCGCTGGGCGACGCCGTCGTGCTGCACGAGATCGCTGTCCGTGTCGGCTTGCCGACGTGCATTCCTGGCGGTAACCAGCGCCTTGCGGTAGGCGCCGATCGCGGCCGCGAAATCGGGCGAATCGACCAGCGCCAGCGGCTGCCCTTTCCTCACCTTGTCGCCGGGTGAAACCAGCAGGCGCGATACCGGGCCGGAGAACGGCGCCAGCACGCTGGTGGCCTGGTCGTTGTCGAAATCGACCACGCCGGTGGTCTCGATGGTCTTGTGGTAGCTGGACGGCGCCACGGTGTAGACGTGGATGTGCTTGCGCTGCGCGGCGGTCATCTTCACGTCGGCGGGCTTCGTGGGCGCCGCCTGCGCAGTGTCGTCGGCCTTGTCCGCCCTTGACGAACAACCGCCGACCGACATCGCCGTTGCCAAAGTCATTGCGACCACCACCAGCGCACGCGACAAGCAGCTCCGGTGCGCCGCCGCGGTGGTCCCGGGCAAGAATCTACTTTTCATCTGCGTCCTGAATGGGGTTGGCCTGGGTTGAAGCCTGCTTCGAACCAGCCTGTCGAAGATCCGCGCGGTGCCACCAGCCACCGCCAAGCGCCTGGAACAAGGCCGCCGTGTCGACATAACGATTGGCCTGCGCCTGCACCAGGCCGATCCGCGCCTGCTGATACGCCTGCTCCGCGCTCAGCACCGTCAGGTAGCTGGCGTATCCATCCTTCAATTGCCGTTGCGACAGATCGAGCGTGACCCTGGCGGCGTCCGCGGCATGGGCCGCGGCCTTGAGGCCTTCGGCATCCTGCTCGAGCGCCGCCAGCGTGTCGGCGACGTTCTGGAACGCGGTCAGCACCGTGCTGCGGTATTGCGCGGCGGCCTGCACGTACGCGGCCTTGGCGGCGCGCTCCTGATGCAGCAGGGTGCCGCCCTGGAAAATCGGCGCGGCGATATCCGCACCGAGACTCCAGAAACCCGTGCCCGTCTTGAACACCTGGCCGATCGCCAGCGCATTGCTGCCGACATTCGCGGTCAGGGTGATGTTCGGCAGGCGATTGGCCGTGGCCACGCCCACCTGCGCACTGGCCGCGTGCATGTTCGCCCGGGCCTGGCGCACGTCGGGTCGCTGCACCACGAGTTGGGAGGGCAGGCTCAGCGGCAGATCCTGCGGCAATTGCAGCGTCGACAGGTCGAATTTCGGCGCCATGGACTGGCCCGGAAACTCGCCGGCGAGAACCGCCAGCAGGTTGTCCTGCTGCGCCAGTTGCTTGAGCAGCGGCGGCAGCGTGGCGGCGACCTGCGCCAGTTGCGATTCCTGCGCGGACACATCCAGCCGCCCGGCATAACCCCTGGCCAGTTGATAGCGCAGGATCTTCAGCATCTTCGCGTTGATGTCGACCAGCTCGCGGGTCGCGTCCACCTGCGACTGCAACGATGCCTGCTGGATCGCGGCAACCACCACGTTCGCGCTCAGCGTGACTTGCGTCGCGATCATCTGGAAGCGGACCGCCTGCTCCTGTGCCTTCGCCGACTCCACCGTGCGGCGGTTCAGGCCGAACACATCGGGCACGTAGGAAATGCTGAGCTGCGGGGTGAAGAGGTTGTAGAGATAGGCGTTGTTGCTGGGCACCGGCGCCAACGCCCCGGGCGGATCCTGCTCGCGGCTGGCCGACATGCCGGCCGTGACGCCCGGCGACCAGGCGCCCCGTTGCGCCAGCGTGTCCTCCCGCGCCACCGACAGTGCCGCCTGCGCGGCCGCAAGATCGGGGTTGTGCTTCAGCGACTGTTCGATCAGCGCATTCAACGGCGCGGAATGGAACAGGGTCCACCAGTCGGCCGGGATGTCGCCGCCACTGGCGAAGCGCTGGGCTTCGCCGCCGGCGACATCAGCGCCGCCGGCGGTGGCGGCGAGTGGATGCGCGACGTAACCGCTGACGTCCGGCGCCGCGGGGCGCTTGAAGTCGGGGCCCACAGCGCAACCGGCCATCAGCAAGGAAGCCAGCGCAGCAACGACGGGGCGGATGCGCGAGGGCGACAAACGGGCCGGGGGCGATGTTCTCCCTGCCATTCCAGCTTCCGTTACCGGAGTCCTGGCAAGTACATCGACCCACGTCTTGTTCATGCGACCGTGTCTGGGGAGGAAACCTCGAATGGAACATTATAATGTATCAACCGAAAGCAAGCGCCCCTGCCGGAAGTCATGTCCTGCCCGTGCTCGTCGCGCCGATGAAAGCCGCAAGTCCTGCGCCGACGTGCGAAAATCGGTGCACTCCCTGACAACTCGCCATTTCATGACCACCCCGAAATATGACTACCGCCAGTTCCAGGAAGAACTCGCCAAACTTGAAAGCAAGTTCGAAAACAAGGTCGAAAAGCAGCCGCCATCGAAACCGCTCGGCAAGAAAGCCGCGGCCGCCCAGCGGCTGGCGATGGCACGCGAGGAATTTCTGGCATTGCGCAAGCGGCACGAGCTGAGCGTAGCCGACGTGGTCGCCTTCTTCCCCGAAGAGGAAGGCATTGCGTACTTGCAGCAGCTCATCGTCGCGGCGCAGGAAAAACCCCGGCGGACGCGCAAACCGAAGGTCTGACACCCGGCCGGAGAACTGCCGATCCCGGCGGTCTCATTCCGTGAGACCTGGCGCCGGTCTACTGCGATTCCGTCAGTCAGGCCGCCGCGAATGAATGCCCTCCCCGACCGCTACCAGGCCTCCGACGATCTCGTCCTGCGCGAGCCGGGCGATGGACGAACGCTGGCCCAGCGCCTGTCGAAACGGTACGCGTCGCGCATCACCGGCGCCTTCGTGGTACCCGGTCGGGAGGGCTCGTTCGCGCCCCTGCCCGACGATCTTCCGCCGGCTCTGGCGAACGCCTTGCGCGAGCGCGGGATCGCGCAGCTCTACAGCCATCAGCGCGAAGCCTGGGCGGCGACGCAGGCGGGCGCGCATGTCGCGGTGGTCACCCCGACAGCCTCGGGCAAGTCGCTCTGCTACACGCTGCCGGTGATCGCCGCGGCGATGCAGCACAACGCGAAGGCGCTGTACCTGTTCCCGACCAAGGCGCTGGCGCAGGATCAGGTCGCCGAGCTGCTGGAACTCAACCAGGCCGGTAGCCTCGGCGTGAAGGCCTTCACCTTCGACGGCGACACGCCCGGCGACGCGCGCCAGGCGATCCGGCTGCACGGCGACGTGGTGGTGAGCAATCCGGACATGCTGCACCAGGCGATCCTGCCGCATCACACCAAGTGGGCGCAGTTCTTCGAGAACCTGCGCTACGTGGTGATCGATGAAATCCACACCTATCGCGGCGTGTTCGGCTCGCACGTGGCGAACGTGATCCGCCGGCTGCAGCGCGTCTGCGCGTTCTATGGCGTGACCCCGCAATTCATCCTGTGCTCGGCCACCATCGGCAATCCGCAGGAGCATGCCGAGGCGCTGATCGAGAGCCCGGTCACCGCCATCACGCACAGCGGCGCCCCCGCCGGCGACAAGCACGTGCTGTTGTGGAACCCGCCGGTGATCAACCCGGATCTCGGCCTGCGCGCCTCCGCGCGTTCGCAGACCAATCGCATCGCGCGGCTGGCGATCAAGTCGGGCATGAAGACGCTGGTATTCGCGCAGAGCCGCAGCATGGTCGAGGTATTGACCAAATATCTGAAGGACGTGTTCGACCATGACCCGCGCAAGCCGCCGCGCATCCGCGCCTACCGCGGCGGCTACCTGCCGAAGGAGCGCCGTGCGGCCGAACGCGAGATGCGCGCCGGCGCCGTCGACGGCATCGTGAGCACGTCCGCACTGGAACTGGGCGTGGACATCGGCAGCCTCGACGTGGTGGTGCTCAACGGCTATCCCGGTTCGGTCGCCGCGACGTGGCAACGCTTCGGCCGCGCCGGGCGCCGGCAGCAATCGGCGCTCGGCGTGCTGGTGGCCAGCTCCGATCCGCTCGATCAATACCTCGTGCGCCATCCGGAGTTTTTCCAGGGCGCTTCGCCGGAACATGCGCGCATCGCGCCCGACCAGCCGTTGATCCTGCTCGACCATATCCGCTGCGCCGCGTTCGAGCTGCCGTTCCGGGGCGACGAGGTGTTCGGCAACGAGGCGGCCACGCCATGGCTGGAGATCCTCGGCGAGGAAGGCGTGCTGCACCACGAGGGCGATCGCTGGGAATGGATCGCCGACAGCTATCCGGCCAACGCGGTGTCGCTGCGCTCGGTCGCCGACGGCAATTTCGTGGTGGTCGATCGCACCGGCGGCAAGCAGACCATCATCGCCGAAGTGGACTTCAGCGCCGCGGCGGTGACCCTGTACGAGGGCGCGATCCACATGATCCAGTCGGTCCCGTTCCAGGTCGAGCGGCTGGACTGGGAAGGCCGCAAGGCCTATGTGACGCGAACCCACGTCGACTACTACACCGACGCCATCGACTACACCCGGCTGAAGGTGCTCGACTGTTTCGACAGTTCACCGGCCGGCCGCGGCCAGGCGCACCATGGCGAGGTGCACGTGGTGCGGCGCGTCGCCGGCTACAAGAAGATCCGCTACTACTCGCACGAGAACATCGGTTACGGCCCGGTCAACCTGCCCGACCAGGAACTGCACACCACGGCCGTGTGGTGGCAGCTCGCCCAGCGCGTGCTGGACGCCGAGTTCGACGATCGCCAGCAGGCGCTCGATGGCTTTCTCGGCGCCGCCTGCGCGATCCACATCGTGGCCACCGTCGCCGTCATGGCCGAATCGCGCGACCTGCAGAAGTCCGTGGGCAGCGGCGACGGCGCGTGGTTTGTCAGCGCCGACCTCTCGGGACGCGGCCAGATCCGCGGCGCGGACGGCCAGCCCACCGCGCTGACGGCGGATGCGCCGTTCACCCCGACCGTCTATCTGTACGACGCTTTTCCCGGCGGAGTCGGCCTGAGCGCGCCGTTGTTCGAGCGCCGCGAAGATCTGATCGCCCAATCGCAAAGCCTGATCGAGCGTTGCGATTGCCGCGGCGGCTGCCCCGCGTGCGTCGGCCCGGTGCTGGCCGCCGATGAGGATGCGCACACGAGCCCGAAGGCATCGGCCTTGCGCGTGCTCGCCCTGCTGGCCGCGCTGTGAGCGAACTGATCGCGAAGCTGCGCCGGCTGCGCGCGGAAGCGGGGCAAACGCCAGCCTCCCCATCGTCCCTCCCCGTTCGTCTTGAGCGTAGCGCAGCGAAGTCGAAAGACCCGATCCACCACGACGCATCCATTCGCACAGAACCTGGCCCGGCAACCTCGAACGGCCACGCCGCCGGACACCCGTCGGCCCACGCCACCCGCCACACGATGTCGCCCGAAGTCCGCCAACTTTTGCGCCGCCACGTCCAGCTCAAGCAGGGCGCGTCGACTCGCTTGTCCAGTGATCGCACCGTACCGGGCGTCGAACTGTCGCCCGGCCTGTACTGCACCGAACTCGTCGCGGACTGGCTCACCCCGCCGTCGACCATCGAAACCGCCTTCGCGCGCTGGCCGGAGCCCGTCGCGACCCGGCGCCTGCTGCACTTCGATACCGAAACCACCGGACTGGCCGGCGGCACCGGCACGCGCGCCTTCATGATCGGCGCGGCGGATTGGCTGGCGGACGGTCGCCTGCGCCTGCGCCAGCTGACCACCACCAGCATGGCCGCCGAAGGCGACATGCTGCGCACGTTCGCGCAATGGCTCCAACCCGATACGGTGCTGGTCAGTTACAACGGCAAGTGCTACGACGCGCCGTTGCTGCGCACCCGCTACCGGCTGGCGCGGCTGGCCGATCCGCTGCTCGGACTGGATCACCTGGATCTGCTTCATCCGGTGCGCCGGCACTGGAAGGGCCGCTGGGAAAACTGCCGCCTCGCCACCGCCGAACGCCAGCTGCTCGGCGTCGTGCGCGAGGACGACCTGCCCGGCTCGGAGGCACCGGCGGCATGGCTGAGCTACCTGCGCGGCGGATCGGCGAAGGATCTGCGCCGCGTCGCCGAGCACAACGCGCAGGACCTCAAAAGCCTGGCCGGCGTATTGCTCTACATGTCGGCGCTTGGCGACGTTCCCGGTGCGTCCGGTCCACGTCGGTGAGGCGGACGCCGCCTCCTAACGCGGCGCGGAAGCCTTCGGCAAACCACACTCGGCATGCCCGCACTGGCACTCGCCGCTGCGGGGCAAGCCGTCACGGGCCGCATCGGCATCGCGGCAGTAGTCACTGCAAAATTTGCCCTGCTCGGACACCATGCATTTGCATGAACCGTGTGCGCATGGGTGATCGATCTGCATGAACGTTCTCCTCGGCTTTGCCGGCTCGCGGCATGAATCCTGATGGTCAAGAAAGTGAACCCTGGCGGATCAACCCGGGGTGAAACGATCCTGAAAAACGTGGCCAGCGAGCAGCCGATCGCGGCGGAACTGGCGCAGGCGTTCGGTTATGCCGAACCGCTGCGCAGCAAGAGCTGGGACGAGTTTGCGCGAGCGGACTCGCCGGCGATCGACATCGTGATCACCGTCTGCGACAACGCCGCCGGTGAGCTGCGCCCGATCTGGCCGGGCCAGCCGGTCACCGCGCACTGGGGCGTGCCCGATCCGGTCGCCGCCGACCGTTCCGGCGAAGACCGTCGCCGCGCTTTCCAGAGGGCCTGGATGATGTTGCGCCGCCGGATCGACCTGCTGCTGGCGCCCGGCATCGCCTATGGCCTCAGCCGCTGGCTGAACGTGCCGCATTGCGTGGCCGGCCCGGCCGCGCTGATCGGCGCCAGCAACTTCCTCGAACTGGCGGTGGCGGCCGCGATCAGCCTGTTCGGCCTGCGTTCGGGCGCGGCGCTGGCCACCGTGGTCGGCGTGTTGGTGGAGGTGCCGGTGATGCTCTCGATGGTGCGCATCGTCAATCGCACCGGCCACTGGTTCGGCGAGCGCGCCGGCTGAACACGTCCACCAGGATCGAAGCGTGGCGGCTCAGGCCGGCAGGACGACCTTGTTCTGCGACAGCCAGTCGGCCACCGCCGGGGCCTTCATCGGGCGGCCGATCAGATAACCCTGCAGCGCGTCGCAGCCGAGTTCCGCCAGCAGCTTTGCCTGCTCGGCGGTCTCGACGCCTTCGGCCACCACGCTCATCTGCAACTGATGGCCGATCGCCACCACGGTGGTGGCGATCGCCACGCTGCTCGGGTCGTGCGGCAGGTCGCACACGAACGACTTGTCGATCTTCAGCTTGTCCACCGTGAACTGGCGCAGGTAGGACAGGCTGGAATAGCCGGTGCCGAAATCGTCGAACGCGATCCGCACGCCCAGCGCGGAAAGCTGGTTGATCGAGTGCAGCGCGCGATCGGCGTTCTCCAGCAGCGCGCTCTCGGTCAGCTCCAGTTCGAGCCGGTCGGGCGGCAGGCCGTGCCGCCGCAGCGCGTCGGCGACCTGCTCGGCGAAATTGCCGCGCTGGATCTGCTGGGCGGACACGTTCACCGCCACGAAGAAATCACCCAGCCCGGCATCCATCCACGCCCGCGACTGCGCGCAGGCGCGATCGAGCACCCAGCCGCCGAGCGCCGGCATCAGGCCCATGCCTTCGGCGACGGGAATGAAGCGCTCCGGCATGACCAGCCCCAGGTCGGGACTGTTCCAGCGCAGCAAGGCCTCGAAGCCGATCACGGCGCGATCCTGCGTGCGCAGCTCGGGCTGGTATTCGAGGTGGAGTTCGCCATGCAGCATCGCGCCGCGCAGGCGCATGCCGAGCATGCGGCGGTCCTCCATGCGCCGCATGTCCGATTCGGAGTATTGGCAGACGGTGTCGCGACCATAGTGCTTGGCGCGCGACATCGACGCCTCGGCGCGGCGCAGCAGATCGTTGATGTCGGCGACCCGTCCCGGATAGCTGGCAACGCCCATGCTCATCGTCACCAGCACCTCGCCACCGGGTGTCTCCACCGGTCGCGCGACGGCGCGGCGAAGCCGTTCGGCCAGTACTACCGCCTCGTCCAGTGCGATCCCCGGCAAGGCGACCACGAATTCGTCACCGGTGAAGCGTGCCACGCGCCCTGCATCGCCCACTTCGCTGCTCATCCGCATCGCCACTTCGGCCATCACCCGATCGCCCACTTCGTGGCCCATCGCCTCGTTGATCGCGTGGAAGCGATCGATATCGGCGTAGACCAGGGTCAGCGGTTCGCCGACGCGATGGATCGCGTGATCCTGCAGCAGAGCCTCGATAACCGGGTACCGCGCCAGCCCGGTCGAGACGTCGTGGGTGGCGGCGTAGGCCAGCCTGGCTTCGGCGTCGCGATGCCCGGTGATGTCGCTCTGGATGCCGATGTAATGCGATACCTCGCCCTGCTCGTCGCGCACCGGCGCGAGGTAGAGCTGGTTCCAGAACAGCGTGCCGTCCTTGCGCACGTTGCTCAGCACGGTCGAGTATTCGCGTTGCTCGCCCAGTGCCTGACGGATGGCGGCGCGTTCCATCGCGTTGCCTTCGTCGCCCTGCAGGAAGCGGCAATTGCGGCCGATCACCTCGGCCGCCGTGTAGCCGGTGATGTGCTCGAACGCCTTGTTGATGAAGGTGATCGGCATGTCCGCAGCCGTGGCGTCGACAATCACCACGCCGTTGCCGGTGGACTGGATCGCGCGTTCGAGCAGGCGCAGTTGCGCCTCGGCGTGACGCCGCTCGGTGATGTCCTGCAGATGCGCCAGCACCGCGCGTTTGCCGTGGTAGTTCAACGGATGGAAGATCCCCTCGACTTGCAGCGATTTTCCATCCGCCGACTGGTGCTCCCACACGTTCGCGGAACCCGACGCAAGCACGCCCGCGTCGAGCGCCGCATGGAAGCGCTCGCGCTCCACCGGCGCCAGCAAGGTTTCGAACGACTGGCCGATCAGGCCCGACCGCGGGCGACCATATTGCTGGTTGGCGGCGTCGTTGGCGGTCAGGATCGACAGCGAGTTCTGGTCGAACACCAGCAGCGGCACCGGACTCTGCTCGAACAGCAGGCGATGACGCATCTCGCTGTCGCGCAGCGCGTCGACGAAATGCGTGCGGTCGACCGCATAGCGGATGCTGCGGTCCAACCGTTCGGAGTCGATCGTTCCCTTGACGAGGTAGTCGCTGGCGCCGGCCGCCATCGCGGCCACGTCCACCGAATGGTTGCCGCGCCCGGTGAGCACGATGAAGGCACGCGACAATCCTTCGCGACTCACTCTCTCGATCAGGTCCAGGCCGCTGGACGGCCCCAGCAGGTAGTCGACCAGGTAGACATCGTGGTGGCCGCGTCGCAGCTGGAGCAGGCCTTCCTCGGGGGTGGCGCACCAGTCGAACGCGTAGTTGCTGCCCTCGGCATCCTGCAGCAGGTCGCGGATCAGGACAAAGTCGTCCTCGTCGTCATCCACCACCAGCACGCGCAGCGGCGGCGGACTCACGGCTTGTCCTCCTGCCGTTCGGAAGGCAGTTGGACGATGTCCATCCAGTAGCGTTCCAGTGAGCGCAACACGCCGATGAGATCGTCGAACCGGTTCGGCTTGGTCACGAAGGAGTTGGCGCCGAGCCGGTAGCTGGCGAGGATGTCCAGCTGCGCGCGCGAGGTGGTCAGCACGATCACCGGCAGGTGTTTCAGGCCGGCGTGTTCGCGAATGGCATGCAATGCCTCGCGGCCGTCCATCCGCGGCATGTTGAGATCCAGCAGCAGCAGGTCGGGAAGTTTGCTGGCCGGATCGTCGAGCAGGCGCTGCAGCCGCGCCATCAACTCGACGCCATCGGGGACGAATTCCAGCGCGACGTCGACGCCGCTGTCGCGGAACGCATCGCTGAGCAGTACCCGATCGTCGGCATCGTCCTCGGCCATCAGGATCGACAATGTTGCATGGTCCTTCATCATGAATCCGCCCCCAGAATCTCGCCATCGGCAGATGAAACATCGCGGCCCGCAGAGGATCGCTGGCCCGGCAATACGGGCAGAGTGACAATGAAGCTGGCCCCTTGTCCAGCGTCGGACTCGGCGCGGATCGTGCCGCCGTGCCGCTCGACGATGCGTCGCACGATGGCCAGACCGATGCCGGTGCCTTCGTATACATTGCGCGGATGCAGTCGCTGGAACGGCGCGAAGATGCGCTCGGCGTAAGCCGGTTCGAAGCCGATGCCATTGTCGCTGACGCGCAGTTCGAAGACCGCACCGGTCCGGCGCACGCCGATCGCCACCACGCAGGGCCGCTCGGCGTCGCGGAACTTCAGGGCGTTCGCCAGCAGGTTCTGCAGCAACTGGCGCATCTGCGTCGCATCGGCCTGGATCGTCGGCAGCGGATCGAAAGTGACCGTGGCTTTCGCCTCGGCGATGCGCGCCTCCAGGTCATCCAGCACGGCCGCCAGTACCGCCGCCAGATCGACCGGCGCAGCTGCCGCCGTGCGCGTTGCCACCCGCGAATAGGCGAGCAGGTCGTCGATCAGGGTCTGCATGCGAAGTGCGGCCTGGCCCATCCGCTGCAGGTAATCGTGGGAAGAATCGTCCAGGCGGCTGCCCAGCCTCGACTGCAGCCTGTCGGAGAACGACTGGATCTTGCGCAGCGGCTCCTGCAGGTCATGCGAGGCGACATAGGCAAAATCCTGCAGTTCGCGATTGCGAATGCGCAGATCGTCCATCGCCCTGGCCAGCGCGATGTCGGCCTCGCGCCGGGCAGTGACGTCGCGCGCCGCGCCGTAGAGCAGCCCATCGCCCGCCGTGATCGAGACCCATTCGAGCCAGCGGTAGCTGTCGTCGGCGCAGCGCATGCGGGTGAGCAGCCCGTTGATCGCCTCGGTGCCGGACATCTGCCGCTCGATCGCTTCCTGCGTCGGCGCCTTGTCCAGCGGGTGCAGCAAATCGATGAACGGGATCGCCAGCATCTCCGCCTCCGCGAAACCCAGCAGCTTGGCGTAAGCCGGATTCACCTGCAGGAAATGGCCGGTAACCGGATCGGCGATGCAGAACACTTCCTGCGACATCTCGAAGAAGTGATTGCGCTGTTGCAGGATGCGTTGCGCACCCTTGGCGGCAGCGATGTCGCGAAACGCCATCATGGCGCCGGCCAGCTTGCCGTGGATCATCAGCGGCTTGGCCAGGTAGGCCACTTCCAGCGAGCGCTCGTCAGGCAACGCGAACTGGCTGTCGCTGTCGGACACCAGCGCCGTGCCTCCCAGGATCCGCCGCAGCGGCGCGACCATGTCGGCAGGCAGTTCGCTGCCCGTGGGCAGCTTGTCGACCCGCAGGCCGAGCGCGCGCGAGGCCATGTGGTTGAGGAAGGTGGGCTCGCCTTCGAGGTCCACCGCGATCAGGCCTTCGCCCACGCTCTCGGCGATCGCCACGATCAGTGCCAGCTGACTGACCACGGCCTGCTGCGCATGGCGCAATTCCCGGTGGTCCTGCAGCACCGCGAAGACGCCGCGCACCTCGCCTTCCACGATGATCGGGATGCCGACCAGATGCGCCGGAAAGCGGTTTCCGCGTGCATCCTGCGCGGTGACGTCGAGCCGGGCCGATTCGCCATGGGTGGCGGCCGCCAGCAGCTGCCGTACCCTGGCGCCCTCCGCCGCCACGAAGCTGTACGCGAACGGGCGGCCGCGCAATTCCACCATCTCCAAACCGAGCAAGACGGCACCGGCCGGGTTGCCCTGCATCACCTGGCCGTCGGGACCCAGCGCGAACACGCCATCGGGATGATGATCGAACAGCGAGCGGAAGCGCTGCTCGCTTTCGCTGACGCGCTGGAACGACTGCTCATGCTCGATCGCCACCGCCGCCACCGCCGCCAGCGTGTCGATGCCGGAAACCTCTTCCGGCGATGGCGCGCGAGGCGCGGTGTAATACACCGCGAACGTGCCCAGCACCGAACCGTCGCGCGCCAGGATCGGCGTGGACCAGCACGCCTGCAACCCGTGCGGCAGCGCCAGCGAGGCATAGTTCTGCCACAGTGGATCGGTGGCAATGTCGGTGACCACCACGCGCTCGCCGCGCCAGGCCGCGGTACCGCAGGAACCCGCTTCCGGACCGATCGCCGCACCGTCGATGCCACGGCAATATTCCGCCGGCAGATGCACCGCGGCGCCATGCAGGAGACGGCCTTCCCGCAGCAGCAGGATCGAGCACAGCGCGCCGGGGTAGTGCTCCTCGTAGGCCGTCACCAGCGACTCCAGCACTTCGGGCAATGGTCGCCCACGGGCCACGGCGGCGAGCACCAGGCGCCGGCGGTTTTCCAGGTTCTCGGCGCGGCGCAGCTCGGTGTAATCGCGCCCCACCACGTACGTGCATTGCGACTGCGCCGACCAGGTCGCGGACCATTGCACGTACAACACACGGCCATCGCGGGTCACGCTGCGGTTGTGGAAGTTGGGATTGGGTTCGCCGCGCATCACCAGTGCCAGCGCCGCCACGGTACCCGCGCAATCCTCCGGATGAACCACCCGCGAGAACGGCTCGCCCACCAGCGATTCCGGCGCGTAGCCCCACATGCGCGAGGCGGCCGCGCTGACTTGCAGGAAGCGGCCGTCGCGATCGATCACGCAGATCACGTCCGGAGCGCTGTCCATCATCAGCCGGGACGCTTCCAGGGCGCGCTCCAGCGCACGGCCCTGTCCGCGCAACTGGGCGCTGGTGGCCTCGGCATGGCGTGCCCGTTCACGTGCGAGTGCGGACATCCGCAACGCCACCGCCAGCAATCCACCCAGGGCAAACCCGAGCAGCAGGACCAGTTGCGGCACGCGTGCTTCGATACGTTCGCGATCCGGGTAGACGTCCATTCGCCAGTGCTGGCCGTACAAGGAAATATCCGTACTGACCGGAGCGAGCCCATTGTCGGCGCCGCGTGCATACAGCACCTCCCCCGCCTGGCTGATGCGCATGCCGTGCTTCCCCGGCAACGCCGCGAGCAGGCGTGGAAACAGCTGGTCGAATTCAAGCGCGCCGATCACGTAGCCCTGGATCCCCGTCTTGTCGCGCACCGGCGCGACGATCAATTGGCCGCGTTTGCCGCCGATCAGTTTCAGCGGCGCGCTCAACACCGGCTGCGTGCTGGCGTCGGCCCGGTCGAACAGTTGCTTGCGCTTGACCGAGCGATCCAGCACCGCCCCGACCCTGATCTCCGACGACGGCGGCGCCCGCAACCGGCGCAACACGCGCCCGGCATCGGCGTAGACGAGCGTGCGCAGGCCGTCCATGTCGCGCAGGTAGCCGGACGCATCGGCGTCGAACAACCGATCGCGTATCGTGTCCGGCGCATCCGTCGTGGCCGACAGCCGCGCCGCCAGGCGATCGGTGGCGCGCACCAGCGTATCCATGCCACCGCGCAGAAGCGTCACCGCATTCTCGCGCCATACCTGTGCGGCGGCCTGCTGCAACTGAACCTGCTGCCGCTCCAGCGAAAGCCACAGCAGCAGCGACAGCGACACCGTCAGCAGGCACGTCACGGCCGGAAAGATCACCGTGCGATAGCTTCGCTCCCATGGCGAGCGCGGACTGCTGGCGACCAGCCCGATGCCGAGGACGATCATGCCGACGGTGACCGGCAACGACATCGGCGTGTGCGCATGCACACCGAGCGTGCGCATCGCCGGCAGCGCGAACAGGTAGCCGGCAAGCGACAATGCTCCGGCCATCAGCACCAGCAGGCCACTGGCCCAGGCGGCGCTCCACAGACCGGCGTTGCGCCGTGCCAGCAGCGCCATGCTCAGTCCCAGCCCCGCTGCCAGCAACGCCAGCGACGTATTCGGCGCCAGCCGCCCCGGCACGGCACCTTCCGCCGTGATGCCTTGCTGTCGCCAGAACAACTCGCCAAGGATGTCCGGCCGCCCCAGGTACTCGGCCAGCAAGGGCGAGACCGCCAGCGGAACGCACAGCAAGCCCAGGCACCAGGCGCCAAACGCGCGCCCGGACGCCAGCAGCCATAGCGCGTGACCCATCAGCACGAAAGCCAGTGCGGAGTTGAAGGCGATGGGCACCAGGTTCGTGCCGCCCTGGACCAGGGTTGCCGAATGGATCAGCCAGCCCAGCACGCCCATCCAGCCGAGCCCGGAAAGTGCCACCGAAGCCGCCGAAGGCATCGACCAGGCCAGGGGTTGGCCAAGCAGGATGCCGCTCAGACTCAGCCAACCCAGCGCGCAGGCCACCAGTGCGCCCGGGCGAATTTCGCCCGCCGCCGCAAAGCCGCCCGCTCCATGCAGCACACAGGCCAGCGCCGCAAACATCGCCGTCGCCGCGATGCCGCGCGCCAGTACACAGGGCAAGCCGGAGGCCGGCAGGCCCTTGCAGCAGATCGCCGGTACCAGCAGCAGCGCGGCACACAAGGGCGCGACCAGCGGATCGACCCAGCCGGCCGTACCCCGGTGCGCCGCCAGCAACGCCGGCACGACGGTGAGCAGCGCGAGCAGGCGGCCGGCGCGCAGATGATCGCGCGCAACCAGCCAGGTCGACAGCGCCAGCAACGCCAGTACCAGGTCGGTCGCGCCGCGCATCGGCGACAGCTGCCCCGTGGCGGCCGCAACACCCGCATCGACGAGCCCGAACACGGGCACCAGCCACACGCCGGCCTCAGCCGTCAGCGACCGGGTCAACGGAGATGGCGGATGCCACTGGCGTTGGGTCATGCGCGATCCTCCCCCCTCAGGGATGTCCATGCCGCCAGCCAGTCATAAAGCAAATGACGATCAATGCCAAGGCAGACGTCGCCGCCGGCACGGTCCATCGTCGTTCGGCCCGGATCGGGCAGGCGCATGCCTCTATAGCGGCCGGACGCCGCGCAGGTTTACCGCGAACCCGTCGATGCCGGCGCGGCGGGGGTGCCGGGCAGGGCGTACGCGATCAGTGCATCGCCGACCGTCGTCCCCTGCCGATCGCGGCCACCGGTCACCACCACCACGTACTGGCGGCCGCTCCGATCCGACACGTAACTCATCGGCGTAGCGTGGCTGCCGGCCGGCAGGCTCGACTGCCACAACTGCCGTCCACTGCGCACGTCATAGGCGCGCAGGTAGTCGTCCGCGGTGCCGCCGAGAAACGCCAAGCCGCCGCCGGTGCCCAGCGGACCGCCCTGGCTGGGCAGGCCCAGCGGCAAGGCCATGCCGAAGGGCAAGCGGTCCTGCACGAGTCCGTTTCTGTGCATCCACACGCGCCGCATGGTCTTGAGGTCGACCGCTCCGATGTAACCCCACGGCGGCGCCTGGCACGGAATGCCCAGCGGAGACAGAAGCGGGCGTTGGTCCGTGGCGAACACCGGATGGGTGCCTCGTCCAGCGCCCGGGTTTCTGGCCTGGTCGCGCCGGATCGGCCGGGACACGAAGGCCATGTCATTCGGATTGACGATGGCCAGCTGTCGCTGCGGATCGATGCTGATGCCGCCACCATCGAAGACACCGGAGCCGCCCGGATAGACCAGCGAGCCCTGCTCCGCCGGTGGCGTGAACACGCCGTCGTAGCGCAACTTCCGAAAATCCATCCGGCAGACCAGTTGGTCGAATGCCGTGGCGCCCCACATGTCGCGCTCGCGCAGCATCGGTGGCTGGAACGACAGCGCGGAGAATGGCTGGGTCGGCGCCACATGGTCGTCCGCCGCCGCAGCCTGCGGCACCGGCTGCTCCGGCGCGGGCACGATCGGCTTGCCATCGCGGCGATCGAGCACATGGATGTCGCCACGCCGGGTCGCGGCGATCAGCGCCGGCAGCTTGCCCTGCGGCGTCTGCAGATCGACCAGGCTCGGCTGACTGCCGGGGCCCAGGTTCCACAGGTCGTGATGCACGCTCTGGTAGACCCAGCGCAACTCGCCCGAGGCGATGTCCAGCGCCACGATCGCGCTGCCGAACCGCTCGCCCGGCGAATCGCGCCGACCGTCGCGCGCGTGCGGGCTCGGGCCGCCGATGGGAACGTAGGCCAGGCCGAGCTTCTCGTCGGCGCTGGCCACGCCCGATGCGTTCGATGAATGGCGCATCGAGGTCTGGCCCGGCGCCCGTGATGCGGTCTGCGCCGGATTCGAGGCTGTCCAGTTCCACAGCAGCTTGCCGGTGTCGATGTCGTAGCCGCGAATCGCGTCGGTCGAAGCGCCATCGGTGCCGCTGGCGTTGACGATCAGCACATGCCGGGTCGCCAGCGGCGGCAAACCGGCGTCGAGAGTTCCGCTTCCGGATGTCGGCTGGTTTTCGTCCAGTCCGATCACGCCGTGGTCGCCGAAGCTCTCGCACGGCTGGCCGGTATCGGCGTTGATCGCCACGATGGTGGCATCGGCAGTTGGCGCAAGAATGCGGCGCGGGCATTCGTCGAAATGGATGCTCGACATCGCCACCGCGCCCTTCGGCACCACGCGCGGCGCGCCCGTTGCAGCGCTGGAGGCGACCGGTGCGGGCAACCACGCCGCCGCGGCGGCGCCGACATACGCGCCCGAGTCGTGATACGCCACGCCGCGGCAGGCGGTGGGCTGACGATGCTTCGGCTGCCGCTGGCCTTTCGGGTCGTAACGCCAGCGTTGCTTGCCGGTATCCGGATCGAGCGCGATCACGACGTGCTGCGGCGTGCACAGATAGAGCATGCCGTTCGCCTTCAACGGCGTGACCTCGCTGGCGATTTCCCGCCGGTCATCCGAATCCGCATCATCAGCGCCCTTCAAGTTGTCGATGTGGAACGTCCAGGCCACCCGCAACCGCTGCACGTTCTGCGGAGTGATCTGGCGCGCCGGTGCATACCGGTCGCCGTAATTGGAGCGACCGTAAGCCGTCCAGTCGCCGGCTGCCGCAAACGGCGATGCGGCGCTGCCGCTCGCCTTCATGCTTGCCGCGGCGAACTCCCCGGGCTGATCCTGCGGACTGCGCAGCAGCGCGGCGGTACCGAAAATGGCGGTGATCGCCAGCGCACCACCAAGCGCCCAGCGCCCGCCACGCAACCTCACGTCGCCACCGTCGTGCATCACGCGCAGGCGACGATCGACGAACGGCAGCGCAAGCCACAGCCCCAGCACGAACCACACGTCCAGGCGCGGCAGCAGCTGCCACCAGTCCAGCCGCACCTCGGCCAGTGCCCACACGGTCGTGCCGAACAGCACCAGCGCATACAGCCACAGCGCCTCGCTCCGACCCGCGACCAGCAGCGCGCCGCTGACGGCCATGCCGATCCCGGCAAGCAGGTAGTAAGGCGAGCCGCCCAGCATCAGCAGACGCACACCGCCGATGACGAGGGCCAAACCCGACAGTACGAGCACGCCGCCGCTGATCAGCAACAACGGGCCCGGGCGCGACATTCGTGTCATGGCGTTCTCGATCGAATGGGACCACGGTTCGAACGCGGCAGCGAAGCCGCCACGAACGTCCTGTCTATGTAGCACAGGCCTGCATGCGCTTCGTTGACGTCAGCCGCGATTCAGCCTCGCCGCTCCTGTTCACCGCACGTTTGCGCGGCTCGGCCAAGACTCGAGTTTCCCGCAGGCAACGAGGTACGTTCCATGAAGAACAAGATCACGTCACTGACGTTTGCACTGGCACTGGGCACGCTCTCGCTGGGTGCATCCGGCATCGCAATGGCACAACAGGCGATGACCGAGCCACAGGTGCAGAGCCAGCTCGGCGCACAGGGCTACACCAAGGTGCATGACCTGAAGTTCACCGATGGCATGTGGCACGCCAAGGCGAAAAGCGCGAACGGCGATCGGGTGCACCTGCGCATCGACGCGAAGACCGGCAAGGTCTATCCCGACGAGCAGGTTTCGAAGCTGAGCGAACAGGACGTGCGCGCGTCGCTGGAATCCCAGGGTTACACGCACGTGCATGACGTGGATTTCGACGACGGCATATGGAAGGCCAAAGCCGACAACCCGGCCGGCAATGGCGTCAAGCTGAAAGTCGATGCACGCAGCGGCAAGGTGATCGGTACCGACTAGGCGCCGACGACGAACCACATGGCCGACATCGCGGCTTGCTCGATGTCGGCCATCCGCCAGCCGGCGCCCAACGGCGCCGGCTGGACCGAATCATGGCAGCTCACTAGTATCGGGGAGGTTCGTCCCTTTCCCCCACAGGTAGCTGCCCGTGAAACGACTGATCCTCTGTACTCTCGCGCTCTCCATCTCGTCGGCCCTGATGGCCACCGCGGTCCAGGCGCCGACATTCGATCCGCACCGGCTGTCCGACGAGGTCAAGACCTTGTCCTCCGATGCCTTCGAAGGCCGCGGCCCGGCCACGCCGGCCGAAACGAAGACCGTCGACTACGTGGTGGCACAGATGAAGGATGCCGGGCTGCAGCCCGGTGGCGATCTGGTCGACGGCAAGCGCAGCTGGACCCAGGCGGTGCCGCTGCTGCGCACCGAAATCATCGGCGCGCCGAAACTCACGCTCAGCATGGGCGGCAAGGCCGAGACGCTGACCCAGGGCAGGCAGATCGCGGTGCGCGCACCGATGGACGGCTCGACCTCGGTGGCGATCGCGAATGCGCCGCTGGTCTTCGTGGGGTATGGCGTCGAGGCACCGGAGCGCCACTGGGACGACTTCAAGGGCGTCGACCTGCACGGCAAGATCGCCGTGGTGTTCGTCAACGATCCCGACTTCGAAACCGGCAAGGGTGACTTCGGCGGCAAGGCGATGACCTACTACGGCCGCTGGACCTACAAATACGAGGAAGCCGCACGCCAGGGTGCGCTCGGCCTGCTGGTGATCCATGAAACCGCACCGGCCTCCTACGGTTGGGCCACGGTGAAGAACTCCAACACCAACACCATGTTCGACATCGTGCGCGACAACCCGTCCAGCGCGCACGTGCCGCTGGAGGCGTGGATCCAGCGCGACCTCGCGGTGCAGATGTTCAAGCACGCCGGGCTCGATTTCGACACGCTGAAGAAGCAGGCGCAGACGCGCGATTTCAGGCCGGTGGAGCTGAAAGGCGAAACCTTCTCGGCCAGCTTCAAGGTCGACAAGAGCGTGATCACCTCGCACAACGTGGTCGGCCGCATCGACGGCAGCAAGCGTCCGGACGAGACGGTGATCTACAGCGCGCACTGGGATCACCTTGGCGTCGGCCAGCCTGACGCGAAGGGCGACCGCATCTACAACGGCGCTGTCGACAACGCCACCGGCACCGCCGCGCTGATCGAACTGGGCCGCGCCTTCGCGCACGCGCCGAAGCCGGAGCGCTCGATCGTGTTCCTCAACGTCACCGCCGAAGAGAAGGGCCTGCTCGGCTCCGAGTACTACGCATCCAAGCCGCTGTATCCGCTGGCCACCACCGCCGGCGTGATCAACATGGACGCGCTCGACCCGAATGGCCCGTCGCGCAACTTCACCATTTCCGGCAGCGCCAGGCTCGGCCTGCTCGACGACATGATCGCCGACGCGAAGCAATACGGCATGACCTACACGTCCGATTCCAATCCGCAGGCCGGCTACTTCTTCCGCTCCGATCACTTCTCGTTCGCCAAGCGCGGCGTGCCGGCGGTCTCGTTCGGTTCGGGCAACGACCTGGTCAACGGCGGCCTCGCCGCGGGCAAGGCGGCGGAGAAGGAATACACCGCCAGGCACTACCACCAGCCCTCCGACGAATGGCAGGCAAGCTGGTCGTTCACCGGCATGGCGCGCGACCTGCAGTTGCTCTACACCGTGGGCAGCCAGCTGGCGAACTCCGACCAGTGGCCGGACTGGAGCAAGGATTCCGAATTCCGCGGCATCCGCGACAAGACGGCCGCCGAACGGAAATAGCATCTGCTGAACCACCGAAGTCTTGCAGGAGCCCGCCAGCGGGCTCCTGCATCATTCGCCGCGTGGCCTGCCGTAAGCCCACCGCAAGAATGGCGGCAGCATCTTTCCCCACGAGGCCTGGTTGTGCACGCCGCCCGGCAGCAGGAACAGCACCGCATCGGCATCGGATGACGGGTGTTTCGCGACATCCATGTCAACCGAATAGCCGAGCTGTTTCAACCCGCGCGCGTGGAAGCCATCGGCACCGCGATAGCCTTTCATCAGATCCTGCACGTCGTCGACGGTATCGTTGATGCCGTCGCCATCGCGATCACTGGTTTCCTCCGCCGTGCCCACCGCGAACCACATCTTCAGGCCTGCGCGCCTGCCGCCACGGTCGACCATCGCCTGAGCCAGCCGGGTGTGCTGCACCGACGCGGCGTCGCCGCGATCGGCGGCAAGCCAGAACGAGGGCGAGAACGCGCCGATCCGGCCGAACACTTCCGGATACTGCCAGCCGAGGTTGAACGCATTGAGCGCACCCAGCGACCAGCCCAGCATGGTGCGTGCATGTGCGGATCTGCGCGTGCGGTAATGCGCGTCGACATACGGCACCAGCACCGTGGCGACCCACGCGGAATAGTCCTGCGCGCGCGTACCGATCGGGCCGATGCGCGAGCCGCCGACGAGGCTGCGCGCACTCGCCCGATCGGACAGGCCATAGCCGCTGGCGCGATCGGCCAGCATGTCGATCGCCACCACGATCATCGGCTCGATCGCATGCGTGCGATACAGCTGTGCCAGGGTCGACTGCAGGCCCACGGCAGCCATGTCCTGGCCGTCGTTCGCATACAGCACCGGGTACCGCCGGTTGGCCGTCTTGCCGCCGGCATAGCCGGGGGAAGATAGATCGTGAGCTTGATCCGCTCCGGCGCGAACGCGCGCGCGTCGAGCTGGAGCGCGTGCGCACTCCAGTCGGCTGAAAGCACCTGGTCAGCCGACGCGCGATCCGCGCGGGATGCCGGGTTCGCGCTGGCGATGCCGACGCCGCAAAACAGCAGCACGCACAACCATGTCGATCGTGGCAACGTCATGACGCTCACTCCACGCGCGCGAACCACACGCCGTAGCCGGGCAGCCGCAACCGGTCGCCGTGACGCTGGCCTTGCAGCAAGCCGTGGCCGTCCAGCGGCTGCGCCTGATCGAATCCCGGCGGCAGGCTGATCTCGGTGGCGGCGCTGGCGAGATTGAAAACCACCAGCACCGAGACGCCGTCCAGACTGCGCGTGAACGCCAGCACCGGCTCGACGGTGTCGACGAAGTCGATATCGCCCCAGCGCAGGGCCGGCCGTGATTTACGCCAGTGCATGAACGTGCGGAAGCCGTTCAGCACCGAACCCGCATCGCCGTCCTGACGCGACACCGCCAGCGCGCGATGCTCGGCCGGGATCGGCAACCACGGCATGCCCTGGCTGAAACCGGCGTGCGCGTCGGCGTCGCTCCACGGCATCGGCGTGCGGCATCCGTCGCGGCCCTTGAACTGCGGCCAGAACGCGATGCCGTAAGGGTCCTGCAACGCTTCGTACGGCAGCTCCGCCTCGGTCAGGCCCAGCTCCTCGCCTTGGTAGACGCACACCGAGCCACGCAGCGAACAGACCATCGCGGTAAGCAGGGTGGCCAGCTGGGTCGACGGTTGGCCGCGCCCCCAGCGCGTCAATACGCGCTCGACATCGTGGTTGGAGATCGCCCAGCACGGCCACCCTTCGGTCATCTGCGCCTCCAGCGTCTGCACCGTGCCGCGGATGTGCGCCACGCTGAAATCGTCGGTCAGCAACTCGAAGCTGTAACCCATGTGCAGGCGGCCGGCCTGGGTGTATTCGGCCATGGTCGCCAGCGAATCCTCCGAGGATATTTCGCCCAGCGCGGCCACGTCCGGATAACGATCCATCAACGCGCGCAAGTCCGCCAGAAATGCCAGGTTTTCCGGCTGCGTGTTGTTGTAGTGGTGATACTGGAACGCGTACGGGTTGTCCGGGCTGAAGCCGCGGCCGATCCGCTTCTCCTTCGGCTTGGCCGGGTTGTCGCGCAGCCGGCGGTCGTGGAAACAGAAGTTGATCGCGTCCAGCCGCACGCCATCCACGCCCTTGTCGAGCCAGAAACGCACGCTGTCCAGGATCGCCGTGCGCACATCGGGATTGTAGAAATTCAGGTCCGGCTGCGCGGTCAGGAAGTTGTGCAGGTAGTACTGCCCGCGGCGCGGCTCCCACTGCCAGGCCGAACCACCGAACAGCGACAGCCAGTTGTTCGGCGCGCTGCCGTCGTCCTTCGCATCGGCCCACACGTACCAGTCGGCCTTCGGGTTGGCGCGGCTCTCGCGGCTCTCCCGGAACCACGCATGCTCGACCGAGGTATGGCTGAGCACCTGGTCGATCATCACCTTCAGGCCGAGACCGTGCGCCTTGTCCAGCAAACGGTCGAAATCCGCCAGCGTGCCGAACAGCGGATCGACGTCGCGGTAGTCGGCGATGTCATAGCCGAAATCCGCCATCGGCGAACGGAAGAACGGTGCGATCCAGATGGCATCGACGCCCAGGCTGGCCACATAGTCCAGCCGCTCGATGATGCCCGGCAGATCGCCCACGCCGTCACCGTCGGTGTCCTGGAAGCTGCGCGGGTAGATCTGATAGGTGACGGCTCCGCGCCACCAGGGTGCATCACTCATTCGCAAGTTCCTGTGGATTTTCTGCCGAGTCGCAGCGAACCGCCCAAGACGGCACTGCCATGACTTGTGGCCAGCTTAGCGGTTGCGTGTTGACCGGTTGCGACAGTGCATACGTATTCATGGGCAACCTTCATCGCAACGCAACATATTTTTCACCCGTTGCGTTTGGACGGCCAAATGAAATCGCGGCAATCCCGGCAAACGTCGACGCGACAAGGCTTTCCGCCCGTATCGATCTGCCGGCGTCGATTTCCGGGCAGCGTCGCAGGCGCAACTCGCACACGCCCTTTGACGCGTGTTTGCGGTGCAAAGCAACACAATGAATACGTATGCAGGAAAGGTTCGGCCGCGAATCGCCGCCCTACCATGACCCACGTTGACGGCCCGCCAGGCGCGTCAGGCAAAGATGTTTGGGGCAACGTTTTCAACCACTACAAATGACCTGCAAACCCTGGGAGGGGATAACGGTGATATTCAAACGTAATGTGCTTGCCTTGGCGCTGGCTTCGGTCGGCTTCTGCGCAACCTCCGCAGCCTACGCGGCGGCGCCGCAGTCCGACCAGGCGACCAACCCGCAAACGACCGACCAGGATGCGCCAGCCACGCAGGATGCCTCCACCCAGGCCGACGCCAAGTCCAGGGCCGCCAAGGCCAAGGCGAAGGAGCTGCAGACGGTCCAGGTGAGTGGTTTCGTCAGCAGCATCGAGAACTCCACCGCGCTCAAGCGCAATGCCTCCAGCATCGTCGAGGCCGTGTCGGCCGAGCAGATCGGCAAATTGCCCGGCGTGAGCATCGCCGACACCCTCGGGCGCCTGCCCGGCCTGGCGGTGCAGACCGTCAGCGGTCGCCCGCAGGTGCTGACCATCCACGGCCTCGGCCCGGATTTCTCCACCGCGCTGGTCAACGGCGGCCAGCAGGTCTCCACATCCAACAACCGCGACGTGCAGTTCGACCAGTACCCCTCAAGCTGGTTCGACAACGTGGTGGTGCACCTGACCCCGCAGGCCAACCTGATCGGCCAGGGCCTGACCGGCACGGTGGACATGCATACCATCCGCCCGCTGGAAAAGAACGGCCCCGAGGCCGCGGTGAACGCCCACTACATCTGGGACGGGCATGTCGCAGCTGGCCGACGGTCCGGGCGTCAGCGACAAGGGCTACAACCTCAACGGCGTGTGGGTGAACCAGTTCGCCAACCACACCCTCGGCGTCACCCTGGGCGTGGACATCGAATCCAACCCGTCGCAGATCCAGCACCAGGGACCGTGGGGCTATCCGCGACGATGCCGACGGCAACGCCGTGATCGGCGGATCGAAGAACTACGGCATCTCCGACACCATGAAGCGTCAGCGGCTTGCTGGCCACCGTGCAGTGGCAGCCGAACGAGCATTACACCGGCACCGTCGACCTCACCTACGACAACTTCAAGGAAGTGCAGCAGGCCAAGGGCATCGAGTTCCCGCTGTTCTACAGCTCCGGCGCACGCTGCAGCCGGGCTGGCAACGTGCAGAACGGCTTCGTGCAGAGCGGCACCTACGATGGCGTCAAGGCGGTCGTCCGCAACGACTACAACAGCACCAGCGCCCGGGTCTACAACTTCAACTGGGACAACAAGTTCACCATCAACGAGGACTGGTCGGCCGATGCCGACGTCAACTATTCGCGTGCCACCCGCCGCGACGTCAACCTCGAAAGCTATTCCGGCACCGGCTACAGCACCGCCAACGGTGCGACCGACACGCCTCGGCTTCACCGAGCGCAACGACGGCCTGCTCTACGTCAACCCGTCGCTGGATTACGGCAGCGGCATGCGTGCTGACCGATCCGCAGGGCTGGGGCGCGCGGCAACGACGTCGTGCAGGCCGGCTTCATCAACGCGCCGCACACCGTCGACTATCTGGCCAACCTGCACCTGGCGGTGGAGCGCAGCTTCTCCAGCGGTCCGTTCTCCAGCGTGGAGTTCGGCGTGGCGCACAGCACCCGCAACAAGAGCTACCACATCGACCAGAGCTTCCTGACCCTGGGTGGCGGCACGCTGAGCGGTGGCAGCGCCGTCGAGACCGCGCCGTTCGCCGGCAACAGCTGCAGCCCGCTGTCGTGGATGGGTGTCGGTGCGCAGACCTGCTACAACCCGCTCGACCTGATCCGGGACGGCACCTTGCAGGAGCGTACCCACCTTCGGCTCGTCACTGGCGATGCCGCCGAACTGGAAGGTGCGCGAGAAGACATTCACCCCGTACCTGCAGTTCAACCTGGACACTTCGGTTGGCGCTGCCAGCCTGCGCGGCAACTTCGGCGTTCAGGCGCAGCACACCTCGCAGCGATGCGACCGGCGAACGCGTGGCACCGGGCAGCGCGATCACGGGCGACACGATCACGCTGATTCCGGTGGTTGGCAGCGCCAGCTACACCAAGTTCCTGCCCAGCGCCAACCTGATCTTCGGCTTCGGCGACAACGACGATCTGCGCGTCAGTGCGGCCCGCACGCTGGCCCGCCCGCGCATGGACCAGATGAATGCCAGCCTGGGGGTAACCGGCACGTTCGGTCTGCTGACTCCGACTGATCCGAACCAGTCGTACTTCAAGCGCCTCCGGCGGCAACCCGAAGCTCAAGCCGACCATGGCCGACAACTACAACGTCAGCTACGAGCACTACTTCTCTGGCGGCAACGGGCTACGCAGTGCAAGGCCGGCGACGCGAAGAACTCGGACGCTTTGCCGCAGCGGCGGTGGCGGCTATATCGCGCTGTCGGGCTACTACCTCAAGCTGACGGACTACATCAACCCGAACGCGGCCTTCCTGTACGACTTCAGCGCCTTCCTGCCGTTCGGCCTGACGCCGGCCCAGCAGGCCCAGCTCGGCACCCCTCTGGGCATCGTCTCCGGCCCGACCAACGATGGCCACGGCTACGTGAAGGGCGCCCAGCTCACCGTGAACCTGCCGTTCAACCTGATCACGCCGCTACTCGACGGCTTCGGCACGATCCTTACCGGCAACCGCACCAAGAGCTCGCTGAGCTACTGCCGGCAATCCGCGACCCGATCACCGTGCCGGGCCTGTCGAAGTGGGTCGCCAACGGCACGCTGTACTACCAGCACGACGGCTTCGAGGCCCGCATCAGCGACAACTACCGCTCCAGCTTCCTGGGCGAGGTATCGGGCATCAGCGCCACGCGCATCGAGCAGACCATCAAGGGCGGCAGCAGCTACGACGCCCAGGTCAGCTACTCGTTCGATAGCGGCGCGCTCAAGGGCCTGACCCTGATCGCGCAGGGTTCCAACCTGTCCAACAAGACCTTCGTCACTTACCAGAACAACGATCCGCGCCAGGTGCAGACCTGGGAAAGCTACGGCCGCCGGTTACGAGATCGGCGTCTCGTACAAGTTCCAGTAAGCCCTGCCAACGTACTCCCCGATGCCCCGCTGCGCTCTGTCCAGCGGGGCTTTTTTTTCTGATTCGCGGATCCGCGACCATGGTTGCGCGGGAATGACAATGGCATGCGCAGGAGCCGTGACATGAATGATCCACGCATCCAGCCAGGTCGTGATCGTCGGCGGCGGTACCGCCGGCTGGATGACGGCGGCGCTGCTCGCCCAGGCGTTCGGGCTCGCAGGTGCAGATCCGGCTGATCGAATCCAGCGAGATCGGCATCGTCGGCGTGGGCGAGGCGACCATTCCGCAGATCCGCCACGTCAGCCAGTTCCTCGGCATCGACGAGGACGAACTGCTCAAGGCCAGCCGCGGCACGATCAAGCTCGCGGTGCAGTTCAACGACTGGCGCCGGATCGGCGATTCGTACCTGCACGCGTTCAGCGACATCGGCCTGCCGCTGGGCCTGGCCGGCTTCCAGCATTACTGGCTGCGCAGCCGCCGCGAGAATCCCGACGCGCCCGACCTGTGGGCGTACTCGATCAACGCGCAGGCCGCCAACCTCAACCGTTTCGCGCGGATGGACAAGGTCGGCAGACAGCCCGCTCACCGGCATCCGCTACGCCTACCACTTCGACGCCGCGCGGTTCGGCCAGCTGCTGCGCCGGCATGCCGAGCAACGCGGCGTGGTGCGCACCGAGGGCAAGGTGGTCGACGTCGCGCTGCGCGATGGCGATGGCTTCATCGAATCGGTACAGCTGGAAAGCGGCGAGATCGTCGCCGGCGACCTGTTCATCGACTGCTCCGGCTTCCGCGGCCTGCTGATCGAGGGCGCGCTGAAGACCGGCTACGACAGCTGGCAGCACTGGCTGCCGTGCGACCGCGCGGTGGTGGTGCGCCAGCGAGCACGGCGACACGCTCCGCCCATACACTCAGGCCAGCGCGCAGACAGGCGGGCTGGCAGTGGCGCATTCCGCTGCAGCATCTGGACAGCAACGGCCACGTCTACTGCAGCCGCCACGTCAGTGACGACGAGGCGACCGCCACCCTGCTCTCGCACCTGGAAGGCCCGGCGCTGGGCGAGCCGCGCCAGCTGCGCTTCCACACCGGCATGCGCAAGCAGGTGTGGAACCGCAACTGCGTGGCGATGGGACTGGCCAGCGGTTTCATCGAGCCGCTGGAATCGACCAGCATCCACCTGATGCAGTCCGCGCGTCGGCCGCCTGCTGACGATGTTCCCGGACAAGCATTTCGACCCGGCGCTGATCGCCGAGTACAACCGCCAGACCCGCTTCGAGTACGAGCGCACGCGCGACTTCATCGTCCTGCACTACCACGCCACCGAACGCGACGACACGCCGTTCTGGCGGCAATGCGCGACGATGGATACCTGCCCGAAGGCCTGGCGCACCGGATCGAACTGTTCCGCAGCAGCGGCCACATCTTCCGCGACGGCGAGGAGCTGTTCACCCAGATGGGCTGGCTGCAGGTGATGATCGGCCAGGGCATCGATCCGGTGCGCCATCACCCGCTGGCCGACGGCTTGCCGCCGGCGCAGCTGGACGGATTCCTCACCGATATCCGCACTCTGGTCCAGCGCGCGGTGGCGACCATGCCGGGACACGCCGAATTCATCGCCCGCCATTTCAAGGCGGACAGTTGACCCGCTACGACAGACAGCGCGAAAGCTGAAGGCCGTCAGCGCCGAACCGTTCTTCGCTTGCCGCGGAGTCCCTGATGATCCGTCGTTCCCTGCTTGCCCTGCTCGTCCTCTGCGCGACGTTGCCCGCGACGGCGGCGTCTGCAGTGAATCCGCCATCCCGACAAGCTCCTCGAGCGTCTGGTACGAAATCTTCGTGCGCAGCTGGTACGACACGAATGGCGACGGCATCGGCGACCTCGATGGCGTCACCGCGAAGCTCGATTACCTCAAGTCGCTCGGCGTCAGCGGCATCTGGCTGATGCCGATCAACCCTTCGCCCAGCTACCACGGCTACGACGTCACCGACTATGACGCGATCAACCCGCAGTACGGCACGATGGCCGACTTCGAGCGCCTGCTGCGCGAGGCGCACAAGCGCCATATCAAGGTGATCATCGACCTGGTGATCAACCACACCAGCGACCGGCACCCGTGGTTCAAGGCCGCTCGCGATCCCGCCAGTCCGTATCACCACTGGTACAGCTGGGCCGGCCCGCACACCGACCTGCACGCCGCGGACGCGGCCGGCGCGCAGGGCTGGCACGCGCTGGGCGATGCGCACTACCTGGGCGACTTTTCCGCCAACATGCCGGACCTCGACTACGACACGCCGGCGGTGCGCAAGGAGATGGTCAGGCTCGGCCAGTACTGGCTGAAGAAGGGCGTCGACGGTTTCCGTCTCGATGCCGCCCAGCACATCTACTACGACTTCAAGGCGGATGCCGACAATCCGCTGATCCTCGGGAAGAACCTCGCCTGGTGGTCCGAATTCCGGCGCGGCCTGGATGCGGTGAACCCCGCGGCCTACGTCGTCGGCGAGGTGACCCGCGATTCCGCCGACGCGCTGGCGCCGTATTTCAAAACGCTCAGCGCGGTGTTCGATTTTCCGCTGGCGGTGCAGCTGATCGGCAGCGCACGCAGCGAACGCGCCGGCAACCTCGGCGCCCTGCTCGCGCACACCGACGCCGTTTATCGCAAGGTCGCCGGCAGGTCGGGCGTGGATGCGCCGTTCCTGTCAAACCACGATCAGGAACGGGTGATGAGCCAGCTCGACGGCAACCCGCAACACATGCGCATGGCCGCCGCGATGCTGCTCACCCTGCCCGGCCAGCCGTTCGTCTATTACGGCGAGGAGCTGGGCATGCGCGGCAGGAAGCCCGATCCCGACCTGCGCGAACCGATGCGCTGGCATCGCGATCCGCATGGCGCGGGCGAGACGCGCTGGAAAACGTTCAGTGCCGGCGACGGCCCCGCCGTATCGGTGGATGCCGAGCGAGAGGCCGACGACTCGCTGTTGCGCTATTACACGATGCTGATCCACTGGCGCAGCGCGGTGCCCGCGTTGCGCGACGGTGCGATCCGCGAGTACGCCATCACCAACCCGCATGTCGCCGCATGGCAGCTCGACGACGCCGACAGCCACGTGCTGGTACTGCACAACCTGTCCGGCCATGCGCTGGACGTAGCGCTGGACGACAGCCGTTTCCGCAAGCTGCTGCTGCACAGCAAACCCGGCACCACGCTCGAGCAAGGCCGGCTGAAGATGCCGGCGTACGCGACGGCGGTACTGCAGTGAGCGCAATGTGCAGCCGGGCTGCAAAGTGCCTCGTCCCCCATCGTCATTCCCGCGCAGGCGGGCATGACGTTCGTGGAAATCAACGCATCGCTGGAGTGATGGAATGACTGGAATGAATCGATCGATACGCCGCATCCGGTTCGGAATGGCCGCCAGTTGGTGGCTCGGCCTCGCGCTGGCAACGCCCGTTGCGACCGCCACATCAAAACTGCAGGAGTCCGCCGTGGCACGCACGTCTGCTCACGCCATCGCGATCGACATCGGCACCCAACGGCTTGACGTCCGATTCGTCGCGGCGGGCATCGTGCATGTCCGGCTCGATCCCGATGGAGAGGCCAGCGGCGCCGCACTGGTGCTCGACCCCGCGCTCAGCCTGCCGGCGTTCGACGCGGTCCGCAGCGACACCAGCGCAGGCACGCCTCAGCTGGCCACCGAACAGGGCTCGATCCGCTGGGACCCGCGGCACCGGCAGTTGCAGATCGACGACGCGCAACAGCATCCGCTGCTGCGTCTGGACATCGATGCACTGGCCCACGGCAAGCTGATCGCCCACCACGCCGCGGACGACGCGCTGTACGGCATCGGCGGCTACAACGCGACCGAGGATGTCGGACCCGGCCTCTTGCGCAGCGGCAGTCAGGCAGCCACCGCCGGCGAACAGGGCCATGCCGGTGCACCCTTTGCGTGGAGCACTGCCGGCTACGGCGTCCTGCTCGACAGCGACGCGGCCACGTTCACGCTCGGTCCCGACACGATCGACGCCAGCGACGACGCACGCAAGCATCCGGACGTCTATATCCTGCTCGGCACGCCGCGCCGGATCTTCACATCGCTGGCCCGGCTCAGCGGCCAGTCGCCGCTGTTCCCGAAGTGGGCGATGGGCTTCACCAACAGCCAGTGGGGCATCGACCAGAAGGAGCTGCTGCAGATCGTCGACACCTACCGCGCCAAACACATCCCGATCGACAACATCACGCTGGACTTCGACTGGAAAGCCTGGGGCGAGGACAACTACGGCGAGTTCCGCTGGAATACCACCAAGTTCCCGGACGGCCCCAGCGGCGCCTTGCAGAAGCAGATGGATGCGCGCGGGATCCGCCTGACCGGCATCATGAAGCCGCGCATCCACGTCGATACGGTGGAAGGACGCTACGCCAGCGCGCACGATTTCTGGGTACCAGGTGAAGCCGTCAGCGACGATTACTTCTCGCACAAGCCGGTGAAGAACATCGACTTCGACCTGCCGGCCGCACGCAGCTGGTTCGGCAATCTGGCGATCAAGTATGGCTTGGACCACGGCATCGTCGGCTGGTGGAACGACGAGGCGGACACCACCGGCAGCGACACCGAGTTCATGAACATGCAGCGCGCGCTGTACGACAGCCAGCGCGCCGTCTCCAATGAGCGCGTGTGGTCGATCAACCGCAACTTCTGGCTCGGCTCGCAGCGCTACGCCTATGGGCTGTGGTCCGGCGACATCCCCACCGGCTTCGCCAGCATGGCCGGGCAGCGCGCGCGCATGCTCAGCGCGATCGACGTGGGCGCGATGCAATGGGGCATGGATGGCGGCGGTTTCAAGGACGGCACGCCGACGCCGGAGAACTACGCGCGCTGGATCCAGTTCGGCGCCTTCACGCCGATCTTCCGCGTGCACGGCGAGTTCGGCCAGAAGCGCCAGCCGTGGGTGTACGGCGCGCTCGCCGAGAGGGCTGCGACTGATGCGATCCGCCTGCGCTACGCGCTGATTCCATACATCTACAGCTACGCCCACCGCCATCACGTCGACGGCATCGGCCTGGTGCGCCCGCTGCTGTTCGACTGGCCGCACGATCCGCACGTGCGCAACGACGTCGACAGCTGGCTGTTCGGCGACTGGCTGCTGGCCTCGCCGGTGGTCGCGCAGGGCCAGACCGCGAAGGACATCTACCTGCCGTCCGGGCGCTGGACCGACTGGTTCAGCGGCAAGGTCTACGACGGCGGCCGGACCATCCACCTGGCGGTGGACAGCACGCACTGGAGCGACATCCCGCTGTTCATCCGCGACGGCGCGATCATCCCGACCCAGCCGGTGATGGACTACGTCGATGAGCACCCGGTGACCCAGCTCGAGGTCGACGTGTTCCCCGCCGACCGGCGCACGCAGTTCGACTACTACGACGACGACGGCACCACCTACGACTACGAACACGGCATGTACTTCAGCCAGTCGCTGGCGGTGCAGCGACGCGGCCACATCGTGCAGTTCGACATCGGTGCCGCTCGCGGCAGTTTCAAACCGGCGCTGAAGTTCTACCTGCTGAAAATCCACGGCGGTGCCGCCGGCAAGGTCGGCGGCGCGCTGAAATCCTTCGACAGCCTCGACGCGCTGGAAGGCAGCGGTGGCGAAGGCTGGGCCAGTGGCGGCGATCGCTACGGCGATGTCACCTGGGTGCGCGTGGCTGCCGCACGCGCCACGAAGATCACGCTCGACCTGAAACCATGACGACAGCCCTGTAGGAGCGCACCCTGTGCGCGATGCTTTGATGTCGGGCGACGAGCATCGCGCACAGGGTGCGCTCCTGCAGGGAGCAGCCGGTCATCCGGGAGCTTGCCGCTCCACTCGCCTGCGGAGGGGTGTTCGATGAGCATCAAGGCAACGCGAAACACGGTTCGGGATCCACACTGGCGTATGCACTCGGCACCGCGCTGGCGCTCTACGCCCTGCCCGCCCTGCACGATCAGGCGCGGGCCTCCAGCAAGGACAACAACGTGGAATGGAGCGGTTTGTTCCACGACCAGGGCCCGCTCTACGACAACCACGTCGAGCCGACCGCCAGTCAGGCGGTGACGCTGACCCTGCGCACCTTCAAGGGCGACATCAGCAGCGCCAACATCAAGTACTACGACAGTGCGGACAGCGCCTACCACTGGGTGGCGATGAGCTGGACGGCGAACGACCCCACCGGCAACTTCGACTACTGGAAGGGCACCGTGCCGGCCAGTGCGTCGGAGAAGTACTAGCGCTTCCAGGCGCCGACCCGGACAACCGGCGCACATTCGACTGGAGCACCGGCAGCATCACCAACAGTGCGGTGGCGCTCACGCAGAAGCTGACCACCATCCGCAACGCCTACCCGGCGCTGCGCACCGGCTCGTTCATGACCCTGCTCACCGACGACGCCAACAAGCTGTATGTCTATGGCCGCTTCGACGCGACCAACCGCATCGCGGTGGCGCTGAACAACGACAGTGTCTCGCACACCATCACGGTGCCGGTGGCGCAACTCAGCATGACCAACGGCAGCCACCTCACCGAGCTGATCTCGGGGACGCAGTACACCGTGCAGAACGGCCAGGTGAGCGTGACCGTGAACGGTCACTACGGCGCGATCCTGGCGCAGTAGGCAGATGGCTTGCCCAGCGACGTGGCGGGATCCGTCACGTCGCTGCGCCTTCGTGTGCCGCAGCGTCGCATTGCCCCGCCGAAGGCTGGACGCGTCGCGCCGCGTGGAGGAAACTCGGTTGCGTGTAAACGTTTACTCTCCGATGGTTGCTGGCTTCAGCCCCACTCCTCGCGTCGTCTCCCGCGCCGAACTGGATCCGCCATGACTGCACTCGCCTCGCTTCGACACCTCGCCCTTGCTGCCTGCGCCAGCGCCCTGCTGCTCACCGGCGTCGCCAGCGCCGCACCGCCCGCGGCGACCACCACCCCGTTGCACATCGACGCCAGCGCGAAAGGCGTGGCGTTCCCGCATTTCTGGGAACAGATGTTCGGTTCCGGCCGCGCCTCGCTCGCGCTGCGCGACGACTACCGCAAGGATCTGGACGCGGTGCACCAGGCCACCGGCTTCGGCTACATCCGCTTCCACGGCATCCTCGATCATGACGTGGGCCTGGTGCAGCGCGACGCGCAGGGCCACATCTCCTACAACTATTCGTACATCGACCAGATCTACGACGGCTTGCTCGAACACGGCGTCAAACCTTTCGTCGAACTCGGCTTCATGCCGCCGGAGCTGAGCTCCGATCCGAAGGCGCTGCAGGCGTTCTGGTACCAGCCCAACGTCGCGCCGCCGAAGGAGTACGCCGAGTGGGACGCGATGATCGGCGCACTGGCGAAGCACCTGGTCGATCGTTACGGCATCGACGAAGTGGCGAGCTGGTACTTCGAGGTGTGGAACGAGCCGAACATCGGCTTCTGGGTCGGCACGCCGGCGCAGTCCACCTACTTCACCCTGTACGACCACACCGTGCGCGCGCTCAAGGCGGTCAGCCCGCGCCTGCGCGTGGGCGGCCCCAGTACGGCGCAGGCAGCGTGGGTACCGGCGTTCCTCAAGCACACGCACGACGCGAAGGTGCCGGTGGATTTCGTCAGCAGCCACGTCTACGGCGACGACACCGCCGACAACGTGTTCCACACCGATGAGAAGATCCCGCGTGCCGACATGGTCTGCCGCTCGGTCGACAAGGTGCACAAGGAAATCGCCGCCTCGCCCTATCCGCGCATGCCGCTGATCTTCAGCGAGTACAACGCCAGCTACGCCAACCTGCCCAACGTCACCGACACCGTGTTCATGGGCCCGTGGATGGCCAACACCATCCGCGAATGCGCGGGCAAGGTCGAGATCATGAGCTACTGGTCGTTCTCCGACGTGTTCGAGGAACAGGGCGTCGTGCGCAACCCGTTCTATGGCGGCTTCGGCCTGATCGCCGCCGACCGCATCGCCAAGCCCGCGTTCAACGCGTTCGCGATGTTGCACAAGCTTGGCAGCACGCGCCTCACGGTGAAGTCCGATTCGGCCCTGGTCACCAAACGGGCCGATGGCACCCTGGTCATCGCGCTATGGAACTATGCTCCACCGGTCGGCGATACCGCCGGCTACACGCCGGGCCAACCCGTCGGCACGCCGAAACACTTCAGCCTCCACATGCGCCACCTGCCGGCCGACGCTCATGCCACCGTCTGGCGACTGGACGAAACCCACGGCAACGCCGTCGCCGCATTCGACCAGATGGGTCGCCCCGACTTCCCCAGTCGCCAGCAGATCGCCCAACTGCGCGAAGCCGGCAAGCTGGCCGCGCCGGAGACGATGAACGTGCAAGACAACAGACTCGCGATCGACGTGCCGGCGCAGGGGCTGGTGGTGATCGAGTTGCGTTGAGCCGGCTTTCGCCTCGACCGGCGCTGGCGGGATGCGCTTCGGCTTGTTTCTGCACGACTCCGTATTGAACACGATCGATGAGGGGCGGGATGGCGCTTCGACTCCGCCTGCTGCGCGGGTTGCGCTCAGCGCGAACGGTTGAGAGTCGGGCAGCTCCCAGGCGAGTGCCATTCGCATCGGTGCGCTTTTGCAAAGCCGGGGATCGCGCAAGACGTCAGGCAACCTCGCCTTCTTCCCGCCCCATCCGCTGCGCATGTTCGCGGCACAGCTGCTCGACCAGTGCGCGATGGTCCGGCAGGTCGTTCAAGGCATGCCCGGCCATCCCGCGAATCATCGCGAACTCGCGTTGCGCCGCCTCCATCTGCGGATAGGCGCTGCGCATCGGTTCGAGATCGGTCTTGAACTCCATGCCGTACAGCACGTATTGCCAGCTGGCCGGCAGGAACATCTCCAGGTCGGTGACGAAGTCCAGCCGGTGCGGCGGACGGTGCCGCCACAGCGCGAGACGGTCCTGCAGGGTCGGCGGGATGCTGGCCGGATCGGTGTTGTCGATCCAGAACGCGTTGTCGCGGCGCTGCGACAGGCAGTAGTGCATCTTGATGAAGTCGATGATGCGCTCGTAGCGCGCCACCATCATCTCGTTGAAACGGCGCGCGGTGCGTTCCATGTCGTCGAGGTCGCCCGGCAACAAGTGGGTGATCAGACAGGCGGCCAGTTCGACCAGGGCGATGCCGGTGGATTCCAGCGGTTCGACGAAGCCGCCGGCCAGGCCGACCGCCACGCAGTTGCGGCGCCAGTGCTCCGGCCGGTAGCCGGTCTCGAACTTGATGTGCAGCGCGTCGAGCGCGGCGGCCTGATCGCCCACGTAACCGCGGATCACCGCTTCCGCGCGGCTCGCGTCGGTATGCCGCGACGAATAGACATAGCCGATGCCGCGCCGCTTCTGCAGCCCGATGTCCCAGATCCAGCCGGCCTCCTGCGCGGTGGCGCGGGTGAACGGCAGGATCGGAGCATCCGGCCGCGGGTACGGCACCTGCAATGCCACCGCGCGATCGGCGAACAGCACGTCGCGCCGGCTGTGGAACGGCGACTGCAGCGCGCCGCCGATCAGTGCGCCGCGCAGGCCGGTGCAATCCACGTAGAGGTCGGCCGACAGCGCGCCGAGTTCGGTGGTGACGATGCGCGCGATCGCACCGCTCTCGTCCAGCTCGGCGCGCTCGACCGTGGCCAGGTGGCGTTTCACGCCCAGCTCCTGGCCATGCTCGGCCAGCACCGCGGCGAAGCAGGCGGCGTCGAAGTGGTAGGCGTGGTTCAGCGGCCCCTGGTAATCGGGATCGCCGGCCCGCTTCGGTGCGCGGCCATGCTCGATCACGTGCGCCTGCATGCTCACCGCGTCGGCAAACGGCGTACCCGCGGGTGCGCCGCCGAGCAGCCAGTACGGCAGCAGTTCCGGGCAGCCGCTGCGCTGGCTGGGCTGGCTGAACGGGTGGAAGAAGCGGTCCGGCCCCGGTTCGCCGGGCGGGCGCACCCAGTTCACGTACTGGATGCCCTGCTTGTACGTCGCAGTGGCGCCGACCAGGAAACGCCGCTCGTCCAGGCCGATCGCGGCCAGCGTGCCGCGGATCGACGGGAACGTGGCCTCGCCCACGCCGAGCAGGCCGATGTTCGGCGACTCGACCAGTTCGACCCGGACGCTGCCGGGTGCCGCGGTGTTCAGCGCCTTGGCCAGGTAGCACGCCGTCAGCCAGCCGGCCGTGCCGCCGCCCACCACCAGAATCTTCTGAATGCGTGCCATTTCCCCGCCCTCCCCGCTTTGCTGCGCAGCAACAAGCCAATCATGGAATTTCGCAGTAGGATCGGCCCCGATGACAGCGCTGTCATATAAATTGACAGCGCTGTCATATACAGACTACTGCATGTCCACGACCACTGCACCGCATGTCCACGACGATTTGGGGAGAGGGTGAAATGAAATTACGCTACTCGGCACTGTACGTCGCCATGACCGCCATATTTGCCACCGGTGCCGTCCATGCCGCCGGGCAGGATGCGACCGCGGATACATCGTCGCCAAAGACGGCGACGACCAAGAAAGTCCAGGACCTGGACGCCATCCAGGTCACCGCCACCAAGCGCGAGACTCCGCTGCAGAAGACGCCGGTCGCTATCAGCGCGATCGGCGGCGATACGCTGGACAAGGAACGGGTGATGACCGTGCAGGACATCACCAAGCTGGTGCCGGGTTTCCAGGCCACCTCGCAAGGCGACCACGGCGTGGTCACCCTGACCATGCGCGGCATCGGCAACGACAGCGCCAAGACCGAATACGCCGACCCGGAAGTGGCGATGTTCATCGACGGCGTGTACTCGCCGCGCCCGGAAGCGGCCGCCGGCCTGCTGCTGGACATCGACAGCGTGGAAGTCCTGCGCGGCCCGCAGGGCACGCTGTGGGGTCGCAACTCGACCGCCGGCGTGGTCAATTTCCAGACCGCCAAGCCGGACCTCAGCGGCTTCTACGGCAACGCGCAGATCGAGGCCGGCAGCTACAGCCACGTCGGCACCCGCGCCATGGTGAACCTGCCGATCAGCAGCACGTTCGGCATGCGCGTGGCGATCGCGCAGGAGCAGCACGACGGCTACGTGGATTACCAGAACCCGTCCAAGCAACTGCCCTCGCTCGCCCAGCAGCAGGCCGCGTATCTCGCCAGCGGCGGCAGCCTGGCCACGTTCCAGCCGATCAACGCCAGCGACTACGTCACCGGCGGCGACAAGTACAACGCGCAGGACCAGAGCGCGGCGCGCGTCAGTGCACTGTGGCAACCCAGCGATGCGTTCACCTGGAACCTGTCGTGGGAATACTTCCGCGATCGCGGCACGCCCGGCATGAGCCTGATGCAGCAGCCGCGCGCCGGACAGGATTTCTGGTCGGCGCTGATCGACACCGCGCCCTACCTGAAGCGCGACTCCAACACGGTGCGCAGCCGGATGGATTTCAAGATCGGCGATTCGATGACGCTGAGCTACGTCGCCGGTTTCAACCGCTTCTCCGGCAAGAGCAACTTCGATCAGGACAATGGCGCGCAGGTGCCGACCAGCTTCACCACCGGCGCGTCCTACCAGGCCGACCGCACCAACTTCTCCAACTACAAGAACCAAAGCCACGAGCTCGACCTGAAGTCGACCGGCGACAACGCGGTGGACTGGATCCTCGGTGCCTACTACGCCGCCGAGGACAACAACATCCGCTTCGACATCCCGATTCTCAACGGCACCTCGCAGGGCACGGTGTCCTGGCAGGGCTCGTTCATCCAGCCGAAGGAGACGGTGGAGTCCAAGGCGTTCTTCGGCCAGGCCACCTGGCACATCACCGACGGCTTGCGCCTGACCGGTGGCGCGCGCTGGTCCAACGACACCAAGAAGAACGAGGGCGGCCGCGGCTGGGGCTGGGCCTACGATCCGACCGTGCCGCAGGTGCCGATCTCGCCGGACGTCGAACCGGGCAACGTGGGCTTCAACGTCTCCACCGTCAACGACGCGAAGTACGACAAGAGCAAGGTCACCTGGCTGGCCCGGCTCGATACCGACGTCGGCCGGCACGGCCTGCTGTATGCCAGCGTGTCCACCGGCTACAAGTCCGGCGGCACCCAGGACGCCGGCACGCTGTATGAGCCGGAGACACTGACCAACTATGAAGTCGGCTCGAAGTTCAGCTTCCTCGACGGCCACCTGACCTGGAACAGCGCGATCTACTACGAGCAGTTCAAGAACTTCCAGCTGGCCGCGCCGATCACCTATCCCGACGGCAACCGCGGGCTGGGCTTCTCCAACGTCAAGGGCACCACCAAGGTGATGGGCATCGAGTCCGAGCTGGCGCTGTCGGGCGAAAACGACCGCCTCAACCTGGTGTTCTCGGCGATCCCGAAGAAGGAACTGGGCACGCTCAAGTACGCCGGCAGCAACGACTACCAGGGCCTGCCCGCCTGCGACCCGGCGTCCGGGATCAGCAACTGCGTCGACGTCAGCGGCAACGACCTGCCGCACGCGCCGAACACCTCGCTCACCGCGATCTACGAGCACGACTTCCACCTGTCCAACGGCGGCCGGCTCACCCCGCGCATCTCCGCGCAGTACCAGAGCGCGCAGTGGCTGAGCACGTTCAACCTGGGCGATGGCGACAAGCAGAAGGCCTACGGCCGCGGCGACATCTCGCTGCGCTACTCCGAGCCGCAGGACCGCTGGTGGGTCTCGGCCTATGTACAGAACGTCGCCGACGGCAAGGTCCGCACCAGCGCCGACCGCTTCACCACCGCGGACGGCGGCTTCATCTACACCTCGCAATACCTGCCGCCGCGCACCTACGGCGTCAATGTTGGAGTGTGGTTCTAGGTTTCAGGTTACCTCTGGCGACGTGACCCTCCCCTCGGTCGCCACTGGATGCCCCGGCAACGGGGCATCCTTTTTTATGCGCGAGAGGTTCGATCCGTCGACGTTGCAAGGCGAGCACCGTCCGTCGCTCTCGAGTGCTGGAAGACGCTGGAGATCCCCGCTCGCGCTCAGGGCCTGTGAATGGTGGCTCTTGCTTCCCCCGCGAAGCAGGGGTAGTCACCCATTACGACCTCGGCCAGGGACACCCCCTGCTTGGACGTCGCATGCCCGACCTCGACCTGATCACCGCCAACGGCCCGCTGCGGGTCTTTACTCTGTTGCACGATGCTCGGCCGGCGCTGCTCAACCTCGGTGAGCCAGCTGGCATCAACATCGCTCCCTGGGCAGATCGGGTTCGGTTGATCGACGCCCACTACTCAGGTACCTGGGAGATTCCGGTGCTCGGAACGATTCCTCCTCCCACTGCCGTGTTGATTCGACCCGATGGATATGTGGCCTGGGTAGAAGACGGAACGGACCTGGGGCTTGCCGACGCGCTAACCACCTGGTTCGGGCCGCCAACAGAGACATCGAGGCGGTAGCACGCCGTCCTTCGAGATCGTTCTGTGAGAATTTCCAGGCATTGGCATCGACCAGCAACCGGCGCGACGCTTAGAAGCATGGAGGCGACACATAGCTTCCGCATACCACGCGCCGGAATCGAACACCTGCTGGCCGGCCGGTTACGCCTCGCCACTATTGCGAAGCCTACGCAGCGGTGCTGCTGCACGGCTTCAGTCGGCACGTGGTGCCCGCCCTGATGGAAGATGCGGCCGATGTGCTCGTTGACGCGCTCGTGACAGAGTCCTGTGTCATCCCCATTGGCGACTGGGCCGAACAGGCCGGCTTGGCGCGCGAGACCCTTTCGCCCGGTTTTGCTCGGCTGTACGGCGTGTCGCCCAGCTGCTTCCGAGCGGAATTACGCGCACGCGCTGCGTGGCTGCGGATCAGTGGTGGCCACGAGCCGCTGGCGGCAATCGCCAACGACTGAGGGTTCGCTAACCAGCCACACATGACGCGGGCCGTGCGTCAGTGGACTGGCGCGACGTCGCCGGTCTGGCACCACCGTTCACATCCGATCAAGACCGGCGCAGACGATTGCGCCACGCTACCGGAATGATTGCCCTATTCCTTACCTCTGCCCTGCCCGCAATGGCCGTATCCCCCCACGCCGCTCGAAGCCATCCTGCACGCCAAGGACCAAGTCCTGCTCACGCGATCGCGCCCTGTGGCGCGTACACCCGGCGCCGATGCTGTCGACGTGCTGTATCGCGACGACCTGGCGCGAACGGAAGGCCATGCAATCGACGTGCGACGACACGCTCATGGTGATCGGCTCAATTCAGAGGGGTATCCTCAAGACGCCGCAGCATGTCCGCACCCACTGTCGCGTGATGAGAATTATCGAGCCGCCCGCTGTCGAGCAGGAGTGCGCCGAAGACCACACCCAGCCGCGCGCCCGTGCGATGCGCTCGGATGATGCGTCATGGCACGCGAGGGCTTCTTGCCTCGCTGCGGGGCAATCAAATAAAGCCCGGACTCCCGCCAGATCGGTAGCAGGAGCACTTCCGCCTTTCTTTCGCGGTCTCATCACGGATTGCAGCCGTTAGACGACTCTGCCGTCAATTTTGCGCCGGTCTACCAGCGCACAGTTCACTTCATGCGAGGCTGGCCTGCGAAACCACAGCCGCTGGCAATCGCCGCCCGTGATGCGCAGCCGCGGGCACGATGCGGACCCTGAATTCCTCATCGCCCGAGATACCAGTCCGAAACGGACTTTCGTACGTTATTCAGCGACTGCTTGCCTGCGGCCCAGTTGTGGGACATGCCGGTCAGCCGCGCCCATTTGAGGCTTTGTTCAGAATGCGCCTTGCGATAGTACGGCTGCAGGCTCTGGTACAGCGCTAGCGCCTCCTCCTGCCCCATAACGGAGTCGTCGTCTCCCTGTAGCAAGAGAATGGCCGGAAGCGCCCTTCCCCGCGCAATGTCGGCAGCGCGCTTGGTGGCGTCTGTCCGCTCGGCCAGGCGTCGAGATGCCGAGGACCAGGCATAGGACTTGCCAGTGGCGCGCTCCAACGCGCGTATTGATGCACTCAGGCCGGTCGAGGGGTTGATTAGAGCCACCGTGCCGATAGCGACCTTCCGTTGGGACAGGGCATAAAGGGCAGCGGCGCCACCGGCCGAAAATCCTATCAACCCGATCTTTGCCTCCGGCTGCATGCAACCGCGCCGCTTCAATGCGTCCACCACGAATGGCAGCTCATCCCCTGCCCCAACCACCGTGGGCTTGAAGACCAGGAGAGCGAAATCTTGCTGCTGGCGGCGCACGAGTTCCTTGGTACCTCCTGCTGGCGCGCGCGCGCCAAAGAGCGGCAGCCCCAGATACACCTTGACTGCCGGCACGTCGTCGAGCGGAAGAGCCTCCATCATCGCGGCCTCGCTTGCCGGCGGTCCGTACCCATGCCAGAGAACAATCGGCGGTCGGGTCACCCTTCGCGGCACGCGAAGAATTGCCGGAACGCCGGCAAGCGTCGTTCGCGTAACCATTACTTCGGGGCCGGCCTTGCCCGCTTCGGCACAGGTCACCCGATTGTCGCGTAGGTCGGTGCCCCGCGTGGCTATCACTTTCTCATAGCCCGATACTGGACATGAGATGCAGGCCGCAATGATTGTGGACACCGCCAGCAGACGACGCATCGACCCCAGTACCAACCAGTCCCTCATAAATTTGTCCTCATGGTTGAGGAGCGCCCATTGCTTGAGGCACTCCAGATATTTGAGTTGAGCGACGCAGTGCGCGCGCCCGTTTTGATGACTGTACGAAGCCACACAGAAGACATCATATGTTCCCTGCACCGGCTCGGAATCCTGTTGCCCTGAAGCGCATCCAGAATCGAAAGTAGCTCGCTCAGCCCATAAAATTCGATCACGTTGTCTTTGAATTGCTGATGTGAACCGCCCCGGGTTCCTGCTGCTGTTTGGTTTAGGTCACGACCGTGGTGGCCTGACTGGCGAGTAGCCGGAAGTAGTTTGCCTTGGCCTCTGCCGGCGGCATATGACCGATGCGTTCGAGTAGCCGGCGGTGGTTAAACCAAGCCACCCACCCCGGCGTGGCGAATTCCACGGCCGTCGCGAGCGAAAACATGGCGTGATGCCGATGACCCGGTTCTGCCTCTTCTTGACGCCTTGCGAATCAAGTATACACTGTATACATGATTCGTTTGAAAACGTCGGAAAAAATTCTTCGCGCCGCCCTGAAATTGTTCGAGCAAGAGGGTGCGGATGCCTTCAGCATGCGGCGCGTTGCTGATGCAGTGGGCATCACGGCAATGGCAATCTACCGACACTTTCCCAATCGGGAAGCGCTGCTCAAGAGAATTTCCGACGATAGCTTCAATGCTGTCGCCGGAGTATGGGAAAACCACCCCGACCACCCAGACATCATGCAGCGGATCTACTGGCCGCTCGAGCACTACCTCGACTACGCGCTGGAGCATCCACATCTCTTCGACCACGCCTTCTCGGTCCGCAGGGACGACGCGCGCCGCTTTCCCGAGGGATTCCGCAACCGCCAGTCCCCTACCCTCACCGTCATCGCGGATGCATTGGTGGAAGGCATGAGCCAAGGCGTGCTGCGCCAGGACGACCCATGGGATCTGGCCATGACGCTGTGGGCGCACGCGCATGGGCTGGTATCGCTGTATCGCGCGGGACGCTTCAGTTACGACGAGAAACAGTTTCGCGTGTTCTATCGCGCATCCATTGGAAGACTGATCGATGGCATCCATACCTGACCGTTTCAAATGGCTGCTCTGGCTGGCAGCGACGACGTTGACCACAGTCGCCTGGTGGTTCGGCAGCGGCGTGCAGCCGATCTGGTGGATGGCATGGATGGCACCGATACCTGTTCTTTGGTTGGCCTCTCGCGTCAGCACTCGCTGGGCCGTGCTGGCAGGTTTTTCGGCCTATACGATGGGCTCGTTCAACCTCTGGGCCTATTTGCACGACCACATCGGCATCCCGCTGACGACGATCGCGTATTACATCGCTCTGCCCGGCGTGATGCTTGCGCTTTGTGTACTCCTGTACAAGCGGCTGTTGCTTCGCGGGCGCCCGCTCGCGGCGGCATGCGCAGTGCCGGCCACGTGGGTGGCCATCGCGTACGTCAACGCGGTGCTCTCGCCTCACGGCACGTTCTTCGACATCGGCTACAGCCAGATGGACATGCTGGTAATCATCCAGATCGCCGCCGTCACCGGTATCTGGGGCATCGGCTTCCTGCTCATGCTGTTTCCGGCGGCCGTTGCTGCGCTGGGGACGCAGCAGATAACGCGGCGCGGCAGCATGGCCGTTGCCGGCGCAACGGCGTTATGCCTGGCGGTCACCCTCGCCTATGGCGCGTGGCGACTGCAGACGCCGCCCACGGCCATGCTGCGCGTCGGCTTGATCTGGCTGGAAAGGCCGTTCCAGCCGGCACTGGGCAGTGCGGACGGTCGCGCGCTCGTAGCGCGTTATGTCGCCGCGATCGACCGCCTCGCCAGCGAGGGCGCGCAAGCGGTCGTAATTCCGGAGGGGTCGTTCGGCGGCGCCGATCAGACCATCCCGGCTTTCGCACAGCTGTCGCAGCGACGTCATCTCATCATCGATGCCACCATCGACTTCAAGGGTGACCCTCATGCCGAACGGAACATGGCGATGGCATTCCAGCCGGGCGCCTCAGCGCCGCTCACCTACAGCAAGCACCACTTGATTCCCGGCTTTGAAGACAAGTTCACGCCCGGCCAAGATTACCGGATGCTGGAAGGTAGCCCACGGATCGGGCTCGCCATCTGCAAGGACATGGACTTTCACGACATCGGTCGCGCGTATGCGGCGCGCGACGCGCAACTGCTGCTGGTACCGGCCGGCGATTTTGTAGTCGACGGCTGGCTGCACAGCCGCATGGCGGTCATGCGCGGTGTGGAGGCCGGCTTCGCAATCGCCCGCATCGCCCGATTTGGCCGCCTCACGCTCAGCGACGACCGCGGTCGCGTCGTGGCCGAAGCGTCGAGCGAGAAACACGGTACGGAACTGATCGGAGATCTGCCCCTGCGCGAAACGCACACGTTGTACGCGTACTGGAGCGACTGGTTCGCCTGGCTGGATCTACTCGGCCTGTCGGCGCTGGTTGCGTTGGCGAGCTTGTCCCGTTTCCGGCGGCCCATCCACAAAAACTGACGGCCGGTTGACCCGGCACAAGTACGGAAAGACCTCGACGGCGACCTTGGTCTGGCCGTCGCTGACCGTAAACACGTCGCGGCTCCTGCTGGCAGGCACCACGGTGTTGCGCTCGATGATCGGCAGGTAGAAGCCACTCATGAACCCGTTATTACCTATGCCCTCCACCGTATTAATACCGAGTGTGTACGGACAGACGTCCGTCATCACCATCTCGTCCAGAGCGGCGTCGTCCATCTCCAGGCCGGCTTGGACGGCCAAGCCGAGCGCAACGACTTCATCCGGATTCAAGGTGGCGGCGGGAATCGGAAACTCATCGCGGCAACGCTCGATCACCTGATACCTCAGGATGATCCCTTGGCAAAGAACGTCGCCGCTTCTCGCAAAAAATCTCGTTCCTTCTTCACTCGAGCCAGTTCGCGCTTCAGATGCGCCAACTCCTCGTCTCGCGGCGTGCCGGTGCCGCCGAAGGTCACCTTATCTTGGCGCTCGATCTCCCTCTTCCAGCGGGTCAACAGGTTGTCCCGTATGAGCGGTCCGCCCCTCCGAAAGCGTTTGCCCTGCTCGACCAATTTAAGAGTGTCGCTTGGCGGCAACTCAATTCGTATGTTCACGGTGGCATGCACGCGCTAGCAAACTTTGGCGGAGAGTTTCCGCCTGCCTTTCTCGTGCAGATTGTGACCAACGCAAACGGGGTTTACGGTCTTGCTGCAACACTAGCAGGGACGCTTTCGACCGACCCGCAGCGCATCCAGCTCGCCATCGCCGTGCAGTTTGCTCACCCCGAGTGTCTGCCTCCATTTACCAACAGCCCCATACCGCAACCCTAGCGTAGGGTCACCCTGCCCTACCCCCGATAACACGGGCTAATCATCCTTCTCCATCACCGATGCCTCGCCGCTGAATCCGCCCCCAGGTTCAATCGCCCCTGGTCGCCACCACCGGCGGCACTGCGGCGGCACGAAGCGCGGGGCCGAGCACGGCGAGCTGGCCGATGGCCCACAGAGCCAACGCGCCGACCGGCAAATAGATGCCAGGCAACCGTGGCAATTCGTAGCGCATCATCAAGAGCAGGTTGATGCCGTAGGCCAGCGCCATTCCCAGCGCAATACCGATTGTCGCCAGCAGGAAGTTCTCCATCTGGAAGTAATGCAGGATGTTGCCGCGGGTGGCACCGAGGGCGCGGCGCACGCCGATGGTGCGGCGGCGCTGCCCAACCCAGAAGCTGGCCAGTCCGGCAATACCCAGCGCGGTGACGAGCAACAGCGCCGCGATAACCCCAGCCAGCATGCCGGCCATGGCCCGGTCGTCCTGGAAGTACCCATGGCGTAGTTCGTCATAGGTGCGCTGCTCCAGCACGATGCGATTGGGATCGAGGCGCTTGAGGGCAGCCAGCGCGGATTTCAGCACCTGCTCGCGATCTCCCGAGGCGGTTCGAATCAGATAGCTTCCGCCCTCCGTCGCGGTCAGGCGTATCGGAAACACGATGCTGTTCTGGGCGCCCATCTGCAACGAGTCCGGCCGTGCCAGTGGCGAGCTCACGCCGACCACCTGCATCGGTATGTCGTTGCCAAAGTAGATCGTCTTGCCCAGCGCGTTCTGGCCCGGCCACAGACGCGCGGCGACTGGCTGATCGATGATTACGCTGTGCGGCAGATTTTTCATATCGCCGCTGTGCAACGCGGGCAGCGCGGTTTTCAGTTCGACCAGTTCGTCGGGCTGAAAATATCGCCCCGAAATAAGCCGCACGCCCAGCGTAGCCAACAGGTTCTGGCCGTAATAGCTGGCCACTTCGAGCGAGGTCTTCTGCTGTTGAGGACGCAGCTTGATGCCGCTGTTGGACATGGAAGAACCACTCAGCGGCAACTGGTTTGCCAAGGCCACCGCCTGCACCCCGGCGATCTGCCGCAGTGTCGCCAGATCGGTTTGCGCTTGCGCATAGGCATCCGGTCGATCACCGATGTATGCAAACTTGATCTGCAGCAGTTCGTGCTCGGCGATGCCGCTGGCAATGTCCATACGCTGCAGGCGTTGATGGATCAGAAACACCGCGTTGCACACGATCGCGCACGTCAACGCAATCTGCAGGATCAACAGTAATGCGGTGGTCTTGTGCCGGCGCAGGGCAGACAGAATCGGGCGAATATCCATGTCAATGGCTCTTCAATTGCAGGCCGGGAGTGATCTGGCAGGCGCGCCAGGCCGGCAGCGCGCCGGCCAGCAGACTGGCAACCACCGCCAGTACCAGCGTCATCACCAACATCGAGCCATCCAGATGCGCCAGCGGCGCGTAATCCGCCGGCTGTCGTCGCACCAGCCACAACCCGAAGTACGCCAGGAGCAGGCCGCCAAGCCCACCCGCAAGCCCGATCACGCCAGACTCCACCAGCAACTGCATGAACAGCGCACGCCGCGAAGCGCCCAGCGCGCGGCGCACCCCCAGTTCGGTGGAGCGGCGCAGGAACTTGGCCAGCATCAGGCCAACCGTATTGACGAGACATACCAGCAGGAACCCCAGCGCCAGCCAGGTCTGCAACTGCACATCACCGGGCACGACCTGCTGGTAATCCAGCCACTGCATCAGATTGCGCAGGCGTACGTTCGGTGAGCGCTGAAAGCGGCCCAGCGATTTTTGCTCCTGCGAGTAATGGATCAGAAACTGTCGGTACGCGGCGACCTGGGGCGGCGTATCCAACTGCGCCCAGAACTGCAGCCACACGCAAGGTGCCGTATGCACGGGAGTGGCGCCGTCGCCGCCATTGCCCCAGCAATCGGCGCCGCCGAGATGCGCCAGATGCAGATTCTGCGAGGTGGACAACGGCAGGTAGACACCTTCGTTCCCACCGTAGCTCTTCAGGTTGAGATCATAGAAATGTGGATTCGGCCGCCAGTCACCCAGCACGCCGATGATGCGCAGGGCATGACCCTCCACGCGAAGCATGCGTCCACTGCTGTCGCGACCACCGAACAGCTTGTCATTGAGCCTGCTGCTGATCACTACCACGGCCGCGCTGGCCGCATCCTCTGGCGCGCCCCAGGCATGGCCAAACTGGAACGGCACACCGAACATGGGAAAGAAATCGGCCGTGGTATAGCGCGCGGTCTCGTAAAATGGATCGAGTGCGGACTGCGCTGGCTGGATGGCCACCGAACCGCCTGTCATCAGTGCCTGGCGATCTGCCCGCTTCGCCTGCAACAGGTTCATGCCGTCGATCCAGGTGACTCGATCCGGTGGTTCATCCTGCGGTTGATAGTCACCCATGTCGCGCGGATCAAGCTGCGGCGCGTACAAGGCGCTGCTGCGCCCTGGCAACGGATCGCCTGACAGCACGTGCAGTACGGTCAGCGTGGTCATGCTGGCACCGATGCCCAGCGCGATCGCCAGCACCATCAGCGCGGTGAGCGCCTTGTTGCGCTTGAGGCTATGCAAGGCAAGGTCAAAGTAGTAGCCGAACATTCCTTTCCCCTTGATTCACTTCCGCTTCTGCAAAACGGGAGCGTGCACAACCCACACGCTTCCCTTCACTGCAGCTTGATCCGGCCGCACCAAGTCAGCAGCTGATTGGGGGTGAATGGAGGCGTCGGCGTGGTGAGCCGGACGTTATCGACCCATGCGGGCGAATAGCGCTTCGCGATACCGTCGGCTGAGCCGGAGAATGCGGCCGTTGTGCAGATGGATTTCGTAGTCGCCCTTGAAGAGGGGGGTGAGCGATCCGATAGCGCCGAGGTTCACCGCTGTCGACTTGTGGATGCGCACGAAGCGCTGCTCACCCAGCTGGGACAGCAGATCCTGCAGTGTCCTGCGTAGCAGGTACTCGCGCGAAGCGGTATGCACGTGGACGTAGTTGTCGTCGGCTTCGAGCCATTCGACGGATGCCGCATCGATCAGTTGCAGCCGCTCGCCATCCGGCACGAGCAAGCGCTCGCAGGACGGAACCCGTGCCCGTCCAATCGCTACCGCTGTTGCGCCGGACTCATGGGCGTCCAGTCGCTCCCTGACGCGTCGCACGGTTCGCGCGAAACGATCCTGGTCGTAAGGCTTGAGCAGATAGTCGACCGCATTGAGATCGAACGCGTTCACCGCATGTTCGTCAAAGGCAGTCACGAACACGATCAACGGTGCATTCGACGGCTCGAGCTGCGCGGCGACCTGGAGTCCCGACAAGGTCGGCATCCGGACATCAAGAAAGGCCACTTCCGGGCGGAGTTGCTCGATACATTGCGCCGCGGACAATCCGTCCTCAGCCGATCCGACCACAGTCATATCCGGTTGTTCGGCGACCAAACGTTCGAGTTTCTCGCGGGCCGGTGCCTCGTCGTCGGCAATCACGACCCGGATCATTGAATGATGCCCGTCAGCGGTATCGAGACGCGCGCGGCAACGCCGTCGCCCTCGTTGCGGATCAGCAGGGATGCCGTATTGCCGTAGATGATGCCCAGCCGCTCCCGGCAGTTGCGGAATCCCACCCCATCACGATGCTGCGGTGCCAGCATGGAGCCCGAGTTGCTCACGGCGATTTCCAGCGAGTCGCTTTCGCGCCGGACACTGACATGGATGCGTACGGGCGTCACCGTAGGCTCGACACCGTGTTTGAACACATTCTCAAGCAAGGGCTGCAGCAATAATGCCGGAACGGGGATGTCGAGGAGCGCCGGATCGGTTTGCCAGCTCAGCGTCACGCGATCCCGAAACCGCTCGTGCATGATGTTCGCGTATAGCTCAAGCGTGCGAAGTTCTTCAGCGAGCGGCGTCATCTCATTTTCAATGGACCGAAGACTGATACGCAGCAGATCCCCGAGCGCCGCAACCAAACGATCGGCCCGCGCCACGTCCGTATGCATCAGGGCCGAGACGGTGTTGAGTGCGTTGAACAGGAAATGCGGCCGCAGCTGGCCCTGAAGCTGTGCAAGCTGCGCCTCGGCCAGCGCTTTCTGCGTTTGCAACAGACGGTGCCGCTGGAGTTGCCACTGTCCATAGGAATCGATACCAAACAGGATTCCTAGCCACAGCCCCGCAAAAATCGTCAGTTTGATGCTCTCGTATACAGAGACGAAGACCCAGCCTGGGTGCTCGTAGGTGCGGCCCACGGCGGCGTAGACGCCATGTCGTATCGTGTAAACCGCCGTAATCCACGTGATGAAAACCAAAGGCAACCACCGCAGGTAGCTACCGAACCAGATCAAGGGCTTGTCCAGATACGGCGCATGGCGTCCGCGAACCCGGACTGCAAGCAACATCCATCCGGTTGAGATCAGTGCCGAACTCCCCTCCCACAGGACTGGCTCCCACCACCGGGTGAGCGGATCATGGAGCTCATTCTCGATCGAAACGCTGATCATGAGCAGCCAGAATACCGTCCACAGCGCCCAAAACGTGGCCAGGGTCTTCGGAGGAAACGTCGCGCCGTAGTTGGTGTGGGCACCTGCCGGCAGTGGGCGAGATAACACGTTCATGGTGATCGAGTGTAGTCGCGCCCGCGGTGACGGACGTCCGATATGTGGCAAGCGGGACTTGCGATGGGCAACGCGGACATCTGCGTCGCCCTGCCCCCGATAATCCGATCCGGTCGCCCTCCGCCGGGGCTCGCTTCGCGACGCGCGACAAACCTTGCCAAGGCGGCCGTCGACGGCTCTGGCTGCACTCGATTTTCGATCGTTCAGCGATGTCGCGCAGGCGCCGATGCCAGGCAGGGCGAACGCTTTCCCGGGTTAGTTCCCGCCCGTGGTCGGGCACGCCAGCGTCTGGTCGGCCACCGTGCCCAGCGACACGTCGGTGATGGCGATCCGTTCGCCGCTGCCGCTGCTCCATACAAACGGCTGCTGCAACCGGGTCATGTCGGCGCCCGCGTCGCGGAAACATTTCAGCGGCACGCCCACGCGCAGCCACTGCCCGTGCGGCAACGTGGCGAGCTGTTTGCCGATCGACACCTGGCCACGGCAACCGCTGCCGCAACCGACGCCGATCGTGGTGCCGGTGGGTGATACCGCATCGATGCGCAGCGTGGTCACCAGCAGCACGTCGCCATTGGTTTCGCGCTCCACGTCCAGCGGCGCGGGTGCCACCAGCGCGGCGCGCGCCGTGCCCTTGCCCGCCCAACCCAGGCTGCGGGCATCCTCCTGCGCCTTGTAGTCGAACGAAGTGATGCGCAGGCTGCCGTCCGTCGTTGCCGTCGGTGTGGCGGTGACGTTGGCGGCCGCGCCATCGGTGCCGGTCAGGCGCAGCGCGAAACCCTGCGCCGGCTTGCCATGGGTGAAGTAGACGCCGGCGCGCGCGCTGCTCAGTGCGATCCCGGCATCCTCGGACAACGGCCCGGTGTCGCCGCGATCGGCATAGGTCAGGCCGAAGCCATACGGAAACTGCGGCCGCTCGCCGCGCTGCGCCGCGGCGACTGGAATCTGCACCGCCGTGCGCGGCCACGCATACGCCAGCTTGCCGCGGAAGTCATGGGCGATGCCATCGTGCGCGATGCGGCCGTCGCGATTGCGCAGCAGCACGTCGGCGATGCCCTCGCCTTCGCTGCCCGGCAACCACGCCACCACGAACGCATCGGAGGCATTGATCTCGCGATTCACCCACAGCGGACGCCCGGTGAGAAACACCGCCACCACCGGAATGCCCTGCCCGCGCAGCCGGCGCAACAGGTCGAGGTCGTGATCGTTGCCGGGACGGTAGGCGAGGTTCGGCAGGTCGCCCTGGAATTCCGCGTAGGGATCTTCACCGAACACCACGATGGCGACATCGGGCCGCTGCTTGTAGTTGCCCTCGGGCGACAATTCCGCCGTACCACCGGCCGTCTTGATCTGTGCGCTGATGCCGCTCCAGATCGAGGTCGCACCGGGGAAGTTCGCGTTGCCCAGACCGGTGCCCTGCCAGGTCAGCGTCCAGCCGCCGTTCTGCTTGGAGATGTTGTCGGCGCCGTCGCCGGCCACCAGCACATGCTTGTGCGGATCGATCGGCAACACGCCATCGTTCTTCAGCAGCACCAGCGACTCGCGCACCGCGCGTCGGGCCAGCGCACGATGCGCCGGGCTGCCGATCACGTTTGCCGAATCGACCACCAGCGGGTTGCTCGACGGCAGCCCTGCCTCGAACATGCCCAGCCGCATTTTCACGCGCAGGATGCGGCTCACCGCATCGTCGACGCGGCTCATCGGGATCACGCCGGACTTCACCTCGGCCAGCGTGTTCTTGTACAGACCCTTCCAGGAATCCGGCGCCTCCAGCATGTCCAGCCCGGCGTTGTACGCCACCGGGCAATCCTCGTTGGTGCAGCCGGGCACCTGGCCATGCGCGTTCCAGTCGCCCAGCACGATCCCGCCAAAATCCATGCGGCCCTTCAGCACGTCGGTGATCAACGCCTTGTTGCCGGCCATCTTCACCCCGTTCCAGCTGGAGAACGAGACCATCACCACCTGCACGCCGGCCTTGATCGCCGGCGGATAACCGGCTGCATGCACGTCGCGCAGCATTTCCTCGCTGATCTCGGCGTCGCCCTGGTCCTTGCCATCTCTGGTGCCGCCGTCGCCGACGAAATGCTTGGCGGTGGCGATCACGTGATCGGCATCGAGGTACTGCTGCGTGCCGAGCTTGCCTTCCAGGCCCTCCACGATCGCACCGGCGTACTCCGCCACCAGCGCCGGGTTCTGCGAGTAGCCTTCATAGGCGCGACCCCAGCGTCCGTCCTGCGGCACGGTGAGGGTGGGCGCGAAGGTCCAGTTGATGCCGCTGGCGCGCAACTCCCGCGCGGTGACCTTGCCGATCTCGTGGATCAGCTGCGGATCGCGCGTGGCGCCGAGGCCCACGTTCTGCGGGAACAGCGTGCTGCCGACCAGGTTGTTGTGGCCGTGCACCGCGTCGATGCCGAACAGCACCGGGATCGCCAGCCGCCCACCGGAGGTGTCCATCGACGCGCTATAGAACGCATCGGACAACTTCTGCCACTGTGCGGCCGTGCCGTACTGGCCGCCGTCCGGCCCGGAGTTGCCGCCGGCCAGGATCGAGCCGAGGCGGTACTGGCGCACGTCGTCCGGGGTCACGTACTTGATGTCGGCCTGGATCATCTGGCCGACCTTGTCCTCCACCGACATCTTCGCCAGCAACGCCTTGATCCGCGCTTCGAGCGCGGGATCCGGCGGCAATGGCGACCGGCCCTGCGGCCACAGCGCGGGATGGACGGTGGCGGCATCGTCGGCCGAGGCGGAATGAATGGGCATGAGCAGCACGCCAGCAAGTGATACGGCCAGGAAAAGACGGCGCAAGGACAGGGGCGACGAGGGCAACAAGGGCACGGGCAGGGCTCCAGGCTGGCGCGCCGGCGGCGCATCGAAACCGCATAGTGGCACGTATGACAGCGCTGTCAATTTGCTGCGCAACATGGCCCCGACAACCAGCGATGCCGCGTTTTCTGTGGGAGCGACTTCAGTCGCGACGGCCGCGTCAGCGGGCCGTCATGGTGCGAGCAGATACCTGTCGACAAGGAAATGCGGTGCGCCTTGCGCACCATCGCGACTGAAGTCGCTCCCACAAGGGCGTCCGATATCCGGCAGCGACGAACTCAGGGAACCCGCGCGGTCGAATCCCGGATCTGCAGCGAAAACGGCACCTGCACCAGCTGTCCCGGGCCACGCCCGCGCAGCACATTCAGCAGTTGCAGCGCAGCCAGCCGGCCCATCTCGCGGCTGGGCTGCTGCACGGTGGTAAGCGCCGGCCAAAGCTGGCGTGCCAGCGGGGTGTCGTCGAAGCCGCAGACGGAAAGGTCGTGCGGCACCTTCAGTCCGTATTCGCCGGCGGCCCACATCACGCCGGTGGCCATGTCGTCGTTGGCGGCGAAGACGGCCGTGGGCCGCGATTTCAATGCAAACAGTTCGCGCGCGGCGGCAACGCCGGAGCCGAACGTAAACGCGCCCTGCACCACCAGCGCCGGATCCTCGGCCAGCCCGGCGGCGGCCATCGCCTCGCGGTAGCCGGCCAGCCGCCAGCGGCTGGCGCCATGGTCGGCGATGCCGACGACGTGGGCGATGCGCCGGTGGCCCAGTGCCAGCAGGTGCTCCACCATCGCCCGCGCCGCGGCCTGCTCGTCCATGCGTACGCCGATGCCGTCGTCGCCCTGCGGCGACACGCTGGCATACGGCACGTTGCGCTCGCGCAGGCGCTTCAGCAACGGTGCGTAGTCGGTGATCGGCGGCGTCAGCACCACGCCGTCGGGGTGGTGGTCGGAAATCAGCGCGTCGAGCCGGCGGATGAAATCGTCGCTGCGCATGCGCAGCGGGCGCACCATCATGCTGTAGCGATGCGCGTCGCAGGCTTCGAGCACGCCGTCCTGGATCTCGGCCAGGTAGGTCGAGGCCGGGTTGTCGTTGTTGTCGTACAGCATCGCCACCACGAACGAGCGATTGCCGGCCAGGCTGCGTGCCGACGGATGCGGGCGATAGTCCATCGCCTCCATCGCGGCCAGCACGCGCTTGCGCGTTTCGTCGCTTACGTTGGCCTCGTCGTTGAGTACGCGGGACACCGTCTTGGGCGATACGCTCGCTGCGCGCGCCACATCTTCGAGGCGGACCCGCATGGATTCTCCGGTGTCGTTGCTGCTGTCGATCGACTATGCCGCCATCGCCTGCCGCTTTACAAGAACTCGCCGACGATGCCGGTACCTGCAAGCATGGCTTGCGGGCGGCCCACCGGCACGGTCCGCGCATGAATACGTATGCAACCACTGGTTGCTGCATTGCGACGCTACCTACCATGCAAAGTCCCGGCCCGTCGTCGATGTTGCAACCGCAGCATGCGGGATATGCCACGCCGTGACATAACAGCCGTCGGAGGGCTCATGTCGATGATCCGCATTACTACCCGTACCCAACCTCGCACGGCCGCGTCATGCTGAGCCTGCTGCTGGCCACCGCGATGGCCGCCGGCGCCGCCGCGCCCGCCTGGCATGACGGACTGGACTGGCACGGTGTGCACGTCGGCATCAGCGGCGATGCGCAGCACGGATACACGCTGGCCTGGCCCTACGGCCAGCGCGTGATCGCGGCGCAACCGATGCAGGCAGACACCGCCAGTCCGTTGTTCGACGGCCTGTTCGCGATGGCGCAGGACGATCTGAAGCAGGATTCGGTCAGTGCGATCCGCGACGGCGCGTTCGACCACGGCCAGCCGATACCCTGCCAGTGCTTCGAGACCGGCCTGAAGTGGCCGTATGTATGGACGCGCGACCTGTCGTATTCGATCGACCTCGGCCTGTGGCGATTCGACCCCGCGCGCTCGCGCAACGGGTTGAAGTTCAAGCTCTCCGGCGTGCGCGTCGCCACCGCGCCGCAGGGTTCGGCTCCAAAACGGCTTTATCCGATGCAGGACACCGGCTCGGGCGGCAGCTGGCCGATCAGCACCGATCGCGTGGTGTGGTTTCTCGGCGCGCGCCACCTGCTCGACGACAAGGCGTTTGCCGGCGACGCGTACAAGGCGCTCGGCGATACGCTGGTGCAGGATCGCCAATACGCCTTCGACGCCACGTTCGGGCTGTATCGCGGCGAGACCTCGTTCCTCGACTGGCGCGAGCAGACCTACCCGGCGTGGACCGCCGACGCGGTGGGTTTCATCGCGCAGTCGTATGCGCTGTCCACCAATGTGTTGCACTACCAGGCGCTGCAGCTCGCCACCACGCTGGCCAAGCAACATCACGACACACGCGCCGCCGCCGGCTACCGCGCACAGGCCGCCGCGCTGAAGGCGGCGATCAACGCCCACTTCTGGCGCGCCGATCGCGGCATGTACATGAGCTACATCGGCGGCGACGGCACGCCCTACGACACCTACGACCTGCTCGGCATTTCGCTGGCGATCACCAGCGGTGTGGCCGATGGCGAACGGGCGCGGCAGACGCTGGCGAATTATCCGACCTGGCCCGCCGGCAGCCCGGTGATCTGGCCGGAGCGTTCCGACCAGCCGATCTACCACAACCGCGCGATCTGGCCTTTCGTCAGCGCGTACGCGCTGCGCGCCGCGCGCCAGCTCGACCAGCCCGCACGCATCGCGCACGAAATCGAATCGGTGATGCGCGGTGCCGCGCTGTACGGTTCCAACATGGAGAACTACGAGCTGCTGACCCAGGGCCAGCACGTCGACGAAGGCAAGCTCAGCGGCCCGGTGGTGAATTCGCCGCGCCAGCTGTGGTCGGTGGCCGCCTATTTCGCGGTGGTCACCGAGGGCGTGTTCGGCCTGACCGAGGACGGCCACGTGGAACCGAAGCTGCCGACCGCGCTGGTGCCGATGCTGTTCGGCACGCGCCACTCGATCACGCTGAAGCTGCACGACCGCAGCATCACGCTGCAACTTCCGCCGAGCCATGCCGGCAACCTGCTGGTTGCCGATCGCACCACCACCGAAGGCACCGCCACCACGGTAAGGCTCAAGTCAGTACAGGTGCCCGACGCGCCGCTGCGCACCGACGCACCGCTGTACGCCCCTATCGCCCCCGCCGCGCCCTCGGTGCGGGCCGACGGCGACGGCTGGAAGGTCGCCGTTGACGGCAAGGTGCAGCTCTACGTCAACGGCCAGATCCATGGCAGCATCGACGGCAGCGGCCACCTCGCGCAGCAACCGGGCCTGGCCTGCATCAGCGTCACCCGCGCGGACACGCATGGCCTCGAATCGCTGCACAGTCCCGCCACCTGCGTGGGCAAGACGATGAAGGTCGGTGGCAGCTGGCCACGCACGTGGACGGCCCCGGCCAACGGCAACTTCCGTGTTGCACTCGACTACGCCAACGATCACGGCCCGATCAATACCGGCATCACCGCCGCGGTGAAGATGCTGGTGATCCGTTGCGCGGGCAGCGACGAGCAGCGCCTGCCGATCGTGATGCCGCACAGCGTGCGCGCGCAGCAGTCGAGCTGGGGCCGTTTCAGCGCGAGCGCCGGCAGCAGCTGCCGCTTCGCGCTCGACGACGGCTTCAACATGAGCTACCTCACCCACTTCGCCCACTACACCGGCGGTGCCGGTGGCAGCACCGGCCCGTTGAACCGGGCCGAGGTGCATGATCTGCTGATCGCGCCGGTCGCCACCGGCCACGACACCCGATGAAGGACCGCGCAAACTTGAATACCAAGCCGACCTTGTCGTTCTGGCAGATCTGGAACATGTGCTTCGGTTTCCTCGGCATCCAGTTCGGCTTCGCATTGCAGAACGCGAACATCAGCCGGATCTTCCAGACCCTGGGCGCCGACGTGAACGACATCCCGGCGCTGTGGATCGCCGCGCCGCTGACCGGCCTGATCGTGCAGCCGATCATCGGCCACTTCTCCGACCGCACCTGGAACCGCCTGGGCCGGCGCCGGCCGTATTTTCTCGTCGGGGCGATATTCGCCTCGCTGGCCCTGCTGTGGATGCCGAACGCGCCGGTGCTGTGGATGGCCGCCGGCCTGCTGTGGATCCTGGACGCGTCGATCAACGTGTCGATGGAGCCGTTCCGCGCCTTCGTCGGCGACCAGTTGCCGACGCAGCAACGCCCCACCGGCTACGCGATGCAGAGTTTCTTCATCGGCATCGGCGCGGTGGTCGCCTCCGCCCTGCCGTGGCTGCTGGCGCGTTTCGGGGTGGCCAACGTGGCCCCGCATGGCGGCATTCCCGACACCGTGAAGTACGCGTTCTACGCCGGCGGCGCGGTGCTTCTCGGCGCGGTGCTGTGGACGATCCTGAGCACGCGCGAATACCCGCCCGCGCAGTTGCAATCGTTCACCGACGACATCGCGCCGCAGCCGACAGCAGACACCTCGCGCGCCTGGCGATTGGGCGTGGTGCTGCTGCTGGTCGGCATCGCGGTGCTGTTCGCGATTCGGCATTTCGCGCTGGAGAAAGAGGTCTACGTGCTGGCCGGCGGCCTGATCGTGTCCGGCCTGCTGTTCGCCTGGCTCAGCCGCACCCGCAGCAGCGGCATGCTGCGCGAAGTGATGGGCGACCTGTACGGCATGCCCGCCTCGATGCGCCGGCTGGCCTGGGTGCAACTGTTCTCCTGGTTCGCCCTGTTCGCGATGTGGATCTACACCACCTCGGGCGTGACCCAGACCATCTACGGCACCACCGATGTCGGCTCGGCGCTGTACAACGAAGGCGCCAACTGGGTCGGCGTGCTGTTCGCCGCGTACAACGGATTCGCCGCCGTCGCCGCCGTGGTGATTCCGCTGATGGTGCGCCGCTGGGGCATTCGCATCAGCCACCTGATCAACCTTTGCCTGGGCGGCGCCGGGCTGCTCTCGTTCCTGTACATCCGCGACCCGCAATGGCTGCTCGCCTCGATGGTCGGCGTCGGTTTCGCCTGGGCCTCGATCCTGTCGCTGCCGTACGCGCTGCTGTCGGACAACCTGCCGGCGGCGAAGATGGGCGTCTACATGGGCATCTTCAATTTCTTCATCGTGATCCCGCAACTGCTGGCCGCCAGCGTGCTCGGCCTGCTGCTGCGACTGTGCTTCCACAACCAGCCGATCTGGGCGCTGGCGCTGGGCGGCGTATGCCTGCTCGTCGCCGGGCTGTTCACGCTGCGCGTGCACGAGCCGGCAGCCGTCGCCTGATTACACCGAACTCCTGTGGGAGCGGCTTCAGCCGCGAGGCTCTTTGGCTCGGAGTTGAAGAGCATCGCGGCTGAAGCCGCTCCCACAAACAAGCAAACACCAGCCACACCCGCGCCTGCAGCCACCGGATGCCCGACATGCCGAAAAACGCCCTGCTCCCGGCCCTCGCCCTGACCCTCGCCTGCAACCTCGCGCAAGCCACCACGCCGCCCGAATTCGTCGGCACCGACGCACCGTTCGCATCCAACGCGATCTACTTCGTGATGACCGACCGCTTCGTCAACGGCGATCCGTCCAACGACCAGCGCGACCAGGGCGGCGCGCACCCCACCTTCGACATCCCGGTGCCCGGCGCACCGAAAGGCCAGAGCGCCAACATCGGCTACCTCGGCGGCGACTTCAAGGGCGTGCTGGACAACGCCGGCTACATCCGCGGCATGGGCTTCGGCGCAGTGTGGATCACGCCGATCGTGGACAACCCCAACGAGGCGTTTACCGGCGGCGACCCGGTCAGCTGGGGCTCGAAATTCACCGACCGCGGCAAGACCGGCTTCCACGGCTACTGGGGCGTCAACTTCTACAAGCTCGACGAACACCTGCCCAGCAAGGGTCTCGACTTCGCCCAGTTCACCGCCGCGATGCACAAGGCCGGCCTGAAAGTCGTGCAGGACATCGTCGCCAACCACGGCTCACCCGCCTTCACGATGCCGAAGGCGCAGCCGATGTTCGGCCAGATCTACGACAAGGCCGGCAAGCTGGTCGCCGACGAACAGAACCTGCCGCCGTACCAGCTCGACCCCGTGCGCAACCCGCTGCATCGCTTCTATCACGCTTACGACGACCTGGTGCAGCTGTCCAACAACGACGACCAGAACCCTGCGGTACTGGACTACTTCGCCGGCGCCTACATGCAATGGGCCGACGCGGGCGCCGACGCGTTCCGCATCGACACCATCAGCCACATGTCCACCACCTTCTGGAAGCAGTTCGCCGCGCGCATCCGCGCGCAAGCACCCCGGCTTCTTCATGTTCGGTGAAGCGTTCGACTACAGCCCCGACAACATCGGCCAGTACACCTGGCCGCAGAACGGCGGCATCAGCGTGCTCGACTTCCCGCTGCGCGGCCGCATCGCCGACGTGTTCGAACACCCCGGCAGCGACTACGCCAGACTGCTCGACCGCCTGTACCTCACCAACGGCCCGTACGCGAACCCCTACGAGCTGGTCACCTTCTACGACAACCACGACATGGCCCGCCTGGACGCCAGCGACAACGGCTTCATCGACGCCAACAACTGGCTGTTCACCGCCCGCGGCATCCCGGCGATCTACTACGGCTCCGAAACCGGCTTCGAACGCGGCAAGGCCGAGCACCAGGGCAACCGCAACTACTACGGCCAGCAGCGTGTCGACGACGCCGCGAAAAGCCCGATCTACCGGCATCTCAAGCGCATCGCCTCGCTGCGCGAGAACACACCCGCCCTGCAACGCGGCCTGATGCTGCCGCTCCGCTTCGCCGGCAACCAGGCCGCGTTCTATCGCGTGTACCAGAAAGGCGACGTGCACCAGATCGCGCTGGTGCTGCTCAACAAGGGCGACGCCACTGCGCAGTTCGAGGTCAGCGATTATCTGCAGGCCGGTCGCTGGACGCCGGCTTTCAGCGGAGCTGCGGTCAATGTGTCCGAGGGCGGCAGCCTGCACGCCAACGTCGCCGCGCACGACGTGCAGGTCTACCTGCTGGATGCGGTGGCGAAGCGTGCGGACCTGGTCGCGGAGCTGACACGGCTGATGGACGAACGAGGGCATCCAGAGCGCTAAAGCCGTGCATATACAGCGAAAATGAGGTGATAAGCGTTACGACCTCACTTGGCGCAATAAGCAAATGAAGGATTTACGTCACCCAGAACACCGGCCATGGTGCAACACCCTGACCGAACGAGGATATTTGCGGTTGACGCATGGCCACCAGACGGCCCACCATCAGTGCTTATGGCCCGATGTGGGGTCTAATAAGCGTTATGCCTAATGGGGGAGTGAGGTGACTTGTGTTGAGTTCTTTTCGTGGGCCAAAGATCTAGCCGTTAGCGGTGCTGCAATCACGGGAGCCATCGTTGCCGTGAAAGGGCTTGGCACGTGGAAGCGCCAGCTCAAGGGGCAATTCGAGTATGAGCTTTCGCGCCGCATTCTAGTTACGCTTTTCAAGTACCGCGATGCAATAGCGGGGGTACGTCATCCCGCTATGTGGGGCTACGAAATAGCCAAACCTCCTGCCGAAGAAATGGAAAACATGTCCGACGCAGACACTCATTACTATGGGACATCAAGGGCGTACCAATCCAGATGGGACAGAGTCCAAACGGAGCGCACTAGCCTTTACGCCGACCTACTTCAGAGTGAGGTGCTGTGGGGCGTTGCTTTAAAAGATTTGTTTAAAGCACTGTTTAGCCTTGAGCACGAACTGATGGTAACGATTCAAAGCTATTTAAGCATGACGAATCCCGCGGTGAGCGAAATTGAAAAGGAAGCTCTTAGGGACATATCCGCGAAACGCAGGGATGTCATGTACGACGATCAGAGCGAGAAGGGCGATAGCTTTAGGCAGGAATTTCAAAGTGCCCTTGAAGAAATCGAGAAGTACCTCAAACCAAAGCTCCAGTACTAGGGGCGAAGGCATAACAACTCGTCCAAGCGGCAGCGCGAAAAGCCGCGCGCCGCTAAACTCCAGCGTTATAACCCTATTTGAGTACCTCTCGGCATGAACCTTCAAGCGCATACTCTCGATGGGGAACAGGTTCACTTCAGCATTGATGCGCTGCCGGATCGTTGCCCACAATGCCACACTGCGGTTCATCCTAAGCTTTTGAGTCAGCATTTGTCCGGCAATAAGGACGAGGCGTACCTGACTCTGCTCTGCACGAGCCACAGATGCCTCCGTCCCTTCGTTGCGACGTTCCGCCAAGACTTCCAACGCCACCAGAACTACAAACTTCGTTTCACGGGTCCACGCACCGTTGCACACAGTAGCTTCCCCGAATCAATCAAGGGGGTTTCACCTACGTTCTGTGAAATCGCTGAACAGGTTGAGAGCGCGCGAGCCGCCGGACTAGACCAGCTTGTAGGGATAGGCTTGCGCAAGGCGTTAGAGTTTCTAGTAAAGGATTTTTCAAAATCTCAGCACCCTGAACGCTCAGAATCTATCGAGAGTATGCGGCTTGGGAAATGCATTGATGATTACATATCAGACCCGAATGTCTTGCAGTGTGCAAAGCGTGCCGCATGGCTTGGAAATGATGAAACGCACTATCTCCGCAAGTGGTCGGATAGAGACGTGAATGATCTGAATCTTCTTGTCCGACTCACAACAAATTGGGTCGATAACTTCATACTCACGATGAAATACGTGAGTGAGATGTCAGGTGAGGCATAACATTTCGTTCAAGGCGGACGGCTCCGCCGCCGCTTAACTCAAGCGTTATGCCTCTATGACAGATACCTGCTACATGTGCGACAAGCCGGCTGTGTCAAAGGAGCACACCCCGCCAAAGTGTGTGTTTCCTGAGCAAAAGGACACCAGCGGCAAGGACTATCGGAAGGGCCTGATCACAGTCCCATCTTGCGACGTGCATAATTCTGCAAAATCGAAAGATGATGAGTATCTGATGATGGTGCTCACGTCCTTTTTCAATAACAATCAAGCCGCACAAGATCAGATCAAGAGCAAGATCGCGCGCGCCTGGGCAAAAAAACCAGGGCTGTCCGCTACGGTCGTCAAGAATGTGAGAACGATCAACTTCGGTGGCCAGCAGCAACATGCCTACGAGGTCGACACCCCGCGTTTTGACCAATCATTGTCGTGGACGGCTAACGGATTGTTCTACCACGTCTATGGCAAACCAATTGACCCGCAATACAAAGTCATTTCGTATCCGTTGGTGCAACTTGACGGGTCAGAGGGAGCAAAGGTGAATCTGGGCCGCGCGAAAATCTTGGCGCATGCCAACGAATTGTTCGACGGCCTTCGAATTCTAGGTGATAATCCTGAGGTTTTCTGGTTCCAGGTATCGCCTGTCACTGAGGGTCGCAGCGTAATTCGCATGTGCTTCTTCGGGGCCTTTCAAGTAGTTGCCATGTCGTCCGCAACGCTAAGAGCCATAACATTTCATCCAAGCGGACGCGCTACGCGCGCCGCTTAATTAAAGCGTTAGCCTTCTATGCATGTTCTTGATTACATTGAGGTAATTCCAGACGTTGTATGGGCTGCCATATTGGCATCAGCCCTTACTCTGCTCGGCGTCATGTTATCGAACAGCGGCAATACCAAACGCTTGCTCAAAACATTAGCGCATGAGTCTGCCGAAAAGGCCGCAGATAGAATTCATTCCCTTCGGAAGGACATCTATCTGTACGCCGCGGAAGAAATGGCTAAGGTAGGCAACCATCTTGGCAAGATTCCGCAAATTGATCTGGCAAAGGAAAATATTGCAGACGGCTTGGCAGGGTTCTTCGCGGCGTCAATGAAGTTGCAACTGGTGGCAGAATCTGCCACGGCAAAGCTAGCAAACGAACTGACGGCCAGATATACCGAGATTCTTTTCGCGCTTCTTGCCAAAGCTAGCGCTATTCATACCTTGCAAGCGAATATTAAGATCACTAGCGATTTTTATGAGCAGAAGTGTGCCGAGGCAAGTCGTGCGCTAGCCGAAATAACGCAACTCAATGAGTCGGGCCGAGTTGATCAGGCTCGTTTCGAGGCCTTACAACGATCTCTCGAATACTCACAACAGGCTGCCGTGCGATACGCGGAAGAGAGATCCAAGACTTTCGAGGCGCATCGTTGGCAGGGCTGTCGTGATATCCAGATCGCTCTACTGAAAGAGATGCGTTCGGTTGGCCCCTTGCAA